>NZ_JBIVUZ010000005.1:0-596937 GCF_044768565.1 Streptomyces sp. NPDC091280
ACAACTGTCAGAGGTAACGAGGCGGTTCCTACCTGGTGTTGGGAGGCCCCTTCGGGGCCACCCAACACTGAGAGCGTCCAGAAGTACCGGGAGAAGAAGTGGGTCAGGACGACCAACGGAATCCTGGTGATGCCGAGCGTGCGCAGACACTGGTCGACCAGTTTCGGATCGGGTCCGGCGTCCACGACCACGCCGGTGCCCTTGCCCGCCGCGAGCACCGTCGCGTCCCCCTGCCCGACGTCGCACATCGCGAACCGCCAACCCGGCGGCGGCCACCCCGTGATCACCCGGGTGAGCGGCGCCGGCTCGACCACGACCAGCAGGAGCAGCAACCCGCAGACACCGCACAGCCACGGATGCCCCAGCAGCCTTCGGCCGACCAGCACGAGGACCGCGACGGCGACCGCGAGCAGCAGCGCCCCGGTCCAGCTGCCGGGCCAGTCCACTCCCCCACCGGGCAGCGCCGCGCCGGTCCGGGCCACGTCCGCGATCCACCCGGTGGGCCAACTCGCGCCCCACGCAAGGACCTTGGCCACCGGCATCGCCAACGGTGCCGTCGCCAGCGCCGCGAAACCGAGCACCGTGGCCGGGGCGACGGCGATCTCCGCGAGCAGGTTGCACGGCACCGCCACCAGACTGACCCGGGCCGACAGCACGGCCACAACCGGCGCGCACAGTGCCTGCGCGGCGGCAGCGGCGGCCAGCGCCTCGGCCAGTCGCGGGGGAACCCGGTGCCGCCGCAGCGTCTCGCACCAGCGTGGCGCGAGCGTGAGGAGCGCTCCGGTGGCCAGGACGGAGAGCAGGAAGCCGTAACTCCGCGACAGCCACGGGTCGTACAGCACCAGGAGCAGTACGGCCGTCGCCAGGGCCGGGATCAGTGATCTGCGGCGCCCGGTCGCCAGGGCGAGCAGTGCGACGGCACCACAGGCCGCGGCCCGCAGCACGCTCGGGTCGGGGCGGCACACGACGACGAACCCGAGGGTGAGTACTCCGCCGAGCGACGCGGTCGCCCGGAGGGAGATCCCCAGGCGTGGTGCCAGACCTCGGCGTTCGACTAGCTGGGCGAGACCGGGCGGTCCGATGAGGAGGGCGAGCAGGATGGTCAGATTGCTTCCGGAGACGGCGAGGGTGTGCGCGAGGTCCGTCTCCTTGAAGGCCTCGTCCAACTCGGGGGTGACGCGTGCGGTGTCGCCGACGACCAGCCCCGGCAGCAGCGCCCGCGCGTCCGCCGGCAACCCGTCGGTGGCCTCGCGCAGCCCGGCCCGCAACCGCCCCGCGAACCGCTGGGCCCCGGACGGTTTCCCCACGACCTCCGGCACCGGCTGGTTCCGCACCCGCAGCACGGCCGCGACGCGGTCCCCGCTCGTCAGGGAGGGCGCCAGCCGCGCGGTCACCCTCACCCGCGTGGACGGGAGCAGGCCCAGCCAGGGCGAGTGCTCCGGGCCGTTTCGGGACGTGTGCGCCGGGCCGGGCATGACCCCGGCGCCCCCACCAGTCGTATCGCCTCCGGCACCCCCGCCAGACGAGCCCGGATCAATGATCAGCAGTACCGGTGCCCGTGTCTCGACGACCGATCCGTCCGGCCCCTCGACCCTTCGTACCTCCGCCTCGATCAGCACGGAGACCGGTGCCGCGTGGTCCCCGTTGATCCGGGGCCGGGTCAACCGTGGGTCGGAACCGACCTCCACCTCCGCGGTGACGGACGCGTACTCCCGCGCCAGTTCGGGCACCGGCCCACGGCGCAGATCCGCTCCGTGCAATCCGGCGGAGGCGGCGGCTGCCGCGACGGAGAGCAGCAGGGCAGCGACGGAGGCGCGGGGCCAGGAGGAGACGGCACGGCTGGCTCCCGCCCTGCGTCGCCGTCGGCGCGCCAGCAGCAGCACGAGCCCCGCCACCAGTGCGGCGACCGCGATACCCGTGACCCAGGCCGGTGACGCGTCCAGCGCCAGTGCGGCTGTCGCCCAGGCGGCGAGTGCGGGCGGCACAAGCCGTAGGTCTGTCGGGCCCTCCTGGTGGGGGTGCGCGGTACCCCGCCGATTCTCCGAGGAGGCATGCACGGCACGGCGGGACCCGTCGTCGCGCGGGCCGTCCTGAACGTGGGTCATGGCCGGACCAGATCCCGCAGATCGGCGAAACGGCGGTCGCCGATGCCGTTGACCTGGCGCAGTTCGTCCACCGAGCGGAAACCGCCGTGCCGGGTGCGGTAGTCGATGATGTGCTGGGCCAGCACAGGGCCCACCCCGGGCAGGGTGTTGAGCTGGTCGGCCGTGGCCGTGTTGAGGGAGACCGGAGCGCCTGGAGCCGCCGCCGTGCCAGTGCCCATTGAGCCCGCCGCGCCGACCGCCGCGCCGCCCACCGATCCCGCACCGGGTTGCGCCCCGGGAGCCGGTCCCCCGACGACGATCTGCTCCCCGTCCACGAGGAACCTGGCGAGGTTGAGCCCCTCGGTGTGCGTACCCGAGCGCACCCCGCCCGCCGCCCGCAGCGCATCCGTCACCCGCGAACCGGCCGGAAGCCGATGGACCCCGGGTTCACGGACCTTGCCGCTGACGTCCACGACGATCTCGGCGCCGGCGGCACCGGCCGCGCTCGATACGCCCCGCGCTCCGGCCGAGGCAGGCGCCCCGGCCTGTTTGCCGGTGTCTCCGCCCGCTTCGTCGCCCCCTGTGCCGTAAGGAGCCACCGCCCGCACCACCTCCGGGGCTCGCACGAGCTGGGTCCGGCCCACCCAGAAGTGCTGTACCGCGAAGCCCGCGGCGACCACGAACAGCACACCGAGCGCGATCACGCTCCGCCGCTCCAGTCCGCAGCGCGTCTGCACCCACATCGGCATCCGCTCCCGCAGCGCCGACCCGGCCCGCTCCCGCCAGACCCCTACCTCCCGGCCGCCCCCGACACCGGCGTCCTCAACTTCGTCAGCGTCCTCGACATCCCCGACGCCCCCGACGTAGGAGACGGCGGACTCGGGCCCAACACCCGCCGACACTGCACTCGCCGTCCCGGCACTGGCCGTCCCCGCACTCTTCGGCCCAGCACTCGCCGTCCCGACACTCGTCGGCGCTCCTGTCCGGGTCGTCTCCCGAGTCGTCGCCCGGTTCGTCTCCCGGATCCCCGTCCGAGCCGCTGTCCGATCCGTCGCCGCCCCCACCCCCCGTTCCCCACCCGGCGGCCCGTTCCCCAACTCCCGCCGCTCTCCTACGCGTTCGGCAAACAGGAGTTCCGCGCGTCGTCGGAGTTCGTCCGCCGACGCCTGGCGGTGTGCCCGGCCCCGGGTCGGGGCGCGGCGTTGGCGGGTGCGGCCGTCCGAGGACGGGGCGCGGCCCGGGCCGCTGGTCGCGGTCGCTGTGTGTGAGCGTGATCGAAGTGCCATGCGCCGAGGATCGGGCATCTCGCCACTTCGCGATGATCTTGGTCAATTCCCGGGGACGGACGCCCGGTTGTGGACAACTCCGTCACTCACACGAGTGACCGGGCCCGGCGAACACCCACCCGTACCGCGGGCGATCAGCCGTCAGCGCGGCGAGACCACGGCCCCCAACAAGCCGGGCCCGGTGTGTGCCCCGATCACCGCCCCGACCTCGCTCACATGGAGGTCGGCCAGTCCGGGCAGCCGTACCCGCAGCCGCTCAGCGAGGGCCTCCGCGCGCTCGGGCGCGGAGAGATGGTGGACGGCGATGTCGACCTGTGCGCTGCCCGCCCGGTCGGCCACGATCTCCTCCAGGCGGGCAATCGCCTTGGACGCCGTCCGGACCTTCTCCAGGGGTTCGATGCGCCCGCTCTCCAGCTGGAGCAGGGGTTTCACGGCGAGCGCGGAGCCCAGCAGGGCCTGTGCCGCGCCGATACGGCCGCCCCGGCGCAGATAGTCGAGGGTGTCGACGTAGAAGTAGGCGGAGGTGCCCGCGGCCCGCTTCTCCGCGGCTGTGACCGCCTCGTCGACCGTGCCGCCCGCTTCCGCCGTCTCGGCCGCGGCGAGCGCGCAGAAGCCGAGCGCCATCGCGATCATGCCGGTGTCCACGACCCGTACCGGCACCGGCGCCTCGCGGGCCGCGAGGACCGCCGCGTCGTAGGTGCCCGAGAGTTCGGCGGAGAGGTGGAGGGAGACGATGCCGGTGACGCCGGACTCGGCGACCCTGCGGTAGGTCTCGGCGAAGAGCTGGGGGCTGGGCCGCGAGGTGGTGACCGGGCGCCGCTTCTGCAGGGCCAGGGCCAGGGAGCGGGTGGAGATCTCAGTGCCCTCGTCGAGTGCCTGGTCGCCGAGGACGACGGTCAGCGGCACCGCCGTGATGCCGTGGCGCTCCATCGTCAGCGGCGGCAGGTAGGCCGTTGAATCGGTGACGATCGCGACATGGCGGGACATGAGCTGGAGGTTACCTGCCGTAGCGGCCGGGCGGCAGCCCGACCCCTTTCACCTGGGCCGGAACGGGCCGGATCACACCGTGCCGTACGACGGCGGCCTGCCGCCGTCTCAAATCGTGCTCTCGGGGCGGGGTTTCTTCTGCCAGGGGTAGCTGGGACGCCGTCCCGGCGGGGCGATGGCGGAGGGGGCCGATTCCTCGGCGGCGGGGCGGGAGCGCGGGGTCTCCGGCCAGGTCTGCTGGGCCGTCGTGGCGTCGGCGGCCGGGGCGTCGGGCCACGGGGGTGGTGCGTGCTCCGCCTTCGTCCAGTGCCGCAGGGCTCCCGCCTCCACGTCTATCTGGGCGCTCAGCGCGTCGAGGTCGTCCTCCGCGAAGCGGCCGGCGCGGTCGCGGGCGGCCCAGCGCAGTGAGTCGGCGGAGGCGGTGATGCGCTCGGTGCGCTCGCGCAGGGCGGGCAGCCGCTCGGCGAGCGTTCTGCGGTCGGGTTCGGACTCCAGGCGCTTGAGTTCGCCGTCGAGTTCGCGGCCGTGTGCGCTGAGTCGCTGGAAGAGGCCGAGGGATTCCTTCAGGGACTCGTCCTCGGTCACACCCGCGTGCAGCGCGTCCTGGGTCGCGCGCATCGATGTGCGCAGGGTCAGCCGCAGTTGGGCCACCTGTCCCTGCGGGCCGGGCTGGGCGAGGGACTTGGCGCGCAGGGTGTGGTCCTCGACGGTGCGCCGGGCCTGCGCGACCGTGCGGTCGACGCCCCGCTTGGCCGCGCCGACGGCCTTGACGGTGACATAGCCGCCCGCGACCACGAACAGCAGGAAGAGAAGGGCGAAGACTGCGATCACGGCTTCCAACGCTCCTCCACCGGCTCCGGGCGGCGCACGCCGCGCCGCTCTTCAACGGTAAACGCAACGGGCAGGCGCGGAGTTCCAGAAGAACCCCGAACCTGCCCGTAGGGGACTACCCCGAGGCGTTGTTCCCGACCCCGTCGAAGAGGCGCGGCGAGCCCCTCGGAGGGCTACGCCGGAACGATGTTGACCAGCTTCGGTGCCCGCACGACGACCTTGCGGATACCGGCGCCGTCCAGCGCGGCGACGACCTTCTCGTCGGCCAGCGCGACCTTCTCCAGCTCGGCGTCGGAGATCGTCGGCGGGACCTCCAGGCGTGCCTTGACCTTGCCCTTGATCTGCACGACGCAGGTCACGCTCTCGTCCACGACGTACGCCGGGTCGGCCACGGGGAAGTCCTGGTGGACCACCGTGTCGGTGCGGCCCAGCTTGCGCCACAGTTCCTCGGCGACGTGCGGGGCCAGCGGCGCGATCAGCAGGACCAGGGACTCGGCGACGGAACGCGGTACCGCCCCGCCCGCCTTGGTCAGGTGGTTGTTCAGCTCGGTGATCTTGGCGATGGCCGTGTTGAAGCGCAGCCCTTGCAGATCCTGGCGGACGCCGTCGATCGCCTTGTGCAGGGCGCGCAGCGTCTCCTCGTCGGGCTCGGTGTCGACGACCGTGACCTCGCCGGTCGTCTCGTCGACGACGTTGCGCCACAGCCGTTGCAGCAGCCGGTACTGGCCCACCACCGCGCGCGTGTCCCACGGCCGGGACACGTCCAGCGGGCCCATGGCCATCTCGTACAGGCGCAGGGTGTCGGCGCCGTACTCCTCGCAGATCTCGTCCGGAGTGACCGCGTTCTTCAGGGACTTGCCCATCTTGCCCAGCAGCCGGGAGACCTTCTCGCCCTGGTGGTAGTACTCGCCGCCCAGTTCCTCGACCTCGGCGGCGGGCACCGGGAAGCCGCGGCCGTCCCGGTAGACGTAGGCCTGGATCATGCCCTGGTTGAACAGCTTGTGGAACGGCTCCGGGGACGAGATGTGTCCCAGGTCGAACAGCACCTTGGACCAGAACCGGGCGTACAGCAGGTGCAGTACGGCGTGTTCGGCGCCGCCGACGTACAGGTCGACGCCGCCGTGCGGCATGCCCGCGCGGGGGCCCATCCAGTACTGCTCGATGGCCGGGTCGACCAGCTCCTGGTCGTTGTGCGGGTCCAGGTAGCGCAGTTCGTACCAGCAGGAACCGGCCCAGTTGGGCATGGTGTTGGTCTCGCGGCGGTACTTCCGGGGGCCGCGTCCGTCGCCCAGGTCCAGGGTGACGTTGACCCAGTCCTCGTTGCGCGACAGGGGCGTCTCCGGGGACGTGTTCGCGTCGTCCGGGTCGAAGGTGCGCGGCGAGTAGTCCTCGACCTCCGGCAGCTCCAGGGGCAGCATCGACTCCGGCAGCGAGTGGGCGACGCCGTCCTCGTCGTAGACGATCGGGAAGGGCTCGCCCCAGTAGCGCTGGCGGCTGAACAGCCAGTCGCGCAGGCGGAAGTTGACGGTGCCTTCGCCGATACCCTTGCGGGCCAGCCACTCGGTGATGCGGGCCTTGGCCTCGGCGACGGGCAGGCCGTCCAGGGAGACGTCGTCGTTCGAGGAGTTGATGATCTTCGCGTCGTAGGACCCGAAGGCGTTCTCCCATGTCGACGTGTCGGTGCCGCGGCCGTCGGTGGGCTCGACGATGCAGATGATCGGCAGTTCGAAGGCGCGCGCGAAGTCGAAGTCGCGCTGGTCGCCCGCCGGAACGGCCATGATCGCGCCGGTGCCGTAGCCCATCAGCACGTAGTCGGCGATGAAGACGGGGATGCGGTCGCCGTTGACCGGGTTGGTGGCGTACGCGCCGGTGAAGACACCGGTCTTGTCCTTGGCCTCGGCCTGGCGCTCCACGTCGGACTTGGTGCCGGCCTGCGCGCGGTAGGCGGCGACGGCCTCCACCGGGGTGGCGTGACCGCCCGTCCACACGTCGTGCGTGCCTTCGGGCCAGGCCTCCGGGGTGAACTTGTCGACCAGCGGGTGCTCGGGGGCCAGCACCATGTAGCTCGCGCCGAACAGGGTGTCGGGGCGGGTGGTGAAGACGGTGATGTGCTCGCCGTCGACCGGGAAGTCGACGCGGGCGCCCTCGGAGCGGCCGATCCAGTTGCGCTGTTGCAGCTTGATTGCCTCGGGCCAGTCCAGCTCCTCCAGGTCGGACAGCAGCCGGTCGGCGTAGGCGGTGATGCGCATGTTCCACTGGCGCAGCTTGGCCTTGAAGACGGGGAAGTTGCCGCGCTCGGAGCGGCCGTCGGCGGTGACCTCCTCGTTGGCCAGCACGGTGCCCAGGCCGGGGCACCAGTTGACGGGCGCGTCGGAGGCGTAGGCCAGGCGGAACTCGCTCAGGACGTCGGCGCGTTCGGTGGCGGTCAGGTCCGGCCACGCGCGCGTGTGGCCCGGTACGGCACGCTCACCGGACTCGAACTGGGCGATCAGCCCGGCGATCGGGCGGGCCTTGCCGGCCTCGTCGTCGTACCAGGAGTTGAAGATCTGCAGGAAGATCCACTGGGTCCACTTGTAGTACTCCGGGTCGATCGTGGCGAACGACCGGCGCTTGTCGTGGCCCAGGCCCAGGGCGCGCAGCTGGACCTTCATGTTCTCGATGTTGGCCTCGGTGGACACGCGCGGGTGCGTGCCGGTCTGCACGGCGTACTGCTCGGCGGGCAGGCCGAAGGCGTCGAAGCCCAGGGTGTGCAGCACGTTGTGACCGGTCATCCGCTGGAACCGGGCGAACACATCGGTGGCGATGTAGCCCAGGGGGTGGCCGACGTGCAGGCCCGCACCGGAGGGGTACGGGAACATGTCCATGATGAACTTCTTGGGCCGGGCGGCCAGTTCGGGGTCGCCGGCCAGGTCACCCTTCGGGTTCGGGGCCTCGTAGGTGCCCTCGGCGTCCCAGAAGTCCTGCCAGCGTGCCTCGATGTCCGCGGCCATGGCGGCGGTGTAGCGGTGCGGCGCGACCACCTCGGCGGCGGCAGCGGGGTTCGTCTCGCTCATGATCCTCAAAGCTCCATCGGTCGTCTCTGCCAGCGGCTGTGTCGTTCAGGGTGTGACATTCACCAAACGAAAAATCCCCTCGCACAGGAGGGGACGCCGCGCTGATTCCGACCTCGCCGTTCACCGGCGGTCGGGACTCGTCAGCGCGGCTCGCTAAGCAGAAGGCGTACGGCACGCATGGCATGAGGGTACCGCAGCGCTTGAGCACAACGCGACGCGCTTCCGTATCACCCTTGGCACCCTGATCACACCGGCCGACACTGACCCAAGTTCAAGGACTACCTTCGCGTACCACCCACTACGGGACATCACAGCAAGCGCATCGTCGTTTGATAACAACGCAATAACTCAAACCTCGTACCCACCGGTATGGAGCCACTTAGAGTTCGGCAGCGGGACCGCTTTCCCGATACTGCTCGGAGTTGCCCCCATGAACGCTCGTCGTACCACCAGTTCGCTCCCCAAGCCGGGCCGTTCGGCCTACGGCGTGGTGAGCCTCGTCGTCCTGATCTTCATACCCGTGTTCGTGCTGGCCGGAGGCAGCCAGGTACAGGACTTCCTCAACTTCGGTGCGGGCGTCCTCTCGCTCGTGTCGCTCACCTGCTCGGTCATCTGGGGGCTCGTCGCCCAGGACCGGGTCGTTCTCAACATCCGCCAGCGGATCGTGGCCCAGGGCATCCACCGGGTGACCGCCGTCGGCTCGATCGCGTTCCTCGTGATCCACATCACGGTCAAGCTGGCGCTCGACCACACCGTCCTGATCGCCGCGCTGATCCCGTTCAGCCTCGGCGTCAAGGGCAGTGCCGGGCTCATCGGCCTCGGCTCCCTGGCCGGCCTGCTCATGATCTTCGTGGGCATCACCGGCGCCCTGCGCAACCAGTTCGCGTCCCCGGCGCCGGTGGCCGCCCGCTGGCGCGCGATGCACATGCTGGCGTACCCGGCCTGGTGCGCGGCGCTGGTCCACGGCCTGTTCGCGGGCCGCGCGGCGAAGCCGTTCTTCATGATCTCGTACGAGCTGTGCCTGGTTGGCGTCGCCGCCGCCCTGGCCCTGCGCTCGGCGCCCCGCTCGGTCAAGCGGAAGTTCGCCGACCGGATCGCCATGCTCCTGGGCAACGAGGAACGGCCTGGCCTGGACGATCTCGACGCGAGCCGGGGCCGGGTGGCCGAGTCCGCGCTGCCCGGCTTCGAGAGCCGGCGCCCGGCCGAGGGCCGCCGCGGCGCGCAGCAGTCCTCGTTCGGCGACACCGGGTCGATGCCTCGCGTCGACCCGGCCGCCGCCCAGTACGAGACGAGGTCCATGACCCCGGTCGCCGACACGAACGGCTTCGCGGCGGCCTACCGCACCGCCACCCCGGAGTCCACCGGCCAGATGCCGTACATCACCGACCAGACCTCCCGCATGAACGTGCCGATGGACATGCAGAACACACAGGCCTCCCCGCGTGTGGACAACGGCGGCAGCACCTCCGGCACCTGGCCCGTCCCCTCCCCGCCGCCGGTCGGCGAGGCGCCCCCGTCGGCCTACGACCCGCTCCAGGACACCGGGTACAACATCCCGACGTACAACAACAATTCGGGCGCCGGGGGCTACGGCGAGGGATACGCCTACCCCACGGGTGAGTCGAACGGGGCCTCCGGTACGTACAACTCCGGTGACACGTACAACAGCGGTGCCGCCACCGATCAGCCGCCCAACGCCTCGTACGACTTCGACGCGCAGGGTGGCTCGGGCGAACCTTGGAACACGCCTTCCGGAGGCTATAGGTGAACGAGGCCCTGCCCGACGTCCCTGAGGTCCGCGTCGTCGGGCTTCCGCAGCTCACGTCGGGCTTCGACCTTGTCGAGAGACTCGACCTGCCCATGCACCTCAAGGTGCACGGGCCGCTCGAACCCATGGGCGGGGAGCAACTGGCGAAGCTCTCCGAGGCGATCAACCTGAAGGGGCGCGGCGGCGCGGGCTTCCCCTTCCACAAGAAGCTGCGCTCGGTCGCCGAGGCGGCCATCAAGCGCGGGGTACGGCCGGTCGTCGTCGTCAACGGCAGTGAGGACGAACCGGCCTGCCGCAAGGACACGGTGCTCATCAACCGTGCCCCGCACCTCATCCTGGACGGCGCCCTGCTGGTCGCCGAGGCCCTTGGTGCCCGCACGCTCGTGGTGGGGGTCACCAGGGAGTCGACGCAACGCTCCATGGAGGCGGCGCTCTCGGAACGCGGCCTGAGCAACACCCGGCGCTCGGCCCTGAAGGCGTTCGTCCAGCGCAACCCGGTCCGCATGGTCACCGGCGCCGCCGCGTCGCTGATCCGCTCGATCGACGGCGGCCCGGCCATCCCGCCCGGCCGCAAGGTCAGCGCCTCCCAGAACGGCGTCGGCGGCGCCCCGACCCTGCTGTCGAACGCCGAGACCTTCGCCCAACTCGCCATCGCCGCCCGCATCGGCCCCGAGCGCTACGGCAACACCGGCCTCTACGACGAGCCCGGCACCGTCATGCTCACGGTCTCCGGGGCGGTCGCGCGCCCCATGGTGCTGGAGGTCCCCACGGGTGTGCCGCTGCGCTACGTGCTCCAGCTGGCCGGTGCCCCGCCGGTCCCCCAGGGTGTGCTGACGGGCGGTTACCACGGCAAGTGGATCGACGCGGCGACGGTCAACGAGGCGATCGTCTCCCGCAACTCCCTGGACGCGGTGGGCGGTGCGCTCGGCGCGGGCGCCATCATGCCGATCACCCAGGAGACCTGCCCGCTGGGCGAGTCGCTCCGCGTGGCCCAGTGGCTGGCCGACGAGAGCGCGGGACAGTGCGGTCCCTGCTACCTCGGCCTGCCCGCCGCCGCGCGCGGCATGGAGGACATCCTCAACGGCGGCGGCCCGGCCGCCCTGGAGGCGCTGAAGCAGGTCGCCAAGGCCGTGAAGCGGCGCGGCGCGTGCTCGCACCCGGACGGCTCCGCGATGTTCCTGGAATCGACCATCAAGGCGTTCACGGACGACCTCGCCGCCCATGTCCTCGGAAACGGCTGCGGACGGCCCGTGGAGGGCGTTCTGCCGCTCTTCGAGGGCGGCCAGCTCCCCGCGGGCATCACGAGCGGCGCGGAGGCCGAGGACACCGGCCCCAGCCGTCAGAAGATCTACGTCGACTGGACGCTGTGCCGGGGCCACGGCCTGTGCGCGGACATCCTCCCGGAGGTCTTCGAACTCGGCGCCGACGGCTTCCCCACCGTCGCCCAGGCCCAGGTGCCGCGCTACGCGGAGGCGAAGGCGCTCCGCGCGGTGCGCCGCTGCCCGGCGCTGGCCCTGCGCCTGGAGGAGGAGACGGCCCGGGACAAGGGCCCCTCCCGCAACCTGCCGGTCCTCTCCCAGGGCCGCGGCCGGCGGGCACTGGGCCGCTGAGCGCGTGGAGCGGCGGGCCGCCCTCTTCTTAAAGAAGGGGCGGCCCGCCGCTCCATGACCAGCGTCAACTCCCCCTGGACACACCGAAGGCGGGTCATCCGATCGGATGACCCGCCTTCGACTTCTGTGGAGCTAAGGAGAATTGAACTCCTGACCTCCTGCATGCCATGCAGGCGCTCTACCAACTGAGCTATAGCCCCTTGCGGTGTGCTACCGGGTCTCCCCGGCGGCGACGCCAACATTACCGGTCGACCCGGTGCACCACCAAATCGTTTGCGTCCCCCCTGCCGTGACCGTGATCGCCGGGACTCCTCGCGGGGTCCCGGCCCGAGTCAAGCGGTGACGAACGAATAGAACCGCTTCAATGTGCAGTGCTCTTCGAGGAGTCGGCCGTAGATCGGCTCGCCCTCTAGTTCGCGGTACGTCTCGATCGGATCGCCTTTTATGATCAGCGCCCGAGCGCACTCCTCGCACCAGTACTGGTAGTCGGGATTCACCGGTTCCATGTCGCGGACGATCGGTGTCCCGCTGCCGCACCAGTCGCACTTTCGCCTGTGTGCACCCATCGATCAGCTCCAGCTGTGGCCGCAGGCCGTGCACACGTAGGAAACTCCGCCATTGTCGCCGAGGACTTGGGCCACGTGGGCGGAACCGCAGGAAGGGCAGCTCAGGCGGGTGATCGTATCCCGTATCAACGCCACATCGAAGAGGTGGTCGACCTCCTCGATGATGCTCGCAGGCATCGCTACTCCCTCCCGTCGGGCCGCGCCCCCTTCCGGCCGTTTGATTCTGCCACGGCCGGACCAATACGGTCAGCGACGCCTTAGTACCAGTCCGGACACGGCACCCACCGCGGCCGTCCCCGCCAGCGCGAACACGCACGCCAAAAGCGCCTTCGCAGAGGTATACGCCCCCGGGGCCCCAAGTGACTCAAGCCGGTTCAAGAACAGTGTGCCGAAAACCGCGACCCCCAGCAGCTGACCCAGCTGCGCGACCGAGGAGAGCAGACCGCTGGCGTCCGCCGCGTCCTCGGGCCGCACGGTGGCGAGGGCCCGGGTCAGCGTCGGGCTGAAGGCGAGCGCGAGCCCCGCCCCCACGCCGACGTACGCCACGTAGAGTACGGCCCCGCCGCGGTCGCCGCCTTCGAACGCCAGGCCGACTCCCAGGACGGACGGCATCGCGATCACGAACCCGAGCGGGGTCAGCGCACGCTGCCAGGTGGCCGGCCACCTGCGCCAGGTGAGACCGACCACTCCGAAGACGACGGCGGTCGGCGCGAAGGTGAGCCCGGCGCGCAACGCGCTGAAACCGAGGCCCACTTGGACGTGCAGGGTGACGGCGAACAGGAAGCCGCCGTTGACAGCCATCACCGCCAGGATCCGGAAGACGGCGAGCCCCATGCCCGGCTGGCGCAGCACGCGGGGCGCGATCAGCGGGGCCCCGCCGCGCCGGGCCAGCCGCGACTCGTAGCCGCAGAACAGCGCGAAGAGGACCGCCGCCGCGACCAGCGACAGCCACGACCACAGCGGCCAGCCCTCCTCCTGCCCCAGCACCAGCGGCACCGTGAGCAGCGATACGGCCGAGGCGAGCAGCACCAGCCCCGGCAGGTCGAGGGCGCGCGCCCGCTCGGGTTCCGACCGGCCGTCCTTGGGCAGTACGCGCCTTCCCACGGCCAGCAGTACGACGCCCACCGGCACGTTGACGAGGAACACCGGCCGCCAGCCGGTGCCGAAGAGGTCGGCGCTGACGAGTACGCCGCCGACGATCTGGCCGGCCGCGGCGCCGACGGCGATGACCGCCGCGTACACGCCGAGCGCGCGCACCCGGGCCTCGCCGGTGAACTTCCGCTGGATCAGGCTGAGCACCTGCGGGATCATCAGCGCCGAGCCGGAGCCCTGGACCAGCCGGAACACGATCAGCTCGGTGGAGCCGCGCGCCAGGCCGCAGGCGAGCGAGGCGGCGGTGAAGACGGCGAGCCCGGCGAGGTGGACTCGGGCGTGGCCGAGCCGGTCGCCGAGCCGTGCGCCGGTGATCAGCAGCACCGAGTACGTGATGGTGTAGCCGGCGATCACCAGCTGGAGGTCGGCGCCGGACGCGTGGAGTTCGGAACCGATGGTGGGGGCCGCGACGTTCACGATGAACACGTCCAGCAGAGCCATGAACTGGGCGGCGAGCAGGAGCGCGAGCAGCGGCCCGCGGCGATTGTCAGTGCCGGGCGCTTTACTGGTGGCAGGACTTGGAACGGGTGCGGAATCCGGTCCCGTCACGGGAGTTGTCGTCATGCCGTCGAGCGTGGCGGCGCTCCGGTACGGGTGCCGAGAGCCCGCTGATGCTGGTACCGACAGCACCTGGCACGGGCCGGGTCCGGCGTCGAACATGGGGGATGTGACGATGGGGACGACACAGCGCCGCCGACCTGAGCTGGCGGCTTTTCTGCGCACCAGGCGCGCCAGGGTGACACCGCACGACGTCGGCATGCCGCCGGGTTTCCGCCGGCGCACACCGGGGCTGCGCCGCGAGGAGGTCGCCCAGCTCTCCGGTGTGGGCGTCACCTGGTACACCTGGCTCGAACAGGGGCGTCCGATCAACGCGTCCGCGCAGGTCCTGGACGCCGTGGCGCGCACGCTCCGGCTCGACGCGCCGGAGCGGGAGCATCTGTACCACCTGGCCGAGGTGCCGTACGCGCATCCGCCGGAAGTAATCGCGCAGTCGGTGGGGCCGGAGATCCAGGGCATCCTCGACGCCCTGGAGCCGCGCCCGGCGGTGGTCTACAACGCGCGGTACGACATCCTCGCCACCAACTCCCCCTACCGGACGGTGTTCTGGGTGGGGCCGCTGGAGCCGGGTCCCCGGTCCAACGCGCTGTGGAAGCTGTTCACGGTGCCGGAGGAGGAGTGTCCGCTGCTGTACCGGGAGACGGAGCTGCCGGTGATGGTGGCGACACTGCGCTCGGCCTACGGCGTCCATACCGGCGAGCCGGCCTGGGAGGAGTTCATACGCGGGCTGTCAGCGGCGAGTCCGCTCTTCGCGCGGCTGTGGAAGAGCGGGGACGTGGCGGAGCCGGGGCGGCGGGTGAAGACGTTCCGGCACGAGGCGGTGGGCGAGCTGCGCATGACGTCGGTGTCGTTGTCGGTCAACGGCATGCCGGAGTGCCGGATCGTGGTCTACACCCCCGCCGACGAGGAGACCCGTCGGCGCACGGAGTCGCTGGCGGCCACGAAAAAATCCCACCCCTGAAAGGGATGGGATCTGATCTTTGACAACTCGAAAGAGTCGACTTGTGGAGCTAAGGAGAATTGAACTCCTGACCTCCTGCATGCCATGCAGGCGCTCTACCAACTGAGCTATAGCCCCGGGTGTTCTTCCCGCTCGGCGGGCGAACAAGAAGAACTTTAGCCTGCGACCTGCCAGAAAGTGAAATCCGCTCAGTCGTCGTCGCCGAGCACCGGTTCCGGGAGCGTGCCGGCGTTGTGTTCCAGCAGGCGCCAGCCGCGGGCGCCCTCGCCGAGCACGGACCAGCAGCAGTTGGAGAGGCCGCCGAGACTCTCCCAGTGCGGGGCGTCCAGACCGAGGAGCCGCCCGATGGTGGTGCGGATCGTGCCGCCGTGGCTGACCACCACGAGGGTGCCGTCCTCGGGCAGCTTCTCGGCGTGCCGCAGCACGACGGGGGCGGCCCGGTCGGCGACCTCGGTCTCCAGTTCGCCGCCGCCGCGGCGCACCGCCTCACCGCGCTTCCACGCGGCGTACTCCTCGCCGTGGCGGGCGATGATCTCCTCGTGCGTCAGCCCCTGCCAGACGCCCGCGTAGGTCTCCCGCAGGCCCTCGTCGTGGGTGACGTCGAGGTCGGTGAGGACGGCCAGCTCGGCGGCCGTGTTCGCGGCCCGCTTCAGGTCGGAGGCGACGATCGCGTCGGGCTTGAGAGAAGCCAGCAGCCGGGCGGCCCGGCGGGCCTGGCCGACGCCGGTCTCGGTGAGCTCGACGTCCGTGGTGCCCTGGAAGCGGCGCTCCACGTTCCAGGCGGTCTGGCCGTGCCGCCACAGGATGACGCGGCGGCCCCGGCCCGCCTTGCGGCCGTCCGCGCCGACGCTCACCGCACCTCCCCGAACTCGGAGGCGTCCTCCTCGGCCTGGAGCTTGGCGTGCTCGGCGGCCTTGCCGCGGGTCTGCCGGGCGTCGGCGGGCAGGTCCAGCTCGGGGCAGTCCTTCCACAGCCGCTCCAGGGCGTAGAAGACCCGCTCCTCGCTGTGCTGGACGTGCACGACGATGTCGACGTAGTCGAGCAGGATCCAGCGGGCGTCGCGGTCGCCCTCGCGGCGCACCGGCTTGGCGCCGAGTTCCTTGTTGAGCCGCTCCTCGATCTCGTCGACGATCGACTTGACCTGGCGGTCGTTGGGAGCGGAGGCCAGCAGGAAGGCGTCCGTGATCGACAGCACATCGCTGACGTCGTAGGCGATGATGTCGTGCGCGAGCTTGTCAGCGGCGGCCTGGGCGGCGGCGGTGATGAGCTCGATGGAGCGGTCAGTGGCGGTCACTACGCGGCTTTCGGTCGGCGGTCAACAGACCTCAAGGGTCTCACGGACCGCGGACGGCACCCCACGTGAATAACGGATCACGCCCCGGACGTCCGCCCGGACGTCGCCCCGGACACCGGCTCCGGCCTCCGGGGCGTGCTCTCCGTCACAGCCGCCGCGCCCCCGTCATGAGGACGAGGACGGCTTGTAGTCCTCTCCGAGTACGACCGAGACGTCCGCGTTCGCGGAGACCGTGCCCTTGGTCACGGTGCTGGTGGGCAGGCCCAGCGTCTTGGCGACCTCGATGGCGTTCTCCTTGTCGGCCGCGTCGGAGTACGTGATCTTGGACTTGGCCGAGGCCGTGGAGGCCGTGCCCGCCTCCAGGAAGGTGAAGCCGCCGTTGAGGAGGACCACGCGGGCCTTCTCGGTGTCGTCCTTGACGCCGGTGGCGTTCTGGACGGCGACCCGGACCGCCGACCCCTCGTCGGGGCTCTTCGCGGTGCCGCCCAGCACGTCCTTGACGACACTGGCGGAGGCCTGCGCGGTCAGGGTGCCGTCGTTCTGGACGGGCAGCAGAGCGGTCTTGTAGTCGCCGCTCTTGGCGAGGTCGGCGAGCTTGGCGAGGAAGGTGCCGAGGTCCTTGTCGGTGAGCGGCGGGTCGAGGATCTGCGCCAGGGTCTGCACGGTGGTGGTCGCCGCCGTCGGGTCCGAGGTCAGCTGGCGCAGCACCCCCTTCATGACCTGTCCGAACCGCTCCAGCTGGGCGTTCTGGGACTCGCCGGAGGCGCGGTAGGTGGCGTAGGCGACGGCCATCTTGCCGCTGAGGGTCTGGTCCTTGCCCTTGTGGACGAGGGGTTCGGCGCCCTTCTTGGTCGCGGACGGGTCGGGCACGTCGGCGTTGGTGTCGATGTCGATGTTGCCGACGAGGTCGACCAGGTTCTGGAGGTAGGGGGTGTCGAGGCGCCAGGTGCCCTCGATGTCGGTGCCGAGGACCGTGTTGAGCTGGTCGACCGTGCCGGAGGTGCCGTCGTCGTCGACCGACTTGGCCAGCGTGGTCGTGTTGCCGTCGTCGTCGGTGAGGGCGAGCGAGTTGGGCAGCAGCACGGTGGTGCCCTGCTTGAGGGTGGTGTTGTCGACGAGCAGCACCGAGGAGGTGCCGCCCTTCGCGGTGTTGTGCAGGTGGACGACGATCACATCGCGGTTCTGGGCGCCCGAGGCCGTCGTGGTGCCGGACTTCGAGGCGGGCGAGGAGACACCGGGAAGTTTCCCGGCGTACCAGAGGTAGCCGACACCGCCGGACACGACCAGTGCCAGGACCACGACGAGGGCGACCATGCGGCCCCGGGCGCGGCGCTTGGCCTCCTCGCGGCGCTCGGTGCGGTTCTCGGTGAAGTTCAGCCAGTCGATGACGTCCTCGGAGTCGTCGGTCGGCTCCTCCACGAAGGCGAACTGCTCGGTGCGGTAGTCCCGTTCACCTGTCTTGGGGGGCTTCGGGGCTTCCGTGTCCTCGGCCGGGCCGCCCTGCTGCGGGATGTAGGCGGTCTGTTCGGCGACCTGGGGCTGCTGGCCGCCGGCCGCGGTCTGCCCGTAGGGGTCGTAGGCGGTCGCGGTCCCGGTGGCGTAGGGGTCGTAGCCGGTCTGGGGCGCCTGCCGGCCGGTGTCGTAGGACTGCTGGGCGCCGGTGTCGTAGTCGGGGGTCTGCTGCTGGGTGCCGGTGGCGTACGGGTCGTAGGCGTAGCCCTGCTGTTGCTGCTGCCCGTACGAGTCGTACGGCTGCTGCTGCGGGGGCTGTTGGGCCTGCTGGGCCTGGACCTGGCGGTAGACAGGCTGGTTGTACTCGTCATAGCCGACGAGCTCGTACTGGTCGCCGCCGTACCCGGCGTCGTATCGGTCGTTCACCGGTGCCCCTCTCGGCTCACTCGCCGCGGTACAGCTCGCGCTTGTCGATATAGCGCACGACTCCGTCGGGCACCAGGTACCAGACCGGATCGCCCTTGGCGACTCTCGCACGGCAGTCTGTGGAGGAGATGGCGAGCGCGGGCACCTCGACCAGCGAGACACCGCCCTCCGGGAGGCCCGGGTCGGTCAGCGTGTGGCCGGGCCGGGTGACTCCGATGAAGTGCGCGAGGGAGAACAGTTCCTCCGCGTCCCGCCAGGTGAGGATCGCGCCGAGGGCGTCGGCGCCGGTGATGAAGAACAGGTCCGCGTCGGGGTTGAGCGCGCGCAGGTCGCGCAGGGTGTCCGTGGTGTAGGTGGGGCCGCCGCGGTCGATGTCGATGCGGCTCACCGAGAACTGGGGGTTCTCGGCGGTCGCGATGACCGTCATCAGATAGCGGTCCTCGGCGAGGGCCACCTTGCGGTCGGTCTTCTGCCACGGCTGGCCGGTCGGGACGAACACCACCTCGTCCAGGTGGAACTGCGCGGCGACCTCGCTGGCCGCCACGAGGTGTCCGTGGTGGATCGGGTCGAACGTTCCGCCCATGACGCCGAGCCGGCGCTTGCCGGGGTTCGACGGGCCGTTGTTGCGCGGGCCGTTCACCATTCGGTTCTCCGTGCCGCGCGTCGTGTCGTTCGCCGGACCGGTAGGCATGTCCTGCTCTCCCATGCGTGCAGACCCTACCGGCCCGGTGTGAAGGCCCCGTGACCTGTCCGGGGACGGACGTGGACGGACGTGGACGGACGGGGACAGACCTCTAGCGATCGCGGTTGAAGCGGGTGGTGATCCACAGCAGGAGCAGCAGGATGATGAACGCGCTGCCACCGGTGACGATCGGCTGGAGGCTCTCGTGGTTGCCTCCGCCCTCCCCCTCGGCGGCAAGAGTGACCAACTGGGCAGCAGTGCCGTGGAAGCTCATCTTCAGCAGAACCTATCCGGTGTGGGCGGGATAAAGACGTCGGCCCATGGTATGCGGGCACCCCGGCGGCCATCGCGCCGACTCCACCATTGGTGCGCCGACGCACGGCAGGTGGCGCGCCGACGCGCGACAGGGGCGTCGGCGGGGAACTCGACGGGACTCTCAGTCGTCCTTCTGTTTGTACCCGCGCAGCAGGAACCACGCGGTCAGGATGCAGCCGAGGAACATCACGACCAGGACGACCCTGAGCAGATCCCCCGATCCGTGCTGGGGGGTGGCGTTCGCGGCCTCTGCGAGCCAAGCGGCTGCGGAATGGGGCTCCATGTGTTGACTCCTTCGCTGTACTGCCCGACCAAGGTATCTCCGCCTAGGCTGGGCTCTGCTTCGGGGGCACTCAGCGCACACAGACGCACATGGGGGACCACATGTCCGAAGACGGCCACGAGCAGAACGCGCACGAGAACGTGCCGAGCAGGCAGCGCAGGCGCTTCCCGGGGATCTCCTCGCGCACCTACGAGCACCCGGCGGACCGCTCCGCCCTGGTGGCGCTGCGCAAGCTGAGCGGGTTCGACACGGTGTTCAAGGCGCTCAGCGGGCTGCTGCCCGAGCGGAGTCTGCGCCTGCTGTTCCTGTCCGACTCGGTGCGGGTGTCGGACCAGCAGTTCTCGCACCTCAACGACATGCTGCGGGACGCCTGCTACATCCTGGACCTGGAGAAGGTCCCGCCGATGTACGTCACCCAGGACCCGCAGCCCAACGCGATGTGCATCGGTCTGGACGAGCCGATCATCGTCGTCACCACCGGCCTGGTCGAGCTGCTCGACGAGGAGGAGATGCGGGCGGTCGTCGGCCACGAGGTGGGCCACGCGCTGTCCGGCCACTCCGTGTACCGCACGATCCTGCTGTTCCTGACCAGCCTGGCGCTGAAGGTCGCCTGGATCCCGCTGGGCAACGTCGCGATCCTGGCGATCGTGACGGCGCTGCGCGAGTGGTTCCGCAAGTCGGAGCTGTCCGCCGACCGCGCGGGGCTGCTGGTCGGCCAGGACCTGCGGGCCTCGATGCGCGGTCTGATGAAGATCGCGGGCGGCAACCACCTGCACGAGATGAACGTGGACGCGTTCCTCAAGCAGGCCGAGGAGTTCGAGTCGGGCGGCGACCTGCGCGACTCGGTCCTGAAGATCCTGAACGTACTGCCCCGCTCCCACCCCTTCACCACGGTGCGGGCGGCCGAGCTGAAGAAGTGGGCCGAGTCCCGCGACTACCAGCGGATCATGGACGGTCACTACCCGCGGCGCAGCGAGGACAAGGACACCTCGGTCACGGACTCGTTCCGAGAGTCGGCGGCGAGCTACGCCAGCAACGTCAAGAGCTCCAAGGACCCGCTGATGAAGCTGGTCAGCGACATCGCCGGCGGCGCGGGCGACCTGGGCGGCCGGGTGCGGCGCGGCTTCGGCGGCTTCGCGAGCACGACCCCGCAGGACGGACCGCCGAGCGGCTCGGCCAACGGCACCGAGCAGCCGCCCACGGACACCCCGCCGCGCGACGAGGACTGACCCGGGCGATCCACACCTAGCTCACACCCGCGACGACCAGGTCACGCGCCGATTCACACGGGCCTCACACCCGGAGCGGCCGGGCACGACGGTCCGGCACGACAGTCCGGTACGACGACCCGGCACGGGAGCCCGGCACGGGGGCCCGGCACGACGACCCGGCGCGGTGGCCCGGCGCGGTGGCCCGACGCGGTGGCCCGACGCCACGCCCGCTCGGCCGCCCGCCCGCCCGCTCGCCCGCTCGCCCGCTCGCCCGCTCACACCTTCGGCTGCGCGCCCGCCGCCAGTGACCCGCACAGGGCCGTCGCGCTGCCCGTGGCGAACGGGTCGGTGCCGGCCGGGCCGCCCGCCTTGGCGGTCTGGCCGGCGAGCAGGGGGCGCAGGTAGCTGATGGAGTCCTCGGCGCAGGACAGCGGGCCGGCCTGGACGTAGGAGGTGATGATCTGGGCCTGGTCCATGCGCAGGTCGTCGCGGTCGAAGCGGAACTGGAGTTCGCGGCGGACGGTGAACAGGGACGCCTGGGCCTTCGCGCCGGAGCCGGCCGGCCGGAGCGCGTAGACGAAGGTGCTGTCGGCGGTGACCTCAAGGGTGGACGAGTCGACCTCGGCGGCCTGGAGGGTGCCCTGGACGCGGATCTTGCGGTCGGCCAGTTCGGTACGGGCCGGATCGAAGCGAACCAGCCATCCGGTGGGCTCGTGCCGGCCGTCCGCGATCGGGTGCGCGAAGCTCTGGTCGAACTGGTCGAGCTGGTCGGGGTCGACCAGGACGCGCGCGGGGCGGATCTGTCCGCCGGTGAGCACGGCCGGGTAGAGCGAGGACTCCACGATGTAGTCCTTGGCGGTGCTCAGGGCGGCCACGACCTGGCTGTCCGAGAAATGCGCGGTGCGCCCCGGGGCCGGCAGCGGTATGCCGTCGCCGCCCACGTCGAACCGCGCGGCGGGGCTGTGCGCGAAGAGGTACTCGGGGTCGGCCGCTCCCGGAACCTTGCCCTGGGGGGCCAGCGGGATGACGGTCATCCGCAGCGGCTCGGCGGGCTGCTGGACCGTGGGGGTCGTGTAGGGGTGCCGTACGCCCATGTAGATCGCGGTGCCGAAGGCGATGGCGATCAGCATGACCAGGATCAGGGCCTGGCGGGAGAGACCGCGGCGCAGGGCCGGGCGGCGGCGGACGGCGGGGGCGTGGTCGGCCATGCGCTCCTGCGCGGAGAACTCCTGGAGCCGGGCAGCGCGGACGAACGACTCGTCGAACACGACGGATCGGTACTCGTCCTCACCACCACCCGGAGCGCCCTGAGGTGTCCCCTCGGGTGGGTCTCCTGGACCGCCCATACTTTCAGAGTAGGTCTCTGGAGCCTCAGGTAAACGCCCTGGTACACGACAAGTTCTGACAGGTTCTCACCCAGGGCCCGTCCGACCGCTCACGGGGTGCGCGGTACGGCGGACAGTGGTGGCTGGGAGTTGTCGGCGGAGGCGGAGGGTGCCGTCGCCGTGCCCTGTTCCACGCCCGTGGAGGCCGGGGGCGGGATGCGGTCCCTGCTGCCCGAGGAGGCGCCGCGGTAGACCGCCGAGAAGGCCAGGGCGACCATGCCGATGCCCATCACCACGGCGAGCAGCCAGGCGACGGGGCGGTGCCAGCGGACCTGTTTGCCGTAGGTTCCCGGAGCGCCGTAGCGGCCCTCGACGAGGTCGGCGTCGTCCAGGTCGTCGAGTTCCGGATCATGGCCGAAACCGCGCCCGTAGGTCTCCTCGAAGAGGTCCTCGTCGCTGCGTGCGCCTCGGCCGCGCTGGGCGCGGCGCGCTTCGGCCTCGGATGCCTCGGCTCTGGCCTGCGCGGCGGCAAGGAGACGCTCGACGGCGGTCGGCTCGTGTACTACGGCCGCCCGTACGAAGGCCTCGTCGAAGACCACGGAGTCGAATTCTTCGTCCGACATTCCGCGGTCGTGGTCGTCGTCGGGCTCCCAGCCGTCAGGGAACGGCGTGCCCCCCACGTCCTCCGGCACCTCTCCAGAGTAGACCTGGGGGGTCAATTTGGGCAGGCGGTAGGGAAATTCATCCGCAGGGTGAGACGTCCCTCCGCCCACGTGCCCCTATGCCCGGCGCATATGCCGAAAGGGTCCGGTTCAGCGGCGGACGTGCCCGTCGCCGGTGACGATGTACTTGGTGCTCGTCAGCTCCGGCAGGCCCATCGGGCCCCGCGCGTGCAGCTTCTGGGTGGAGATGCCGATCTCCGCGCCGAAGCCGAACTGGCCGCCGTCCGTGAAGCGCGTGGAGGCGTTCACGGCGACCGTGGTGGAGTCGACCAGCTGGGTGAAGCGGCGGGCGGCCTGCTGCGAGGAGGTGACGATCGCCTCGGTGTGGCCGGAGCTCCACAGCCGGATGTGCTGGACGGCCTTGTCGAGCGAGTCGACGACGGCGGCGGCGATGTCGTAGGAGAGGTACTCGGTGTCCCAGTCCTCGGGGGTGGCCTCGACGACGGTGGCCGCGGACTCCTTGGCGTAGGCCAGGACGCGTTCGTCGGCGTGCACGGTGACGCCGGCCTCGGCGAGGGCGTCGAGGGCGCGGGGCAGGAACTCGGGGGCGATGTCCTGGTGGACGAGGAGGGTCTCGGCCGCGTTGCAGACGCTGGGCCGCTGCGCCTTGGAGTTGATCAGGATGTCGATGGCCATGTCGAGGTCGGCGTGGGCGTCGACGTAGACGTGGCAGTTGCCGACGCCGGTCTCGATCACGGGGACGGTCGACTCGCTGACGACGGTCTGGATCAGGGAGGCGCCGCCGCGGGGGATCAGGACGTCGACGAGGCCCCGGGCGCGCATCAGTTCGCGGACGCTCTCGCGGTTCTCGCCGGGCACCAGCTGCACGGCGTCGGCGGGGAGTCCGGCGCCGCCGACGGCGTCGCGGATGACGCGTACGAGGGCGGTGTTGGACTCGTAGGCGGAGGCCGAGCCCCGCAGCAGGACCGCGTTGCCGGACTTGAGGCAGAGCGCGGCGGCGTCGACCGTCACGTTCGGGCGGGCCTCGTAGATGATGCCGACGACGCCGAGGGGGACGCGGACCTGGCGCAGGTCGATGCCGTTGGGGAGGGTCGAGCCGCGGACCACCTCGCCGACCGGGTCGGGCAGCGCGACGACGTCCCGTACGTCGGAGGCGATGGCCCGCACGCGCTCGGGGGTGAGCGTCAGCCGGTCGATGACCGTCTCGCTGGTGCCGGCCGCGCGGGCCTTGGCGATGTCCTTGGCGTTGGCCTCGACGATCTCGCTCGTACGGACCTCCAGCGCGTCCGCGATGGCGAGCAGCGCGTCGTCCTTCTCGGCGCGCGGGAGCGGCGCGAGGTCGGCGGCGGCGGACTTGGCGCGGTACGCGGCCTGCGTGACCGGGGACATGGAGTCGTACGGCGAGAGCGTGGTCATGAGGGAAGGGTAGTGCGCCGGGCAAAGGCGTCCAGCGGTTGTCCCAAAGCGCGAGACACACCCAGAAGGGTCCGAAGCGGACTCAGTACGGATGGACGCCGACGGGGGTCGCGGGCAGCGGGCCGTAGCCCTCGGAGATGCGCTGGTGGTAGGTCTCGCGGTCGATGACCTCCAGGCCGACGATCTCCCACGGCGGCAGTTTGGCGGTCTGGCGGTGCTCGCCCCACAGGCGCAGCGCGACGGCGGCGGCGTCGTGCAGGTCGCGGGCCTCCTCCCAGTAGCGGATCTCCGCGTGGTCGTTGGCGTAGCGGCTGGTCAGCAGAAAGGGGTGGTCGTGGGCGAGCTGTTCCAGGCCGCGCCGCACCTCCTTCAGCGGGGCCTCGTCGCCGGAGACGCTGAGGGTGACGTGCCACAGCCGGGGAAGGTCCTTGGGTTCCTCGCCCTCGTAGCGGGCGCCGGCGGCGACGCTGGTCAGCGTGCGCTCCTCGCCGGGCACGCGGGAGGTGGCACCACCGCGGGACGCCGCCGCCCCAGGGCGCACTCGTCTCACGACGGCCTCCTTACGCAACGGTCGAGCTGCTGTGCTCGCGCGGATGTGTCCCTGAGCAAAGTTGAGCAGGCGCGGGGCGTCCGTGTGGCACTTTTGCGGAACGTCCACCGGGGGAGGCGGACGTTTCGGTTGTTTTACGGGTGCAGGATCACCAGGTCGTCCCTGTGTACGACTTCCCTCTCGTACGACGGTCCCAGCTCCCGTGCCAGTTCCCTGGTGGAGCGGCCGATCAGCTGGGGGATCTCCTTGGCGTCGAAGTTGACGAGCCCCCGCGCGACCGGGTGCCCCGCGCCGTCCCGGAGTTCGACCGGGTCGCCCGCGCTGAACTCCCCTTCCACGGCGGCGATTCCGGCCGGCAGCAGCGACATCCGGCGCTGGACGACCGCGCGCACGGCGCCGTCGTCGAGGGTCAGCGAGCCCTGGGGCGTGGACGCGTGCTGGAGCCACAGCAGCCGGTCCGCGGAGCGTTTTCCGGTGGCGTGGAAGTACGTCCCGGTGTCGCCGCCGCCGAGCGCGTCGGCCGCGTGGACCGCGCTGGTGAGCACGACGGGGATGCCCGCGGCGGCGGCGATACGGGCCGCCTCGACCTTGGTGACCATGCCTCCGGTGCCGACGCCGGCCTTGCCCGCGCTGCCGATCTCGACGTGCGCGAGGTCCTGCGGGCCGTGCACTTCCGCTATCCGCGAGGTGCCCGGCCTGCTGGGGTCGCCGTCGTAGACGCCGTCGATGTCGGAGAGGAGGACCAGCAGGTCGGCGTGGACGAGGTGGGCGACGAGGGCGGCGAGCCGGTCGTTGTCGCCGAAGCGGATCTCGTCGGTGGCGACGGTGTCGTTCTCGTTGACGACCGGGAGCGCGCCCATGGCGAGGAGCTTGTCGAGGGTGCGGGAGGCGTTGCGGTGGTGGGAGCGGCGGCTCATGTCGTCGGAGGTGAGCAGCACCTGGCCGACGCGGATGCCGTAGCGGGCGAAGGAGGCGGTGTAGCGGGCCACGAGGAGGCCCTGGCCGACGCTGGCGGCGGCCTGCTGGCGAGCCAGGTCCTTGGGGCGGCGGCGCAGCCCCAGCGGCGCGAGGCCGGCGGCGATGGCGCCGGAGGAGACGAGGACGACCTCCCGGTCGCCGCCGCGGCTCTTGGCGAGGACGTCGACGAGCGCGTCGACGCGGTCGGCGTCCAGGCCGCCGGCCGCGGTGGTCAGCGAGGAGGAACCCACCTTGACGACGATCCTGCGGGCCTCGGTCACGGCCTGCCTTGCCCCTGCCACGTGCGCGGTCCCCTCGGGTAGGTCGGGGTGGCAATCTACGCGAACGGGGTTGCCCTGCGCACGTTGGTCCAGGTCGCGGACAGATGGGTTGAGTTCACGGTGCGGGCCGGTGGGGGCTGGTCGCGCCCACGCGGCGGAGCCGCAAATCGATACAGCCCCGCGCCCCTTGAAAACGCAGGGCAACCGGTGTCTTTCAGGGGCGCGGGGAACTGCGCGGCCCGCCCCCACCGGCCCGCACCCTCCGCACCCTCCGCGCCACCCGACGCAGGAACACCCCCGCTCCCCCCTCCCGGTATCCCTCCACCTCACGCGCCTCCCGTGGTTCCGCCAGATAGACGGAGTCCGGCAGCGCCGCCTCGCCCGACCGGAAGTGCGGGTACGCCAGGTACACCCGCCGCCCCCGCTTCTCCACGACCGCCTCGGGGCGCTGCTTCGACTTGGCGAACTCGACGACGTCCAGCAGGAGTTCGGGGCGTTCCTGGGCCACCAGGTGCAGTCGCAGCCGCTCGTCGACCTTGAGGCGGACGGCGACCTCGGGCGTCCAGTGCGCGGCCATCAGCGGCTTCGCCAGCTCGAACTTGTGGCGGCGTACCTGCTCGGTGTCCTTCGCGTACTTGGGGCCGAACTGCGGGAGCAGGGTCACCAGGAACGGGCGGACCATCAGCTTGTCGCGTTCCACCCCCGGCGGGACCATCTCGGCGATGAGGTTCATCAGGGCGCGCGCCGAGTCGAAGCGCAGCGTGTAACTCCCGCTCTTCGTCACGTGTTTGCCGTCGTCGCGGCCGACCAGGTAGTAGCAGGTGTGGTCGGCGATCACGGAGACGCCGTCCGCGCGGAGATACGCCTCCATCGTGAACAGCGCGTCCTCGCCGGTGAACAGCGACTCGTCGAACCGCATGCTGTGCCGCTCCAGCAGGGCCCGCCGGAACAGCTTCTGGGCGCTCAGCGTGAACTTGATGTTGGAGTGGAAGACGTCGGTGCGCTCCAGCGTCTCGACCCACGCGGCCTTGGGCGGGACCCGGTTGATGCCCTCGACCTTGCCGAGCACGACGTCCGTGCCGTTGCGGTCGGCCGTCGCGACCATGCGCTCCAGGGCCTCGGGGGCGAGCCGGTCGTCGGCGTCGAGGAAGAAGACGTAGCGTCCGGCCGCCTTGCCGAGGCCGACGTTGCGCGGGGAGCTGGGGCCGCCGGAGTTCTCCTGGCGGATGACCGTGACGTGGTTCGCCGCGCGGGCCGCGAACTCCTCCAGGTACTCCCCCGTGCCGTCCGTCGAGCCGTCGTCGACGGCGATGACCTCGATCCGGGCCGCGTCCAGGGTCTGCGCCTCGACCGAGCGGAGGCACTCGACGAGGTACGGCATCGCCTCGTACGCCCCGATGACCACGGTCACATCAGGCTGCGTCTCGGTCACGCGCTCCCCTTTGTCCATTGAATCGCCATCTGGAAGACGGCCGACCGAGTGCGTCGGTTGTCCTCCGTCAGCTGGGGATACGCAAAAGAGCCCGGTTTTCGAGGATCACTCCCCAAAAACCGGGCTCTTCTTGACCAGATTCTGACTCTCGACCCGATTCTTGCTCTCGACCGGATTCCGACTCCTGCGGATTCCGGCCCGCGCGGGTCAGCTCGTCAGTTCGGCCTCCGTCGCGGCCGACCGCTCCTGGCCGACGTTGCGGGCCTCGGACTTGAGCGCCAGGTCCCGTACCGCGGTGTTGAACTGCTCGATGGACGTGGGCTCGTCCGGGCCGAGCAGGTACTGCTTGAGTTCCGTGCGGTCCTCGGCCAGCGGGTCGGCGTCCGGGGCGCGGACCGCCGCCAGCAGCTCGCCCAGTTCGGCGGCCTTGTTGGAGAGGATCACGGCGGCGCGCACCGCCGTGTTCTGCCGCTTGAACTCCTCGACACCGAGCTTCGCCGAGTCCGTGACCGCGTACGGCTTGCCGCTCGCGATGAAGTCGGAGACCACGCTGGAGATGTCGGAGACCATCGCGTCGGACACGTTGAAGCAGTCGTACAGGCGCGGTTCGGCGCCGGAGATGACCCGGTGCTCGAAGGTGCCGAAGGACTGCCAGTACGCGTCGTTCCACTCGGCGCGCAGCCGGGCGATCTCCTCGTACTTGGCCAGGTCGACCACGCCGTCGCGGGTGAGTTCGGCCTCGTCGCCCTTGTCGGCGGCGCCGCCGGTCAGCTCGGTGATCCGGGCCTCGATACGCGCCATGTCGGCCTTCGCCCCGGCCTGGGTCGCCGCGTCGGCCGTGAAGCGCGGGTCGGTCGCGCGCTGGGCGGCGGCCTTCTCCACCAGGGCGGTGACCTTGCGGTGCGCGGAGCCGGCGGCGGAGCTGACGGTGCCGGTGAAGGGGTGCGGCTTGTACAGGACCCGGACCGGCGGGTCGGCCTTGAGCAGCTTCTTCACGATGTTCTCGCCGGCCAGCAGCAGGGAGGTGTTGCCGGGGTCGTTGTCCCAGCCCTCCCAGGTCGGCGCGTAGAGCACGGTGGGGATACGGCCGTCCGGCACGCCCTGCCAGGTCTGGATGGGGGCGAGCTGGGGGCGGCCGACCTCCACGATGTCGTCGTCGCGGACCCCGACGTCGGCGATGGCGTAGCGGTCGCGGCCCGCGCGTCCGGCGGTCCACACCTCGTCGTAGACCTTGCTGAACGGGTTGACGCTGGCCAGCTTGTCGCTGTCGCCGTGGCCGATGAAGACGTGCTTCATGGTGGGGACGCGCAGCAGGTGGATGTTCTTTCCGACGTTGGCGGCGTAGAGCGCGACGCGCACGCTGGAGAGGTCCATGTTCATCAGGTGCACGCCGCCGGGGACACAGATGACGGGGACCTTGGTGGGGGCGAGGTTCTGGAGTATGACGCGCTCGCGGAGCAGGACCAGGGGCCGGGTGTCCAGCTGCTCCATGGTCTCCAGCCACATGTTGACCTGGTACGCGGAGTCCTTGGAGCCGGAGAAGCAGAGCACCGTCTGCGGCTGGTACTCGCGCAGCCAGCCGTCGACGGCTTCGAGGATGACCTCGGCGGTCGGCGGGATCTTCGTGCCCCGTATGTACGGCAGCAGGGCGAGGACGTAGAGGCTGCCGAGGCACAGGGTGATGCCGATGCCGATGAAGCCGGCGACGGCCGAGTCCAGCTGCGCGGAGATCAGCAGGCCCACGACGGCGAACAGGTCGAGGTGGAGCATCTTCTCGGCGGAGCGCTCCAGCAGGCCGAACCGCGGGGCGTCCGGGATGTGGATGCGCGAGCCGAGGTCGACGTTGCGGGTGGCGACCGGCATCCGGCGGCGGTTGCGGATCAGCGTGACGACGGCGCCGTGCGGGGCCTGGAGGCCGTAGAAGGCGATGAAGCAGGCGATGGCGCCGTAGAAGATCAGGTGGTCCGAGAGGGACATGCGGGCCAGCAGCAGGATCAGCAGCAGCTGGCGGATCAGGAAGCGGATCGAGAGGCCCGCCCGGACCTTGCTGAGGCGGTTGACCAGGTAGCTGCCCTGGCGGTGCAGATAGTGGTCGGCGACGTACGTCACGACGGCCGCCGCGGCGAAGGCGGGGACGCTCGGGACGAGTGCGGCCAGCATGAGGGCGGGGAAGCCCAGCATCATGAGGACGGCCGCGGCGAGCTCGGCCGCGCTGCCCACCCGGGCAACACGGATGGCGGTGGAAATCACTGATAAACCTGCTCTTGGGCGTTTGAGTAATTTACCGGGATCTCAGAGTCAGGCTCAATTAAACGCCGTCCTGGACGTCCAGGACGGAGGCGAGGGCGGCCTCGAAGCCGGAGGCCTTGGCGGCGCCGGCCGTCGGGTCCTGCTGGCGGACGTCGATGACGTGGCCGGTCAGCTCGGACAGCAGCACGTCGAGGGAGGTGCGGGCCACGGCCTCGGAGGAGAGCAGCGTGCCGGTGGGCTCCTGGCCGAAGGCCTTGGTGCGCATCGGGGTGGCGGTGCGCTCCGGGTTGATGCAGTTGACGCGGATGCCGTCGCCGGCCCACTCGTCGGACAGGGCCTGGGTGAGGTTGACCATCGCGGCCTTGGTCGAGGAGTACAGGCTGTACTCGGCACGGCCGCGCGTGTAGCTGCTGGAGGTGTAGAGCAGCAGCTGGCCCTTGGTCTCGGCGAGGTACTTGTACGCGGAACGGGCGATCTGCACGGGCGCCAGGTAGTTGACCTTCAGCGCCTCCTCGATCGTCGCGTTGTCCGTCTCGGCGAGCTTGCCGATGCGCAGAACGCCGGCGGTGTTGATGACGTGGTCGATGCGCCCGGTCTCGGCGTACGCCTTGGACAGCGCGTCGTCGACCTCCTCCGGGTTCTCGACGTGCGTGCCGGTGGTGGAGCGGCCGAGCGCGTACACGGTCGCGCCGTAGCCCTCGGCGAGTTCGGCGATGTCCTTGCCGATGCCGTACGAGCCGCCGAAGACGACCAGGGTCTTGCCGGTGAGCAGCTCGCGGTAGGCGGCCTCGTCGACCTGCTCGGGGGCGGCGGTGGAGGCGAGCTGGAAGAGCTTGTCGGCGATGAAGACGTCGACGGGCTGGGTGACCTTCATGTTGTACTCGTCGCCCGCGACGACGTGGATCGGCACGTCCGGCAGGTACTTGAGCACGACCGAACAGTCGTCGGTGGCCTGGAAGTTGGGGTCACCGGCGGCGACCTCGTAGGCGCGGCGGATGGTCGACAGCTTGAACGCCTGGGGCGTCTGGCCGCGGCGCAGCCGGGAGCGGTCGGGGATCTCGGTGATGAACTCGCCGTCGTCGCCGTGGGTGCGGGTCACGATGATGGTGTCGGCGGACGGGATGGCCACGTCCACGGCCTGGAAGCGCTCCAGGGCGACCACGCAGTCGTCGATCACGCGCTGCGAGAGCAGGGGGCGCACGGCGTCGTGGAAGAGGACGTTGGCGTCCTCACCCTCGGCCAGGCCCTCGCCGAGGGCGGTGATGGCGCGCTCGGTGGTCTCGTTGCGGGTGGCGCCGCCCTCGATGATCCGGGTGACCTTGGTGAAGCCGGCCTTGGCGACGATCTTCTCGACGTCGGGGACATAGCCCGGCGCCATCAGAACGATGATGTCGTCGATCGACTCGGCCTTCTCGAAGGTGGTCAGGGTGTGCTCGATGACTGCCTTGCCGGCGATCTTCAGCAGCTGCTTGGGGATCGAGAGACCCACGCGCTGGCCGGTACCGCCGGCCAGGATCACTGCGGTGGTGCGGGGCTTGGCTATGTGCGACACAGGCGACCTTGACCTACCTCGGGAGAATGGGGAACTGGCAAATGGTCCCACTCACGGTTACCGCAGTGCAAGGCGAGTGACCTCCGCCGCATAGGTGAGCGACACCTGTCATTCATCTTGCACTGCTGGTGACCGCGCGATGACACCCTCAGCGGCGCCGCAGCTTGTTCAGGCAACGGTGACCGAGAACGCGTACGAGTTCCTTCGACGAGGTCTGGTGAACCGTCCGCGCCTTCGCCGGAGCGGTGTGCCGGACCGGTACGGCGGCCACCGCGGCGAGCGCCCCGTAGAGCGCCTGCGCGGCCACCTCGGGCGCGATCCGCGGCGCCGCGGACACCTGCTCCGAAGCCTGCGGCACGGCCGACAGGAGCGCGGTGTCGCCGACGATCCGCACGCCCGCGGCGGCGATGGTGCCGGCCATCTCGGCGCCGATCTCGCCCGCCGCCTCGACGGCCCAGCGGGGCGTGGCGATCTTCACGTCCTCCGGGGCCGGGCTGCACGAATTCTTCATATGCATGACCGCGCCGTTGCGCACCAGCTTGGAATACAGCTCGTCGGGGAGGCCATTGCCGCGGAATTCCACATTGAGCTTTCGCAGCATTTCGGTCTCGGCGAGGGTGAGAGAGCGGTTGGCCGCGTCCGGAACGGGTCGCAGGAGTCCCGCGGGCAGTCCGAGCAGTGCCTCGAAGGTGCGCAGCAGCCCGTCCCGGTCACTGTCGTCGACCACGACGACGGTGACCCGCCCGGGACCCACGGCCCTGGTCCAGCGCTCCACCAGCCGGTCGTGCCGGTGCCGCCGCCAGAAACTGGGGTTGGGCTGCTCGTACGGCGCCTTGCGGAGCATGTGCTCCAGCCAGTTGCCGTAGTCCATGCGCAGGCCGTTCTGCACGTACTGCTGCCACTGCGAGGGCATGATCTTCGCCAGCGGGCGCAGGGTGACCAGGATGTGCACGCGCTCGCCGCCGAGCTGCTCCACGATCCGGGCGATGGTCTCGTCGTCCTCGGCGTCGGCGAAGAACTCGCTGCTGATCACCGAGGTGCGGTCGCCGGTGGCGCGCACCGCGTCCAGGAGGCGCGTCCAGTGTTTGTCGGTGGGCACGGTGTCGCCCATCATCGCGGGCCGCGCGCAGGCGGCGAGGGCCGCTTCCATCGGGTGCCTGCTGTGCGCGGGGAAGTCGACGCCGTGCCCGGGCATCGTGTCCTTCGCGGCGAACAGCGCGCCCTGGATGGCGGTGGTCCCGGTCTTGTGCGGGCCGATGTGCAGCAGCCGGGTCCCGGAGGGCAACGCTTCCTTAATACAGTCCGTCTCCATGGTTAATGGAAGGTAAGAGTTGTTCCTGAGTTTGACCTGAGAGGAGCCTGGGACACAGATGAGTCCCAGGCTCCGGTCACACAGGGTTCATAAACCTCAGACCACGTGGACCCCGGGGACGCCCGCCTCCACCCGGAGCGAGGCGTACGTACTGGGTACGGCCGTGGGCTTCACGACGGTGTCCACGACCCGCACCCGCGCGTCGATGCCGTCCCGCCGGATGTCGAACAGGTGGTAGCCGCGGTGGGCGTCGATCACCTTCCAGTGCGGGTTGTCCGCCTTCAGCGGGTCCCACTGGGCGTGGAAGGCGGCCTGGTCCTGGTCGCCGTTGCTGGAGATCGACGTGCCGACGAACTCGGCGCCCACGACGGCGGAGTCCGGGTCGGCGAAGTCCTCCTTCAGGTCGCTGATCATCGTCAGGTGCCGGTCGCCGCTGAGCACCACGGGGTTGCGGACGCTCTTGAAGTCCTCCAGCAGGGCGTTGCGTTCGACCTGGTAGCCGTCCCAGGCGTCGTAGAACCACTGCTTGCCGGGGCCGAGCAGGATGTCCGTCTCGGCCATCATGATCTGCGAGGCGACGACGTTCCAGCGGGCGGGCGAGTGCTTCAGCCCCCTGAGCAGCCAGGCCTTCTGTTCGGCGCCCATCATCGTCATCGCCGGGTCCTCGGCGCCGGCCTGTGTGGTGGCCTGGTCGCTGCGGAACTGCCGGGTGTCGAGCACGTTGAGCCGCATCAGGCGGCCGAATTCGAGGCGCCGGTACATCTGGATGTGCGGCCCGTTCGGGACCGCGCTCGCGCGCACCGGCATGTGCTCGTAGTACGCCTGGAAGGCGGCCGTCAGCCGCGCCACGAACGCGTCGTGCGACTGCTTGTCGGGGTCCTGCGGGACCTCCCCCGCCCAGTCGTTGTCCACCTCGTGGTCGTCGAAGGTCACCACCCAGGGGGTGTTGGCGTGCATCGCCAGCAGGTCCGGGTCGGCGCGGTACTGCGCGTACCGGTTGCGGTACTGCACCAGGCTGTACGGCTCCCCGGTCCCCTCGTGCCGGCGCGGCCCCGCGCTCGACGGCGCCGACTCGTAGATGTAGTCGCCGACGAAGAGCACGAAGTCGGGGTCCTGGGACAGCATGTCGGCGTACGGCGTGAAGTAGCCGTTCTGCCAGTTCTGGCAGGAGGCGAGCGCGACGCGCAGCCGGCCGCCGGAACTGTTCGGGTGCGGCGCGGTGCGGGTGCGGCCGGTGGCGGAGAGCTGGCCGTCGGCGCGGAAGCGGTACCAGTAGTCGCGCCCCGGGCGCAGTCCCCGTACATCCACGTGAACGCTGTGCCCGTACTCGGGCCGGGCGGGGGCGATTCCGCGCCGCACGCTCTTTCTGAACCGGGCGTCCTCGGCGAGTTCCCACTCCACCGGGACCACCCGGTCGGGCATGCCGCCGCCGTTCAGCGGGTCCGGGGCCAGCCGCGTCCACAGCACGATGCCGTCGGGCAGCGGGTCGCCGGAGGAGATGCCGAGGCTGAACACACCGTCCGGCAGCGGGGTTTCGGCCGCCCGGGCGGAGGTCGGCAGCCACAACTGGGCGGAGGCGGCGGCCCCGAGCACCGCCGCGCCGGCCGCGAGAAAACGTCGTCGATCGGGTGATACGGCTTGGGTCATCGTGAACTCCCTTGCGACGTTGGCCTCTTGGGTCACTTGGAAGCCTCACAGTGCGCGGAGTCCCGCCTGTTGAACAGTAAGTATCGCGTCCATGACAAATCGGCACACAGCAAGAGACCCGTTGCTCCGGGAGCAACGGGTCTCGGCCCGCTTCGGTCACGCCGGGCGGACGATCTTCACCCCGAACGGGCGATCGGCCCGCCCGTCCGGCTCAGAAGGGCTTGAACTCCTCGAACTCCTGCGCCGCCTCGTCCCGCGCGGCCTGCTTGTCACGGCGGCGCTGCGTCGCCGGACGCGGCTCGTCCAGCCGGTGGTCCTCACCGCGTCGGCCCAGCATCTCCGCACCGGCCATCACGGTCGGCTCCCAGTCGAAGACGACCGCGTTGTCCTCGGGACCGATCGCCACACCGTCGCCGGAGCGGGCACCCGCCTTCATCAACTCCGCCTCCACACCGAGGCGGTTGAGCCGGTCGGCCAGATAGCCGACGGCCTCGTCGTTGTTGAAGTCGGTCTGGCGCACCCAGCGTTCGGGCTTCTCGCCGCGCACCCGGAAGAGACCGTCCTCCTCCAGTACGACGGTGAAGCCGCTGTCGTCGACCGCCTTCGGGCGGATGACGATCCGGGTCGCCTCCTCCTTCGGCTTCGCGGCACGCGCGGTGGCGATCAACTCCGCGAGCGCGAAGGACAGTTCACGCAGTCCCAGGTGGGCGACCGCGGACACCTCGAAGACGCGGTAGCCGCGCGCCTCCAGGTCGGGGCGCACCATCTCGGCGAGGTCCTTGCCGTCCGGCACGTCGATCTTGTTCAGGACGACCATGCGGGGCCGGTCGCCGAGACCGCCGTACTGCTTCAGCTCCTCCTCGATGATGTCGAGGTCGGAGACCGGGTCGCGCTCGGACTCCAGCGTCGCGGTGTCCAGGACGTGCACGAGGACGCTGCACCGCTCGACGTGGCGCAGGAACTCAAGGCCCAGGCCCTTGCCCTGGCTGGCGCCGGGGATGAGCCCGGGGACGTCGGCGATCGTGTAGACCGTCTCGCCGGCCGTCACCACACCGAGGTTCGGGACCAGGGTCGTGAACGGGTAGTCGGCGATCTTCGGCTTGGCCGCGCTCAGCACGGAGATCAGCGAGGACTTGCCGGCGCTCGGGTAGCCCACGAGCGCCACGTCGGCGACCGTCTTCAGCTCCAGCACGATGTCCTGGAGGTCGCCCGGGACACCGAGCAGCGCGAAGCCGGGGGCCTTGCGGCGGGCGCTCGCGAGGGCCGCGTTGCCGAGGCCGCCCCGGCCGCCCTGCGCGGCGATGTAGGAGGTGCCGTGGCCGACCAGGTCGGCGAGCACATTGCCCGCGCCGTCGAGCACGACCGTGCCGTCCGGCACCGGCAGGACCAGGTCCTGGCCGTCCTTGCCGGAGCGGTTGCCGCCCTCGCCCGGCTTGCCGTTGGTGGCCTTGCGGTGCGGGGAGTGGTGGTAGTCGAGCAGCGTGGTCACGGACTGGTCGACGACGAGGACGACGTCACCGCCCCGCCCGCCGTTGCCGCCGTCCGGGCCGCCGAGCGGCTTGAACTTCTCACGGTGGACGGAGGCACAGCCGTGGCCTCCGTTACCCGCGGCGACATGCAGCTCGACGCGGTCCACGAAGGTGGTCATGGGATGTGCCTCCAGTTACTTACGGGGTGTCCTTGTACTAACACGCGAAAGGCGGACCCGCTTCCCGGAAGGGAAGTGAGGTCCGCCTCGCGAAAGCTTCCGATCAGTTACCTGAGGTACTGACGTACCTGATGCTTCAGGCGACCGGAACGATGTTCACGACCTTGCGGCCGCGGTGGGTACCGAACTCCACCGCACCGGCGTTCAGCGCGAACAGCGTGTCGTCGCCGCCACGGCCGACGCCCGCACCGGGGTGGAAGTGGGTGCCGCGCTGGCGGACCAGGATCTCACCCGCGTTGACGACCTGACCGCCGAAGCGCTTCACGCCGAGCCGCTGGGCGTTGGAGTCGCGACCGTTCCGGGTGGACGATGCGCCCTTCTTGTGTGCCATCTCTCCTCAGTCCCTTACTTCGCAGCCGCGGGGATCTCAGTGACCTTGATCGCCGTGTACTGCTGGCGGTGGCCCTGACGACGGCGGTAACCGGTCTTGTTCTTGTAGCGAAGGATGTCGATCTTGACGCCCTTGTGGTGGTCCACGACCTCGGCCTGGACCTTGATGCCGGCCAGCACCCACGGGTCGCTGGTGACAGCGTCGCCGTCGACAACGAGCAGGGTCGAGAGCTCGACCGTGTCGCCAACCTTGGCAGTGGAAATCTTGTCAACCTCAACGATGTCGCCGACAGCAACCTTGTGCTGGCGACCACCGCTGCGCACGATGGCGTACACGCGGATCTCACTCTCTCGCTCGGGAACGGCACCCCCGCAGTCCAGCCGCCCTGCGGAGCAGACGGCCTCTCCCGGTGGAACACACCCGGGAGGAAGAGGTTTACGGGGATGTGGCGTGTCACCAGTGGACACGCCGACGGTCAAGGTTACGGGGCCGCAGCCGAACGGGTCAAACCGGGCCCGTGGGAGTGCGGCCGGTCACACGGACCGGCCGCACCCACCTCTGGTTCAGTCCTCGTCGGTGGAGGCGGTGACGGAGGACGGGCTCGTCCGCTCCGCCGCCGCGGTCTTCTTCGACGTGGTCTTGGCGGCCTTCTTGGCCGTCGTCTTCTTCGCGGCCGTCTTCTTGGCCGCGGTCTTGGTGGCCGCCGCCTTCTTGGCGACCGCCTTCTTCGCCGGGGCCTTCTTGGCGGCCTTGCGCGCGGCCGTCTTCTTGGCCGGAGCCGCAGCCCCAGCCTCGACATCCGCCTCGGTCCCGGCCGCGGCATCGGTCTCGACCTCGGCCTCGGCGACCGGCGCCTCCGCCGCGGCCGACGGTACGACCGTCACGGCCGCCTCCTCGGACGCGGTCGGCGCGGTGGCCTTGCGCACGGCACGACGCCGCGGGCGGGCCGGCGCCGCGCTCTCGGCGGGCGCCTCGGGCTGCTCGACGGGCGCGGGCGCCTCGACGGCCACCGGAGCGGGCGCCTCGGTCACCGTCACCACGGCGGCCTCCTCGGACCCGGCCGGGGACCCGGCGGGCGCGGTCGCCTTACGGGTCGCACGACGGCGCGTACGGCCCTTGGGCGCGGCATCGTCGGCCACGGGAGCCTCGGCGACCGGCGCCGGGGTCTCCTCGACCGTCGGAGCCTCGACCACCGGAACCTCGACCACCGGGTCCTCCACGGCGACGGGCTCGGCCTGCGCGACGGCGGCCGGCTCGGCCTCCTCACGCACCTCGCGTACCTCACGCACCTCGCGCGACGACCGCTCGCCCCTCGGCGCGCCGGCCGGGGCCGAAGCCCGCCGGCTCGTCCGGCGTCGCGAACGCCCGCCGCGGGTGGCCGCGGCCTCCGCCTCGGCGGCGCTGCTGTACAGGTCCTCGTCGGGCCGGAAGGTGTCCGCCAGCGGCCTCGCCGCGGGGGACTCGGTGAACGGAACCGGCGTGGCGACCTCGGCGGCCACCTCCGCCTCGGTCTCGACCTCGTCGGACTCGTGCTCGTGGTCGTGCGTGTCGTGGCCGTCGTGCGTGTCGTGCACGTCCGCGCCGCCGCCGTCACCACCGCGCCCGCGCCGCTTGCGCTTGCCGCCGCCACCGACCGAGGTCGGCTGCTCCATGTGCACGATGACACCGCGGCCGTTGCAGTGGACGCAGGTCTCGGAGAAGGACTCCAGGAGGCCCTGTCCGACGCGCTTGCGGGTCATCTGCACCAGACCCAGCGAGGTGACCTCGGCGACCTGGTGCTTCGTACGGTCGCGGCCCAGGCACTCCAGCAGGCGCCGCAGCACCAGGTCCCGGTTGGACTCAAGGACCATGTCGATGAAGTCGATGACGACGATGCCGCCCAGGTCGCGCAGCCGCAGCTGGCGCACGATCTCCTCGGCCGCCTCCAGGTTGTTCCTGGTCACGGTCTCTTCGAGGTTGCCGCCCTGACCGGTGAACTTGCCGGTGTTGACGTCGATCACGATCATCGCTTCGGTCTTGTCGATGACCAGCGAACCGCCGCTGGGCAGCCAGACCTTGCGGTCCAGCGCCTTCATCAGCTGCTCGTCGATGCGGTACGTCGCGAAGACGTCGACCTCGGAGGTCCACTTCGACAGCCGGTCGGCGAGGTCCGGGGCGACGTGCGAGACATAGCCGTGGATGGTGTCCCACGCCTCGTCACCGCTGACGATGACCTTGGTGAAGTCCTCGTTGAAGATGTCGCGCACGACGCGGACGGTCATGTCCGGCTCGCCGTACAGCAGCGACGGGGCGTTCGAACCGCCGCCGCTCTTCGACTTCTTCTGGATGTCCTCCCACTGCGCCTGGAGCCGTTCGACGTCACGGCGCAGCTCGTCCTCGCTCGCGCCCTCGGCGGCGGTGCGCACGATGACGCCCGCGTCCTCGGGGACGATCTTCTTGAGGATGGTCTTCAGCCGGGCCCGCTCGGTGTCGGGCAGCTTGCGGCTGATGCCGGTCATCGACCCCTCGGGGACGTAGACCAGGTAGCGGCCGGGCAGCGAGACCTGGCTGGTGAGCCTGGCTCCCTTGTGCCCGATCGGGTCCTTCGTGACCTGCACGAGGACCGACTGGCCGGACTTCAGGGCGGACTCGATGCGGCGCGGCCCGTTGGCCATGCCGAGCGCCTCGAAGTTGACCTCACCGGCGTACAGGACGGCGTTGCGCCCCTTGCCGATGTCGATGAACGCGGCCTCCATGGAGGGCAGCACGTTCTGGACCTTGCCCAGGTAGACGTTGCCGACGTACGAGGTCGACTGCTCCTTGTTGACGTAGTGCTCGACGAGCACGCCGTCCTCCAGGACGCCGATCTGCGTGCGCTCACCGCTCTGCCGGACGACCATCACGCGCTCGACGGCCTCGCGGCGGGCCAGGAACTCCGCCTCGGTGATGATCGGGACGCGCCTGCGCCCCTGCTCGCGGCCCTCGCGGCGGCGCTGCTTCTTGGCTTCGAGGCGCGTGGAGCCCTTGATGGACTGCACCTCGTCACTGGGGTGGTCGTCCTTCTTGGCGCGCGGCTCGCGGACCTTGACGACGGTGCGCTCGGGGTCGTCGGCCGACGAGGACGACTCGCTCTCGCCGCCCGAGTCACCGGCGCGACGACGCCTGCGACGCCTGCGACGGCTGCTGCTGGACCCGGAACCGCCCTGGTCCTCGTCCGCCTCCTCGGCGTCCTCCTCTACCTGCTCGGCGGTGTCCTCGGCGTCCTCGGCGGCCTGCTCGGCGGCGTAGTCCTCGCCGTCCTCGGCATCGTCCTCACCGCCGGCGGACTCGCCGCGGCGACGACGCCTGCCACCACGGCGACGGCGGCGGCGCGACCCGGTCTCCTCGGTCTCGTCGCCGTCGGCGGAGTCCTCGGCGGCCTCGTCGGCCTCCTCCGGCTCCTCCTCGGCGACGGCGGTCTCGACGACGGCCGCCGCGACGGGCTCGGCCTCGAAGGCGGCACCGCGGCGACGACGCCGACGACGCCCGCCGGTCTCCTCCTCGACCGCTTCCACGGCCACGGGCTCGGGCGCGACGACGACCTCTTCCTCGTCGTCCTCCACGGCCTCGGCGGCAGCGGCGGCGGCCCGCTCCGGCGTCTGGAACATCGGCTCGGTGAAGACGGGCGCCCGGAACACGGCCACGGCGGGACGCGCGGGCCGACGCGGGCCCTCGTCCTCCTCAGCGCTGTCGCTCTTCTTGGGCGCGGGCGCGGAGAACCCGCCGGCCGCGGTCCGCACGACCCGGCGCCGACGACGCGGCCCGGATTCCTCGGCGGCAGCGTCGGCGGCGGTGTTCTGCTCCGCGGTGTCCGCGGGGGTCTCGTCCTTCACAGGGGCCTCCTCGCCCACGGGCGTCCCGGCAGGCGCGGACACACGGCGCGTGGCGCGACGACGGCTCCGACGCGGCGCGGCATCCTCGTCGGAGGAGACAGCGGGCGCGGCGCCTTCGGTCACTTCGGTCACTTCGGCTACGACGGCGGCGGCAGCGGGCGCTTCGGCCGCTTCAGCCGCGTCGGTGTTCTCGACGGCCTCGGCCGCCTGCGGCGCACCGGCGGGCGCGGAGGCGCGCCGGGTCGCACGACGGCGCGTGCGCGGGGCGGGCGCGCCGTCTTCCACCGGGGCGTCCTGGACGACGGCAGGCGCGGCAGGCTCCTCGACCCGCTCGACCACGGCCTCAGGTACGACGGCCTCGGGCGCGACGGCCTCGGCGGCGGCGGTCTCGGGCGCGGTCACCTTGCGCGTGGCGCGACGACGGGTCCGGCGCGGAGCCGCGTCCTCCTCCGCCACGGTCTCCTCGACCGCGGCAGGCGGGGCGGCGGCAGCGACCGGCACCACGATCTCGGCGGCCTCGGGCACCGCGCTCGCCTCCGGCGCGCCGGCGGGCGCCGACACCCTCCGGGTCGCACGACGGCGCGTACGCCCGGCGGGCGCGCCCTCTTCCACAGCCGCTACGGCCTCTACGACCTCGGCGGCTGCCGCGACGACGGGCGCCTCGGGAGTCACCTCGGCCTCGACGGACCCGGTGACCTCGACGACGCTCTCGTCGGTGTCGCTCTTCTCGTCGTTCTTCTCGTCGCTCACCTCGGCCGGTATGGCCGGAGAGCTGTTCTCGACCGCGCCCTCGGGGGCGGTCGGCGGTCCCGCCGGGCGAGACGCGGCGCGGCGCCTGCGGCGCGGCGGCAGCGTGTCGCTGGGGGTGTTCGGTTCGGAGCCCGTTGCGGACTCTGCGGGTTCGGTCGGTTCGAGCATGCGGGCGTTTCTCCCGTCAGGCTCCCGGGCGCCGCGCCTGGTCCGGCTCGGATGCCGGTGACGTCCGCGGCTCGCGCGTTGCGCGGTGCCGCCGTCCGGGGCGCGGGCGCCGCACGGGAGCTCTCTGTGTCCTGTCTCGCCGGTTCCGTACGCCCAGTTGCGGACGGCCTGGCGAAAGTCTTGTGGTCGGTGCGCTGCCCGACCCAGGTGGCTCCCGAGTCCGAGGGCGGCGCTACGACATCCGTCCCTACGCGGAACCTTCCCTACGCCGGCGCCTTCGCGGCGGCAGCTTCGGTGACCGCGGGATTCGCGGTCACTGCTGCCTCGCGGTCGGGCGCGAGCGGGTCGGTCACCGTGCCGGTCTCTTCATCGAACAGCCCCTGCGCCAGCCTGGTCACCGCTACGGCGACCGGCGGCGCCAGGTCGGCCACGGCGCGAAGACCGGACAGGACGTCGTCGGGTCGAACGGCAGGCGTCACGTGCCGAACAACCAGCCGCAGTATCGCACAGGCCTGGTCGGTAGGCCTATCAGCCTGTGGACGAAGCGTCTCGGAAAAGATCTCAAGGCTCGCCACGGCCGAGCGGGCGTCGAAGGTGCGCATGCCGTTCTTGGCCATGCGCTGGACCTCGACGCTCTCGGCGGCGTTGAACGCGGCCACCGCGCGCTCGGCGTCCTCGGGAGCCACCCCGTCGAGCCGCAGCTCCCACACGGAGGCCGTGAGCCGGTCGGCGAGCCCGGAGGTCCGGGCCTCGACCGCGTCGACGATGTCGAGCCCCAAGGGCATCGACTCGTCGAGCAGCTCGCGCAGCTTGTCGGGGTCGCGCTCGGCGGTGAGCGCGATCTCCAGGTATTCCGCCTCACTGCCCGTGCCGGTGGGTGCGGCATTGGCGTACGACACCTTCGGGTGCGGTGTGAACCCCGCCGAGTACGCCATCGGCACCTCGGCGCGGCGCAGCGCGCGCTCGAAGGCGCGCTGGAAGTCTCGGTGGCTGGTGAACCGAAGGCGACCACGCTTGGTGTAGCGGAGTCGGATGCGCTGCACCGCGGGTGCGGGCGGCGGGCCTTCGGGCTGTCGCTTGCCCAGTGTCCTAGTCCTTCGTGAGAACGGTCGTACTTCTCCCAAGAGTACGTGTCCCGTCGCCCATCGGTTCCCGTCGCTCCACCGGCCGCGGCTGCGCGGGCTCCCCGAAAACCATCCGCCGGAAGTCGGCCCGCGCCTGCCGGGCGGACTCGCGCGCGGCGGTCAGCGCCTGCCGGACCACCCGGCCCGCCCCGCGCGCGGCCTCGGCGGCGGGCCGCAGCACCAGGTCCCGTACGACGTGTCCGACCGGGGTCAGGACGGTGCGGTAGACCCAGCTCACCGGCGCCACGAAGATCCACCGGAAGAGGGTCGCCAGCGCCCGCCCCACGGCGAGCGAGATGTGCCCGGCGATCCGCCAGGCGTGCCCGAGCGCGTCCCACACCTCCCGTCCCACGACGGCGAGAACCCGCCCGACCGGTGCCAGGACCCAGCGCCAGAGCGCGACGGCGGGCAGCACGAGCAGAATCCGCGCCGTCCAGTACAGGACGACACCGACACCGGTACCGACGGCCCTGGCCAGCCACAACAGCCCGCGCCCGCACCGGGCGAACGCGCGCCCGACCGGGGCGAGCACCCAGGCGTACAGCCATCCGGCGGGCACGACGAGCGCGTACCGCCCGAGCCACGCGACGGCCGCGGCCACCCCGCCGACGACCCACGCGCACGCGTGCCCCACGGGAGTGAGCACGCGCGCGTAGACCCACGCCAACCCGTCCCCGATCCGCCGAGCGCTCCAGCCGAGGGCGTGCCCGACCGGCGTGAGCACCGTTCGGTACAGCCAGACCGCGGGCACCAGGACGAGCACCTTGACGAGCCACCCGAGCGCCTTGGCGCCGGGCACGACGGCATACCGCCACAGCGCGACCACCGGCCACACGAACAGCGCCCGCCCCACCGGCCGCAGCACGGTCCGCCACAGGAACCGCCCGCCGACCACCACCGCGTCCCACACCACCCGCACCGGCACGACCAGCACGAGCACGACGATCCGCACGGGCACCCGGATCGCGACGACAAGACACCCCTCGGGCGGCTGCGGAGCGACCGGCGCGGAGGGTTTCTCGAACTTCACAGGGGCGTCCATATCAGTCAAGACGCCTCAACACCCCGTACGGATGCGGTACGACGTGCTCCGCACGGGTCACGGATATGTGTCCGCGCGGGAGACATGGGTGTGCGGCGGCCGGGGCGAGCCGGCGAAGCCGCGCCGGGCGTACGCGGGGATCACGTACACGCACTGCACGGTGCGAACCGGGGTTCTCCGCCGCCCAGTCGACGAAATGCCGTACGAACTCCTCGCGGGCGATGAGGGATTGCCGCCCGCCCTCCAGGATCCACTGCCGGCGCAGCTCCGCGACGGCTTCCAGCTCGGCGGGTTCGGCGGGGCGGATCACGATGTCGTCCACCCGTGCGTTGTGCGGGAGTTCAGCGGTCGTCGGCAGGGGGCGCCAGCAGTGCGTCGACGATCTCCCGCAGGGGCGCGGCCAGTTGGGCGGCGGTCGCGTCGCGCAGGGGCCGCAGACCTACGGCGGACCGTACGACGGCGACGCCGACGCCCAGCGCGACCAGGAGCTGGGCCCGCAGCAGGCGTTCGTCGTCGTCCTGCCCGGCCGGTCCCCCGCCGGACGCTTCGAGGATCTGGCGGCCGAACTCGTCCAGGGCCTTGCGGCGGAGCGCGTCCACGCGTTCGTCGCCGGAGTCGCGCAGCAGCATCAGCACGGGGTGTTCGCCGAACTCCGGCCAGGCGCCCGCGGAGAGTTGGCGGCCGAGTGCCTCGGCGAGACCCTCGCGGTCCTGCGGGAAGGCCTCGTCCCGCCCCAGGAATCGGGGAGTCGAGGCCAGCGCCGCCTTGAACAGGCCTTCCTTCGAGTCGAAGTACCGCTTGATGAGCGCCAGGTTGACCCCGACATCGGCGGCCACGTCCCGCAGGGTCGTGCGGTCGTACCCGAGCCGGGTGAACCGGCTGCTCGCGGCCTCCAGGAGCGCCTGCCGGGTGGCCGCCGCGTCTCGCCGCCGGGGTCCGTCGGCCTCGTTCGCCTCCATCGGCGGCCTCCTCGCACAGGTCAAGTAATCACTCGTTGACATGACTACAGGGCATGGTTACGTTAAGCAAGTAATCACGCGATGACTTAGCCGCCCGCGCCGCTCGGGCGTGCCCTCCCGTCCGGCCTCGTCCGGCCCTCGTCCGGCTCTGATCCGCCCCTCATCCGCCCCTTCCGTCCGAAAGGACACCGGTGTCCAAGCAAGCCCTCCTCGTCATGGACGTCCAGCGCGCCGTCGTCGACCGCTACCCCGACCCGGCCTATCTGCCCCGCCTGCGCGAGGCGATCGGCGCGGCCCGCGCGGCCGACGTCCCCGTGATCTACGTGACCGTCGGATTCCGTCCCGGCGCCCCGGAGGTCGACGCCCGCAACAAGATGTTCGGCAGGCTCGCGGGCGTCCAGCTGCCGGCCGCCGCCGCGCAGGCCAACGAGATCCACCCGGACGTGGCCCCCGAGCCCGGCGACATCCTCGTCACCAAGCGCCGCGTCAGCGCGTTCGCCGGCAGCGACCTCGACATGGTGCTGCGGGCGGGCGACTTCGACCACCTGGTCCTGACCGGCATCGCCACCAGCGGTGTCGTCCTGTCGACGCTCCGCCAGGCGTCCGATCTGGACCTCACCCTGACCGTCCTGTCCGACGGCTGCCTCGACAACGACCCCGAGGTCCACCGCGTCCTCACGGAGAAGGTGTTCCCGATGCAGGCGGACGTCACGACGGTGGCGGAGTGGGTCGCCGCGCACTGAACTCCCTATATTTGTCGCCGTACTTGACGCCGGTACCCGACGCACCGGAGTCGACGGCGATGCCATCCGGGGGGATCGAGCGCTCGTGCGACCAGAAGGAACGCCAGAAAGAACACCGGGAAGAACAGTTGCGGTGGCCGTGGTCGCCGTCCTCTGCGCCCTGGCCGTACTGCTGCTCGGCGGCTGCGGGACACGGGTGGCCGGTGCCACGAACGGCACGAACGGCACGAACGGAGCGACACCGACCGGCCCGGTCCCCTGGACCACGATGGAACCCTCCGCGGTCACCGCGGCCCAACTCGCCGCGGACCAGCGCACGTTGACCCTGACCGCACGGGTGCCCCACGGCAAGCACCCGTGCGTACGGGCGCTCAAAGCGGCGCTCGCCGCCGCCGAACAGAACACCTTCTGGGTCCAGATCACCTACTCCTCCCCCTCCGGGGACAGGCGCTCCGGCTGCACCGGTGAAGCCACGGCCTCGACACGCATCGTGCTGCCCGAACCCCTGGGCGACCAGAAGCTGATCGTGGACCACGACACCCAATTCACCACCGACGGCGCCAAGTTGCCCGCGCTGCGCCTGTGCGGTGAACTCGGCTGCCACCCGCCGGCCACCAGCTGCACCGTCTCCTCCTACGAGCAGGCGATGATCGCGGCCGACGCCCCCGAGCACAGCTACCGCGACGCGGAGCACTGCGACGGCAAGTGGCTGGTCATCGACTTCTCCTGGCGCACCGGCCCGGTCTGCGGCGACACGACCGCGACCCCGTCCGGCTGCGCGTCCCGGCTGGGCGACCGCGTGTTCTTCCGCGCCGAGCCCGCCGGCTGGAAGACGATCACGTCAAGCTCGGCGGGAGGCTGCACGGCGGTGCGCCGCGCGGAGCCCGAGTTCCCGAAGGCGCTGTGCGCGACGCTGCCCCCGCTCGCGACCTCATTGCACCCCAGCTACCCACCCAGTTCGACGGACAAGTGACAGGCACCCACTGCCAGTTCCCCTTCGTCTTCCCCTTCCGCTTCTACTTCTTCCTCCCCCGGGCCGCCTTGCCGGCCCGGGAGACCTTCGGTCCGCGTCGCGGGCCGGACGGGCCGGGGACCGTGACGAGGTGCGGGACGGAGAACTCCCGGTTGGCGATGGTCTGTTGGCGGATCGCGGCGGGCAGGTCGGGCATGGCCAGCAGCCTGTCGCACGCCTCGACGGAGGCCGCGTACTCCCCCACCCAATAGGCGGCGATCGAGAACTCGAAGAGGACTCCCCAGCGGTACACCCAGGGTCGGGTGAAGAGCAGGTCGTCGGGTTCCGGGATGCCGACGGCGTCAGCGAGCAGGGCGTACGCGGTGCGGTAGCGGCCCGCGAGGCGCAGGCGGGACGCCAACTCGTAGCAGGCTTCAAGGCGTTGGGGGCGGCCGTCCCAGGCGCGGGAGAACGCGTCCATCGCCCCGGGCCAGTCGTCGGTCCGGTCCGCGCGCAGAAGGCCGGCCTCCAGGAGCGAGCAGTAGACCTCCTCACCCCAGCCGCCCATCCGGGCGCGACGCTCGTAGAGGGCGACGGCCTCCTCCGCGTGGCCCAGGTCGCGTTCGGTGTTGGCCAGGTAGAACACCGTGCGCGGATTGTCGGGATCGCGGTCCAGCTCGCGCCGCAGCAGGCGCGCGTCCCGCTCGAACTTGTCGCTGCGACAGCCGCCGTCGGCCTGGTCCTCGATGACGAGGGCGGCCAGGTTCTCCTGGGTGTCGGGCTCGTCGGTGCACGGGTACTCGTGCGTGACCCCCTCGTAGCGCCACAGCCAGTCGCCCCGCATCAGATGCTTGAACCGGTGCTGGGTGCCGGGGCCGTCGTAGCGCAGCATGTACGAGCCCGCCGTCAGCCGCGGCAGCGGGGCGTCCTGCCGCAGGACATGGTCGGCGTCGAGGGTGAGCAGGTAATCGGCCCTGCCGTGGGCGAGCTGGATGTTGCGGGTGCGGTTGTACCCGAAGTCGGTCCAGGGGTCCTCGTGGAGTTCGCCCGGAACGCCGTCCATCACCTTGCGGATCAGGTCCTGCGTGCCGTCCGTGGAGCCGGTGTCGGAGATCACCCAGTAGTCGACGAGCGGGCGGACGGCCTCCAGACAGCGCTCGATCACGAGCGACTCGTTCTTGACGATCATGCACAGACAGAGGGTCTGCTGCTTCACGGCCTCACCCGTCCCGGACTGCTGACGTCCCGTCGGAAACACGCGCGCCACAGTGGCACGCGCCCGCTCCGTGGTCGTACATCCACGCGGGGCCCGGTGCGGGAGAGCCTCCGAACAGCCGTGGTTGAGCCCGGACGGGTGATCGCGGGCAGGAGATGCCCCATCAGCACGCATCGATTAGTCCGATACGACGACAAACGGGCGCGTTCCCCGTCGCCACGCCGATCGTCGCAGCTCTCTCACATCACACTCGCACTCGGATTCGGCACATCGCCCGAATATCCGAACAGGCCGAACAGGCCGAGCAAGGAGCGTGAAGATGAGGACGGGTGCTGAATTCCGGACGGCGCCACTCGGGCCGCTGGCCCGGGACAGGTTCAAGAGGGCCGGCATGGTGGCCTCGCTCGCACTGGTCCTGGCAGCCGGCGCGGCCGATCCGGCCGTCGCGGCGGTCCGGACGGTGACCGACAGCACCGAGGCGACGGCCGGAGGAGGTGGCGGCGGTGACCACTGCAAACCGAACCACCACCACAAGTCACGTGTGACCGAGGGCGGCGGCAAGGGCGACTGCAAGGGACCGACAGGCCCCACCGGCCCGAAGGGCGCCACGGGAGCCACCGGCCCGACCGGCCCCAAGGGACCCACGGGCGCGACCGGAGCGACAGGAGCAACCGGCGCACCTGGGCAGCCCGGCCAGCCCGGAGCCACGGGAGCCACAGGGGCGACCGGCGCCACGGGCGCACCGGGCGACCAGGGCGCGACGGGCGCCACCGGCGCGACCGGCACGCCGGGCACCCCCGGTGCCACCGGCCCGACAGGACCCACCGGAGCACCGGGCACCCCCGGTGCGACCGGCGCCACCGGAGCAACCGGCACGCAGGGCCCGACCGGACCGACCGGCGCCACGGGCGCGACCGGCGCACCCGGGCCGTGCGCCGACATCGACGCCCAGCAGGACTCGAACAACTTCGAGCTGCGTGCCGCGCTGACCGGCGGTATCACCTACGCGGGCATCCACGACCTCAGGGGCACCGCCCCCCGCAACTTCCTCTGGACCGACCTCAGCACCCACCCCGGCTACCCGGCGGGCGGCGCGGCCGGCCTCCCCTGCGGAGTCGCGGTCAACGGGCACAGCGCCAACGCGGGCGAGCCCATCAAGTTCGATGTCATGACGACCACGGGCCAGGTCTGGGAGACCACCTGTGTCGAGGTCAACAGCACCAACCCCGCCACGCTGAACTGCAACGACGGCGCGGGCAACCCCAACCCCTGGACCAAGGTGACACTCCAGCCGTCACCCGGAGCCGTCAACAGCGGGGTGTGACGACCTCGCACGACAACTGCCCGGAGGTCGACCGACAGACCTCCGGGCACCTTCATGACACTCGCTCACCAGCGGTGCGCCGCCCTCAGTGCGCGTGCCCGCCGCCCGTCCCCGTCCCGGCAGGCTGCTTCACCGTCAACGGCAGCAACTTCTTCCCCGTGGGACCGATCTGGATGGACGTGTCCATCTGCGGCCATTCACCAACGGGCCTACAAACGCTACCGTGCTGGTCATGGGGAAACGAACGAGGACACGCACGGCAACTGACCGTCGCAGCTACTCAGTTGAGGCTGAGTGGTCGGAGGCCGACTTAGCGCTGTTAGAGGACCTGAAGACGGCGGAAGCGCTCCTGCCGGACGACGCACCGCGCGCCCTGCTGTCGGTCCGCCTGTCGGTACTCACCGACGACACAACCTCGCCCGTCCGCCAGGAACTGGACCTCCGGATACTCGCCCGGGGACGCGGCTCCCGAGTGATCGGCGTCGCCAGCGACCTCAACGTATCGGCGACGAAGGTCCCACCATGGAAGCGCAAGGAACTCGGCGACTGGCTCAACAACCGGGCCCCGGAGTTCGACGAGCTGCTCTTCTGGAAACTCGACCGCTTCGTACGACGTCTTTCCGACCTCAGCACCATGATCGACTGGTGCCTGAAGTACGGGAAGAACCTGGTCTCCAAGAACGACTCCATCGACCTGACCACGACGGCCGGGAAGATCATGGTCACGATCGTTGGCGGCATCGCCGAGATCGAGGCGGCGAACACCAGCACCCGCGTGGCGAGCCTCTGGGAGTACACGAAGACCCAGAGTGAGTGGTTGGTGGGGAAGCCCGCATACGGCTACGAGACTGCCGAGGACGAAAACGGCAAGGTCATCCTGGTCTTCGACACGACTGCGTACAGCGCACTGCACTGGAGCCGCAAGGTCGCGATGAGGGAGCGTCCTGCCTCAGCCCGCCGCATGGTCAAGGTCCTGGTCCGCGCCGGCTTGTGCGGGAAAGGCCTGACCGCATCGACCCACCTACGACGACTACGCAACCCAGCGCTTATGGGCTACCGGGTGGAAGAGGACAAGGACGGAGGCATCCGCCGATCCAAGCTCCTCATGGGAGCCGACGGGAAACCCATCCGTGTGGCGGAGGGTGTCTTCACAGAGGACGAGTTCTACAGCCTCCAGGAGACCTTGAGCGCTCAGAGCAGGCATCAACCGAGGCGCAGCCCCGACGGTGCGACGAAGTTCCTCGGCGTCATGATCTGCGCAGACTGCGGCACCAACATGACGGTCCAGAACAACCGGACCAACGGGAAGGTCTACCAGTACCTGAGGTGTGGCCAATGCAAGGCTGGCGGCTACGGCGCACCGAACCCTGGGGACATCTACGCCAGGCTCGTTGAGGATGTGCTGAGGGTGCTCGGTGACGAGCCTGTCATGACACGGGAGTACCGGCAGGGTGCCGAGGCTCGTAAGGAACAACAGCGCCTCGAACAGTCCATCAGCTACTACATGGCCGGCCTGGAGCCCGAAGGCCGCTTCACAAAGACGCGGTTCACGAAGGAGCGGGCAGAGAAGACGCTTGACGACCTGATCAAGCAGTTGGAGGCCATCGACCCCGAGTCGGTCAACGACCGCTGGGTGGCAGTGCACAACGGCAAGTCGTTCCGTAGCCGTTGGGAGGAGGACGGTATGGAGGCCATGGCCGCCGATCTCCTCCGGGTCGGTATCAAGTGCAGGATCACGCGGACAAAGGTGAAGGGCGTACGCGCGCCGCACATCCACATGAAACTGATGATCCCGAGGGATGTTCGGGACCGTCTGATAGTCAAGGCAGACGACTTTGCCGAGGTCTTCTGACAGGAACAGTGGCCACGCCAACACAGCCGCCTCCCGACGCGTACGGGGAGGCAGCTGCGCTCTTCACGAGAACCAGGACACGGGGTCGAACGGCTCTTCCGTGCCAACGTCATCAACGATCACGATCTCGCTTTCAATCAGGCTTCGGGGCGCGTCTTCAGCGGATCGAAGCGGCGGCAGGGATGCGAGCTTTGGGCATTCATGTTCGGGCAGAGCCGGTATCCGCTCCACCCCCCTCTTGCCTCGCTTCCCACCCCAGCCGTCGGGACTCTGCAAGATCGTCGGCGATTCCGGCCGCAATGAGGGCAGCGCCGGGGGTGTGGCCCGAGCCGACGTAGCGCCAGTGCCGTTCGGTGAGCGTGTCGAGGGTGTCGGAGTGCCCCATGTGCTGGACGCGTTCGGCGCGCAGGGCTGCGTACGTCGTTGAGTAGGCGCGGGATTTGGTGAGGATGTGTCCCCGGTAGCCGAGGGTGTGCGTCCACTCCCGGAGGCGGAGAGGTTCGTACTCAGGAAGGCCGCCGAGGTTCCAGCAAGCGCGCATGAGGGTGCGGATGTGCTCGCTCACGGTTGCCGACTCGATGTCCCCCCAAGCGGTGACGGGATGGTCGAGGCCAGCGCCTGTCTCGCCCGCCCCCTTGGTGACGTACTTGGCGACGTACGCGGCGACCGCGTCATCATCGGGTCCGTCGCCGTTGGCACGCAGAGGACGGACGTCGACCTGGGCGCCCCAGCGCAAGGCCAGTTCTCCCACGGCCCGGGTATAGGGGGTGCGGACGTGGACCCGCCGGGCGGAGGCGTGCACAGCATCGGTGAGCAGGTCGACGGTGCCCCATGCCGGGGGTTCGTCGTCGGGCCCGTTGGGACCGTCGATGCGGACGACGGCATGGACATGGACGGCCGCCCGTTTCTGGTACTCGGCGACGCGGGCGAAGGACAGCCGGGCGTACGTCGCGAAGTGGGACTGAACGATGCCGGCCGAGGAGGCCAGGCGTCGCCGTACGTCGATGACGAACCGGTCCCACAGCTTGCTTGCGTGCGCGTGCCACAGCACGTGGCCGGGGTAGTCGTAGCAGTCGGCGCACAGCGGTTGGCCGACGACCGATGCGTCCGGGGCGTGGACGGTGCCGCAGCCCAGGAAACGCCCGTGCTCACAAATGCTGCCGTTCCGGCGCGGTCGGCAGGTCTCTCCAGCGCGGTGAACCGGCCCGAAGGACGGGGCGGTCAGAGTGACGAAGAGGCGAGGCCGGTTGCGGATCGTGGCGGGGATGCTCTTGCCGCCGAGGATGCCTGCGCGGACGAGGTGGTAGGTGTCTCCGGCGTGGAGGCGTGAGCAGGCCGGGCAGATGGTTGCGCGTCTGTTGCGGCAGCGGACGAGGAGGCGTTCGCCGGGCTCGGTGCGGGTGTCGTAGTGGTGGAGGATCTCGCCCGTCGTGCCGTCGAGCGTGGTGGTCGAGCCGGAGAGGTGGACGGGGTGGGCGCAGCCGCCGGTTGCGGTGATCTGCTCCAGCCAGCGCGGGAATTGAGGGTCTTGGGCGATGCGGAGTGCGTCGCGATCTGCTTCGGGGAGCTGACGCAGGCGCGCCGCGCGGTCGAGGGCGGCGCGCCTGTCAGCCGGGGTGAACTCCGGGGTGATGGTGGTGACCTTCCGGGGTGGGCCGCCGTAGCGGCTCGGTGGGTGGGTGGTGGTGCGCCGTTGTCCATGGGGTTGTCCTCTCGGTGGGTGCGGTGGATGGGGTGTCGGTCAGCGGATGGTTCCGGTGCCCCGGCAGACGCGGCAGCGCCGCAGCCGTCCGGTCCAGGTCCTACGGGCGCCGTCGCCCTTGCAGTACGGGCACCTCACGCGAGGCATGGGCATGGTGGTGTGTCCCTTCTGCTCAGGTGTGGGAGAAGCCGCTGATGAACCAGACGACAAGGCCGTGAATGGTGAAGACCACGGGTGTCTGGCCGAGGTAGACGCCGAAGAGGCCGACGCAGACCGCTTCCCAGACTCGTATGTCGCGGGAGCGGACGAGGAGGACGGTGATGATCCCGAAGATCACCGCGAACGTGAACGCCGTACCCTCACTGATCACATCCGGGCTGGTCACTTGTCGTCTCCTTCCAGCGCCGCAAGCGCGCAGCCAATGGCGGGCAGTTGAGGGGTCATGCCGGAGTACCTGCGAGCCGTCGATACGGCCTCTTCCGTCGAGGTCAGGTGCGAACGGGCGCGGCTCCATCCGCCGTCCGGGCCCGTGCACACGGCCACGCCCCGTTCCTCTGCCGTGATCGACTGAGCAACGGCCACGGCGTCCTTGTTGAGGTCGCCGAGGGTCATTTCGGCGGTGCCAGGGTCGTTGACGCGGTGGCAGATCCGGCCGCCGAGTTGAGCGCGCAGGGCGGTGACGCCGGGGCCGAGGTCGGAGCCGACGCGTTGGCCGGCGACGACCAGGTGCAGACCGAGTGCGGCCCCGAGCTGGCCCAGCCGCAGCAGCAGGGTCGAGCACTGTTCTGCCTCCGCCTTGCTCTCACGGGTGCCGTCCGAGAGGTACAGTTCCGCGATCTCGTCGACGATCACCACGACGGGTATCGGGCGGAGCTTCTCGGGCAGCTCCCAGATCGAGCGGACACCGGCCGCCCGGCAGGCGCTCATGCGGTCGTGCATGTCGACGACGAGCGCGGACAGGATGGCGACCGCTTCGCGTCGACAGGTCGCCAGCGTGCTCAAGCGCCGGGTGAACAGGCCGAGTTCCATCCCTCCCTTGCAGTCGATCCCGACCAGGGCGACCGGTTGCGGGGCAAGTTGGGTGATCAGCCGGGCCAGCAGCGTGGACTTGCCGGACCGGGTGGCACCCGTGATCAGCCAGTGCGGCACGAGGCGCAGGTTCATGACCCAGGCGCCGCCGGACTCCAGGGCCCCGATGAGCGCGGACAGCAACTCAACCGGAGCGGTGGCTAAGCCGGGCCGCTGAAGCGGATCACTGGCCATGGCGGTCAGCAGCACGAGACCGCGTTCGGACGAGGTGACCCGTACCGCGTGGACTCTCCACGCATGCACGAATGCTTCGGCCGCCTTCATGTACGTCATCGGCGTCTGCCCCGGGTGCAGCCGCACCGTCACGGTCAGGCCCATGCGGGTAGCGCGCGGGAACGAGCACCGCGGGGCCACCGGCCGCACTGGATCGCCCTTGACAATCAGATGCCCCACCAGTGTCCGCGCGGGGAGCTTGGACACGGATAGGTCGTTGAGCAGGGCGACCCGGCGCCAGGTGAACACCACCCGCCATGCGGTGACCAGGTAGCCGGTGAGGTACCAGTGCCAGGCTGGGCGGTGCCGGCGCACCAGGTCGCCGACGACGAGCAGCCAGGCCAGCACGGCCAGGGCGAAGGAAAGCAGGATCGGTCCCATCACGCGTCACCGCTCTTGGCCTGTGCCGCCGGGGTGCCGTGCACGGGCGTTATGGCGTCGGCGCGGAAGCTGACGCCGTGCCTCTCGCCCATCGACCACATGAACGCGGTCAGTCCGGTGACCTTGACGACCTGGCCCGCTTCGAGGCCCTTGGGCTCACCGCTCACGGCGATCTCGATGACGGAGATCCGCCGTCCGTCCGGCCGTACGGTGACCGCGACGCTGTAGACCGGGTTGCCGTCCCGGTCCTTCTTCACCTCCTGTGTCTCGGAGTTGCTGAACTTCACTTCGGGCACGCCCGCGCACCGCAGTACGCCGAGCCGTGCCATATCCACGGGAATGGACTGCATTTCGTTGGCCTCCTGGCCGGTCGGGACGCCTGACATATTCAGACGTCACTTGTCCTTATGAGTTACGACTATGAGGCTCTGTACGGCGAGAATGCAAGCACTTATGCTGACGAGTGATGTCGCGCGTGCGACGTGCCTATGACCTCAACTCATGCGGAGATGCCGCCATGTCGGAGATCCAGCGCCCCGGAGCCCTCTACCAGCAGGTGGCCGCCGCCATCCGCGAAGCCATCCTGTCCGGCGAGTTCGCCCCGGACTCGATGCTGCCATCCGAGGCCCAGCTCATGGCCCGCTACGGGGTCTCCCGCCCCACTGTCCGCAACGCGGTTGCCGCCTTGCGTGCGGAAGGACTGATCGATGTCCGGCACGGCAAGGGGAGCTTCGTGCGCTCGGACGGACAGCCCGCACTCACCCTCGAACGTCGTATCAGCCACAGCACGGAGGGCAAGTTCGTCATGCCCAACGGCGACACCTGGCAAGAGACCGAACAGCCGCACACTTATCGCAGCCGGACCACCCAGGACACCGGCCGATACCTCCAACTCAACGAGGAGGAGGCCATGTTCGGCTGTGACCGCCTTCTGATCGACCCGAGCACCGGGACCCGCGCCATGCACCGCACACTGATCCCCTTCGAGGTCGCCGAAGCCGTCCCGCTGCTCGGCGAGGAGCCGTGCAAGCCCCCAGCCGCGATCTACTGGATTCTCACCCAGGCCGGCCACAAGCTGACGTGGACCGAGACGGTACGCGCCCACATGCCACTGCCCGACGAGCGCACCGCCCTCCAACTCCCCGACGCGACCCCGGTCCTGCACGTGACCCGCACCGCGCACGGCACCAACGACCGCCCGCTGATCCTCGAAGAGCTGCGCGTGGGCGCGGACCGTGCCGAACTCACCTACCGGATCACCGCCGACAAACAGCCCACCCGACGCACCCGCGCCTGAACGGCAACGGCGATCGGTCGAAACAGTCTTCACTTCCTCAAGGGCGCGCCTGCGGCGCGCCGGGGCGCCCGGCCGCCCCGGCCGGGCGTGCGGCGTGGCCGCCGGTCCCGTCCGGACGGCCCACGCCCCGCATCGCAGCACGCCCAAGGAGTAGACGCGTCGAACGGCCGTCGCGGGCGGGAGTGTTGGGGGCTGGGGGTCGCCGGCCTCCGAGACTTTAGGCAGCCACCATGGGGCGAGCCTCGAAGAACAGGGGGCCGATCGGGCTAAACACGGGCAGCCCCAACAGACTGCCCGATCCGCTGGCGAGCGTAAGGCCCCCTGTTCACTCGCCCCATGGCAGCTCCCGCCCAAAGTCTCTACAGCCGGCGACGTGCCCAACACGCGCCACTCACCAGCGAAAAGACACCTCACAACGCACCACCGTCGCCGTCTGCTCGCGCCTCCAGGAGACCGGCGAGCCGATCCACGGCACCCGGCCACCCCGCCACGCGCACGACCCCGCGCCCCTCCCCATTGGTCGAGGCGACGGCCCGTAACTCGGACAGCTCGAAACCCGCACCGAGGAACGCCCGGTTCAACTGATCGGCGGACTCCCGCGCTTCACGCCAGCCCGCGATGTAGTCGACACCCGACACCCACAGCCCGGAGTCCGCCCCCGCCACGTCGCCGAGCCCATCGCTCAGCCAGTTCTCACCCGTGCCAGACACCTTGCCCACCTCTGCCCTGATCTAGGTAACGGATCGTCAACTCTCTTTTGGTCCAAGGCAGATGCACAGCACAACGGCCCCGGTACCATCAGGCACCGGGGATCTTCGCGTTCCCCAACCGGGCCACCCTCCGCTTTTCCAGGGCTAAGGGGGTGGCCCGGTCTCGGTCTTCGGTTGTGAAGCGGCCCCCTGGCACCGGGTGGGGAACCCGGCGGACTCCAGGAGGCGCGCCCCGTTCGCCGGAGGAATCAACCTCCAGCCCCCGGCTGTCGCTCACTCCCGAGGGAGTGACACAAGGAGCGGCAGCCGAAGATCGTCAGGACGGTGTGTCACCGCCTGCGCCGGTGAGGTCGAATCGGCACCACACGGTCTTGCCGCCTCTGTCTTCGGGCGTCCACCAGACCGCCGCAGCCAGGCGTTGAAGGATCAGCAGTCCACGGCCGCAGTCGGGTAAGACCGCTTCCGGTAGCTCTTCTGCCAGCCCAGGCAGGAACGTGTCGCCCAGGGGCAGCACCGGGGGTGTCGAGTCCTCATCCGTGACCCCGATGAAAAGCCACCTCGGCCACATCTTGAAGATCACGTCGATACGGCGACTCGCGCCGGGGCTGGCGAGGCAGCGGTCGGGCACCGCGTGGTTGACCACGTTGCCGACGAGCTCCGACACGGCCAACTGCGCGTCGTCCACGGCGGCACCCGCGCCCACGCTCCGGAGGAACACGGCCGTCTGGTCACGCGCGACGCGTCCGGTATCGCTGCACTCGGCGAGGAGCGTCAACGTCAGGAAGTGCCCGCCGGAGGAAGGATCAGGCCGCGTGTACCAATGCGCCATCGCGTCCAGTTCCTCAGCCACGTACGCATGGCGACGCGCTCTCCTCGCAGCATCCACGACACGACCCCGTCTCAGCTCACGGCCGCCGAGTCCCTCCCGGCAGGGTGACCCGAGAGTGCACCTCTCCCACCGCCTGTCGCTCCCCCCTCTTGGGGACCCCCCTCGTGGGTACACTCGCCAGACGGACGCGGCAGAACAGACAGAACGCCAACACCGTCAGGTCGATCACAATGGGGAAGTGAGATGACCGAAGCTGCACCGACACCGGCAGCGCTACCGCCGCACGTCCTGGAACGCGCGGACGTGCGCTCAGCTATCGCCAACCACGACTTCGGCGAAGTCTTCAGACTCGCCAAGATCCACGGAAACATCAGCTACGCCAAGATCTCCGAGGCGGTCGGCTACAAGCGTGAGCACATCGGCAAGATGGCCCGCCCCGAGACCAACGGCACAGGCGTCCGCCCACGGATCACCCAGTTCCACAAGATCCTGGAAGTCGTCGACGGACTGCGCATCCCCGGCCACCTGGCAGGACTTGCCCCACGCCCATGGGAGCTGGAAAGACCGGCCACGCCATCCCGGCTCGACGACCCGAGCGCCCTGATCGCACAGGGTGGCGCCGGACTGTGGGATGTCGCCGAACTGCTCCGCCGCACGGAAATGTCCAGCATCAACAGCGCCGCCCTGGAATCGATCCAAGGCGGCATCGACCAACTGGCCCGCGCTTACCCGTACGCCGACGCCGACTACCTCCACGAGCGCACCCGCAACGGCCTCCAGTACGTCACCAAGCAGCTCGAAGGCCGGATAACGCTCAGCCAGCACCGGGAACTACTCGTCGACACCGGATGGCTCTTCCTCCTCAACGCCTGCGTCCAGTACGACCGAGGACAACGCGAGGCCGCCAACCTCAGCAAGGCCGCAGCCCTCCGCATCGGCCAGGAGGCAGGCCACGGCGAAATCATGGCCTGGGCATGGGAGATCGAGGCCTGGTTTGCCCTCACCCAGAGCCGATGGCAAGACATGCTCAACGCCGTCGAAGCCGGACACGTCGCTGATCAGACCCATTCTGTGGGCGTCCAGCTCTACGCCCACAAAGCACGAGCCGCAGCCCGCATGGGAGACGCCCGCCTGGTCCGCGACTCCCTGGACGCCGGCCGAGCCCGCCTCGATCGACTCCCACGCCCGGAGCACCCGGAACACCACTTCATCATCGACCCGGACAAGTGGGACTTCTACGAGATGGACGCCTACCGCCTCCTCGGAGACGACGAACGCGCCGCCGCTCATGCCCGCTCGGTCATCCGTATCAGCACAGGACCCGACGGCACTGAGATTTCACCCATGCGCGCCGCCGAGGCCCGCCTCACGCTCGGAGTCAGCGCCGCCCGCGCTGGGGACATAGAAGAGGCAGTGGATTTGGGCACCATGGCACTTGCCGCCGACCGGAAGTCTCTTCCTTCTCTGCTTTTAGTCGCTAACGAATTGGACAGGGAACTCCGAGCACGCTATCCCCGAGAGACCGCCTCTCGTGACTTCCATGAACGGATCTTGAGCATCACGCGAGGCACGGCCACACCAGAGTTCCCCTTCTGAACCCGCTCAGTGACGATCATTGCCCTATTCCGATGTAGGAGCACCGCGCCGATCTGGCGATGTCCATCATCGAGGTGGACCTGTCAATGAATCCGTGCATCAGCCTGATGATGGAACGTTCGCATCCTCCAGCATCTATCACGAATACTGCACGGAGTAGGCAAAGTTCAGGTTTAATGGCCGGCAAGGACGTTTCGTTGGCGGCCGATCCCCGGAGGGACTCTTGTTCACATTCGGCATCCGGAAAATTCACCTCACCGACGGCACAGCCATTGAGCCGCCCAAGAGCGGTATGACCGTTTTCACAGGACCCAACAACACCGGAAAATCTGTGCTCCTACGAGAGTTGGTCACTTCCGTTTATGTCCATCCCAGGACCCAAGAGCCACAGCGCTGGATTACTGGTGTCGATCTACAACGAGACGGAACGGGCGCCGATTTCATTTCCTGGCTTGCTGGTCGCGGAATTGTAAGCCGCCACAACCCACGAAACAGTCGCCATTTTCTGCCAAATCGCTTCGCGACGTCCGACGAAGACGGGGTTGCTACTGACGCTGCGATTAGCAACTGGGAAACCGGACACCTAGGACCGATCGGCCATTTCCTTGTTCAAGATCAATGGACAGAGGGCAGGCTCAGTAATCAGTCCGATTCCCGTCAATGGGATTGGGCAAAGCCCCCCGCCCACCCGAGTCAACTCCTTTGGGAATCCATGGAGTCTCTTGATCGTTTCTCAAAATTGTTTGAGCAAGCATTTGGTGTGTCGATTTCCATTAATCGGTATGTGCCGGAGATCAAGCTCCAACTCGGGTCAGTCTCAATGCCGGAAACACCGCCCCCGCCACCGCGTGAATTGAGGGATGCGTTCGCGGCACTCCCCTACCTGAACGAACAAGGTGACGGCATGCGGGCCTTTGCGAACATCCTCCTCACTTCTCTCGTGCGGCCGACACCAGTGATCGCGATTGATGAGCCGGAGGCGTTTCTTCATCCACCTCAGGTTCGCCTACTCGCGCGCCACCTCACTCAGTACGCACCCCCGAACTGCCAGGTGTTCGTTGCTACGCACAGCGCGGACTTCCTCAGTGGAGCGCTGGACGGAAGTGCAGCAACAAGTGGCTCAGCACCTCGGGACTTGGCACTGGTCCGGATCTCTCGGACAACTGAATCTCAGACAGCCAAGACACTCACCGCCGCTTCAGTCCGGGAAGTCCTGGACACGCCGCTCCTGCGCTACTCCAACATTATCTCCGGCGTCTTCCACGATGGCGTAATTTTGTGCGAGGCCGAAGGGGATTGTCAGTTTTATGAAGCCACAACGGACGTGGGACGAGGAGACACCCCTCACGACAACCTGATCTTCCTACACGTGAACGGCAAGTCACGACTGAGCGATGCCGTACGCAAGTTGCGGGCTTGCGGTGTTCCGACCGCCGCCGTGGCAGACCTCGACTTCCTAAACGACACTCAACTCATCAAGAAGGCGCTAGACCACCTGGGTGGCGACTGGTCCGATATCGAGAGGGACGTGACGCTCGTACAGAGAGAAGCATCCTCCACCACCATCACGACGATCGCCCGAGAGATCAAGAATCAGATTAATGGAATTATTCAGAACCCTAGAGGTAGCGAAGTACTCACGAAACAGCAGGTTGATCAGATCACTGATGTGCTGAAGACAGCCAACGGATGGAAAGCCATTAAGAAGTCCGGCGTGCGCGGATTTGAGGGCGACGTGTACAACGCTGCTCATCGCCTCATCACCTACTTCGAGAACCTCGGGCTATTTCTTGTCCCTGTAGGGGAACTTGAGTCATGGGTACCCGAAGTACCGCGAAACAAGAAGGCAGCCTGGCTGACTCGCGTCTTTGCGGAACGCCGGCACCTGCAACCTAGCGCAGACCTCCAGAAGTTCTGTGCAGATATCAGCGGCTATCTCAAGGCGCCAAACACATTCGCCGAGATCTCCACCGACCCCGGTATCACCGCCACATAGGCGAAGACCGCATCCGGTTGCGGCTGACCCAGACTGGCTTGAGGCTTCGCCCACCGAGAGGGACCTCAGAGCACGTAGGTCTCTCCGCCCTTGCCGCCGCCAACGGGCATGTTCGGTAACCTGCCACACGTGGACCTGTCGCCAACTTGCCCGGCCGGTCAGCGCCGAGGCCATGGTCGTGCCGCCCACCTCGATGGCGGCCCCCAAAAGGGCCGCCCATCCTTGATCTATTCGTCGGACTCACAGAGGCCACCAGGGGCATAGACAGAGAGGACAAGACCGCCTGTCAGTGGTCTGCGCTAGCCTCAATCCGTCACAGAAATCTACCGGCACGAGAAAAGGTGGGATAATCATGCCCATGACAGGAAATCGACGTTTGGAAATCGAAAAACTACTGGAGGAGAGCTATGAAATCGAGCGGATCATTGCCGCCTGGCAGCAGTCAGAAACCGTTGAGGAGATGACGATCAGGAAGGGGCGATCGCAATATCTAGCGTGGTATAGCCAAGCAATTCCGATTATCCCTGAGGCCAAGCTGGCAAATTTTAAGGACATGCATGAAGGAGGAGACTTCATTAAGAGAATCAAGTCTTTCCTTTCCTCACCACTTGCCAAGAATGACTTCTACGACCCCTCAGAGCCCAACCCTCTGATCGGAAAATGGAGGTACTCATTCGATGTGAACTTTATCGAGAATTTCCAGACGCAAAGAGAAATCCTCCAGAGTCTCATTTATGCCGTAGCTGACGTTTCATCCACCCTGGACATGCTCGCCGAGATTTTCGGACGATTTCCCGACTTTCTTCAAGTGTTGCAGAGCTCGGAACGACAAAATATCACGGCACCGAGAGTGGAAAAAGAGGCCGACTTGCAAGTCCTTGTGCATGCATGTCTACGCCTGATGTACGAAGATGTACGCGATGAAGATTACGTACCGGAGCAGGGAGGCGGTCGCTCCCGCGTCGACTTCCTCCTGCCCGAAGCAGGTATCGTCGTTGAAACAAAAATGACTCGCGAGACCTTGAATGACAAGAAAGTTGGTGAAGAGCTACTAATCGACTGGGGACGCTATTCCAAGCATCCTGACTGCCGCGGAATCTTTGCCCTCATCTATGATCCGAGCAGGCGACTACGGAACCCTGCGGGTCTTCAGTCGGACCTAAGTAACGACCAAGGACACCCTGCGACTCGCGTGCTTGTCATTCATTAACCAGGATTCTGCACTCTTCAACCACCCCTTCCACGTACAGGCAGCGAAAAGGCCAGTCCAGGAAACGAAATATCCCATACTTGTAAGATCTCGCACAGAAACTCGCGCCACTGGGCCCGACGAATACGGGCTCAGTGGCTCAACCGTTAGCCCGCAAACCAGTTCACCTTGGTCAACTTGCACATCGCCTGCTGCGTGACCTGGTTCAGCCGAGCACCAAGGTTTTCACCCTCTGACCGGACGCAACCGTCAAGGATAGAGCCGCCCCCTCCGCCACACGCGTTCAGTTCGAGGTAGTGAACTCAACACTGACCCTGTACGTCGAAGCCTTCGAGCTGCAGTTGTGGATCTCAAGGCCGGCCGAAGGAAACCGAGTGGCCGGATCGGCCGGGCAAGAGGTGACCTTTACATCGGCTGAAGGGGGTTCTTCGGATCGTTGAAGGTTCCCCCCAGCCCTATCACCATCACGACGCCGCTCACTCCTCGCACCCAGCGCCCCCCAGGACGGCAGCAACCTCTTCCTCGCCGCCGTCCCCCAGCACCTCTGCGATCCGCCCCAACGCCTCGCTCACGTCAGTGCGTGTGTCCGCTGGTCGGACCGTCTTTCTTGACCGTCAACGGCAGCAACTTCTTCCCGCTGTCGCTCAGTTGTGGCCAAGTATCCATCTGCGGGCAAGGCGCGCTGCACACCGTGCGCGTTGTCGTTTGACTCCTGCACGGCCACTGCGTTGTAAAAGCGGCGCGTCGATGACGCGGCTACGGTGTGCTCCACTCCCAGGAGTACCGCTTCGGCTGCGCCCCAATCTCACTCATGAATCCGTCGATACCGTCTGATGGTGGAGGATTCTGCTTGCTGGCGAGTTCTGGCGCGCACACGTTCCAGTAGAGGGTGCGCTCCTGGTACGGAGCGATGCCAGCCACCTGGGTGAGGGTCTTCACAGTCCCGTTCAACTCGTCCGGATACTCGCCATCCTTGTGCCTGGGCGTGTAGAGAGTCTGGAACATCTGGGTGATGGTATTGACGGCAGTATCAGACCGATTTTCGTAGCGCGTTGAGACAGAGACGCACGTATTGCTGGCCGCTTCATCGTGCCACTCCGCGAGAGTCACGTCTCCCTGAGGCGCCTTGACGGCACTGGTGGCAGCCGCTGGCGATGACCTGGTGATCGCGGGTGCCGACATCGCACGGGTAGGGGTTGCGCTCGCAGGCGGTTGGCTAAAGGCGCTCTTCACGACCACGTTTGGGGTCGCCGTTACCGTCCGGGTCACTGTCGGCCTTGGCGCGCCGGTAGCACACCCGTCCAGGCAGAGAAGCACGACGAACAGTCCCAGGAGGGGCGCTCCGGGGACGGATATCGGAGCCTGTCTGAGTCGTCGTCGCAAGCGATGCACAGCATCCCCTTCGAGAGGCATCGGAGGATGGGTGAGCGAATTGTTGCAGGTTGTACTTGGATCCGGCAGCTGACTGCGCAAGGCATCAATGAGCCCCCCTCCCAACCCAGGACGGGGGCTCAACGAGTCACACAGCAAGGGGAGTCCTCAGACCCACTCCACCTCTGAGACGATCTGCGGCGTGCTTCGAGGGCTCGGCAGCGGCATCGGAGAGGAGGTCGCCGACACCGGCAAACGACCGCGCGAAACGCCAACCGCGGCCAACGCAGCGGCCACCTCGTCCTCACTCATTCGTGCCAGCACCTGAACCACCCGATCGAGTGCCTCGCTCACGTCAGTGCGTGTGACCACTCGAAGCCGGCGCCGGACCTGCGTTCTTGACCGTAAGAGGCAGCAGCTTCTTCCCGGTCGGGCCGATTTGTATAGCCGTATCCATCTGCGGGCACACCCCGCAGTCGAAGCACGGCGTCCACCGGCAGTCCTCGACCTCCGTCTCGTCGAGGGCGTCCTGCCAGTCCTCCCAGAGCCAGTCCTTGTCGAGGCCCGAGTCCAGGTGGTCCCAGGGGAGGACCTCCTCGTAGGTCTTCTCGCGGGTGGTGTACCAGTCGACGTCCACGCCGAACGCCGGCAGCGTCTTCTCCGCGCAGCGCATCCAGCGCTCGTAGGAGAAGTGCTCGCGCCAGCCGTCGAAACGGCCGCCGTCCTCGTAGACCGCGCGGATCACCGCGCCGACGCGGCGGTCGCCGCGGGAGAGGAGGCCCTCGACGATGCCGGGCTTGCCGTCGTGGTAGCGGAAGCCGATCGAGCGGCCGTACTTCTTGTCGCCGCGGATCTTGTCCCGCAACTTCCCCAGGCGCGCGTCCGTCTCCTCCGCCGAGAGCTGCGGGGCCCACTGGAAGGGCGTGTGCGGCTTGGGGACGAAGCCGCCGATCGAGACCGTGCAGCGGATGTCGTTCTGGCCGGAGACCCTGCGGCCCTCGGCGATCACGTTCATCGCCATGTCGGCGATCTGGAGGACGTCCTCGTCGGTCTCGGTCGGGAGGCCGCACATGAAGTACAGCTTCACCTGGCGCCAGCCGTTGCCGTACGCCGTCGAGACGGTCCGGATGAGGTCGTCCTCCGAGACCATCTTGTTGATGACCTTGCGCATGCGCTCCGAGCCGCCCTCGGGGGCGAAGGTCAGGCCCGAGCGGCGGCCGTTGCGCGTGAGTTCGTTGGCCAGGTCGACGTTGAAGGCGTCCACACGGGTCGACGGGAGGGAGAGGCCGATCTTGTCCTCGGTGTACCGGTCCGCGAGGCCCTTGGCGATGTCGCCGATCTCCGAGTGGTCGGCCGAGGAGAGGGACAGCAGGCCCACCTCCTCGAAGCCCGTCGCCTTCAGGCCCTTCTCGACCATCTCGCCGATGCCCGTGATGGAGCGCTCGCGCACCGGGCGGGTGATCATGCCCGCCTGGCAGAAGCGGCAGCCGCGCGTGCAGCCGCGGAAGATCTCCACGGACATGCGCTCGTGGACCGTCTCGGCCAGCGGGACCAGCGGCTGCTTGGGGTACGGCCACTCGTCCAGGTCCATGACCGTGTGCTTCGAGACCCGCCACGGGACGCCCGACTTGTTGGGGACCACGCGCGCGATACGGCCGTCGGGGAGGTACTCGACGTCGTAGAACGCCGGGATGTACACCGAACCCGTCTTCGCCAGGCGGAACAGGACCTCCTCGCGGCCACCCGGGCGGCCCGCCGCCTTCCACTCCCTGATGATCTTCGTCATGTCGAGGACGGCCTGCTCGCCGTCGCCGATGATCACCGCGTCGATGAAGTCCGCGATCGGCTCCGGGTTGAAGGCCGCGTGGCCGCCCGCCAGGACGATCGGGTCATCGAGCGTACGGTTCCCGGCCTCCAGCGGGATGCCCGCCAGGTCCAGCGCGGTCAGCATGTTCGTGTAGCCGAGTTCGGTGGAGAAGCTCAGCCCGAACACGTCGAACGCGCCCACCGGGCGGTGGCTGTCGACCGTGAACTGCGGGACGCGGTGCTCCCGCATCAGCGCCTCCAGGTCCGGCCACACGCTGTACGTGCGCTCGGCGAGGACGCCCTCCTGCTCGTTCAGCACCTCGTAGAGGATCATGACGCCCTGGTTGGGCAGGCCGACCTCGTACGCGTCCGGGTACATCAGCGCCCAGCGGACATCGCACGACTCCCACGGCTTGACCGTCGAGTTGAGCTCGCCTCCGACGTACTGGATCGGCTTCTGAACCTGCGGGAGCAGGGCTTCGAGCTGCGGAAACACGGACTCTGCGGCCGCAGCGACTTCGGCAGGCATCTCGCGAACCTTCGTGAGCGGTACTGAACGGACGGGTGACCATCCAGACTAACGCGATCCCGGAGGTCCCCCGTACGGCTCAGCCGGACACCCCGGCCCCGATCTCCTCCCACACCCCCGGCAGCGCCGCCTCCACGGCCGCCGCCCGCTGCTCCTCGCGCCCGTACAGCACCCCGTACGTGAAGGAGCTCTCCCCCGCCGCGTGCGCCACCGCGGACAGCTCCCGCAGGGTGACCCGGACCATCACGCTGTCCTGGTGCTCGCCGAGCAGGCTGGTCAGGGACTTCATCGACTTGGCCAGCGCCCGCGCCGGGGCACCGAGCGCGGGGCCCGCCGCCTCCGCCGCGTACCGGGTGCGCTTGGCCTTCTTGCGGGCCTCGTGCAGCGCGAGGTCGCGGTCCGCGCCGGGCGGGGCCCCGATGGCCTCCTCGACAAGTGCCGAGACCTTCTCGAAGTCCTTGCGCACGGCCTTGCCGATGACCTTCTCCGGCCGGCCGGCCGCGTCCGGCAGCAGGGGCGGCTCGGCCACCAGCGTGTCCAGGGTGTCGAGCAGCGCGAGATACCGCTTGGAGTCCAGGACGCCGATGAGCCGCCGGCGCGAGCCGCCGCGCCGGGCGTTCGCCCAGGTCCGCATGCGGGTGCGGATCGGGCCGGAGACCAGGGTGCGGGGCAGTTCGGCGAGGACCGCCGTGAGGCGTTCGGTCATCACCTCGCGGTCCCGGTCCACGCCCAACTCGCTCGCCAGCCACTTCAGTTCCTCGCCGACCGGGTCGGTGACCGTGCGGTCCAGCACCTTGCCGTAGGAGCGGAAGGTGCTGCGCAGGCGGCGGGTGGCGACGCGCATGCGGTGCACGGAGTCGTAGGTGTCCTGCCGGACGGCGGGGTCGAGTTCGAGGAGCGCGTCGCGCTGGGCGCGGACGTAGCCGAGGACGTGGTCGCCCGCGGTTTCCGGCGGCCCCGGCTCGGGCGGCACGAGCGCCTCGCGACGCTTCGCGCCCTTCTTCTTCGGCTGCTTCGGCGCGGTCTCGGCCAGTGCCCGCGCGAGCTTCGAGGAGGACGACGACGGTCGTACGCCCGCCTTGCGCAACCGTTTCTCCACCTTGTCGAGGAAGGCCGGGTCGCCGCCGTCGGCGAGTTCGACCTCGATCTCGGTCCACTGGGCGGTGCCGCCGCCGTCGGTGAGGCGTTCGGCCTGTACGGCGTCCACGCTGACCTCGGCGAGCAGGACACCGTCCGCGTCCACGAGGTGGCGGACGTCACGGTCGGAGCGCAGCCGGACCACGGGCAGCAGCTCGGCCTCGCGGACCCGGGCGCGGACCAGACCGGCGAGCGTGCGCGGCACGGTGTCGGAGAGCGGCTCCCTGATCTCGTCGCGGACCCCGGGCGCGACCGGCACCTTCAGGTGCCAGCCCGCGTCCGAACCGCCGGTGCGGCGGCGCAGGGTCGTCGAGGCCCTGGCCAGGCGCTGGTCGGCCGTGTCGTAGTAGACGGCGTCCAGGTGCGCGACGCCCTTGTCGATGACGGCCCGGACACCGGAGACGCCGGTGAGGTCGGGCAGGCCGCTCTCATCGGACTCGTACTTACGCTCGATCTCGCGTTGTGTGTCCGCCATGAACCGAATCTAGTTGCTGACGAGCCGGGATGGCAGGGGGCGTCCGAAATGAACCCCGGGGAAACTCGGGCGAATGGGGAACTAACGGAATGGTAAAGGCCGAGTCAGGCGGACATCGGACGCTGGACCCGGATCGACTGGAGCAGACCCACCGCGATCCACACCGCGAACATCGATGTGCCGCCGTAGGAGACGAAGGGCAGGGGCAGGCCGGTGACGGGCATGATGCCGAGGGTCATGCCGACGTTCTCGAAGGCCTGGAAGGCGAACCAGGCGACGACCCCGGCGGCGACGATCGTGCCGTAGAGCTCGGTCGAGTCGCGGGCGATGCGGCAGGCGCGCCACAGGACCACGCCCAGCAGGACGAGGATCAGGCCCGCGCCGACGAAGCCCAGTTCCTCGCCCGCGACCGTGAAGACGAAGTCTGTCTGTTGTTCGGGGACGAACTGGCCCGTGGTCTGGGAGCCGTGGAACAGACCCGCGCCGGTGAGGCCGCCGGAGCCGATCGCGATGCGGGCCTGGTTGGTGTTGTAGCCGACGCCGGCCGGGTCGAGGCTCGGGTTGGCGAAGGCGGCGAAGCGGGCGATCTGGTACTCGTCCAGGATGTGCAGCTGCCACACCGCGACCGCGCCGATCGCGCCGGCGCCGAGCAGGCCGAAGATCCAGCGGTTGGAGGCGCCGGAGGCCAGCAGCACACCGAGCACGATGATGACCATGACCATGACCGACCCGAGGTCGGGCATCAGCATCACGATCATCATCGGGACCGAGGCCAGCCCCAGGGACTGGAGGACCGTGCGGTGGTCGGGGTAGGGCTTGTCGCCCGCGTCGACCCGGGCGGCCAGCACCATCGCCATGCCCAGGATGATCGTGATCTTCACGAACTCCGAGGGCTGGAGCGAGAAGCCGCCGCCGAGCACGATCCAGGAGTGCGCGCCGTTGACCGTGGAGCCGAGCGGGGTGAGCACCAGCAGGATGCCGAACACCGAGGCGCCGTAGAGGAACGGGACGACCACCCGCAGGGTGCGGTGGCCGACCCAGATCACGCCGATCATCAGGGCGATGCCGATGCCGGTGTTCATCAGGTGCCGGATCAGGAAGTAGTACTGGTCGCCCTGGTTGATCTCGGTGCGGTTGCGGGTCGCCGAGTACACCAGCACCGAGCCGATCAGGGACAGGCCGATCGCCGACAGCAGTATCGGCCAGTCCAGGCGGCGGGCCAGCGAGTCACGGGCGAAGACCCGGGTCCAGCCGGCCCGCTCGGGACCGTAACCGGAGACGGAGAAGGTGTTGCCGGTCATGTGAGCATCCTCCGGCTTCCCCTTCTGCGCGGGCGCCTACGGGTGTTGCTGTTGGTGGTCGACGTGGGCGAGGTGGCGGGCTGCTGGGTGTCGTCGGCGGCCGTGACCCCCGCGTCGGTCGCCTTCTGCAACTGCTTCTCCAGCTCCTTGGCCGGGTCGGCGGCGATCTTCGGGGCGGCGATCGTGCCGTCCGCCCGGACCTTGGGGAGGCTCGTCTGCGGCGAGGGCAGCAGCGCCTTCTTCTTGTCGATGGAACCGTCGGACTGGACGCCGTACATCGCGTTGTAGATGTTGCGCACGGCCTCACCGGAGGCGCCCGAACCGGTACCGGCCTGGGCGATCGTCATGATGACCGTGTAGTCCTTGGAGTACGTGGCCAGCCAGGACGTGGTCTGCTTGCCGTAGACCTCGGCCGTACCCGTCTTGGCGTGCAGCTCGATCTTGTCCTGCGGCCAGCCCTGGAACTTCCAGGCCGCGGTACCGCTGGTGACCACGCCCGCGAGCGCCTTGTCCATGCCCTTGAGGGTGGCCTTGCTGATCGGCAGCTTGGCCTTCACCTTGGGCTTGATCTCCGTGACGGTCTTGCCGTCGGCGCTGATGATGGCCTTGCCGATGGTCGGGACGTACTCGGTGCCGCCGTTGGCGAGGGCGCCGTAGATCATGGCCTCCTGGATCGGGGTGACAAGGGTGTCGCCCTGGCCGATGGAGTAGTTGATCGAGTCGCCCTCACGCATCTTGTTGCCTTCGAGGCAGTTCTCGTACGCGATCTGCTGGACGTACGTGCCGCCCTTCTTGCCGGTCTTGCACCAGTAGGCCTTGTTGGCCTCGTAGGTCTCCTGCTTCCACTTGCGGTCCGGGACACGGCCGGTGACCTCGTTGGGGAGGTCGACGCCGGTGGTCTTGCCGAGGCCGAACTGGTGGGCCGCCTTGTAGAAGTAGTCCTTCGGCTCGCCCTTCTTCGGGTTGATGCCGCCGTCCTTCTTCCACTGGGCGTCGGCGAGACCGTAGAAGACGGTGTCGCAGGAGACCTCCAGCGCGCGGCCCAGCGAGATCGGGCCGAAGTTCTCGCCCTCGAAGTTCTTGAAGACCTGGCCGCCCACCGAGTACGAACTCGTGCAGGGGTAGCCGCCGTCCCAGGTGTAGCCGGCCTCGACCGCGGCGGCCGTGGAGACCACCTTGAAGGTCGAACCGGGCGCCGACTGACCCTGTATGGCCCGGTTGAGCAGCGGGTAGTCGGAGTTCTTGCCGGTGAGCTGCTTGTAGTCCTTGGCGGAGATACCGCCGACCCAGACGTTCGGGTCGTACGTCGGCGCGGACGCCATGGCGACGATCCGGCCGGTCTTGGCCTCCATCACGACGACGGCACCCGAGTCGGCCTTGTAGTTCTCGCCGGTGATCTTGTCGAACTGCTCGCGGGCCCCCTTCATCGCCTTGTCCAGCTGGTACTCGGCGACCCGCTGCACCCGGGCGTCGATGCTGGTGACGAGGTTCGAACCGGGCTGCGGGGCATCGGACTTGGCCTTGCCGATGACCCGGCCGAGGTTGTCTACCTCGTAGCGGGTGACACCGGCCTTGCCGCGCAGCTCCTTGTCGTACTGGCGCTCCAGGCCCGAGCGGCCGACCTGGTCGGAGCGCAGATACGGCGAGTCGGAGTCCTTGGCCTGGGTGATCTCGTCGTCGGTGACCGGCGAGAGATAGCCGAGGACCTGGGCCGCGTTGACGTCACCGGCCGCCGCGTAGCGCCGGACGGCCTCGGGCTCGGCGGTGATGCCGGGGAAGTCCTCGGAGCGCTCGCGGATCTGGAGGGCCTGCTTGGCGGTGGCCTCGTCGGTGATCGGGATCGGCTGGTACGGCGAGCCGTTCCAGCACGGCTGCGGGGTCTTCGCGTCGCACAGCCGGACCTTCTGGATGACGTCCTCGGGCTTCATGCCGAGCACCCCGGCCAGCTTGGTGAGGACGGCCTTGCCGTCGTCGGCCTGCTTGAGCAGGTCGGTGCGGGAGGCGGAGACCACCAGCCGGGTCTCGTTGTCCGCGAGGGGCACACCGCGCGCGTCCAGTATCGAACCGCGCACCGCGGGCTCGACGACCTGCTGGACGTGGTTGCCCGACGCCTCCTTCTGGTACGCGGAGCCCTCCCGGATCTGGAGGTACCACAGGCGACCGCCGAGGGTGCCGAGGAGGGAGAGCACGAGGATCTGGATGACGACGAGCCTGATCTGAACCCGTGGAGTCCGTCCGGTCTCCGGGATGTTGGTCATTGGTGCTGCCTCCCCCTCTCAGTGCGTGTACGAGTCATATACGACGGACCTGTGAGGCCTCACGTGCCCCGGTCGGGTCAACTCCCCTGCCCTCAAAGCCGCTTGACCCCCTTGATGCGCCCGGCCCGGGCCACCCGCGCGCGGGCCGTCTTCATCCGGAGTCCGCCGCGCTGGCCGCCGATCTTCAGGCCGGTGCCGGAGGAGAGCCAACCCGAGGAGATGTCGGCCGACTTGGCCGCGTTGGTCTCCGCGAGCGGGTCGTTGTCGGCGCGGCGGGCCAGCGCCATGACACCGGGCACGATGAACGGCGCGAGCAGCAGGTCGTACAGGGCGGCCGTGAACAGCAGGCTGGGCAGGCCGACATGGCGGGCGGCGGTGTCGCCGACGAGGGCGCCGACACCCGCGTAGAGGAGGGTCGAGCCGAGTGCGGCGACGACCACGACGGCCATCGGGCCGGTCGCCGACTTCAGGCGGCCGTTCTCCGGTTTCGCCAGGCCCGCAAGGTAGCCGATCACGCACAGCACCAGCGCGTAGCGGCCGGCCGCGTGGTCGGCGGGCGGGGCGAGGTCGGCGAGGAGGCCCGCGCCGAAGCCGATGAGGGCGCCGGTGACATGGCCGTAGACCATGGCGAGGCCCAGGACCGTGAGGAGGAGCAGGTCGGGGACGGCGCCGGGGAGGTGGAGGCGGGCGAGGACGCTCACCTGGATCACCATGGCGACGACGACCAGCGGCACGGAGAGCAGGATCCGGTTGACACGCATGGGGAAGGGCTCCTACTGCTGTTGCTGGCCGTCGACCGGCGCGTTCGCGGACGGGGTGACCGTGACGGTCACCGTCGGGATCGGGGTCGGCTTGGGCTTCGCCGGCAGGACCGTGTCGCGCGGGTCCTTCTTCGGGGCCTCCACGACTACGCCGACGATGTCGAGCTTGGTGAAGTTGACGTACGGCGTGACGTACAGCGTGCGGGTCAGGCCGCCGCCGGAGGGGTCGACGCGGGAGACGACACCGACCGGGACACCGGGCACGAACGGCTTGTCGGCCTGCGAGCCGAAGGTGACGAGCCGGTCGCCCTTCTGCACCTCCGCCTTGCCGTTGAGGAGTTCGACGCGCAGCGGGCCGTCGCCCTCGCCGGAGGCGAAGCCGAGTTCGTCGCTGCCCTCCATCCGGGTGCCGACGGTGAAGTCGGGGTCGTTGGCGAGCAGGACGGTCGAGGCGTCGGGCCCGACGGTGGTGACCCGGCCGACCAGGCCGTCGCCGTTGAGGACCGTCATGTCGCGCTTGATGCCGTCGTTGGCGCCGACGTCGATGGTGATCGTCCAGGAGAAGCTCTGCGCGGCTCCTATCGCGATGACCTGGGCGCCCTTGATGCCGTACTGGCCCTCGCCGGCCACCTTCAGCATCTTGTCGAGCTGGTCGAGGCGGCTGCGGTTGCGGTCGTCGCTGCCGAGCTTCGCCTTGAGAGCCGCGTTCTCCTTCTCCAGGAGCGCGAGCCGGTCGTGCCGCTCACCGGAGTCGCGGACCGCGGAGATCGCGTCGCCGACCGGGTTCACGGCGGACGACACGCCGTTCTCGATCGGGCCGAACACGGTGGCCGCGGCCCGGCGGGCACCCTCGACCGGCGAGTCCTGCCCTCCCCGGATGTCCACCGTGATCAACGCGAACGCTACGGCGATCAGCAGCACCAGGAGCAGCCGGCTCTCTCGTGTGTCCCTCACGTGCGGCGGCCGTGCCTTCCTCATAGAGATGTGCAGAGGTTCAGGTATGGAGGTTCAGGTATGCAGGTGTGGTTCGGGCAGATGGATACGGAAGCCTGCAAAGGCTCTTGCAGAGGCCTATGTCGGAGCCTATGCCTCCGTATCAACGATCCGCCGCACGAGAGGAGATCATCCCGTACGGCGGAATCGAAGCGTTACGTCATCTGCGCGGCTGGGCGTCCAGCACCTGCTGGAGCGCCTCGAACTCCTCGACGCACTTGCCGGAGCCGAGCGCCACGCTGTCCAGCGGGTCCTCGGCGATGTGGATCGGCATGCCGGTCTCCCGGCGCAGCCGCTCGTCGAGACCCTTGAGCAGGGCTCCACCGCCGGTCAGAACGATTCCTCGGTCCATGATGTCGCCGGACAGCTCCGGCGGGCACTTGTCGAGGGTCGTCTTCACCGCGTCGACGATCGCGTTGACGGGCTCTTCGATCGCCTTGCGGACCTCACCGGCGGAGATCACGACGGTCTTGGGCAGGCCGGACACCAGGTCCCGGCCGCGGATTTCGGTGTGCTGGTCGTCGTCGAGGTCGTACGCGGAACCGATTGTGATCTTGATCTGCTCAGCCGTCCGCTCACCCAGAAGGAGCGAGTACTCCTTCTTGATGTGCTGGATGATCGCGTTGTCCAACTCGTCGCCCGCGACGCGGATGGACTGGGCGGTGACGATGCCACCGAGCGAGATGACCGCGACCTCCGTGGTGCCGCCGCCGATGTCCACCACCATGTTGCCCGTGGCCTCGTGGACCGGCAGGCCGGAACCGATGGCCGCGGCCATGGGCTCCTCGATGATGTGCACCTGGCGGGCGCCGGCCTGGGACGACGCCTCGATGACGGCACGGCGCTCGACGCCCGTGATGCCCGAGGGCACACAGACGACGACACGGGGGCGGGCGAGATAGCGCCGCTTGTGGATCTTCAGAATGAAGTAGCGGAGCATGCGCTCGGTGATCTCGAAGTCGGCGATGACACCGTCCTTCAGCGGACGCACGGCGACGATGTTGCCCGGCGTCCGCCCGATCATCTTCTTGGCTTCGGAGCCGACCGCGAGAATGCCACCGGTGTTGGTGTTGATCGCGACGACGGACGGCTCGTTGAGTACGATCCCGCGACCCCTGACGTACACCAGCGTGTTGGCGGTCCCGAGGTCGACAGCCATGTCACGGCCGATGAACGACATTGAGTTCCCCATCAGGATTCGTCTGGCCTTCCCGGGAGCTTTTGAGGGCTTTTCAGGACGGCGAAGTGGGTGCTGTGACGTGAAGGCTTACATCGTAGACGCGCCTGCACGAACACTGCGCGAGGGTCTTCGCCATTGTCAGCATGTGAGGCGCCGCCTCGCTTGTGGAGACGGCCCAACGGGGGCACTCGTTCCCCCGATCGGCACGCATATGCCGAGAGACGGCCGGAAAAACGCGGCCGTCCCTGGTCAGGCATGTGGGTTACTGATGGAGATTCAGGAACGCCCCGGGAAGAAGATCTTCACCTCGCGTTCGGCGGACTCCTCCGAGTCCGAGGCGTGGATCAGGTTCTCCCGCACGATCACACCGAAGTCGCCGCGGATCGAGCCCGGCGCGGCGGCGATCGGGTCGGTCGGACCGGCCAGCGCGCGCACCCCCTCGATGACCCGCTCGCCCTCGACGATCAGGGCCACCACCGGGCCGGAGGCCATGAACTGCACCAGCGGCTCGTAGAACGGCTTGCCCTTGTGCTCGCCGTAGTGCTGCTCCAGGGTGTCCTGGTCCAGGGTGCGCAGCTCCAGCGCGGTGATCCGCCAGTCGGCCTTGCGCTCGATCCGGCCGATGATCTCGCCGGTCAGGCCACGACGTACGGCGTCGGGCTTGAGCAGGACGAGGGTGCGCTGGGTCACGACGGGACTCCTTCGGATCATGATGTGCGGGTCGGCTCACGGTCGTGCCACCGTCATCTCACGGTCGTGTCACGACAAAGCCGAGGCTACAGGGCGTGTCCGCGCACCCATTACGCAACGTCAGGTGTAGTGGAGTCACGCCGCGCCGGGAGTGGCGGACTCGGCCTGCGCGGCCTGCGCCGCGAACCGCGCCTTCGCCTCGTCGATCTTCCGGCCGTAGTGCACCGACGCCCACCACAGGGCCGCGAAGACCGCCCCCAGGAAGAACATCGTCGGCACCACGACACCCGCCGCGATCAGCGCGAGCTGGAGCGCCCAACCGAGCGCGATGCCGGCCGGCCGGGTGACCGCGCCGCACAGCGCGACCGACAGGAACATCGCGATCCCGCACACCGTCCACACCGTGGACACGTCCAGAGCGGGATCCTTCATGGCGACCAGACCGGCGAAACCGATCACGAAGAACTCGCCGATCAACGTCGAGGAACAGAGCGTACGCACGAGAGTCAGCCCCTCCCGAGGAGCAGTCGGGCCTCACCGACGGTGATGACGGAACCGGTGACGAGCACACCGCCGCCCGCGAACTCGCCGTCCTCCTCGGCCAGCGTGATCGCCGCCTCCAGAGCGTCCGGCAACCGCGGCTCGACCTGCACCCGCTCGTCGCCGAACACCTCGACGGCGATGGCGGCCAGCTCGTCCGCGTCCATCGCGCGGTGGCTGGAGTTCTGTGTGACGACGACCTCGGCGAACAGCGGCTCGAAGGCTTCCAGCAGCCCGCGGACGTTCTTGTCGCCGCTGGCGCCGACCACTCCGATCAGCCGGCTGAAGTCGAAGGCCTCCGCCACCGCCTCGGCGGTCGCACGGGCGCCCGCCGGGTTGTGCGCCGCGTCCAGCACCACGGTCGGCGACCGCCGCACCACCTCCAGCCGCCCGGGTGAGGAGACGGACGCGAAGGCCTTCCGGACGGTGTCGATCGCGAGCGGATCGGGCCGCTGGGCCCCGACCCCGAAGAACGCCTCGACGGCGGCCAGGGCGACGGCCGCGTTGTGCGCCTGGTACGGGCCGTGGAGGGGCAGATAGATCTCCTCGTACTCGCCGCCCAGACCCCGCAGGTTGAGCAGCTGCCCGCCGACGGCGACCTGCCGGGACACGACCCCGAATTCGAGCCCTTCCCGGGCCACGGTGGCGTCCACCTCGACGGCCTTCTTCAGCAGCACCTGCGCCGCGTCCACCGGCTGCTGCGCCAGGATCACGGTCGCGTCCTGCTTGATGATCCCGGACTTCTCGCCCGCGATCTCACCGGTCGTCGAGCCGAGCCGGTCGGTGTGGTCGAGGTCGATCGGGGTGACCACGGCCACGTCCGCGTCGATGACGTTGGTGGCGTCCCAGGTGCCGCCCATCCCCACCTCGACGACGGCCACGTCGACGGGCGCGTCCGCGAAGGCCGCGTACGCCATCCCCGTCAGCACCTCGAAGAACGACAGCCTGAACTCCTGCCGCGCGTCCACCATTTCGACGTACGGCTTGATGTCCTGGTACGTCTCGATGAAGCGCTCGGCGGAGATCGGGGCGCCGTCGAGGCTGATGCGTTCGGTGATCGACTGGACGTGCGGGGAGGTGTAGCGGCCGGTGCGGAGTTCGAAGGCGCCGAGGAGGGCCTCGATCATCCGGGCCGTGGAGGTCTTGCCGTTCGTGCCGGTGATGTGGATCGAGGGGTACGAGCGCTGGGGGTCGCCCAGCACGTCCATCAGCGCGGCGATACGGGTGACCGAGGGCTCCAGCTTGGTCTCGCCCCAGCGGGTGGCGAGGTCCGCCTCGACCTCGCGCAGCGCGGCGTCCACCTCGGGGTCCTCGGGGCGCGCGGGGACGTCGGCCTGCGGCCCGCCGGTGCCCTGGGTACGGAGGGTCCGGCTGCCGGCCTCGATGACCGCGAGGTCGGGGTCGCGGTCTGTCTCGGCGTCGATGATCTCGTCGAAGGGGTCGCTGTCGGTCACGGGGCCAGTTTAGGGGTGCGCGGGAGAGAGGGGGTGGCTGGTCCCGCCCGGGTGGCGGAGCCGCACGTCGACGCGGCTCCGCCACCCCGGGCGGGCTACTGCTGGGGCAGGCCGTCCAGCTGGGCCTTGATGCGCTCGATGTCCTCGTCGGCCTTGGACAGGCGGCCCCGGATCTTGTCCACGACGTTGTCCGGGGCCTTGGCCAGGAACGCCTCGTTGCCGAGCTTGGCCGTCGCCTGGTCCTTCTCCTTCTCGGCCGCGGCGAGGTCCTTCGCGAGACGCTTCCGCTCCGCCGCCACGTCGATCGTGCCGGAGAGGTCGAGGGCGACCGTGGCGCCGCCGACCGGGAGGGTGGCCGTCGCCGCGAAGGTGTCGCCCTCCGGCTGGAGGCGGAGGAGCTGGCGGATGGCGGCCTCGTGCGGGGCGAGGGCCGTGCCGGTCAGCGTGAGGCGGGCCGGGACGCGCTGGCCGGGCTGGAGGCCCTGGTCGGCGCGGAAGCGGCGGACCTCGGTGATGACCTGCTGGAGCGTCTCGATCTCGCGCTCGGCGGCCTCGTCACGGAAGCCCGAGTCCTTCGGCCAGTCCGCGACGACGATCGACTCGCCGCCCGTGAGGGTAGTCCAGAGCGTCTCCGTGACGAACGGGACGATCGGGTGCAGCAACTTCAGGGTGACGTCGAGGACTTCGCCCAGGACGCGGCCGGAGACCTGCGCGGGCTCGCCGCCCGCCATGAACGTGGTCTTCGACAACTCGACGTACCAGTCGAAGACTTCGTCCCACGCGAAGTGGTAGAGCGCGTCGGAGAGCTTGGCGAACTGGAAGTCGTCGTAGAGCGCGTCGACCTGGGAGACCGTCTTGTTGAGGCGGGACAGGATCCAGCGGTCCGTGGCCGACAGCCGCTCGGCGGGCGGGAGTTCGCCCTCGATCGTCGCGCCGTTCATCAGCGCGAAGCGGGTCGCGTTCCAGATCTTGTTGGCGAAGTTGCGGGACGCCTGGACCCAGTCCTCGCCGATCGGCACGTCCGTACCGGGGTTGGCGCCGCGGGCCAGGGTGAAGCGGACGGCGTCGGAGCCGTACGCGTTCATCCAGTCCAGCGGATCGACCGCCGTGCCCGAGGACTTGGACATCTTCTTGCCGAACTGGTCGCGGACCAGACCCGTCAACGCGATGGTCCTGAAGGGGACTTCGCCGTCCATCGCGTACAGGCCGAACATCATCATCCGGGCGACCCAGAAGAAGATGATGTCGTGGCCGGTGAGCAGGACGTCGGTCGGATAGAACTTCTTGAGATCCGGGGTCTGTTCGGGCCAGCCGAGGGTCGAGAAGGGCCACAGGCCGGAGGAGAACCAGGTGTCCAGGACGTCGGAGTCCTGGGTCCAGCCCTCACCCGTGGGCGGCTCCTCGTCGGGGCCGACGCAGACGACCTCGCCGTCCGGGCCGTACCAGACGGGGATGCGGTGGCCCCACCACAACTGCCGTGAGATGCACCAGTCGTGGAGGTTGTCGACCCAGTCGAAGTAGCGCTTCTCCATCTCCTGCGGGTGGATCTTGACGCGGCCGTCGCGGACCGCGTCGCCGGCCGCCTTGGCGAGCGGGGCGACCTTGACCCACCACTGCATGGACAGGCGCGGCTCGATGGTCGTCTTGCAGCGGGAGCAGTGGCCGACGGAGTGGACGTAGGGCCGCTTCTCGGCGACGATCCGGCCGTCCGCGCGCAGGGCGGCGACGATCGCGGAGCGGGCCTCGAACCGGTCCAGGCCCTCGAAGGGGCCGTGCACGGTGATGACACCGCGCTCATCCATGACGGTCAGCGACTCCAGGTCGTGGCGCTGGCCGATGGCGAAGTCGTTCGGGTCGTGGGCGGGCGTGACCTTGACGGCGCCGGTGCCGAACTCCGGGTCGACGTGGGTGTCGGCGACGACCGGGATGGTGCGGTCGGTGAGCGGCAGCTTGATGTGCCGGCCGACGAGGTGCTTGTACCGCTCGTCGTCGGGGTGGACGGCGACGGCGGTGTCGCCGAGCATCGTCTCGGCGCGGGTCGTGGCGACGACGATGGTGTCGTCCCCCTCGCCGTACTTCATGGAGACGAGTTCGCCGTCGTCGTCCTGGTACTCGACCTCGATGTCCGAGATCGCGGTGAGACAGCGCGGGCACCAGTTGATGATGCGCTCGGCGCGGTAGATCAACTCGTCGTCGTAGAGCCGCTTGAAGATGGTCTGGACGGCCTGGGACAGGCCCTCGTCCATGGTGAAGCGCTCGCGGGTCCAGTCGACGCCGTCGCCGAGGCGGCGCATCTGGCCGAGGATCTTGCCGCCGTACTCGTCCTTCCACTGCCAGACGCGCTCGACGAAGGCCTCGCGGCCCAGGTCGTGGCGGGACTTGCCCTCCTTGCCGAGTTCGCGCTCGACGACGTTCTGGGTGGCGATGCCCGCGTGGTCCATGCCCGGCAGCCACAGCGACTCGAAGCCCTGCATGCGCTTGCGGCGGGTCAGGGCGTCCATCAGCGTGTGCTGGAAGGCGTGCCCGAGGTGGAGCGAGCCGGTGACGTTCGGGGGCGGGATGACGATGGTGTACGGCGGCTTCTCGCTCTTCGCGTCCGCCTCGAAGTAACCCCGCTCCACCCAGCGCTCGTACAGCGGCCCCTCTACGTCGGCCGGCGCGTACTGGGTCGGCAGTTCGGAGACGGGCGCTGATGGCTGCTGATGAGCGTTCTCGGTCACGGGGCCAGTTTAGGGGTGCAGCGGGGGTGTCCCGAAACGCGTTTGTTCTGTAACGGTGCGACCCCCGATGCCGTGCGGTTCCTGTGGCTGGGCCAGGATGTCGGGAACACATAAGTATCTGGAGGGGAACCCAGAATGAGCTACAACCAGCCGGGCCCGTACGACGGGCAGCCGCAGCAGCCCGGACCGTACGGTCAGCCGGGTCCCTACGGTCCGCCTCCCCAGCAGGCGCCGCAGGGCGCCCCCCAGCCCGGCTACGGCTACCCTCAGCAACCGCCCGCCCAGCCCGGTTACGGCTACCCGCAGCAGCCCCCGCAGGGCGTCCCGCCGCAGCCCAACCCCTACGGGCAGCAGCCCTACGGCCAGCAGCCGCCCTACGGCCAGCAACCTCCTTACGGGCAGCCGCCGTACGGCGTTCCGCAGCCCCCGGTACCCGGCGGCGGGAAGAAGAAGACGGGCCTGATCATCGGCGCGGTCGCGGTCGTGGCCGCCGTCGCGGTCGGCGCGTACTTCGTGATCGGCGGGGGCGGTGGCGGCGGCGGTGTGGCCGACGACGGCGCGCACAAGCTGACGGCGCCGGCGACGGTCATCAACGGCACGTACAAGAAGTCGGACAACAGCTCCGACTCGGCGAACTCGATGACCGACGACGACAAGGCCGACTTCCAGAAGTGGGGGGTGAAGAACCCCGTCGAGGTCAGCGCCGGCTACGAGAACGGCACCGGCCTGGCGCAGAAGACCCTCTCCTTCGACGGCGTCTACGGCACGATCGACGACCCGGAGGCCGTCGTGGACGCCATGTTCGCCAAGGTCAAGACGGAGTCGGAGAAGGACCAGAGCAGCGACAAGACCAGCGGCAAGCTGGTCGGCAGCCCGGAGAAGGTCACTCCGGCGGGCTTCTCCAACGGCATCATGAAGTGCCAGGTCGCCGAGATCGCCAACAACGACACGTCGAGCACCACGGCCGGCGCGGCGAAGACCATCAAGCTGCCGATGTGCATCTGGGGCGACCACAGCACGGTCGCCGTCGTGAGCGCGTTCGGGATCGCCGAACTCGCGGCGGGCAACGGCGGAACGGTGGAGAGCACCGCGGCACTGGCCGCGAAGCTCCGCAACGACGTGCGGGTCAAGGCCTGATGGCGTAGCACCCGCTCAACTGCGAAGGGGCCCCGGTCAGTCGGACTGACCGGGGCCCCTTCGGCGCTGAACCGCCTTGCCGCTACGCCGTCTTCTGCTCGCCCGGGCCCCGGCCGCGCGCGTCGCGCGGGATGAGGGTCGGGTTGACGTTCGAGAGGACGACGTCCGCGGTGATGACGACGCGGGCCACGTCCTTGCGGGACGGCACCTCGTACATGACGCCCTGGAGGACTTCCTCCATGATGGCGCGCAGGCCGCGGGCGCCGGTCTGGCGGAGGATGGCCTGGTCGGCGATGGCTTCGAGGGCCTCGCGCTCGAAGTCCAGCTCCACACCGTCGAGTTCGAAGAGGCGCTGGTACTGCTTCACCAGGGCGTTGCGCGGCTCGATGAGGATCTGGAGCAGGGCCTCGCGGTCCAGGTTGTGGACCGAGGTGATGACGGGGAGGCGGCCGATGAACTCGGGGATCATGCCGAACTTGACCAGGTCCTCGGGCATGACGTCCTCGAACTGGTCCTTGGACTGCAACTCCCGCTTGGAGCGGATCGTCGCCCCGAAGCCGATGCCCTTGGCGCCGGCCCTCGACTCGATGAGCTTCTCCAGGCCCGCGAACGCGCCGCCCACGATGAACAGGACGTTCGTCGTGTCGATCTGGATGAACTCCTGGTGGGGGTGTTTACGGCCGCCCTGCGGCGGGACCGAGGCCGTGGTGCCCTCCAGGATCTTCAACAGGGCCTGCTGGACGCCCTCGCCGCTCACATCACGCGTGATCGAGGGGTTCTCGCTCTTGCGCGCGACCTTGTCGATCTCGTCGATGTAGATGATCCCGGTCTCGGCCTTCTTGACGTCGTAGTCCGCGGCCTGGATCAGCTTCAGCAGGATGTTCTCGACGTCCTCGCCGACATAGCCCGCCTCCGTGAGCGCGGTCGCGTCGGCGATCGCGAACGGCACGTTCAGCATGCGGGCCAGGGTCTGGGCGAGGAGGGTCTTGCCCGAGCCCGTGGGGCCGAGCAGCAGGATGTTGGACTTCGCCAGCTCGATGGCGTCCTCGCGGCTCTGGCCGCCGCCGTTCTCGCCGGCCTGGACGCGCTTGTAGTGGTTGTACACCGCGACCGAGAGTGCCTTCTTCGCCGACTCCTGGCCGACGACGTACCCCTCAAGGAACTCGTAGATCTCGCGGGGCTTGGGGAGTTCCTCCCAGCGCACCTCGCTCGTCTCCGCGAGTTCTTCCTCGATGATCTCGTTGCAGAGGTCGATGCACTCGTCGCAGATGTACACACCGGGCCCTGCGATGAGCTTCTTGACCTGCTTCTGGCTCTTGCCGCAGAACGAGCACTTGAGCAGATCGCCGCCGTCACCGATGCGTGCCACGGTGTGCTTCCCCTTCGCCTGGGAGCCGCCTGGGTACAGCGGCTCCTGGTGCTGCCTTATGTCCGACGGTACCTTGCCGGGCCCCCCGTTCGGGCCCCCCTTGGCACGGTTCACTTCCACGTGGACCGCGCCAAGGGGTCTAGGACGATACCGAGTCCGGGTCAGCGGACGTCGGCGTTGTTCATCTTCCGGGTGGAGATGATCTGGTCGATCAGGCCGTACGACAGGGCGTCCTCGGCCGTGAGGATCTTGTCGCGCTCGATGTCCTCGCGGATCTTCTCCAGCGGGGTCGTCGAGTGCTTGGCCAGCATGTCCTCCAGCTGACCGCGCATGCGGAGGATCTCGTTGGCCGCGATCTCCAGGTCGGAGACCTGGCCCCGGCCCGTCTCGCTGTAGGGCTGGTGGATCAGCACGCGCGCGTTCGGCAGCGCCATGCGCTTGCCGGGCGTACCGGCGGCGAGCAGGACGGCGGCGGCGGACGCGGCCTGGCCCATGCAGACCGTCTGGACGTCCGGCTTCACGAACTGCATCGTGTCGTAGATCGCGGTCAGCGCCGTGAAGGAGCCGCCGGGGCTGTTGATGTAGATCGAGATGTCACGGTCGGGGTCCATCGACTCCAGGCACAGCAGCTGCGCCATCACGTCGTTCGCGGACGCGTCGTCGATCTGGACGCCGAGGAAGATCACGCGCTCCTCGAAGAGCTTCGCGTACGGGTCGTACTCGCGCACGCCCTGCGAGGTGCGCTCCACGAAGCGCGGGATCACGTAACGGGACTCGGCGGCGGGAGCCGTGTATTCGGCGCGTGCGTGGTCGTACAGGCCGTTGCCGGGGAAGTTGTTCACTGTCTCTCTCCTGGGGGCTGAGGCGGTCGGCTGATGGCTGTGGCGGGGCCTCAGGCCCCGGTGCCGCCGCCGCCCGGCATACCTGCGGCCGTGGGCATGATGTCGTCGATGAGGCCGTACTCCTTGGCCTCGATCGGGTCGAACCAGCGGTCGCGGTCCGAGTCGCGCGTGACCTGCTCCACCGTCTGGCCGGTGTGGAAGGCGGTCAGCTCCGCCATCCGCTTCTTGGTGTGCAGCAGCCGCTCGGCGTGGATCTTGATGTCCGAGGCGGAACCGGCGAGGCCGGCCGAGGGCTGGTGGATGAGGATCTCGGCGTTCGGCAGCGCGAAGCGCTTGCCGGGAGTGCCGGCGCTGAGCAGGAACTGGCCCATCGAGGCCGCCATGCCCATGGCGATGGTCACCACGTCGTTCTTGATGTACTGCATGGTGTCGTAGATCGCCATGCCGGCCGTGATCGAGCCGCCGGGGCTGTTGATGTAGAGAAAGATGTCCTTGTCCGGGTCGGAGGCAAGGAGGAGGAGCTGTGCGGTGATCTTGTTGGCGATGTCGTCGTCGACCGCCTGGCCGAGGAAGATGATCCGCTCACCGAGCAGTCGGTTGTAGACCTGGTCGCCGAGGCCACCGAAAGAGGGCTCGCCGGCGGCTGTAGGCATCAGATTCGTCACGTATCCACCTGCTCGTCTTTACGACGGCGCCGGGCCGTCTCACGTGTACTGCCGGGGGCAACGGGGACTCCCCTGCCCTCGTATTCATGGACCCTAACGCGCGGGTCCCTTCGGGGAATCCCGCAAAGGGAACTGTTCGCTGTCAGCGCATGCACCGCGCTGGTGGGACCCCGGGTAAGAGCAGGGGCCCCGGGGTGCGATGTCCCCGGGGCCCCTGTGTGCCTCGCTACGGCTCAACGGCCTTGCCTACGGCTCGGTGTGCCGTGCTCACGCCTCGGCGGGCTCGGCGGCGTCCTCGGCCGTCTCGACGGTCTCGGTGGCCGTCTCGTCCTCGTCCTCGTCGTCCAGGTCGACGATCTCGCCGTTGGTGTCCTTGACCGTGGCGGCCTCCACGACGACCGCGAGGGCCTTGCCGCGGGCGACCTCGCCGACCAGGAGCGGGACCTGACCGCCCTCGACGACGGCCTGGGCGAACTGGTCGGGAGACATGCCGGAGGAGGCCGCGCGACGCATGAGGTGCTCGGTGAGCTCCTCCTGGTTCACGTTCAGCTTCTCCTTGTTGACGAGCTCGTCGAGGACGAACTGCGTCTTGATGCCCTTGACCGCGGCTTCCTTGGTCTCGGCGTCGAACTCCTCGGCCGTCTTGCCCTGGATCTCCAGGTACTTCTCCAGGTCGAGGCCCATCTGACCGAGCTGGTGGTGCTCCAGGTTGTGCTTGCGGGTGTTGATCTCGTCCTCAAGGAGCTTCTCGGGGACGGGCACCTCGACGAGCTCAAGCAGCTTGTCCAGGACGCGCTCCTGGGCCTGCGTGGCCTGGTCGTACTGCTTCATGTTCTCAAGGCGCTTGCGGCTGTCGGCGCGCAGCTCCTCCAGGGTGTCGAACTCCGAGGCGAGCTGGGCGAACTCGTCGTCCAGGGCCGGGAGTTCGCGGGCGGCGACCTGGCTCACCTTGACGGTGACCTGGGCCTCCTGGCCGGCCGCGGAGCCGCCCTTGAGCTCGGAGGCGAAGGTGGCCTCGCCGCCGGCCTCCAGGCCGGTGACGGCCTCGTCGATGCCGTCGAGGAGCTCGCCGGAGCCGATGGTGTAGGAGACGCCCTCGGCGACCCCGTCCGCCAGGACCTCGCCGTCGACCTTGGCCTCCAGGTCGAGGGTGACGACGTCGCCCTCGGCGGCGGCGCGCTCGACCGGGGAGGTGGAGGCGAAGCGCTCGCGGAGCTGCTCGACGGACTTGTCGATGTCCTCCTCGCTGACCTCCACGGCGTCGACCTCGACCTCGATGCCCGAGTAGTCCGGGATCTCGATGGTCGGGCGGATGTCGACCTCGGCGGTGAAGTTCAGCGTCTCGCCGTCCTTCAGCTCCGTGATGTCGACCTCGGGCTGGCCGAGCGGGTTGAGCTCCGCCTCGTTGACCGCCTCGGTGTAGAACTTCGGGAGGGCGTCGTTGACGGCCTCCTCCAGCACCGCACCGCGGCCGAACCGCTGGTCGATGACGCGCGCCGGGATCTTGCCCTTCCGGAAGCCCTTCACCGTGACCTGCTGGTTGATCTTCTTGTACGCCGCGTCGAGGCTGTCCTTGAGCTCCTCGAAGGGCACCTCGATGCTGAGCCGAACCCGGGTCGGGTTCAGGGTCTCCACGGCGCTCTTCACGGTTCGGTCTCCTTGGGGGCTGACTTCTTGGGTTGCGGACCCAGACAGGTCCGGCGGTTTCTGGTCGCCCGGAGGACTTCAGAGTGTGAGACACACGGGCGCGCAGCTTGCATAGTAGCCGCAGCGGCAGGACGCCCCAAAAGGCGATCGCGCGAGGTACTGGTGTGGTACCGGTCCCGGAGGTCCGGCAGGTGGTCGGGGTGGCGGGATTTGAACCCACGGCCTTCCGCTCCCAAAGCGGACGCGCTACCAAGCTGCGCCACACCCCGTCAGGTGCGACACGTAGGGTACATGGCCGCAGGCAGTGAGGCCGTCGCATTTCACGAGCGCGGGGGTGCGGGGCGGGGCACGGGCCGGAGCGCGGAAAAGGCGGTGTGCGCCGAGGGCGTCCGACCCGCTACGATGCCTTCTGTGCCGCGGTCGTCTGACCTGCGGCGCGTCATGCGCGGGCGTAGCTCAATGGTAGAGCACTAGTCTTCCAAACTAGCTACGCGGGTTCGATTCCCGTCGCCCGCTCCGCACGACTCAGGGCCAGGTCGGAGGATCTTTCTTCCGCCTGGCCCTCAGTGTTTCCAGGCGGCTTCCCGATGGTGGACGACGGCGATCCGAACGGCCTCGGCGGCGCCGGGGTGGCCGTGCCGCGCTGGCCGCTGTTGCGCCGGTTCGTCAGGGCAGTCGGCGGAGCCAGCGGGCGGCGAGGGGGTAGGCGACGATCGACGCGGCGATTCCGGTGAGGCCCGATGCCGTGTACGCCCAGTCGGGCAGTGCGTGACGGAAGTAGTCGAACGTGATGTCACGCGTGAGCAGGAAGGCGGCGAACGCCGCGAACAGGGCGCCCGCCGACTGTCTCGTGAAGCGGTGCCCCATCAGAAGCTGATCGAATTGATCGTCTCCGCTATGGAGTTGAGGAACCGGTTGATGGACGGCGCCATGCCGGTCGAGGCGAGGAAGAAGCCGAAGAGGATGGCGACGATGGCGGGGCCCGCCTTGATCGATCCCCCTCGGATCAACACCACCAGGATGATCGCCAACAGCAGCACCACAGACAGTGAAATGGCCACAACTGATCACACACCCTCGGTCGGTCCGCTCCCGGCCCGGGGACGCGACCCCGCGCACCCCGCCAGAACCATCGTGCCACCAACCCGGCCCACCTATGCGGCGGGTGACGCATCGTTGGTCGCAAAGGTTCGGAAGAGAGATGTTCGCCGGCAGTTCGGGTTGTTGGCGGGAGCACACGAACAGGCGTCATCGGCATGGCTTTTTGCGGTTTTTGTTCGGGATGAATCATGACATCTCAGAAACTTTTCGGACGCGCGTCCGATGGTTTCACCGATTCCCACAGGCAACGCTAAGGTGCCTCAGATGTTCCAAGCTGCCATGCCATCCGGCCAGAACGAACAGAGCGAAAAGAACGAACAGACCGAACCGCACGAACCGACCAGACGGCGCGACCCGTTCTTCGACAACGCGAAGTACCTGGCGATCCTGCTGGTCGCCGTCGGGCACTCCTGGGAGCCCCTCAAGGGCGACAGCAGGGCGCTGCAAGGGCTGTACATGGTCGTGTACAGCTTCCACATGCCGGCGTTCATCATCATCTCCGGCTACTTCTCCCGGAGTTTCGACCTCCGCCCCGACCGCCTCAAGCGACTCCTCACCGGTGTCGCCGTGCCGTACGTCGTCTTCGAGATCGCCTACTCGCTCTTCAGCCGGTACGCGGGCGACAACCCGCACCAGAAGATCACCCTCCTCGACCCGCTGTATCTCACCTGGTTCCTCTGCGCGTTGTTCATCTGGCGGCTGACCACCCCGATCTGGAAACTGGTCCGCCACCCGCTGCCGTTCGCGCTCGGCATCGCCATGCTCGCCTCCTGCACCCCGGACATGACCGACGACTTCGACCTGCAACGGCTGGCGCAGTTCCTGCCGTACTTCGTGCTCGGCCTGGTCCTGCGGCCCGAGCACTTCCAGTGGGTGCGCCGGCGCGCGGTGCGCGTGCTGTCCGTGCCGTTGTTCGCGGGCGCCGTGGTGTTCGGCTGGTGGGCCGTGCCCCGGATGAACTCCGGCTGGTTCTACCACCACGACTCCGCGCAGGAGTTCGGCGCGCCCTGGTGGGCGGGGCCGGTGATGACGCTCCTGATGTTCGCCTGCTCGCTGCTGCTGACGGTCGGCTTCTACTCCTGGGTGCCGAGCCGCACGACGTGGTTCACGGCGCTGGGCGCGGGCACCCTGTACGGCTATCTGCTGCACGGTTTCCTGGTCAAGGGGGCCGGTTACGCGGGCCTGTTCCACCCCGCCTGGCTGCACCGGCCCTACGGCGCGCTCCTCGTGAGCGCCCTCGCGGTCGCCGCCGTCACGCTGCTGTGCACCCCGCCCGTACGGCGGGTGTTCCGCTTCGTGGTCGAGCCGCGCATGGAGTGGGCGTTCCGCCCCGACCCGGCCGGACCGGCCCGCGACCGCACGCGGGTCGCGCGGCCCGCCGTCCGCGAGAAGGTCGGTGTCTAGTCAGTAGCCCGGAGGCCTAGAAGTGCGCGCATCCGTGCGTACTTCTCGGTCAGCCGGACGCGGGTCGGCTCGTCGAGGACGGCGAGCCGGGCCGGGTCCGCGTTGTGGGCCAGGTCCGCTTCCTTGACGAGGAGCGCGCCGGGGGTCGCGAGCACCCGCCCGGCGTACGTCTCCGGGCTCTCCCCCGCCCGCTTGGTGAGGGCCAGCACGATGTCCTTCGTACGACGGGTCAGCGCGGCCTCGTCGAGCCATCTCGCGGTGAGCGCGTCGTCCTCCACGGAGTCGTGCAGCCAGGCCGCCGCGATCTGTTCCGGGTCGCCGCCCCGCGCCCGTACGCCCTCGGCCACGGCCTTGAGGTGTTCGGCGTAGGGACGGCCCGCCTTGTCGGTCTGGCCCTCGTGCGCGGCGCGGGCGAGGGCCTCGACCTCGGTCAGGGTGAGCGGCGGGGTCACCGGGACAGTCCCTGGGCGGACGCCGAGGCCGAGGCCGTGGGGCCCTCCCGGCAGACCAGCAGCAGGGCGCGGTCGTCGTTGACGTCCTTGGCGACCGCCTCGATGAGGTGCCAGGCGGCGCCGTGGAAGCCGCCGGCGACATAGCGGTCGGCCTCGCCGGTGAGGCGGTCGATGCCCTCGACGATGTCCCGGTCGGAGGTCTCCACCAGGCCGTCCGTGAACAGCATCAGCACGTCTCCGGGGCGCAGCGAGCCCTTCACGGGGTCGAACTGGGCGCCGTCGTACACCCCGAGCAGCGGCCCTTCCGCCGCCTTCTCCTCCCAGCGTCCGCTGCCCGCGCTGAGCTGGAGGCCCGGCGGGTGGCCGGCGGAGAAGAGTTCGTAGTCGCCTGAGTCGAGGTCCAGGACCAGGTGGATCGAGGTGGCGAAGCCCTCGTCCCAGTCCTGGCGCAGGAGATAGCCGTTGGCGGCGGGCAGGAAGGCGTGCGGGGGCAGCGAGCCGAGCAGGCCGCCGAAGGCGCCGGACAGCAGGAGTGCGCGGGAGCCGGCGTCCATGCCCTTGCCGGAGACGTCGGTGAGGACGACCTCCATGGTCCGACCACCGTTCGTGCGCGCGGCCACGACGAAGTCGCCGGAGAACGACTGGCCGCCCGCCGGGCGCAGCGCCATCTCCCGGTGCCAGCCCTGGGGCAGCTGCGGGAGCTTGCTCTGCACCCGGATGCGTTCGCGCAGGTCGAAGAGCATGGTGCCGCCGCGCCGCCAGGGCACGCCGACCCGGCTGCGGAACTGGGCGATCAGCAGTCCGAAGAAGCCGCACGCGGCCACCACGAGCACCACGCCCGGGGTGACCCGGGCCGGGCCCTCGGTGTACGGGCCGAGCTTCACCGACTCCACGATCAGGGCGGTGGCCGCCGCCGCGTACAGGCCGAGCAGGCTCGCGGGCCGCAGCAGCAGGCCGCCCGCGACGATCGGCAGGACCAGCACGGCCGGTGAGAACCACACCGCGTTGGCGAGGGTCGTAGCGGCGATGACCGGGATGGTGATCAGGAGTCCGGCGAGCGCGACCCAGTCCGAGCCGTCCCCGCGGAAGTAGTCGACGGCGCTTCTGCGCAGGCCGGTGCGGACCCGGTGAACCAGCTTCCTCAACCGGGCCATGAACGTGTCGGCCTCCGCGCGCCGCTCTCGTCCTGCTGCCATTAGTTCGGGACCCTATCCATCCGACCAGCCGCTTGGCACGGGAGGTCCCACTTGTCCCCCCTGCGAGGTTCAACTTCACAGTCAACTTCACCAGAGGCTCCTGTGCGGGCGTCGAGCGGAAATTCCCTGGCTCGTCCCGCAATGCGCTGATAGGCATGGTCCATGGGGACAGAGGCGAGAGACACGCGGGCCGACCGGACCGAGCTGCGGGTGCTGCGGCGGGACGAGTGGAACACCTGGTACGACAGCCTGATCACGGCCTTCGGCGGACTCCTGGAGTCGCCCGAGGAGCGCGAACTGTGGTCGGGGCTCACCGAGATCGACCGCTCGATCGGCATCTGGGACGGCGAGGCGTGCGTGGGGACGGCGGGCGCGTTCGGCTTCCGGATCACCGTGCCCGGCGGCGCCTCGGTGCCCGCGGCGGGCGTCACGATGGTCAGCGTGGCCGCCACGCACCGGCGCCGCGGCCTGCTGACGTCCATGATGCGACGGCAGTTGGACGACGTACGGTCCTGGGGCGAGCCGCTGGCCGTGCTGACGGCCTCCGAGCCGGCGATCTACGGCCGCTTCGGGTACGGCATCGCCACGCTGCGCGGCTCCGCCGAGATCGACACCGCCCGGGTCCGGCTGACGGTTCCGCCGGGCACGGACGACGTACGGCTGCGCTACGCCGACCCCGCCGCCGTGCGCGAGCGGTGCGAGGCGGTGTACGCGCGGCGGGTGGCCGGGCGGCCGGGGATGCTGGCGCGGCGGCCCGGGTGGGAGAACCTGCTGCTGCTGGACCCGCCGAGCGAGCGGGAGGGCTCGTCGCCGTTGCAGTGCGTGCTCGCCGAGCGGGACGGCGAAGTCGTCGGCTACACGCGGTACTTCGTCAAACCCGAGTGGGACGGCTCCGGCCCGAACGGGGAGGTCCTGCTGCGTGATCTGGAGGCGCTGGACCCGGCGGCCTACGCGGCGCTGTGGCGGTTCCTCTTCGACATCGACCTGACGTCGAAGCTGTCGGTGCGCAGCCGTCCCGTGGACGACGCCTGGCAGCATCTCGTCTCCGACATCCGCCGGTGCGGTCTGCGGCAGCAGGACTCGCTGCATGTACGGCTGGTGGACCTGGGGGCCGCGCTGGAGGCGCGGACCTACCAGACGCCGGTGGACGTCGTGTTCGAGGTCGAGGACGTCTTCTGCCCCTGGAACGCGGGCCGTTGGCGGCTGACCGGCGACGCGAAGGGCGCGTCCTGCGAGCGGACCGAGGACCCGGCCGATCTCGCCCTGTCCGTACGGGAGTTGGGGGCCGCGTATCTCGGCGGGTTCTCCCTCGCGTCACTCGCGGACGCCGGGCGGGTACGGGAGCTGCGGACGGGCGCGCTGGCGGAGGCGTCATTGGCCTTCGGCTCCACGGTCGCACCCTGGCTGCCGCACGGGTTCTAGCGCAGCCTCCCGGCTTTCAGAACAGCAGCCCTACGGCTTCCGCAACAGCCTTACGGCTTCTGGCAGTCGGGGCACCAGAAGAGATTGCGGGCGGCCAGGTCGGCGGTGCGGATCGCGGTGCCGCAGCTGTGGCAGGGCAGGTTGGCGCGGCGGTAGACGTAGACCTCGCCGCCGTGGTCGTCGACGCGCGGCGGGCGGCCCATCGCCTCGGGGGTGTGCTCGGGGCGGACGGTGTCGATGCGGTTGTTGCGGACGCCCTCGCGCATCAGGTCGACGAGGTCGGCCCAGATCGCGTCCCACTCGGCCGGGGTGATGTCCTTGCCCGCGCGGTAGGGGTCGATGCCGTGCCGGAAGAGGACCTCGGCGCGGTAGACGTTGCCGACGCCGGCGATGACCTTCTGGTCCATGAGCAGGGCCGCGATGGTCGTACGGCTGCGGGAGACGCGCCGGTAGGCCGCGCTCGGGTCGGTGTCCCCCGGCGGGCGCAGCGGGTCGGGGCCGAGGCGGTCGTGTATCGCCTGCTTCTCGGTGTGCGTGATCAGGGCGCAGGTGGTGGGGCCGCGGAGATCGACGTACGAGGTGTCGTTGGCGAGGCGCAGCCGGACGGTGTCCGTGGGTGGGGGCGCCGGGGCGTCGCCGAAGCCGACCTTGCCGAAGAGGCCCAGGTGGATGTGGACCCAGTCGGCGTCCCGGAACCCGAGGAACAGATGCTTGCCGTGGGCCTCGGTGCGGGTGAGTTCCGAACCGTCCAGCAGTGCCGCGGCGTCACTGAACTTGCCCTGGGGGCTGGTGACTTGTGCCGGCCGGCCGGAGAAGCGGCGCGCGTAGTCCAGCGCGAGCCGATGAATCGTGTGCCCCTCTGGCACAGCCGCAATTCCTTTCCCACCGCCCACCCGCCTCGGTCACTCGACGGGTGGGCCTCGAAAAGCCCCGGGGCTCCGTAAGCCCGGGGGCTCCGCCCCGGACCCGCCTACTGCTTCGGGTGGTGCGCCGGGATCTCCGGCAGCTCCCCCGTCGTCTCGTACGTCGTCAGCATGTCGATGCGCCGGATGTGCCGCGGGTCCTCGGAGAACGGCGTGGACACGAACGTCTCGACGAACTTCGTCGCCTCTTCCCGCGAGTGCATCCGGGCGCCGACCGCGACGACGTTCGCGTTGTTGTGCTGCCGGCCGAGGGAGGCGGTCTCCTCGCTCCAGGCGAGGGCCGCCCGCACGCCCCGGACCTTGTTCGCCGCGATCTGCTCGCCGTTGCCGGAGCCGCCGATCACGATGCCGAGGGCCTCGGGGTCGGCGGCCGTGCGCTCGGCGGCGCGGAGGCAGAAGGGCGGGTAGTCGTCCTGGGCGTCGAAGATGTGCGGCCCGCAGTCGACGGGCTCATGGCCCGCCTCCTTCAGCCATTCGACGAGGTGGTTCTTGAGTTCGAAGCCCGCATGGTCGGAGCCGAGATACACGCGCATGGCACGAGTGTGACATGCCTGTTTCCGGGAAGCAGCTCCGGGGCCCGACCCGGTTAAGACCGGGAAAAACCTCGAAACCTCAAGAAAACCTCAAGTAACGATCAGGAATCAAAGGTTCACTAATCACTTTGCCTCCGATTCACTGGACCATCTTGTCAACGGCGTAAAGGAATTCCCCCCATGAATGATGGTTCCGGCCTCCAGGCAGGACTCAAGAACCGGCATCTGTCGATGATCGCGATCGGCGGTGTCATCGGTGCCGGTCTCTTCGTCGGTTCCAGTTCCGGCATCGCGACCGCGGGACCCGGCATCCTGCTCTCCTACGCGCTCGTGGGCACGCTCGTGGTGCTGGTGATGCGCATGCTGGGCGAGATGTCCGCCGCGAACCCCACGTCCGGCTCCTTCTCCGCCCACGCCGACCGCGCGCTCGGCCGCTGGGCCGGTTTCTCGATCGGCTGGCTGTACTGGTTCTTCTGGGTCGTCGTCCTCGCCGTCGAGGCGACCGCCGGCGCCAAGATCCTCGAAGGCTGGATCCCGGCCGTACCGCAGTGGGGCTGGGCGCTCCTGGTGATGGTGGTGCTGACCGCCACGAACCTCGTGTCGGTGGGCTCCTACGGCGAGTTCGAGTTCTGGTTCGCCGGGATCAAGGTCGTGGCGATCGGCGCGTTCATCGTCATCGGCGCGCTGGCGGTCTTCGGCGTGCTGCCCGGCGCCCACACCGACAAGGCGGGCCTGGGCAACCTCACCGACCACGGCGGCTTCCTGCCCAACGGCCCCGGCGCGATCCTGACCGGCGTCCTGCTGGTCGTGTTCTCCTTCATGGGCAGCGAGATCGCGACCCTGGCGGCCGGCGAGTCGGAGGACCCGCAGCGCGCGGTCACCAAGTCGACCAACAGCATCATCTGGCGCATCGGCGTCTTCTACCTCGGCTCGATCCTGGTCGTCGTCTGCCTGCTCCCCTGGAACGACCCCTCCATCAAGGCGCAGGGCTCCTACGTCGCCGCCCTCGACTCCCTCGGTATCGCGCACGCCGGCCAGATCATGAACTTCATCGTGCTGACCTCGGTGCTGTCCTGCCTCAACTCCGGCCTCTACACGGCCTCCCGCATGGCCTTCTCGCTCGGCGGACGCGGTGACGCCCCGGCCGCGTTCGCCCGGACCACGTCCCGCGGTGTGCCGATGGCGGCGATCATCGCGTCGGTCGTCTTCGGGTTCGTGGCGGTCTTCTTCAACTACGCCTACCCCGACACCGTGTTCCTCTTCCTGGTCAACTCCTCAGGCGCGGTCGCCCTGTTCGTGTGGCTGGTGATCTGCGCGTCCCAGCTGCGCATGCGGCGGATCATCGAGCGCGAGTCGCCGGAGAAGCTGGTCGTGCGGATGTGGCTGTACCCGTATCTGACCTGGGCGACGATCGCCCTGATCGTGTTCGTCCTCGGCTACATGCTCACCGACACGGAGGGCGAGAGCAGCGGCCGTACGACCGTGCTGCTGTCGTTGCTGGTCGCGGTGGCCGTGGTGGCGGTCTCGGTGGTCAAGGAGCGGGTGCGCGGCGGGCGGCCGGCCGCGGTCGCCGACGCGGACAAGGTGTCCGTGGGCTGAGGGAGTTCGCGGAAGGAGTGCGCGGCGGGAGTTCACAGCACGACGAAGCTGTTCTTGACCTGGTCGTAGATCTTCAGGGCCCGCGTCTCCCCGTCCGGCTGGTACCAGGTGTTGATCTGGTACGACTTCCCGTCCGCGTCGAAGCCGAGCAGCCGGGCGTGCCAGGGGACGCCCTTGAGGGTGAACGTGTACTCCCAGACCACCGCCGGGTACCCGCGGAACGTCGTGCTGACGAGCCGGATCTTCCGGTAGTCCTGCCCCTGGTGGGCGTCGCGCTCCGAGTCCTCCCACGTCCGCATCAGATCGCCGCGGGCGAGGGAGGACTTCGCCACGAGTTCCTGACCGCCGTCCGGGGACGTGTAGTGGACCTCGGCCCCCGTCTTCAGGTCCCGCCGCCACCCGGCGGGCGTGGCCCACGCGAACCCGCCCGCCTCCTGGTGCGTCCCCGGGGGCAGGCTCGGGGGGCGGGAGGTGCCCTCGACGGTGGGAGAGGAGGACGGGGAGCCGGGCAGAGAGCTGGACGGCGAGGTCGAAGCCGAGGGGCCGGTCGACACTTTCACCCCCGGGCCCGAACCCGTCGCCGAGTCACCGGACGAGCCGTTCCCGTGCAGGAGGATCCCCGCGACCACCGCGCCCGCCACGGCCATGGCAGCCGCCGCGATCAGTCCGCTGCGGCGGCGGGAGCGAGGACGCGTCTGCGGGCGGCTCGGCGTCAACGGCTGGGCGGGGCCGGGGAGTCGGGCCGGGTGGGGGCCGAGGTGCGGGCGGGGGGCGAGGTGCGGGCGGGGGGCGCGAGCGGGGCGCGCCAGGGAGACGCCTGGCACGGCGGGCCGCTGCGTCGGTATCGCGTCTTCTGTGGGCGGGTCGGGTTCGGGTTCGAGCGCGGATTCGGGTTCGGGGTCGTACACCCGGGGATCGCGTGCCGCCCGGACCAGCCACGGTTCCAGGAACGCCGGCGTGGGTGACTCCTGGTAGGGCTCCGGTGCCTCCGCCGACTCCGGTTCCGGTTCCGCCGGGGCGAGTTCCTCGGGCCGCGGCGGGAACGCGACCGGGCTCAGCGCCCGCTCCAGCTCCTCAAGACCCGGCCGGGTCGAGGGCTCCTTCTCCAGCAGCGCGGCCAGTACCTCGCGCAACGGGCCCGCCTCGGGCGGCAGTTCGGGCTCCTCGTAGAGCACCGCGTGCAGGGTCGCGAGGGTGGTGTCGCGGGAGAACGGGGAGCGGCCACCGAGCGCGGCGCAGAGGGTCGCGCCCAGCGACCAGATGTCCGAGGGCGGTCCCTGCGAGCGGCCGGAGATCCGCTCGGGTGCCATGTAGTCGGGCGAGCCGACGAGCATGCCGACCATGGTGAGCGCCTTGGCGTCCTGGATCGCGGCGATACCGAAGTCGGTGAGCACGACGCGTCGGGCGCGGCTCTCGACCAGTACGTTGCCGGGTTTGATGTCCCGGTGCAGGACGCCTCCCGCGTGCACCTCCCGCAGGGCCGCGACCAGTCCCAGCCCGATCCGGGCGGCCTCGCGCGGGCCGATCGGGCCGTCCTCCGCCATGATCCGCTCCAGCGAGCGACCGGCCACCAACTCCATGACGATCCACAGCCGTTCGCCCTCGTCCACGACGTCGTAGACCCGTACGACGTTGGGGTGGTCGATGCGGGCCGTGGCCCTGGCCTCGCGCAGGGTGCGCTCGCGGCGGGTGCGGGTGTCCTCCGCGTCGAGGCCGTCGATCCGCATCTCCTTGACCGCGACCTGCCGGTGCAGCATTTCGTCGGCGGCCCGCCACACCCGCCCCATTCCCCCCTGGCCGATGCTTTCGACCAGTCGATAGCGCCCGGCCACCCATAGCCCCGGAGTTCCGCCGCTCCTCGGGTTTCCCGTATTCCCCGCATTCCCCGTGTTCACCGTATCCCCCGGCAATCCGCTGCACCCCCACAATGGTCACACTTCATGCCGTACCAGCATAGTGCGGAGAAATCTTGTGGTACCTCTTCAAGTACTGCGAATTCAGGCGCAGTCCCAGGGGGACACAGGGGAACGCAAGGGGGACGAACATGAGTTCTCGTCGCGCGACGACCATCGCGACGGCCATCACAGGATCGCTGCTCACGGCATCTTTCTCGGCCGTGATGATCCTGTCCTTCACCGCCTCGGCGGACGACCAGGGACCGGGAAGCAGCAAAGGCGGAAAGGCGATGGACGCGGCACCGGCCGGGGTGAAACTGACCACGCTCCTGCCGGAGAGGATTTCCGTCGACAACAGTTCGAAAAAGACCGCCATCACCGCCACGGTGAAGAACGAGGGGACCAAGGAAAGCGGCGATCTGCATCTCCTGGTGGTCGGTTTCGACGGCCTGAAGGTCACCGATGTCCAAGGCTGTTCGGCGATTGCCGAAAAGGATCTGCCCGCCGGTTCGAACAGCGGATTCTCGTGCTCCGTCGGCACGCTCGCCGCAGGGAAGTCGAAGTCGTACGCCGTCGCCGCGACGTACGACCTGAGCAGGGCCGGGAAGATCTGTCTGCCGGTGATGTCCGCCGACGGCAAGAAGACGTTCTGGCAGCAGGGCCCGGTCCCGTTCGGTACGACGAACCCGTCGCCGAACGCCCCGGCCACCCCGCTGCTCCTCGGCACCGACAACAAGCCGGTGGCACCGGGCGGCGACACCCTGCCCAAGACCGGCGTCGGCAGTGACGTCCTCCCGCTGGGCGCGGCCGGCGCGGCACTGATCGCGGCGGGCGCGGCGGGCCTGTACTGGTCCCGGCGGACGCCGGGGCGGCAGGCCCCGCAGGGCTGAGCGGAGCGGCCCAAAACAGGGGAGGGCCGGGTCGCGGGAGCACCCGGCCCTCCCTGTCGCCCCGCTGCGCGCTCGCCGGAAAGCCTGACGGTACGTGTCAGGTTATGCGGCGACCATGGCCGTATGGACACCACGCAGCCCCAGCCCCGGTCCCTCGTCCTCCGCCCCGCCGATCCCGGGTACGGCGACGAACTGGCCGGTTTCCAGACCGGGTTCACGCAGCGCCCCGCCGTGGTCTTCGGCGCGGCCTCGGCCGACGACGTGCTCGCCGCCGTACGGTACGCGGCCGGCGCGGGGCTGCCGGTCGGGGTGCAGGCCACCGGGCACGGGCTGCCGGGCGGGTCGGAGGGCGGGGTACTGATCACCACGCGGCGGATGGACGGGGTGCGGGTGGACCCCGAGCGGCGCACCGTCCGCGTCCAGGCGGGCGTGCCGTGGGCGCGGGTGGTCGCGGCGGCTCAGCCGTACGGGCTGGCCCCGTTGAACGGTTCGTCGCCGGGCGTGGGTGCCGTGTCGTACACGCTGGGCGGTGGACTCGGCATCCTGGCCCGGGAGTTCGGGTACGCGGCCGACCATGTGCGCTCGCTCGACGTCGTCACCGCCGACGGTCGCCTCCGGCGGGTGACACCGGAGTCCGAGCCCGAGCTGTACTGGGCGCTGCTCGGCGGTGGCCATGCCTTCGGTGTGGTCACGGAGTTGGAGATCGGCCTCGTCCCGGTGCGGACGCTCTACGGCGGTTCGCTCGCCTTCGACGGGCGGGAGGTGGATCCCACGGACCTGCTGCGGGCGTACGAGGAGTGGACGCGGACCGTGCCGGACGGGCTGACCTCGTCCTTCGCCGCCGTACCGTACCCGGACCTCCCGGTGCTGCCGCCGCATCTGCGCGGGCGGTACGTCCTGTCCGTGCGGATCGCGTACACGGGTGCCGACGGTGAGCAGGTCGTGGCGCCGCTGCGCGAGTCGGGGCCGGTGCTGGCGGACTCGTTGCGGGAGATGCCGTACGCCGAGAGTCACACGATCCACAGTGATCCGCCGGACCCGCACGCGTACCACGGCGACAGCGCGGTGCTGAGCGAGCCGGCCGTCTCGCGGGTGGGCGAGGTGCTGTCGCTGGTGGGGCCGGACGCGCCCGGGATGTGTGTCGTGCAGGTCAATCATCTGGGCGGGGCCCTCGCGAAGTCCGCGCCGAACTCGGTGCCGTACCGCGAAGGGCGGTTCCTGGTACGGCTGTTGGCGGTCGGCGACCGGACCACCGCGCGTGCCCGGCTCGACCCGGCCTTCGCGCTGCTCGCGCCCGTGACGCTGGGCCGGGCGCTCAACTTCGCGTTCGGGGCCGGTGACCGGACCGAGGGGCTGTACGACACCGAGACGCGGAAGAGGCTCGCCGTACTGAAGTCGCGCTACGACCCGGCGAACCTCTTCCGCAGGAACTACGGCCCTACCGGCGCTTGTTGACGAACTTCCACGCGGCCGGGGTCGCGCCCATCGCCAGGGCCGCCTTCAGGGCGTCGCCGAGGAGGAAGGGGGTGAGGCCGGCGGCGAGCGCGGCGCTGGTCGACAGGTCGAGGCTCAGCGCGAGGTACGGGACGCCGACGGCGTAGATGATCGCCTCGCCCAGGATCATCGTGCCCGCCATCCGCAGGACCGAGCGGTCGGCACCGCGCCGGGCCAGGGCGCCCACGGCGGCGGAGGCGAGGAGCATGCCGACGATGTAGCCGAAGGAGGCGCCGCCGCCGTGGGTGCCGCCGGCGAACCACGGGACGCCGGCCAGGCCGAGCAGCGCGTACAGCGCGAGCGAGAGGAAGCCGCGGCCGGCGCCGAGCGAGGTGCCGACCAGCAGCGCGGCGAAGGTCTGCCCGGTGACCGGCACCGGGGAGCCCGGCACGGGCACGGAGAGCTGGGCGGCGAGGCCGGTGAGCGCGGCGCCGCCGAGCACGAGGGCGATGTCCCGGACGCGGGAGGCGGGCAGCAGGTCGGCGAGGACCTGTCCGGGGCGGGTGCTGGCGACGGCGGTACTCAAGGGGAACTCCGCAGGTTGACGGGGGTACAGGGGGACTCCGTGACGCTATCCCAGGGCTCCTTCGCCGATCACCGTCAGCGCTCGACAAAGGGTTCGGCGCGGACTTGGTGGGCTCCGCACAAAGGATGCCCGCTACACGCGCCTGGGCGTGATGCCGGTCACGCGCACCCCGTGCCGTCTCGCACACCGGTCACCGTCTGGGCAGCGGTGCACCGTTTTGCTAGCTTCGAGCGCATGGTTGCCCAGGCCCGGAACTTCGCGTCGCGTCGCTATGTCGACCTGCGACGCCAGGCCGCGGCGACCTGTTACCGCCCCTGAGGCGGGCGGAGCGGATCCGGTGCGCCTCGACGACATCCACGAGATGCACACGACGGCGCACTGTCGGACCCGTTCCCGAGGAAGTTCCCCATGCCCCGTAACGCGGCACCCCTGCTCACCTCCCCCGTCCCCCGCGCCGCCGACCGCGACCGGCGGCGCACCAACGCGAGTGTCGTCCTGCGGTCCGTGCTGGAGCACGGGCCGGTGGCCCGCTCCACCATCGCCCAGGTCACCGGACTGTCCCCCGCGTCGGTGACGGACTACTGCGCCCGCTTCACCGAACGCGGGCTGATCCGCGAGTCGGCCGTCCCGCGCCGCTCGAACGGTGTGGGCCGCCCCCATGTACCCGTCGACCTGGACGCCTCGCGTCTGGTGGTGTGCGGAGTCCATGTGGCCGTGCCCTACACGACGGTGGCCCTGCTCGATCTGCGCGGCCGGGTGCTGGCCGAGCGGCGCATCGGACACGCCTCCACGGACCCCGCGCACGTGCTGGCGCGGGCGGCCGAAGGGCTGGACGCGCTGCTCGCCGAGACGGCGGCCGGAGTCACCCCGCTCGGTGTCGGGGTCGCCGCGGGCGGCTGGGTGGACCGGGACTCCGGCACCATCGTCGAGCATCCGCTGCTGGGCTGGCGGGACGTCCCGGTGCGCGAGATCCTCGGCGCCCGCACCGGGCTCCCGGTCCATGTGGACGGCCACGCACGGGCGTTGGTGAACGGGGAGCGCCTCTTCGGGCGGGCCCGGGGCAGCCGCAGCGTGCTGCATCTCTTCGTCGGCAATGTGGTCGACGCGGCCTTCGCCACCAACGACGAGGTGCACCACGGGCCCCGCTCGCAGGCCGGCACGATCGCGCATCTCCCGCTGCGCGGCGGCACCGAGCCGTGCGACTGCGGCCGGGTCGGCTGCCTCCAGGTGGAGCTGAGCGAACGGACGTTGTGCCGCCGGGCCCGCGAGGCGGGCATCGTCGACGGGACGAACCCGACCCATGTCGTGGCCGCGGCCGAGCGCGGAGACCCGTTCGCCGTACGGCTGTTGACACAGCGGGCGCGGATGGTGGGGCGGGCGGCCGGGCTGCTGCTCGACATCCTCAACCCGGAGACGGTGGTCGTCACGGAGCTGGGGATCATCCACCGCGAGGACTGCCTGCGGGCGCTGCGCGAGGCGGTCGGCGACACCCGTGCGTCCGCCGTCGTACCGACGAGTTTCCCGGATTCCGTACTGGCCGTGGCGGGCGGTTCGGTGCTGCTCGACGTGCTGTACCGGGATCCCTTGAGTGTTTCACCGGGGCGTATTTAATTCAGAAACTCGGAATATTGACAGGGGTCGCGCAGGGCGGGGAACATCCTGCTCATGAGCCTGCCGATGAGTTGTCGCACTTCTTGTTGCTGACCCGCTGAAGCGCCCCGAGCGCCGGCCTCATCCTGCCTGGATTCCCTTCCCGGACTTTCCGCTGCCCGGAATTCCGGCTGCCTTTCCCAGACTTTTCATCCGTTGAATCAGGGAGCCTTCCCATGCCCAGCTCCATGCCCTCCTCCCGTGCGCCCGGCCTCGACCGGCGGCTCTTCCTCAGCTCCGTGCTCGGTGCCGCCGCGGGCATCGCCGGCCTCAGCGGCTGCGCCACGAGCAGTGCCGCGGCCTCGAAGTCGGGGGCGGGCCTGTCCGCGCCGCTCGCCGAGAAGGTGCCCTCCGGCACCAGCCTGAAGATCTCCTCCTACCTCGACACGCAGCAACTCCAGTTCAAGCTGGCGAAGTTGCCCGCGTTGCCGTTCACCGTGTCGAGCTGGGTGAACATCGGGGCCGGTCCCGATGTCATCAACGCGTTCCGCGCCAAGTCCCTCGACCTGGCCAACAACGCGGGCATCCCGCCGATCCAGGCGCACTACCAGGGCTTCGACGCGAAGATCGTCGCGATCGACGTCACCCGCAAGCCCAACTACCTCTTCGCCACCAAGCCCGGCAGCGACATCCGCACGGTCGCCGACTTCAAGGGCCGGAAGCTGGCGTTCTCCCAGGGCCAGGCCCAAGGGGTCGTCCTGCTGCGGGCGTTGAAGCAGGCGGGCCTGAAGTACGACGAGGTGAAGCTGGTCCCGCTGACCAGCAACCAGTTCTTCACGGCCCTCCAGTCGGGCCAGGTCGACATCGCCCCGCTCGCCAACAGCCAGGCACCGGCGTACCTCAAGCAGTACGCGGCGAAGGGCGCCCACGCGATCACCACCGACGTCGTGGACCTGCTCAACCTGCTGTGGGCGCCGGCCTCCGTGCTGGCCGACTCCGCGAAGGCCGCCGCCATCGCCGCGTACATCCCGCAGTGGGCGCGGGGCCAGGTCTGGCAGTACGAGAACCCGGACACCTGGAACGAGGAGTTCTACGTCAAGACGCAGAACCTGACCCTCGCGCAGGCCCGTTCGGTCACCGCGCTCGCCAACAAGCCGTTGTTCCCGCCGAGTTGGGACGAGGCCGTGAAGTGGGAGCAGGAGACGGCGGATCTGCTGGCGGAGGGCGGCTTCGTGAAGGAGTTCAAGGTGGACTCCCTCTTCGACCGGCGCTTCGAGGCCATCGCGGCGAAGGCCGTGCCGGCGGAGTACCGGAAGTGACGGCCGTGACGACAACCGCCGTGCCGGTGACGGCCGTCGAGGAGAAGGCGCCCGTACGGCCGCGCGGGCGGCGCCGCGGTCTCGCCCCCGGCAAACGGCTGCCCGCCTCCCGGGTCATCGGGCCCGCGCTCTTCTTCGCCCTGTGGGCCGCCGCCTCCGCGGCCGGCCGGCTGGACCCGGCCGCGATCCCGGCGCCCTGGACGGTGGTGGCGACCGCCGGCCGGCTGTGGCGGGACGGCACACTGCCCACGGATGTGCTGACCTCGCTGGAGCGCGCCGCCTACGGCTTCGCGCTCGGCCTCACGGCCGGTGTCGTGCTCGCGCTGGCGGCCGGGCTGAGCCGGGTCGGCGAAGCCCTCATCGACGGGACCGTGCAGCTCAACCGCGCCATCCCGACCCTCGGTCTGATCCCGCTGTTCATCCTCTGGCTGGGCATCGGCGAGACCTTCAAGATCGCCATCATCGCGATCGTCGTCTACATCCCGATCTACCTCAACCTGCATGCCGCGCTGTCCGGCATCGACCACCGCTATGTCGAACTCGCCGAGGTCCAGGGCCTGTCGAGGCTCCGGTTCATCCGCCAGATCGTCATCCCCGGCGCGCTGCCCGGCTTCTTCGTCGGTCTGCGTCTCGGGGTGACCGGCTCCTGGCTGAGCCTGGTGGTCCTGGAGCAGATCAACGCCACCAGCGGCCTCGGCTACATGATGTTCCAGGCCCAGAACTACGGCCAGTCCGACGTGATCCTGGTCGGCCTGCTGATCTACGGCGTGTTCGGCCTGGTCTCCGACAGCGCGGTCCGTCTCGTCGAACGGAGGGTGCTGTCATGGCGCCGCACGCTCAGCAGCTGACCACCACCGCGCCCGCCGTACAACTGCGGGGCCTCACCCGGTCGTTCGACGGCCGTACGGTCCTCGACGGCATCGACCTCGATCTGCCGGCCGGACAGTTCACCGCGCTGCTGGGGCACAGCGGTTCCGGCAAGAGCACCTTGCTGCGGGCCGTCGCGGGCCTGGACCACGAGGTCGCCGGGAGCGGTGAACTCACCGCGCCCGAACGGGTTTCGGTGGTCTTCCAGGACTCCCGGCTGCTGCCCTGGCGGCGGGTCCTCGACAACGTGCTGCTGGGCACGGACGGCAAGGAGGCCGCCGCGAAGGGCCGCGCGGCGCTGGCCGAGGTGGGTCTCGCCGGCCGCGAGCGGGCCTGGCCGAACGAACTGTCCGGCGGCGAGGCCCAGCGGGCGGCGCTGGCCCGCTCCCTGGTCCGCGAGCCCGAACTCCTGCTGGCCGACGAGCCGTTCGGGGCGCTGGACGCGCTGACCCGGATCCGGATGCATGTGCTGCTGCGCGAGCTGTGGGAGCGCCACCGCCCCTCGGTGCTCCTCGTCACGCACGACGTGGACGAGGCGATCGTCCTCGCCGACCGGGTGCTCGTGCTCGAACACGGCCGTATCGCCCTCGACCTGACCATCGACCGCCCGCACCCGCGCTCCTACCGGGAGCCGCTGCTCGGCGAATACCGGGAGCGCCTCCTCGCCGCCCTCGGTGTCACGGAGGACCACGCATGACCGACCGACCGCGCCGACTGCACCTGAACGCCTTCCTGATGAACACCGGCCACCACGAGGCCTCCTGGCGCCTCCCGGAGAGCGACCCGCACGCGCACGTCGAGCTGGACCACTACATACGGCTCGCCCGGACCGCCGAGCGCGGCACCTTCGACTCGCTGTTCCTCGCGGACGGGCCGCAGTTGTGGAGCAACCTGGCCCAACGCCCGGCGGGCGCCCTGGAACCCCTCACCCTGCTCACCGCGCTGGCGACGGCCACCGAGCACATCGGCCTGATCGCCACCGCCTCGACCTCCTACAACTCCCCCTACAACCTGGCCCGCAAGTTCGCCTCGCTCGACATCATCAGCGGTGGCCGGGCCGGCTGGAACATCGTCACCACGGCCGGTGCCGAGGCGGCCCGCAACTTCGGGCTCGACCACGAGCCCGCGCACGCCGAACGGTACGCGCGCGCCGCCGAGTTCCTCGATGTGGCGCTGAAGCTCTGGGACAGCTGGGAGGACGACGCGGTCGTCGCCGACAAGGCGGCCGGGGTGTGGGGCGACGACGCGAAGATCCACCCGCCGCGCCACCGGGGCACGTACTTCAGCGTCGAGGGCGCCCTCAACGTCCCCCGCTCGCCCCAGGGTTACCCCCTCCTGGTGCAGGCCGGTTCCAGCGAGGACGGCAAGTCCTTCGCGGCCCGCTACGCGGAGGCCGTGTTCACCGCGCAGCAGACCCTCGCCGACGCGCAGGCGTTCTACGCGGACCTCAAGTCCCGTACGGCGGCGGCCGGCCGGGACCCGGAGCACATCAAGGTGCTGCCCGGCATCGTCCCGGTGCTCGGCTCGACCGAGGCCGAGGCGCGGGCGAACGAACGTGTCCTGGAGGACCACATCGTGTACACGCACGGAGTGGACCGCCTGGAACACCTGCTCCAACTACCGCCCGGCACGCTGGAGTTGGACGCCCGACTGCCCGACGGTCTTCCTCCCGAGGACGCCGTCGAGGGCGCGAAGAGCCGCTACACCCTCGTCGTCGAGCTCGCCCGCCGCGAGCGGCTGACCGTACGGCAGCTGATCGGCCGGCTCGGCGGCGGACGCGGGCACCTCACCTTCGCGGGCACGCCCGAGCAGGTCGCCGACGCGATCGAGTCCTGGTTCACGCGGGGCGCGGCGGACGGCTTCAACATCATGCCGGCCGTCCTGCCCTCCGGGCTCGACGCCTTCGTGGAGCACGTGGTCCCGCTGCTGCGCGCCCGCGGCCTGCTCCGCACGGAGTACGGCCCCCGCACCACCCTCCGGGAGCGCTACGGCCTCCCCCGCCCGGCCAACCAGTACACCCAACCCGCCTTCGCCTGAAGGGACTTCACCATGTCCATCGAGATCCAGAAGGTCACCGCCCGGATCGGCGCCCGGGTCACCGGGGTCGACATCGGCAAGCCGCTCGACGCCGGGCAGGTCGCGGCGATCCGCGAGGCCCTCAACGTCCACAAGGCGCTGGTCTTCGACGACGTCCACCTCGACGACGCGGGCCAGGAGGCCTTCGCCCGCCACTTCGGCGACCTCACCACCGCGCACCCGACCGTCCCGGCCGTCGACGGCGCCCCGAACGTGCTGCCCGTCGACAGCGAGCGCGGCCGGGCCAACCACTGGCACACGGACGTCACCTTCGTCCTCAACCCGCCCCAGGCCAGCACCCTGCGCAGCATCACGGTCCCGCCGTACGGCGGCGAGACCCTGATCGCGAGTTCGGCGGCGGCCTACCGCGATCTGCCCGAACCCCTGCGCGCCCTCGCGGACACCCTGTGGGCGGAGCACACCAACGACTACGACTACGCCGTGCCGGACGAGGAGATCGACGACGAAAAGGCGGCCCAGCGCGCCCAGTTCACGTCGATCAAGTTCCGCACGGTCCACCCGGTCGTCCGCGTCCACCCGCTGACCGGCGAACGCGGCCTGTTCATAGGCGGTTTCGCGCAGCGCATCGTAGGCCTGTCGACGGGTGAGTCCCGCAAGATCCTCGACATCCTCCAGGCGTACGTCACCCGCCCCGAGAACGTCCTGCGCCACCGCTGGTCCCCGAACCAGCTCGTCCTGTTCGACAACCGCATCACCCAGCACTACGCCATCGACAACTACGACGGCCTGCCCCGCCGCCTCAACCGCGTGACCGTCGCCGGTGACGTCCCGGTCGGCATCGAGGGCAAGGAGAGCTACTCGATCGAGGGCGACGCCTCGCACTACACGCCGGTCGCGGGGTAGCCACGAACCACCCTTTCGCTGCTAGGTTGTAGTTGCAAGTGATGTGCAATAAGGTCCGGAGGGGATCGATCCGCCATGCCCGTCTACACGCTGCCCGACCTGCCCTACGACTACTCCGCGCTCGCCCCCGTGATCAGCCCCGAGATCATCGAGCTGCACCACGACAAGCACCACGCGGCCTACGTCAAGGGAGCCAACGACTCGCTGGAGCAGCTGGCGGAGGCGCGCGAGAAGGAGCAGTGGGGTTCGGTCAACGGCCTGGAGAAGAACCTGGCCTTCCACCTCTCCGGCCACATCCTGCACAGCATCTACTGGCACAACATGACCGGCGACGGCGGCGGGGAGCCCCTGGCGGCGGACGGCGTGGGCGGGCTGGCGGACGCGATCACCGAGTCCTTCGGCTCCTTCGCCGGCTTCAAGGCCCAGCTGACCAAGGCCGCGGCCACCACCCAGGGCTCCGGCTGGGGCGTCCTCGCCCACGAACCGCTCAGCGACCGCCTCGTCGTCGAGCAGATCTACGACCACCAGGGCAACGTCGGCCAGGGCTCCACCCCGCTCCTGGTCTTCGACGCGTGGGAGCACGCCTTCTACCTCCAGTACCGGAACCAGAAGGTCGACTTCATCGACGCCATGTGGGCGGTCGTCAACTGGCAGGACGTGGCCAGGCGTTACGAGACGGCGAAGGCCCGGCAGACGATCCTGCCCGCCTGAACCCCCCTGAGACGTCCTGCCTCGTGATCGTCTTCTCACCTTTCACGCGGGCGGGCGGATGAAAGGCGGCCCCCGCGAGGACCTGACTCGCGGGGGCCTTCCTCACTCCTGCGCCCCACAGGGCACATTGAGCGACAGCAGGGCGAACTCGCCCTCCCCCACCCGCAGTTCGCTGACGGCCGCGTTCCGCAGCCGCGGGAACACCCGCCGGTACTCACCCGGCGGAATCGACAGCCCCCGGCACAGCACCAGCCGCAGCAGGGTGTTGTGCGCGACGACCAGCACCCGCCCCCCGGAGTGCGCGGCGGCGATGCGGCGCAGGGCGGCCAGGCCCCGGGTCGCGGCGGCCGTCGGGTCCTCGGACCCCGGAAACGGATGCGCCACCGGATCGGCCCGGAAGGCCGCCGCCGCAGCGGGGTCCTCGGCCGCGAACTCCGCGAGCGTACGGCCCTCCACCACCCCGAAGTCGCATTCCCGCAGGGCGGGTTCGGTGCGCGGGGTGAGGTCCAGGGCGCGGGCGGCGGGGGCCGCCGTGAGGAGGGCCCGGGACAGCGGAGAGGTCCAGATCGCGTCGACCGGATGCGCGCCGGCCCACCGGCCCAGGGCCTCCGCCTGGGCGACACCGGTGCCGGTCAGGGCGACGTCACTGATGCCGGCGTAGCGGTTCTCGGCGTGCCAGACGGTCTGGCCGTGGCGGGCCAGCAGGAGCGTGGTGGTCATGAGGTGGCGTTCTCCAGGTTCAGACGGGCGTGTGCCGCGACCGGCGCGGGCAGCCAGCCCCGCGACTCCAGCTCGGTCACGAGGCGGGCGTACGGTTCGGCGAAGCGGGCCGCGCGGGAGCGGCGGGGGGCCAGGACCGTACGGATGCGGACCATGCGGTCGGCCGTGTCGGCCAGGGCGACGCCGGTTTCGGCGTGGGCGGCCAGCACCGCCATGCCCAGGGCCGGTTCGACCTGTGCGGGGATGCGGGCCGGGCGGCCGAGGAGGTCGGCGCGGAGCTGGTTCCAGTACCCGCTGCGGGCCGCGCCGCCCGTGAAGGTGAGCGGGCCGTCCATCGGGGCGCCGAGGTGGTGGAGGTAGTCGAGGCACAGGCGCTCCGCGAACGCCACCCCCTGCAACACCGCCGCCCAGCGGTCCGCCTCGCAGGACGGGGTGCCGAGGGTGAAGGCGGTGGCGTCCGGGGCGAGGAAGGGGAACCGTTCGCCGGGCGAGGTGAGGGGGTAGGTGAGCGCCCCCGACGGCTCGTACTGTGCCGCCGCCCGGTCCATCTCCGCCGGATCCACTCCCGTCGGCAGCGCGCCCGCGCCCACGCCCGACGCCCCGCCCGGCAGCCAACTCCCGTCCGGCGCCCGGTGGTTGTAGACCACTCCGGCACTGTCCTTGACGGGTCGCGCGGACACCCCCTTGAGGACCAGTGTGGTGCCGAGCACCGAGTTCCAGGACCCCTCGGACAGCGCCCCCGAGGCGAGCTGCGCCGCGCAGCCGTCCGTCATCCCGGCGACGACCGGCGTGCCCACCGGGATGCCGGTCGCCTCGCCGGCGGCCCGGCACACCTCCCCCAGCCGGGTGCCGGGGCGCACCACCTTCGGCAACACGTCGGCCAGATCGTCCAGTTGAGAGGGCCAGGTCTCCCGCTCCACGTCGTAGCCCGTCTTGAGCGCATGACTGGAGTCGGCCGGCGGCGTCCCTCCGCCGCCGCCCGTCAACCGCGCGGTGACGACGTCGGACTGATGGGTGACCCTCCCCCTCCCGTACGCCTCCAGCAGCCACATCGCCTTCGGCAGCCCCCAGCTCGGCGGCATGCCGACCCGCGCCGCCTCCGCCGCCGCGCGCCCGTCGTCGTACATCACCCCCGGTGTCAGCGGACGCCCCGCGCCGTCCGTCAGCAGGACGGTCCCGGAGGTCGCGCAGACCGCGAGCCCCCCGAGCCGCAGGCGCCGCAGGCCCGTCAGGGCGGTCCCGGCCGCGTCGCACACCGCCACCCACCACTCCCCCGGGTCCTGTTCGTGGCGCACCCCGTCCCGGCGGCCGGTCAGCCGTGCGGTGCCGGAGCCGAGGACCCGGCCGTCGCCGGTGACCAGCAGCGCGCGGACGCTCTGCGTCCCCAGGTCGATGCCCAGCCACGCCCCGCCGTCGCCCTCGAACATCATCCGGACCTCCCACAGGGGTTACGCATTCGGCATTCCCCGTTCATCGTGGCAAAGAGGGAGGGAGCCCCACGATGACCGAGACCCTGCGTGTCGTCGCCGCCGGTGACCATTTCGTCCTACCGTCGCTGATCACGTCCGCGATCACCGAGGAACTGCGCGAACACCCTTTCACCGTAAGCGAGTTGACGTTCGGCTGGCCGCTGGAGCCCTTCGGTCCGGTCGCCGAGGTCGAGGAGGCGAGTGACGCCGAGGACGAGTTGCTCGACGCCCTGCGAAGCAGCCGCGCGCAGGTGCTGGTCACCCAGATGGGCCCGGTCACCGCACGCGTCCTCGCGGCCTGCCCCGAACTCCGGCTGGTGGTCGTGTGCCGGGGCGGACCCGTCAACGTCAACCTGGACGCGGCGAAGACCCACGACGTACGGGTGTGCTTCACCCCCGGCCGCAACGCCGCCGCGACCGCCGAGTTCACCGTCGGGATGATGCTGGCCGCGCTCCGCCGCGTCCCGCAGGCCCACGGACTCCTGGCCGGGCACCGGAGTTGGGAGGCCGGGGCCGCCTACTACACCTACGAGCGCAGCGGGCTGGAACTGGAGGACCTGCCGGTCGGACTCGTCGGCTACGGCGCGGTCGGCAGCCGGGTGGCCCGCGTCCTGTGCGCGTTCGGCGCCCGCGTGATGGTGTACGACCCTTATGTGCACGGTGAGATCCACGGACTGCGCGTCGCCCGGCTGGACGAACTCCTGCGCCGCTCCCAGGTCGTCACCCTGCACGCGCGCCTGACCGCCGAGACGCGCGGCCTGATCGGCCCGCGCGAGCTGGCGCTGCTGCGCCCCGGCGCGGTGGTGGTCAACGTGGCACGGGGGCCGTTGCTGGACGAGGAGGCGCTGTGCGACGCCCTGGAGAGCGGCCAGGTGTCGGCGGCGGCCCTCGACACCTACCCGCGGGAGCCGCTGCCCGCCGGTTCGAGACTGTTCGGCCTCACCGACAGGCTGGTCCTCACCCCGCATCTGGGCGGCGCCTCCCGCGCGGTGGCCGAGAAGGCGGCGGCGACAGCGGCGCGGGAGGTCGGCCGCTGGGCACGGCGGCAACCGCTCGCACACCAACTCCGGTGAGACTGAGCCGAGTTGCCCGACCTGAGCATCATTCACCGAGCAGGGGGTCTTCCATGTATGTCGGAATCGATGTCGGCACCTCCACCGTGAAGGCCGCCGCCTTCGACGACGTCGGGCGTCAACTCGCCGTGGCCGCCCGCCCGGTGGAGCTGTCGATGCACGGTGGCCGGGTGGAGCAGGACATGGACGAGGTCTACGCCGCCGTGGTCGCCGTACTCGACGAACTGACCGCAGCCGCGGACGAACCGATCGAACTCGCCGGGCTGACCGGACAGGGCGACGGCGTGTGGCTGGTCGACGCGGCCGGCCGCCCCGTGCGCCCGGCCGTGTCCTGGATGGACGGCCGGGCACACGAACTGCTCGACCAGTGGCTGGCGGACGGCACCTTCGAGACGGTGTTCCGGCGCACCGGCAGCGCGATGTTCCCGGGGTGTCCGGGCCCGGTGCTGGCCTGGTTCGAGGCGCACGAGCCGAAGGCACTGGACGCGGCGGCGCACGCCCTGTTCTGCAAGGACATGGTCTTCCAGCGGCTCACCGGCACACCGCCGGCCACCGATGTCTCGGACGCGTCGATGCCGTTCCTCGACCCGAGGACACGGTCCTACGACAACGGTGTCGTGGAACTCCTGGGCCTGACCCGCCGCAGGCGCCTGCTGCCCCGGGTCAGCGACCCGGTGGCGACCGCCGAGACCCGCGGCGAGGGCCTGCCGCCCGGCGTCCGCCTCACGAACGGCCCCTACGACCTGGCCGCGTGCGCGCTCGGCGCGGGGGTGACGGAACCCGGCGACGGCCTCCTCATCGTCGGCACCTGTCTGGCCGGCCTGGTCGCGACCACCGACCTCGACCTCTCCGGCGAACCGGCCGGCCTGTACATCTCGCTGGACCGCCCGGGGCATTGGCTGCGCGCGATGCCCGCGATGGTGGGGACGGCGGCCCTGGACTGGGTGCTGTCGACGACGGGCGTGCGGCACGAGGAGGTGGACGGGCTGCTGACCGCGACCCCGCCCGGGGCGAACGGCGTGCGGGTGCTGCCGTACTTCGCGCCGTCCGGGGAGCGCGCGCCCTTCGTCGAACCCCGCCTCCGCGCCGAACTCACCGGTGTCTCCCTGGAGTCGACACCCGCCGACCTGATCCGCGCGACCTGCGAGGGCATCGGCTACGCGGCCCGGCACTGCCTGGAGGCGGCCGGGCTGACGGGCTCGCTGGCCGTGTGCGGCGGCGGTACCCGCAGCCCGGCCTGGATGCGGCTGCTCGCGGACGTACTGGGCCGCCCGCTGCGGGTGGTCGAGGGCGAGGTGGGCGCCCGGGGCGCGGTGCTCGCGGCGGCGGAACGCCATGGGGTCCCGCTGGACACGGCGGCCTGGACGCGGCCGACAGAGGTGGTCGAACCGGACCCCAAGCGGGCGGCCTTCCACACGAAGGGCTACGAGGACCATCTCGGCCGGCTCGCGGCGGCGCGGCGGCGGAGCCGGTGAGTTGGGCCGCGAAGCCGCCGAGTCCGGCCGCGGAGCCGGTGATTTCGGCGGCGGGCGGCGGCGATTCGCGGTGTACTACCGGCCTGGCCCCCGTGTGGCGAGGAGGAGTTCATGACGGTGCTTCGGCGGTGGTGTCCGAACTGTCTCGGGTGGCAGGACTTCCAGCGGATGGCCGATGCCGAGAAGGCGGCCGTCCGGGAGGAGAGAGGACCCCGGCACTACGTGGAGGACCTGTGGCGGTGCGCCGTCAAGGGCTGTGTGCGGTACCAGCCCGCGTACCACGCGCGGGGCGGCGGCGATCTCCCCGAGAAATTCCGCGAGGAGAAGGCCGCCGCCCCGGAGTGAGCGTCGCCGAGCCCTGGATGTCGCTGCGGCCGTGCCTACAGGTTGCTGAAGTCCGGGCCCTTGGTGCGGGAGCGCTTGATCTCGTAGAAGCCGGGGACGGAGGCCACCGCGACGGTGCCGTCCCACAGGCGGGCGGCCTCCTCGCCCTTGGGGGCGGGGGTGACGACCGGGCCGAAGAAGGCGATCTGCTCGCCGTCGGGGCCGGGGACGGCGATGACGGGGGTGCCGACGTCCTGGCCGACCTTGTCGATGCCCTCCTTGTGGGAGGCGCGCAGCTCGGCGTCGAACTCGAACTCCTCCTGGTCGGCGTAGTCGATCAGGTCGGCGGGCAGGCCGACGTCGGCGAGCGCGCCGGCGATGGCCTCGACGGTCGGACCCTCGCCGTTGTTGTGGATACGGGTGCCGAGCGCGGTGTAGAGCGGGCCGAGGATGTCGGCGCCGTGCTTCTGCCAGGCGGCGGTGACCACGCGGATCGGCTTCCAGGCCTTGGTGGCGAGCAGCTCGCGGTACTCCTCGGGCAGCTCGTCCAGCTTGGGCTCGTTCAGGACCGCGAGGCTCATGATGTGCCAGCGGACCTCGATGTCGCGGACCTTCTCGACTTCGAGCACCCACCGGGAGGTCATCCAGGCCCACGGGCACAGCGGGTCGAACCAGAAGTCCACGGGGGTCTTGGCGGTCTCAGACATGACGCTCCTCGGAATACGGCCGTTTCCCCACCGCAACACCGCCCCTCCTCGCCTCATTCCCGGGTGCCCCCGGTCAGGGGCGCATGGCAGGATCGGGCCTGACCACACTGCGCTGTACGACAGCGACGACCATCCGAGGGAGTGCCTCCGTGCCCGGTGAGAATCTGTCCCGCGACGAGGCCCGGGAGCGGGCCGCACTGCTGTCCGTCGACGGGTACGACGTGTCCCTCGACCTGCGCTCGGCGGTGGGTGACGAGGCCGGGGAGGGGCCGCGGACGTTCCGGTCCGTGACCACGATCCGGTTCCGCTGCGCCGAGCCGGGCGCCGCGAGCTTCGCGGACCTGATCGCGCCGGCCGTCACCGCCCTCTCGCTCAACGGCAGGGACCTCGACCCGGGCGCGGTCTTCGACGGCTCGCGCATCCAGCTGGAGGACCTGGCCGCGGAGAACGAGCTGATCGTCGACGCGCGCTGCGCGTACTCCCGTACCGGCGAGGGCATGCACCGCTTCGTCGACCCCGAGGACGGCGAGGTCTATCTCTACACCCAGTACGAGCCGGCCGACTCGCGCCGGGTCTTCGCCAACTTCGAGCAGCCGGACCTCAAGGCGCCGTTCCGTTTCGAGGTGCGGGCGCCCGAGGGCTGGACGGTGTGGAGCAACGGCGCCGGTGAACTGACCGACGGTGTATGGCGGTTCGCGGAGACGAAGCCGATCTCGACGTACATCACGGCGTTCCTCGCGGGCCCGTACCACTACGTCACGGACTCCTACACGCGTACCTTCGACGACGGTACGACGCTGGAGATCCCGCTCGGCGCGATGTGCCGCAAGGGGCTGGCGCCGTACTTCGACTCGGACGACGTGTTCCTGGTGACCAAGCAGGGGCTGGACTTCTTCCACGACCACTTCGACTACCCGTACCCGTTCGGGAAGTACGACCAGGCGTTCGTGCCGGAGTACAACCTCGGCGCGATGGAGAACCCCGGACTGGTCACGTTCCGCGAGGAGTTCATCTTCCGGGGGAAGGTGACGCGGGCGTCGTACGAGAGCCGGGCCAATGTCGTCCTGCACGAGATGGCGCACATGTGGTTCGGCGACCTGGTCACCATGGAGTGGTGGGACGACCTGTGGCTGAAGGAGTCCTTCGCGGACTTCATGGGGGTGTTCGCGAGCGTCGGCGCGACCCGCTTCACCGACGCCTGGATCAGTTTCGCCAACCGCCGCAAGGCGTGGGCCTACCGCGCGGACCAGCTGCCGTCCACGCATCCGATCACCGCCGACATCCGCGACCTCCAGGACGCGAAGCTCAACTTCGACGGCATCACGTACGCCAAGGGGGCTTCCGTACTGAAGCAGTTGGTGGCGTACGCCGGCCAGGACGCGTTCCTTGAGGGCGCGCGCCGCTACTTCAAGCGGAACGCGTACGGCAACACCCGCCTCGGTGACCTGTTGTCGGTGCTGGAGGAGACGAGCGGCCGGGACATGGCGTCCTGGGCGCGGTCGTGGCTTCAGACCGCCGGGGTCAACTCGCTGACCCCGCAGGTGGTGCTGGACGTCGAGGGCGGCCGGATCGCCGAGCTGACGGTGGTGCAGGAGGCCGCCGAGTCGCACCCGACGCTGCGCCCGCACCGGGTGGTCGTCGGCCTCTACCGTACGGAGGGCGGGCGTCTGGTCCGCTACGAGCGCGCCGAGGTCGACGTCGAGGGGCCGCGTACGGTCGTGGTCGAGCTGGCGGGCGCGGACGCGCCGGAGCTGGTGCTCGTCAACGACGAGGACCTCACGTACGCCAAGACCCGTTTCGACGCGGTGTCGTTGGCGACCCTGCGGGAGCGGCTCGGCTCGCTGACCGATCCGATGGCGCGTGCGCTGTGCTGGTCGGCGCTGTGGAACATGACGCGGGACGCGCTGCTGGCGGCGCCCGACTTCATCGACCTGGTGATGCGGTTCGGGCGCCGGGAGACCGACATCGGGGTGCTCCAGATGCTGCACGCGTGGGCGAACTCGGCGCTGGTCAACTACGCGCCGCCGTGGTGGCGGGCCACCGGCGCGAAGCTGCTGACACACATCGCGGAGCGGGATCTGCGGAACGCCGAGCCGGGCAGCGAGCAGCAGCTGGCGTGGGCGCGTTTCTACGCGTCGGTGGCGTCGGCGCCGGAGGAACTGGCGCTGCTGCGGGGCCTGTTGGACGGTACGGAGAAGATCGAGGGCCTGGCGGTGGACCAGGAGCTGCGCTGGGCGTTCCTGGAGCCGCTGGCCGCGCACGGCGTCGCCGACGAGTCGGCGGTGGCCGCCGAGCTGGCCCGGGACGACACCGCGTCCGGCAAGCGGCACCAGGTGCGCTGTCTCGCCGCGCGCCCCTCGGCGGCGGTCAAGGCGCAGGCGTGGGCGCAGGTCGTGGAGTCGGACGCGCTGTCCAACGCGTTCGTGGAGGCGACGATCGCGGGGTTCGCGCAGCCGTCGCAGCGGGAGTTGCTGGCGCCGTACACGGAGAAGTACTTCGCGGCGATCGAGCGGGTGTGGCGGGAGCGGTCGATCCAGATCGGCATGGATGTGGTGCGGGGGCTGTTCCCGGCGTTCCCGACCGCCGAGGACGGGCGGGCGACGCTGGCCGCGACGGACGCGTGGCTGTCCTCGCACGAGGACGCGGCGCCGGCCCTGCGGCGGCTGGTGCTGGAGGCACGGGACGATCTGGCGCGGGCGCTGCGGGCGCAGGAGACGGACGACGCGGGGCACGGCGATCAGGGCTGACACACTGATCATTGGCCTGCGATCGGCCTCCGCGTGACCGTTACCGAATGCGGGTCGGCACAGCCGTAACCCCTGGTCCGCCCTGTCCGGACCAGGGGTTTTCGGTGCCTACTCGGCATCCGAACGCCTGCCCTTTAGTGCCGCATCGTCCGGATTTGTCGACGGGCGTGTAACAGCGGTTAGGGAGCGGTTCCGGCGCGGGAAACCCCGTTGCATGAACCACAACACCCCCCTCTCCCCCCGCCCCCTCAGCCATCTCTCCGAGGTGCACCGCCGGGTTCTGACGACGGCTCAGCTCCGGGCGCACGGCGTTCCGGCCGCCGAGGTGAACGAGCAGTGCCGGCCCGGCGGCCCCTGGCAGCAGCTCCTCCCCGGTGTCGTCCTGCTGCACTCCGGACCGCCCACCGGCGAGGAGCGGCTGCACGCGGTGCTGACGTACGCGGCGCGGGAGCGGACCGCCGGTGTCCCGGTCCAGCCCGGCGCGGAGGAGCCGCACCGGGCGACGTACGCGGAGACGATGGTCACCGGGCTGGCCGCGCTGGCGCTGTACGGCTTCAGCGCGGCGGGGCAGCTCACCGCCCTCGACCACGTCGACGTCCTGGTCCCCCGGACCCGCCGGCTGCGCTCCACCGGCTGTGCCCGCGTCCTGCGCACGCCGGTGCTCCCCGCGTCGCGGCAGGTGAAGGGGGTGCCGGTCGCCCCGGTGCCGCGGGCCGTCGCGGACGCGGTGGCCGGGCTGTCGGACGCGAACGCGGTCCGCGGGCTGCTCACCGAGGCGGTACGCGGCGGACACTGCGAACCGGCCGCGGTGGTACGGGAGTTGACCGAGGCGAAGCTGCTGAGCCGCTCGCACGTGGTGGACGCGGTGGACTCGCTGCTGGCCGAGGGCCGCGCCATCGCGGAGGACCGCCTCTACCGGATGGTGGGCGAGTACGGTCTTCCCGACCCGGTGTGGAACGTGGACCTGCGGCTGCCCGGCGGCCCGCACCTGGGCGGCCTGGACGCGTACTGGCCCGAGCAGGCGGTCGCGGTCGAACTGGACACCCGCGCGCCCCGTCAGGACGAGGACGCCATGTGGTCGGAGTACGCCCGCAAGCGCGAGCACCTGGAGCGGCTCGGCATCACGGTCGTCCACATCACCCCGCGCAAGCTCCGCGAGGGTCTTGAGCAGCAGGCGGCCGTCGTCCGTACGGCGCTGATGGCGGCGGCGGACCGCGATCCGGCCGCGTACGTCGTGGTGCTGCCCCGGTAGTGACGGACCGGGGCGCGATCAGGGGGACGGGGTCAGGAGGGGAGCGGAGGGGTCGCGGTGGTGGTCGTGTGATGGGTGTGCAGGCCGTCGATGAGGGCGGCGTAGGAGGCGATCATGCGGGTGCGGCTGAAGCGTTCGCGGCTGCGGGCGTGGGCCTTGGCGAACTCGGCGCGGCCGAGGACCGCCTCGGTCCAGGCCGACGCGATGGCGTCCGGGTCGGGGGGTGTGATGATGCCGTGCCCGGCGACGATGGACGCGCTGTCGCCGATGTCGGTGGCGACGGGTACGGCCCCGCACATCATGCCCTCGATGAGGCACAGGGGCGCGGCCTCGCCGAAGGACGAGGTGAGCGCGACGACGTCGGACCCGGCGTAGACGGTCTCCATGTCCCGCCGCACGCCCAGCAGATGGAGCCGCCCGGCGAGTTGTTCCCGGTCCGCGCCGAACGCGGTGTCGAGGTCGGCGGCGAGGGCGGGCTGGTGGTCGGCGGTCATGCCCGTGCCGCACATGACGACATGGCCGGCGGGTTCGCGTCGCAGCCAGGCGTGGGCGGCGCGGAGGAAGAGGGGGATGTTCTTCATGGTGGCGTAGCGGGCGGCGAACACCACGACGGGGGCGGTGTCCGGGATCCCGAGGGAGGCGCGGAACGCGAGGCGCCGGGCCGGGTCGGGGCGGAAGCGGAGCAGGTCCACTCCGTTGGGGATGACGTGCAGGACCTCGGGCGGGATGCCGGCGGCCCGGTAGGCGTCGCGGGTGGACTCCGCGCAGCAGACGCAGGCGACGACCTTGCCGTCGGCGATGGCGGCCTTCAGTTCGTCGAGGGCGGCGCCCTGGTGTTCGGGGTCCGAACGGTGCAGGCACACGACGACCGGGCGGCGCGGGAGGCCGCCCTGGTTGAGCAGCGTGAGCGGCTGCTCCTTGAGCGAGAGGACGACGTCGGCGCCGGCCAGGGCGCGGGCCGCGTCGGCCAGCTCGGGTCCGGTGAACCCGGTGCTGACCTGGCCCTCGCCGCCGCCGAGGCTGCGGCCGAGGGTGGAGACCCCGACGCCGGCCGCGGTCAGCTGCTGGTAGCAGGCGTCGTCCTGCATGGCCTGCCGGGTTGTTTCTCGGTGTACTTCTCCGTGGATGCTCAGCACCGAATGATGCTGGCCGCCCTCCACCAGACCCATGATGACGTCGCTGTGGACGATCCGGGCTCCTCCGGAGAAGAAGCCCTCGTAGACCGACAGCACGTGCAGTTCGTGTCCAGCTCGCACACGACCACCCGCCTTGCGTAAGAATCGAGCCATCCCCGTGAACAGCGGGTTAGGCGTTATGAGGCGGCACGGACATTTCGCTTGAATGAACTGGGCGTCTCGTGTCCGAGTCCGGTTGGTTATCCCGGGGTCAATTGGTCACTTCTTGAGGATCAGCTCGGTGTTGCGGTCCTTCGCGTCGCCGCCCAGGACCGTGCTGGAGCCCGGCGCGTTGTAGGACAGCTCGCGGTAGAGGGCCGCGAGGCCGGTCTGGGTGAGGTCGGAGAAGTCGGTGCGGTGCGGGGCCGCGGACTCGATGAGCGTGGTGAAGAGGGAGATCGTGCCGTCCTTGTTGTCGACCAGCTCGATGACCCGGGCGAGCTGGGGGTAGTCGACGTGCGAGGCGGTGGAGATCTCCCAGAAGCTGCGGCCGTCGGGGGCCGCGTGCGGGGTGATGACGTTGCGGTGGATGTGGCCGTTGACCCAGGCCAGCACGTTCGGGTGGCTGCCGAGGAGGGCGACGACCGCGTTGCCCTCGTAGCGGCGCTCGGTGGGGTGTGCCGGGTCGGGGCGGGTGTTGTCCATCGTCTTGCTGGTGTGGTGGCTGAAGACCACCGCGTACGAGTCCTTGTTGTCGCTGAGGGTCTTGTCCAGCCACCTCAACTGCGTCGCCCCGATGGACCCTTCGTAGTGGCCGCCCGCGTCGGTGGTGTCGAGGCTGATGCCGATCACGTTGTCGGCGATCCGGAACGCGTAGTACTGCGTGCCCGCGTCGACGTTCGCGGAGGAGTAGCCGTGGCCGACCGGGCCGAGGCCCTGGTAGGCGGGGTCGAGGTGGGCCTTGAGGTACTCGGCGGAGGTGTAGGGGGCGCGCTTCTCGTCCGGGGTGACCGAGCGCATGGAGCGGGCGTGGGCCTTGAGGAAGTCGCGGTAGCCGGAGCCCTTGGGGTCCTTGGCGTCCCGGATGGAGTTCTGCAGCTTCTTCGCCTCGGCCGCCGTCGCGGTCATCAACTTCTTTCCGCCGATGGCGAGTTCGGTGAGGTAGGGGTCGGCGTGGGAGCCGAAGCAGCCGAGCGGGAGCGCGTCGTGGTTGCCGACGGTGGAGTACCAGGGCAGGTTGAGGCCGGGGCTGCGGACCTCGCGGATCGCGGCGGCCAGGAAGCCGGTCAGGTGCGGGAAGCCGAGCTGCTTGTCGCCGTCGCGGAGCGTGGAGTCGGGCTGCCAGTACAGCTTGAGGCCGCTGTTCTGGACGCCCTCGTAGTGGCGCGGGTCACCGGTGTTGGGGGTGAACCGGCCGCCGCTCATGATCTTCATGAACCATTCCAGCTCGGACTTGGCGTTGTTGTCCGTGTTGTCGCCGGTGGTCATCACGAAGTGCAGCGGGGAGCCGGTCACCGGGGCGCCGCGCAGCGCGTTGACCCGTTCGACGAGCGAGATCCCGCCCTGCACGGTGAGCGCCTCGTGCGGGCGCCAGGCGTGCTTGTCGGTGGAGCGCAGGTACTCCAGGCGCAGCGGGTGCTGGCTGTCCATCAGGTGCAGGTCGGTGAACTGCACGAACGACGCGAGTGCCGTACGGCGGCCCGCGCGGCCGGACTTGGCGGCGGCGAGGTCGGCGCGTACGACGCGCTTCCAGCCGGCGCCGTCGCCGAGGCGGCGGTAGCCGGAGTGGGTGCGGGGGGCGGCGACGGTGGCGAGGGTGGTGCCCTTGGTGTACGGGGCCAGGGGTGCGGCCGGTGCCTTGCGGGACTGGGCCACGGGTGCCTCGGCGGCGGTGTTCGTGGCGTCGGTCGTGGCGGCCTCGCTGTCGGTGGGCCGCAGGGCGTAGCCCACGCCCGCGGAGAGCGACACGGCCGCGGTGGCGGCGAGGACGGTACGGCGGTTGACCCCCAGCGCGGAGCTGGCGACAGAGCGTGTGCGCGACATGGCGCGATCTCCCCGAGTACGAACTGCGTCGGCAGTGGTCGCGGGTGTTCGCGTCGACCGGTTTTCGATCGCGGTCGCGAACTTCCCGCTCGTACTGGATGCTTGGCATCGGGGATGACCTGCGCGTAAACGAGACGGCAACGTGCAGCGCCGATCACCGTACGTGGATCTTGGCGCCCCCTGTGCGTTCGTGAACGCTCGTCGAGCCGCCGGGAGGCGGCTACTCCGCGTTCATCTGCCGGGGTACTGAAGCTATTCCGGAACCCGTTCGACCCGTCCTACGGCCGGCCGCTCGCGCCACAGCCGCAGCGCGACGTCGATCAACGCGACGCGGCGCAGGCCCGGCACGTCGTCCAGGGGATGCCAGGCGGCCATGTCGGTGGTGCCGTCGACCTCGTCGCGCAGTTCGCCGCCGAGGATCCGGCCTTCGTAGACGAGCCGCAGACCGTGCTGGTCCACCTTGCGGCGGTGGCTCCACGGGATGACGTGGTGGATCGAGTCCATGCCGAGGAATCCGGTGACCTCGATGTGGTAGCCGGTCTCCTCCTCCAGCTCCCTGACGACGGTGTCGTTGGGATGCTCACCGTGGTCCATGCCGCCGCCGGGCAGTACCCATTCGTAGCCGCCGCCCGGCGCGGGCGAGCGGGCCAGCAGAACGTGTCCGTCGCGGACGCAGACGGCGTAGGCGGCGACTCTCAGCTTCTTGCGCACCCGGAGACGTTAGCGCCCCGGGTGCGGATTAGCAGGTGAGTATTCCGGGGCGGACCAGCGCAGAGGGAGCGCGTCCGGGGTCTCGACGGCCTCGTCGAGAGTGAACCGCACCTGGCGGTCTCCGTCCCGGCCGAACTCCGTCCGTGCCTGGCCGGTGAGTTGGAGAGTCGTGCCGGTCGTCCAGTCGAGGAGGAGGAGTCCCGCGCGGGGGTCGGCGAGGAGGTTGCCCAGGCTCAGGAACATGGCGTTGCCCGGGTAGTCGGGCCAGGTCAGTTCCCGGGGCGAGACGGCTCGCACGAAGCCGGGGTCGCCGCCCCGGTGGCTGGCGTCGGCGCCGTGCTCGTGCACGGTGGCGAGGAAGAAGGTGTCGGCCGCGGCGATGAACTCGGCCTGGGCGGGGGTGAGTTCAAGGCCGTGCCGGGCGGCTGCGGGCACGCGGTCCGCGACCGTCTCGTACGACCGCCTCCGCTGGATGTACTTGGGGCAGTTGGCGAACACCCGCTCCGCCTCGATCGCGAACCCCCGTGCGGTGGACCGCAGTCGGCCGTCGACGCGCATACGGCGGCGGGTGCGGGGGTCGAGGGCGAGGGTGCCGACCGGCAGGTCCCGGGCGTCCGCGAGGGCCGGGGCGAGGGGGTCGGCCGGGGGCGGACCGCCGGTGACCGAGATCCGGTGGGGTCCCGTCGCCCGGACGAAACCGGGCGGGCCGGTGAGCGCGGACGCCCAGACGCGGTTCGTGGTGGGGTCGGCTGCGCCCAGGACGAGAAGGGGCTGGAGTTCGAGGAAGGCGGCGGCCACGGGTTTGATGCCCTGGCCGATGATCTGGCCGACGTGGTCGGCGACGTCACGCACCCCGACCCGCTCCTGCACGGCAAGGGAGCCCGCGTGATACGCCCGCATGGCGGCCATGGCTAGAAGAATCCGCAGGTCGGGGCTTCGGTGTGCGGGGCCGGGGCGTGCTCGGCGCCGCTCGGTACGGAGATCTCCAGGCGGGTGCCGTCCGGGTCGTGGAAGAAGATGCCGCCGGAGGCCGCGCCCTCGCGGTGGGCGACCACGCCCTCGTACGCGAACTCGGCGCCGTAGGCCTTGAGTGCCGTCTCGTAGCGCTCGACCTGCTCGATCGAGTCGGCCGCGAACGCGAGGTGGTGGAGGCCCGCGCGGTCGCCGCCGTACGGCCCGCGCGCCTGCTGCCAGAGGGTGAGGACGGGGTGGTCGCCGCCGTCGCCGAGGAACGCGTACCGGCGGCCGTCGTCGTCCGCCTTGCCCTCGGCGAGCACCGCGAAGCCGAGGACGTCCCGGTAGAAGGCGAGCGAGCGGTCGAGGTCGGTGACGTTCAGGCCGATGTGGCCGGCGTGCAGGGTCATGGAAAAGCCCTCCTCATTTCTAACCGTTGTCGATGACGTTAGTGGTTAGAATCGAGAGGGTCAACCGGTCACGTACTCTTGACCGGTTAGATCAGAAGGGACACCTCCGTGACCACGACCCCCGACCCCCGCCCGCTCCTCGGCGAACCGCTCGCGCTCGATCTGCTCAACACGCGGTGGATGAAGGACGGAGTCGTGCAGGATCTGCTCTCCGGCTCCCGCGGGCTCGCGGTGTGGCTCGGCTCGGCCGGGCTCGGCGAGCGGTTCGAGGCGAGCCCGATCACCCTGGCGCACACGAAGATCGCCCGCGACGCGCTGCACGCCGTGGTGGACGGTTCGCTCGCACAGGGCGCGGCGGACCTCGACCTCGTCCTCGACCAGGGCCGGATCCGGGCCACACTCACCGCCGAGGGCCCCGGCGAGATCGCCGAGTTCGACGACCCCCGGTGGGGCCCCGGCTGGCTCGCCGCCCGCAACTACCTGGAGCTGCTCGCCGCCGCCCCCGACCGCATCCGCCGCTGCGCCCACGAGGCGTGCGTCCTGCACTTCTACGACACCTCGCGCAACGGCACCCGCCGCTGGTGCTCGATGGCGGCCTGCGGCAACCGCGCGAAGGCGTCCCGCCACTACACGCGCGCCAAGGAGTCCTGAACCCCGGGTCGGACAGGGGGTTTTCCCCATACATCCATCTGGATTCGGTCAACACTTCCCAAACAACCGTCCCTTGGGTAAAGCTGTGCGCTCGTCCGGCACTGAATTTTCTTCACCTACAAGGGATGCCGATGACCCTCACCCCCAAGAGACGCGTGGCCCGAATATCCGTGGCCGCCGGTCTCGTCGCCGCGCTCTCCGCGGCCGGGCCGATACCCCTGGCCTTCTCCGCCGACGCCCCGTCCACCACCACCGTGCCCACCGACGGCACCGTCAAGTCCGCCGCCGCGAAGCTCGGTTCGGACGACGCCGATCTGCTCGCCGCCGCCAAGGCCGACGGCGACAAGAACGTCACGATGATGATCGCGACCGCACCGGGCCGGACCGAGCAGGTCGCCGACCAGCTGGACGCGGTCAAGGGCGGCTCGGTGGGCCTGACGTACGACAAGCTCGGCTACGTCCGCGCCACCGTCCCCACCAGCAGGGCGGACGCGGCCATCTCCGCCGCCGCGAAGCTGTCCTCCGTGCAGGCGATCGACCTGCGCCAGGAGATCGCGCTCGACGACCCGACCCCGAGCGCCGACACCGCGAAGGGCGCCGCCAAGGCGACGAAGACCGTCACCTATCCCGCGCCGGGCAGGTCGACCCCCGCCGAGAACCCGTACAACCCGTCCTTCGAGACGGGCGCCGTCGATTTCGTGAAGAAGAACCCGAAGGCGGACGGCCGGGGCATCACCATCGGCATCCTCGACTCCGGCGTCGACCTCGGCCACCCGGCGTTGCAGAAGACCACCACCGGCGAGCGCAAGATCGTCGACTGGGTCACCGCGACCGACCCGATCACCGACGGCGACCAGACCTGGCGCCCGATGGTGACGGCCGTGTCCGGTCCGACCTTCACCTACGGCGGCTCGACCTGGACGGCGCCCGCGGGGTCGTACGAGATCAGCACGTTCAAGGAGTCGTACACCACCGGCGGTGACGCGGCGGGCGACGCGAACCGGGACGGTGACACCACCGACTCGTGGGGCGTGCTCTACGACCCGGCGGCCGGCACGGTGACGGTCGACCTGAACAACAACCACGACTTCGGCGACGACACCCCGATGAAGCCGTACAAGGACGGCTACCAGATCGGCTACTTCGGCACCGACAACCCGGCGACAGACGTCGTCGAGCGGCAGCCGTTCGTCGTGCAGATCCGCAAGGACGTCCCCATGGACCCCTACGGCGGGTCCTGGGTCGGCAAGACCGCCGACTTCGTCAACATCGGTGTCATCGAGTCCGAGCACGGCACGCACGTCGCCGGTATCACCGCGGCCAACGGGCTGTTCGGCGGGAAGATGAACGGCGCGGCCCCGGGCGCGAAGATCGTCTCCTCGCGCGCCTGCACCTGGACCGGCGGCTGCACCAACGTGGCGCTGATGGAAGGCATGATCGACCTCGTCGCCAACCACGGCGTCGACATCGTGAACATGTCGATCGGCGGCCTCCCGGCCCTCAACGACGGCAACAACGCGCGCGCCGCGCTGTACACGCGGCTCATCGACACCTACGGCGTGCAGCTGGTGATCTCGGCCGGCAACTCCGGTCCGGGCGCCAACACCATCGGCGACCCCGGTCTCGCCGACAAGGTGATCTCGGTCGGCGCGGCCATCTCCAAGGAGACCTGGGCCGCCAACTACGGCTCCCAGGTGGAGAAGAAGTACCAGCTGCTGCCGTTCTCCTCGCGCGGCCCGCGTGAGGACGGCGGGTTCACGCCGACGCTCGTCGCGCCCGGCGCCGCGATCAACACCACCCAGACCTGGCTGCCGGGCTCCCCGGTCGCCGAGGCGGGCTACCAGCTGCCGGCCGGCTACTCGATGCTCCAGGGCACCTCGATGGCCTCCCCGCAGGCCGCCGGCGCCTCGGCGCTGCTGCTGAGCGCCGCCAAGCAGCGGCACATCGCCCTCACCCCGGCCACCCTGCGCACCGCGCTGACCTCGACGGCCCATCACATCAAGGGTGTTCAGGCCTACGAGGAGGGCGCGGGCCGCATCGACATCGTGGACGCGTGGCAGTCGATCAGGGCAGGCGCCACCGCCCACGAGTACACGGTGAAGGCCCCCGTCGACACCGCGATCGACTACGCGCTGAAGACCCCGGGCTTCGGCACCGGCCTGTACGACCGCGAGGGCGGGCTGAAGGCCGGCGCGAAGAAGACGTACGACGTCGTCATCACCCGAACCACCGGTTCCAGCAAGGCGGTTCGGCACGATCTGAGCATCGCGAACAACGCCGACGGCACCTTCCGGATCGTCGGCTCCGACGAGGTCAAGCTCCCGCTGAACCAGCCGGTGACCGTCAAGGTGCAGGCGGCGCCCAGGAGTTCGGGCATCAAGAGCGCGATCCTGGAGGTCGACGACCCGAGGACCGAGGGTGTCGACCAGCAGATCCTGACGACGGTCGTGGTCTCCACTCCCGTCGACTACACGTTCTCCAGGTCGAGTTCGGTACAGCGCAACAGCACGCAGTCGTACTTCGTGACCGTCCCGGCGGGCGCCAAGGCCCTTGAGGTCGCGATCAGCGGGCTGAAGGACAAGAGCCAGACCCGGTTCATCGCCATCCACCCCTACGGCGTTCCGGTCGACAACACCGGCACCCCGTACTGCTACAACAACTACCTCGACGGCAACGGCTGCAAGCCCGACGCGCGTTCGTACTCCGACCCGCAGGCCGGTGTCTGGGAGATCGAGGTCGAGGCGCGCCGCACCTCGCCCCTGCTCGACAACCCGTACAAGCTGGACGCCACCGTGCTCGGCGCGGCCTTCACCCCGGAGACCGTGACCGTGCCCGAGGCCAAGGTCGGCGTACCGGCCACCGCCTCGTGGAAGGTGACGAACAACTACGCGGCCCTGAACGGCACGTTGAAGGGCGGCCCGCTCGGCTCCTCGCTGACCGCGCGGCCCACCATCACCGAGGGCGTCACCCAGGCCACCACGGTCGACGTGCCCGCCGGCGCCACCTCCCTGGACGTGTCCATCGGCAACGTCTCGGACACGGCGGCGGACCTGGACCTGACGGTGAAGAACGCCGCCGGTACGGTCGTCGGCCAGTCCGCCGACGGCGACTCGGAGGAGGCGGTCTCGATCGCCAACCCGGCCGCCGGGACGTACACCGTCGAGGTCGCGGGCTACTCGGTGCCCTCCGGCTCGACCGCGTACGACTACCTGGACGTCTTCTACTCGGCCGCGCTCGGCACGGTCACCGTCGACGACTCGACGCCGGTCAAGCTGGCGACGGGCGCCTCGGCGACCTTCTCCGGCAGCGTCACCGCCCTGGCGGCGGCTCCGGCGGGCCGCGAGTTCTTCGGCCGGGTCCAGCTGGTCAACGCCCGCGGCACGGTCGCGGGCCTGGGCAGCGTGAAGATCGAGAAGGTCACGTCGTAGCACGGCGCAGTGCGTCGTAGTGCGTCGTAGCAAGGTGTACGGCAGGTGGGGCGGGCGTCCGTGCGGGCGCCCGCCCCGCTCGCCGTCAGCCGGCCGGGCAGGTGGCTCTGCCGGCGTCGGCCAGTGCCCCGACGATCGCGTCCCGGGCCTCGGCGACGGCGTCGTCGCCGACCACCCACAGGGTCGCCGTGTGCGCGCCCTTCGGGACGCCGACCAGCACATGCTGCCCCTGGCGCGGCGCCGGAACCGCCCCGGCGGGCAGGACCACGGTGACTTCGGCCGGGCCGTGCGCGGGCCGGTAGGAGCGGGTGACGGCGAGCGTGATCCGTTTCCGCGGATCGGAACTCGGCGCCACGGCCGTCACGGTCCCCTCGACGAGGAGGCGGGAGCAGGCCACGTACCGGGCCGGGTCGGACAGCGGACCGGGCGTCTTCGAGCCCGCGCCGTCCGCCGCCTTGGAGTCGGCGCTGCTGCTCGACGCCGAGTTCACGCCTCCGTTGTGCGCGACCAGCCAGGACAGCCCGGTGATCAGCCCCGCCACCACCGCCAGCGCGAGCGTGCCGTAGGCGAGGGCGCGCAGGGCGGGACGGCGGCGGCGGGCGGGCCGCGGGGCGCGGGCGGGCCGGGGTTCCGGGCGCGGTGGCGGTGCGGACAGTGCCTCGCCGATGATCCCCAACTGCTCGCGCAGCAGCGCCACATCGGCCGCGGCGGCCCGGTGCTCGGCCAGGTAGGCGGGGTCCGCGCGGGCCGCCTCCGGCACCGGCTCGCCCGTGATCGCGGCCATCAGCGCGTCCACGCCGTCGTACTCCGCTTCCTCGTCGCGCGTGGCCACGTCACACCACCTCGTCCTCGTGCAGCCGGTCGCGCAGCGCGCGGACCGCCGTGTGCAGCCTGCTCTTGACCGTGCCCTCCGGGATGCCCAGCTCGTCCGCTATGGAACGCACCGGCAGGTCGGCGAAGAAGCGGAGGACGAGGACCTGGCGCTGCTGGTCGGGCAGCTCGTCCAGGCCCTGGGCCACCGCCATCGACAGGACGCTCGTGTCCTCCCCGGAAGGGTGTTCCAGCTGGCGCAGGGAGGCCAGCCGCTCCCCCACCCGCTCCTGGCGGCGCTTGGCCCGGTGCCAGTCCATGGCGAAGTTCGAGGCGACGACCGCCGCCCACGCCGAGACGTCGCGCGGTGCCTCGTCGCCCTTCGCCGCCCGCTCCAGCAACCGCAGCCGTACCTGCTGGACACCGTCCGGCAGATCGGCCTGCGGCACCCCGCCGAGCGCGAGCACCGCCCGCACCCGCCGTTCCTGGGCCGCGTCCAGAGGGTCGTCGCCCTCCCGGACCCGGCGGGCCGTTCTGCGCAGCACAAGCCACCCCCTTCCCGCGTTTCCTCTACGACGCCGCAGCGCACGGAAACGTTCGGAGGCGTGGGTCACATCCGCAAGGGCCGTGTCCCATTCCTCGGGCATGCGGGGCAAAGAATTGGACAGGTGGACCGGGGTCGGCCGCATGATGGAAACGCCGCAGACGTACAGGAACAGGTGAAGGAGTCGCTGTGAGGGTCGGAATCGTCGGAGCCACCGGTCAGGTCGGCACGGTCATGCGCAGGATCCTCGTCGAGCGGAACTTCCCGACGACGGAGCTGCGCCTGTTCGCCTCCGCCCGTTCGGCGGGGACGGTCCTCGACGGTGTGACGGTGGAGGACGCGGCCACCGCCGACTACTCCGGGCTGGACATCGTGCTGTTCTCGGCGGGCGGCGCGACCTCGAAGGCACTGGCCGAAAAGGTCGCCTCGCAGGGCGCGGTCGTCATCGACAACTCCTCCGCCTGGCGCAAGGACCCGCAGGTCCCGCTGGTGGTCTCGGAGGTCAACCCGCACGCGATCGTGGACCGCCCCAAGGGCATCATCGCCAACCCGAACTGCACGACGATGGCCGCGATGCCGGTCCTGAAGCCGCTGCACGCGGAGGCGGGTCTCGAAGCGCTGGTCGTCGCCACCTACCAGGCGGTGTCCGGTTCCGGTGTGGCCGGTGTGGCCGAGCTGCACGGGCAGGCGCTGAAGGTCGTCGCCGACGCGGACAAGCTCACCCACGACGGTGCGGCGGTCGACTTCCCCGAGCCGCAGGTCTACAAGCGGCCCATCGCGTTCAACGTGCTGCCGCTCGCGGGCTCGATCGTCGACGACGGCCTGAACGAGACCGACGAGGAGCAGAAGCTCCGCAACGAGTCCCGCAAGATCCTGGAGATCCCGGAGCTGAAGGTCTCCGGCACCTGTGTCCGGGTCCCGGTCTTCTCCGGCCACTCCCTCCAGGTCAACGCCCGTTTCGCGCGCCCCGTCCCGGTCGAGCGCGCCGCGGAACTCCTCGCCGGCGCCCCGGGCGTGGTCCTCTCCGACATCCCGACCCCGCTCCAGGCGGCCGGCCAGGACGCGTCCTACGTCGGCCGGATCCGCGCGGACGAGACGGTCGAGAACGGCCTCGCCCTGTTCATCTCCAACGACAACCTCCGCAAGGGCGCCGCGCTGAACGCGGTGCAGATCGCGGAGCTGGTGGCGGCGGAACTGAAGGCCTGACCCGGAGGGCCGACCCGAAGAGCCGGATCGGGGTCAGCACCGCCGCGCCTCGTAGAGGAAGCAGCCGTACTCGACGGCCCGGACGTGGACCAGTGCCACGGACGGGTCGTCGAAGGCGTTCCGGAAGGCCTCGTCGTCGACGGCGTCGACCAGTTCGCCGCCGAGGATGCGGCCCTCGGCCGAGTAGCGGCGCAGTACCCGGTGCGCCCCCGCGAACGGGTACCCGGAATCCGCCGCCGGCCCCCCGCACTCCTCCGCGTGGACGAACACCGGCCCCACCTCCTCGTACGCCCCCGGATCGGCCCCCGTCTCCGCCGCCCAGCGGCGCAGCGGGGCGTAGGCGACGAGGGCGATCCGCTCGCCCGGCCGGGCGCGGCGCAGACAGCAGCGGAGCGGAGCGCCGCCCTCCTCGTCGGTGCCGGGAACCATTCGGCGCCCCGCATCGTCAGCAGAGCGCAGTTCCTTCAGAACCACGGGGTCGATGGGTCGTGCCGTGTACGTCGTCATGACTCCAGGCTCGCGCTCGTCCGCCCCGCTGACCGGCGGGATACGGACATCGCGTTCCGGTCAGGTCCCGTGGAAGGATGGCGTAACCCACACATAACGAGGAGATGACCGCGTGCCTGGCACAAACCTGACTCGCGAAGAGGCGCGGCAGCGGGCGACGCTGCTCACCGTTGACTCGTACGAGATCGATCTCGACCTCTCCGGCGCGCAGGAGGGCGGGACCTACAGGTCCGCGACGACGGTGCGCTTCGATGTGACGGAGGGCGGCACCGAGTCCTTCATCGACCTGGTCGCCCCGGCCGTCCACGAGGTGACGCTGAACGGCGACCCCCTCGACCCCGACGAGGTCTTCAAGGACTCGCGGATCGCGCTGCCCGGGCTGCTGGCGGGGCCGAACATCCTGCGCGTCGTCGCGGACTGCGCGTACACCAACACCGGTGAGGGGCTGCACCGGTTCGTCGACCCGGTCGACCAACAGGCCTATCTGTACACCCAGTTCGAGGTCCCGGACGCGCGCCGCGTGTTCGCCAGCTTCGAGCAGCCCGACCTCAAGGCCACCTTCCAGTTCACCGTGAAGGCGCCGACGGGCTGGACCGTCATCTCCAACTCCCCGACGCCCGAACCCCGGGACGACACCTGGGTGTTCGAGCCGACGCCCCGCATCTCGACGTACATCACCGCGCTGATCGTCGGGCCGTACCACTCGGTGCACAGCGTGTACGAGAAGGACGGGCAGTCCGTGCCGCTGGGCATCTACTGCCGGCCCTCGCTCGCCGAGTACCTCGACTCGGACGCGATCTTCGAGGTGACACGGCAGGGCTTCGACTGGTTCCAGGAGAAGTTCGCCTACGCGTACCCGTTCAAGAAGTACGACCAGCTGTTCGTCCCGGAGTTCAACGCGGGCGCGATGGAGAACGCCGGTGCCGTCACCATCCGGGACCAGTACGTCTTCCGTTCCAAGGTGACCGACGCCGCCTACGAGGTGCGCGCGGAGACCATCCTGCACGAGCTGGCCCACATGTGGTTCGGCGACCTCGTGACCATGGAGTGGTGGAACGACCTGTGGCTGAACGAGTCGTTCGCCACCTACACGTCCATCGCCTGCCAGGCGTACGCGCCGGACTCGCGCTGGCCGCACTCGTGGACGACGTTCGCCAACTCGATGAAGACCTGGGCCTACCGGCAGGACCAACTGCCGTCCACGCACCCGATCATGGCCGAGATCCGCGACCTGGACGACGTGCTGGTCAACTTCGACGGCATCACGTACGCCAAGGGCGCGAGCGTCCTGAAGCAGCTCGTCGCGTACGTCGGCATGGACGAGTTCTTCGCGGGCGTGCAGGCGTACTTCAAGCGGCACGCGTTCGGCAACACCCGGCTGTCCGACCTGCTCGGCGCGCTGGAGGAGACCTCCGGGCGCGATCTGAGCGCCTGGTCGCAGGCGTGGCTCCAGACGGCCGGCATCAACATCCTGCGCCCGGAGATCGAGACGGACGCGGACGGCGTCATCACCGCCTTCGCGATCCGCCAGGAGGCCCCGGCGCTGCCCACGGGCGCCAAGGGAGAGCCGACGCTCCGCCCGCACCGCATCGCGGTCGGCCTGTACGAACTCGACGAGGACACCGGCAAGTTGGTGCGCGACGAGCGCGTCGAGCTGGACGTGGACGGCGAGTTGACGGCCGTACCGCAGCTGGTCGGCAAGCGCAGGCCGGCCGTCGTGCTGCTCAACGACGACGACCTGTCGTACGCGAAGGTCCGCCTGGACGAGGAGTCCCTCGCGTTCGTCACCGAGCACCTGGGCGACTTCGAGTCCTCGCTGCCGCGCGCCCTGTGCTGGGCCTCGGCCTGGGACATGACGCGGGACGCCGAACTGGCCACCCGCGACTACCTCTCCCTCGTCCTGTCGGGCATCGGCAAGGAGTCCGACATCGGTGTCGTGCAGTCGCTGCAACGGCAGGTGAAGCTGGCGATCGAGCTGTACGCCGACCCGGCCGCCCGCGAGGCGCTGCTCACCCGCTGGACGGACGCCACGCTGGCCCATCTGCGGGCCGCCGAGGCGGGCGGCGACCACCAGCTGGCGTGGGCGCGGGCGTTCGCGTCCACGGCCCGTACGCCGGAGCAACTCGACCTGCTGGAAGCCCTGTTGGAAGGCACGCAGACCATCGAGGGCCTGGCGGTCGACACCGAGCTGCGCTGGGCGTTCGTCGAACGCCTGGCGTCCGTGGGCCGGTTCGACGAGACGGAGATCGCCGGCGAGTACGAGCGGGACAAGACGGCCGCCGGTGAGCGGCACGCGGCGACCGCCCGTGCCGCGCGCCCGACCGACGAGGCGAAGGCGGAGGCCTGGGCGCAGGTCGTCGAGTCCGACAAGCTGCCCAACGCCCTTCAGGAAGCCGTGATTTCGGGCTTCGTCCAGACCGACCAGCGGGAACTCCTGGCGCCGTACACGGAGAAGTACTTCGCGGCGGTCAAGGAGATCTGGGACGCCCGCTCGCACGAGATCGCCCAGCAGATCGCGGTCGGCCTCTACCCCTCGATCCAGGTCTCGCAGGACACCCTGGACCGCACGGACGCCTGGCTGACGGCCGCCGAGCCCAACGCGGCCCTGCGCCGCCTGGTCTCGGAGTCCCGCTCCGGAGTGGAACGCGCCCTGAAGGCCCAGGCCGCGGACGCGGCTGCTTCGTAGGCGATTCCGCTACGACCACTAGGGGCGCCCGGCGGATAGCCGGGCGCCCTTCGGCGTCAGCGAGCCGTCAGCGTGCCGTACGGGCCGGGCGCCCCGGCCGGGGGGACGCGCCCCGATCTGCCCGGCCACCGTCGCGCCGAACGCCAGCGCCATCCCCGCCACCTGCAAGGGCGTGAGCGCCTGCCCGAGCGCCGCCCAGCCGACGACGGCCGCGGTCAGCGGGGACAGCGGGCCGAGCAGGGTGACCTGGGTGGCGGAGAGCCGGCCGATGCCCCGGAACCACAGCCAGTACGCGACGGCCGTGTTCGCCAGCGCGAGGTACAGATAGCCGCCGACCGCCCGTCCGTCGAGCGCGGGCGGCGCGCCCTCCACGAGGAAGGCGACGGGGGCCATGAGCAGTCCGCCGGCGGTGAGCTGCCAGCCGGTGAGGGCGAGCGGGCCGACGCCGTCGGGGCGGCCCCACCGCTTGGTCAGTACGGTGCCGGTGGACATGGAGGCCGTGGACGCGAGGGCCGCGAACACCCCGACCGAGTCGAGCGCGCCGGCCGCCTTCAGTACGACGAGACTGACGCCGAAGGCCGCGACGGCGGCGGTGAGCACGCTCCGGGCCGTGGGCCGCTGCCCCAGCAGGACCGCCGAGAGGCCCACGACGAACAGCGGTCCGATCGAGCCGACGACCGAGGCCATGCCGCCCGGGAGCCGGTACGCGGACAGGAACAGCAACGGGAAGAAGGCGCCGATGTTGAGCGCGCCGAGCACGGTCGCCTTCCACCACCAGGCACCGCGCGGCAGCACCCGGGTCAGCGCGAGAAGCACCAGCCCGGCGGGCAGGGCGCGCATGAGGCCGGTGAACAGGGGGCGGTCGGGCGGGAGGAACTGGGTGGTGACGGCGTAGGTGGTGCCCCAGGAGATCGGGGCGAGGGCGGTGAGAGCGGCTGTCAGGACCGGGCGGCTGGCCATGGGGGACACGTCTTTTCAGCATGGACCGAAGTAGCTTGACGCTGACTAGCTTACCGCTAAGCAACTTAACGTCAAGCCGCTTTCTTGCGACCGACCTGCCGACCGGCGGATACTCGCCCCATGAGCGACAAGGACCCCGTCGACGCGATCGTCGAACAGTGGGCGACGGTGCGGCCCGACCTCGACACCGCGGCGATGGAGGTCTTCGGGCGGATCTTCCGGCTCTCCCGCGCCATGGGCGACACCATGGAGAAGGCCTACGCGTCCTACGGCATCTCACGCGGCGAGTTCGACGTCCTCGCGACCCTCCGCCGCGCCGACGAGCCGTACACCCTCTCCCCGCGCCAGCTCTCCGCGACGCTGATGCTCACCACCGGCGGCATGACCGGCCGCCTCGACAAACTGGAACGGGCCGGCCTCCTGCGCCGCTCCCCCGACCCGCACGACCGGCGGGGCCTCCAAGTGACGCTGACGGAGAAGGGGTTGACGCTGATCGACGAGGCGGTCGGCGCGGGGCTGGCCACCCAGACGGCGGCCCTGTCCGGCCTCGACGCGCAACAGGCCGGCCAACTGGCCGACCTGTTGCGGAGGTTGCTGTCCACGACCGAGCGATAACCGCTCCCGGAAGGCCCGTTCAAAGACCCGTCCGAGGGCCGGTTCGGAGGCTGGTTCAAAGACCCGCCCGGCCGAGGTGCTCGCGCAGCGCCCCCTCGACCGCGCCCGGCTCGGCGTCGTCGGCCGCCCAGGCCACGTATCCGTCGGGCCGCACCAGCAGCGCGGTACGACGGCCGCTCGCCCAGTGCTCCAGAGCCAGGCGGTCGTCGCGGGTGCCCTCCGGGTCGTAGGACCGCGGGGTGATCAGTACGAACCGGCCGCCGCGCAGGGCCTCGTAGAGGCGGGTGCCGTCGGCGAGGGGGACGTCCGGGGCGCGGGTGCCGGTGAGGCGGTGGGCGCCCCGGGGGGACGGGTAGGCGTAGCCGATGCCGGTGATCTGGCCCAGGGCCTTGCGGCGGGCCGGGGGGACGTGGTCGAGGACCGTCGTGACGGCCGTGCGCAGGGCGAGGGTCCAGGGGCGCTTGGCCATCGCCAGGCGGACGATGCCGCCGCTGCTGCGCAGGACCGCCTCGCCCACAGGGTGCCGCTCGGACTGGTAGGTGTCGAGGAGGGTCCCGGGCGCGTGGCCGCCGAGCACCGCGGCCAGCTTCCAGCCGAGGTTGGCCGCGTCCTGGAGGCCGGTGTTCATGCCCTGGCCGCCGGCCGGGGTGTGCACGTGCGCGGCGTCGCCGGCCAGGAAGACGCGGCCCACCCGGTAGGCGGGGGCCTGGCGTTCGTCGCTGTGGAAGCGGGACATCCAGCGGGCGTCGCGCATCCCGAAGTCCGTGCCGAGGGCGAGCCTGGTGATCTCCCTGACCTCGTCGAGGTCGAGGGGCTCGTCGTCGGCCACGTCCCGGGCGCGGTTCCAGCCGATGACGCGGTAGTAGCCGTCGCCGAAGGGCGCGATGAAGGCGAAGGCGTCGCCGACCGTGGCCACGGTGAGCAGGGTGCCGGGCTCCTCGTCGAGCAGCACGTCGGCGAGCACGACGGAACGGATCACCGACCGGCCGGGGAAGGGCAGCCCGATCGCGTCCCGTACGGCACTGCGCATCCCGTCGGCGCCGACGACGTACGCGGCGCGCAGCGACTCCGGCGCTCCGCCGGGCCCGCGGACCTCGACGGTCACGCCGTCCGCGTCCTGCGTCAGCCCGGTCAGCTCGGTCTCGTACCGGAAGTCCACGCCCGCCTCGACCGCGCGCCGCAGCAGCGCCTTCTCGACCTCGTACTGCGGGAGGACGAGGAGGTGGTTGAAGCGGGAGGGGAGGGGCGTGAGGTCGATGGTCAGCCGGCCGAACAGGCGCAGCCGGTCCAGGGGTTGACCCACGGCTTCGAGTTCGTCGGCGAGGTCGCGGGCGTCCAGCTGCTCCAGGGTGCGGGCGTGCAGGACGAAGGCGCGGGAGAGGTTGCTGATCTTCTCGGGACGCTTCTCCAGCAGGGTGACCGGGACACCGGCGACGGCGAGGTCACCGGCCAGCAGCAGGCCGGTCGGGCCGGAGCCGACGACGATGACGGGGATGGAGGTGGGGGTGGGAGTGGGGTCGGTGGGGTTCATGGCTGCCTCCTGTTGCCTACGCCCGTTGGCCAACACTTGCGGACCAACACCTGTTTGCCAACGACTGTTTGCCAACGCTCGTTGACGAGACTAGGACCGCCTCCCTGGACTGTCAACACGTGTTGGCCTACGCTTGTTGGCATGAACGACAGCCCCAGCCCCAGCCCCAGCCGCACCCTCACCCCCCGCCGCTCCGACGCCACCCGCGCCGCCATCCTCGAAGCCGCCCGCGAGCGCTTCGCCGCCGACGGCTACGAACGCGCCACCATCCGCGCCATCGCCAAGGACGCGCGGATCGATCCGTCGATGGTGATGCGCTACTACGGCAACAAGGAGGGCCTGTTCGCGGCGGCAGTCTCCTACGACCTGCGGCTGCCGGACCTGAGTTCGGCCGCGCGGGACGAGGTGGGTCACGTCCTGGTGACGCACTTCCTCGCCATGTGGGAGGAGAACGAGGAGCTCACGGCGATGCTCCGGGTCGGCGCCACGAACCAGGGCGGGGCCGAGCGGATGCAGGCGATCTTCCGGGAGCAGTTGCTGCCGGTCGCGCGGCAGGCGTGCCCCGATCCGGAGCAGGCGCCGACCCGCGCCGGGCTGGTCGCCTCGCAGCTGCTGGGGCTCGCGCTCACCCGTTATGTGCTGCGCATCCCGCCGGCCGTGGCGCTGACCCGCGAGGAGATCACGGTCTGGCTCGGGCCGACCGTGCAGCGGTACCTGACCGCGCCGAGCCCGTGAGCGGACATGCCGAGGGCGCCCGCCTCACCGCTGTGGGTGGTGCGGGCGCCCTCCGGAAAAGGTGGGGTCAGGCCTTGGTGCCGGTGGCGGACTTGGCCTTCGGCGCACGGTCCTTGGACTTGTCCAGCACCAGGACCAGGCCCGCGATGATCGCGAACAGGGCCAGCGGGCACAGGACAAAGAGCCCCAGCGTCTCGGCGACGCTCAGGCCGGTGCCCGGGTCGTCGCCGTCGTCGCGGGTGAGCGCGAGCGCGGGGGACGTCATGAGCAGCATCATCAGCGTCGTACCGGCAACCAGGGCTCCGGCGCGCAGGGCGTTCTTCTTGTCCACACCGCAAAAGTAGCGAACGCCCGAACGGGCCGCGCGCCCGGGGGTGCCGTATGGGGCGTACGGGCCGTCACGGGCCGTTCTCCGCGGCCTCACCCGAGCCCGAGCCCGCCCCGGCACCCGCACCCGAGTCCACCCCGGCACCGCCACCGCCACCCGACTCCGCTTCCAACCCCACCCGCAGCACATCCACCAGCGCGTGCAGGCGCGGCGACGCGGCGAGTTCCTCCAGTGTCACCGGGCGGCCCTCCGCGTCGGCGACGGGGAGGCGCCAGTTCGGGTACTGGTCCCACGTGCCGGGAAGGTTCTGCGGCCGGCGGTCGCCGACCGTGTCCGGGAGCCAGACGCCGATCATGCGGGCGGGGGTGCGCAGCAGGAACCGGTGGACGGCGTGGATCTCCGCCTCCTCCTGGGACGCGGGCCGGCCGCCGCCCGTCGCGTGCTCGAAGAGGCCGAGCCGGGCCAGCAGGGCCAGCCACTCCCCCACGTCGGTGGCGGCCTCGACCCGCTCCTCCTCGACCGGGCGGGTCAACAGGCCCAGCCGGTGGCGGAGTTCGACGTGCTCGCCGGAGAGCCGGGCCGCGGTGGGCGGCAGGTCGTGGGTGGTGGCGGTGGCCAGGCAGTCGGCGCGCCACCGCTCTGGCGCGAGCGGACGGCCGTCGCCCTCCCAGTCCCGTTCGAACCACAGCACCGAGGTGCCGAGCACCCCGCGCTCCTGCAACTCCTCGCGCACACCCGGCTCCACGGTCCCCAGGTCCTCGCCGATCACCACCGATCCGGCGCGCGAGGCCTCCAGCGCCAGGATCGCGAGCATGGCCTCGGCGTCGTAGCGGACGTAGGTGCCCTCGGTGGGCGGACCGCCCTGGGGGACCCACCACAGGCGGAACAGGCCCATGACGTGGTCGATGCGCAGGGCGCCCGCGTAGCGGAAGAGCGCGCGGAGCAGCCGGCGGTAGGGGGCGTAGCCCGACTCGGCGAGGCGGTCGGGGCGCCAGGGGGGCAGACCCCAGTCCTGGCCGCGGGAGTTGAAGGCGTCGGGGGGCGCCCCGACCGACATGCCGGCCGCGAAGTGGTCCTGCTGCGCCCAGGCGTCGGCGCCGTCGGGGTGCACGCCCACGGCGAGGTCGTGGACCACTCCGAGCGGCATGCCCGCTTCGCGTGCGGCCCGCTGGGCGGCGGTGAGTTGGGTGTCGGTGAGCCAGGCGAGGCGGGAGTGGAAGTCGACGCGGTCCATCAACTCGGCGCGGGCGCGGGCGGTTTCGGGTGAGCGGGGGTCGCGCAGACCGGCGGGCCAGCGATGCCAGTCCGAGCCGTGCGCCTCGGCGAGGGCGGACCAGGTGGCGTGGTCCTCCAGGGCCTGGCCCTCGCGGGCGAGGAAGTCGGCGTAGGCGGCCCGGCGTCCGGGGCCGAGGGGGACCCGGTGGACCAGTTCCAGTGCCTCCCGCTTCAGTTCCCAGACGGCGTCCCGGTCGATCAACTCGCCCTTTTCCAGGACGGATTCACGCAGCCGTGCGGCTCGTTCGAGGAGGGTGCGCAGGACGTCGCGCTCCTCGACGTAGGCGAACTCGGGGACGTCCTCGACCCGCAGGTGGACGGGGTCGGGGAAGCGGCGGGAGGACGGGCGGTAGGGCGAGGGGTCGGTGGGGGCGCCGGGCACGGCCGCGTGCAAGGGGTTGACCTGGACGAATCCGGCGCCGAGCGCCCGTCCGGCCCAGGCGGTCAGTTCGCTCAGGTCGCCGAGGTCGCCCATGCCCCAGGAGCGCCGGGAGAGCAGGGAGTAGACCTGCACCATCAGTCCGTACGACCGTCCGGCGGGGGTCGGCAACCGGTCCGGGGCGAGGACGAGATGGGCCTCGGCGCTGCGGCCGTCCGGGGCGGTGGCGGTCAAGTGGTGGACTCCGGGCGGGAGTTGCCCGACGTCCACGCCGAACTCACCCTGCTCGGCGCCGACATGCGTCTCACTCTGCCCGGCATCGACGTGGATCTCGCCCTGTTCGGTCTCGATGCGCAGCCGGGTGCCCTCGGGCAGGGCGGCGAGCGCGGCAGGGGTGCTGCCGTGCCGGCCCACCACCGTGGGCGGCAACAGCCGTTCGGCCAGCTCCTGCCGGCGCGCGGCGAGCGCGGCGCGGACGGCCTGTGGGGTGCTCGCGTCGACGCCGAGGGCGGCCAGTACGGCGACGACGGCGCCGGGCGGGGCCGGGACCGCGTGATCCGGGGACGGGCGGTAGGCGGTGGCGACGCCGTGCAGTTCGGCGAGGAGCGAGAGTTCCTCGTCGAGGGCTTCGGCCGGCCGGGGTGCTGTCATCTAGGGCCTCGTCGAGTCCGGGTCGGCGAACACGGCGGACTCGCTGGTGAGCGGGGCCGTGTCGGCGAGCGGGGGCTCGCTGGTGAGGGGTTCGGCGTCGGTCAGCGGGGGTTCGCTGGTGAGCGGGGTCTCGGCCCAGGCGCCCTCGGAGTCGCCGTGGAAGAGGTCGGCGAAGGGGGCGATGGAGGAGTCGCCGAAGGGATCGGTGAAGGGGTCGGTGGCGTGCTCCGGGGTGCGTTTGGAGCGGGCCGGGAGCGGGAGTGACGCCGATGCGGCCACGGTGGCCTCCTTGTCGGTGCGGGCGACGGGCTGGTTACCGCAGCCCTACCCAGTGGGCGCGACGGCAGACCTCCAGGTTGGGGTACGGGCGGCACGGCGGCCACCCCCGTACCGCACGGCCCGCGCTTTTCCCGCTGATCACTATTCACTCAGTACATGTATCCGGTGCATACTGAGGCCCATGAGCACCCGCCATCTCCTGCTGGGCCTGCTCGCCCTAGGACCGAGCCACGGCTACGACCTGAAGCGACGCCACGACGAACGCTTCCCGCAGGCCCGCCCGCTGGCCTACGGGCAGGTCTACACGACCCTGCAACGCCTGGTCCGGGACGGGCTCGCGGAGGTCGACGGCACCGGCTCGGACGGCGGCCCGGAACGGACGGCGTACCGCTCGACCGCCGAGGGCACGCGTGAACTCGCCCACTGGGCGCGGGAGATCGCGCCGCCCGCGCCCTTCGTGACAAACGAGATCTTCGCCAAGGTCGTCGTCTCGATCCTGTCCGGCGGCGACCCGGAGGCGTATCTGCGGGCCCAACGCGCCGCCCACATGGAGCGGATGCGCGAACTCACGGCGCTCAAGACCGCCAAGGGCGCCGACCTGGCGACCGTGCTCTCGGCGGACTACGCCCTCAACCACCTTGACGCGGACCTCCGTTGGATGGCGACGACGGCGGCCCGGCTGACCACTCTGACCGCGGAGGTCGACACAGCATGAGCGACATCGGGGGTACGGCGGCGGTGCTGCTCGCGGCCCGTGACCTCGCCTTGACGCACGGCAGGACGCGGGCGCTGGACGGCGCCTCGGTCGACCTGGCGGCCGGCGAGATCCTCGCCGTCACGGGGGCCAGCGGCAGCGGCAAGTCCACCCTGCTGCACTGCCTGGCGGGCATCGTCCGCCCGGACGCGGGGACGGTGACGTATGCCGGGGAGCGGCTGGACGCGCTGCCGGAGAAGCGGCTCGGCGAGCTGCGGCGGACCGAGTTCGGGGTGGTGTTCCAGTTCGGGCAGCTGATACCCGAGCTGACGGCCGTCGACAACGTCGGCCTGCCCCTGCTGCTGGCCGGGACCACCCGCGCCGAGGCGCGGGAGCGGGCCGGTGAGTGGCTGGAGCGGTTCGGGGTGCGCGGGTCGGCGGAGCTGCGGCCGGGCGAGCTCAGCGGCGGCCAGGCCCAGCGGGTCGCGCTCGCCCGGGCCCTGGTGACCGGCCCGAAGGTGGTCTTCGCGGACGAGCCGACCGGCGCCCTGGACTCCCTGGCGAGCGAGCAGGTGATGACGGCCCTGACCGGCGCGGCCCGCGACGCGGGTACGGCGGTGCTGCTGATCACCCATGACGCGCAGGTCGCGGCCTACGCCGACCGTGAGATCCGGCTGGTCGACGGGACCGTGGCGCGGGCGGGGGTGACGGCGTGAGGGCGCTGCTCGCCGATCTGCGGCTGGCCTGGCTGCTCACCCGGGGCTCCGACTGCCGGGAGTGGTGGCGGGTCCTGCTGACCGCTGTCGGGGCGGCGCTGGCGACCGGCCTCGGGCTGACCGTGGCCGCGCTGCTGCCGCTGGAGGGGCGGCACACCGTGCCGGTGGGCGGCGGGCTGCTCGACGCCCCCGGCACCCGGATCGGTGTGGTCGCCGGGCTGCTTCTGCTGTTCGTCCCGGTGCTCGGTTTCCTGGGCCAGTGCGCCCGGGTCGGCGCGGTGCACCGCGACCGGCGGCTGGCCGCGCTGCGGCTCGCCGGGGCCACTCCCGCCCAGACCCGGCGGATCGCGGCGCTGGAGGCGGGGCCGGCCTGTCTGGTGGGCTCGGCGGCGGCCACGGCGCTCGCCGTACCGGCCCTGTTGCGGCTGTGGCACAGCCCGGCGCCGTCGGCCTGGGCGGGCATCGCGGCGGTGGCCGTCGGGGTGCCGGTGCTGGGCGCGGCGGTGAGCGCGCTGATGCTGCGCCGGGTGGTGACCTCTCCCCTGGGACGGCTGCGGCGGCTGCGGCCCGCCGAGGGTCCGGGGCGGCTGTTCCGGGTGGCGACGACGGTGCTGGCGCTGTCGGTGGTGTACGTCGTGACCACGCCCTTCCACGACGTGCCCTTCCAGTTCGCCCTCACCCCGGTCACGATCGTCGGCGTTTGCCTGCTGGTCGGTGCCGTGGCGGTGTGGCTGACCGGTGCCTCGGCCCGGCAGCTCGGCGAGGGCCTGGCCGCCCGCGCCCGGCGCCCGGAGACGCTGATCGCGGCGGAGCGGCTGCGCGACGACCCGTGGGCGGCGGCCCGTACGCATGCGGCGGTCCTGCTGGTGACGGTAGTCGGCTCGGGCTTCATGGGGATACGGCAGGTGATGCTCGCGCTCCTCCGCCGGCGTGGCAACGGGCACGCGACGGGCATCGGCTTCTACGAGAACGGCCTCGACCTGGTGGGCCTCGCGCTGCTCTTCGCGCTCGTCCTGGTCGTGACCGCGCTCGGCGTCGGCACCGCCGAGTCCGTCGCCACCCGGCGCCGGGGACTGGCCGCCCAGGTGGCGTCCGGGGTGCCGTACCCGGTGCTCGCGCGGGCGACCCTGCTGGAGACCGCGGTGCCGCTGGCGCCCGCGCTCACGCTGGCGGGCCTGGGCGGTCTGACGGTGAGTGTCTGGTACGGCGCCGCCGCCTCGGAGCACACGGCGCTGCCGGTGCCCTACGACGCGCTCCTGCCGCCGGTCGCGGTGTACGCGGCCTGTCTGCTGGCGGCGGCCACCTCACTGCCGCTGCTGCGCCGCTCGGTGCGGCCGGGCGAGCTGCGCTACACATGACCGTCCGCCCCGGCGGCACGGCAGGCTGCCGGGGCGGACGACTCCGTACCGCCGTACAGGGTTACCGCCGCACGGTGTCCTCACGGGGGTACACAAAGGCCCGGATCGTCAGGCGGAGATGCCGTCGATCCGGGCCATCGCGTCCTCCGCGCCGTATGGCTGGAGGTACGGCAGCCAGCGCGGGTCCCTGTGCCCGGTCCCGATGATGCGCCAGGCCAGGCCGGTGGGTGGGGCGGGTTTGTGGCGCAGTCGCCAGCCGATCTCGAAGAGATGCCGGTCGGCCTTCACGTGGTTGCAGCGGCGGCAGGACGCCACCACGTTGTCCCAGACGTGCTTGCCCCCGCGGCTGCGCGGAATGACATGGTCGACGCTGGTTGCGACGCCACCGCAGTACATGCACCGGCCACCGTCGCGCGCGAACAGCGCCCGCCGGGTAAGAGGAACGGGCCCCCGGTAGGGAACCCGTACGAATCGCTTGAGCCGGACCACGCTGGGTGCGGGGACTGTGACGGTCGCGCTGTGCAGATAGGCGCCGGATTCCTCCAGGGAGACAGCCTTGTTCTCCAGGACGAGGACGAGCGCGCGGCGGAGCGGTACGACGCCGAGTGGCTCGTACGACGCGTTGAGGACCAGGACATGCGGCACGGATGCCTCCTTGTGCGTCGGCGGCGCGTGGCTCGCGCCGGGACGATCTGTAGTCAGTCTCCCCTCATGCCTGGTGGAAGCGCCACCATGTCCCGGTAACGGGCTGGGAGTGTTTTCGACCACATGTGATCCGTCCCCGGGACGGCCGTGGGTTCGTCCCACCTGTTCTTTCCCGGTTGAGCACGGCCTCTCCCCCGAAGACGACAACGATCCTCACGCGTTGCCCCGTTAGTGTGGTGGGCCTGCCCTCTCGGTGACCTATTCGTGACCTTGACCGTGCCGGACCATGCCGGGGGCAGACGCAGCACCTGGAGGTACCTGCCGTGTCCTTGTCCGCCGTCCTACTGGCCGCCGCCTCGCCGTCGCCGTCCCCGAGCCCCTCGGAGACCACCGCGGTGACCGTGCCCACGCTCCAGGACGCCCAGGAGAGCGCGACCAACGCAGCGAGTTGGGTCGAGCAGAACTGGTCGACCTGGCTGGCGATCGGGCTCCGGGTGCTGCTGATCCTGGTGATCGCGGCGGTGCTGAGAATGACGGTGCGGCGGGCGATCACCAAGCTGATAGACCGGATGAACCGCACGGTCGAGTCGGTGGACGGCACGGCCCTGGGCGGCCTGCTGGTGAACGCGGAGCGGCGCCGCCAGCGCTCCCAGGCGATCGGTTCGGTCCTGCGCTCGGTGGCGTCGTTCGTGATCCTGGGCACGGCCGCGCTGATGATCCTCGGCACGTTCGAGATCAACCTCGCGCCGCTGCTGGCCTCCGCCGGTGTCGCGGGCGTGGCGATCGGTTTCGGCGCCCGCAACCTCGTCACGGACTTCCTCTCCGGCGTCTTCATGATCCTTGAGGACCAGTACGGCGTCGGCGACCAGATCGACGCGGGGGTCGCCTCCGGCGAGGTCATCGAGGTCGGCCTGCGCGTGACGAAACTCCGCGGCGCCAACGGCGAGATCTGGTACGTCCGCAACGGCGAGGTCAAGCGCATCGGCAACCTCTCCCAGGGCTGGGCCACGGCGGGCGTCGACGTCACCGTCAGGGCCTCCGAGAACCTGGACCGGGTGAAGGCCACGCTGGACGCGGTCTCCGAGCGCATGAGCAAGGAAGAGCCCTGGAACGAACTGCTCTGGGGCCCCATCGAGGTCCTCGGCCTGGACAGCGTCCTCATCGACTCGATGGTCGTCCGCGTCTCGGCGAAGACGATGCCGGGCAAGTCGGTCGGCGTGGAACGCGAACTCCGCTGGCGCGTCAAGCGCGCCTTCGACGAGGCGAACATCCGCATCGTCGGCGGCGCGACGGCCGACCCGGCGGACGACCCGGCGGACCCGATGGAGTCGGTCGCGGCCCCTTCGGCGTTCTCCAACTCGGACTCACCACAGGTGGCGGCTACTTCGCCGATCTCGTCACAGCGGCCTTCCTCGCGGTAGGCGTACGGGGGCGCGGGCGGAGCGCCGAAGATCGGGGCAGCGGCCTACTCGGCGTCGAGCTGTTCCAGTTGGTGGTCCGCCCAGACGTAGCTTGCGGGCAGCAGGTCGGCGACCGGGACGGTCCGGGCGCGGTCGCCGACGGCGACGATGACCTTGAGGGCGGGAAAGTAGTCGAGCAGGACCTGACGGCACCGGCCGCACGGCGGAACGATCCCCCGGTCCCGATCGCCCACGGCGACCATCGTGTCCAGTTCGTAGACGCCCTGGGCAGCCGCCGTGCCGATGACGACCAGCTCGGCGCAGGGTCCGCCCGTGAAGTGGTAGGCGTTCACCGCCGTGACGATGCGGCCGTCCCGGGCGCGGGCCGCGGCGGCCATGGTGTGGTTGTCGCCTCGGCAGCGAGTACGCGCGACGTGCGCGGCGGCCCGGACGAGTTCGTGGTCGACGTGGTCGACGTGGTGGGTCTGCGTGGTCATCTGCTCCGCCTTCACGGGGTGTCAGGCATCGGGCGCCGGACATCGACTGTCAGGTATCGGGTGACGTTGGCCCAGGCGACAATGCCGTGCAACCGCATATCGGCGGTGTGCTCGCGCGCCCGTTCCGTCGCCCGCCATCGCCGCCTCGACACGCGGCCGACCGGATCGGGCTCTACGACACCCGCCTCCCCCGTCGCTCTCCCTCAGCCCCAACTCCCCGTCCGCTCCACCCCGGTGGCGAAGAACCGCCCCACGTACTCACCCGCCGGCAACCCGCTCTCCCGCATGAGCGAGAACACCTCGGCGCCCTCTCCCGGTTCGTCGTCCATCCGGTAGGCCTCTGCGAAGTCGACGTACTCGACGCCGTCGAGAGCCGCGCAGTACTCGCGCGCCTCCGACTCCCCGCGCGCGATGGCCTCGTCGGGCGACAAGGCCCGCCACAGGGTCAACCGCTCCTCGTAGACGCCGAGTTCGCGGTGCCGGAAGACGCACCGGACTCCGTACCAGGACACTTCGCTCATCGGCTCGCTCCTCAGCGTCACGCCGGCCCGGCCGCACCCGCCGCGACCGGCCGTTCAGTCTTCCGTACCCGCCAGCCCCAACTCCCCGGCCACCTGGCACAACGCCATGAACGCCGCCCCCTGCCGCAACCCCGACGACCCCGTGTACGCCCCGCTCGCCCGAAGGTCGAGCCTGACCGTCCCCGTCGTCTCCTCGAAGGCGATCGAACCCCAGACCGTGCGGTTGCGGCGGCCCGGGCGCCAGTGGAACCAGATCTCCTCGCGGCCCTTCTCCGCCGTGACGAAGGCGCGGTCCGACGACCCGAGTTCGGTGCGCAGCCGGTCGGGCCAGCCCACCGAGGGCCGTAGCACGCGGAGTCGGCGGGTCTGGTGGGTGGCGAGGGCGTCCGGGGCGAGGGTGATGCCCGACCTGTGCGCCCGGAGTCGTAGTGCCAGCCAGGTCACGGCCGCCCATACCGCGCCGACCGCGGCCCAGGCCGCCGCGGACTCGATCGCCGCGCCCCAGGCCAGGTCCCGGTCCCAGAGCCGGAGGCCCACCTGGATCAGCGCGGGTACGGCGAGCGCGCCCGCCGCTTCCCGCCAGCAGCCCACCCACACCTTCATGCCCGCACCCCGTTCTCCGCGTTCTCCGCCTCCCACGAACGGCGTTGATCAAAAGTCAGGAATCTGTGAGGCGGCTGGCAGTCGTCGGCGGGGACATCACGAATCGGCGTCGGCGGCGATGTCGTAGTGGCCGAAAAGCGTTCAACAGGCCGGGTAATTGCGGCAGATCGGTCCAATCTTCGTCAGCCGCTCCCACCTGCGGCTTTTCCCATCGTGACGAAGCCGTGATCCGGCCTTCTTCACAGGTTGAACTCATTTCCCTCGCAGGCCCCTCATGCCTAAGGTCGCACCACGACGGGCCCTTGTTCTGGAGCGCAATGCCCAGGGGTCCGTTTCGAATGTGGGGACGGAAATGAGAAAACTCGCCATCGGCGTCGCCCTGAGCGGTGCCCTGGCCCTGACCGGTCTGGCCGCGCCGCTCGCGCAGGCCGCCACGCCGGCCCTGGTCTTCAGCGGGGTGACGGTCAACAAGGGGAAGGCGATCGTCGTAGGGACCACCGCGAAGGTGAAGGTGCCCGTCACCTACACACTGACGCGGCCGTCCGACCTGACGATCGACAACAAGAAGACGTTCGCCGGGATCATGCTCTACCGCGGCTCGCTCGCGAACTCCGACAACGAGCTCGACTCGGACCTGACTCCGGCCTGCACGACGACCGCGACGACGGACACCACGGTCACCGAGTCCTGCTCCGACACGATCACGATCGACCCCGGCGACAGCCTGTACGAGGCGGCCGACGCGACCACCTGGAACGTCGCCGGCGTCTACGCCCACGTCGACTCCGACCTGGACGACTCGGACGAGCAGATCAGCTACTCCACCGACTTCGCCGCCTGGGGCGGCAAGGGCAAGGTCAAGGTGCAGCGGGCCGCGAAGCTCACCGCCGACGCCTCGCCCGAGCCGGTGAAGAAGGGGAAGACCATCACGGTCACCGGCAAGCTGACCCGTGCCGACTGGGAGAACGAGGTCTACACCGGCTACGTCTCCCAGCCCGCCAAGCTTCAGTTCCGGGCGAAGGGCGCGAGCACCTACACCACGGTCAAGACGGTCACCACCGTCAAGGGCGGCGCCCTGAAGACGACCGTGAAGGCGGCCAAGGACGGCTACTTCCGCTACGTCTTCGCCGGCACCGCCACCACCGGCGCGGCCACCGCCGCCGGTGACTACGTCGACGTCCAGTAGGACGTGAGGTAACACCAGCCCTCTCCCACCGCCCCCGCAGGTAACGAGTCTGTTGCCTCGGGGGCGGTGTCTATTGACGCCCCCTTCGTCCCGGGCTTACGTTCCTCCCACCCAATAGGAAACTTTCCTAACAGTGATCACGTGACAGGCTGTGCGGTTCGGACGTTCGAGGGTGTCGGGCGTTCGACGGGAGTTCGAAAGGCAGGTGGCGTACGACATGGCAGGAACCTCCGGTACCCCGGGCACGGGCACCCCCGGCACCCCCCGCGTCCTGCGCGCCATGAACGACCGCGCCGCCCTGGACCTCCTCCTGGCGCACGGCCCGCTCTCCCGGACCCGGATCGGCAAGCTCACCGGCCTCTCCAAGCCGACCGCCTCCCAGCTGCTGGCCCGGCTGGAGGCGGCCGGACTCGTCCTCGCCACCGGGACGAGCGAGGGGCGGCCCGGCCCCAACGCCCAGCTGTACGCGGTCAATCCGGGCGCCGCGTACGCCGCCGGCCTCGACGTCACGCCGGAGCGCATCCGCGCCGCCGTCGCCGACGTCACCGGCCGCACGGTGGGCGAGTTCGAACTCGCCACCCCCGGCCGACGGCCCGCCCAGCCCGTCGTACGGCAGGTCACCGACACCCTCGACGGGGCCGTCAAGGCGGCGGGACTGGCGCGGGACGACATCCACCGGCTGGTCATCGCGACCCCCGGCGCCTTCGACCCGAACACCGGCCGGCTGCGCTACGCCTCGCACCTGCCCGGCTGGCACTCCCCCGCCCTGCTCGACGAACTCGCCGCCGCGCTGCCGATGCCGGTGGAGTACGAGAACGACGTCAACCTCGTCGCCATAGCCGAGCAGCGGCTCGGCGCGGCCCGCGGGCACGGCGACTTCGTGCTGCTGTGGAACGAGGGCGGTCTCGGCGCCGCCCTGGTCCTCGGCGGCCGGCTGCACCGGGGCTGGACCGGCGGCGCGGGCGAGGTCGGCTTCCTGCCGGTGCCGGGCGCACCCCTGGTCCGCCAGGTGGCCAAGGCCAACAGCGGTGGCTACCAGGCACTGGCCGGCTCGCAGGCCCTGCCCCAACTCGCCCGTGAACTCGGCATCACCGAGATTCCGACGGGTCCCTACGCCGAGGTCGCCGCCGCCCTCGTCGCCACCGCCGCCGACCACACCACCGGGCCCCAGCGGCGGCTCCTGGAGATCTACGCGACCCACCTCGCGACCGGTCTCGCCTCGCTCGTCTCCGTGCTCGACCCCGAACTCGTCGTCCTCAGCGGTGCGTCGCTGACCGCCGGCGGCGAACCGCTACGTGCCCTGGTCCAGGCCGAGTTGGAGGAACTGGCGGCGTCCCGGCCCCGGCTTGTCGTCGGCGACGTCCTTGAACAGCCCGTGCTGCGCGGCGCGTTGGAAAGCGCGCTGGCAACGACCCGCGACGAGGTCTTCGACACCTCGCGCTGAGACCACCCGGCCGACTCCGGTTCCCCCAGACCGGTTTCGGCCCGCCCCTACCCACCCGGCTTCCCCAACCACCTCGCCCCGCCCCGCCCTTGGGAGACCTCGCCATGCCCGGAACACCCCGGACGATGTCCATGACGTCCCGATCATCCCGTAAAGCGGCTGTCGCGCTCGCCGCCACCGCCTCCTTCGCCCTCCTCGCCACCGCCTGTACCGGCCAGTCCTCCTCCGGCGCCTCCGACGACGCGTCGAAGGACGTCACCATCAACTTCTGGCACGCCTGGAGCGCGGCCTCCGAGCTGAGCGGTGTGAAGGCACTGGTCGCCGGGTTCGAGAAGGCGCACCCCAACATCCATGTGAACGTCGTCGGCAACATGACGGACGACAAGATCAACCAGGCGCTGCGCACCGGCGGCGACAAGTCCCCGGACGTGATCTCGTCGTTCACCACGAACAACGTGGGCAAGTTCTGTTCCTCGGGCGCCCTCGTCAATCTCAACCCCTTCTTCAAGAAGGACGGCATCGACCCGGAGACGACGTTCCCGAAGGCGATGAACGAGTACACCCAGTTCGACGGCAACCGCTGCACCGCGCCCCTGCTCGGTGACGCGTACGGGCTGTACTACAACAAGACGGAGTTCAAGAAGGCCGGCATCACCAGCCCGCCCAAGACGTGGTCCGAATTCGAGGCCGACGCCAAGAAGTTGACGATCACCAAGGGCGACACGTACTCGCAGCTCGGCTTCATGCCGGACTACCACGGCTGGGAGACCACGACCGAGCACTACTTCGCGCAGTTCTCGCCGACGTACTTCGACAAGGACGGCAAGTCGGCGCTCGCCACGGACCCCGCGTTCAAGGCCGGGTTCACGCTCCAGAAGAAGCTGGTCGACGAACTCGGCGGCTTCAAGAAGCTGGAGAGCTACCGCTCCACGCTCGGTGACGAGTGGGGCGACAAGCACCCCTTCCACACCGGTCAGGTCGCCATGCAGCTCGACGGTGAGTGGCGGCTCGGGATGGCCACGGCCGCGAATCCCAAGCTGGACATAGGAGTCGCCCCGCTGCCCGTCCCGGACGACCAGGCCGACCAGTACGGCAAGGGCTACATCACCGGCACGATCACCGGCATCGCCGCGACCAGCAAGAAGCAGAACGCGGCCTGGGAGTTCGTCAAGTACATCACCACGGACACGGACGCGGTGGTCGGCTTCTCCAACGCCATCCACAACGTGCCCTCCACGCTGGCCGCCCTCAAGTCGCCGAAGCTGAAGTACGACCCACGCTTCAAGACCTTCCTGGACATCGCGGCGAACCCGAACTCGACGACAAGTCCCGCCTCCATCAACGGCGGTGTGTATCTGACGACGATCCAGAACCTCGGCTACGACTACGAGAGCGGCAAGGTCACCGACCTCGACTCGGCCCTCAAGAGCACGGCCAAGCAGATCGACACCGACATCGCGCAGGCGAAGTAGCGGTAGCGATGAGCACCATCACGCTGGCGTCGAAGCGCCGCAGGTCGGCGCTTCGCACTCTCGCCTTCATGTCGCCCTGGCTGATCGGCTTCGCGGTCTTCTTCGCGTATCCACTGATCTCGACGGTCTACTTCTCGTTCATGCACTACGACGGCTTCAAGCCGCCGACGTGGGTGGGGACGAAGAACTGGACGTACGTCTTCAAGAACTATCCGTACTTCTGGCCCGCGATGCGCAACACCCTGTGGCTGGTCGTGGTGATGGTCTCGCTGCGGGTCGTGTTCGGGCTCGGCGTCGGCCTGCTGATCACCAAGATCAAGACGGCTACGGGTGTGTTCCGGACGCTCTTCTATCTGCCGTACCTCGCCCCGCCGGTCGCGGCCACGATGGCGTTCGCGTTCCTCCTCAACCCCGGTACCGGGCCGGTCAATTCGATCCTGGAGAAGGTCGGCATCCCGGCCCCGGGCTGGTTCAACGACCCCGCCTGGTCCAAGCCGGCGCTCACCCTGCTCGCCCTGTGGGGCATCGGCGACCTCATGGTCATCTTCATGGCCGCGCTGCTCGACGTGCCCAAGGAGCAGTACGAGGCGGCCGAGTTGGACGGCGCCTCGGCCTGGCAGCGGTTCCGGTTCGTGACGCTGCCGAACATCTCGCCCATCGTGATGTTCGCCGTGGTCACCGGCGTGATCCAGACCATGCAGTACTACACACAGCCCCTGATCGCCGGGAAGGTCGCGTCCGGCGTCATCCAGGGCGCCGGCACGCAGTTCGAGCCCGGCTACCCGGAGAAGTCCACGCTCACCCTTCCCCAGCTCGTCTACAACCTCGGCTTCCAGCGCTTCGACTACGGCTCGGCCTGCGTGGTGGCACTCGTCCTGTTCGCCCTGTCGATGGTGTTCACCGCGTTCCTGATGCGGCGCCGGGGCGGCCTCAACCTGGCAGGTGACTGACCATGGCCCAAGTACTGGACAAGCCCGTGGAGTTGCGGGCACCGGTGACCCCCGCGGAGCGCACCGCCCGCCGCAGGGCGCTCATGGAGTGGATCGCGGTCCACTCGCTCGGTGTGGCCGCGGCCCTCTTCTTCACGCTGCCCTTCGTGTTCGTGTTCCTGACCTCGCTGATGAGCGACAGCCAGGCCCTGAGCCGGGATCTGATCCCGCACACCTGGGAGTGGGGCAACTACCGCAAGGTCTTCGACACCCCGGGCTTCCTGACCTGGTGGAAGAACACGCTGATCTACGCCGGTCTCGGCACCGTCCTGACCGTCGTGTCGTCGATCCCGGTGGCGTACGCGCTCGCCAAGTTCCGCTTCCGGGGCCGGAATCTGTCGCTGATGCTGGTCATCTCGATGATGATGCTGCCGCCGCAGGTCGTGATCATCCCCATGTACCTGTTCTGGGCGAAGCAGTTGGACCTGTCGGGCACGCTGTGGCCGCTGATCATCCCGATGGCGTTCGGCGACGCGTTCTCCATCTTCCTGCTGCGGCAGTTCCTGATGACGATCCCGAACGAGTACCTGGACGCGGCGAAGGTCGACGGCTGCGGCGAGTTCAAGACGCTGCTGCGGGTCGTGCTGCCGATGGCCAGGCCCGGTATCGCCGCGGTGGCACTCTTCCAGTTCTTCTACGCCTGGAACGACTACTTCGGGCCGCAGATCTACGCGTCCGAGAACCCCGGTGCCTGGACCCTGAGTTACGGCCTGGAGTCGTTCAAGGGCGCGCACCACACCGACTGGAATCTCACCATGGCCGCGACCGTGCTGGTCATGGCCCCCGTGATCCTCGTGTTCTTCTTCGCGCAGAAGGCGTTCGTCGAGGGTGTCACGCTCACCGGAGTGAAGGGCTAACCCCGAATGAAACTCACCGTGGTCGGCGGAGGCTCGACCTACACACCCGAACTCATCGACGGTTTCGCCCGGTTGAGGGACACCCTGCCCGTCGAGGAACTGGTCCTCGTCGACCCGGCACCCGAACGCCTGGAACTGGTGGGCGGGTTGGCCCGCCGGATCTTCGCCAAGCAGGGGCACCCCGGCAAGATCGTGACGACCGACGACGTGGACGCCGGTGTCGAGGGCGCCGACGCGGTGCTGCTCCAGCTGCGCGTCGGCGGCCAGGCCGCCCGCGAGCAGGACGAGACCTGGCCGCTGGAGTGCGGCTGCGTCGGCCAGGAGACGACCGGCGCGGGCGGCCTCGCCAAGGCGCTGCGGACCGTACCGGTGGTCCTCGACATCGCCGAACGGGTCCGCCGCACCAACCCGGACGCGTGGATCATCGACTTCACCAACCCGGTGGGGATCGTGACCCGCGCCCTGCTCCAGGCCGGCCACAAGGCGGTCGGGCTGTGCAATGTGGCGATCGGCTTCCAGCGGAAGTTCGCCGGGCTCCTCGGGGTCACCCCGAACGACGTGCACCTCGACCACGTGGGCCTCAACCACCTCACCTGGGAGACCGGGGTGCGGCTCGGCGGCCCCGAGGGCGAGAACGTCCTGCCCAAGCTGCTCGGCGAGTTCGGCGACGACATCGCCGCCGACCTGAGCCTGCCCCGGGTACTGCTCGACCGGCTCGGCGTCGTCCCGTCGTACTACCTGCGCTACTTCTACGCGCACGACGAGGTCGTGCGGGAACTCCGCACGAAGCCGTCGCGGGCCTCCCAAGTGGCCGAGATGGAACGGGAGTTGTTGAAGATGTACGCCGATCCGGCGCTCGACGAGAAGCCGGCGCTGCTCGCCAAGCGCGGGGGCGCCTACTACTCGGAGGCGGCCGTGGACCTCGCCGCCGCGCTGCTCGGCGGGGGCGGGAGTCCCTACCAGGTGGTGAACACGTACAACCGGGGCACGCTGCCGTTCCTGCCGGACGACGCCGTCATCGAGGTGCAGGCGGCCGTCGGCGCCAAGGGCCCGACCCCGCTCGCGGTGGCCGAGGTCGACCCGCTGTACGCCGGGCTGACGGCCAACGTGACCGCGTACGAGGACCTCGCCCTGGAGGCCGCGCTGCGCGGCGGCCGGGACCGGGTGTTCCGGGCGCTGCTCTCGCATCCCCTGATCGGCCAGTACGAGTACGCCGAAGCCCTGACCGACCAGCTGATCGCGCACAACCGGGAGCACCTCGCGTGGGCCTGACCGCAAGTGTCCTCGCCGTCGACGCGGGCAACAGCAAGACCGACGTCGCGGTCGTGGCGGCCGACGGGGAGATCCTCGCCACGGCCCGCGGCGGCGGGTTCCGGCCCCCGGTCGTGGGCGTCGACACGGCCGTGGACACCGTCGCCGAGGCCGTCGCCCACGCCTTCGCGGAGGCGGGGGTGAGCGCGGTCGAGCATGTGTCGGCCTGTCTCGCCAACGCCGACTTCCCCGTGGAGGAGGAGCAGTTGGCCGCCGCCCTGCACGCGCGCGGGTGGGGCGTGAGCACGGAGGTGCGCAACGACACCTTCGCGGTGCTGCGGGCCGGGATACCCGAGCCGCGCGGAGTCGCCGTCGTGTGCGGGGCGGGCATCAACTGCGTCGGCATGCGCCCCGACGGCCGCACCGCCCGGTTCCCGGCGCTCGGCCGTATCTCCGGTGACTGGGGCGGCGGTTGGGGCCTGGCGGAGGAGGCCCTGTGGCACGCGGCCCGCGCGGAGGACGGCCGCGGCGGTCCCACGGCGCTGGCGCGCACGCTCCCGGCGTACTTCGGCCTGGACTCCATGTACGGCCTGATCGAGGCCCTGCATCTGGAACACGTCGCCCACCACCGCCGGCACGAGCTGACCCCGGTGCTGTTCGCGACGGCGGTGGACGGCGACCCGGTGGCCCGCTCGATCGTGGACCGGCTGGCGGAGGAGGTCGTGGCGATGGCCACGGTCGCGCTGACCCGCCTCGACCTGCTCGACGAGGAGGCCCCGGTGCTGCTCGGCGGGAGCATCCTCGCCGCCCGGCATCCGCAACTGGACGACCGTATAAGGGAGTTGCTGGCCGCCCGGGCACCCAAGGCGGTGGCGACGGTGGTCACCGCGCGGCCGGTCCTCGGTTCGGTGCTGCTGGGCCTGGACCACCTGGGAGTTCCGGCCGAGGCGCATGCGCGGGCGCGGGGGTACTACGAGCACTGACACCCGGGAACCGAACAGATTCCCACGGCGTATTCATGGACAAGGGGGCGGTGCGGGGCGTTGTGTGGTGCCGGAAATCCGGTCGTCACGCTGCGATCCGATCAAGATCCAGTGAAGGCCCGTGCGGAATGTCAGTCCTGGCGGCGATACTTGCGGCGACGGGATGACCCTGGGGGAGGTCAGCAGTGACACAACCGCCGAAGAGCAGTACGGCACCGCCGGGCTCCGGTGTGCCCACGATGCCGGTGCTGCCGCCGCAGCCGGGCCGTCCCGGGGCGCCCGCGCCCCGGCGTGCGCCGGAGACGGCTCCCGCGCGCCGTACGGCGCTGGCCGAGGGCGTCGACCGGCTGCGCGCCGCGGCCACCACCGAGCCGGGCCGGCTGCGGGCCATCGGCGCGCTGCTGGCCGTGCTGGTGGTGGCGTTCGGCGCGGTCACCGCCTGGCAGACCGACAGCCGCGCCTCGGCGGCCGACGACGTGCTGCACCACAGCCAGCCGCTCAGCTCGGACGCGGCCGACATCTACCGCTCGCTCGCGGACGCCAACACCATGGCGGCCAGCGGCTATCTGGCGGGCCTCCAGGAGACGCAGGCGACCCGCGACCAGTACGAGCTGGACATCAGGACGGCCGCCTCGAAGCTGGTCACGGCCGCCGCCAACACCGACCCGGGCTCGTCGTCGGCGGCCATCATCAGGGATCTCAACGAACGCCTGCCGGAGTACAAGGGCCTGGTCGAGTCGGCCCGCGCCAACAACCGGCAGGGCTTCCCGGTGGGCGGCGCCTATCTGCGCGCGGCCAACGACACCATGCAGAACCAGATGCTCCCCAAGGCCCAGGAGCTCTACCAGAACGAGAACGCGCGGCTGAGCGCCGACTACGGCGACGCGACGCCCTACCCGTGGTTCGCCATCGCCCTCGGGCTCGTCGCGCTCGGCGGGCTCGGCTGGGCCCAGCGGCGCAACTACCGGCGCACCAACCGGGTGTTGAACCACGGCCTGGTCGCCGCCTCCGCCACCACCGCGATCGTCCTGCTGTGGGTCGTCGTCGGCCACACCGTCGCCCGCTCGGGCCTGAACGCCTCCTACGACCACGGCGTCAAGTCGCTCAACGTGCTGCACGACGCCCGCATCGCCTCCCTGAAGGCCCGCAGCGACGAGAACCTGACGCTGGTCAGCCGCGGCGCCGAGACCCACCAACTCGCCGACGGCACGGTCATGGACGCCTACGACTGGGGCTACGACCAGGAGATCGCCGCGCTGGGCAAGGGCCTGAAGCTGGCCGACTCGCTCGCCGACGACTCCGCGGGGCGCAAGCCCGTCGCGGTCGCCAACAGCTCCATGACGGTGTGGATCGCCCGCCACAAGAAGGTCAGCGCGGACAACGACGCGGGCAAGTACCAGGAGGCCCGCGACGGTGTCATCGGCAAGGACGGTGCGACGGCCGAGTGCTTCCAGGCCGTGGACACCTCGCTGCAACAGGCGCTGGACCATGAGACCAAGGAGTTCCAGCGGTCCGCGGGCGACGGCCTGGACGCCATGAGCGGCCTCACCGTCGGTGCCGCGGTGCTCGCCGTGCTCGGCGCGGCCGGTGCCGTGCTGGGCATCGGGCGCAGGCTGTCGGAGTACCGGTGAAAGGGGGCGTGACCATGCGGGTGCGCGATGAGGTGCTTCGCCGCCTGAGCGCCGTACGGCGCCTGCGGATCAGCCTGCGGGGCTGGGGCGGGGTGGGCGCGATGGCGGTCGTCTGCGTGCTCGCGCTCGCGTTCGTCCTGCTGCTGCCGCTGACCCAGTCGCGCGGCGAGGCCGGCACGGACGCCGGCGGGCAGCGCGCGACCCAGGGCATCCAGGCCAAGGCCCCCAAGTGCGACGAGAGCACCGTCCAGAACCAGAGCCCGTCCCCCTCGGACGCCGGGGGCGCCACGATCGACGCCATCAAGGCGCGCGGTGTCCTGCGGGTGGGCGTCGACCAGAACAGCTACCGCTGGGGCTACCGCGACCCCAACAGCTCCAAGGGCGACCTGGCGGGCTTCGACATCGACCTGGTGACCGCCATCGCCAGGAACATCTTCGGCAGCTCCTACAACGACAACAGCATCCAGTTCCTGGCCATCCCGACCAACGAGCGCATCCCGGCGATCCAGAACAACCGCGTCGACATGGTCGTCCGCACCATGACGATCACCTGCTCCCGCGCCGAGCAGGTCGCCTTCTCCGCCCCGTACTTCGTCACCGGGCAGCAGGTCCTCGCCCCGAAGGTGTCGACGATCACGGGCTACAACAACACGCTGGCCGGGAAGCGGATCTGCTCGGCGGCGACCTCCACGGCCAACGACCATCTGAACGCCGACAAGGGCCACAAGATCCCGGCCGACGTCAGGATCATGACTCCGGTCCCCAACCAGCTGGACTGCCTGGTGAAGCTCCAACTCGGCGAGGCCGACGCGGTGGTGACCGACGGCGCGCTCGCCGCCAGCCAGGCCGCGCAGGACCCGACGGTGGAGCTGAAGGGCAGCCCCTTCACCACCGAGTACTACGGCGTGGCGATGAACCTGAAGGCCACCGATCTGGTGCGCCGGGTCAACCGGATACTGGAGACCTACCGCACCAGCCCCACCGGCTGGCGGGCGTCCTACACGAAGTGGCTGCTGCCCACGCTGCGCGCCGACTCGAAGTCCGCCAACCCGCCCGTACCGCAGTACAAGTGACGGATCGTCAACCACCGAACGGCACAGACACGGACCACCGACGGAACACAACGCAGCGAGAGGTGATCGATGGGCGTCACGGGACCCCCCGGGCCGGTAATGGACCGGGACGAGGTGGACCGTGCGCTGGCGCGGCTCGGCGCGGAGCACGAGGCCATCGAGACCTCGCTCCTCGCCCTCCAGGACCACGCGGGCCGCAGACTCCTCGAAGGCGCCGAGCTGACCGGCACCACCAAGGAGCGCTGGGCGTCCGCCGAGGCGTCGATCACCCTGCTGTGGGCGTACTTCGACGCGTACACGGACGCGTTCCACGCCGCGCAGAGCATCCGCTCCCGGCGCCGCTGGTCCAGCCGTGAGGACCTGGTCGAGCTGACCGAGCTGCTGCGCGGCGAGTCCGTGACGGTCGCCGGATCGACCGCGGCGACCGCCAACGCCCCGACGCTGACCGGCGGTTCGAGCAAGCTCAGCCACCAGTTCTCGCTGAACGCGCTGGTCGACGAGATGAACGAGCTGTACGCGACCTCCCTCGACATGGTCGTCACGTCCGACGCGGTGTGGTCCGCGCTGCCCGCCCGGATCGATTTACTGGCCGCGGAGTTGCAGCGCACCCGGCAGCTGGCCCACTCCGTCGGCGTCCGCCCGGGCGAGCACCCGGCGGGCGACGACCTGGAGCGCATCACCACCACGCTGACCGAGCTGCGCGCGCGGGTCATCTCCGACCCGCTCGCCTACTGGGTGCGGGCGCAGGGCAGTTCGGCCCCCGGCGGCGGCCGGCCCGACACCACGGTCTACGACCGGGAGGCGCGCGCCCTGGAGGAGGTGCGCCGGGAGATCGACGCGGTGCTGACCGTCCGGCAGGACGCGGAGGCGCGGCTGGTGAAGCTGCGGGACGTGCTCTCGCGCGCGGACCGCACGCTGGCCGAGGCGCGCACCGCGCGCGGTGAGGTCCTGGCGAAGATCGCGGCCACGGAGGTGCCGGTCGTCAGCGGACCGCCGACCGTGCTCCAGGAGCAGCTGTCGACGGCCGCCGAGTACCGCAGACACGCCCAGTGGCACCGGCTGTCGCCGCTGCTGGAGTCCCTGGAGCAGAAGGCGGAGGACGAACTGCTGCGCGCCCGCGAGTCGTTGACGGCGGTCACCCAGCCGCTGGCGGTCCGCGCGGAGCTGCGCGGCCGGCTCGACGCGTACAAGGCGAAGGTGGCCCGGCACGGCCTCGCGGAGGACCCGTTCCTGATCGAGCGGTACGACGCGGCGCGCCGCATGCTGTGGAGCGCGCCCTGCGACCTGCGCGTCGCCGAACAGGCGGTGCTGCGCTACCAGCACGCCGCCGCCGAGCAGTTGAACGCTCCGCGGACCCAGCCGCAGGGCGGTCCCGAGGACCTGAGGGGGCCGGGCGCGTGAGTGACGAGGAAGAAGCGGGGTCGGTCATGAGTGAGGCACAGCGAAAGTGTCAGCGGCCCGGCTGCGAGGGGTCGTACGAGGACATGGGCGGCGGCGAGCTGTACTGCGACACCTGCGGGCTGGCGCCGGTGGTGTCCGCCGACGGGGGGCTGGGGTCACCGCCCACCGGGATGACCGGCGGCCGGGGCTCGCGCGGTTCGGGCAGCGGTTCCCGTGGCAGCGGCCGGAGTTCGCGTACGTCGTCGCAGTCGTCGAAGTCGCGGCGCTCGGTGTCGGGCCGGCTCTCGCGCTCGGTGTCGGGGCGGTCCTCGGGGCGCTCGGTGTCGGTGCGCAGCTCCGGTTCGTCCTCGGCGTCCTCGACGCGCGGGCGGCTCGGGGTGGGCCTGGTGCAGGTGCCGGACGTGCCGCGGCCCGACCCGCGCGCGATGGTGCTGGAGAACCCGGAGGTGCCCGAGCGCAAGCGGTTCTGCTCGCGCTCGGACTGCGGTGCGCCGGTGGGGCGGGCGCGCGGCGACAGCCCGGGGCGCACGGAGGGGTTCTGCACCAAGTGCGGCAACCCGTACTCGTTCACGCCCAAGCTGAACGCCAACGACGTGGTGCACGGCCAGTACGAGGTCGTGGGCTGTCTCGCGCACGGCGGGCTGGGCTGGGTGTATCTCGCCGTGGACCGCGCGGTCTCGGACCGCTGGGTGGTGCTCAAGGGCCTCCTGGACACCGGCGACGAGGACGCGATGGCCGCCGCGATCTCCGAGCGGCGCTTCCTCGCCGAGATCGAGCACTCGAACATCGTGCGGATCTACAACTTCGTGGAGCACCTGGACCAGCGGACGGGTTCGCTGGACGGGTACATCGTCATGGAGTACGTCGGCGGCAAGTCCCTGAAGGAGATCGCCAACGACCGCCGCACGGCGACCGGGAAGCGCGATCCGCTGCCGGTGGAGCAGGCCTGCGCCTACGGCATCGAGGCCCTGGAGGCGCTCGGCCATCTGCACAGCCGCAACCTGCTGTACTGCGACTTCAAGGTCGACAACGCGATCCAGACCGAGGACCAGCTCAAGCTGATCGACATGGGCGCGGTGCGCAGAATGGACGACGAGGAGTCGGCCATCTACGGCACGGTGGGGTACCAGGCGCCGGAGGTCGCGGAGGTCGGTCCGTCGGTGGCCTCCGACATCTACACCGTGGGCCGCACGCTCGCCGTCCTCACCTTCGACTTCCAGGGCTACACGAACGTCTTCGTGGACTCGCTGCCCGACCCGGACAACATCGAGGTCTTCCGCCGCTACGAGTCGTTCTACCGGCTCCTGGTGCGGGCCACCGACCCCGATCCGGCCCGCCGGTTCGCCTCCGCGCAGGAGATGGCCGAGCAGCTGACGGGGGTGCTGCGGGAGGTCGTCTCGCTCCAGACCGGCCGCGCCCGCCCCTCGCTGTCCACCCTGTTCGGTCCCGAACTCAAGGTCACCGACACGGAGTTGTTCCCCCGCCTGGACGGGGACGTGTCGCGGCTGGGCGCGCGGGCGGCCCGGCCCCGGAAGGCGGCCACCCGTGCCGACGCGGCGCTGCCCGTCGCCGTACCGCACCCGGTCGGCACCGCGGTCGCCGAGCGGCCGGCCGCCACCGCCGTCGTCGCCGCCGTCAACGGATCGGGCGGCGCGGGCCCGGACATCGTCAAGGCGGTCGACTCGCCCGCCGTGGCCCTCGCCCTGCCCGTGCCGCACGTCGACCCGACCGACCCCAACGCGGGCTTCCTGGCCGGGCTGATGACGACCGCGGCGACCGAACTGCTCGGCGCCCTCGCGTCCGCGCCCTCGCCGTCCGTGGAGACCCGGCTGCGGCAGATCAGGGCCTGGCTGGAGAACGGCGACTCGTACACCGCGCTGGAGGCCCTGACCAGGCTGGAGGACGAGCGGCCCGACGACTGGCGGGTGGTCTGGTACCGGGGCGTGGCGGCGCTCGCGACCCGTGACTACGAGGCCGCCGCGCTGTCCTTCGACGCGATCTACGACGCCTTCCCGGGCGAGCCCGCGCCGAAGCTGGCGCTCGGGCTGTGCGCCGAGGTGCTGGGGCAGCTGGACAACGCGGCCGAGTACTACCGGCTGGTGTGGTCGACCGACCCGAGCTATGTGAGCGCGGCCTTCGGCCTGGCCCGCGTCCAGCTCGCGACCGGCGACCGCCCCGGTTCCGTACGGACGCTGGAGTCGGTGTCGGAGGCCTCGATCCACTACACGGCGGCGCGGGTGGCCGCCGTACGGGCGCGGCTGCGGCAGCGGACCGCGGCGGCGGGCGACACGCCGTTCCTGGACGATCTGACCGCGTCCGCCGGGCAGGTGGAGGCGCTGGAGGGATACGGTCTGGACGCGGTGCGGCGCGAGCAGTTGTCGGCCGAGGTGCTCGGCTGCGCGCTCGACTGGATACTCTCCGGAGGCCAGGGTTCCGTGCCGCCGACGCGGCGGGAGCTGCTCGGCAACGAGCTGGACGAGCGGGGACTCCGCTTCGGCCTGGAGCGTTCGTACCGCACGCTGGCCCGGCTGGCGCGGGGCGGCGAGGAGAGGATCGACCTGGTGGAACGTGCCAACCGTTACCGCCCCCGGACGTGGGTGTAGTTGATGTCCCAGATGCCCCAGCTGTCCGCGTGCCCGAGCTGCGAGGAGCCCCTCGAATCGGGTGACCGCTTCTGCGGCGCGTGCGGATACGACCTGTCGGCCGTGCCCGCGCCGCCGGACGACCACCCGACGCTCACCATGAACGGCGCGGGCCCCCTCCCGCCCGAGGAGGCCGCGGACGTGAACTGGCCCGTGGTGCCCCAGCCGGAGGGCTCCGAGAGCCGCCCGACGGTCCATCTGGCCACCGATCTGCCCGGCACCGACTCGGGCGGCACCCCGTTGCCGTCCGGCTTCCCGCCGCCGCCCGCCGGTGCGCCGCTCTCCCCGCCCACCGGTTCGCCGCTCTCCCCGGCCACCGGTGTGCGGTTCGACCGGCCGCCGGAGCCCGACGAGTACCCGTTGCAGGCGCCGGACCCGCGCGTCGCCGCCGAACCGGCGACCCCGGCCGAGGGCACCAAGGTGTGCGTGGCCTGCCGCTCGGGCCGGGTCGACCCCGACGGCTACTGCGAGAACTGCGGGCACGCCCAGCCCCGCGAACGCGACCACATGGAACAGGAGTCGGGCCCGCTCGCGGCGGTCAGCGACCGCGGGCTGCGCCATCACCGCAACGAGGACGCCTTCGCCGTAGGACAGTGCGCGCTGCCGGACGGGGCGCCCGCGCTGGTCGCCGTCGTGTGCGACGGGGTGTCCTCGGCGACCCGGCCCGACGCGGCCTCACTGGCCGCGTCCCGGACGGCCGGCGAGTCCCTGCTGGCCGCGCTGCCCCAGGGCGCGCACCCGCAGCAGGCGATGCACGAGGCGATCATCGCGGCCTCGCACGCGGTCAACGCCCTGGCCCAGGAGCCCGCGACGGCCCGCGAGCACGCCCCGCACCAGAACGCCCCGGCCTGCACCCTGGTCGCCTCCGTCGTCACCCCGGCGCTCCTGGTCGTCGGCTGGGTCGGCGACAGCCGCGCCTACTGGGTCCCGGCGGACCGCAGTTCACCGCCGGCCCGGCTCACCGAGGACGACTCGTGGGCCGCGCAGATGGTCGCCGCGGGCCTGATGAGCGAGGCGGAGGCCTACGCCGACGAGCGCGCCCACGCGATCACCGGCTGGCTCGGCGCGGACGCCTACGAACTGGAGCCGCACACGGCTTCTTTCAAACCGGACCGGCCGGGTGTAGTGGTGGTGTGCACGGACGGCCTGTGGAACTACGCGGAGTCGGCCGAGGAGATGGCCGAGGTCGTACCCCCCGACGCCATGGTCCGTCCGCTGCACAGCGCCCAGGTCCTGGTCGGTCACGCGCTGGACGGCGGGGGCCACGACAACGTAACAGTGGCCGTCGTGCCGTTCCCGGCCCCGCCGCAAGGGGCAGTAATCGGCTGAGGCCGCGTGCAACGGGGACGGTCTCGGACCGGAGGGGACCGGTCCGCTCACAGTCATCGCCCCATCCAGGTGGGGTACTTGAGGGGGATCAGAGTAGGCATGGCCAATTTCTCGAAGTCGAACGTGCCGCAGTTCTCGGTGGACGTGTACCAGAACGAGTACCTGCCCGAGGGCGGCCGTGAGGTCAACGCGATCGTCACCGTGACCTCGACCGGCGGCGGCACCGTGGGCAGCGCGGTCGCGGCGCCCCATCTGTACTCGCCGGGGCAGGGCCCGGACGCGGCCGTGGCGATCATGGTCGACTGCTCGGGGTCGATGGACTACCCGCCGACCAAGATGCGCAACGCCCGGGACGCCACCGCCGCCGCGATCGACACCCTGCGCGACGGGGTGCACTTCGCGGTGATCGGCGGCACCCATGTCGCCAAGGAGGTCTATCCGGGCGGCGGGGCGCTCGCGGTCGCCGACTCGCGCACCCGCGACCAGGCCAAGCAGGCGCTGCGCAAGCTGAGCGCGGGCGGCGGCACCGCGATCGGCACCTGGCTGCGGCTCGCCGACCGGCTGCTGTCCTCGGCGGACGTCTCCATACGGCACGGCATCCTGCTCACCGACGGCCGCAACGAGCACGAGGCGCCCGAGGACCTGAAGGCCGCCCTCGACTCCTGCGCCGGACGCTTCACCTGTGACGCCCGCGGTGTCGGCACCGACTGGGAAGTGAAAGAAGTCACAGGGATCGCCTCCGCGCTGCTCGGCACGGCGGACATCGTCGCCGATCCGGCGCACCTCGCCGCCGACTTCACGCAGATGATGGAGACGGCGATGGGCAAGGAGGTCGCGGACGTCGCGCTGCGGCTGTGGACGCCGGTGGGCACGGCCATCAAGTTCGTCAAGCAAGTCGCGCCCCGCGTCGAGGAGTTGACCGACCGTCGCACCGAGGCGGGCCCGCGCGCCGGGGACTACCCCACCGGGTCCTGGGGCGACGAGTCCCGTGACTACCACGTCTGCGTCCAGGTCCCCGAGGCCGGCATCGGCCAGGAGATGCTCGCCGCCCGGGTCTCGCTGGTCGTCCCGCAGGCCGACGGAAGTACTCAAAACCTGGGCGCCCAGGGGCTGGTGAAGGCCGTGTGGACCGACGACATGGTGGCCTCCACGTCCATCAACCCGCAGGTCGCGCACTACACCGGCCAGGCCGAACTGGCACAGGCCATCCAACAAGGCCTGGATCTTCGCAAAGCGGGCGATATGGATGGAGCAACGGCCAAACTGGGACGGGCCGTTCAGCTCGCCAGCGTCTCCGGAAACGCGGATACTGCGAAACTGCTTGCGAAGGTGGTGGACGTGGTCGATGCCGCGGCGGGTACTGTGCGACTGAAGGCGAAGGTCGCGGAGGCCGACGAGATGACTCTCGAAACACGGTCCACAAAGACTGTTCGTGTAAAGAAGTGACCTAGCCAGCACGACTCCGTGAGACCGAGAACGACCCTGTGCGAAAGGGGGACGCGCCGACATGCCGACCTGCCCGAACGGACACCAGTCGGGTTCCGACGACTGGTGCGAGGTCTGCGGTCACCGCATGGCCGGTGCCGTACCCCCGCCCCCTCCGCCGCCCCCCGGCGGCGGCTACGGCTTCCCGCCGCCCGCGCGCGCGAACTCCGAGGCCGAACTCTGCCCGCAGTGCCGTACGCCCCGCGAGGGCGGTGCGCCGTTCTGCGAGGAGTGCCGGTGGAACTTCCTCACCAACACGGCCACCTCGTACACCCCGGCGGCCCCGCGCCCGTCGAACCCCGGCCCGAGCCCGGCGGCCCGCTTCCAGCAGCCGCCGCCCGGTCCGACGTACGGCGGTGACTCCTACGAGTACCAGGGCTCCCGCCCGTCCCAGATGAACCGCCCGGCCGAGCCGATACCCCCGTTCGGCAACGAGCCGACGAACCGGTCCGGAGGACCGGGGGGCCGCGGTCCGGGAGGTCCCGGAGGTGCCGGTGGACCCGGCGCGGCCGGTGGTCCCGGCGGTGCGCAGGGCTTCGGCGGGGAACGCCAGGGCGGCGGTCCCGGCCGGCCCGGTGGTCCCGGCGGCCAGGGTGCGCAGGGTTTCGGCGGCGAGCGGCAAGGCGGGCCCGGCGGCCCCGGCGGTGCGCAGGGCTTCGGCGGCGAGCGGCAGGGCGGCCCCGGTGGCGCGTCGGCCTTCGGCGGCGAGCGGCAGGGCGGTCCGGGCGGCTCCTCCGGCTTCGGCGGGGAACGTCAGGGCGGCGGTCCCGGTGGCGCGTCCGGCTTCGGCGGCAACGATCCGTCCGGCCCGCCGCGGCCGTTCGGCAACAACCCCTCCGGCCCGCCCCCACCCCCGCCCTTCGGCAACGACGCGTCCGCGCGGCGGCCGTTCGGCGGTGAGCAACCCCAGGGCCCCGGCGGCCAGTTCGGCGGCGAGCGACCCGGCCAGGGCGACTTCGGCGGTGGCCGCCCCGGCGGCTTCGGCGGCGAACGGCAGGGCGGTGGTCCCGGCGGCCCCGGCGGCGCGCAGGGCTTCGGCGGCGACCCCTCCGGCCCGCCCCGGCCGTTCGGCAACGAGTCCCCGAACCCGCAGGGTCCCCCCAACTTCGGCCAGGACCCCTCACGGCCGGTCCCGCCGCCGCCCGGACCCACGCCCCCGGCGGGCCCGGGTCAGACCAGCGGCGGCCCGCAGGCCTTCCAGCAGTCCGCCCCGCCGGCCCCGCCCGGCTTCCCGCAGGAGACGAGCCGTCCGCAGCAGGGCGGCCCGTCCTTCGGCGGCGGTGACGACGACTGGGTGATCTCCCCGCCGACCCCCGGCTCCCCGGGTGGTCCCGGCGGCCCCGGCGGTCTCGGCCAGGGCGGTGGCGGCTACGGCTACCCGCAGCCCGGCTCCACCCAGGCCCCGCCCCCGCCGCGCCAGGCCTACCAGCAGCAGCCGACGACCTGGCTGGCGACGATCGGCCCGGACCGCGAGTACTTCATGGCGATGATGCAGCGCTCGGGCCCGGAGGCCGCGGGTCTCAACCTGCCCGCGTACTCGCCCGAGCAGCAGCGCCGGCTCACCGGCAACCAGATCACCATCGGCCGCCGCCGGCACTCCACCGGCGAGTCCCCCGACATCGACCTGTCGGTGCCGCCGGAGGACCCGGGCGTCTCGCACCAGCACGCGGTCCTGGTCCAGCAGCCGGACGGCAGCTGGGCGGTCGTCGACCAGAACTCGACCAACGGCACGACGGTCAACGGCGGCGAGGAGCCGATCCAGCCCTTCGTGCCGGTGCCGCTCCAGGACGGCGACCGGGTGCACGTCGGCGCGTGGACGACGATCACGGTCCGCAGGGGCTGAGCCCGGCAACGGTCAGCGGAGGGGCCAGCTGTACGGCCCCTCCGGATCGTCCAGCCAGGCCCGCACCCGGCCGTCCGCGACCGTGACGCCGTAGCGCTCGCGTCCGGGGCGCAGTTCGCGCTCCCACAGGTCGTGGGCCTCCCGCGGGTCGAGGGTGCCGTGGGTGAGGGTGAGCAGGAAGCGGAGCGGTTCGTGGTCGCCGGACCGGTGCGGGATCCCGTCCGCCGGGTCGGGCCCGCTGCCGCGCAGGGGCACGAAGTAGGCGGCCGTGTCGAGGAAGGTGCCCTCGGCGTGCCGGGCGTCCCGCACGGTGAGCGCGAGCAGTCCGGTGGCCAGCGGGACCAGGATCCGGGCGCCGGGGCTGCACCGGGCCAGCCAGGCGGGCGGCACCGACGGCAGGGCGCAGGTCGCGATGATCCGGTCGTAGGGGGCGTGCTCGGGGACTCCGCGGGCACCGTCCCCGAGGACGACTCTCGGGCGGTATCCGGCGGCGGCGAGATGGGCGCGCGCGGACTCGGTGATCTCCGGCTCCAGGTCCACGGTGGTCACCAGGCCGTCGCCGAGCCGGTGGGCGAGCAGCGCCGCGTTGTAGCCGGTGCCCGCGCCGATCTCCAGCACCCGGCTGCCGTCCGTCACCGCCAGCTCCACGAGCATCCTGGCCATCAGCGAGGGCTGGCTGCTGGACGACACCAGTTCCCCGTCGCACAGCCGGGTGGCCAGCGGGACGTCGGCGTACACCCCGCGCAGCCAGCGTTCCCGGACGCGCGGGTCGGCGCTGCCGCGCCACAGCCGCTCGTAGCCGCCCTGGACGCCGACGTAGTAGTACGGCACGAAGAGATGGCGCGGCACCGCCTCGAACGCCGCCCGCCACCCCGGGTCCGCGTCCCACACCCCGCTCAGCCCGATCCGCCGCACCAGCCCGGCCCGCGCGGGACCGGCCACGGCGTCCAGTTCCCTGCCGAGAGCGTGCGCGGCCATACGTCCACTGTCCCGCGACGGCGGTGGAGAGGCGAGCGGTCCTAAGTCCGAAGTCCTCCGTCACCGTGTCTGAGACCATGGGGAGGTGAAAGAGATTCGGCGGGGCACACTTCAGGATCAGACCTTCTACGAGCAGGTCGGCGGGGAGGAGACCTTCCGTCGGCTCGTTCACCGGTTCTACGAGGGCGTCGCCGAGGACCCGCTGCTGAAGCCCATGTATCCGGAGGAGGACCTGGGCCCGGCCGAGGAGCGCCTGACGCTCTTCCTGATCCAGTACTGGGGCGGTCCCACGACCTACAGCGACAACCGCGGGCATCCCCGGCTGCGGATGCGGCACGCCCCGTTCCAGGTCGACCGGGCCGCGCACGACGCCTGGCTCCGGCACATGCGGGTCGCCGTCGACGAGCTCGGCCTCTCCGAGGAACACGAGCACACGCTGTGGAACTACCTGACGTACGCCGCCGCCTCGATGGTCAACACGGAAGGCTGAGCGGGGAGTCGGACGGCGCGCTCAGCGCACACTGACGCCGAGTGCGCCGACTCCCGCCCGTCGTACGGCGATCGAGCCGTACGGCGTGCGCAGCCGCAGCCACGCGCCGGACGAGAAGAGGCCCGACTCCCCGCCGGGGCGCAGGAATCCGAGCGACTGGGCGGCGTGCACGGCACGCACCGGCAACGGGGTCTCCCCGACCGTCCGGGACCAGATCTCCCGCCCTATCCGGTCGAGTTCGCCTCGGGTACGCCCCTCGGGCGCCAACTCCTGTGTGCGGGACCGGAATTCGGCGACTCCGGCGGCGATCATCCCGCGCAGCGCCTGTGGTTCCGGCAGCCCGGACTCGGGGGCCCAGCCGCCGCGCGGCGGCAGCACCCCGGCCCACGGCGGGCCGGTCACCGCGGCCGGCACCCGGGCCGTGGCCGCCGACTCGTCGAGGGATTCGAGGAGTTCACCGGCGGAGACGGTCACGTCGAGCGTGACGTCGAGGCCGTTCTCGTACGGCTTGGCGAGGCGCACCGCGCGGATGGCGAGCACCTCGAAGGACGGCGGACGCCCGAAGACGGCGAGGGCCGTGCCGGCCGCCTGGAGGCGGACCGCGGCGGCGCGGTCGTAGTGGAGCAACCGGGAGAGGAAGGCCGCGAAGTCCGCCGCCTCCCCTTCGTCGGCGAGGTGGAGGACCGTCATGCGGCGACGGCCTCCTCCTCGGCGTCGTCCCGGTATTCCTCCAGGAACTCCCGCTCCTCCGCGGTGATCCGGCGCGGTCGCTGTGCCTCGAAGTCGAACGGCACGATGACCGTGGAGGCCCGGACGTAGACCTGGTCGCCGTCCTTCACCTCGTAGGTGAGGGTGAAGGACGCCGCCCTGATCTCGGTGACCCACAGCTCGATGTCCACCGGCGCGTGCCGGTGGACGAGCTGGCGTTTGTAGTCGATCTCGTGGCGCGCCACGACCGAGCCCTGCTGGAAGTCCTTGTCCGGGCGGAACAGGAAGTCGATACGGGCTTCCTCCAGGTAGCGGAGGAAGACCACGTTGTTGACGTGGCCGTACGCGTCCATGTCCGCCCAGCGCAGCGGGCAGCGGTAGATGTGGCGCAAGACCGATCAGCCCCGGGTCAGCTTCTTGTAGGTGGCGCGGTGCGGACGCGCGGCGTCCGGGCCGAGCCGCTCGACCTTGTTCTTCTCGTAGGACTCGAAGTTGCCCTCGAACCAGAACCACTTGGACTCGCCCTCGTAGGCGAGGATGTGGGTGGCGACCCGGTCCAGGAACCAGCGGTCGTGGGAGACGACCACGGCCGCGCCCGGGAACTCAAGGAGCGCGTTCTCCAGCGAGCCCAGGGTCTCGACGTCGAGGTCGTTGGTGGGCTCGTCGAGGAGCAGCAGGTTGCCGCCCTGCTTGAGGGTGAGCGCGAGGTTGAGGCGGTTGCGCTCACCGCCGGACAGGACGCCGGCCGGCTTCTGCTGGTCGGGGCCCTTGAAGCCGAACGCGGAGACGTAGGCGCGGGAGGGCATCTCGACCTGGCCGACGTTGATGTAGTCCAGTTCGTCCGAGACGACGGCCCACAGCGACTTCTTGGGGTCGATGTTCTCGCGGCTCTGGTCGACGTAGGAGATCTTGACGGTCTCGCCGACCTTGATGGAACCGGAGTCCGGGGTCTCCAGGCCCTGGATCATCTTGAAGAGGGTCGTCTTGCCGGCGCCGTTCGGGCCGATGACGCCGACGATGCCGTTGCGCGGGAGGGTGAAGGAGAGGTCGTCGATGAGGACCTTGTCGCCGAAGGCCTTGGAGAGGTTGCTGACCTCGACGACGATGGAGCCCAGGCGCGGGCCCGGCGGGATCTGGATCTCCTCGAAGTCCAGCTTCCGCATCTTGTCCGCCTCGGCGGCCATCTCCTCGTAGCGGGACAGGCGCGCCTTGGACTTGGCCTGCCGGCCCTTGGCGTTGGAGCGCACCCACTCCAGCTCTTCCTTCAGACGCTTCGCGCGCTTGGCGTCCTTCTGGCCCTCGACCTTGAGGCGGGAGGCCTTCTTGTCGAGGTAGGTGGAGTAGTTGCCCTCGTAGGGGTGGGCGCGGCCGCGGTCGAGTTCGAGGATCCACTCGGCGACGTTGTCCAGGAAGTACCGGTCGTGGGTGACGGCGACGACGGTGCCGGGGTACTTCGCGAGGTGCTGCTCCAGCCACTGGACGGACTCGGCGTCCAGGTGGTTGGTGGGCTCGTCGAGGAGCAGCAGGTCGGGGGCTTCGAGGAGCAGCTTGCAGAGCGCGACGCGGCGGCGCTCACCGCCGGAGAGGTTGGTGACGGGCCAGTCGCCGGGCGGGCAGCCCAGGGCGTCCATGGCCTGCTCCAGCTGGGTGTCCAGGTCCCACGCGTTGGCGTGGTCGAGGTCCTCCTGGAGCTTGCCCATCTCGTCGAGCAGGGCGTCGGAGTAGTCGGTCGCCATCAGCTCGGCGACCTCGTTGAAGCGCTTGAGCTTGCCCATGATCTCGGCGGCGCCGTCCTGCACGTTTTCCAGGACCGTCTTCGACTCGTCGAGCGGGGGCTCCTGGAGGAGCATGCCGACGCTGTAGCCCGGTGACAGGAAGGCGTCGCCGTTGGAGGGCTGCTCAAGGCCCGCCATGATCTTGAGAACGGTGGACTTACCGGCACCGTTAGGTCCGACCACACCGATCTTCGCGCCGGGCAGGAAGCTCAGCGTCACATCGTCAAGGATGACCTTGTCGCCGTGCGCCTTGCGCGTCTTGCGCATGGTGTAGATGTACTCAGCCAAGAGAAACCGTCCGGCAGCTTGAAATCTGGAGTGGGCAGATGTAGTCCATACTGCCTGACCCCTGGCCCTCGGGGGAAACGCGTATGGGCGAGGGGGCTGTGAACTGGGGGTTGGCCATCGGCGGCGGCGCCCGGTGCCCGGTTCAGCCCTGCTGTCCGGGCTTGCGGTCGCGCAGCAGGACCAGGGCCGTGGCGCCGATGCCGACCAGGCCGAGGGCGACGACCGTGAGCATCGGGGTGATGGGCGAGCCGCCCGTCTCGGCGAGGTTGGTGTCGGTGGTGGCGCCGCCCACCGTGGCGGGGCTGGGCTCGCTGAGGGTCTGGGTCACGGTGCCGCCCGCGTCGCTCTGCGTCCGGCAGTCGAGGACTCCGGCGAACCGCTTCTCGTAGCCGTGCGGCGCCGTGATGGTGAAGTCGTACGCCTGGTCCTCCTGGAGCGGGATCGTCACCGTCTGGCGCGCCCCGGCGTCGATGCCGTGCTCGACCCCCATGAGGGCGAAGGTGAACGTCTCGTCGCCCTGGTTGGCCACCGTGATGTCCAGGCCGCCTGCGACGCAGTTCTTGCGCGCCGACAGTGCCGGTACGGCTCCCGTCTTCGCCCAGTCCGCGTCGGCGGCGGCGGAGACCGTCGACTCGCTGGAGCCGGCGAGGATCTGGGTCTGGCTGCGGTTCTCGGAGGTGAAGGCGCGGCCGACGGGCACGGTGGTGGAGGCCTGCACGGTCAGCCCGGCCGATCCGTCCGCCGCGTCCTCGGGGATGTCGAAGAAGACCTGGCTGCCGTCCGCCGCGGACGTGACGGCCTTGCCGTCCTTGTCGACGATCCGCACCCCGGTCGTGGCGGCGTCGGCGGGGGGTGTCACGGTCACGCCACTGGCGTTGGTGTGCACGGTCACCGGGCCGAGCCGTTCGCCGGGGTGGCCGGAGACGGCGGGCGGGTCGAGGGTCAGCGAGGCGGGCGGCTCGGCGACGGCACGCGCGCTCTTCTCCAGGTAGTCCGCGAGCTTCTCGGCCTGCGGGTCGACCGCGTCGACGTCGGCGCCGTCCGAGTAGCGCCAGATGGCCACCTGGGTGCCGGCCGCCGCGTCGCTCTCGGTCAGGCCCTTGGTGCCGGCCTTCGCGGAGAGCGCGGCGAGGTCGTTCACCTGCGGGTAGGAGTTCTGCAGGATCCAACGGATCCTGCCTGCGTTCTTGTTGGTGCCCAGCGAGGTGCCGCTCCACGGGGTCTCGTGGTACTTGGCGTCGCGCTGGGTGGGGTTGCGGAGGTCGACGCAGTACGTCTGGAGGGTGCCGCCGCCGTCCACGGACATCTCGAACAGGCCCGCGGAGACCTGCACATCGCTGCCGCCCGCGTCGTGGATCACGGCGTCGCCGTATGTCTTGAGCCCGCCTATCGTCGCCGTCGCCCCGCCCTGGTTCTGCGGTGTCTCGTCGTCGGCGGCGGCCGGGCCTGCACCGGCCAGCACACCCGCGGCGAGGAGTCCGCACGCCCACGTCGCGGCGACGAAACGCACGGCGCCCCGGCCACGGAGTGACAGCGCGGAGAAGACAGACAACGCAGAAGACACGGAATTCCCCTTCGAGCAGGACCCATGGGCGTGGGGGGCGTGGCGTGGTCCCACCAGCAGAATCTGTAGCGCCGAGAGCTGTGCCCGAGCTATGTCCGGCATCCTAAGGACGCGGGCGCACCCCGTTCTCCAGTCGAGTGATCGGATAACCGTTCCGAATCGGAATCGTTATCGCCAAGATCACCAACTGCCATGGCTTATCGACAAATCCACCGAGTCATTCGGAACGCATTCGCCGATAAGCCGTGGACAAGCCGTAGTTAGATCAGCTCGGGGCATTCACTGACATCACGTCACCGCGGCGGGCTCGGCCTGGCGTTGGCGGTCCTGTCGCCCGGCGGCGTCGGCGGAGTCCGCGGCCGGGGTCTCCCAGTCGGGCTCGGGCCGGGGCGGCGAGGCCGCCGTCTCCGGCCGACCGGCCCGCCGGAAGGCCGAGGTGCCGCGCGCCAGGTCGTGGCCGATCGCCACCGCGTCGAGGTCCGTCCAGGACCGGTTCGGCTGCCCCTCGCGCGCCTCCTCGCGCACCTTCAACCGGCCCTGGACGACGACCGGGTCACCGACCGTCAGCGACGCCGCCACGTTCGTGGCCAGCTGCCGATTGGCCCACACCGTGAAGAAGTTGGTGTGGCCGTCCGTCCACGCGCTCTTCTCGCGGTCCCAGTACCGCGAGGTCACCGCCAGCCGGAACCGCGCCGACGGTCCCGTCGCCAGCTCCCGGTACACCGGCGGTGTCGCCACGTTGCCCACCGCGCAGATCATGGTCTCGTTCATCGCGCGTCCCTCCCTCACCCGGTCGCACGGACCGGGCGGAAACGCGTACGGGCCCGTCCCGTACGACTGCGATCAGACTGCCGTCGTCGGGCCGGGCCCGCTGGGCGCTGTGCACGGGCGCCCACCTGTGGAAAACCTCGTCACCCGGACGAGGGAACGACGTTCGGACCGAGGTTCACCCCGCCCCGACGCCCGCCCCGGTGACCCGCGCGTACTGCTCCCGCACCTCCCGGTAGCGCAGCAGTTCGGCGGCCAGCGGATCGAGGACCCGCGCCCGGCCGCAGCCCGCCGCGGCCTCCCGCAACCGCCGCTCGGCGTCGAGGCCGTAGCGCCGGGCGGGTCCGCGGGCGGCCATCCGGCAGCTCCACTCGACGAGCGGGCCGCCGATGATGCCGGCCACCATCAGCAGCACCGGCACCCCCAGGTTCGGCGCCATGAACCCGATGATCTGGCCCAACAGCCAGAGCCCGCCCACGACTTGGAGGATCGTCATGGAGGCCTGCGCCAGTACGGCCGCCGGCCACCACCCCGGCCGCGGCGGGCGCCCCACGGGCAGCGCGGCCCGCGCGGCCAGCTCGTCCAGCGCCTCGGGCAGCCCCTGCGCCCCGCGTACGGCCGCCTCCCGCACCGCCTGCGCCCAGGGCGCCGGCAGTCCGCCGGAGGCCCGGTCGGCGACCGTGCGGACCGCCTGTTCGACGCGCTGGCGCGCCGTGGCCTCCTCGTCCGCCTGGGCGCGCACCGGCAGCCGCCCGGTGGTGGGTTCGCGCCGGTCGTTGTACCAGCGCCACAGCCGCAGCCAGGGCGTGCCGCAGGCCCGGTTGGCGTTGCGCAGCCAGGCGCGCTCGGCCGCCTCGCCCGCCGCGGTGGCCCCGACCGAGTCCGCGAGCCGCGCGGTGAACTCGTCCCGCGCCTCCTCGCTGAGCCCGGTGCGTCGCCCGGTCGCGTACACGGGCCGCAGCCGCCACGCGGCGGCGTCGACATCGGCTGAGATTCGCCGTGCGGCGGCTCCCCGGTCCGAAACGAACTGGCCCAGAACCTCCCGGAGTTCGGGGATGCCGTCGCCGGTGAGCGCGGACAGGGAGAGCACCGTCGCGCCGGGTTCCCCGTACTCGCCCAGGGCGATCCCGTCCTCGTCGAGCAGCCGCCGCAGATCGTCGAGGACCTGGTCGGCCGCCTCCCCGGGGAGGCGGTCGATCTGGTTGAGGACGACGAACATGACCTCCGCGTGGCCCGCCATCGGCCGCAGGTAGCGCTCGTGGAGGATCGCGTCGGCGTACTTCTCCGGGTCGACGACCCAGATGACCGCGTCCACCAGGGCCAGCACCCGGTCGACCTGCTCGCGGTGCGCGACGGCCGCCGAGTCGTGGTCGGGCAGGTCCACCAGGACGAGCCCGCGCAGCTGGGCCTCCATCTCGGCGCTCTGGAGGGGCCGTCTGCGCAGCCGTCCGGGGATGCCGAGCCGGTCGATGAGGGTGGCCGCGCCGTCGCTCCAGCTGCACGCGATGGGCGCGGCGGTGGTGGGCCGTCGTACGCCGGTCTCCGAGATGGCCACTCCGGCGAGCGCGTTGAAGAGCTGCGACTTGCCGCTGCCGGTGGCACCCGCGATGGCGACCACGGTGTGCTGCCCGGAGAGCCTGCGCCGTGCGGCGGCCTCGTCGAGGACCCGCCCCGCCTCCGCGAGGGTCCCGCTGTCGAGCCGGGTCCTGGAGAGGCCCACCAGTTCGCGCAACGCGTCGAGACGGGACCGTAGCGGCCCGTCGTACGCCAGGGGGGCCGGGACGTGGGCGGTGTGGTGCGCGGTGTGCGAGGCCTGCGTCCTGGAGGCCCTGATCTCCACGGCGGCGGCCTGCTGCGCGGCGGTGGCCTCGCTGACCCGCCGCGCGATGAGCCCGTCGTCCCAGGCGCCGGCGGGCTCGTCGGGGTCCGCCGACTCCCCGGACGCCTTGGATTCCGTACGGCCGGGGGTACCGGCAGCGGCAGCCGCCACGCGCGCGTGGCCGTCGTCGGCGCCGTCCGGGCCGACGACGTCCTGCGCGTCCCCTACGGGGTGTTCGTTTCCCGAGTGATCGTTCACGGGGCGTTCGTTACCCAGGCGTTCGTTTGCGGAGGTCCCTTCCAGTACGGAGGTTCCTTCCGGAGTGCCCTCCACGGGAGTGGGATCGGCGGGCCGGGCGTGGTCGGCGTGGTCCCGCTCGTCCGTGTGGTCCTGGTCAGTGACGGCAGTCACCGGTCACCTCTCCTTCTGCAGTACGGACAACGCGGCGATGAGTTCGGCCTGGGGTTCGGGGTGCACGTCGAGGGCGTCGAGCGGGGCGAGCCTGCGTTCGCGCTCGGTGTGCACGACCCGGTCCAGGTGGTCGTTGAGCAGCCGTCCGGCCCGGTCGCGCAGCCGCAGCGCCCCGTGGGCACCGATCCGCTCGGCGAGCCCCTCGCCCGCGGAGCGCGCCCTGCGACCGCCCAGCAGCGCGGTGGCGACGAGGGCGGCGACCACCTCGGGGTCGGGCGCGACACTCCGGTCGAGGTCGGCGACCTCCTCCTCGGCGTACTCCTCCAGCTCGCGCCGCCAGCGCCGTACGGCCATCCCGATGCGGTGCTCGGCGCTCTCCAGGGAGGGGTCACGGTCGGTCAGGCCGGGTGCGCCCGCGGCCGGTTCGCGGCGCCAGGCGTCGTCGACGCGTTCGTCGGCGGCGGTGACGGCGCACAGGAGGAGCGCGGCGAGGCTTTCGGCGAGGGCGTCGAGCAGTTCACCGGCCGAACAGTCGAGCGGGAAGGCACGCCAGCGCTTCAACGCGTCCCCGGCGAGCACGGTCCCGCTCTGCAAGCGGCCCCGCACGCGCGCGTGCTCGCTGTCGTAGGCCCCGTCGACGGCGGCCGTGAGCCGCAGGGCGGCGGCGTACTGGGCGGCGGCGGCACCGGCCAGCTCGGGCATCCGCGACTTGAGCGAGTCGAGGACGCCGTAGGCGGTGCGCGCCATGGAGCGGTGCCGGGCCGCGGGGTCCTGGGCCTGCTGCACGAGCCAGCTCCGCAGGGTCGCCACGGCGCTGGCCGGGAGCAGTCCACCGCCCCAGGCGGACTCGGGGAGTTCGGGCACCGTGAAGCGGGGTACGTCGCCGAGTCCGGCCTTGGTGAGGAGGGCGCCGTACTGGCGCGACACCTCGGACACCACCTGGTGGGGCACCCGGTCGAGGACGGTCACCAGGGTCGCGTTGTGCTCCTTGGCGGTGCGCAGCAGATGCCAGGGCACGGCGTCGGCGTAGCGGGCGGCCGTGGTGACCATCACCCAGATGTCGGCCGCGCAGATCAGTTCGGCGGCCAGTACCCGGTTGTCGGCGACCAGGGAGTCGATGTCGGGCGCGTCCAGGAGGGCGATTCCGCGCGGGAGGCTGTCGGCGGTCTCGACCCGCAGGACGCGCGTACCGTCCTCCCCGGGGAGGAGCATGTTGTCCCCCGGGTCCTGATGGGGCACCCACACGCGGGTGAGGTCGGGCAGCACGCGCATCCCGCTGAACCAGTGATGGTCCTCCGGGTGGCAGACCAGCACCGGTGTGCGGGTCGTCGGCCGCAGTACGCCGGCCTCGCTGACCCGGCGCCCGACAAGGGAGTTGACGAGCGTCGACTTGCCCGCGCCGGTGGAGCCGCCGACCACGGCCAGCAGGGGCGCTTCGGGCTCTTTCAGGCGGGGCACCAGATAGTCGTCGAGCTGGGCGAGCAGTTCGTCGCGGTTGGCACGCGCGCGTGGAGCCCCGGCCAGGGGCAGCGGGAAGCGTGCGGCGGCGACACGGTCGCGCAGGGCGGAGAGTGCGTCGAGCAGCTGAGGCCGTACGTCCAAGGTCACCACATGTGAAGAATGCCCAATTTTGGGGGAATTCTGAAGCATATGAGCATGCCTGCGCGCCGACAGAACACAACGGACGGAAGGGATGACTGGGGCAAGGGCACAGTCCAGGCATAACGAGTGCACAACACCCGTGGCGCCGGGCACCAAAAGCGATGCACGATTCGTACCTGCCTGCGATTATCAGGACCGCTTCACCGAACCTCCACATCGAGCCACGGAGGGGAAGCAACAGGGACAAGGACCCGGGAGCCCTATCCTTGTCCCCGGCAACGTCACGGACCGGCCCACACCCGGGCACACCACGACCGAGGCCACCACACCCGGCCCCCGTAGCTCAGTGGATAGAGCAGGTGCCTTCTAAGCACTTGGCCGCAGGTTCGAGTCCTGCCGGGGGCGCCATTGAGCCTCATGCCTTTCCGTGGTTTTCCGAGGGTTCCGACGCACTCCGTTCCGGACCGGGACCCGGGCCGCGTGTTTCCCGTCTGTTTCCGTTACGTCCGGATGGATACGTAATGGTCAAGACTTGCCCCCGAACGCTTGTGGGGTTCCTCCGAGGCGCCGATTATTGGCCGAATCCCGCCCCTCGTCCCCGCAGGAGCCTCCGGTGGCCGCAGGTCAGACAGCCTTCGAGCCGGCCGGTACGCCGGCCGCAGCACAGACGGAGCGGCAGAAGCTGCGCAAGCACTTCGGCCGGTTCGACATCCTCTTCTTCCTTCTCTGCACCATCGTCGGCGTCGACACGATCGGCACGGTCGCCTCCTCCGGCGCCGAGGCGTTCACCTGGCTCATCGTGCTGGCCGTGGTCTTCTTCGTCCCGTCCGCGCTGCTGATCGCCGAGCTCGGCGCCGCGTTCCCCGACGAGGGCGGCCCCTACATCTGGACCAGCCGCGCCTTCGGCCGCCTCGCGGGCGCCGTCAACAACTTCCTGTACTGGATCACCAACCCGGTCTGGCTCGGCGGCACCCTCGCCGTGTCCGCCGTCACCGCCTTCACGACCTTCTTCAACGACGGCAAGGACCTGAGCACCCCGGCCTTCTACGCCTTCGCCCTCGTCTTCATCTGGGTGGGCGTCCTCGCCGCGATCCTCTCCTTCGACATCGGCAAGTGGATCCCCACCATCGGCGCCTGGAGCCGCTTCGTCCTGCTCGGCTTCTTCACGCTCACGGTCGTCATCTACGGCATCAAGCACGGCCTGCACGGCTTCGGCCCCGGCGACTTCTCACCGACGTACGCGGGCTTCGTCGGTCTGGTGCCCGTCCTGATGTTCAACTACGTCGGCTTCGAACTGCCCAACACGGCCGGCGACGAGATGACCGACGCGCAGAAGGACGTACCGTTCGCGATCTTCCGCAGCGCCGCCCTGTCCGTCCTCCTCTACGCGCTGCCCATCCTCGGCATCCTGCTCGTCCTCCCGGTCAAGGCCATCACCGGCCTCGGCGGCTTCCTCGACGCGATCCGGCAGGTCTTCACCGTCTACGGCGGTGACGTGGCCGCCGACGGCACCGTCACCAGCAGCGGCGCCGGCACGGTGCTCGGGGACATCGCGGCGGTCCTGTTCATCCTCACCGTGCTGTCCTCGGGCGTCACCTGGGTCATGGGCTCCGACCGCGCCCTCGCCGTCTCCGGCTACGACGGCGCCGCGCCCCGCTTCCTCGGCGTGATCTCCAGCCGGTTCGGCACACCGGTCCGGGTCAACATCCTCAGCGGACTGGTCTCCACCCTCGTCCTGGTCCTCGCCCACCAGCTCACCAACGGCAGCGCGGCCAAGCTCTTCGGCGCGGTCCTCGGCCTCGCCATCTCCACCACGCTCATCAGCTACGTCGGCATCTTCCCGGCCCTCGCGGTACTGCGCCGCAAGGCCCCGGACGTCCCCCGCCCCTACAGGGCGCCCTTCCCGCGCACGATCAGCGTGGTCCTGACCGTGCTCATCGTGTTCGCGAGCGTGCAGCTGATCGCCCCGGGAGCCGGTGACCACTGGTTCGGCGCCGCCTACCTCCCGGACGGCTGGACCCACGCCGAACGCTGGAAGTACCTCCTCACCGAGGCCGTGCCGCTCGCCGCGTTCGTGCTCCTCGGCGTCCTCTTCTGGGCCCTGGGCAAGCCGACCCGTACGGCCAACTCGCAAGCCAGGAAGTAGCGTTCCTCGCGGTCCTCAAGCCCGGGCTCCTCGGCGCCCGGGCTTCACGCCGCGACGCGCCGGTAGATGCCGTCGCCCCGCCGCAGGTGGCACAGGTCCACCAGGTAGCGGCGGAGCGTCACATGGTCGACCTCGCCCTCGTCGCACCAGGCGCGCAGCTTCTCGTTGACGATCCGCTCGGGGTACTCGACGCCCGGGGTGAAGGTCTGCTCGGCGATGTGCTGGAGCACCACCTGCTTGCGGGTCCACTGGGCGGGCAGCCGGATCAGCCGGCCGCCCCGGACGAAGGTCCGCAGGATCATGTCGGTGTGCTCGTCGCCGGTGGCCGGGCCCGGGTCCGCGGGCTCCTCGCCCTCGCGCGCGAGGTTCCTGAACAGGTCGTAGTCGACGCGGAGTCCGCCGTCGTCCATGGTCTTCACCACGCCCTGCTCGCGCAGCTTGAGCAGGGCCAGGGCGGTGCCCTTCGGGGTGAGGCCGGCCGCCTCGGCGACCTGCTCGGAGGTCTCCGCGCCCAGGGCCACCGCCGCGAAGGCGCGCACGCGGTTCTGCTCGGCGAACAGACGGAACATTGGGTCGGTTGCCATGCCGGGAGGCTAGTGGACACGGCCCGCCGGGGCATCGGATTTCCGGGTGTCGAACACCCTCTCCCGGCGCTCGAAGTCATGTTCAAAAAGGTGATCCCGGCGCTGTCGCCGTTACCAGGAATGGGCCGCCGCGTTGAACCCGAAGTGCGACGGCGAGTCCTGCCGCCGCACTCACCGAACCAAAGGAGAACGTGATGTCTCGCATCGCGAAGGCGGCCGTGGTCGCCCTCGGCACGGGCGCCGTGGCGCTCGGTGGCGCCGGCCTGGCCATGGCGGACGCGGGCGCGCAGGGTGCGGCCGTCGGTTCGCCCGGCGTCCTGTCGGGCAACGTCGTGCAGGTGCCGGTCCACATCCCGGTCAACGTCTGCGGCAACACCGTCAGCGTGATCGGCCTGCTGAACCCGGCCTTCGGCAACACCTGCGCCAACGTGAGCGGCCACCACGGCAAGGGCGGCCACCCCGGCCCGGGCGGCTACGGCGACAGCGGCTACGGCCACTGATTCGACCGCACCCGCGGACGGACGTACGCGAAGAGCCCCGGCGCCCTCCAGCGCCGGGGCTCTCCCCGTGTCCGGGGCCGGTCAGCCGTAGCGGTAGATGCCGCTGACGTCCTCCAGCTGTTCCGGTGTCACGTCCCACGGTGGCATCCGCTGCCGCCGTGCCACGATCCGCCCTTCCTGGTCGTCGCCCGGTCCCGGCGGCTGTGCCGGGAGGTAGCGGGCGCCGCGGTGCCGGTTCTGCCAGCGCGTCCACTGGAGGTCGATGAAGGCGTGGTGCAGCCAGAAGACCGGGTCGTTGACGGAGGCGCCGCCGAGCATCACGCCCCCGACCCACTTGTGGACCCGGTTGTGGTTGCGCCAGGACGCGCTGCCGGACCCGGTGCCCCAGCCTTCGAGGCGGTTGCGGAACCCGGTGCGGGAGGTCGAGTCCCAGGGCGAGGTGTCGTAGACGGGGTCGGCGAGCGCCCCGTCCAGGTCGCTCTTCGTGGGCAGCGCGATCGGGGCGCCCGCCCGGCCCAGGTCCCGGGTGAGGTACGGCTCGTCGGTGATGTTCTCGGTGATCCGCCAGTTGCCCGCCGCGTAGGCGAACGGCCCGGTCGTCACCTGGTGGTCGGAGCGCCGGCCGGTGCCGCCGAGCAGGTCCTTCGTCCAGGGCAGGGCGGTCGCGGAGCGGTCCCGCGTCCAGTCCCAGTACGGCACGGTCACCGAGGAGTCGACCTTGCGCAGCGCCCGCTCCAGCTCCAGCACGAACTGCCGGTGCCAGGGCAGGAAGGAGGGCGCCATGTGCGCGGAGCGCAGCCCGTACTCCCCGTCGGGCACGAAGTACTCGATGTGCGTGCGCACGAACTCGTCGTACTCGCCCCGGCGTTTGATCTCCAGGAGCGCCGCCACGAACCGCCGCTTCTCGGCGGCGGTGAGTGTGCTGACGTCCTTACGCGTGTACGCCATGGTCTCCCCCCATGTGCATCGGCCCGTCCGCGGCCCGGAGTTCGCGGCCGGGGCTGAGTTCGTCGACGGCCGCGCGGGTCGCCTCCAGCGCGGTGGGATACGAGCGGTAGTGGTCGACCATGCTCAGCCAGGTGCCGTCGGCCCGGCGCATCAGATGCAGCGGGCGGCCGTCGACCGTCACCTGCCAACCGCCGTTCAGCACACCGTGGATACGGCGGCCCCGGTAGGTCTCGTCGAAGGCGGTGTCCCCGGGGTCCGCGCCGGGGCGGGTGGGCCGGGAGGCCGCGACCACGGGCACGAGGGCCACGGCGAGCACCGCGCCGAACGCCCCGCGCAGCGCCTCCCGCCGCGTCCCGCGCGCCGCTCCCGGTCTGACCGGCTCCCGCCCCACGGTTGCCTGGCCGACGCTCACGCTCATGGCTCAACTCCCTCGTCCGTACGGATCGTTCGAGGGGCTAACCGTCCGAGCCCCCGCCCGGTCACCGTCCGAACGCGCCCACGGCATGCGGAAGGGCCCGGGTCGCACCACCCGGGCCCTTGTCCACTGCCTGGCGACCTACAGGCCCGCGCCCGTGACCAGGTCCGCGCCCGGGACGGTCTGGAGGACCGGGGCCAGGACGCCCGCCTGGGGCGCCTTGAGGTCCGGGAGGCCGAAGTTGTCGGGGTTGGGCGGGGTCAGCGGGGCGTCCAGGGCCAGGCCCGGGGCCAGCGTGCGCAGGTCGGAGGCGGGGGTGCTGACGCCGATGTGGTCGAAGCCGTCGCCGAGGACGTGCGGCAGCGGGGCGCGCAGGTCGAGGCCGGGCAGGCCGCCGTGGACCGGGAGTTGGGGCAGCGCCCGCTCCGGGATGAGCCGGCCCTCGACGTACCGCGGGCCCTCGGGGGTGCCCGGCATGGGCACCGGGATCTCCCCGCCCAGCTTGGGCAGTTCCATGCCGAGGGCGCTCTCCGCGCCCCCCAGCGGCACGGGCACCGGGACCGCGCCGAGCGCGGCGGCGGGGGTCGCGGCGGCGGCGCCGGTCGCTGCCGCCACGGCCGTGATGACGGCGGCGATGGTTCCTCGGGTGGTCGACTTCATGGTGAGTACGGTCCCTTTCGGAATGCGGAGGCTCGGTGTGCTGACCGGGTAACGATCCCGGGAAGTGGACCAGTTCAAGATTCGCCCGAGTGCCGCAGTAGTCAGCTTTTCCCGTTGTCCCGAATTCCCATCAGCGGGCCGGAAGCGGTGTCCGGCAGGCCGGCCGGAACCGGCGCTCCCGCCCGCTGTCGGGGCGTCAGCCGCGCAGGCTGCGGGCGGGCAGGACGATGTGCGCGGCGGCGGTGAGGGTCTCCTCGGCGCCCGCGAACTCGGCCAGCGCCTCGGGGGTGACGGCCTTGCCCGGCTCGGCCTCGGGCCAGGGGCGGGTGGTGAACACCAGGTACGCGAAGCCGCGTTCGTCGACGGCCGCGAGCCACTCGGGCGGCGGCACGCACTGGGCGTTGAGCTGGGGCATGTTGAGGACGGCCTGCCCGGACTCGACGAGCATGGTGATCGGCAGGCTGGGCCGGGAGGCTCCGTCGACGACGTCGCCGCCGACCGGGAGTCCGTTGTCGGCCAGCAGTCGTTCCACCGCGGCGCTGGCCGCCTCGGGGCCGTCCGCGGCGTCGCCCAGGGTGTAGGCGAGGAGGTAGGGCATGTCCCCGTCGGGGGCCTCGCCGCTCCACGCCAGGACGACGAGGGTGCCGAGGTCGGCGACGCGGAAGGGGCGCGTTTCGCTTGAGGTTGAGGTCACCGCGCGACCTTATCGACGGGCCGGAAGGCCACCGGACGCGTTCTCACCCGTCCGGCCGATGGCGCGGCGGCCCCGCCACACGAACGAGGGACGCCTCGCGACGCCCCTCGAACGCCACCGGCGGGACTCAGCCCTGCAACGGCAGACCGCCGAGCAGCGGGTTGTGCTGGTTCAGCGCGCCGGCCGCACCCTTGACGGTGCTGAGCGGGGACTGCTTGTTCTCGGTGTCGAGCGCGTCCGACTGGTGCTGGAGCGGCATCACGTCGACGGGCTGGATCCGACCACTGGTGAGGGTGTTGACGGCGCCGGTGAGGCTGGTGGGCGTCACGTCGGCGGGGCTGTAGGCGAACGCGGGCGCGGCGGCACCGGCGAGGGCGACGGACCCGGCAACGACAGCGGCAGCCTTCAGGGACTTCATCGTGTTCCTTTCTTCGGCAACTGATGTCACCAGAGGGAATTCTGTCGCCGTGTGTAACGAGTTCCGGCCGGGCCGGAAACCCGTGCGCAGAAACTTTCTGCGCCCCCACCCGAATGCGGAGTGTGTCTCATCGGCGTTTCCCATCCTCATATGAAAGGGACGTGCGGAAAAGGCCGTTGGGCCGGCCCCGGAAAGGGACCGGCCCAACGGCTTTTCCACGATTGTTCGCGTCACACTCCCGGAACGGCGGGCACCGCCGGCAGGGCCGGGGTCGCCGGGAGCGAGGGCGTGGACGGCAGGGACGGCAGGGACGGGGTGGACGGCAGCGCGGGCAGGGACGGCAGACCGGCCAGGCTGGGTGCGGGCAGCCCGCCGCCGAGGAGCGTGGCCGCGACCACGTTGACGAGGCCCGTCACCACACCGGTGACCGCCGGGACGACCCCGCCGACATCGCCGGAGGTGACGGCGGCGAGCAGGGTGGTGACCGCTTTCTGCAGCGAGGCGAGGGCGTCTCCGGCGAGGTCGGCGGGCGCCTTCGCGCGCTTGGAGTGGCCGCCGTGGCCCTTGGAGTCGTCGCCGCTCTTCGGCAGCGCGGGCAGGGCGGGCGTGGCGGGCAGCGCGGAGGTGGCGGGCAGCGCGGGCGTCGCCGGGACGGCCGGGGTCGCCGGCAGGGCCGGGGTCGCCGGGACGGCGGGCGCCGCCGGAACGGCCGGGACCGCGGCGGGTACGGCCGGGACCGCCGGAGCCGCCGCGGTGATCTTGGCGACGGCCTCGTTGACGGTGTCGGCGAGCTTCTGCGCCTGGTCGGCGGAGAGTTGGCCGTTGTCGGCCTTGAGCACCTGGTTCAGCAGGTCGGTGACCGGGGTGAGCACGCTGCCGACGTTGCCGAGGCCCTTGACCTGGGCGAGCAGTCCGTCGGCTCCGGGGACCGGCACGCTCGGCGCGGCGTGGACGTGCTTCCGCGCCGAGTCGTTGTCGGCGGCGACGGCGGCGGGGCCGGCGATCCCGATCAGGACGGTGGCGCAGAGTACGGAGGACGCGATGCGCCGTGCGGGCAGACCACGCATGGGGTGTTCCTTTCGGTGGTGCTTTGAGATCTTGAGCCCACCGTGAAAGCGCTCACCACCATCTGCAACCGGTCGATCGCACCAGGTGACCGTCCGTCAGCCGTACGGACGACGTCGTGCCTGGTGAGGGCCATGTCAAGACCGGACGGCCGGGCCGGTGCCGCTGCCGCCCATTCGGGGCAACGGCCCTCGGCGCCGCCCACACGCCAACCGGCCGCCTCCCCGTGGAAGGACCACGGGGAGACGGCCGGCCGAAGGGATGCGCGCGGACGTCAGCCGTTGACGCAGGTGTTGCCGAACGCGGGGTTCAGCAGACCGATGACGTTGACGGTGTTGCCGCAGACGTTGACCGGGACGTGAACCGGAACCTGGACGACGTTGCCCGACAGCACGCCCGGGGAGTGGGCGGCGGCGCCGTGCGCGTCGCTGTCGGCGGCGGCGATGCCGGCGGTGCCCGCCATGGCGGCGGCGGCAACGGAGGTCAGGACCAGGCCCTTCGCGATACGCGACATGGAGAGGTGCTCCTTGGGGTTGAAACAAACACCCGGGCGGGGATGCCCGGCGCTGTGTCAACGCGCGGCGCCCACGGGGGTTGTGCCGCCAATGGGGTGATGTCCCACAGGGCCGAACTTCACCATTCCGACACACTTGTCACGTTTCGACGGATTAATCCGGATAGCTACTAGAGTTGCGCACCTCCCGAAGTACCCCTATAGCCAGCAAATCGCATATAGGGGCCGTACTTCCCGAAAGGGCATCGCCGGTCATGCGCAATTCCCAGGGTCCGCTGCTGCGCCGGGCGTCGACGGTCGCCCTCGCCCTCGCCGCCGTCGGGGCCCCGGCCGCCGCCGGCAGTACCGCCCCGCCCGCCGCCGAGGCGGTGCGCATCCCCCCGGCCAAGCGCTACCAGGCCCTCCAGCACGGCGGCTTCGTCCGCGCGGCCAACACCTCCGTCAGCTGCCGCACGGACGCGCCCGGCTGCCCGGCCGCACGCGGGGGACACCCGGCGGTCAACAGCGACTTCGACATGTTCTACGTCGACGTCGACGACGACCCGAACACCTACAACTCCTCCCGCGCGGAGGTACGGCTGCCCGCGGGCGCCCGGGCCACGTACGCGCGCCTGTACTGGGGCGGCAACCTCAAGGTGGGCGAGCAGAAGCCGGCCAAGGACAACGGCCGGGTGCTGATCGCGGAGCCCGGCGGCGCCTACAAGGAAGTGCTCGCGGACACGGTCGTAGGACACCGGGTGGCGGCCGGCGCGGACGCGTTCCAGGCCTCGGCGGACGTCACGAAGCTGGTCCGGGAGAGCGGTCCGGGCCTCTACACCGTGGCCCAGGTCAACACGGCGATGGGCAGGTCGGCGGCCGGCGCGTGGGGCGGCTGGACGCTCGTCGTCGCCTACGAGAAGCCGCAGGAGCCACTGCGCCGGCTGGAGCTGTGGGACGGCTTCGACGCGCTGAACTCCCGTACCGGCGTGGAGATCCGGCTGCGCGGGCTGCGCACGCCCGCGCACGCCGGGGGACGCGCGGGCGTGGTGGCGTACGACGGGGATCGTGGCACGACCGGGGATTCGCTCACGCTCTCGACCGGTCGTACGAACGCCATCCCGCTCGGTGACGGCGCCGATCCCCGGGACGACGTACTGAATTCCACGATCAGCGAGCCGGGGGCGGCTCCTTCGGAGCGTGCGCCCGCGTATGCGAACACGCTCGGCTACGACTCCGATGTGTTCGATCTCGGCAAGGCGCTGCGGCCGGGCGGTGACCAGCTGGCCTTCCGGCTCGTTTGCCAGCGGGACGCGGCGTGGTTCGGGGCGCTCTTCGTCGCCGTCGACGCCCAGCAGTGATGCGCGTTCCCGCCCGCAGTCCCGAGCGCCACCCGTGAGCGAGGAAACCGCGCAATGCACCACGAGTCAGCCACCGACCCTCGGCCACGGGTCCTGCACCTCGCCCAGCCCGTGGACGCCGGGGTCGCCCGGGTCGTCACGGATCTGACGCGGGCCCAGCTCGCGGCCGGCCTGCATGTCACGGTCGCCTGCCCCGACGGCGGCTGCCTCGCGGACGCGGTCCGGGCGCTCGGCGCCGACGTGCACCGGTGGGAGGCGACCCGGTCGCCGGGGCCCTCGCTCGTCGCGGAGGTACGGCGGCTGGCCCGGGTGGTCGCGCAGGCGCGGCCCGATCTGGTGCACGCGCACAGCGCGAAGGCCGGGCTCGCCGGGCGGCTCGCCGTGCGGGGGCGGATCCCGACCGTGTTCCAGCCGCACGCCTGGTCGTTCGAGGCGGTCGGCGGGGTCACCGCCGCGCTCGCCCTCGGCTGGGAGCGGTGGGGGGCCCGGTGGTCCACCCGGACGGTGTGCGTGAGCGAGGCGGAGCGCGCCACCGGGCTGCGGGCCGGGATCCGGGGCCGCTGGAGCGTGATCCCGAACGGGATCGACAGCGAGCGTTTCCACCCGGCCCCCGTCGACACCGTACGGGCCGGGATCGAGCGGCTCGCCGGGGTCGACCCGGCCGCGCCGCTGGTGGTGTGCGTGGGGCGGCTGTGCCGGCAGAAGGGCCAGGACGTCCTGCTGACGGCGTGGGACGCGGTGCTGCGGCGGGTCCCGAGGGCGCGCCTGGTGCTCGTCGGCGACGGGCCCGACCGGGACGCGCTGCGCCGACTCGCCCCGGAATCGGTGCTGTTCGCGGGTGCCGTGCCCGATGCCGTGCCCTGGTACCAGGCCGCCGACCTGGTGGTGCTGCCCTCGCGCTGGGAGGGCATGGCGCTGGCCCCGCTGGAGGCGATGGCCTGCGGCCGGCCCGTCGTCGTCACCGATGTCGCGGGCGCCCGCGAGAGCCTGCCGCCCGGTCTCGCCCCACGCTGTCTGGTCCCGGCCGACAACCCGGCGGTGCTGTCCGGTGCGGTGGCCGAGCTGCTGCTCGACCCGCTGCTGCGCGAGTCCCTCGGCCACCAGGGACGCCGGTACGTCCAGTCCACGCACGACGTGCGGCACACCGCCGAAGCGGTCGCGGGGGTCTATCGCGACCTGCTCGGCGGCAAACCCGTCGTGCCCACCGAGTGCAGGGAGTCCATCCACTCGTGACTGCGGAAAGCACCGTCCCCTCCCCCGGCGGACAGCCACGGGACCACGGATCCTCGAACGTCTCGGTCATCCCCCGGCGCGCCGACGGCGGTTTCCGGTTCCCGGTCCGCCGCCCGCCCGCGCGCCCGGCCTCACCGCTGCCGCTGCTCGGCGCGGACCTCGCCGCCGCCCTGCTCGGCGCGCTCGCGCTGACCGGCGGCCGGCCGCTGCTGGTGGCGCTGCTGATCGCCGGTTCGATACTGCTGCGCCCGCACGTGCTCCGGGCCGTACCGCGCGTCCTGGACGAACTGCCCGCCGTCTGCGGCCGGATCGCCGTCGCCTGGCTCGCCCTCGGCACCCTCACGGCGGCCTACGACCCCGACCGCGCCCTGTCCGCCCGCACCCTGCTGCTGGGCTTCGCGCTCCAGACGGCGGCGGGCTGCGTGGCCCGCGGCGCGGTCCACCGGCACCGCCGCCGGGCCCTGCTGAAGCACCCGCGCACCGCCCTGGTGATCGGCCCGGCGACGACCGCGCAACGCGTCGCGGCGGCGGTACTGCGGCACCCGGGCTGCGGGGTCGAGCCGATCGGCATCGTCGCCGACCGCCCCGACGGCACCGAGGGCCTGCCCGTACTGACCACCGGCGAGGAGGTCGAACGCGCCCTCATCCAGAACGGCGTCCGGGCCGTCCTCACCGTGCACCCCTCCGTACGCTCCGAACGCGGGCCGCTGCTGCGGGCGTTGGCGGAGTCCGGCTGCGCGGTCTGGGAGGTCGACGCCGACTCCCCCTCGTACGAGATGCGCGACCAGCTCGCCGGATTCGCCTGCCGGCGGCTGGAGTTGGGGTCCCGCAGGCGCGGCAGCCTCGGCAAGCGGACGCTGGACGTCCTGGTGTCGGGGCTGCTGCTGCTCCTGGTCAGCCCGCTGCTGCTGGTCTGCGCGACCGTGCTGCGGCTCACCGACGGACGCGGGGTCGTCTTCCGCCAGGAGCGCATCGGCAAGGACGGACGCCCCTTCACGCTGCTGAAGTTCCGCACCCACCGCCCGGTCGACGAGCACGAGGCGGCGACCCGCTGGAGCGTCGCGGGCGAGCACCAGATGAGCCGCTTCTGCCGCTTCCTGCGCCAGACCTCGCTGGACGAACTGCTCCAGCTGTGGAACGTCTTCCGCGGCGACATGAGCCTGGTCGGCCCGCGCCCCGAACGCCCTTACTTCGTCGCGCAGTTCAGCCAGACCTACCCCGGCTACGCGGCCCGCCACCGGATGCAGACCGGGATCACCGGCCTCGCCCAGATCCACGGGCTGCGCGGCGACACCTCGATCGAGGACCGCTGCCGGTTCGACAACGCGTACATCGACAACTGGTCGCTGTGGCAGGACATCTGCATCCTCGCCCGCACCGCGACCGCGCTCGTACGTCCGACGGGGAGCTGAGCCGTGAACCACCGCCTGCGCACCTTCGCCCCGGTCCTGCCGGTCGTCGCCGTGATCGCCCTGCTCGGCCTGCCGCTCGCCCCGGACGCGAGCGGCGCGGGCCCGGCCGACGCGGTCTCCGGGCTGGTGGTCCTGTACTGCGGGATCCGGCTGCTGCGCGAGCGCAGCCGCCCGCTGACCCCGACGGCCGTGGTGGTCATGGGACTTCCGGTCCTCGGCCTGTCCGTCGCGGCGATGGGCGCGGCCTCGCCGGGGGCCGGGCTGAGCGGGCTGGGCCGCTATCTCCAGATCTTCGTCCTGGTCCCGGCGGCGGTCGTGCTGCTGGTCCGGGACCGCCGCGACTTCCGCCTGCTGGCCTGGTCGTTCGTCGCCCTCGCCCTGTGGCAGGGGGCGATCGGCGTCAAGCAGTACGTCACCGCGACCGGGGCCTCCTACCAGGGCGAGGACATCCGCGCGGTGGGCACCTTCGGACCGACCGACGTGATGGGCATGGCGACGGTCGTGGCCTTCGGCCTGATCTGCGCGGTGGCCCTGGCCCTGGGCCGGAACGACGTACGGCAGCGGGCGGTCGCCACGGGCTGCGCGTTCGTCCTGCTGCTGCCGCTGGCCCTGTCCTTCAGCCGGGGCGCGTGGATCGCGACCGCCGCGACCTGCGCGCTGCAACTGGCGCTGGCCGGACTGCGGCGGGCGCTGAAGGTGGCCGCGGCCCTGACGGCGGCGGGTGTGGTCCTGGTCGGCGGCTTCGGTGTCGGTACGGCGATGCTCCAGGAGCGGATCAGCAGCATCACCCAAGTCACCGACGCCCCCGACCAGTCGGTGACCGACCGGTACACCATGTGGGCGGCGGCGACCGCGATGTGGCGCGAACACCCGCTGACCGGCGTCGGGTTGAAGGGCTTCCCCGAACACCGGGACGGCAACGCCTCGTTGGCCCTGTCCTCGGGCAGCGACACGGACGGCGCGGGCGCCGGCTTCCTCAAGCAGCCGCTGCTCTCCCCGCACAACATGTACCTCCTGGTCCTCAGCGAGCAGGGCCTGATCGGTCTGCTCACCCTGGCGGGCGGCTGGCTGGCCCTCCTGGTCTGCGCGCTGCGCGGCCTGCTGCGCGCCCATCGCGCCGAAGTCCCGGGCCTGGACTGCGCGTTGGTCTCCTCCGGCCTGCTGATCTGGCAGCTGATCGACTTCATGTACGCAGACATCGGCGGCCCGTCGACCGTGCTGACGGCGGTGGTGTTCGGGGTGGCGGCGTGGTGGTCGCTGGTGGGAGCGAACGCGCGGGAGCGGCTGCCCGCGCCGCCTCCGGCGTGCGTGCCCGAGGCGGAGGCCGCGATCCGATGACGGTCACCGGCAGCACCCCGAAGGGGCGCGGGGCCCTGTCGATCGGCGGCTCCGGCACGGGACGCGAGCAGACCGCACGGCGCGCCCCCCGGACGGGCGCCGCGTCCCCCCTGGTCCCGTCCCCGACCCCCTCACCGGAAGCCCCCGCTCCCGAGTCCCGCACTTTCCTGGCGAAAGCCGCCCTGATCACGGCCGCGCTCTCCGTCACCGGCTCCCTCCTCGGTCTCGCCAGAGACCAGTCCCTGGCCCGCCTGTTCGGCGCGGGCAGCGAGACCGACGCCTTCCTCGTGGCCTGGACCGTCCCCGAGTTCGCCGCCACCCTGCTCATCGAGGACGGTCTCGCCTTCGCGCTGATCCCGGCGTTCAGCATGGCGCTGGCCCGCAGCGCGCAGGGCGCCCCCGGCGACCCGGTCCGCGCCCTGGTGAAGGCCACCCTGCCCCGCCTCGCGCTGGCGTTCATCGCCGTGTCGGCGCTGCTCGTCGCGGCGGCCCCCTACCTCGTCGAGGCCCTGGCCCCCGGCCTCCCTCACCCCGCGCTCGCGGTCAGCTGCACCCGTATCACCGCGACCTGCGTCCTGAGCTTCGGCCTGGCGGGCTATTGCAGCGCGGCGCTGCGCGCCCACCGCCGTTTCGTGGCCCCGGCCGCGATCTACGTGGCGTACAACATCGGCATCATCGCCGGGATGTACGCCTTCGGCCGCCACTGGGGCGTACGCTCGGCCGCGCTCGGGGTGGCGGCCGGCGGCTTCCTCATGGTGCTGACCCAACTGCCCGCACTGGTACGCCAGTTGCGGAGCCACAAGCCGACGGCCCCGGACCCGGGGACCGCCGAAGCCCCCCGCCCGATGAACTTCGCCCTGATGGCCACCGTGCTGCTCTTCGCGCTGTGCCGCCAGTCCCAGGTCCTCATCGAGCGCTTCCTCGCCTCCCACCTCCCGGCCGGCGCCATCTCGCATCTGAACTACGCGCAGAAGGTCGCCCAGATGCCGATGGTGCTGTCGCTCATGCTGTGCACGGTCACCTTCCCGGTGGTCGCGCGGGCGCTCGCCGAGGGCGACACGGAGAAGGCCCGCAACCGGGTGGAGCGGGACCTCGCGCTCGCCGCCTGCCTGGTGCTGCTCGGCGCCGCCACGGTGATCGCGTGCGCCCCGCAGATCATCCAACTCCTCTTCCAGCGCGGCGCGTTCACCGCCCACGACACCGCGGCCACGGCCGGTGTGATGCGGGTGTACGCGCTCGGACTGCTCGGCCAGACCCTGGTCGGCGTCCTGGTCCGCTCCTACTTCTCGGCGGGCCGCCCCACCTGGTACCCGGTCGGCGCGATGGCCGCCGGCATCGTCGTGACCTCCTGGATCGGCGCCTGGACGGTCGGCCCCTGGGGCGTCATCGGCATCGCGGTCGCCAACGCCACCGGCATCACCACCGCCGCCGTGCTCCTGCTGTGCGGCAGCGGCCCGCGCAGTGTCCCGATCCGCACCCGGCAGGTGCTGGTCGAGCTGACCCGGCCGGTCCGCGCCGCGGCGGTCGCGACGGTCGCCGGGGCGTTCGCCGCCCACGCGGTCCCCTCGCCGCTGCTCGGTCTCGCCGTCGGCTGCACCGTCGTCACCGTCGTCTTCGTCCTGCTCGGCTGGGCCCTGGGCGCCCAGGGCTTCGCCCCCGCACTGGCATCCGTCCGCTCCGTCACACGAAGGCTCCCGTATGGCCGCTCCCGCTGATTCCCCGACCACCGGCAGTCGCGTCACGGGCCCGGTCCCGTGGGTGGCGATGTACCACTCCGTGGGCGACTGCTCCGACGATCCCTACCGCATCACGGTCACGCCCGACCGTCTGGACCGGCAGCTGCGCTGGCTGAGCCGGCGCGGGCTGCGGGGCGTGTCCATGGCCGAACTGCTCGCCGCCCGCGCCCGCGGCGAGGACGCCGGTCTGGTCGGTCTGACCTTCGACGACGGCTACGCCGACTTCGTCGACAACGCCCTTCCCGTGCTGGCCCGTTGGGACTGCGGCGCCACCCTCTTCGTACTGCCGGGCCGGCTCGGCGGCGACAACGCCTGGGACCCGCTGGGCCCGCGCAAACCGCTCCTGACCGCGGACGGCATCCGCCGGGCCGCCGCCGAGGGCGTGGAGATCGGCTCGCACAGCCTGACCCACGTCGACCTCACCCGGGCCGACGACGCCACACTGAAGGCCGAGGTCGCCGAAAGCCGTTCCGTACTGGCCGAGTTGAGCGGCACGACCGTCGACGGCTTCTGCTACCCCTACGGCACGATCGACCCCCGCGCCGTGGCCGCCGTGCAGGAAGCCGGCTACGCCTACGCCTGCGCCATCGACCCCGGCGACCTCAGCGGCCCGCACGCCTTCCCCCGCGTGCACATCGGCCAGAACGACACCGCCCTCCGCCTCTTCCTCAAGTACCGGCTGCACGGCCTGCGCCGCCGCCCGGTGGAGGGTCCCGCATGAAGGCCCTGCACATCATCACCGGGCTCGGCGTCGGCGGAGCCGAGCAGCAACTCCGGCTGCTGCTGAGGCACTTGCCGGTCGACTGCGATGTCGTGACACTCACCAACCCGGGCCCGGTCGCCGAGGGCCTGAGTGCCGACGGGGTGCGCGTCCACCACCTCGGCATGACCGGCAACCGCGACCTCGCCGCCCTCCCCCGCCTGGCCAGGATCATCCGCGACGGCGGCTACGACCTGGTCCACACCCACCTCTACCGCGCCTGCGTCTACGGCCGGCTCGCCGCCCGGATCGCGGGCGTACGGGCGGTCGTCGCCACCGAACACTCCCTGGGCGACTCGCAGATGGAGGGCCGAAGCCTCACCTCCGGTGTCCGCGCCCTGTATCTGGCCAGCGAACGCCTGGGCCGCTCCACCGTCGCCGTCTCCCCCACGGTCGCCGAACGCCTCAGGAACTGGGGCGTGCCGGGCCCGCGCATCGAGGTCGTCCCCAACGGCATCGACCTGCCCCGCTTCCGCTTCGACCCGGTCCAGCGGCTGCGCACCCGCCAGCGCCTGGGCCTGCCCGAGAACGCGTACGTCGTCGGCGGCATCGGCCGCCTCGCGGCCGGCAAACGCTTCGACGTCCTGATCCGCGCCCTGACCCGACTCCCCTCCGACTACTGGCTGTTGCTGGTCGGCGGCGGCCCCGAGGAGAACCTCCTGCGCCGCACCGCCCACGACTGCGACGTGGCCGACCGGGTGCTGTTCACCGGCGAACGCCCCTACGTCCCGGACGGCACCCCGGGCCCCGAGCTGCCCTCCCTCACCTCGGCGATGGACCTGCTGGCCTCGCCGTCCCCCGAGGAGGCCTTCGGCCTGGCCGTCGTAGAAGGGCTGGCGGCCGGGCTGCCCGTGCTCTACGCCTCCTGCCCGGCCGTCGAGGACCTCCCGCCGCGGTCCGCGGCCGACGCGCTCCGGGTCCGGGGCGGGCCCGAGGTCTTCGCCCGCGCGCTGGCGGCGGCCCGCGCCCGGGGCCCGCGCCCGCGCACCGCGCCGGACGCCGCCCACCACTACTGCATCACCCGCAGCGCCGCCCAACTCATGGACGTGTACGCGGCGGTCTCCACCTCGTCGCCGTCCCCCGCACCCCAGGGAGCCAGTTCCTCATGACCGAGATCCGACAGCACCGCCCGCTCGCCCGCGCGAAGACCCTCCCGGCCTGGTCCCTCCTCGCGGCCGGCGTCGTGACCGGCGGCCTCCTCGGCGCCGGCTACGGCCTCGCCAAGCCGCCGACGTACACGGCCACCAGCTATGTCATCGCCGTACCGACCGACAAGGCCGACTCCTCGACCGCGCTCGGCTTCGCGCAGGCCTACGGCCGGGTCGCCACCCAGCTCGCGGTGCTCGGCGACGCGCAGGTGTGGGCCGGTGTCCCGGTGAAGACGCTCCAGTCGAGCGTGCAGACGGCGACCTCGCCGGACGCGCCGATGGTCGCGGTCACGGCCGTCTCCTCGCGCGCGGACCTCGCCGCCGACATGGCCAACGCGGTGTCCCGCTCGCTGACCGTGCACGCGAACGACTCCAAGGACTCCACCCACGTCGAACTCCAGACCTTCGCCCGCGCCATCAAGCCGGCCGGGCCCTCCTCGGCCCCGGCGGCGGTGACCGGTCTGGTCGGCGCGAGCGCGGGCGGTCTGCTCGGCGGGCTGCTGCTCCTGGTCCGGCCGCGCCGGGGCACCGACGAGACCGGCCGCCCTGCCTCCGTGCCCGGCCCGGCCACCGCGGCCGACGTCCTGTGACACCGGTGTACTCGACCGAACTCGTCACCGACGCCCGCGCCTTCGCCGAACTGGCCCCGGGCTGGGGCCGGTTGTACCGGAAGTGCGGCGCGGCCACCCCGTTCCAGTCGCACGCCTGGCTGCACTCCTGGTGGCTGTCGTACGGCCGAACGGGCCGACTGCGCGTGCTCGTTGTCCGCGAGGGCCGCGAACTCGTCGCCGCCGCGCCCCTGATGCTCGTCCGCAGCCCGGTCCCCTCGCTGGTCCCGCTCGGCGGGGCGATCTCCGACTACGGCGACATCCTGCTGGACGACGAGCACGGCGACCCGGCGGTCGCCGCGCTCACCGACGGCCTCGCGTCCGCCGCCCGCACCGCGCTGATCGACTTCCGCGAGGTACGGCCCGGCGGCGCGGTCGAGCGCGTCTACGACCGCTGGCGCGGCCCGCGCCGCCGCGTGCACGACTCGCTGTGCCTGGAACTGCCCGCCGTACCGATGGACGAACTGGTCGCCAGGCTCCCCTCCGCCAAGGCCCAGCGCGTCCGCGCCAAGCTCCGCAAGCTCACCGCGCTCGGCGTCGAGCGCGCGGTCGTACGGCCCGACGAGGTGGACGGAGCGCTGCGGCGGCTGCTGGAGCTGCATCAACTCCAGTGGCAGGGACGGAAGGTGACGTCCGAGCACCTGCAGACCCGGTTCTGCGAACACCTGGTCCGCTCGGTCGGGCCGATGGTCCGCTCCGGCGACGCGGTCGTCACCGAGTTCCGGCTCGACGAGGACGTGGTCGCCGTGGACCTCACGCTGCTGTCACGACGGCTCGCGGGCGGCTATCTCTACGGCGCGCATCCGCGGCTGCGGGAGCGGAAGGCGGACGTCGCGGTCATGCTGCTCGACGCGTGCGCCGAGCACACCGGCACCGACGGGCCCGGCACGCTCAGCCTCCTGCGCGGCAACGAGCCGTACAAGCACCACTGGCGGCCCGAACCGGTCGTCAACCAGCGGCTGTTGCTGGCCCGCCGGCGCACGGCGCCGCTGCTGGCGGCGGTCGTCTGCGACGTCGCCGCGCGGCGGCGGGGCAAGGCGGTGCTGCGGAAGTGGAGGGACCGCGGTGGCGACGGACCGTGAACGGCCCGCCGCCACCTCCGGTTCAGCGGTCGCGCTGCCACCAGTCGAACTTCACGCACAGCTTCCCGCCGAGCCAGTACTCCACCCAGTCGCCCAGTTCCACGGGCGAGCAGTTGGCCGGATGCGCCGGGGTCGGCGGCGGGGTCGGCACGGTCGGCTCCGGCGTGACCGGAGTCGTGGGCGTCGCGGGTGTCGTCGGTGCGGTGGGGGTGGTGGGCGTAGTGGGCGTGGTGGGTGTCGTCGGCTGGGTGCTCGGGTCCTCCGTGCGGCCGAACAGGGCCGAGCGGTAGACCTTCGACGACTTCGGGTTCTCGGAGCACTGCCACACACCGTGCGGGCAGTAGTCGGTCACGGTGTTGTACAGCGGCTTGTGCTCGTCCATCCAGGCGAGCATGCGCTTCATGTACTCCGCGTTGTCGCCATTACGGAAGAGTCCCCATTCAGGATAGGAGATGGGCTTGCCGTGGGATTTGGCGAAGTCCACGTGTTCCTGGAGTCCGTAGGGCTCTTTCACCTGCTCGTCGAACGTCAGCCCGGACGGCTGGTCGTACGAATCCATTCCGACGATGTCGACCGTGTCGTCCCCCGGATAGCACTGCGTCCAGGGAACGGCGTCCCGGCCGCGGCTCGGAGTGAAGTCGAACCGGAATTTCTGGCCCGGCACCGAGCGCATCGTGGTGACGATCCTGTTCCAGTACTTCTTCCAGGCCTCCGGGTCCGGCCCGCAACGAGAGGTGTACGTGGTGCCGTTCATCTCCCAGCCGAGCACGATGACCGTGTCCGGCACCTTCAGGTCGACCAGCCGTTCGGCCAGGGCCTTGAAGTGCTGATCGAAGCGGCCGGCCGCGCCCAGCTGGAGCAGCCCGCGGACCTGCCAGTCGGAGACACCGTCCTCGTTGTGCTCCTGCATCGGCACGTTGAGGACGAGCATCCGGTCGGACTTCTCCGCCCGCCAGTCCGCCCATACGTCGAGGAGGCCCGGGGCGCCCTCGATGTCGCTCCACTGGTTGCCGGGCAGGTAGGTGTGGCCGACGCGCAGTTCGGCGCCGCCCAGCCAGCTGCTCAGCGCGGCCATCCGGGCCACGCCCCGGGCACCGGAGTCGAGGAACGCCCCGAAGGCCGGCGTGGTCGGCGCGGTGGTGGGTGCGGTGGTGGGTGCGGTGGTGGCCGCGGCGATGGGCGCGGCGATGGGTGCGGCGGTGGCCGCGGTGGTAGGCGCTGCGGCGGGCGCGGCGGTCACGGGAGCAGGCGGATCGGTGGCCCGCGCCACCCCCGCTCCCGCCGCGAACCCGGGACCCGACGCGAAAGCCGCCGACGCGGCGACCGTGGCCGCGACGAAGGCCAGCCGGGCGGTCCGGGACCGTCGTTGCTGTGGGGCCATGCCTGCTCCTCTCTCCACTCTCGTACTCCGTTCCGACTCCGCTTTTCCTGCTACTGACACCTTTTCCTTCTACTGACACTCAGTCATATGAATATGAATTACGCCACCGCCATTACCGCTTCCGAGTTCCTCCATCGCCCGCACGGGTGAACCGAACCGAAGGAAACAGTCCGTGTCGCTGCTCGACATCCGTGTCCCCGCAGTTCTGTTGCGGATCGACCGGAATCCCTTTCACCACGGAACGCTGGGGGCCGTGCGCTCGCTCGGCCGGGCGGGAGTGGAGGTGCACGTGGTCGCCGACTCCGCCGGAAGTCCCGTACGCAGCTCCCGCTTCGTCTGCCAGATGCACCCCCCGCCGGCGCCCGGCGCCTCCCCGGCCGAGATCGCCGTCGCGCTGCGCCGGGTGGCCGCCCGGATCGCGCGTCCCGCCGTGCTGATCGCGATGGACGACGCGAGCGCCGTCGCCGTCGGCCGGCTGCGCGAGGAGCTGGCGCCCTCCTATCTGCTGCCGCAGCAGCCCCGCGCGCTCGCCGAACGGGTCGCCGACAAGGCCGAACTGGCCGCCGTGTGCGCGAGCGCGGACATCCCGCACCCGCAGACGCTGGTCCCGGACAGCGCGGCGCAGGCCGCGAGCGCCGCCTGGCACCTGGGGCTGCCGGTGGTCGCGAAGTGGAGCCGGCCGTGGCTGCTGCCGACCGGGACCGGGCTGCGCAGCACGGTGGTGGTGCACAGCGGACAGGAGGCGCGCGAGCTGTATCTGCGCGCCGAGGAGGCGGGCAGCCGACTGCTGTTGCAGGCGTTCCTGCCGTGCGGGCCCGACCGCGACTGGTTCTTCCACGGCTACGCCGACCGCGCCGGCACCGTGCGCGCCGGCGGCCCCGGCCGCAAGCAGCGCGCCTGGCCGCGCGGGGCCGGTCTGACGGCGGTGGGCCGCTGGACGCCCAACCCGCAGGTGCGGGCGCTCGCCGAACGCCTCACCGCCGAACTCGGCTACCGCGGCATCTTCGACCTGGACTTCCGCCGCTGCGGCACGACCGGCCACTACCACCTGCTCGACTTCAACCCGCGGCCCGGCGCCCAGTTCCGGCTCTTCACCGACAGCGCGGGCCTGGACGTCGTCCGCGCCCTGCACCTGGACCTGACCCACCGTCCGCTGCCGGAGGGGACACCGCGACCGGGCCGCTCCTTCGTCGTGGAGAACTACGCGCCGCTCACCGCGCTGCGGCCGACGCTCCACGGGCGCGAGCTGGCCTGGCACGCGCCGGACGACCCCGGACCCGGCCGGGCGATGTGGGGACTGTGGGGCCTGCACGTACTGCGCAAAGTACGCGGGCGACTGGGCGGGAGCCCGGCCCCGGCGCGCCCGACCGAGGTCAGGGTCGTCCGGCAGGCGGGCGCGAGCACACGCAACGAGCCCGCCGAGCCGGCCGGGCCGGCCAAGTCGACCGAGTTGTCCGACGACGAGAAAGCGAGCAGCTGCTGATGTACGACCTGCTGGTGGTGGGCGCGGGCCCGTACGGCCTGTCCATCGCGTCCCACGCCGCGAGCGCCGGGCTGAACCTGCGCGTCTTCGGCCGGCCCATGGCGTCCTGGCGCGACCACATGCCCCGGGGCATGTTCCTCAAGTCGGAGCCCTGGGCCTCCAACCTCTCCGACCCGGAGGGCCGTTGGCCGCTCGCCGCGTACTGCGCGACCCAGGGCGTCGAGTCCCGGCACGGCGAACCGATCCCGGTCGAGATGTTCGCCTCCTACGGCCTGTGGTTCGCCCGCAACGCGGTCCCCGAGGTGGACGAGCGGACCGTGGAGCGGATCGCCCCCGTGCCCGGCGGCTTCGAGGCGGTGACGGACGACGGCACGGTGCTGCGCGCCCGGACCGTCGCGCTCGCGGTCGGAGTCATGCCGTTCGTCGAAATCCCGTCCGCGCTAAGGGGGTTGAGCCGTTCCCTGGTCTCGCACAGCAGCCACCACAGCACACTGGACGGCTTCCGCGGCAAGGACGTCACGGTGATCGGCGGCGGCCAGGCGGCACTGGAGACGGCCGCGCTCCTCGCCGAACAGGGCACACGGGTACGGGTGTTGGCGCGGGCCGACGAGCTGTGCTGGAACGACGTGCCGCCGGCCTGGGAGCGCCCGTGGTGGCAGCAGGCCCGCTCCCCGCACAGCGGCCTGGGCCCCGGCTGGCGCAACTGGTTCTACGCCGAGCGCCCCGACCTCTTCCGCCGGCTCCCGGAGTCCACCCGGGCGCGGATCGCGGCCAACGCTCTTGGCCCGGCGGGCGCTTGGTGGGTGCGCGACCGGTTCGAACCGGCGGTGGAGGTCCTGCTCGGCCGTGAGGTCGCGGCGGCCGACGTGGTGCCGGGCGGGGTACGCCTGGAGACGGTGGGCGGCGCGGGCGGGACACGCTGCCTGGAGACCGAACACGTCATCGCGGCAACGGGGTTCAGGGCGACGACCGGCCGACTCGGGCTGCTCTCAAGCGAGTTGCGGGGTTCCCTGGCCATGGTGGGCGACGGTTCCCCCGAGGTCGGCCGGGACTTCGAGTCCTCGCACCCCGGCCTGTTCATGGCGGGTCTGCTGACCGCCTCGGGCTTCGGGCCGTCGATGCGGTTCGTGCACGGCGCCACGTTCACGGCGGGCGCGCTGGTCCGCGGAGTCCGGCGCCGACTGCGCTCGCAGCCGCGCGGCGGGACGATCCCGGCGCCAGCTCGACGGGGCGCACGGGACTTCGTACGACGCTGAGCGCGTGGCGCGGTTCGGGTGTGCCGGGCGGTGACGTCCGGCACCCCGTGCGCATTACCTGCGGGACGCGGCCCGGCCCCGCCGGTAGAGGATCGTGCCACCCGCGATCAACGCGGCACTGACGGCGGAGGTGGCCAGCATGGCCTCACTGCCGGTGTGCGCCAGAACGGGCGGCGGCGTGTGGTTCCCGCCCTGCGGAGGCGGCGGGGTGTGGTGCTCCCCTCCCGTGGGGGGCGGGGTGTGGTGCTGCCCACCCGTGGGAGGCGGGGTGTGGTGCTCCCCGCCCGAGGGAGGCGGGGTGTGATGGCCACCGGCGGGCGGAGGCGTGTGGTGCCCACCGCTCGGGGGCGGGGTGTGGTTCCCGCCGGACGGGGGCGGGGTGTGGTTCCCGCCCGTGGGCGGAGGGGTGTGATGCCCGCCGGACGGCGGCGGGGTGTGGTGGTGTCCGCCCGTGGGAGGCGGAGTGTGGTGGTGCCCACCGGTGGGCGGGGGCGTGTGGTGGTGGCCGCCCGTCGGCGGGGGCGTGTGGTGATGCCCGCCGTGCGGAGGCGGCGGTGTCTCCTCGCAGTCCGGCTTGCCGTAGCCCCCGTGGTCTCCGGAGCCGTAGCCGGTGTGCTCGCCCGAGCCGTAACCCGTGTCGTCGCCGTACCCGTGACCGGAGTGACCGCCGTGGCCGTAGCCCGCGTCACCGCCGTAGCCGTAGCCCGAGTCGTCCCCGTAGCCGTAGCCCGAGTCGTCCCCGTAGCCGTAGCCCGAGTCGTCGTCGGAGTCGGCGTAGGACGGTTCGGTCCAGCGGTGGTGGCCGGTGTGCTCGCCGTGCCGGTGCGCGTCCTTGCCGCCGGCGCAGGAGTTGCCGAAGGTGGGGTTCAGTCCGGACACCCCGTCGACGGAGTTGCCGCAGGCGTTGACCGGTGCGTCGACCGGGACCTGGAGGCTGTTGCCGGACAGGACGCCCGGCGAATCCTTGGCAGCGCCGGCCGTGTACGTCTCGGCTGAGGCGGGGCTGCCGCACAGGGACAGAATGCTTGTCGCGGCGGCAGCCGCGACCATTCCCTTACCCAGGGTCTGTCGCAATCTCGTTGTCTTCCTGCTTGAAGAAGTGGGAAAAAAAGCCGGCCTTGGAACAGGAGAGTGTCCAAGGCCGGCCGTGACACAGCCGGAGCGGCTGGTGTGTTACGTCGTCAGTCGTTGACGCAGGTGTTGCCGAACGCCGGGTTCAGCAGGCCGATCACGTCGATCGAGTTGCCGCACACGTTGACGGGGATGTGCACGGGAACCTGGACCACGTTGCCCGAGAGGACACCCGGCGAACCGACGGCGGCACCCTCGGCACCGGCGTCGGCGAAGGCCGGGGCGGCCATACCGAGGGCCATGATCGCACCAGCGACAACAGCAGCGCTCTTCTTCATTGACGTTCCCTTCTCTGCGGTCATGCCGACCATGACCTGCGCCCTGTGAAACGAGGGACAGACGCAGGAAGAAACTGAAGAACGCGTGTCACCTGACAATTCACTCGATCGTCCGCACCGAATTGACGCGGTGGACACGACTGCACGGACATATCAGCGAAGAAACGCTTCTCTTCAAGGGAAAACAGCTTTTTCAAGCGAACCGGGCGACCCGCGCGGAAATTCCGGCGGGCCGCCCGGGCCACTCTCGGCGGTACGGACTCAGCTGCCGATGGCGCCGTTGCCCGACAGCACCGGGATGTTGTCCGCGATGTGCGACAGCGGCTCGTCACCCTTGGCCTGGGTGGAGTTCTCGGTGCACTGCTGGTTCTGCGGGGCCGAGAGGATCGGCACGTCCTGGAGGACGGTGACCGGCACCAGAACGCCCACGAGCGAGGCCGCGTTGGCCTTGACCGGGACGCCGAGGCAGAGCTTGTTCAGCGACCCCTGGGCGAGCGTCAGCTGGGGGCTCATGTTGCCGGCCGTCTTGGCGTTGCCATAGACCTGCTCGGCACCGTTCCCGTTGACCGTGGTGACGCCGTTGTCGTTGCCGATGGCCAGCGCCTGCGGGGCGGCCGTCGCCGAGACGCCGACGACGGAAGCCGCGACAGCCGTCGCAGCCATTGCCTTCTTGAGCATTTCTGCGGTCCTTTCCTGGCAGAGACACAATTCCTGCTCCCCCATCAACAGGAGTGGGCCGGATTGGTTGCGTGGCTTCACCCGGTTGGATTCATCTGGGCCATTGGAGTGAATCGGAGCAACCATGCGGCCCGGCACCAGTTGTTCAGGTCGCTCCGGTGGACGGGGTTACTCCAGAAGGGATCATGAAGTGATCAAGAAGGTTATGGCTGCTGCGGCTGTCGCCGCTTCCGTCGTCGGAGCCTCGGCTGCCGTCGCCGCCCCGGCGATGGCGATCGGTAACGACAACGGCGTCACCACCACCAATGGCAACGGCGCCCAGCAGGTCTACGGCAACCAGGCCACGTACGGCAACATGAGCCCGCAGATGGCGCTCATCCAGGGCTCGCTGAACAAGCCCTGCATCGGCCTGCCCGCCAAGGCGAACCTGGCCTCGCTGGTCGGCCTCGTGCCGGTCACCGTCGCGCAGGACGTGCCGATCCTCTCCGCGCCGCAGAACCAGCAGTGCACCGAGAACTCCACCCAGGCCAAGGGCGACGAGCCGCTGTCGCACATCCTGGACAACATCCCGGTCCTGTCGGGCAACGGCTCCGCGGGCAGCTGACCTCCGGACGCTCACAACGGGCCGCCGAGCTCTCGGCGGCCCGTTGCCTTGCCCTCAGCGCGGACCGTCCACGGGGTCACGCTCTCGCCCTCCCGTGAGCCGACTTGTCACCCCAGCAGACTTATTGCTCCATTCAGGGCAAAGGCCGCAACTAAACCAGCCGTAACCCAGTTGATCATCGCGCGGCTCCGCAACGGGAGTCCGTCCTCCGAAAGGGTCTGAACATGAAGAAGCTGTGGGCGACCGCGGCTGTTGCCGCCTCCATCGCCGGTGTCACCGCCGCCGTCGCCACCCCGGCGATGGCCATCGGCAACGACGACGGTGTCACCACCACCAACGGCAACGGCGCCGTGCAGAAGTACGGCAACCAGGAGACCAAGGGCGACATGAGCCCCCAGCTCTCCCTCGTCCAGGGCTCGCTGAACAAGCCCTGTGTCGGTCTGCCGGTCAAGGCGAACCTGGCCTCGCTGGTCGGCCTCGTGCCGGTCACCGTCCTCCAGGACGTGCCGGTCCTCTCGGCCCCGCAGAACCAGCAGTGCACCGAGAACTCCACCCAGGCCAAGGGCGACGAGCCGCTGTCGCACATCCTGGACAACATCCCGGTCCTGTCGGGCAACGGCGCCGTGGGCAGCTGACCCCACCAGCACCACGAGAGCGGGCCGCCGAGCACCTCGGCGGCCCGCTTCTCCGTTCCCCACGCGGCTACGACCGCGCTACGGCTGTTTCGGCTTCGCGTAGAGCGCCTCGATGTCGTCCGCGTAGGCCGCCGTCACCACATGCCGTTTGACCTTCAGGGACGGGGTCAGCAGCCCGTTCTCCTCGGTGAACTCCCCCTCCACCAGGGCGAAGGCGCGGATCGACTCGGCGCGGGAGACGGCCCGGTTGGCGTGGTCGACGGCCTTCTGGACCTCGGCGCGCAGGTCCGCGTTCCGCACGAGTTCGGCGAGCGGGGTGTCGGCGGGGAGCCCGCGGACCGAGAGCCAGTGGGCGAGCGCTTCGGGGTCGAGGGTGATCAGCGCGGCGACGAAGGGGCGGTTGTCGCCGACGACCAGGCACTGGCCGACGGGGGCGCGGCTGCGCAGCCGGTCCTCCAGGACGGCGGGCGAGACGTTCTTGCCGCCGTTGGTGACGAGGATGTCCTTCTTGCGGCCGGTGATGGTGAGATAGCCGTCCTCGTCGAGCGCGCCGAGGTCCCCGGTCGCGAACCACTCGTCGCGCAGTACGGCGTCGGTGGCCGCCGGGTTGTTCCAGTACGCGCCGAAGACCACCCCGCCCTTGATCAGCACCTCGCCGTCGTCGGCGATACGGATCGTGGTGCCGGGCACCGGGAGGCCGACCGTGCCGGGGCGGGGCCGCAGCGGCGGGACGATGGTGGCGGCGGCGGTGGTCTCGGTGAGGCCGTAGCCCTCGTAGACGATGATCCCGGCCGCGGCGAAGAAGAGGTTGAGGTCGCGGTCGAGCGGGGAGCCGCCGCTGATGGCGTACCGGGTCCGGCCGCCGAGTTCGTTGCGGATACGGCGGTAGACCAGCAGGTCGTAGAGGGCCCAGGCCGCGTACAGGGCGGGGCCCGGCCCCTTGCCGGTGCCGAGGAACCTGTCGAGGTACGCCCTGCCGAAGCGGACCGCGACGCGGTCGGCGCGGTCGAAGGAGGCGGCGCGGCCCATCCGTTCGGCGGTCGCGCGGCCCGTGTCGTGGATCTTCTCGAAGAGGTACGGCACCCCGACCAGGAACGTGGGCTTGAACTCCCGTAGCGCCGGGCGGAGTTCGTCGGGCTTGATGCTCGGGCAGTGGCCGGTCTCGATGCGGGCCATCAGACAGGCGATCTGGAGGGTGCGGCCCATGATGTGCGCGAGCGGGAGGAACAGCAGCGTCGAGGCGACCTGGCCGGTGACCTCGGTGAACAACGGGTGCAGCAGCTCGACGGTGTTGGCGGCCTCGGCGTGCAGGTTGGCGTGGGTGAGCACACAGCCCTTGGGGCGGCCGGTGGTCCCGGAGGTGTAGCAGATCGTCGCGACCGTGTCGGGAGTGAGGGCGCTACGGCGCTTGGTGACCTCCTCGTCGGTGATGTCCCTTCCCAGGGTGGCGAGTTCGGCGACGGCTCCCGCGTCCAGCTGCCAGATGCGCGGGTGTTGGGGGTGGCCGGCGGTGCCCGTCATGACCGTGTCGGTGTGTTCGGCGGTCTCGGTGACGACGAAGCGGGTGTCCGAGTCCCTGACGATCCACTCCACCTGTTCGGCGGACGAGGTCGCGTAGATCGGCACGGTCCGGCCGCCGGCCGCCCAGATCGCGAAGTCGAGGAGCGTCCACTCGTAGCGGGTGCGGGACATCACCGCGACCCGGCCGCCCGGTTCGAGACCGGCGGCGATCAACCCCTTTGCCGTGGCGGTGACTTCACGGGCGAAGGCGGCGGCGGTGACGGGGTGCCAGCTGCCGCCCCGCGCGCGGCGGAGGACCACGGTGTCGGGTGCCTCCGCCGCGTTGGTGAACGGGAGGTCGGCGGTGCTGCCGGTGGTCGGGCGCGGGGCGAGCGGCGGGGTGCTCGCCTCTCGTACGACGCCCCGCTCGTCCCGGGTGAGTTCGACCCGGGTGCGGGCCGCCAGGTCGGTGCGTTGCCGCGCCCGTTTCAGGTCCTTGCGTACGCCCATGTCGGCTGCTCCCGGTCGGCGGTGGGACGGTGACTGGGGCGTCAACTTACTCGCAAGTAGGGGAAGGTCAATGGGGCCGGTGAGGTTGCGTTCGGGAGGCGGGTCCGGGTTCGGTCGGTTCGATGGGTTCACTCCGTCCGGGCCGCCTCGTCGATCGCCTCGGCGAGCTGCCGGACGTCGTCGTCGTCCGTCCGCTTCGCCAACGTGTGTGCCCGGTCGGCGAGTTCGGCGAGGCCGGGGTTGCCCGGCAGGTCGCCGGAGCGGAGGGAGTCGGCGAAGTAGGCGGCCACGGCGTCGACTTGGAAGCGGGGGGACGCGTCGGTCAGGGAGTCGCGCAGGGCGCCGGTCTCCAGTTGGCCCGACTCCTCGTGCGGGGCGCGGGTGCCGGGGTCGAGCCAGCGGACACTGGCGGTGGCGAGGTGGCCGTCGGCGCCGGGCCTGGTGCGGACGGCGTAGAGGGCGGTCACGGTGTGGCCGGGGCCGATCTCGCCGCCGTCGACCTTGTCGTCGCGGAAGTCGTCGTCGGCGACCTTGCGGTCCTCGTAGCCGATGAGGCGGAACCGGGCGACCGTCTCGGGGTCGAAGGCGACCTGGGCCTTGGCGTCGCGGGCGGTGAGGTCGATGTTCTGCGGGAGTCGGTCGACGAAGACCTTGCGGGCGTCGGCGTCGTCCGAGACGTACGCGGTGTGGCCGTCGCCCTTGTCGGCGAGTTCCTCCATCAGGGCGTCGCCGTAGTCGCTGCCGACGCCGACGCCGAAGAGGGTGATGCCGTGGTCGCGGCGCTCGTTCGCGATGCGTTCCAGGATCGAACCGGCGTCGGTGTCACCGGTGTTGGCGAGGCCGTCCGAGATGAGGACGACCCGGTTGGTGGCGCCCTCGCGCAGGCCCTCGGTGGCGGTGGCGTAGCCGGTCTCGACACCGGCGCCGAGGTTGGTGGCGGAGCGGGTCTCCAACTCGTCCACGGCGTGGTGCACTTCGCCGCGGTGGCCGCCGAGTCGAGTCATCGGCAGGACGGTCTCGGCCTCGTCGCTGAAGGTGACGAGTGCGACCGAGTCGTCGTCGCGCAGCCGGTCGGTCATCTCGTCGAGGGACTTCTTGGCGAGGTCGAGGCGGCCCGGCTCGGCCATGGAGCCGGAGACGTCGACGACGAACGTGAGGGCGGCGGGCGGGCGTTCGGCGCTGTCACCGGCCGTGCGGGTGGCGAGTCCGACGCGGACCAGGGACCAGCCGGCGCTGTCGGTGCGGGCGCCGTCGACGGTGACCGTGAAGCCGTTGCCGTCGGGGCGCTCGTAGTCCTGCCGGAAGCTGTTGACGAATTCCTCGGGGCGGATCGTCGACGGGTCGGGCCGCTGTCCGTCCGCCAGGACGCGGCGCGCGTAGCCGTAGGAGGCCGTGTCGACGTCGAGAGCGAAGGTGGAGAGGTAGTCGGGGGACGGGGCGATCCGGTCCGGACCGTCCGTCTGCTCACCCTCCTGATCGCCGTCCACGCTCTGGCCGCCGTCGCTCTGTTCGCCGCCGGAGGTGACGGCGGGCGCCGGGGCCGGGCGGCCGGTGCGGTCCGGGCCGTCCGAACTGCTGGAGCTGCCGCTGTCGCCCGCGCCGCAGCCGGTGAGCAGCAGGCCTCCCGCGGCGGTGAGGGCGAGCAGGGTGGCCCGTAGCCGCCGGGTGCGGCGGCGGGCGCGCCGCTGCCCCGGTCGTGTTCGGTCGGTACGGCTGGTCTCCATCTCCCGTGCCCCCTATGCCCGTTGACGTCGCCTTCTGCGACTGTGACGGCGGAGGGGCCGGGAACGTGCGGCACGGGGAGTTGCGGAAGCGTCTCGAAGGGGTCGCGATCATGGTGCGTCGAGACCGGGGGGAGATCTTCCGGTGACCTAGGACACGATGTCCTTGCGGGCGAAACCTCTGAAGGCCAGGGCGAACAGGACGACGGCGTAGGTGACGGAGACCGCCGTGCCCTGGATCATGCCGGACCACTCGGGGTGGGGCTGTACGGCGTCCGCCCAGGCGAACTGCCAGTGCGCGGGCAGGAAGTCGCGCCAGTGGCCGAGGGCGGTGACGGCGTCCAGGACGTTGCCGACGATGGTCAGGCCGACCGCGCCGCCGACCGCGCCCAGGGGGGCGTCGGTCTTCGTCGAGAGCCAGAACGCGAGCCCCGCGGTGACCAGTTGGGACACGAAGATGTACGCCACGACCACGAGCAGGCGCTCGGCTGCCGTGCCCGAGCCGATCGTGCCGCCGGTGGGCAGCTCCAGTGGGCCCCAGCCGTAGGCGGCGGTGCCGACGGCCAGGGCGACCAGCGGGAGCAGGACCATCGCGCCGAGGCTGAGGCTGAGGCCGACGACCAGCTTGGACCACAGCAGGCGGGCCCGGGGCACGGGTGCCGCCAGCAGATAGCGCAGGGACGACCAGCTGGCCTCCGAGGCGACCGTGTCCCCGCAGAACAGGGCGACCGGGACGACCAGCAGGAAGCCGGCCGACACGAACAGGTTCACCGCGGCGAAGTTGGCGCCGGACGCGGTGGCCGTGTCCATCAGGGTCACCTGGGAGTTGCGCCCGCCCGGGGTGCCGCCGATCGCGAAGGCGGCCACCAGGACGAAGGGCAGCGCGGCGAGGATGCCCCCCATGATCAGGGTGCGGCGCCGCTTCAACTGCCGGACCAGCTCCACCCGGAGGGGCAGGGTGCGGCCCGCGCGGTAGCCGGAGGCCACCTCTGCGGGCTCGGCGAGCGTGCTCACGCGGAACCTCCGATCAGGGTGAGGAAGGCGTCCTCCAGCCGACGGTGCGGACCGACCGAGGAGACGGGGACTTCGAGCCGTACGAGCTCGACGAGGAGCCGGGCGGCGGTGGCCGGGCTGTGGGCGGCGGGCGCCGGGGCGCCCGGGGACGCGTCGAGTGCGGTGCCGGAGACCTCGGCGAGCGCGACACCGGACGCCCCACCCTGACCGACGTCCCGCACACCGCCTGCGGCGACGGCTGTCGTGCCGGAGGCCGTGCCGGAGGCCGTGCCGGTCGCCGTGCTCGCGCCGTCCGCCGTCGGGCCGGAGGCCGACGAGGTGGCGCCGCCCGGTTCGGCGAGCGGGACGCCCGACGCCTCGGCCGAGCCGACGTCCCGCACACCGCCTGCCGCGACGGCTGTCGTGGCGGAGGACAGGCGTAGCAGCAGGCCGCCCTCCGCGCGGGTCACCGACTCGACGTCCGGCAGGGTGGCGATCTTTTCCACCAGGGGGTCGGGGATGTCGGTCGCCAGGCCGACGAGGAGGGTGTCACCGGAGCCGACGATCTCGGCGACCGGGCCCGCCTGGACCAGTCGGCCGCGGTCCATGACCACGAGGTGGGTGCAGGACTGCTCGACCTCCGCGAGGAGGTGGCTGGAGACGATGACCGTACGGCCGGCCTCCGCGTAGCGGATCATCACCTCGCGCATCTCGCGGATCTGCGGCGGGTCGAGGCCGTTGGTCGGCTCGTCCAGGATGAGGAGGTCGGGCAGGCCGAGCATGGCCTGGGCGATGGCGAGGCGCTGGCGCATGCCCTGGGAGTAGGTGCGCACCGCGCGGGCGAGTGCGTCGCCGAGGCCGGCGATCTCCAGGGCCTCGTCCAGGTGCGCGTCCTGCGCGGGCCGGCCCGTCGCCTGCCAGTACAGCTCCAGGTTCTCGCGGCCGGAGAGGTGCGGGAGGAAGCCCGCGCCCTCGACGAAGGCGCCGACCCGGGACAGCACCGGGGCACCCGGGCGGATCGCGTGCCCGAAGACCCTGATCTCGCCGTCGTCCGGTGCGATCAGGCCCATCAGCATGCGCAGGGTGGTCGTCTTGCCCGCGCCGTTCGGTCCCAGCAGGCCGAGCACCTGGCCCTTCTCCACGCGGAAGGACAGGTCCCGGACCGCGTACCGGTCCGCCGACTTGGCGTACCGCTTGCTCAAGTCGGTGATCTGGAGCGGGACTTCGAGCAGCTCGGGGTCGGGGGCTGTCGACGCGGTGCGCCTGCGTCCGGTCAGCAGCAGCGCCAGTGCGAGCGCCGCGCCGGCGAGCGGCAGCCACCAGACCCAGGACGGCAGTGTCGCCGCGGCGGTCGTGACACCCGGGGCCGTGGGCACCTTGAGGTCGCTCTTCAGGGTGACGGTGTACGTCGCCGGGGCTGTCGGGGAGGCGTAGGCGAGGTCCGTCGAGGCGAGGGCCAGGCGCAGGTGGTGGCCGCTCTGGACGTCGTGGTCGATGGCCGGGAGGGTGATCGTGACGTCCTTGCCCGCCTTGGCGCCCTCGACCCTGACGGGGGTCACCAGCTGGGAGGGGAGCACCTGTTGGGTGCCGCCGGGGCCGACGTCGTAGACCTTGGCGAAGAGGACGGCGTCGTCGCTCGTCGACTTCACGTGGACGGTGACCGTGGGCGAGCCGGTGATGCGCAGGCCCTGGGTGAAGGGCTCGGAGTCGAAGGCCGCGTACTGGCCGGGGAAGTCGAGGGACACGCCGAGGCCCAGGGAGGACAGCTGCGAGAGGCCGCCCGCGTTGCCCAGGCCGGGCAGGGCGGAGATCGCGGGCGGGCTGGCGCCGGCCGGGTTGGTGAAGGACTGCTCGCGGCGGCCGGTCAGGGCGATCGTGCGCGGGTCGCTCTCCAGGCCCGGGTAGACGCTGCTGCTCGCGCCGCGCAGCAGGGCCGCGCCGTCCGTGGAGTCGACGCCTCCGGTGCGGGTGACGCGGAAGGCCGGTCCGGTGTCGGTGTTCTTGTCGTCCTTCAGGTACCGGTCGAACCACGACGTCACGCGGGCCTGGACGCGGGTCGTCTCCATGTCGCCGCCGTCATGGCCGCCCGCGATCCAGTCGACGTCCACGGGGGCGCCGTTGGCGCGGATCGCCTTCGCGGCGGCGTCGGCCTGGCCGAGCGGGAAGAGGGAGTCGGTCTGGCCCTGGAGCAGCAGCGTGGGGACGTTGATGTGCGAGGCCACGGCGGACGGTGAACGGGCTTCGAGGAGGGCACGGGCCGCCGCGTCCGGCTGGCCCGACTCGGCGACCCGGTCGTACATCGCGCACAGTTGGGGCTCGAAATTGGCGCAGCCGCCGCCGGAGTTGATGAAGATGCTCGTCCAGAGCTTCTTGAAGACGCCGTTGGGGAACAGGGAGTCGGCGAGGTTCCAGTACGTGATCGCGGGGGCGATGGCGTCGACGCGGTCGTCGTACCCGGCCGCGAGCAGGGAGATCGCTCCGCCGTAGGAACCGCCCGCGATGCCCACGCGCGGGTCGCCGGGCCGGTCGAGCTGGACGTCCGGCTGCTTCGCGAGCCAGTCGATCAGCTGGGAGACGTCCTTGACCTCGCCGTCCGGGTCGTTCAGGCCGATCTTGCCGGTCGACTCGCCGAAGCCCCGCGCGGACCACGTCAGGACGGCGTACCCGTCTCTGGCGAGGCCCTCGGCCTCTTTCCGTACGTCGTCCTTGCTGCCGCCGAAGCCGTGCGCCAGGAGGACGGCGGGGCGGCGGGCGGTGCCGCCGTCGGTGAAGTACGAGGTGTCCAGGCTGACGCCGTCGACCGCCATCACCCGGTCCGTGCGGTGCACCTCCGGTGGTGCGTCGGAGGCCACGGCCGTCCAGGTGCCGGCGGCGGCGAGCACGGCTACGGCGGCCGTGGCGGCGAGCCAGTGCCGTGGGCGTCGTAGCGGCAGGCGAAGATCCATGCCGTCAACGGTACGGGGCGTCGCTGACAGTTGGGGCAGACCCTGGGGTGAACCGGGGGTGAGGGGTGTACCGCGGTTGGTGTACGGCTGCGCGGAGGACCGTACCTCTCAGGGGCTCAGTCCTCCTCCGGGAGGGAGATCAGCCAGCGGGTCTCCCTGCGGGGGCGGAGGTAGAGCGCCCAGTACAGCGTCGCCGCCGCCGTGATGCCGCCCGTCCACAGCAGGTAGCTCGTCTCCTGCTGGGTGAGGATGTACGCCAGGACCGCGATGAGGAGGATCGGCATCGCGGGCCACAGGGGCATGCGCCACGCGTGGGTGTGGCGGTGGTGGCCCCGGCGGGAGAGCAGCGCGGCCACCGCGACCAGCAGGTACATGCCGGTCACCGAGACGCCTGTCACGCCGTACAGCGTGTCCAGGTTGACGAAGCAGAGGACCGCTCCGGGGATGCCGACGGCGAGGGTGGCCACCCAGGGGGAGCCGAAGCGGCCGAGTCGGGCGAAGAGCGCGTTGACCGGGGTGGGCCAGGCCTTGTCGCGGGCGGAGGCGAACAGGACGCGGGAGTTCTGGATGACCATGACGATGCCCGCGTTGATGATCGCCAGGGCCACGCAGAGGCTGACGAAGGTGCCGACCGCCGAGTCGGACCAGGCGGTGACCATGCCGCTGATGTCGCCGCCGGTCAGTTCCGTGAGGTCGGACGCGCCCATGGTGATGGCGACCACCGGGACCAGGATGATGACCGTGGAGATCGCGAGGGTGGCGAGGACCGTGCGGGCCACGTTGCGGCGCGGGTTCTCCAGTTCCTCGGAGAGGTAGACCGCCGTCGAGAAGCCCTGGGTGACGAAGAGGGCGATGGCCAGGCCGGAGACCACCAGCATCGCGGTCACCGTGTCCGTGTGGCCGCCGGTGCCCGCGACCCGCATCGAGGTGAGGCTGTCGAGGCCCCGGCGGCTGTGGGTGAAGCCCAGGAGGGCCACGACCGCCGCCGCGATGACCTCCAGGACCAGGAAGATGCCGGTGATCCAGGCGTTGGCGCGCAGGTCCAGCAGGCCGGCGAGGGTGGCCAGGAGCATCACGCCCGCGCCCGTCATCGACGGGTCGAGGTGGACGATCGGGGTCAGGTAGTCCGCCGTGCCCATCGCGATCACCGGCGGGACGATCATCACGACCAGGAGCGAGAGGACGAAGACCAGCCAGCCCGCCAGGCGGCCCGCCAGCGTCGACACCATCGCGTACTCGCCGCCCGCGCTGGGCACGAGGGTGCCCAGCTCCGAGTAGCAGAACGCGACGGCGACGCACAGGACCGAGCCGATCGCGATCGTGAGGGCGGTCGCGGTGCCGAGCGAGCCGAACAGGTCGGGGACGACCACGAAGAGCGTGGAGGCCGGTGTCACGCAGGAGAGCGTCAGGAGCGTGCCACCGACCACGCCGATGGAGCGCTTGAGCTGCCGGGGGTTTCCGGAGCTGTCCGACGACGTCTCGGGGACGGCGGCTTCGGCGGTGGGGAGGGTGTCGGTCACGCGCTGATGGAACATTGACGGAAACCATCACGTCAATGGGTGTTCATCTACGGATTCCGTTGATCCAACCCGCCTTGAGTGCCGTATTCGACGCCCGAGGGCAGTGTCGGCCCCGGTTCGGCTTCCTACGGTAACCGCAGCCGCCGTACCCGAAAAAAAGGGGCCGTCCGCGATCCGGACGGCCCCTACGGGTGCTGCTCAGTGGTTGCGCGGGAACCCGAGGTCGACGCCGGTCGGGGCGTCGGCCGGGTCGGGCCAGCGGGTGGTGACGACCTTGCCGCGGGTGTAGAAGTGCGTGCCGTCGTTGCCGTAGATGTGGTGGTCCCCGAAGAGGGAGTCCTTCCAGCCGCCGAAGGAGTGGTAGCCCACCGGGACCGGGATCGGGACGTTGACGCCGACCATGCCGGCCTCGATCTCCAGCTGGAAGCGGCGGGCGGCGCCGCCGTCGCGGGTGAAGATCGCGGTGCCGTTGCCGAACGGGGAGCTGTTGATGAGGGCCACGCCCTCGTCGTAGGTGTCGACGCGCAGGACGCACAGCACCGGACCGAAGATCTCGTCCGTGTAGGCCTTCGCCGACGTCGGCACCTTGTCGAGCAGGGAGATGCCGATCCAGTGGCCGTCCTCGAAGCCCTCGACCGTGTGACCGGTGCCGTCCAGGACGACCTCCGCACCCTCGGCCGCCGCGCCGGTGACGTAGGACGCCACCTTGTCGCGGTGGACCTTGGTGATGAGCGGGCCCATCTCGGAGGTCGGGTCGTTGCCGGGACCGATCTTGATCTTCTCGGCACGCTCGCGGATCTTCGCGACCAGTTCGTCGCCGATCGAACCGACCGCGACCACGGCGGAGATGGCCATGCAGCGCTCGCCCGCCGAGCCGTAGGCGGCGGACACGGCCGCGTCGGCCGCCGCGTCCAGGTCGGCGTCGGGCAGGACCAGCATGTGGTTCTTGGCGCCGCCGAGGGCCTGGACGCGCTTGCCGTTCGCGGAGGCGGTGGTGTGGATGTAGCGGGCGATGGGGGTCGAGCCGACGAAGGAGACGGCCTTGACGTCCGGGTGCTCCAGGAGCCGGTCCACGGCCACCTTGTCGCCGTGCACGACGTTGAAGACGCCGTCGGGCAGGCCCGCCTCGGCGAGCAGTTCGGCGATCTTCAGGGACGCCGACGGGTCCTTCTCGGACGGCTTGAGCACGAAGGTGTTGCCGGTCGCGATGGCGATCGGGAACATCCACATCGGCACCATGGCGGGGAAGTTGAACGGCGTGATGCCGGCCACGACACCGAGCGGCTGGCGGATCGACGCCACGTCGACACGGCTGGCGACCTCGGTCGACAGCTCGCCCTTGAGCTGCACGGTGATCCCGCAGGCCAGGTCGACGATCTCCAGGCCGCGCGCGACCTCGCCCAGCGCGTCGCTGTGCACCTTGCCGTGCTCGGCGGTGATCAGCTCGGCGAGGGCGTCCCGGTTGGCCTCAAGCAGCGCCCGGAACTTGAAGAGGATCGTGGTCCGCCGGGCGAGCGAGGAGGTGCCCCAGGTGGCGTAGGCGTCCTTGGCGGCGGCGACGGCCGCGTCGACCTCCTCGACCGACGCGAACGCGACGTTCGTGGTGACCGCGCCGGTCGCCGGGTCGGTGACCGGCCCGTAGTTCCCCGACGCGCCTTCGACGGTCTTGCCGCCGATCCAGTGGTTGACGATCTTCGTCATGCCCAGTTGCTCCTTCACAGATGGCGGCGTCGGGTGGTGACGTGCCGTTCGTACAGCTCTCGTGCCTTGACCGCGGACGATCGGGCCGCGGTCTCGGCCACAGGAACATCCCACCAGGCCTGCGCCGGAGGCGCGCCCGACACAGTGTCTGCGGTTTCGGTCTCCACGTAGACACAAGTGGGAGTGTCCGCGGCCCGCGCCTCGGCGAGCGCGGTCCGCAGGTCGCGGACGGTCTTCGCGCGCAGCACCCGCATGCCCAGGCTGGCCGCGTTGGCGGCGAGGTCGACGGGCAGCGGGGCGCCCGTGTAGGTGCCGTCGTCGGCCCGGTGGCGGTACGCGGTGCCGAACCGCTCGCCGCCCACCGCCTCGGAGAGGCCGCCTATCGAGGCGTACCCGTGGTTCTGTATCAGCACCACCTTGATCGCGATGCCCTCCTGTACGGCGGTCACCAGCTCCGTCGGCATCATCAGATAGGTGCCGTCGCCGACCAGCGCCCACACCGGCCGGTCGGGCGCGGCCAGCTTGACGCCGATCGCGGCCGGGATCTCGTAGCCCATGCAGGAGTAGCCGTACTCCAGGTGGTACTGGTCCGCCGACCGCGTCCGCCACAGCTTGTGCAGATCGCCGGGGAGCGAACCGGCCGCGTTGACCAGGATGTCCGACTCGTCGACGATCTCGTCGAGCGCGCCCAGGACTTGGGGCTGGGTGGGGCGTACGTCGGGCTCGTCGGCCTCGTAGCAGGCGTCGACGCGCTGTTCCCAACGCTCCTTGTCCTCGCGGTACTCGGCGCTGTACGACGGATCGACCCGGTGGCCGTGGCGGCCCAACTCCCTTGCCAGCGCGACCAGTCCGCCGCGGGCGTCGGCGATCAGCGGCTGTCCGGCGAGCTTGTGGCCGTCGTAGGGGGCGATGTTGAGGTTGAGGAAGCGGACGCCGGGGCGTTCGAAGAGGGTGCGGGAGGCGGTGGTGAAGTCGGTGTAGCGGGTGCCGATCCCGATCACCAGGTCGGCCAGGCGGGCGAGTTCGTCGGCGGTCGCGGTGCCGGTGTGGCCGATGCCGCCGACGTCCTGCGGGTGGTCGTGGTGCAGGGAGCCCTTGCCGGCCTGCGTGGACGCGACCGGGATGCCGGTGGCGGCGGCGAACTCCGCGAGCGCCGCCTCGGCCCGGCTGTGGTGGACTCCGCCGCCCGCGACGATCAGCGGGCGCTCGGCAGCCCGCACCGCGCCGACCGCCGCGGCGAGTTCGGCCGGGTCGGCGGCCGGCCGCCGTACGTGCCAGACGCGTTCGGCGAAGAACTCCCGCGGCCAGTCGTACGCCTCGGCCTGGACGTCCTGCGGGAGCGCGAGCGTCACGGCGCCGGTCTCGACGGGGTCGGTGAGGACGCGCATGGCGTTCAGGGCGGCCGGGACCAGCGCCTCCGGGCGGGTGATCCGGTCGAAGTACTTCGACACCGGGCGCAGACAGTCGTTGACCGACACATCGCCCGCGTACGGGACTTCGAGCTGCTGGAGCACCGGGTCGGCGACCCGGGTGGCGAAGGTGTCGCCGGGGAGGAGCAACACCGGCAGGTGGTTGACCGTGGCGAGCGCGGCGCCGGTGACGAGGTTGGTGGCGCCGGGACCGACGGAGGTCGTGACGGCGTGCGCGGACAGCCGGTTCGACTGCCGCGCGTAGCCGACCGCCGCGTGCACCATGGACTGTTCGTTACGGCCCTGGTGGTACGGCATGACCGGTGCCGCGGCGGGTGACTGTCCGCCGGGCACGGTGGCGTACTCGATGAGCGCCTGGCCGAGGCCGGCCACGTTGCCGTGGCCGAGGATGCCCCAGGTCGCGCTGATCAACCGCCGCCGTACGCCGTCGCGTTCGGTGTACTGGGCGGACAGGAAGCGTACGAGCGCCTGTGCGACCGTGAGCCTCGTCGTTGAGGTCATCGGCGTTCCTCCGTGTGGTCCGGGTGCGAGCTGATCCGCCCCTCCGGTACGGCTCGGCGCCCCCGTCCGACTCGATGCCCGAGGCCGGGAACCTCGGTGCGCACGCTCCGACACGCAACGTGATCAGTCGGGTTGGAGACCTCCGGCGCGGGGCCGTAGCGAGCGGGGAGTCGTCGCCCGCACTTCGCTCCTGCCAGGGCGAAGCGGCCTCCCGCGCCGGAGGCGTTCTGTGTCCGGGCGAACATGCTTTCCCCGCCCGGGAGTTGGACCCATTGATCCGTAATTCGCACGGTACATCCACCGCCGGCCGGAAGCACGGTCCGCTGCCCGCCGGCGGTGGCCGTCACCGGCCGGCCCTCACAGCAGACCCACGGCGGTGTCGACGGCGGCGGCCACGTCCCCGTCCGGCGGGTACAGCAGCGAACGGCCGACCACCAGGCCCCGCACGGTGGGGAGTTGGAGCGCGCCGCGCCACTTCTCGTACGCGCCGTCCTGGTCGTCGCCGACCTCGCCGCCCAGCAGGACGGCGGGGAGGGTGGAGGTCTCCATGACCCGGGCCATGTCGTCCGGGTTCTCGGTGACCGGGAGCTTGAGCCAGGTGTAGGCCGAAGTGCCGCCCAGGCCCGAGGAGATGGCGATGGACTTGATGACGGCCTCGGCGGAGAGGTCGTTCCTCAGCCTGCCCACGTCGGTGCGGCGGCTGATGAACGGCTCGACGAACAGCGGGAGTCGGCGCGCGGCCATGTCGTCGACGGCGCGGGCGGTGGACTCCAGGGTGGTGAGCGAGCCCGGGTCGTCGTAGTCGATGCGCAGCAGCAGCTTGCCCGCGTCGAAGCGGAGCCGCTCGATGTCCTGGGCGCGGTGGCCGGTGAAGCGGTCGTCGAGTTCGAAGCGGGCGCCCTGGAGGCCGCCGCGGTTCATCGAGCCCATGACGACCTTGCCGTCGAGGGCGCCGAGGAGGAGCAGGTCGTCCAGGATGTCGGCGGTCGCGAGGACACCGTCGACGCCGGGCCGGGACAGCGCCAGGCAGAGCCGTTCGAGGAGTTCGGCGCGGTTGGCCATGGCGAGTCTGCGGTCGCCGACGCCGAGCGCGCCGCGGGCCGGGTGGTCGGCGGCGACGATCATCAGCCGGCCGGCGTCGTTGAGCAGCGGGCGCCGGACCCTGCGGGCGGCGGCCTCGGCTATCGCCTCGGGGTGGCGGGCGCGGACGCGGACGAGTTCGGAGATGTCGACGCGGGGCACGGGTCCGGCGGCGGGGCCGGCGGCTGCGCCCGCGCCCGTGCCGTGGCCCGTGTCGTCGGCCGTCGCCCGGCTCGTCCCGCGACCCGACTCGTGGCCCGCGTCACGACCCGACTCGTGGCTCGCGTCGTGGCCCGTCTCGTGGCCCGTCTCGTGACCGGAGAGGCCGTCGTCGCCCTCGTGGTCCAGATGCGCGTGCGGCACGCCGTCGCCGTCCCTGTCCCGGTTGCCGTCCCCGCCCTCGCGTTCGTGCTCGGCGCCCGCCACGCGGCCGGCCCTCACAGGACCGCTCCGGCCGTGATCGCGTCCTCGACCTCGGCGACCGTGGGCATCGCGGAGGAGCACTCCAGGCGCGAGGCGACGATCGCCCCGGCCGCGTTGGCGTGCCGCATGATCTTCTCCAGGTCCCAGCCGGCCAGCAGACCGTGGCAGAGCGAGCCGCCGAAGGCGTCACCCGCGCCGAGTCCGTTGAGGACGTTCACGGGCAGCGGGGGCACCTCGGCCGACTCGCCGTCCCGGTTGACCGCCAGGACACCCTTGGGGCCCTGCTTGACGACGGCGAGTTCGACACCGGCGTCCAGCAGCGCGCGGGCCGCCGCGTGCGGCTCGCGCACTCCGGTGGCGACCTCCACCTCGTCGAGGTTGCCGACCGCGACGGTGGCGTGCCGCAGTGCCTCCTCGTAGAAGGGGCGGGCCGCGCCCGGATCGGCGTCCTTCCAGAACATGGGCCGCCAGTCGAGGTCGAAGACCGTCGTACCGGACTTGGCGCGGTGCGCGAGGGCCGCGAGCGTGGCCGTACGGCTGGGCTCCTCGCTCAGGCCCGTGCCGGTGATCCAGAAGATCCGGGCCTCGTGGATCGCGTCCAGGTCGAGGTCGTGGGCGTCGATCTCCAGGTCCGGGGCCTTGGGCTGCCGGTAGAAGTACAGCGGGAAGTCGTCCGGCGGGAAGATCTCGCAGAAGGTGACCGGGGTCGGCAGTCCGGGGACCGGGGTGACCCAGCGGTCGTCGACGCCGAAGTCGCGCAGCGCTTCGTGGAGGTAGGTGCCGAAGGGGTCGTCGCCGGTGCGCGAGACCAGGGCGACCTCGCGGCCCAGCCGCGCGGCGGCGACGGCGACGTTCGCCGCCGACCCGCCGAGGAACTTCCCGAAGGTCGTCACCTGGGGCAGTGGCACGCCCGTCTGCAACGGATAGAGGTCCACCCCCAGCCGCCCCATGGTGATCAGGTCGTACGCCATCGACTTCCCCATTCATTTCGGCTCTCCCCGGTTTGTAGTCCCGGGGGCCGAGCCCTGTCAATGTTTTGTCCGGACATTCGGACGAGACGGGGCGAGCCGGTCGGCCGTCGGGCCCTGCCGCGCCCCCCTATCGGGGCGCCGCAGGGCCGTAGGACGATGGGCGGATGGCTGTCATCCGTGCCGGGCAGGGGCCCGGAGGGTCGTGGGAGACCGCGGTCGCGGCACCGCATCCCCGGCTCCGCCCCGGGGTGATCAGTTATCGGGGCATGCGGCTGGCCCTGTCGCGGCCCCGGGCCCGGCTGGAGGCGCCGATCGGGGCCGCGACCCTGCTCCTCGGGTTCGAGGGGGCTGTCCGGATCTCGCGGGTGGGGCGGGAATCGGCCACGCTCGGGTCGGTGTTCTGCGGTCCTACGACCACTGCCGCGCTCGGTGAGCACAGCGGGCGGCTCGCGGGGGTCGAGGTGCTGCTGACGCCGTGGGCCGCGTTCACGCTGTTCGGTACGGCTCAGCACGAACTGGCCGACCGGGTGGTGGACCCCGACGAACTCCCGCACGCGCTCGGCTCCCGCTGGGCCGGTATCGGTGAACTGGCCGCCGCGCTCGCCGCGTTGCCCACCTGGAGCGCCCGGTTCGGGCTGCTGGACGAGGTGTTCACCCGCTGGACGGCGGCCGGTACGCCGAGTTCGGCGCGGGTGGAACGGGCCTGGTCGGAGCTGGTGCGGCACGGGGGCGCGGTGCCGGTGCCCCGGCTCGCCGACGAAGTGGGCTGGAGCGTACGGCAGTTGGAGAACCGCTTCCGGGAACAGATCGGCCTCGGCCCCAAGGCGGCGGCACGCGTGCTGCGGCTCCAGCGCGCCCGGCGGCTCCTCGCGGCCGGCCGCGGCCAGGCGGAGACGGCGGCGGTCTGCGGTTTCTACGACCAGGCGCATCTGAGCGGCGAGTTCAGGGCGATGACGGGGTGCACTCCGGGTCAGTTCATGGTGGGCCGGGCGCGTCCGCCGGTGGCGCTGCCCGGGATGCCGACCGGGGACCGGATGACGGGCGAGGCGACGAGTCTGCTGGTCGCTCCCGGTGGCGGTGCGGATTTCTCCAAGACCGGCCGGGCGCGCTGATGCACGCTGATCACCTGGCCGGTTGACGCCGGGGACGCGCAGGCCTCCGGGGACCGGCCTGGCCATGGGGGATGCGGGGGCACGGGGGGGGTACGGGGGCGCGGGGCACGGGGGTGCGGGAGCACGGGGGTGCGGGAAAGCCGGTGGGCCGGGTCCGGCGCAGCGGGTCCGGCCCACCTCGCCGCGCACCCCGTCTCGCCGCGCACCCCGCCCCGCCCCCGCCTTATCGCGCCGCGGACGTCATCCGCCCCGCACGCCAGGTGTCAACGCGCCGCGCCTCCACGCCCGCGTACGCCTTCGCGTCACCTCTGTCACAAAAACCTCCCTCGTGTCACACATGTCGTGTGTACGCGGGTCTTGCGTCACACCCGGTACACAGGCGCTGCCCGTCCGTCACTCCATGTCGTTGACCGGGCACAGGCTTTGTGATCGCCAGCGCAGCGCACGGCTCCCCCGACGGCCGCCCCCGGCCGCCGCCGCGGCGCGCGCAGGGAGGTGCGCTATGACCGACCGACGGCTCTGGTCGTACAAGGAAATCGCGGCCCACATCCGGGTCCAGCCCGACACCGTCCGCTCCTACCGCAAGCACGGTCTGCTGCCCCCGCCCGACCATGTGGAGAGCGGCAAGCCGTACTGGTACGCCGACACGGTCCGGGCCTGGGTGGCCGCCCGGCCCGGCAACCGGGGCCGTAGGGACGACTGACCCGGCCGGGGTGCGTCCGGGGTGCCCGCGCCGCCGTGCGGGTGCCCCGGCGGCGGGTCAGTGGACGGGACGGCCGGGGGCGGGGTGCGGGCGGTCGTGGGTCGCGGCGGCGACGGACTTGCCGCCGTCGATCCGCAGGGTGACCCCGGTGATCCAGGAGGCGCGCGGCGAGAGCAGGAAGGCCGCCGCCTGCGCGATGTCCTCGCCCTCCCCGATGCGTCCGAGCGGATAGCTGGCCGCGATGGTGTCCGTGGGCAGGGTCGCCATCGAGTCCATGAACCCGGTACGGACGAAGGCGGGCGCGAGGGCGTTGACCCGTACGCGCGGGGCGAGTTGGTCGGCGAGGTCCTCGGTGAGCCGGTACAGGGCGGCCTTGCTCGCGCTGTACGCGGGCATCCGGAAGACGCTGGTGGCGGCGACGGTGTTCATCATCAGCACCGAGCCGCCGTGCTCCTTCATCCAGGCCTGCCAGGCGAGTTGGGTGAAGCCGAGCGCCGCCAGCACGTTCGTGTCGAACATCCGGCGCACACAGTCGAGGTCCAGGTCGATGGCGGGGGTGTCGCGCGCGGGGTTGATCCCGGTGTTGTAGACGAGCAGGTCGAGCCGCCCGTAGGTGTCCATCACCGCGTCCACGACGGCCTGCCGGTCCTTCTCCCGCCTGCTGTGCGCGGTGACCGGCAGCACCCGGCGCCCGGTCTCCTCGTGGATCGCGCGGGCCGCCTCGCGCAGGGGTTCCTCGCCGCGCGCGGTGATCGCCAACGACGCTCCCTGGCGGGCGAGTTCGGCGGCGATCTGGTACCCCATGCCGCGACTGGCCGAGACCACGAGGGCCGCCTGGTCCTGGAACGGAAGGGTCGTCACGGGGTACCTCCCGGCACGGTCTCGGGCGCGCAGGTGGCCATGTCGTCGACGGCCCGGCGCCACAGCCCGGGGATCTCCTCGGCGCCGGGCAGCGACCGGTCGAGCTGGAAGGAGACGGTGGACGTCTCGCCGTAGAGGAAGAGGGCGGCGGTGAGCGGGAAGCCGTCGGGGCAGCAGATGACCGGGACCACGCGGTCGACGGGATCGCCCTCGTGGCTGAGCCGGCCGCCGATCCGGAAGCTGGAGCAGACCGCGGTCAGCCGGTCGGGGGCGGCGCTCGCCGCGATCAACTGGCCGTAGGCCAGCGGCTCCTGGGCCGTCATGCGGTGCAGCGCCCGCCGGTACGCGGCGGCCTTCAGGGGTGCGGTGGCGGGGACGGTACGGCTCAGCCGGCGGGCGGGGGTCATGGGGCCGCCGGGCAGGTCCAGGCGGGCCAGGAAGAAGCGGTTGCCGGGCAGGCCCGTCTCGGCCGGGGTGCGCAGGTTGACCGGGAGCATGACCGGCAGCGGGTCGAGGCGGGCGTCGGGGCGGTGCGCGGCGGCCCAGTCGCCGACCGCGTGGGCGAGGGCCGCGAGGTGGACGTCGTTGGCGGTGGCGCCGTAGGCACGGCCGGTGTCGCGCAGCAGCGCGGTGGGCACCTCGCGCCACAGGACGTGCCGGCGGCCGGACAGCGGGCGGGCCGGGTCGTTCCACAGGCCGTGCGGGCGGGTGTTGCGCCAGATGAACGCCGCCGCGTCGAGCAGCCGCCACGGTTCCGGTTCCGCCACCGGTCCGCCGTCGAGGGCGGCGACCGCGGTGGCGGGGGTGTCGTCGTCGCGGCCCAGGAGGATCTCGACGACGGTGACGAGGTTCGCGGCGTCCTGGACCTCGTGGTGGGCGATCAGCGCGAGGCAGTACCCGCCGGTGGTGTGCCCGGACAGGACGACCAGCCGCCAGGCCGGGGTGGCGGTGGGCAGCGGGCGGTGGAGCAGTTCGCGGACGGTGTCGTCGAGGCGGCCGGGGCCGGGCGGGACGCGGCGCTCGGTGACGTGCTCCGCCAGGTCGGGCGCGCGGGGCGTCCAGCGGGGCGGTCCGTCGTCGGTGGTCAGGACGTGGGTCAGGCAGGGCAGTCGGTGCAGCCGGCGGGCGACGCGCTCCCGCAGCCGGGTGAGATCCGGGGTGTCGCCGGTCAGGTGCAGGACGACACCCACGGCGGGCACGGCCTCCGCGTGCGAGGCGAGCCGCCCCGCGGTGTGGAAGAGCAGGTCCACGGGGTTGGGGACGGGCGGTGCGACGACTGAGGTGAGGACGGTCATACGAGTCGGCTCCTCGGGGCGGTGGGGACGGTGGGGACGGGTGCGGGCGGGGGTTCGGGCGGGGCCACGGCCTGTTCCGGGACGCGCGGAAGGTCCGTCAGCCGTGCTCGGACCTCCTCCCGCACCCGGCGCCGGTCGACCTTTCCGGTGCCGGTAGTGGGCAGGGCCGGGACGGTGAGGACCCGGCGCGGGCACTTGTGCGAGGCGAGCCCTTCGCGGCAGAAGGCGATCAGCGCGCTCTCGTCCGGCTCCCGGTCCGATGCCGGCACCACGCAGGCCACCGGCCGGTCGAGCCCGTCCCCGTCCGGCCCCGCCACCACACAGGCGGCGGTCACGGCGGGATGCTCCAGGAGCCGGTTCTCGACCTCCGCCGGGGTGACCCAGATGCCACCGCTCTTGATCATGTCGCCGGCCCGGCCGTGACAGACGTAGTAGCCGTCCGCGTCCTGGCTGAACAGGTCCCCCGTGTCGATCCAGTCGCCCTGGAAGACCCGGCGGGTCACGGCGGTACGGCACCAGTAGCCGTCGGCCGCCGAGGGGGCGCGCACCTTCAGGACGCCGGGTTCGCCGGGCGGCGCGTCGACGCGCAGTTCGTAGCCGGGCACCGGGGTGCCTAGGGTGCCGGGGCGGCAGTCGCCGGGGCGGTTGGAGAGGAACACGTGCAGCGCCTCGGTCGAGCCCATCGCGTTCACCAGGTCGATCCCGAAGCGGGCCCGGAACCGGCGCTGCACCTCCGGCGGCAGCGGCTCCCCCGCCGACACCGCCACCCGTACGCCCCGGAACGCGTCGTCCGGCACGTCCTCCGCGCGCAGCAGCGCCGCGTAGGAGGTGGGCACGCCGTAGAAGACGGTCGGCGCGTCCTCGGCCAGGCGGCGGGCGATGGACTCGGGGGTGGGCGGGGCCGGGTCGAGTACGGCGGCGGCTCCGGCGGCCAGCGGGAGGAAGCAGGAGTTCCCGATGCCGTACGCGAAGAAGAGCTTGGCCACCGAGTAGCAGCGGTCCCGGGGGCGCAGGCCGAGGACCTGCCGTCCGTAGTGCTCGGCGACGAAGCGGACGGAGGCGTGGCGGTGCACGGCGGCCTTCGGGGTGCCGGTGGTACCGGAGGTGTAGAGCCACAGGGCGGGCGACTCCCCGGTGGTGCGGTCGGTCGCGCGGTCGGCGGGGCCGGCCGCCGCGCCCGCCGCGATCAGGTGCTCCCAGCGGATCCGCAGGACGCAGGGCGGCGGGTGCGCCGGGGCGTCGTCGAGGACGACCACGCCGACCAGGTCGGGAACGGCGGTGGCATCCCGCAGCGCCGCGTGCGCCCGGTCGCCGAACTCGGCTCCCACGAGCACGTGCCGGCAGCGCGAGTCGGCGATCAGCGCGGTGAGTTCGGCCGGTGTGCTCATGGTGGACACGGGCACCGGTACGGCTCCGATCCGCATCAGCGCCAGCAGGGCGACGACCGTCTCGGGGGTGTCGGCCGCGTGGATCAGGACGCGTTCCTCGGGCCGTACGCCGAGCGCCCGCCAGCCGGCACCCGCGTCCGCGACCCGGGCGGCGAGTGCGCCGTACGTCAGGGTCGAGCGGGGGCCGATGAGAGCGGGACGGTCGGCGAAGCCGCGGGCCGTCTGCCGGTCGAGGAGGTAGGTGGCGGCGTTGAAGGGCGCGGTCATGCGGGGCCTCCGGGGAGGTGATGGGGAGTGAGGGGGAGGGGATGAGGGGATAAGGGCGTGCCGGTCCGGGGCTACGGGTCCACGGGTCCACGGGTCCACGGGGCTCAGGTGTCGCCCTTGCACATGCGCAGGAGTTCCAGGGCCAGTCGGGTGCCGTCCTGGCCGAGGCGGTGGTGGAAGCGTTCGACGATCTCGCGTTCGCGGGCCAGGTCGGTGCGGGACATGGCGCCCTCGACGCGGGAGCGGCGGATGCCCCGGCTGACCCCGTCCCGGGCGGTGATCAGGCCGATCAGGTCGTCGTCGAGGGCGTCGATCAGCGCACGCTGCCGGACGATCTGGGCGGCGGCCGAGCGGGGACCGCCGGCGGGGGCCGGTGCGGGAGCCGGGCGGACGGCCGGCCGGGGCCGCCGCTGCCAGTCCGCGGCGGCTTCGAGCAGCGCGTCGAGGTCGCCGAGCGTGTTGTAGACGTGGCAGCTGACCCGGATCCCGCCCACACCGGACGTGTAGCGCACGCTGACGGCGACCCCGGCCGCGAGCAGCGCGCGCAGCAGCGACAGGTCGGTGTCCGTGTTCCCGGTGCCGAAGGTGAGGATGCCGGAGCGGTGGCGGGCCTCGCGGGGGCTGACGACGGGGAGTCCGCGCCGGTCGAGGCCCTCGACGAGGTAGTCCGTGAGGGTCCGCAGCTGGGCCTCGACGCGCTGCGGGCGCAGTTCGAGGAAGAGCGAGAGCGCGGCCGAAAGGCCCACCGCCCCGGGGTAGTTGCCGGTGCCGCCGGTCTCCCAGGCGTAGGCGTCGTCGCTGAACTCGTAGTCCCGCAGCGGGCCGAGATCGGCGCGCAGGAACGCTTCGCCCCAGGTGCGGGCGGGCGGCCGGGCCGCGAAGAACCCCGCGAGCGGGCGGCGCAGCCGCGGCCGGACGGCCGGATCCAGGTACATGAACCCGGCGCCGAACGGTGAGCACAGCCACTTGTGCCCGCCGCACACGAGGATGTCGACGGGCGTGCGCCGCACGTGGAACGGCAGCGCGCCGAGGTGCTGCGCCGCGTCCACGACCAGCCACACGCCTCTCCCGCGGCACAGCTCCGACAGGGCTCCGAGATCGGCCCGGAAGCCGTTGGTCCACTGGACCGAGCTGAGCGCCAGCACCTTGACGTCCCGGGTCAGTTCGGCGCGCACGGCGTCCACGCCGAACCGCCCGCCCGGGTCGTGCGGCACCGTGCGGACCGTGATGCCCCGGTCCTTGAGCTGCCGCCACAGGACGCCCATCTGGATGAACTCCAGGTCGGGGATGAGGACTTGGTCCCCGGCGTGCAGGGGCAGCGACTCCATGGCGACCTTCAGGCCGTGGGTCGTGCTCTCCAGCAGGGCGATGTCGCTCGGCTCCGCCCCGATCAGCCGTGCGGCCAACGGGCGTGCCGCCGCCCGCAGTTCGTTGAGCCGGCCGTGCATATCGGTGCCCGATTCGGCGTGGCAGTACTGCATTCCCTGTGCCAGATCCGTGACGGCCCGAACCGCCCGCAAAGGCGCGACCCCGATGCACGCACTGTCGAGATAGGTCTTGTGGGCGAGGGCCGGAAACTCCCGTCGTACACAGGTTGTAAAGTCATCGGAAACGCATTCTTCACCCATGCGAAACGCCCCCTTGAATATCGCGTTCCGGCCTGCCGTACGCATTCAGTGGAACGGATCGACGCCGGTCACGTAAGGGCGCGTGTGCGCTGACGAGCGCGTGACCGGGTGCGGGCGGCGCACGTGTAGTCATACGACAATCCTCTTATTTTTCACGTGATTCCACTCCCCCTCACCATGTCTGTATCGCGGCCTTTTCCGGTGTGAGCATTCCTTGTGCGGCATTCCAGATTCCCGCGACCCCGAGAGGCGCACATGTCCCGCTATTTGTTCGACAATGCGGCCGTCCAGACGGCAGGACGCTTTTCCGTGCTCGAATCCCGCTATGACACCGCGTCGAGAAAGGCGTTGGAGCGGACCGGGCTCGGACCGGGCTGGCGGTGCCTGGAGATCGGCGGGGGCGGCGGCTCGTTGGGCGACTGGCTGGGCGAACGGGTCGGGCCGCAGGGGGAGGTGACGGTCACGGACATCGAACCGGCCCGCGCCGAGTCCCGGCCGCGCGCGGCGAACGTCCGGGTGCTGCGGCACGACATCACCCGCGACCCGCTGCCCGGCGCGGGCTACGACCTGGTGCACGCCCGGCTGGTGCTGCTCCATCTGCCCGAGCGGCTAAGGGTGTTGGAGCGGCTGGCCGGGGTGTTGCGGCCGGGCGGCTGGCTGGTCCTCGAAGAGTTCGACTGCGGCTGGACCCCCGTGCTCGCCGCGCCCGACGACAGCGCGGCACTGCTCTTCGAGCGCGTGCACACGGCCCTGCTACGACTGCTGGAGAAGGCCGGCGCCGAACCGCTCTGGGGCCGGCACGTGGTGCGGGCGATGCTGCGGGCGGGACTGGCGGAGGTCACGGCGACCACCTACGCCGAGGCCTGGCCGGGCGGCGGCGCGGGGATCGGCCTGCACCGCGCCAACACCGAGCAAGTGGCCGATCAGGTGGGCGAGTTGGGCATCACCGCCGCCGAACTGGACGCCTTCCTCGCCCTCCTGGACGACCCGCGCTTCGTCGTCAACTCCTATCCCCTGCTCAGCGCGTCGGGCCGCCGCCCGGGAGCGGAGACCGCGCGATGACCGCCGACTACCGTGAGATCCATGTGCCGTTGACGCAGGAGCCGCTCCTCCTCATGGCCCGGCTGGCCCGCTCCGGCCTCCACGACCAGTACGCGGTGTACGAGAACGGGCCCGAGTGGTCCTACGCCGGGGGCGCGCTCGCGACACTCCGGCTGGGGCGCGAGGACTGCCGAGCGGGCGAGTCCGGCGGCCCGGGAGAACTGCCCGCCGTGGAGAAGTGGCTCGCCGCGCTGCCGGTGCGCGGCTGGCGGATCTACGGATGGGCCGCCTTCGAACTGGGTGCGGCGCTGGCGGGCGCGCGTCCCGGCGGCACGGAGGACACGGAGAAAGCGGAGGACAGGGAGGGTGCGGCGGGCTCGGAAGCCCTGCTGCACCTGGTGGTGCCGGCCGTCGAGGTGCGGACCGAGGGCGACCGGCTGCTGCTGCGCGCCGCCGATCCCGGCCGGCTGGAGCGGCTCGCCCGGCTCGTCGGTGCCCCGGACGAACCCGGCGCGCCCGTGCCGCCGCCCGAACCGGCGGAGCGCCTCTCCCTGCCCCTGGACGACACCGGCGGCTATCGCGACGCCGTCGCCACCGCCCTGACGGAACTGCGCGGACCCGGCCCGCTGGAGAAGGTGATCCTGTCGCGCCGGGTCCCGGTCCCCGTACCGCTGGACCTGGCCGCCACCTATGTCGCGGGGCGGCGGGCCAACACCCCAGCGCGGTCCTTCCTGCTCGACCTCGGCGGTGTCCGCGCGGCCGGCTTCAGCCCCGAGACCGTCGCCGAGGTCACCGGTGACCGCAGGGTGGTGAGCCGCCCGCTGGCCGGGACCCGGGCCCGTACGGGCAGGCCGGACGAGGACGCCCGGCTGCGCGCCGAACTCCTGGGCGACCCGAAGGAGGTCCACGAGCACGCCATCTCCGTGAAACTGGCGCTGGAGGACCTCGCCCTCGTCTGCGACGACACCCGCACCACCGAGTACATGACCGTCGAGGAACGGGGCACCGTCCAGCACCTCGCCTCCACCGTCGTCGGCCGCCTCCGCGAGGACCGCACCCCCTGGCAGGCCTTCACCGCCCTGTTCCCCGCGGTCACCTCGACCGGCATCCCGAAGACGGCCGCCTACGACCTGATCCACGAGCTGGAGGAGGGTCCCCGCGGGCTGTACGCGGGGGCCGTCCTCACCCTCGACGCGTCCGGCGCACTCGACGCCGCGCTCGTCCTGCGCAGCGTGTTCCGGCAGGGCGACCGCTGTTGGCTCCAGGCCGGTGCCGGGATCGTCCAGCAGTCGCACCCGGCCCGAGAGCACGAGGAAACCTGCGAGAAGCTCCGCAGCATCGCCCACCACCTGGTACCGGCACCGGCACCGGCACGGCCGTCCGAAGCAGGGCCGGCATCGGACGGGTGACCGACCCGGCCCGCGTTCACCTCCACGGCTCGATGACCGTCACCCCCGCCCCCGGGGCCGTGCCCATCGCGGAGAGGGCCGCCGGGGTGGCGTCCAGGGTGATCGTGGAGGTGGTCAGGAGGTCGGGGCGGAGGATGCCGGACCGGACGAGTTCCAGCATGGGCGGGTAGGTGTGGGCGGCCATGCCGTGGCTGCCGAGGAGTTCGAGTTCCAGGGCGATGGCGCGGGCCATGGGGACCGGTGTCGTACCGGAGGGGGACGGGAGGAGGCCCACCTGGAGGTGGCGGCCCCGGCGGCGCAGGCCGTTGACCGAGGCGGCGCAGGTCGTCGGCGAGCCCAGGGCGTCCAGGGACAAGTGGGCGCCGCCGCCGGTCAGTTCGCGTACCGCCCGGGCGGTGTCGGGGGTGCTCGCCGCGTCCACGCACTCGGCCGCCCCGAAGCTCCTCGCCAGCTCCAGCGCCCGGGGCGAGACGTCGACGGCGACGACACGGGCGCCCGAGGCCGCCGCGATCATCACCGCGGACAGGCCGACTCCCCCGCAGCCGTGCACCGCGACCCACTCCCCCGCCGCGACCCGGCCGCGCTGCACCACCGCGCGGAACGCCGTGGCGAACCGGCAGCCGAGCGAGGCCGCCGTGGCGAAGGACATCTCGTCCGGCACCGCAACCAGATTGGTGTCGGCGTGGTCCAGCGCCACGTACTGGGCGAAGGAACCCCAGTGCGTGAAGCCCGGCTGCGTCTGCCGCTCGCACACCTGCTGGTCGCCGGCCGCGCACGCGGGGCAGGTTCCGCAGGCGCACACGAAGGGGACGGTGACGCGGTCGCCGGGGTGCCAGCCGGTCACCGCGTCGCCGACCGCCGCCACGACACCGGCGAGTTCATGACCGGGCACGTGCGGGAGGGTGATGTCCGGGTCGTGGCCCTGCCAGCCGTGCCAGTCGCTGCGGCAGAGACCGGTCGCCTCGACCCGTACGGTCACCCCGTGCGGGGCGGGGTGCGGGTCGGGCACCTCGCGTACGTCGGCGGGTTCACCGTAGTGATCGAAGACCACCGCTCTCATCTGCGCTCCCATCGCCATTGCCGTCGACGTCGACATCGACATGGTCAGTGTCGTCGCCGTCGCCGTCACGATCTACGGGGCCATCGGGACGCGGACGGGCGTCCCGGACTGCGATATGCGCTGTATCTACATAAAGTGCCGGTAAATCTGCCCTGTAGGAGTACGAGGGGATTCGCCGTGACCTACTCTCCGCCGCCCGGCGCGCCCCGGGCCCGTATCCCCGGGCCGCAGCAGCCGCCGCCGACGTACCCCCAGATCCGCACCGGCCTGTGGAAGCACTGTCTCGGCGGCGGGCTGGCGCTGTGGGCGCTGACCGCGCTGGTCACGTACGCGACGCGGAACACCACCCTGCTGCCGACGCTGATCCTGCTCGGCAGCTTCCTGGTACCGGTGACCTTCGTGCTGTGGGCGTACGAGCGGCACGGGCGCGACCTGGGCGTCAGCGTGATCCTGGGCTGCTTCCTGACCGGCGGCACGCTCGGGGTGCTGGGCGCCTCGGTGATGGAGTACTACCTGCTGCACCCCTCTCTGGGGATGTTCGTCGGTGTCGGGCTGATCGAGGAGGCCGCGAAGCTCGGGGCGCTGATGTTCGTGCTGCGCCGGCAGCCTCGGCTGCACGGCATCCGCGCGGGGCTGGTGCTCGGCGCGACGGTCGGCTTCGGTTTCGCGGCCCTGGAGAGCGCCGGGTACGCCTTCAACGCGGCCGTCTCCACCAAGGGCATCGATCTGCGGGCGCTGCTGGAGACCGAGATCCTGCGCGGGGTCCTGGCGCCCTTCGGGCACGGCCTGTGGACGGCGGTCGCGGGCGCGGTGCTGCTCTCCTACCGGCAGCTGAACGGCCGCTTCCGCTGCGCCGGGCCGGTCGTCGGAACGTATCTCGGCGTCTCGGTGCTGCACGCCCTGTGGGACTCGACGCACGGCATCGCGATCTGGCTGGTGGCCCGGCTGTCGGGCGCGGGCCTGGACCGGCAGTTGTTCGCGCAGGGGTACATCCCCCGGCCGACCGTCCAGCAGGAGCACCTCTTCACGATGTTCTCGGTGGGCGGAACGGCGCTCGTGGCGCTGCTCGGCATCGGGTGGGTGCGGTCGCTGGCCCGCCGCGACCCCTCTTGGAGAAATACCCCCTAGGGGTATACCCTGGGTTTCAGGGCGAGCCACCGTGGGCCACTCCGACCCCAACCGCCCCCACACGCCTGCACGAGGAGAACGACATGACCGCCCAGACCGACACCCCGGGTTCCGTCACCGCCGTCTACAAGGTGAACGGGATGAGCTGCGGACACTGTGAGGGTTCCGTCTCCGGCGAGCTGTCCGGGCTGCCCGGCGTCAGCTCGGTCAAGGCGGTCGCCTCGACCGGCGAGGTCACCGTCGTCTCCGCCGCCCCGCTCGACGAGGAGGCGGTCCGCGCGGCCGTGGACGAGGCGGGCTTCGAGCTCGTCGGCACGATCTGAAACCTGTTCTCCGACCGGGCCGTGCCGACCAGCTGATACTGGCTCCGCGCGGTCCGGTCCGATGTCTGGAGTCCGGACATGACCACCACGACCCAGGACACACCCATAGCCGACACCGCGGATGTCGAACTGCTCATCGGCGGAATGACCTGCGCGTCCTGCGCGGCCCGCGTCGAGAAGAAGCTCAACCGCATGGACGGCGTCAGCGCCACGGTCAACTACGCGACCGAGAAGGCGAAGATCAGCTACCCGGCGGGCATCCAGGTCGCCGACCTCATCGCGACCGTGGTGAAGACCGGGTACACCGCGGAGGAACCCGCCCCGCCGGAGCCCGAGCCGGAGACCCCGCAGGACACCGACCCCGAACTCGCCGCCCTGCGCGAGCGGTTGACGGTCTCCGCCCTCCTTGCCGCGCCGGTCGTCCTGCTCTCGATGATCCCGGCCCTCCAGTTCGACAACTGGCAGTGGCTCGCGCTCACGCTCGCCGCGCCGGTCGTCGTCTGGGGCGGACTCCCGTTCCACAAAGCCGCGTTCACCAACGCCCGGCACGGCGCGGCCACCATGGACACCCTGGTCTCGGTCGGCACGCTGGCCGCGTTCGGCTGGTCGCTGTGGGCGCTGTTCTGGGGCGACGCGGGCATGGCCGGCATGCACGACGAGTTCCGCCTCACCGTCTCGCGCACCGACGGCGCCTCGACCATCTACCTCGAAGTGGCCGCCGGAGTCGTCGCGTTGATCCTGCTGGGCCGCTTTCTGGAGGCCCGCTCCAAGCGGCGCGCGGGCGCGGCCCTGCGCGCGCTCATGGAGTTGGGCGCCAAGGACGTCGCCGTCCTGCGGGACGGTCGTGAAGTACGGCTCCCGGTGGCCGAGTTGGCGGTCGGCGACCACTTCGTCGTACGGCCCGGGGAGAAGATCGCGACCGACGGCACCGTCGTCGAGGGCGTGTCGGCGGTCGACGCGTCGATGCTGACCGGCGAGTCGGTACCGGTGGACGTGGCACCGGGTGACACCGTCACCGGCGCGACCGTGAACGCCGGCGGGCGGCTCGTCGTGGCGGCGGGCCGGGTCGGTTCGGACACCCGACTCGCGCGCATGGCACGGCTCGTGGAGGACGCGCAGAACGGCAAGGCCGAGGTGCAGCGGCTCGCCGACCGGATCTCCGGGATCTTCGTGCCGGTGGTCCTGCTGATCGCGGTCGCCACCTTCGGGGCGTGGCTCGCCGTCACCGGCGACACGGCCGCCGCGTTCACCGCGGCCGTCGCCGTACTGATCATCGCCTGCCCCTGCGCGCTCGGCCTCGCCACCCCGACCGCCCTCATGGTCGGCACCGGCCGCGGCGCCCAGCTGGGCATCCTCATCAAGGGCCCCGAGGTCCTGGAGTCCACCCGCCGCGTCGACACCGTGGTCCTCGACAAGACCGGCACGATCACCACCGGCCGCATGACCCTCCAGCAGGTCTACGTCGCCGAGGGCACCCACGAGAGCGAGCTGCTGCGGCTCGCGGGCGCCCTGGAGCACGCCTCCGAGCACCCCGTCGCGCGGGCCGTGGCGGCGGGCGCGGAGGAGCGGGTCGGCACCCTCCCGCGGGCCGAGCACTTCGAGAACGTGCCCGGCCGTGGCGTACGCGGGCGCGTGGAGGGCCGTGAGGTGGCCGTGGGCCGCCTCTACGACGAGCTTCCGGAGGAGTTGGCCCACGCCCGCTCCCAGGCCGAGAGCGAGGGACGTACGGCCGTGGTGGTCGGCTGGGACGGAGTGGCGCGCGGGGTCGTCGCGGTCGCGGACGCGGTCAAGGAGACCAGCGCCGAGGCCGTGCGCGAGCTGCGGGCGCTCGGACTCACCCCGGTGCTGCTGACCGGCGACAACCGCGCGGTGGCCGATGCCGTGGCCGCCGCCGTGGGCATCTCCCCCGGGGACGTCGTCGCCGAGGTGCTGCCCGAGGACAAGGTCGCCGTCGTACGACGGCTCCAGGCCGAGGGGCGGAGCGTCGCCATGGTGGGCGACGGGGTCAACGACGCCGCCGCGCTCGCCACCGCCGACCTGGGGCTCGCGATGGGCACCGGGACGGACGCGGCGATCGAGGCGAGCGATCTGACGCTGGTGCGCGGGGACCTGCGGGTGGCCGCGGACGCGATCCGGCTGTCGCGCCGGACGCTCGGCACCATCAGGGGCAACCTCGTCTGGGCTTTCGGATACAACGTGGCGGCGCTCCCGCTGGCCGCCGCGGGCATGCTGAATCCCATGATCGCGGGCGCCGCGATGGCCTTCTCGTCGGTGTTCGTGGTGACCAACAGCCTGCGACTCAGGACATTTCGCTGAAGTTCCGCAAAGTTACCGGGAGTTACGGCGACCTGAAGTAAGAGTCCCTCTAGAGACCGACGACGGCCTCACATAAGCTCTTCACAAGCCTCGCGCATCATCCTTACGCTGGGGTCCCGACCGCGACATCGGGGCTCTTGCGCATCTAACGGACATATGCAAGAGACGCAGATCACAGTGATGTGAACGTAACCATCGAAGGGGTTCGAAGGTCTAAGTTGACGATGTCAGTAAGCGTCTTGGGGGGCGCGAGCTGACATCTGAGGATGTCTTGGGGGACTTCCTCAGAGATGCGTTGCCGGGACACGTACACCGGGGAGCTTTGAGCGGCCCTCCCGTCGTGCGATGTCCCGGCAGATCGCACACATCACTGGCTCCACCCAGTAGTACGAGCGGTTTTGCTCGTTCTGCTCAGTTCGACGAGGCTCAGTTTCATCGAGCTTCGGCACGACAGCGATTCAGGCGCTGGTTTCTCACAGGCGCCCGGCCGGATCCCGTGGGGGGAATCCGCACCGGGACATGGGAAGGCGCCCTGTACGCCGGCCCGTGGGGGGACCGTCGGCAGGGCGCCTTCTTCCCGTACTTTTTTTGAGACGCGCCCCTTCGGCTCACTCGCCGCTCGGCGGGAGGGAGTCAAAGGGGCGCCGTTTTGGTGTCGTCGTGGGGCACGACCAGCCCCCGCCGGGCCGCGGTGAACGAACCACCACGCACCCGGCGGAGCCGGATCGGTCGGTGCTCAGCGGCCCTCGACCGGGACGAAGTCCCGCTCGACGACGCCGGTGTAGATCTGCCGCGGACGCCCGATACGGGATCCGGGCTCCTTGATCATCTCGTGCCACTGGGCGATCCAGCCCGGCAGCCGGCCCAGGGCGAACAGGACCGTGAACATCTCGGTCGGGAAGCCCATGGCCCGGTAGATCAGGCCGGTGTAGAAGTCGACGTTCGGGTAGAGGCTGCGCGAGACGAAGTAGTCGTCGGAGAGCGCGTGCTCCTCCAGCTTGAGCGCGATGTCCAGCAGCTCGTCGGACTTGCCGAGGGCCGAGAGGACGTCGTGCGCGGCGGCCTTGATGATCTTCGCGCGCGGGTCGAAGTTCTTGTAGACCCGGTGGCCGAAGCCCATCAGACGGACGCCGTCCTCCTTGTTCTTCACCTTGCGGATGAAGGAGTCGACATCGCCGCCGGAGGCCTGGATGCCCTCCAGCATCTCCAGCACGGACTGGTTGGCGCCGCCGTGCAGCGGGCCCCACAGCGCGTTGATGCCGGCCGAGATCGAGGCGAACATGTTGGCCTGCGAGGAGCCGACCAGACGGACCGTGGAGGTCGAACAGTTCTGCTCGTGGTCCGCGTGCAGGATGAGCAGCTTGTCGAGCGCGGAGACGACGACCGGGTCGAGGTCGTACTCCTGGGCGGGGACCGAGAAGGTCATGCGCAGGAAGTTCTCGACGTAGCCGAGGTCGTTGCGCGGGTAGACGAACGGGTGGCCGATCGACTTCTTGTACGCGTACGCCGCGATCGTCGGAAGCTTCGCGAGCAGCCGGATCGTGGAGAGGTTGCGCTGCTTCTCGTCGAACGGGTTGTGGCTGTCCTGGTAGAAGGTGGACAGCGCGGAGACGACCGACGACAGCATCGCCATCGGGTGGGCGTCGCGCGGGAAGCCCTTGTAGAAGTTCTTGACGTCCTCGTGCAGCAGGGTGTGCTGCGTGATGTCGTTCTTGAACACGGTGAGCTCGTCGACGGTCGGCAGCTCGCCGTTGATCAGCAGATAGGCGACCTCCACGAACGTGGAACGCTCGGCCAGCTGCTCGATCGGGTAGCCGCGGTACCGGAGGATGCCCTGCTCACCGTCGAGGTAGGTGATGGCGGATTTATAGGCGGCGGTGTTCCCATAACCGCTGTCCAGCGTCACCAGACCGGTCTGAGCACGGAGCTTCCCGATGTCGAAGCCCTTGTCGCCGACGGTGCTGTCGATCACCGGGTAGGTGTACTCGCCGTCGCCGAACCGCAGTACTACAGAGTTGTCGCTCACGTCATCCCTCACCGACGTTGTGCCTCTTCTTCGAGGTTGCCCTGACTGTCTCTACCATCCCCCATTTGGCGCAGGAGAGTGCACTCGGGGTCGACCATTGGGCCTATTGGCGGCACTCAGTGCCGTCAACCTCCTCATCCTGCCCCCTCCACCCCGAGATCTGGAAGTGCTGTGTGACCTTCACGACTCATTTGATCGATCATTTTTTTCCGGTCAGTCTGAAGTCCAGTGCCGTGCAGCGCCGCCCCGCCGACACGGTCCGCACCGCCTGACCGATCGCCTTGCGCGACCCGACCAGCACAACCAGCTGTTTGGCCCGGGTCACGGCCGTATACAGCAGGTTCCGCTGGAGCATGGTCCACGCGCTCGTGGTGACCGGGATCACCACGGCCGGATACTCGCTGCCCTGCGACCGGTGGATCGTCACCGCATACGCGTGCGCCAACTCGTCCAGTTCATCGAATTCGTACGGAACCTCCTCGTCCTCGTCCGTCAGCACGGTGAGGCGCTGGTCCACCGGGTCGAGTGAGGTGACGACGCCGACCGTGCCGTTGAAGACGCCGTTGGCGCCCTTCTCGTAGTTGTTGCGGATCTGGGTGACCTTGTCGCCGACCCGGAAGACCCGCCCGCCGAACCGCTTCTCGGCGAGGTCGGGGCGGCCGGGCGTGATGGCCTGCTGAAGCAGCCCGTTGAGATTGCCCGCGCCCGCCGGTCCCCGGTGCACGGGTGCGAGCACCTGCACGTCCCGGCGCGGGTCGAGCCCGAACCTGGCCGGAATGCGGCGCGCCACCACGTCCACGGTGAGCCGGCCGACCTCCTCCGTGTCGTCCTCGACGAAGAGGAAGAAGTCCTTCATGCCGTCGGTGACGGGATGCTGCCCGGAGTTGATCCGGTGCGCGTTCGTCACCACACCGGACTGCTGGGCCTGCCGGAACACGCGCGTGAGGCGTACGGCCGGGATCGGCCCGCCCTCGGCCAGCAGGTCCCGCAGCACCTCACCGGCGCCGACGCTCGGAAGCTGGTCGACGTCTCCGACGAACAGGAGATGGGCCCCCGGAGGCACGGCCTTGACCAGCTTGTTGGCGAGGAGCAGATCGAGCATGGAGGCCTCGTCCACGACCACGAGATCGGCGTCCAGGGGCCGCTCCTTGTCGTAGGCCGCGTCGCCGCCGGGCTTGAGCTCCAGCAGCCGGTGGACGGTCGAGGCGTCGGCACCGGTGAGTTCGGCGAGTCGCTTGGCGGCGCGGCCGGTCGGGGCGGCGAGCACGACCTTGGCCTTCTTGGCGCGGGCCAGTTCGACGATCGAGCGCACGGTGAAGGACTTTCCACAGCCGGGTCCGCCGGTCAGTACGGCGACCTTCTTGGTCAACGCGAGCCGGACGGCGGCCTCTTGCTCGGGCGCGAGTTCCACACCCGTACGCCCCTTGAGCCACCCCAACGCCTTCTCCCAGGCCACGTCATGGAAGCCGGGCATGCGGTCCGCCTCCGCGTGGAGCAGCCGGCGGAGCTGGGCGGCGAGGGAGAGTTCGGCCCGGTGGAACGGGACGAGGTAGACGGCGGTGACGGATTCGGAGTCCCCGTCCGGCCCGGGAACCTTCTCCCGTACGACACCGGGGTCGCCCGACTCCTCGTCCGGCAGGGCGAGTTCGGCGAGGCACTCGATGACGAGCCCGGTGTCGACCTGGAGCAGCTTCACCGCGTCGGCGATGAGCCGCTCCTCGGGGAGATAGCAGTTGCCCTGGTCGGTGGCCTGCGAGAGGGCGTACTGCAACCCCGCCTTGACCCGCTCCGGACTGTCATGGGGAATCCCCACGGACTGGGCGATCTTGTCGGCGGTGAGGAAGCCGATGCCCCAGACGTCGGCGGCGAGCCGGTAGGGCTGGTTCTTCACGACGGAGATGGACGAGTCGCCGTACTTCTTGTAGATCCGCACGGCGATCGACGTCGACACCTCGACGGTCTGGAGGAAGAGCATGACCTCCTTGATCGCCTTCTGCTCCTCCCAGGCGTCGGCGATCTTCTTGGTCCGCTTGGGCCCGAGCCCCGGCACCTCGATGAGCCGCTTGGGCTCCTCCTCGATGATCTGGAGGGTGTCGACGCCGAAGTGCTGGGTGATGCGGTCGGCGAAGACGGGACCGATGCCCTTGACGAGGCCGGAGCCGAGGTAGCGGCGGATGCCCTGCACGGTGGCGGGGAGGACGGTCGTGTAGTTCTCCACGGTGAACTGCTTGCCGTACTGCGGGTGGGACCCCCAACGCCCCTCCATACGAAGAGATTCCCCGGCTTGAGCACCGAGGAGCGCGCCTACGACGGTGAGGAGGTCACCGGCCCCTCTGCCCGTGTCGACGCGGGCGACCGTGTAGCCGTTGTCCTCGTTGGCGTACGTGATCCGCTCCAGGACACCTTCGAGGACGGCGAGGTGTCGTTCGCCCGGAGAGTTCACCGCCTGCTGAGCCATGGTCCGAAGGTACTGGTGCGGACTGACAGTCAGCGGAGGGCAGCGGATTTCAGGGCTTGGAGGAAGGAGGCAAAGGCGGGGGCGGGGAAGGTGAGGGTGGCCCGGGTGGGGGCTTTTGAGTCGCGGACGGCTGTGTGGCTGGGGGTGGCGGCTATCTCCACGCAGTTGTTGCCGTCGCCGCCGCCGGAGTAGGACGACTTCCGCCAAGCGGAACGGGCGTCCAGGGGGTGCTTCACAGCTCTTTGACCAACCTGTTGATGAAGGCGGTGAAGACCTCAGCGGGGAAGGTGAGTGTCGCGTGGGTCGGGATCTTGGAATCCCTGAGGACTATGCGCGGATGACGATGGGCGATCTCCACACAGGCGTTACCGTCGCCACTGCCCGAGTAGGACGACTTCCGCCAGTTGTCAGGTGTGATCACCGGGCACCTCACAGCTCCTTGGCCAGCCTATGGATGAGGTCACGCGAACGCTCAGGCTCCAGTGACGCCGCCTCCACTCTACGGAAGAGCGTTCGGAACACACCGAGTTGGGCTTCGGAGTCGATGAAGACGCTGCCGTGAGGACCGTCGCGTACCACGGTGTCCAGCCTTGGAACAGCGCCTCCGGCGTACACCATCGCGGCCGTGACGTCGGCGAACTCGTCCAGTTCGAAGGGGATTACGCGTACGGTGACGTGATCGGCTTCGGAGAGTTCCAGGATGCCGGCGAGTTGAGCACGCGAGACGGCACGGCCGCCGACGCGGATCCGCAGCGCTGCCTCGTGGACGAGCACTTCATACGGAACGCGTCGCGCCGACCCGATGACGACTCGCCGCTGCATCCGATGACGGACACGCAACTCCAGCTCGCTCTCGGGAAGTTGTGGAACTCGGCGGGAGAAGAGCGCTCGCGCGTAGTCCTCCGTCTGGAGAAGACCGGGGACATGCAGGAAGTCCACGTCCCAGCGGTATGTGGCGTGGTGCTCCAGTTCGGAAAGGTCCAGGAACGACGTAGGCAGAAGGCCCCGGTACTCCTCCCACCAGCCGCGCGTCCGATCGGTGGCCATAGCACCCAGCGCGTCGATGAACTCGCTGTCTGCGCAGGCGTAATGGGATGCCAAACGACGCAATCGATCCTCGCTCACCCCAGAGAGGCCGGACTCGATGTGGCTGACCTGGACGTGGCTCACCCCCAGTAGCGCTGCCGCTCCCTTCGCGGTGAGACCTGCCGCATCGCGGAGTCTGCGCAATTCGACAGCCAGTCGCAATTGACGTGCCGTCGGTTCGCGTCTTGTCGTCATCGACCCCGCTCCTTGGTGCAACGCGCCAGTGGGCGCTACCCGTTCAGGGGGCAGATTACGCGATCGGCTTGCGGAACCGAAAATGTAACCCCTACCGTCGGTGATGCGACGCACACCCTGCGGAAACGCCGGGACACCGGAAGCGCACCACTCCGTCCTGCCATGACGGTTGTGGCACTGCCACCGCCCGCGACATCCCGCAGCCCTCCGAAATCCCCACTGCCGAACCGGAGTTGACGCATGCCCGAAACCCCACCCGCACCCTGGGAGTACTGCCTCCACATCCCGAACGACTTGCGTGCCGTCACCGTCAGTCGCCGCACTCTCCGTCTGATCCTCACCATGCACGGCCTGATCCGCCTCGCCGACACCGCCGAACTTCTCGCGACGGAGCTGGTCGCCAACGCCGTACGGCATACCGAGGGGCCTGCCGCGCTACGGGTGGGCTGGACGGCGGGTGTGCTGCGGCTCGGGGCCTGGGACGCCGATCCCGAACCGCCGGAGCCACCAGGGCCGTTGGAGGAACTCGGCGACTCGGAGGACGGCCGCGGCCTCGTTCTGGTCCGGGCCTGCGCCGATCAGTGGGGTTGGCAGCCACTCTCCCGGAACGGCCGGCGAGGGAAGCTCGTCTGGTGCGAACTCGGCGCGGCCTGAGGTGATGTCCGGGCCGGACTACCGCACAGGGCAGGCCAGTTCGGGCTTCGAACGGTTCGGGGAGCACGTCACCAGGGCCAGGGACAGATACGAGGGGCGTTCGAGGTAGAACCCGAGCGATACATCAGCGCCCGACTCCAGGCGCTCGGCAGCGGAGTTCACCAGCCGGGCCAGGTGGGTAGTGTCGCGTTGTGCTTCGGCCAGGAACCGGGGCGCGTACTCGGCCAGTTGCTCCCCCAGCCATGACGCCGCCTCCTTTCCCTCCCCCCACGTGCCACGGACCAACGAACGCGGCTTGACGAGCCAGTACGCCGTTTCCAGCGGAGGCAGGTCCGACCTGGGGAAGTCCGCCGTCACTTCTCGGTACCGCTGAATCAGTTCCGGCCTGGCCCCGGCAGGTGGTGGCTCAGGATGCGGAGGCCGTCGTAGCGCTTCCTGGTCGAAGCGGTCTTTCGGGCCGGTCCACAGATAGCCATGGTGGTGCACCAGTAGGTCCCGTTTCGAGAAGTGCCGGCCGGGCCGGACCCGGCCCGGCCGGCAGGGAGCGGATCAGACGTTCAGGCCGAACCTCGCCGGGTTGATGCCGGCCGCGTCCAACTCCTCCGTGGTGAACCGCAACGGCTCCCCGTCCGGCCGCTTGCTGTCGCCCAACGCCCAGGCGTCCGCACCGATCCGCGCCAGGGTCACGCACCCCTCGGTGCAGGGGCCACCGCACGCCTTCACGAACGAAGCACCATCGATGTCGTACGCGTACAGGTCAGTTCCGTTCTGCATCGCTGCACCTACCTTCCTGCTGAGCTGATCGCGGCCATGGCTGACCGCCGCCGCCCGCAGAGGGCGGGAGTTCAGGGGTTCCGCTGGTCTGACCGGCTCTCTACTCGGCGCGGACGACCATGGCGAACGACGTCCGGATACGCCGGAAGCCCGCGTGCCCGGAACGGCCCGTGTGGCTCATGCACTCCACGTCGACGGGTGCCGGGTCATCGGCAGGAGTGGCTTTCCAGCCGCAGTTGAGACACTCGGCTTCGAATGTCACGTCCGTGTCGGGGTGCTCAGTGACTGTGTGCAGCACGTAGCGCATGACCGCTCTGGCGCTCACAGCCCACCCCTCCGGCTCCGCGCGTTGGCTGCGGCGACTCTGTCGCTCAGTCCCTCTGGCGGGCTGCTCAACGTGGGCTTGTAGTCAGGGCACTTCGGGCATCCACACTCACAGCGAGGCCAGTTCAAGGCCGAACGAGGGGCCAGGTCGGCGCCCTCGGGACCAGGGTCGCGCTTCTGCATCATGAGCACGCCGTCGACACCGAATGCCTCGGAGAGATGGCAGAGCAACCGTCGAGCCTCGCTGCCGCCCAGGTGTTCAGCCGATTCGGCGTCGTGTGGCTTGCCGTCACTCACCATGGCCTGTCCTCTCCAGTGACTTCACGCTGTCAAGGACGCTAGAGAGGGCTGGAGTTGTGGAGCCACGGAGTTGCACGGGATTGCACGGAAGTCACCCGAGTGAGTGCATGGCCGCCAGTATCAGGGCGCGGGCGCCCGCACCGTAGACGGCCAGACCGGCCAACTCGGCAAACGTATCGGCGTACATGGAAACCTCGCTGGGCTGGGAAATCGTGAGGTAGCCGGAGACCAACTCGACGTTGACCTGCGCCGTGTCGTAGATCCAGAACCCTTCGACCGGCCAACGTTCCCGATCCGGTCGCATGGGCACAACTCCCAAGCTGACGTTGGGAAGTGAGGCGATCGAGATCAGGTGGCCAAGCTGTCCGGACATGACCTCGGCACCGCCGATGCCGGACCGGATGACGGACTCCTCGACGAGGAACGCGAACCGCCGGTCACCTTCGTACAAGACCCGCTGTCGCTCCATGCGCACGGCCACCGCTTCGGCGACGTCGTCCACCAAGCCGCGCCGGCGCTGAACGGCCTGCAGGGCCGCTGTCGTGTACGGCTGTGTCTGGATCATGCCGGGCACAAGCCATGAGGAGTAGGAACGAAAGCGGCGCGTCCGCTGGTAGAGCGGTAGTCGTGCCTCCTGCGCCTGCTTGAGTCCGGTCCGCTCCATGCGTCGCCAGCCGACCCACATTCCTTCAGCCGTCCGAAGCATGGCAACAAGATCTTCGGCTTGGCCGTCGGCCTCACAAGCCCGACACCATGCCCGAATGTCATCAGTGGACGGGGGTGTCCGCCCGTTCATGATGCGAGAGGACTTGGAAGGGCTCCACTCGCAACGTGCGGCGATGTCACGCCCGGTCAGCCCGGCATCCCGGCACAGCTCCCCGAGTCGATCCGCGAGAGCCTGCCGGGCCTGCTGGGCGCTGGAAGATGCAGAAACAGTCATCGTGCGTGTTCGTCAGTTCAGTTCGGTCTGTACTCCGCGTGGGGGATCGCCCGTTCCCACGCCGCTTCGTAGGCCGTGGCGTACTGCTTGGCGAGTGCCGGATCGTGACACACCTCCATACGCGGCCCGGTCCACTGCCCGTCACCGTTGAAGTGGTGCAGGATCAAGGTCTGTTCGTCCATGACCCAGCCGTCCAGCGCGGGCAACAGCAGCTCACGAGCGCTGGAGCGCGGAAGCCAGCGCACGTCCTCCCCCGCCGCGACATTCGTGAACGTGCCGTCGTACTCGTACCGCACGTAGTCGCTCAGCGGCTCGGAGACAATGCGGAGCCGTCGCATGGCCACCCCACGGCCCGTCGTCTCGACCACGACGTCAAGCCACGACCGCCACCACGACGCGCGGTCGATCGGGTCGTATCTGTGGCCTTGCTGCCAGCGAATGAACTCGGGGTCGTCCCGCATGTAGCTGTCCCGCATCTCAAGGTGCATCGCTGAGCGCTGCGCCTTCGCGAGGGCTTCACGTACCGCTGTTGCCACCGTTGACCTCACTGTCCGGGCGGGGGATGAACTGGAGCATGTTGGCGGGCAGCCGGATCACGGTCTCATGCTCCGGAACGTCCGTTGAGTGGCCCGGAACCGAGCCAATCTCCTGCGCCTGGCGGATGGTCTCCTCGTCCGCCTTCCATGACTGGATGATCAGGTCTCCGGTCGTGTCTTCGAGCCAGATCGTGGGCGAGCCGTCGTCCGGGGTGTTGGGCCAGATCCCGAGGAACCGCAGAGCCATTGGGCACTCCTCCAGCGAGTGGATTGCACCAGCGTGCACCAGCCTCACGCTTCCGGCTGAATCAGCGCAAGAGCGCAATCCCCCACCAGATCCGTGCGAGGGCCCTGTCGAGTAACGCCGGACCAACTCCGCCACACACGCGTCCCGTTCATGACGGCCGGTCCCAACTCCCCCTCCCTGGAAAGCCCTGAAGCCCCGAACCGAAGACAAAACCCCAAGAGAGCAGCGCCACCCCAAAGACACCACCCCCGGCCCCCCTTCCACTTCCCGCCCCCACCGGGATACCCCTGAACCATGACCGAGCCCACCGAAGCCGAACCCCCCGTACACCACTGGCACATCGACAGTCGCTGCACCAACTGCGACGCCGCACGGCAGCTCGCCCCCGGTCTGGTCGGTGAGGCCCAGGGGCGCTCCGTACTGCTGCGGCAGCCGCAAGACCCGTACGAGACAGCGCAGTTGTACGCCGCCGCGTACGCCTGTCCGACCCGGTCCGTCCGGCCGCCGGGCGGACGGCTGGGCGAGCTACCGGGCAGGCGACCGGACGGGCGTCCGGACGAGCGACGCGACCCCTTCCCGATGGCGCTGGACGACACCGGCACCGTCCTCCTGTGCGGGCACAACTCCCGGCACACCGCCGGTGCCAACTCCTATCTCCTGCGCCGCCCGGACGGCACCACGATGATGGTGGACACCCCGCGCTGGAGCCCCGCCCTGGCGGACCGTCACGAGGCGTTCGGCCCGGTCACCGACGTGCTGCTCACCCATCGCGACCACGCCGCCCACGGCCGCCGGTACGCCGACCGGTTCGGCGCCCGGCTCTGGATCCACGAGGGGGACCTCGACGCGGCTCCGGACGCCGACCGGGTGCTGCGCGGCGACGGGCCGGCCGAGGTCGGCGCGGGCGTGCTCGCCGTCCCCTTCCCCGGGCACACCCGGGGCAGCGTGCTGTACGTCGCCGACGAGCAGTACTGCTTCACCGGCGACAGCTTCTACTGGTCCCGTACGACGGCGGACATCGAGGTGGTCGACAGCGTCACCTGGTACTCGATCCGGGAGCTGGCCGCCTCCCTGGCCCGGACCGCCGACCGGCTCCGCTTCGAGTGGGTGCTGCCGGGCCACGGCGACCGGCACCGCTTTCCCCACGACGAGATGTCCCACCGGCTGCGGGCACTCGCGGCCAGGACCGAGCGGCTCCGGCCCCGTCCGGTGGACTTCACCGCGGTGCGCTGGTGAGAACCGGTTCCTGACCCCACTTCCGCCTTGCCTCCTCCCGCCCCTCACCCCACCCCCCTACATCACAATCCGGTCTCGCCCCCTTGTTAACTCCCGTGTAATCGATTCCAATCCTCCGTACACGTCGATGTAATCGATTCCACGAGGAGGTGGAACGGCGATGGCGAGTATCAAGGACGTCGCCGCCGAGGCCGGGGTCTCCGTGGCCACGGTGTCGCGGGTGCTGAACGACCATCCGTCGGTCAGTGACGACGCGCGCACCCGCGTGCTGGCCGCCGTGGCGGCGCTGGGCTATCGGCCGAACGCCGTCGCCCGGTCGCTGCGCACCGATCAGACCCGCACCCTCGGCCTGGTCATCAGTGACGTGCTGAACCCGTACTTCACCGAACTCGCCCGTTCCGTGGAGGAAGAGGCGCGGGCCCTCGGGTACAGCGTGATCATCGGGAACGCCGACGAGCGGCCCGAGTTGCAGGACCACCACGTACGGACCCTGCTGGACCGTCGTATCGACGGACTGCTCGTCTCCCCCACCGACGGCGGCTCCCCCGGAATGCTGGACGCCGCGCGGGCCGGGACGCCCATGGTGTTCGTGGACCGGTGGATCCCTGGGCTGGACGTGCCCGTCGTGCGGGCCGACGGACGGGCCGCGATCCGGGACCTCGTCGCGCATCTGCACGGGCTGGGGCATCGCAGGCTCGCCATCATCGCGGGCCCGGCCGCCACGACCACCGGCAGTGAGCGCGTCGCCGCCTTCCGGGACGCGCTCGCCGAGTACGACATCCCCCTCCCCGACGCCTACATCGGGCAGGGCGACTTCCAGGCCGAGAGCGGACGGCGGGTGACGGAGGGCTTCCTCGATCTGGCCGAGCCGCCCGAGGTCGTCTTCGCCGCCGACAACCTGATGGCGCTCGGCGCCCTGGACGCCGTACGCGCACGCGGACTGCGGGTTCCCGAGGACCTCGCGCTGGCCGCGTTCGACGACATCCGGTGGTTCGTGCACACCGATCCGCCGATCACCGCCATCGCCCAGCCGACCCCCGAACTGGGGCGGGCCGCCGTGCGCGCCCTGGTCGACCGGATCGAGGGGCGGGTGCCGGAGTCCGTCACCCTTCCCGCCCGGCTCGTCGTGCGCCGCTCGTGCGGTGAGCCTCCCGTACCGAAAAGGAGCCGATCGTGAGCGACAGCGTGAGCGACGCGGACGAACTGCTGCGCATCGAGGGCATCCGCAAGACCTTCCCCGGCGTCGTCGCGCTGGACGGCGTCGACTTCGATCTGCGCCGGGGCGAGGTCCATGTGCTGCTCGGCGAGAACGGCGCCGGCAAGAGCACCCTCATCAAGATGCTCTCCGGTGCCTACCGTCCCGACGGCGGTCGCATCCTGGCCGGTGGCGAGGAGGTGCGCATCCACAACGCGCAGGACTCCGCGCGGCTCGGGATCGCCACCATCTACCAGGAGTTCAACCTCGTCCCCGATCTGACGGTCGCCGAGAACATCTTTCTGGGCCGGCAGCCGCGTCGGCTCGGGATGATCGACCGGAAGCGGATGGAGGCCGAGGCCGCCGTGCTGCTGGAGCGCGTCGGCGTGAAGGTGTCGCCGCGCGCCCGGGTGCGTGAACTCGGCATCGCCCGGCTCCAGATGGTCGAGATCGCCAAGGCGCTCAGCCTCGACGCGCGGGTGCTGATCATGGACGAGCCGACCGCCGTCCTCACCTCCGAGGAGGTCGAGAAGCTCTTCGCCATCGTGCGGCAACTGCGTGCCGACGGGGTCGGGGTCGTCTTCATCACCCATCACCTGGAGGAGATCGCCGCCCTCGGCGACCGTGTCACGGTCATCCGGGACGGCAAGTCCGTCGGACAGGTCCCCGCCTCCACCCCCGAGGACGAACTCGTACGGCTCATGGTCGGACGCTCCATCGAGCAGCAGTATCCGCGTGAACGGGCCGACGCCGGGGCCGCGTTGCTCTCCGTCGAGGGGCTCACCCGGGACGGTGTCTTCCACGACATCGGCTTCGAGGTGCGGGCCGGCGAGGTCGTCGGGATCGCGGGGCTCGTGGGGGCGGGCCGTACCGAAGTCGTACGGGCCGTCTTCGGGGCGGACCCGTACGACCGCGGGACCGTGAAGGTGGGCGGCTCCGCGCTGCGCCCGCACGACGTCAACGCGGCGATGAGGGCCGGGATCGGGCTCGTGCCCGAGGACCGCAAGGGGCAGGGGCTCGTCCTCGACCAGTCGGTGGCGGAGAACCTCGGGCTCGTCACCATGCGGGCCGCGACCCACGGCGGGCTCGTCGACCTCAAGGGGCAGCGTGCCGCCGCCGCGCGTATCGCCGAGCAGTTGGGCGTGCGGATGGCCGGACTCGGGCAGCAGGTACGGACGTTGTCCGGCGGCAACCAGCAGAAGGTCGTCATCGGCAAGTGGCTGCTGGCCGACACCAAGGTGCTGATCCTCGACGAGCCGACGCGTGGCATCGATGTCGGCGCCAAGGTCGAGATCTACCAACTCATCAACGAACTCACGGCCGTCGGCGCCGCCGTACTCATGATCTCCAGTGATCTGCCCGAGGTCCTCGGCATGAGCGACCGGGTGCTCGTCATGGCCCAGGGGCGCATCGCGGGCGAACTCTCCGCCGAACAGGCCACGCAGGACTCCGTGATGGCGCTCGCCGTCAGCACACCCGGCACATCAATCCAGGCAACTACCGCTGTGGAGGGCCACGATGGCCACTGACACGCTCAAGAACACGACGGGCGCGACTGGCTCGACCGGCGCCTCGGGCATCCGCCGACTGCTGCTGGACAACGGGGCGTTGACCGCGCTCATCGTCCTCGTCATCGCCATGTCGGCGCTCTCCGGCGACTTCCTCACCACCGACAACCTCCTCAACGTCGGTGTCCAGGCGGCCGTCACCGCGATCCTCGCCTTCGGTGTCACCTTCGTGATCGTCTCGGCGGGCATCGACCTGTCGGTCGGTTCGGTGGCCGCCCTGTCCGCCACCGTGCTGGCGTGGAGCGCCACCCAGCACGGCGTCCCGGTGTTCCTCGCCGTGATCCTCGCGATCGGCACCGGCATCGCGGCCGGTCTCGTCAACGGTTTCCTCATCGCCTACGGCAAACTCCCGCCGTTCATCGCGACGTTGGCGATGCTGTCGGTGGCGCGCGGGCTGTCGCTGGTGATCTCGCAGGGCTCGCCGATCGCCTTCCCCGACTCGGTCTCGCACCTCGGTGACACGCTCGGCGGCTGGCTGCCGGTGCCGGTCCTGGTGATGATCGTGATGGGGCTGATCGCCGCCTTCGTGCTCGGGCGGACGTACATCGGGCGGTCCATGTACGCGATCGGCGGCAACGAAGAGGCCGCGCGGCTCTCGGGGTTGCGGGTGTCGAGGCAGAAGCTGGCGATCTACGCGCTGTCCGGTGTCTTCGCCGCCGCCGCGGGCATCGTCCTCGCCTCCCGGCTCTCCTCGGCGCAGCCGCAGGCCGCCGACGGCTACGAACTGGACGCCATCGCCGCGGTCGTCATCGGCGGTGCCTCGCTGGCCGGTGGCACGGGCAAGGCGTCCGGCACGCTCATCGGCGCGCTGATCCTCGCGGTGCTGCGCAACGGCCTCAACCTCCTTTCCGTGTCGGCCTTCTGGCAGCAGGTCGTGATCGGTGTCGTCATCGCGCTGGCCGTCCTGCTGGACACCGTGCGGCGCAAGGCGGGCGCGACTCCCGTCTCCGGCGGGGGTGTCGGCAGCGGTGGCGGCAGGGGCAGGCAGGCGACGACCTACGCGCTCGCGGCCGTCGTCACCGTCGCGATCGTCGGCGCGACCTCCTTCCTGCACAACGGCTCCGGCAGCGGCGACAAGCCCAAGGTCGGGCTCTCCCTCTCCACGCTCAACAACCCGTTCTTCGTGCAGATCCGGGCCGGGGCGCAGGCCGAGGCGAAGAGGCTGGGCCTCGACCTGACCGTCACCGACGCGCAGAACGACGCCTCCCAGCAGGCCAACCAGCTCCAGAACTTCACCAGTTCGAACTACGGCGCGATCATCGTCAACCCGGTGGACTCGGACGCGGCGGGCAACTCCGTGAAGGCCGCCGACAAGGCGAAGATCCCGGTGATCGCGGTCGACCGGGGCGTCAACAAGGCGGCCGTGGACACCCTCGTCGCCTCCGACAACATCGCGGGCGGTGAACTCGCCGCCAAGACCGTCGCGGAGAAGCTGGGCGGCAGCGGCAAGATCGTCATCCTCCAGGGGCAGGCGGGCACTTCGGCGGCGCGCGAGCGGGCCGAGGGCTTCGCCAAGGGGCTCAAGGCCTATCCCGGCATCCAGGTCCTGGCCCAGCAGCCCGCCGACTTCGACCGCACCAAGGGCCTCGACGTGATGTCGAACCTCCTCCAGGCCCACCCGGACGTCCAGGGCGTCATCGCGGCCAACGACGAGATGGCCCTCGGCGCCATCAAGGCGCTCGGTTCCAAGGCGGGCAGGTCGGTGTCGGTCGTAGGCTTCGACGGCACGCCCGACGGGCTGACCGCCGTCAAGCAGGGCACCCTGTACGCGTCCGTGGCACAGCAGCCGAGCCAGTTGGGCAGAATCGCCGTGGACAACGCGCTGCGCGCGGCTCAGGGCAAGAAGGTGGAGACGACGGTGAAGGTGCCCGTGAAGGTGGTCACCAAGGAGAACGTGGCCGGTTTCACCGGCTGACAGCGGACCGGCCACCACGCCAAGTCACCACTGTGGGGAGTCATTTCATGTACGACTACGACCTGCTGGTCGTCGGATCGGCCAACGCCGACCTCGTGATCGACGTCGAGCGGCGGCCGGGCGCCGGCGAGACGGTCCTCGGTTCCGACCTGGCCGTCCACCCCGGCGGCAAGGGCGCCAACCAGGCGGTCGCCGCCGCCCGGCTCGGGGCCCGTACGGTCCTGCTGGCCCGGGTCGGCGACGACGCGTACGGCCGGATGCTGCTCGACTCACAGCGGGCCGCCGGGGTCGACACGGTGGGTGTGCTGGTGGGCGGGGCGCCGACCGGGGTCGCGCTGATCACGGTGGACCCGTCCGGCGACAACAGCATCGTGGTGTCGCCGGGGGCCAACGGGAAGCTGTTCCCGGTCGACATCCAGGCCGCCGCCTGTCTCTTCCACGCCTCCCGGGTGGTGTCCGTACAGCTGGAGATCCCGCTGGAGACGGTCGTGGAGGTCGTACGGAATCTGGCGCCGGACAGCCGGTTCGTGCTGAACCCGTCGCCGCCCCGGCCGCTCCCTTCCGAAGTGCTGGCCGCGTGCGACCCGTTGATCGTCAACGAGCACGAGGCGAAGGTGATCCTCGGGGACGCGTGCGTGAGCGAGCGACCCGAGGACTGGGCGCGGATCCTGCTGGCGAAGGGGCCGCGTTCGGTGGTCGTGACGCTGGGCGCGGAAGGCGCGCTGGTGGCCTCGCGGGAGGGGGTCGTGCGGGTGCCGGCCGTGAAGGTGGACGCCGTGGACACGACGGGCGCGGGCGACGCGTTCACCGCGGCGCTGGCCTGGAAGCTGGGCACGGGCTCCGGCCCGGCGGAGGCGGCGGCGTACGCGGCGCGGGTCGGCGCGGCGGCCGTGACCCGCAAGGGCGCCCAGGACTCCTTCCCGACGGCGGACGAGGTCGCGGCACTGTGAAGAGGGCAGGGATCCTCAACCGTCATCTCTCGGGCGCGCTGGCCGAGTTGGGGCACGGGGACGGGGTGCTGGTGTGCGACGCCGGGATGCCGATCCCGGCCGGTCCCCGGGTGGTGGACCTGGCGTTCCGGGCCGGGGTGCCGTCGTTCGCGGAGGTGCTGGACGGGCTGCTGGCCGAGCTGGTGGTGGAGGGCGCGACGGCGGCCCGCGAGATCCGCGGCGCCAACCGCGCGGCCACCGCGCTCCTCGACGCCCGCTTCCCCGAGCTGGACCTCGTCCCGCACGAGCGGCTCAAGGAGCTGTCGGCGGGCGCGCGGCTGATCGTACGGACGGGCGAGGCACGGCCGTACGCGAACGTGCTGCTGCGGTGCGGGGTGTTCTTCTAGACAGGCCGCAGGGGTTCCAGACAGGCCGCAGGGGCCGCTTCACGGCCCCGGACACATTCGAGGGGGCCCGGTCCGTCGACCAAGCCCCCTCGGCTATTCCCCTCCAATATCGGGACTCCTCAAGATCCCCCCAGATCCCCCTCCAAGAGTCCCGATGCCAAGTAGGACCCACGGACTGCGGGAAGGGTTGTACGCCGTCCTGAGATTTTTTCGACGTGCCGACGAACCGGGGCGGACGTAGCGTTTCAGGCATGAGCGAAGACTCTGCCACGACCTTCCAGGGCGCCGTCCTCGACGAGCTGGGCGGCGACAAGGTCAAGGAGATCGCGGGCCTGCTGGGCACCGACGAGGCGGGCGCGCGGGAAGTCGTCGGTACGACGGCCTCGGCACTGTCCGGCGAGGCGGCGGCGGTGGAGGCGCCCGCGGAGGCTCCCCTCCAGGGCGTGGCCACGCTGGGCGGTTTCGCGGCCGGCGGGCTCATGGCCGGGGTCCTGGCCAAGGCCGCCAGACCGGTCGCGAACGCGGTCGCCAAGAAGACGGGCCTGCCACCGGCGACCGTCACCCGGGTCGTCGAGATGCTGATCCCGGCGGTGCTGGCGGTGCTGACGAAGCGGGCGGCGAAGAAGTAGGGCGGACGGGTACGGCATACTCCTGACCTCCTGCCCCACCCCGGATCGGACGGGGTGGGGCAGGGCTCAGGGGCGGGTCAGCGGACGGTGACCGAGACCGGCTTGGAGACGGTGGCGCCGTCCTTGACGCGCAGGATCTGCACGCCCTTCTTCTGGAGCTTGTCGGCCAGCTTGTAGGCGCTGTGGTTGACCTTGGCCGTCGCCGGCAGGGACTTCCAGGTCGCGCCGGACTTGACCTGGAGCGTCACCTTGGAGCCCTCCTTCAGGCCGGCGGTCCTGCCGGTGAAGGTGACCGGGTCACCGAGCTTCACGGCGGCGCGGTCGGCCTTGACGGTGATGCTCGGCGCGGGGGCGGGCGCGGCCACGGCGGCACCCGCACCAGCGGCCACGAGTACGGCGGAGACCACGGACACAGCGGCGATACGCACGTTCACAGATAACTCCTTGTTTGTTTCTCGAATTACTTCTCTCATGCACCTCTCAGGCTTCCCTCATACGAGAAAAAGCCCGGAAGACCGCGCTTCCGGGCTTTTCCCCGGCTCCGCGGCGAGCACGATCCTATAGACACGACCTGCGGTGATGCGGTTCCGGAAGTCTCCGGAAAAGCCGAATCAACAGGTCGTTCACAGGAATTGCGCACGCCGTACGGGCCGTGATCTGCATTTATATAGAGGAGCTGTGTGAAGGTTACATTCACATGGGCTCGCACCTTTCGGCTAGCGGATCACGTGCTCGACGAACCGCGCCGCCGTCTCCGCCAGCACCTCGCGTCCGTCGCGTGCCCACAGGCCGTCGTTGAACAGTTCGACCTCGATGGCGCCGGTGTATCCGGCGGCCTCGACGTACGAGAGCCACTCCCGCATGTCGATCGCGCCGTCCCCGATCTGTCCGCGGCCGTTGAGCACGCCCTCGGGCAGCGGGGTGGTCCAGTCGGCGAGCTGGAAGGTGTGGATACGGCCGCCCGCGCCCGCCCGGGCGATCTGCGCCGGGGCCCGGTCGTCCCACCAGATGTGGTACGTGTCGACCGTGACGCCGACCTGCCGTGCGGGGAAGCGCTCGGCTAGGTCGAGGGCCTGGGTGAGCGTGGAGACCACGCAGCGGTCGGCCGCGTACATCGGGTGCAGCGGTTCGATGGCCAGCCGTACGCCCCGTTCCTCGGCGTAGGGCCCCAACTCGCCCAGCGCGTCGGCGATCCGCTCCCGCGCGCCGTGCAGGTCCTTCGAACCGGCCGGCAGGCCGCCCGACACCAGGACGAGCGTGTCGGTGCCGAGCGTGGCCGCCTCGTCGACCGCCCGGCGGTTGTCGTCCAGGGCCGACGCCCGCTCGGCCGGGTCCAGCGCCGTGAAGAAGCCGCCCCTGCACAACGTTGTCACCGTGAGGCCCGCGTCGCGCACCAGCTTCGCGGTGGCCTCCAGGCCGTGGGACTGGACCGGCTCGCGCCACAGGCCCACTCCCGGCACACCCAACTCCAGGCAGGTGTCGACCAGTTCGGGCATGCTCAGCTGCTTCACCGTCATCTGGTTGATGGAGAAGCGGGACAGCTGCGGATCGCTCACTGGGTCACTCCGTACAGGGCGAGCAGGTTCTTCATCCGTTCCTCGGCGAGCTTCGGGTCGGGGAACAGGCCCAGGCCGTCGGCGAGCCGGTAGGCGCGGGCGAAGTGCGGGAGGGAACGGGCCGACTGGAGGCCGCCGACCATCGTGAAGTGCGTCTGGTGGCCCGCGAGCCAGGCCAGGAACACCACGCCCGTCTTGTAGAAGCGGGTCGGGGCCTGGAAGAGGTGGCGGGACAACTCGACGGTGGGGTCGAGGAGTTCGCGGAAGCCCGCGGTGTTCCCGGTGTCCAGGACGCGGACCGCCTCCGCCGCCAGCGGGCCGAGCGGGTCGAAGATGCCGAGCAGGGCGTGGCTGAAGCCCTGGTCGTCGCCCGCGATCAGCTCGGGGTAGTTGAAGTCGTCGCCGGTGTAGCAGCGGACGCCCTGCGGCAGTCGGCGCCGGATGTCGATCTCCCGCTGAGCCTCCAGGAGCGACACCTTGATGCCGTCCACCTTGTCGGGGTGGGCCGCGATGACGTCGAGGAAGGTGCCGGTGGCCGCGTCCAGGTCGGACGAGCCCCAGTAGCCCTCCAGCGCCGGGTCGAACATGGGGCCCAGCCAGTGCAGGACGACCGGCTCGGACGCCTGGCGCAGCAGGTGGCCGTAGACCTCCAGGTAGTCCTCGGGGCCCTTCGCCGCGGCAGCGAGCGCGCGCGAGGCCATCAGGATGGCCTGTGCGCCGGACTCCTCGACGAGGGCCAACTGCTCCTCGTACGCGGCCTGTACGTCGGCCAGGGAGGCCGGTCCGGTGAGCTGGTCGGTGCCGACTCCGCAGGCGATCCGGCCGCCGACGGCCTTGGCCTCGGCGGAGCTTCGGCGGATCAGCTCGGCCGCGCCCGCCCAGTCCAGGCCCATTCCGCGCTGCGCGGTGTCCATCGCCTCGGCGACACCGAGGCCGTGGGACCACAGATGGCGGCGGAAGGCGAGGGTGGCGTCCCAGTCGACGGCGGCGGGCGAGTCGGGGCTGGTGTCGGCGAACGGGTCCGCGACGACATGCGCCGCCGAGAACACCGTACGAGAGGTGAAGGGGGTGCCGGAGGTGACGGCGAAGGGTTCGGAGCGGGGCTCGTAGGCCGTCAAGGCCCCTGAGGCGTCGGGGAGTTGGATGGTCACAGCGTGATCTCCGGGACGTCGAGGCGGCGGCCCTCGGCGGACGACTTCAGGCCCAGCTCGGCGAGCTGGACACCGCGGGCGCCGGCCAGCAGGTCCCAGTGGTAGGGGGCGTCGGCGTAGACATGGCGCAGGAACAGCTCCCACTGTGCCTTGAAGCCGTTGTCGAAGTCGGCGTTGTCGGGGACCTCCTGCCACTGGTCGCGGAAGACCTCGGTGACCGGGATGTCGGGGTTCCAGACCGGCTTGGGGGTGGAACTGCGGTGCTGGGCACGGCAGTTGCGCAGGCCGGCGACCGCCGATCCCTCGGTGCCGTCGACCTGGAACTCGACGAGTTCGTCGCGGTTGACGCGGACGGCCCAGGAGGAGTTGATCTGGGCGATGGCGCCGCTGTCGAGCTCGAAGATGCCGTAGGCGGCGTCGTCGGCGGTGGCGTCGTAGGGCTTGCCGTTCTCGTCCCAGCGCTGCGGGATGTGGGTGGTGGCGATGGCCTGGACGGACTTGACGCGGCCGAACAGCTCGTGCAGGACGTACTCCCAGTGCGGGAACATGTCGACGACGATGCCGCCGCCGTCCTGGGAGCGGTAGTTCCACGAGGGGCGCTGGGCGCTCTGCCAGTCGCCCTCGAAGACCCAGTAGCCGAACTCGCCGCGGATCGAGAGGATCCGGCCGAAGAAGCCGCCGTCGATGAGCCGCTTGAGCTTGAGCAGGCCCGGGAGGAACAGCTTGTCCTGGACGACGCCGTGCTTGATGCCGGCGGTGTCGGCGAGGCGGGCCAGTTCCAGGGCGCCTTCGAGGCCGGTCGCGGTCGGCTTCTCGGTGTAGATGTGCTTGCCCGCGGCGATGGCCTTCTTCAGCGCCTCCTCGCGGGCCGAGGTGACCTGGGCGTCGAAGTAGATCTCGACGGTCGGGTCGGCGAGGACCGCGTCGACGTCGGTGGAGACGTTCTCGGGGTCGAGCCCGTGCTGTTCGGCGAGCGCCCTCAGCGCGTGCTCGCGGCGGCCGACGAGGACCGGTTCCGGCCACAGCACGGTTCCGTCACCGAGGTCTAGACCACCCTGCTCACGGAGTGCGAGGATCGAGCGGACGAGGTGCTGTCGGTAGCCCATGCGCCCGGTCACGCCGTTCATGGCGATACGCACCGTCTTGCGTGTCACGTGTTTCCCTTCGGCCTCGTACGTTTCCACGTACGTCTCAAGAATGCAGCAAGCGCTTTCTATATACGCAGAAGCTAGCCTTTGCGCATAGGTCTGTACAAGACCGTGATGGGGTCGAGTTGTTCGAGGGGGCGAACGACGGGGGCCGATGGCCTTATCGTCTGCTCGGACGGGGGCTTCCTTTGGGCGGCCTGTGCACGACGGCGTACGACAAGACGCGCGACCGAACAAGCTCGACCGGAGGACGAACGACATGACGGTGACCCTGGCGGACGTGGCGGCCCGCGCCCAGGTCTCCCCCGCGACGGTGTCGCGCGTACTGAACGGCAACTACCCGGTCGCGGCCACCACCCGCGAACGGGTGCTGCGCGCCGTCGACGAACTCGACTACGTCCTCAACGGTCCCGCGAGCGCGCTCGCGGCGGCCACCTCCGACCTGGTCGGCATCCTGGTCAACGACATCGCCGACCCCTTCTTCGGGATCATGGCGAGCGCGATCCAGGCCGAGATCGGCGGGCCGGGCGGGCGCGCGGGCGGGGAGCGGCTGGCTGTGGTGTGCAACACAGGGGGCTCCCCGGAGCGCGAGCTGACGTATCTGACCCTGCTCCAGCGGCAGCGGGCGGCGGCCGTCGTGCTGACCGGCGGCGCCATGGAGAACGCGCCGCACGCCGCCGCCGTCGCGGCGAAGCTGCGCAAGCTCGGGGAGGCCGGGACGCGGGTGGTGCTGTGCGGGCGCCCGCCGGCGCCGGACACCGGGGCGTTCGCGCTGACCTTCGACAACCGCGGGGGCGGGCGGGAGCTGACCGAGCACCTCATCGGCCTCGGGCACCGGCGGCTCGGCTACATCGCGGGCCCGGAGGAGCGGACCACCACCCGGCACCGCCTGGAGGGCCACCGCGAGGCGCTGGCCGCGCACGGCATCGCCGAGGACCCCCGGTGGACCGTGCACGGGCGCTACGACCGGCGCTCCGGCTACGAGGCCACGCTCGAACTGCTGCGCCGCGACCCGTCGTTGACGGCCGTGGTCGCGGCGAACGACTCCGTCGCGGTGGGCGCGTGCGCCGCCCTGCGCGAGTCCGGACGGCGCATCCCGGACGACGTCTCGGTCGCCGGCTTCGACGACCTCCCCTTCAGCGTGGACGCGGTGCCCTCCCTGACGACGGTACGGCTGCCCCTGTCGGAGGCGGGCGCGCGGGCCGGCCGGATCGCGATGGGGCGCGAGGAGCCGCCGCCGGGCGGGATCGCCACGGTGCGCGGGGAGCTGATGGTGCGGGGGTCTTCCGGGGTGCCTCGGGCGTAGTGCGGCCGGGGCCGCCGGTCCGCGTTCGTTCGTCCGCCGGCGGGACGGGCCCTGTCCGGGTCCGGGGGCGCTCCGACCGTGCCGGAAGCCCGGTCGCCCGGCCGCCCGGCCGCGCCAGGGCCTCGCGCGGGCCGAACCGCTCGTCCTGGGCCGTTGCCTTGGCCGCCCCGGTGGGACTACGGTCAGAACCGCGTAACCTCTGACTGAGTCAACTACCCTGCGCGAGCACCGGGGATCGATCATGACCGTCCAGGACATCCGCTCCTTCAACCGCTTCTACACGAACGTCATCGGCGCCCTCGACTACAGCCGCCACCTCTACGCCCCCTTCACCCTCACCGAGTCCCGTGTCCTGTACGAACTCGCGCACTCCGCGGACACCGACGCGGCCGATCTCCGTTCCGAACTGTCGCTGGACGCCGGGTACTTGAGCCGGATCCTGAACCGGTTCGAGCAGGACGGGCTGATCGAGCGGGCGCCCTCGGAGCGCGATCCGCGGCGGCGGCGGGTGACGCTCACCGGGCGCGGGCGGGAGACCGCGGACCTGCTGGCCGAGCGGGCGGACGAATCCGTCGGGGCGCTGCTGGCGACCGTGCCGGACCCCGACCGGCCGCGGCTCGCCGAGGCGCTGCGCACCGTACGGACCCTCCTGTCGGGCGGACGCGGGCCGCGGCCCGAGGACGTCGTGCTGCGGGAGCCGGGGCCCGGTGACCTCGGGTGGATCGTGCAGCGCAACGCGGCGCTGTACGCCGCCGAGTACGACTTCAACGCCGACTACGAGGGGCTCGTCGCGCGGATCGTCGCCGACTTCGCCGAGGACCACGACCCGCATCTGGAGCGGGTGTGGATCGCGGAGCTGGCCGGGCGGCCGGTGGGGTGCGTGATGTGCGTGCGCGACGACGCCCCGGGGACCGCGCGGCTGCGGCTGCTGCTCGTCGAGCCGGACGCCCGGGGGCTGCGGATCGGGGACCGGCTGGTCTCGGCGGTCGTCGAGTTCGCGCGCGGGGTCGGCTACCACGACCTCGTGCTGTGGACCAACGACATCCTCGGCGCCGCCCGCCGCATCTACCAGCGGCACGGTTTCGTCCTCGTCGCCGAGAAGCCCCACCGCTCCTTCGGCCAGGATCTCGTCGGCCAGGACTGGCGCCTGGACCTGCACGCGACCGGAGAGTGACGAGTAATGTCGTGACCATGAAGTTCGCGTTCTCGACCCTCGGTGTCCCCGGGCTCCCGCTGGCCGACGTGCTGCGGCTCGCCGTCACCCACGGCTACCACGGCGTCGAGCTGCGCGCGCACCCCGAGGAGCCCGTGCACCCCGGCATCGACGCGGCCCAACGGGCCGACGCGGTGGCCGAGTTCAAGGCTGCCGGGGTCGAAGTCCTGGGCCTGGCCGGGTACGCCCGCGTGGCCGCGCCCGGCGACGACGACGCCGTGCTCACGGAGATCCGCGAACTCCTGGAGCTGGCACGGGACTTGGGCGCGCCCTACGTCCGCGTCTTCCCCGGCGGCGGTACCGGGCAGTCCGTCCACGAGGCCGACGCGACGGCCGCGCGGCGGCTGGGCACGGCGGCGGAGTGGGGCGCCGACCTCGGCGTACGGATCCTGCTGGAGACGCACGACTCGCACCGGACCGGCGCCGACGCGCTCCGCGTGCTCGGCCCGGTCGGGCACCGGCAGGTGGGCGCGCTGTGGGACGTCATGCACACCTGGCTGGGCGGCGAACAGCCCGCGGAGACCCTGGCCGCGCTGGGCCCGTATCTCGGATATGTGCAGGTCAAGGACATCGCGTCGGCCGACGACACCACTCCGCTGCCGCTCGGCGCGGGTGTGCTGCCGCTGGCCGAGTGCGTGGAGCTGCTGACCCGGCACGACTGGGACGGCTGGCTGTGCTGGGAGTACGAGAAGCGCTGGTACGAGAGCGCGGCGCCGCTGCCCGGGCTGCTGGCCGCGGGCCACGACCATCTGGCGCGGCTGCTCAACGACTCGGCGTAATTCGCTCGCCGCGCGGACGGCGGGCGCATAGGGTCCTGCGGTGCCCCGGCAAACCTCCTCGCGTCCCGTCCCGCCCTCATGAACCCCGGCCTCACCCGCACGCTCCTCGACATCAGGCCGCTGCGGACCTCGCCCGCGTTCCGGCGGCTGCTGATCGGGCGGACGGTGTCCCTGCTCGGCTCGTTCATGACCGCGGTGACCGTCATGTACCAGGTCTGGGACATGACCCGCAGCACGGTGTGGACCGGGGCGGTCGGGCTGGCGAGCGCCGTTCCCACGGTGGTCGTCGGCCTGTTCGCCGGTTCGTGGGCGGACCGCGGCGACCGGCGGCGCATCTACCTCCTCAACACGGCGGGACAGGCGGCCTGTTCAGTACTCCTCGCCGTCCAGGGCTTCACCGGCCATGTACCGGTGCTCGGCGTGCTCGCGCTGGTCGCCGCGCAGTCGTGCTTCGGCGCGGTGGGCGGCCCGGCGTCGGGCGTGTTCGTACCCCGGCTGCTGCCGAAGGACCAGGTGGCGGCGGGCCTGGCCCTCAACACGATGGCCTTCACGACGACGATGCTCGTCGGCCCCGCGCTCGGCGGCCTGCTGATCGGCTGGACCGGCATCGGCGCCTGCTACCTGGCCGACGCGCTCACCTTCCTCGTCGGCTTCTACGGCGCCTTCGGCCTGCCCGCGCTGCCGCCCGAGGGCGAGCCGTCACGGGCCGGACTGCACGGGGTCCTGGACGGTCTGCGCTTCCTGGCCGGTCACCGGGTGGTGCGCGGCGCGCTGCTGACCGATCTGGCCGCGACGGTCCTGGCGATGCCGGTGAGCCTCTTCCCGCTGGTCAACTCCGAGCGTTTCGGGGGCAGTCCGCGCACGCTGGGGCTGTTCCTGTCCGCGATCTCGGTCGGCGGGATCACCGCGTCCGCGTTCTCCGGCGCGGTCACCCGGCTCGGCCGGCCCGGCCGGGTGATGCTGGTCGGCGCGACCACGTGGGGCGCCGCGCTGGCCGCGTTCGGCCTGATGACGAATCCGTGGGCGGGACTGGCCTGTCTCGCGCTGGCGGGCGGCGCCGACGCCTGCTCGGTGGTCGCCCGCAGCACGATCGTCCAGACCCACACCCCGGACGCCCTGCTCGGCCGGGTCTCGGCCGCCGAGCAGATCGTCGGCCAGGCGGGCCCCAACCTCGGCAATCTGCGCGGCGGTCTGGTGGCCGGCTGGAGTTCCGGGGCGACGGCCCTGGTCACCGGCGGCCTGCTGTGCGCGCTGGCGGTGACGGGCGTCGCCGCGAGCACGCCCGAGCTGCGCGCCGGCGCCGGTGTCACTCCGGACGAGCGGTGAGCGGCACCGTCCCGTCCAGACACCACTCCAGTACGGCCGGCCAGGAGCCGTACCCCGCGTCCAGATCGAGGTGCCCCGCGCCCGGGACGATCTCGGTGGGGATGCCCAGCGGATCGCCGAAGACCTCGCGGGCGCCTTCCGGGCAGTACGGATCGTCGTCCCCGGCTACCAGCCGCGTGACTCCGGGCAGCGCCGGCCGGGCGGCGGGCGGCGCGAACTCGGCGATCTCCGGATGCCGTACGACGACGGAGGCGGACGGCGGAGAGACGAGCAGCACCCGGTCCGCGTCACCGTCCCCGACCACCCCCCGGTCGACGGCGTGCAGCCACAGCAGGGCGGAGGCACTGTGCGCGAGAACGACCCGCTCTCCACCGAGCCCGTCGAGCTGCCGACGCAACTCCCCGAGCCACACGTCGAGTTCGGGATCGTCGGGATCGGGCAGCTGGGGGTACGCCACCTCGTGGCCGAGCCCGCGCAGACGGCCGGCGAGCCAGTGCTGCCAGTGGCCCTGCGGGCGGTGGTTCTGCCAGCCGTGCAGGATGAGATAAGCGGTCATGACGTGGTCACCCGTTCCTCCAGTGCCTTTCTGCGCTCCGGCCACTCCTGGGCCGTGATCGAGTAGATCGCGGAGTCCCGCAGCCTGCCCTCCTCGCCCGGCGCCCAGGAGCGGGACCAGTTGCGCAGGACGCCCTCGAAGCGGGCGCCGACGCGCTGGATCGCGGCGCGGGAGCGGTCGTTGCGGGCGTCGGTCTTGAGGTCGACCCGGGAGACCCGCCATTCCTCGAAGGCGTGCCGGAACAGCAGGAGTTTGGCCTCGGCGTTGATGCCGGTGCCCTGCGCGGAAGCGGCCAGCCAGGTGAACCCGACCTCGACGGCGTCGAGTTGATCGTCCGTCAGCCAGGAGCGGGGCTCCCAGTAGGCCGTGGCGCCGACCGCCCGCCCGGTCGCCGTCGAGATCTGCGCGTACGGCGCGAGCCTGCCCGTCGCCGCGCGGGCGAGCTGGGCGTCGATGTAGGCGCCCACCTGGTCCGCCCGCGGCACCCAGGTGAACGCGTACGCCCCCCGGTCCTCCTCCGCCGCCACCGCGAGATCGGCCGCGTGCCGGTGGCCGAGCGGCTCCAGCAGCACCGACGCGCCGGTCAGGACAGGCGCCTTCAGCTCGAACCCCACACTGATCCCCTCACCCTCGGGCCGGCAGCTGTGCCCGCAGCTCCCCGAACGCCTCGTGGAAACCCGGGAAAGTCTTGCGTACGCACCCCGGGTCGTCGAACGAGATACCCGGCACCCGCAGTCCGGTGACCGCGAAGGACATGACGACGCGGTGGTCGCCATAGGACTTGATCTCCGCGCCGGCGGGGGGCCGCGAACCGGGGCGGATCTCGATCCAGTCGTCCCCGGTCGCGACCTCCACGCCCAGTCGCCGGAGGTTGTCCGCGCAGGCCTCCAGCCGGTCGCACTCCTTGACGCGGGTGTTGCCGACGTCCTCGATGCGGACCGGGCCGGAGGCGAAGGGGGCGATGGCGGCCAGGGTCGGCATGGTGTCCGAGATGTCCCGCATGGCGACCGTGAGGCCGCGGAGTTCGCCGGTGCCGCGCACCCGGGTGCCGTGCGCGTCGGTCGTGACCTCCGCGCCCATGCGGCGCAGTACGTCGACGAAGCCCAGGTCGCCCTGAAGCGCGCCGGTGCCGAGCCCGGGGACGGTGACCTCGCCGCCGGTCACGGCCGCCGCCGCGAAGAAGTAGCTCGCGGTGGAGGCGTCCGGCTCGATGTCGTAGGTGGTCGCGGTGTAGCCGCCCGGCAGGACCTCGTAGACCGTGCCCTCCTTGCGGACCTCCGCGCCGAACGACCGCATCATCGCGAGGGTGATCTCGACGTACGGCGCGGAGACCAGGTCCGTGACCCTGATCCGCAGGCCCTTCCCGGTCAGCGGGCCGAGCAGGAGCAGCGCGGTGAGGTACTGCGAGGACTGGCCGGCGTCGAGCACCACCTCGCCGCCCTCGACACCGGACGCCTCGACGCGCAGCGGGTGGTGGCCCTCGGCCTCCTCGTGCCGCAGGTCCACGCCGAGGTCGCGCAGCGCGCGGGTCAGCGGGAGCAGGGGCCGCCGCCGCATCTGCGGGGACGCGTCGAAGCGGAAGCTGCCGCGGCCGGCGGCGGCGAGGACGGGCAGGAAGCGGGCCGTGGTCGCGCCGTCCCGGCAGTACACGTCGGCCTCGGCGACCGCCGGTCCCTGCGGGCGGCCGTCGATCCGCCAGGCGTCGGGGGCGCGGCCCACCCGGTAGCCGAGCCGGGTCAGTCCCTCCGCGAAGCCCTCGGTGTCGTCCGAGCGGAGCGGACGCCGGAGGGTGGTGACGCCGTCGGCCGCGGCGGCCAGGAAGAGCGCGCGGGCGGTGACGGACTTGGAACCGGGGATGTCGACTACGGGCATGCCCTCATGATCGGGCGGTGGCCGCCCGTTTCGCCGGGACGTCCACGGGATGGACGACGGCCGTTCGCCCGCGCGTGGCTGTGCGTGACCACATCCGTCCCGTTGTGCACGGGTTCACCGACTTCCGGGAATCGGGCCCCGGACGGGAACCCGGGCCCCGGCCCCGCCGTCCAATCCGCACGCTGCCGGACGAGTCTCCGCGGTACGGCGTCGGCCTCGCCGCTGGCTGCGAACGCTGACCAACCCTCTCCTCCGTACCGCGGCCGGCAGCGAGCCGTCATCGGCGCGCCCCCCTCCAACTGCGCCGATGGCGGCCCCTTCGCTGGTTACTGTGCACTCCCCCGACAGGCGGAAACTCTCCGGAATCCGGAAGGATCGCCCATGCCCTCCAGACGTACCGTCCTCGCCGCGACCGTCGGCGTCACCGCGTCCCTCGCGGTCGGCACCCCCGCCCACGCCGACGACCCGGCACTGCGCCCGCTGATCTCCCGCATGCCCCTGGAGGAGAAGGTCGGCCAGCTGTTCGTGTCGCGGGTCTACGGCCACTCCGCCACCGCCCCCGACCCGGCCGACGCCGACGCCAACCTGAGCGAGCTGGGGGTGCGCACGGCCGCCGAGCTGATCGAGAAGTACCGGGTCGGCGGGATCATCTACTTCAGCTGGGCGCACAACACCCGCGACCCGCGGCAGATCGCGGGCCTCTCCAACGGCATCCAGCGGGCGTCGCTGGCCCGGCCGCGCGGACTGCCCGTGCTGATCGCCACCGACCAGGAGCACGGCGTCGTCTGCCGGATCGGCGCGCCCGCCACCCTCTTCCCCGGCGCGATGGCGCTCGGCGCGGGCGGCTCCCGCGCCGACGCCCGCACGGTCGGCCGGATCTCCGGCGCCGAGCTGCGCGCGATGGGCGTCAACCAGGACTACTCCCCCGACGCCGACGTGAACGTGAACCCGGCCAACCCGATCATCGGCGTACGGTCCTTCGGCGCCGACCCGGACGCGGTGGCGGGGCTGGTCGCCGCCGAGGTGACCGGGTACCAGGACAGCCGGGTGGCGGCGACCGCCAAGCACTTCCCGGGGCACGGGGACACCGCCGTGGACAGCCACACCGGGTTCCCGGTCATCACGCACAGCCGCGAGCTGTGGGGGCGGCTGGACGCCGTGCCCTTCCGGGCCGCCGTCAGGGCCGGGATCGACGCGATCATGACCGCGCACATCAAGGTCCCGGCCCTCGACGACTCCGGCGACCCGGCCACCCTCTCCCGCCCGATCGTCACCGGAGTCCTGCGCGGCGAACTCGGCTACGACGGTGTGGTGGTCACCGACTCGCTCGGCATGGCGGGCGTCCGTCAGAAGTACGGCGACGACCGCGTGCCGGTGCTCGCGCTGAAGGCCGGGGTCGACCAGCTGCTCGACCCGCCCTCCCTCGACATCGCCTGGAACGCCGTCGTCAGGGCCGTGCGCGAGGGGGAGTTGACCGAGGCGCGGATCGACGAGTCGGTGCTGCGGGTGCTGCGGCTGAAGTCGCGGCTCGGACTCTTCGAGGAGCCGTACGTCAGCCCGGCGGCCGTGGACCTCGTGGTCGGCGCCGCCGGGCACCGCGCCGCCGCCGACCGCGTCGCCGAGCGGACCACCACGCTCCTGGTCAACCGGGGAGGACTGCTCCCGCTGTCCCGTCGTACGCACGGGAACGTCCTGGTCGTCGGCGCCGATCCGGCCTCCCCGTCCGGTACGACGGGACCGCCCACCGGTGTACTGGCCTCGGCGCTGGGGGAGTTGGGCTTCACGGCAGCCGTGCTGGCCACCGGCACCGCGCCCTCCGCCGAGACCGTCGCGCGGGCCGTGGCGGCGGCGCGGGCGGCGGACGCGGTCGTCGTGACGACCTACAACGTCACGGCGGCCGACCCGCAGAAGACCCTGGTCGAGCAACTGGCCGCCACCGGGCGCCCGGTCGTGGCCGTCGCCGTCCGCAACCCCTACGATGTCGCCCAACTGCCCGCCGTCCCCGCCTACTTGGCGTCCTACTCCTGGACCGACGTCGAACTGCGGGCGGCGGCACGGGTGATCGCGGGCCGGGTGGCCCCGCGCGGGAGGCTCCCGGTGGCCGTGCCACGGGCGGACGACCCCGCGCAGGAGCTGTATCCGATCGGTCACGGACTGTCGTACTAGAGGTACGACACCCACCCTCCCCACCCCCGCCAACCGGCCCAAAGGCACCCGTACCGCTGGCGTGCGCCGGTCGCCGGGGGTCAGGCTGGGCGGGGGCAGTCCGGGGGGAACGATGGGTGAGAGATGGAGCGCCGGGGCGGTGTGCGCGCTGCTCGCCGCCCTGCTGGCCGGCTGCTCGTCCGCGAGCGGTTCCGGCCGCGTCGGCGCCACGGCGACCGCGTCCTCGACCACCCGGACCGCCGGTCACGGCGCGGTCTTCCTCGGCGTCGGCGAGTGCAGTTCCTTCGGTACGACGAGTTTCACCGAGGTGCCCTGCACCAGTGAGCGGGCCGCCGCCCGGGTCGTCGCGCGTCACGACGGTGATGTGAGCACCGGCCCCGAGTGCCCGGCGACCACCGACTTCGTGCTGCACATCGGCGCCCAGGGCACCCCGGGCACGGGCCGCGACGGCGCGGTGCCCAAGGGCTACGCCTGTATGCGCGACCTGGAGCCGCCGCACCCCGGCGACCCGGGCGGCGGGGGCGGTCCGCGCACGATCCCCGGCGACTGCGTCTACGGCTCGGGCAGTGGCCAGGTCCGGGAGACCGCGTGCGACGGCTCGGGGCGGCGCAAGCCGCAGTACAAGGTGGTCAAGGCGGTGCTCAGGCGCGCGAGTTGCCCCGCCTCGACCGCCCTCTACGTCCAGCTCGGCGGCAGCCGGCCCGTGGGCTGCGCCCGGCCGGTGTAGTCGATCGGACCACCAACGGCCGGGCGCGGCACGGGTGTTACGGGCGCAGCGTCGGCTCGCGCCGCAGGTCCTGCCGGTCCAGACGCGTGTCGTACGGCGCCAGCGGCTCCGCCCGCGCGGTCGTCGCGGCGGGGACACCGGCCCAGGCCAGGATGCGGGCGGTGGCCAGCGCCTTCTGGTCGGCCGTCAGGCCCGCGACGTTCGCGCCGTGGTTGAGGCCGGGCGCGGTGAAGACGTAGGAGTCCTTCGCGCCCTTGCCGACGGCGAACCGCTCGGCGCCCCACGGGTCGTTCTGGCCGTAGACGAAGAGCATGTGGTCGGCGTGGTGGCGGACCCAGGTGTCGACGTCGCGCATCGCGCCCGGCTGGAACCTCATCGGGATGGAGCGGGGGACGAAGGTGCGGGGCGACTGGTAGCCGTAGCGGATGTACTTCTTCTCGATGTAGGGGAACTGGATGGTGGGGGCGCCGAGTTGGGTGCCCGCCTGGTAGTAGTACGGGGTGTAGGGGTCCAGGCCCTGGTCGGTGTAGAAGGAGAAGCCGGAGATCGTGTCGACCGAGGTCCAGATCTCGTCGTCGGTGGCGGTCGCCGCGTTCGCGGGAACGGTGTCGCAGTCGGAGAGCAGGCTGTACTGCCAGAAGCCCCAGACGTAGTCGAGGACGACGGCTTCGTAGGCCTTGTCCAGGCTGCCGACGGTGGTGAAGGTGTAGCCGTTGTCGGCCGCGTACGCCGCGTACTTCTTCTCCAGCGGGTCCCTGCGCACCAGCGCCTCGCGCTGTACGGCGTCCAGGCGGTCGCGGCACTCCTTGGTGCCGACCCTGGTGAAGAAGCGGTCGTAGGCCGAATCCTCGTTGTTCACCACGTCGTTGGGGGCGACGTAGGCGACGACGCCGTCCATGTCGTGCGGGTAGAACCGCTTGAAGTAGGTGGCCGTCATACCGCCCTTGGAGCCGCCGGTGGCGATCCAGTTCCTGGTGTAGATCGGCTTGAGGGCCTTGAAGACGCGGTGCTGGTCGCTGGCCGCCTGCCAGATGTCGAGCTTGGACCAGTCGGCCGGGGCGGGCCGGGACGGGGTGAAGTAGCGGTATTCCAGGGAGACTTGGTTGGCGTCCGCGATCCGGGTCGGTTCGCTGCGGCTGGGGGTGGTGGAGACGTTGTAGCCGCTGGTGTAGAAGACCGTCGGGCGGGAGACGTCCTTGTGCAGCACGGTGATCCGCTGCTGGAACGTGCCCTTGGACGGGTGCCGGTGGTCGACCGGCTGGGTGTAGTTCAGGACGAAGTAGCGGTAGCCGGTGTACGGCTTCTCCTGGACCAGGCTCATGCCGGGTATCGCCAGCAACTGGTCCTTGATGTCCGCGGTCTGATCCGTGGTACCGGTTCGGCCGGCCGGGGCGGCGGTGGCCGCTCCGGCCGTGCTCAGTGTGCCTATGAGCACGGTGAGCGCCAGCAGCCATCTGAGCGCCTTGCGCATGCGGTCTCCCCTGTGAGGCAGTTGTGAACCGGAAGCTAGCCGAGCAACTACCGTCACACCAGAGGGGATTGTTCACTCAGGGCGCCGACCGGCGGTTCAGCACAGGATCCAGCCGGAGCCGACCGAGCCGGAGCCGACCGCGCCCTTGATCCGCACGCAGCGGTGGCCGACGTGCACGGTGACCGGTCCGGCGCGGCGCGTGTAGCGCCCCTTGTCGACGACCGGCCGGTTGCCGCGGGCCTGGACACTGACCGACATCGCGCGCTTGGCACCGGGGTTCTTCGGGGCGGTGTACGCGCAGATGTAGTCGCCCCGGCGGAAGACATGGACGGCCCCGGTGGAGAAGGGCAGCACGGCCACCTCACGCCCCGGGCAGACGGAGGCCGCCTGGGCGCTGCCGGGGGCCGCGAGCGCGAGCAGCCCGGCCGTGGCGAACACGGCCGTGCCGAGCGCCACCCGCCGTCGTAGCGCACCCATCTCCACAGTCGCCCCTCCCGCACAGCAGCCGAACAGCGTACTGATGTACGGACGCAAGACGTACGTCGAACGGTTGCGCGCCCCCGGCGAGCCCCGCCGCCCGCCCCTCAACGAGCCGAGCCGACCGGCTCCTCGCTCTCGGGCGCCCCGACGAAAGTCCGCCACAACTCGGCGTAGTACCCGCCGAGCACCAGCAGCTCCTCGTGCGTGCCGTCCTCCACCACGCGTCCGTGATCCATCACCACGACCCGGTCGGCGCGGGCCGCCGTGGTGAGGCGGTGGGCCACCACGAGGGTGGTGCGGCGGCCGGCGAGGCGGTCGGTGGCCTGGTTGACCAGGGCTTCCGTGGCCAGGTCCAGGGCCGCCGTCGCCTCGTCCAGGAGGAGGATGTCGGGGTCCACCAGCTCCGCGCGGGCCAGGGCGATCAGCTGGCGCTGGCCCGCCGAGAGGTTGCGGCCCCGCTCCGCGACCTCGTGGAGGTAGCCGCCCTCCAGCGTGGCGATCATCTCGTGCGCGCCGACCGCGCGGGCCGCCGCCTCCACCTCGGCGTCGGTGGCCTCGGGGCGGCCGTAGGCGATGGCGTCGCGGACGGTCCCCTGGAAGAGGTACGCCTCCTGGGGGACGACGCCCAGGTGGTGGCGGTACGACGTGATGTCCAGGGACCGCAGGTCCGCGCCGTCGACCGTGACCCGGCCGCCCGTCGGGTCGTAGAAGCGGGCGACCAGCTTCACCAGCGTCGACTTGCCCGCGCCGGTCTCGCCGACGAAGGCGACCGTCTGGCCCGCCGGGATCGTCAACTCGACGCCGCCCAGGGCCTCTTCGCCGTCTCCGTACGCGAAGTGCACGTCCTCGAAGGCTATGTCGCCGCGCAGCGAGAGGACGTCGAGCGGTTCGTCGGCCGCCCGGGTGGACGTCGGTTCCCGGAGGAGTTCCTGGATGCGGCCCAGCGAGACCGTGGCCTGCTGGTAGCCGTCGAAGACCTGCGAGAGCTGCTGGACCGGGGCGAAGAACAGGTCGATGTAGAGCAGGTAGGCGACCAGCGCGCCGGTCGTCAGGGTCGCGTCGTCGACCCGTCCCGCGCCCGCGATCAGCACCGACGCCGCCGCCACCGACGACAGCAGCTGCACGAAGGGGAAGTAGACGGAGATCAGCCACTGGCCCCGGGTGCGGGCCGCGCGGTAGTCGGCGCTGCGCTCGGCGAACCGCCTGCCGCCGTCCTTCTCGCGCCGGAAGGCCTGCACGATCCGCAGCCCGGACACCGATTCCTGGAGGTCGGCGTTGACCGACGAGACGCGCTCACGGGCGAGTTCGTACGCCTTCACGCTCGCCCGTCGGAAGAAGAACGTGGCGACGACCAGCGGCGGGAGGGTCGCGAACACGACCAGCGCCAGCTGTACGTCGATCACCAGCAGGGCGACCATGATGCCGAAGAAGGTGACCACCGACACGAAGGCCGTGACCAGACCGGTCTGGAGGAACGTGGAGAGGGCGTCGACGTCGGTCGTCATCCTCGTCATGATCCGGCCGGTCAACTCCCGCTCGTAGTAGTCGAGTCCGAGCCGTTGCAGCTGGGCGAAGATCTTGAGGCGGAGGGTGTAGAGGACCCGCTCCCCGGTGCGTCCGGTCATCCTCGTCTCACCGCGCTGCGCCGCCCACTGCACGACCACCGCGACGAGCGCCAGCAGCGAGGCCGACCAGATCGCGCCGATCGCCGTCCTGGTCACGCCCTGGTCGATGCCGTGCCGGATCATGATCGGCAGCAGCAGGCTCGTGCTCGCGTCCACGGCGACCAGGCCGAGGCTGATCAGCAGCGGGGCGCCGAAACCGCGCAGCAGCCGGCGCAGCCCGTAGGAGTCCTCGGCCCGCACCGCGCGCGCCTCGTCGATGTCGGGGGTGTCGGTGGCCGGCGGCAACGCGTCGACCTGCGCGAGGAGTTCGGGTGTCGCGGGCATCCCGGACAGCGCGGTGTCCTTGGGTTCGCGGTCGCCGGTCCACAGGTGGGGGGTGACCCCGCGCTCGGCGTCGAACTCCGCGTCCAGCTCCTCGCGTACGGAGGTGTCCTCGGCCGGTGCGACCGGCAGGGCGTGGCCGGGCGAGACGCCGCCGAGTTCGTCGGGGTCGGTCAACAGGCGGCGGTAGAGCGGTGAGCGCTCCGTCAGCTCCTCGTGCGTGCCGATGTCGGCGAGCCGGCCGGCGTCGAGGACGGCGATGCGGTCGGCGAGGTTGAGGGTGGAGCGGCGGTGCGCGATGAGGAGGGTCGTGCGGCCCTCCATGACCTGTTTGAGGGCCTCGTGGATCTCGTGCTCGACGCGGGCGTCGACCGCCGAGGTCGCGTCGTCGAGGACCAGCAGGCGCGGGTCGGTGAGGATCGCGCGGGCCAGGGCGACGCGCTGGCGCTGGCCGCCGGAGAGGGTGAGGCCGTGTTCGCCGACCGTCGTGTCGTAGCCCTCGGGGAGTTCGGCGATGAACCGGTCGGCCTGGGCGGCCCGGGCGGCGGTGCGGATCTCCTCCTCGGTGGCGTCGGGGCGGCCGTAGGCGATGTTGTTGCGGACCGTGTCGGAGAAGAGGAAGGAGTCCTCGGGGACCAGGCCGATCGCGGCCCGCAGGGAGTCGAGGGTGAGTTCGCGGACGTCGTGGCCGCCGATGAGGACGGCGCCGTGGGTGACGTCGTAGAAGCGGGGCAGCAGGAGCGAGACCGTGGATTTCCCGGAGCCGGAGGAGCCGACGACGGCGAGGGTCTCGCCGGGGCGGATCTCGAAGCTGAGGCCGTCGAGGACCGGGCGGTCGTGGGCGTAGCCGAAGGAGACGTCGTCGAACTCGACGGTGGCCGGGGCGTCGGCGGGGAGGTCCTTGGTGCCGTCCGTCATCGAGGGCTCGGTGTCGATGAGCTCCAGGACGCGTTCGGTGCCCGCGCGGGCCTGCTGGCCGACGGTGAGGACCATGGCGAGCATGCGGACCGGGCCGACGAGCTGGGCGAGGTAGGTGGAGAAGGCGACGAAGGTGCCGAGCGTGATGTGGCCGCGCACCGCGAGCCAGCCGCCGAGGGCGAGCATCGCGACCTGGCCGAGGGCGGGTACGGCCTGGAGGGCGGGGGTGTAGCGGGCGTTCTGCCGGATGGTGCGCAGCCGGCCCGCGTAGAGGCGGCGGCCGACCTCCCGCAGTTTCCCGGTCTCCTGGTCCTCCTGGCCGAAGCCCTTCACCACGCGGACGCCGCTGACGGCGCCGTCGACGACTCCCGCGACGGCGGCGGCCTGGGCCTGCGCGTACCAGGTGGAGGGGTGGAGCCTGCTGCGGCTGCGGCGGGCGATGAAGCCGAGGGCGGGCGCGACGGCCAGCGCGACCAGGGTCAGGGGCAGCGACAGCCAGGCCATGATCGCGAGGGAGATCAGGAAGAGCAGCACGTTCCCGATGGTCATCGGGAGCATGAACAGCAGGCCCTGGATCAGCTGGAGGTCGCTGGTGGCGCGGCCGACGACCTGGCCGGTGGACAGCTCGTCCTGGCGGCGGCCGTCGAGGCGGGTGATCGTCCCGTACATCTCGGTCCGCAGGTCGTGCTGGACGTCGAGGGCGAGCCGGCCGCCGTAGTAGCGCCGGACGTAGGTGGAGACGTAGACGAGGAGCGCGGCGCCGACCAGGGCGCCCGCCCAGGGGGCCATGGAGCGGGTGTGGCCGGTGATCACGTCGTCGATGATCACCTTGGTGACCAGCGGGACGACGGCCGTCACCGCCATGCCGGCGAGGGAGGCGCCGAGGGCGAGGACGACGTCCTTGGGGTAGCGCCAGGCGTATCCGGCGAGCCTTCGGGCCCAGCCCTGCGTCTCCCCCTGTTTCACTGCCACGCGGGTGCCTTCCGTTCGCCGATCCTCGGAAGGCACCAACGCGGGGCGGAGCGGATTTCATCCCTCCGCAACAAACGGGCGGCCCGGCCGGCGGGTCAGACGCGGACCCTCAGGTAGTAGAACCGGGTCGTCTGGGTGGCGCCCGCGTTGTCGTCGCTGACCAGCAGGACCTTCAGACGGCCCTTGTCGTGGCCGGTGATCACCATGCCCTCGATGTTGTCGAGGAGGGGGTTGGGCTGCGGCTGCTTCGCGGTGGCGCCGAGGGACGGGCAGTCGGCGATGTCGGCGAGCAGGGTCTTCTTGATCAGGCGGACGCCGGGCTGGCCGGTGAGGTACTCGACGCCGCTGGTGTCGGTCGCGTGGCGCGGGTCGGCCAGGTAGAGGCGGACGGTGTTGCCGACACCGCTGGTGAAGCCGCGCTCCAGGACGAGGAGGCGGCCGTCCGGGAGGGCCTGCACCTCGGGGACGCCGAGGAAGGCGGCGTCGGTCTTGTAGGCGTACTGCGCGGCGAGCCGGAAGTGGTCGCCCTTGGTCCGGGTCCAGGTCTGGAAGCGGACGGCGCCCGAGGTGTCGCCGGCGATCGGGTACTCCATCGACGCGAGGAGCGTGTGGCCGCCGGGCAGCAGGGTCAGGCCCTCGAAGGTCTGGTTGGAGACGGCCCGGCCGGCCGGGGCGACGAGCAGCGAGGACGGGACCGGGAGGCGGTCGAGGATCCTGCCGTCGACGGAGTAGCGGCGGATCGACGGTTCGGTCTCGGAGGTGATGAGACGGGTGCCGTCGCGGTCGACGGCCAGGCCCTCGGAGTCGAGGGCGGCGCCGTTCTCGTCGGCGAGCTGCACGACCCGCTTCGGCTGGAGGGTCCTCGCGTCCAGGTCGAACAGCGAGGAGCGGTCCTCCAGCGCGGCGAGCGAGCCGTCCTTGTCCACCGCGAGCGCGGAGAAGTTGCCGACGAAGGTGCCGTCGTACGTCGTCTTGTCGAGCGCGTCGGAGAAGCGGTCGATCGAGACGGACGACGAACAGGCTTTGCCGGTGAGGGAGTTGCCGGTACGGGAGTTGCTGACGGCGGTCGCGGGCCCGGCGGCGGTGAGGCAGGTGGCCGCCGCCAGGCCGGCGGTCGCGGTCGCGAGTACGGTTCTCAGGCGCATGCCGGTCACCGTAGGGCGGGTGGGTGACGGGCGGGAGGCCGTTCAGTTAAGCGAGATCCCTGTGAACGGGCTACGCGAGATCCCTGTGAAGCGGCTAGGCGAGGTCCTTGTGGATCGCCTTCGCGACGCCCTGGATCGTGGTGATGCCGTAGCTCATCGTGCTGTTGTCCTGGGTCAGCACGGACATCATGTAGTCGCGCCCGCCGCCGTTGAAGGTGCCCAGGCTGTGCACGCGCCAGCCGTGCGTGGAGCGTTGCAGCCAGCCGTTCTTGACGTGCACGGTGACGGTCGACGGGGCTCCGTACGGTGTGCCCCAGCGCTGGCCGGCGATCACCTGGTTCATCAACTTCAGGATGTACGCACGGGAGTTGTCGCTCAGCACCGAGTTCTTGGCGGTGACCAGCTTGAGCAGTTTCTGCTCGTCGGTGACCGTCTCCTGGGTCAGACCCCAGTAGTTGTTGGCGCCCGGCTTGGTCTGGGTCATGCCGGCGGCGGCGAGGAAGCCCTTGATCTTCGTCAGGCCCAGCTGCTTCCACAGGGTGGAGGTCGCGGTGTTGTCCGACTTGGTGATCATGGCCTTGGCGAGGGTCGACTCCCGCGACGTCAGCAGCCGGTTGTGCTTCTTCGCGTCCCACAGCAGCGTGGCGAGGACGGTCACCTTGACGGTGCTGGCCGAGTCGTAGGCGGTGGTCGCGCGCAGCGTGCAGGTGGTGCTGGTCTTCCGGTCGTAGAGGCCGACCGCGACGGTTCCCTTGCGGGTCGCGAGGGCGGCGGTGATGTCCTTCTTCAGTTTGTCGGCGAGGCCGGCCTTGGCGGACGTACAGCTGACCGTGGGGGTGGCGGCGGCAGCGGGGGTCGCGGCGGCCAGCACGGGTATGAGCACCCCGGCGCCCGCGCCGGCCGCCAGCACTCTGGCCCGGCGGGATATCCATTGAGTCATGCAGGACTTGACTCACAGGCAGGCGTGAAAGGTTGTACGGGTTGGGGAACGGTTGTACGACCCGTTACCCGGGCCTTTGCGAATTCACAGCCGAGTACCAGGTCGGGCACAGCACGCACCCACTCTGCCTTCGCACGATGGCCGGGTGACATCTGCCACCGATCCGCACCCCCACACCGAACCCGCGTCCGCCGACTGGCCGCCGCCGGCCCCGCCCGAGGCGGCACCGCCCGAGAAGGCGCCCCGCTGGTCGCTGCCCGCGCTGGCCGCGATCATGGTCCTGGCGGCCGTGCTGTACTCCTGGAACCTCTCCGGGTCCAGCATGAACACCTTCTACAGCGGTGCCATCTGGGCCGGCACGAAGAGCTGGAAGGCCTGGTTCTTCGGTTCGCTGGACCCGGGCAACTTCCTGACGGTCGACAAACCGCCCTTCGCCCTCATGGTCATGGGCCTGTCGTGCCGGATCTTCGGCTTCGGGACCTGGCAGATGATGTTGCCCCAGATCGGGGCCGCCCTCGGCACGATCTGGATCCTGCACACGAACGTGAAGCGGATCTGGGGCCACGGCGCGGCGGCCGTCGCCGCGCTGGTCCTCGCCCTGACCCCGATCACCGTCGCCATCAACCGCGACAACAACCCCGACACGATCCTGGTCTTCCTCATGGTCGCGGGCGCGGCGCTCGCGTTCCGCGCCACCCGTGACGAGCGGCTGCTGCCGCTGCTCGGTTCGGCGGCCTGCTTCGGCCTCGCCTTCAACACCAAGCTGCTGGCGGGCTGGATCGCGCTCCCGGCCGTCTTCGCGCTCTACCTGTACGCGTCGAAGGCGCCCTGGGTGAAGCGGGTCGTCAACCTGCTGCTGGCCGCTCTCGTCCTGGCCGCCTCCAGCTTCTGGTGGGCCGTCGCCGTCTCCCTGGTCCCGGCCTCCGACCGCCCCTACATCGGCGGTTCGACGGACGGCTCGGCCTGGAACCTGATCATGGGCTACGACGGTCTCGGCCGCGTCTTCGGCGGCGAGGGCAACGGCGGCGGAGGCGGGGGCGGAGGCGGCGGCTTCTCCGGTTCCTCCGGTCTCGGCCGGATGTTCAACGACATCCTCGGCGGCCAGATCTCCTGGCTGCTGCCCTTCTCCGCGATCGCGCTGATCGGCGGCCTGGTGCTGTGCGGGCGCGCCCCGCGCACCGACCAGCGGCGGATGGGCCTGGTCCTGTGGGGCGGCTGGCTGCTCCTGCACTACGTGATCTTCGCGACCGCCCAGGGCACCATGCACCCGTACTACACGACCGCGCTCGCCCCGGGCATCGCGGCGCTGTGCGGCGGCGGTGGCGTGATGCTGCTGAACGCCTACCGTGCCGACAGGCGCTGGGTGTGGGTGCTGCCGGTGGCCTTCGGCGTCACCGGGATCTGGTCGGTCGTGCTGCTGCGCCGGGCCTCCGGCTGGAACACCTGGCTGTGGCCGGCCATCGCCGTGGTCATGGTCCTCGCGATCGTGGGCCTGCTCGTCTTCCGTTCCGGCAACCGGGCGCGGCTGCTCACCGCGTCCGTCGCCGCGGCGGCCGTGGCGGCCCTCGCGGGTCCGACGGCGTACGCGACCTCGCCCGCCTTCGGTTCCTCCGGCGGGATGATGGGCGGCACCAACCCGACGGCCGGTCCCTCGACGGGCAGTGGCATGGGCGGCGGTCCCGGCGGCGGCGGTGGCGGTAACCGCGGTGGCTTCCCCGGCGGCGGCGACATGGCGGGCGGCACGCAGCAGGGCGGCGGGAACACCCAGGCCGGCGGCGAGGCCGCGGGCGGCTTCCCCGGCGGCGGACAGCAGAACGGCGAACTGCCGGGCGGCAGCGGCGAGATGATGCCGGGCGGCGGGAACGGCGAGCTGCCCCAGGGCGGCGGCACGGCTCCGGGCGCCTCCGGGGGCACGGCGCCCGGCGGCAGCGGCGGCACCGGCGAGGCGGGCGGCACCGGCGGAACGGCGCCCGGCGGCGGTACGAGCGGACAGCGCGGCGGCTTCGGCGGTGGCGGCATGGGCGGTGGCGGCGGCATGGGCGGCGCGTCCACCGAACTCATCACGTACCTGAAGAAGCACCAGGACGGCGCCAAGTGGCTGCTCGCGGTGTCCAATTCGCAGAGCGCCGCGCAGATCGAGCTGAGCGCCAAGGAGGCGGTCATCTCGATGTGGGGCTTCACCAGCTCCGACAACGCGATGACGGTCGCCAAGCTCAAGGAGCTCGTGAAGAAGGGCGAGTTGCACTACATCCAGATCAGCAGCGGCGGCATGGGCGGCGGTATGGGTGGCGGCAACAGCCTGAGCACCGAGGTCGCCACCTGGGTGAAGGCGCACGGCACGGCGGTCAAGGAGAGCGCGTACAGCAAGAGTTCGACGTCGAGCTCCACCTCGACCTCCACGTCGAGCTCCACCTCGAACACCGCGTCCCTCTACCGTCTGGACCCGTCGGACGTGAAGTGACGCCGGCGTGACCGAACGGCCAACGGCCCCCGACCACACGGTCGGGGGCCTTTTTTAACATTCCATTAACCTCAACTTCCTCATGTCCATGCCACTCTCGCCAGTGCCGCCTCATCAACCCGCGTAGATGGGAAACTCTTTATGCTGGCGACACGCATCCGGCACTGGAAGTCGATGGCGCTGACCACCGCCGCCGTCCTGGTCGGCCTCACCGTCCCGACCCTGACGGCCACCCCGGCCGCCGCCACGACCACCGCCTACGACTCGACGTACTACAAGAACGCGGTCGGCAAGACGGGCACCGCGCTGAAGTCCTCGCTGCACACGATCATCAGCGCCAACGTCACGAAGATCTCGTACTCCGCGGTCTGGAACGCCCTCATGGCCACCGACCAGGACCCGAACAACAGCAGCAACGTGATCCTGCTGTACAGCGGTGTCTCCCGCGCCAAGTCCCTGAACGGCGGCGACGTCGGCGACTGGAACCGCGAGCACGTCTGGGCCAAGTCCCACGGCGACTTCGGCGAGTCGGTCGGCCCCGGCACGGACCTGCACCACCTGCGTCCCGCCGACGTCCAGGTCAACAGCATCCGCGGCAACCTGGACTTCGACAACGGCGGCAGCGCGGTCACCAACGGCGGCGGCAGCACCGTCGACTCCGACTCCTTCTCGCCGCGCGCGGCGGACCGGGGCGACGTGGCCCGCATGATCCTCTACATGGCCGTCCGCTACGAGGGCGACGACGGCTTCGCCGACCTGGAGCCCAACGAGAAGGTGGGCAACGGCAGCAACCCCTACATGGGCAAGCTCTCCGTCCTCAAGGCCTGGAACGAGGCGGACCCGCCGAGCGCCTTCGAGGAGAACCGCAACAACGTCATCTACAACACCTACCAGCACAACCGGAACCCGTTCATCGACCACCCGGAGTGGGTGGAGGCGATTTGGTAGACGGCGGTACCGGGTAGGGCTCCTCGCGATCCGTCACCCGCCGCCCATGGAATGATCGTCCGACTCCGGAAGGGAGCAGTCCATGTCTCGGGACCGGAAACGATCCTTCGCCGACGAACCCGGCTGGATGATCGTGTGCTTCATCGCTTCCGTGTGGTCGGCGGCCAGTTCGGCCGGCTCGTGGTGGGTCCGCCTCGGCTCGGTGGTGCTCAGCCTCGTCTGGGCCGCCCTCCTTCTGCGGTGCCTGGTCAGGCGCCGCAGAAGGAGCAGGGCGGCGGCCGATCTCCCGGAGCGATGACGGCGGTCCGGGTCCGGACCCGCTCCGGCGGACGCTCGGCCGTTAGGTGGAACCCGGACTCCTCTCGCCGCTCATCCGCGGAAGGCGTCGGCAGGGACGGCATCGTGGCTCCCGTCGCGACCTGTCCCGACCCGACCCGCTTTCCGTCCCGGAGGACTTCATGCTCGGCACCGACTTCGTCACCGGATCGCCCAACTGGCTCGACCTCGGCAGCCCCGACACCGACGCCGCCGCCGTGTTCTACGGCGCCGTCCTCGGCTGGCGGTTCGTCTCCGCCGGGCCCGACACCGGTGGTTACGGCTTCTTCCAGGTGGACGGGAAGACCGTCGCCGCCCTCGGACCGCTCACCGAGGAAGGGGCGCGTTCCGCCTGGATGATCCACTTCAAGACCGAGGACGTCGCGGCCACCGTCCAGGCCGTCACGGCCGGCGGCGGGACCGTGCGGACGGAGCCCATGGACGTCATGGGCGAGGGCGTGCTCGCGCAGGCCACCGACCCGCAGGGCGCGCAGTTCGCGCTCTGGCAGCCCGGCCGGACGGCGGGTCTGGAACTCACCTCGGCCCCGAACACCCTGCTCTGGGCGGAACTCCACGCCACCGACCCGGAGGCCGACATCGCCTTCTACCAGGGCCTGTTCGGCTGGCGCAGCCAGGACATGCCGGCCCCCGGCATGACCTACCGGGTGCTGAGCACCGGCGCCGGCGACCAGCAGGACGCCTCCTTCGGCGGGGTCGCGCCGCTCAACGCCGGCGAGGGCGAACAGCCGCGCTGGGTACCGTACTTCCACTCGACGGACGTCGACGCCACCGTCGAGGCGGCGCGCTCCAACGGCGGTTCCGTACTGATGCCGGCGGCGGACATGCCCGAGGTCGGCCGCATCGCCTGGCTCGCGGACCCCTTCGGCGCGGCCTTCGCCCTGCTGAAGCCGGACCCGCGCGGCTGACAGCGGCCCCTCACTCCAGATGCGTGGCCGCGAACATCCGCAGCACGGCCGGGAGTACGACCACGGACGGCCCGGCCGTCGCCAACGCCTTCGCCAAGTCCGACTCCAGTGCCTCCGGGGTCGTACGAACACCCGGCACCCCGAACGACTCCGCCAGCGCCACGTAGTCGGGCCGGGTCAGTTCCGTCGCGGTGGCCTCGCCGAAGGCGTCGGTCATGTACTCGCGGAGGATGCCGTAGCCGCCGTCGTCGACGATGAGCCAGGTGACGTTCAGGTCGTACTGCCTGGCCGTCGCCAACTCGGCGATGGAGTACAGCGCGCCGCCGTCTCCCGACACCGCCAGCACCGGCCGCGTCGGGTCGGCCGCCGCCGCGCCCAGGGCGGCCGGGAAGCCGTAGCCGAGGCCGCCCGCGCCCTGGGCCGAGTGCAGCTGGTTGGGGCCCTGCGCGTCGAACGCCGACCAGGCCCAGTAGGCGAGGATCGTCATGTCCCAGAAGGAGGGGGAGTCGGCCGGCAGGGCCTTGCGGACCGAGTCCAACACGCCCTGTTCCAGGGTCAGTTCCTGAGCGGCGAGGCGGTCGCGGACCTTCTCCAGGACGTCCCGTACCCGCTCCCGGGCCGTCGGGTCCGGCCGTTCCGTCACCGTCTCCAACAGCGCCTGCACCGCGTGCCACGCGTCCGCGTGGATGCCCAGCGCGGGGTGGTTGGACTCCAGTTTGCCGAGGTCCGCCTCGATCTGGATCACCCGGCCGCGCGGCCTGAACGTGTGGTAGTTGGAGGAGAGTTCACCAAGGCCCGAGCCGACGACCAGCAGGACGTCCGCGTCCTCCAGGAAGTCCGTCGTGTGCCGGTCCTCCAGCCAGGACTGGAGCGAGAGGGGGTGCGTCCACGGGAACGCGCCCTTGCCGCCGGGGGTCGTGACCACGGGCGCGTCGAGCTTCTCCGCCAGCAGGCGGAGTTTCTTCGACGCGTCGGCCCGCACCACTCCCCCGCCCGCGATGATCGCGGGACGGGCCGCGCGGGAGAGCAAGTCGGCTGCCACGGCGGTCAGTTCGGGGCGGGGGACCAGGTCCTCCGGGGTCGCGTCCACCGCCGTCACCACGGGGAGCAGGGTCGGAGACAACAGGACGTCCTGCGGGATCTCCATCCATACCGGGCCATGCGGAGCCGTGAGCGCCGACTTCCAGGCCTCCGCGATCGCCGACGGGATCTGCGACTGCGTGCGGACCGTGTGGACCGACTTCACCACGCCCCTGAACGAGGCCGCCTGGTCCGGGAGTTCGTGCAGATAGCCGTGCCGGCCGCCGCCCAGACCGGCCGTCGGGATCTGGCTGCTGATGGCCAGGACGGGGGCCGAGGCCGCCCGCGCCTCCTGGAGCGCCGCCAGTGAGGTGAGCGCGCCGGGGCCGGTCGACAGCAGCAACGGTGCCGCCTCGCCCGTGACCCGGCCGTACGCGTCGGCCGCGAAACCGGCGTTGTTCTCCACCCGCAGGCCGATGTACCGCAGGTCGGAGCGGCGCAGCGCGTCGAACATGCCGAGCGCGTGCTGGCCGGGCAGACCGAAGACGGTCGTCGCGCCGAGCCCGGCCAGGGTCTCCACGACCAGGTCGCCGCCGTTGCGCCCGGGGGGCGGGTTCAGCGCGGCGGTGATCTGCGCGGCCGTGGGGCGGAGTTCCAGGTCGTGGTCGTGGGTCACTTCGAACGAGCCTCGGCAATCTGACGGGACATGATGGTGATCAGGTCGTACGCGGTGTGCGACGCGGCCACCGACGTGATCTCGGCGTGGTCGTACGCCGGGGCCACCTCGACGACGTCCGCCGACACCAGGTTGCAGGATGCCAGGCCGCGCAGGATCTCCAGAAGTTCGCGGGAGGTCAGGCCGCCGGCCTCCGGGGTGCCGGTGCCGGGCGCGTGGGCCGGGTCGAGGCAGTCGATGTCGATGGAGACGTACAGCGGGCGGTCGCCGATGCGCTGGCGCAGTTGGTCGGCGACCTCGTCGGCGCCGCGGCGGTAGACGTCCGCGGACGTCACGATGCCGAAGCCCAGCTTCTCGTCGTCGGTGAGGTCCTGCTTGCCGTAGAGCGGGCCGCGGATGCCGACGTGCGAGAGGGCCTCGGTGTCGAGGATGCCCTCCTCCACCGCGCGCCGGAACGGCGTGCCGTGGGTGTACTCGGCGCCGAAGTACGTGTCCCAGGTGTCGAGATGGGCGTCGAAGTGCAGCAGGGCGACCGGGCCGTGCTTCTTCGCGACGGACCTCAACAGCGGCAGGGCGATGGTGTGGTCGCCGCCCAGGGTCATCAACCGGGCGCCGGTGCCCAGGAGTTGGTCCGCGGCCTCCTCGATGGTCTCGACGGCCTCGTTGATGTTGAACGGGTTGGCCGCGATGTCACCGGCGTCCGCGACCTGGGCGAGGGCGAAGGGGGACGCGTCCTGCGCGGGGTTGTAGGGCCGCAGCAGCCGGGACGCCTCGCGGATCGCGTTGCCGCCGAAGCGCGCGCCCGGCCGGTAGGAGACACCGGCGTCGAACGGCACCCCGACCACGGCGACGTCCGCGCTGCCGACCTCGTCCAGGCGCGGCAGCCGGGCGTAGGTCGCCGGGCCCGCGTAGCGCGGGACGCGGGAGGAGTCGACGGGGCCGCGGGGCGTCTCGTTGCTGGTCATGGGTACTGCCTTCTTTCCTACGCTTCGTCGCGTATGGGCTCTTTGCGAGTCTGGCTACGACTCTACTGGTGGGCGGCGACCGGTTCGGACGCGAGTTCGGGGGCGCCGTGTCCGGCGAGCCGCTCCCGCCAGGCGGACAGCACCGCCGCGTCGGTCGCCGGCGTCGCGAGCGACACGGCGACATAGGCGGCGAGGGACGCCAACAGGCCGTAGTAGACGGGCTCGTTGGCGAGGATGCCGTAGCCCGCCATGAGGCCGACGACCGCGAGGCCGCCGACGGCGACGGCGGCGAGCGCGCCCTGTGCGGTGCCGCGCTTCCACAGCAGACCGCCGAGGATCGGCACGAGGAGGCCGCCGACGAGGAGGTTGTAGGCGACCGTCAGCGCCTCGACGACGTTGTTGAGCGCGATGGCCGTGCCGATCACCGCCACGCCCATGACGAGGATGAAGGCGCGGTTGCCCCGCACCTCGTCGTGCTGCTCCGGCGCGCCGTCACGGCGGACGGCTCCCCGCAGCTTGGACCAGATGTCGTTGTTGGCGACCGTGGCGCAGGCGATCAGCGCGCCGGAGGACGTCGACATCACCGCGGCGAGGGCGGCGGCCAGCACCAACCCCCGCACGCCGATGGGGAGTTCGTCCTTGACGATGGTCGCGAAGGCGTCGTCGGGACTGCCGAGGTCCGGGTAGAGGACCTTGGCCGCCGTGCCGATGACCGCGCCGGCGAGGGCGTAGAGGAGGCAGTAGGTGCCGGCGACCGTGCCGCCCCACTTGGCGGTCCGGTCGCTGCCGGCCGTGAACACGCGCTGCCAGATGTCCTGGCCGATGAGCATCCCGAAGGTGTAGATCAGGACGTAGGTGAAGATCGTCTCGCCGCCGATGCCCAGCGGGTCGAAGTACCCGGTGGGCAGTTTCGCCCTCATCTCGCCGAAGCCGCCGGCCTTGACGACCGCGATGGGCAGCAGGAGCAGGAGCACGCCGATCGTCTTCACCACGAACTGCACCATGTCGGTCAGCGTGATGGACCACATGCCGCCGAGCGTCGAGTACGCGACGACGATCGAGCCGCCGAGGACGATCGCGACCGTGCGGTTCAGGTCGAAGAGGACGTCGAAGATCGTGGCGTAGGCGATGGTCGAGGTGACCGCGAGCATCAGGGTGTAGGCCCACATGACCACGCCGGAGATCACTCCCGCCCGGCCCCCGTACCGGAGGTCGAGCATCTCGGAGACGGTGTACACCTTCAGGCGGGCGATGCGGGCGGAGAAGAAGACGGAGAGGGCGAGCAGGCCGAGGCCGATGGTGAAGACCATCCACGCCCCGGACAGCCCGTACCGGTAGCCGAGGCCCACACCGCCGATGGTGGACGCGCCGCCGAGGACGATGGCGGCCATGGTGCCGGAGTACATGACCGGGCCCAGCCGGCGGCCCGCGACCAGGAAGTCGCTCTTGGACCGGGCGCGGCGCATGCCCCACCAGCCCATGGCCAGCATGCCGGCCAGATAGACGACGATGACGGTGTAGTCGACGGCCATCCGGGGGGCCTCCTTCGCGGGGTCGCTGCCTGGTCTGCGTCGACAGTAGGTGGCCGGAAAGCGGCTGCGAAGTGTACGTTTCATCCATTCGAGCACGAGGTGATGGAGAAAACGTCCACCATGCCGGACCTGACGATTCCCCCCACGCCCCCCACCCCTCCGGTGCCGCTCGCCGCCCTGCTGGCCCGCGAGGACCTGGGGCTGCGGCAGATCGCGGGGCCCGCCGACCCGGACATCGTCATCCACTGGGCGCACACCTCGGAGATGCCGGACCCGTATCCGTATCTGCTGGGCGGCGAACTGCTGCTGACGGCGGGCGTGCACATCCCGGAGGCGGCCGGCTCGGGCACCTACTTCGCCGACTACGTCTCCCGGATCGTCGCGGCGGGCGGGGTGGCCCTCGGCTTCGGCGTCGCGCCCGTCCACGACACCGTGCCGAGGGCCCTGGTCGCGGCCTGCGACCACTACGACCTGCCGCTCGTCGAGGTCCCGCCGCGCACCACCTTCTCCGCCGTGGCCCGCGCGGTCTGGCAGCTGATGGCCCAGGCCCGGCTGGCCGAACTCCGCCGCGTCACCGAGGCCCAGCAGAGCCTGGCGGCAGCGGCCTCCCGACCCGACCCGGTCCCTTCGGTGCTCCGGCAGCTCGCCCGGCGGGTCGGCGGCCGGGCCGTGCTGTACGGGCCCGACGGGACGGAGATCGCGGCGGCGGGGCGCGGCGCGCCGGGCGCGGACGCGCTGGCGGCCCTGGCCCGGGTGGTGCGGCCGGCCGGAACACCCGCCGCGGCCGGGGCTCCCACCTCCGCGACCGACACCGTCCCCGGCGCCCGTCTCGCGGCCTACGCCCTGGGTACCGGCCAGGGTTTCGTCCTGGGGGTCGCCGCCCCGGACCACGCGCCCGGCGACCACACCATCGCCTCCGTCGCCGCCGTACTGCTCTCCCTCCTCACCGGCGAACACCAGAGCCGCACGGGCGCGAACCGTTCGTCGGCGCTCGTACGACTGCTGCTGGGCACCGCGCCGCAGGACGTCGCGGCGCTGCTTGGCGGGGAGCGGTGGACCGTCGTGCACGCGGCGCCCGAACCCGGCACCGCCCCCTCCCCCGACCCGGTCGCCGCGTCCGCGCTGGGCACGGCCCTCGGGTCGGCGCTGATCGACCTGGCCCCGGACGTCGTACGGGTCCTGGTCCCCGCCGACCGGGAACCCGAACCGCAGCCCGGCTGGACCCTGGGCGTCAGCGCGTCCGTGGCCCCGCGCGACTGGCCGGCCGCCGACACCCAGGCGGCCCGCGCCCTGGCCAGGGCCCGCGCGACCCGGGCCCCGCTGGTCCGGCAAGGCGCCGACGGCCGCCCCGGCCTCGCCGGGCTGGTCCCCCACGGAGAGGCCGAGGCGCATGCCCGTGCCCTCCTGGCCCCGCTCGCCGGGAGCCCCGCGCTCACCGAGACCCTGCGCACCTGGCTCTCCCTGCACGGGAGTTGGGACCGTACGGCGGTCGCGCTGGCCGTGCACCGCAACACCGTGCGGCAGCGGATCGCCCGGTGCGCGGCGCTGCTGGACGCGGACCTGGACGATCCGGACGTACGGATGGAGCTGTGGTTCGGGCTGCGCCACCTGTGAGCGGCCGGCTGTGGGCGGCGGGCCGTGGACGGCGGGCCGTGGGCCGCGAGTGATCCACATCCCAGCGTTCGGGACGTCGGGCAGCGGTACGGTCCGCTGCTCCACAATGGGGACCATGCCGATACCCGGGACCCCAAGCCGCGCCGAGCTCGTCGATCACCTTGTGAAGACCCGTATCGCGGGCGACGTAGCCACCCCCCGCGAGAACAACCTCTCCCACTACCGCAAGCTGGCCAACGGCGACCGCCACTACTGGCTCGGCCTGGAGCTCGGCAACCGCTGGTCCGACGAGCAGGACGTGCTCGCGGTGATGGCGGAGCGGGTCGGGGTGAACGACGATCCCGAGTACCGCTACGGCCAGGACACCATCGACCCGGAGCTGACGGTCGCCGCGCTCGACCGCCTCGCCGCGCGGCTGCGCAAGGCGGCCGACGGACAGCAGCGGGTCCTCTTCGCCACCGGTCACCCGGGCGGTCTGCTGGAGGTGCACCACTCCACGGCCGCCGCGCTGCGCACGGCCGGCTGCGAGATCGTGGTGATCCCGGAGGGCTTGCAGACCGAGGAGGGGTACGTCATGCAGTTCGCGGACGTGGCCGTCCTGGAGCACGGCGCCACGCTCTGGCACACCCACTCCGGTGAGCCGATGAAGGCGATCCTGACCGCCCTGGAGCGCGCGGGCCGCCCGCTGCCCGACCTGGTGGTCGCGGACCACGGCTGGGCGGGGTACGCGGGCCGGCACGGCGTCGACTCGGTCGGCTACGCGGACTGCAACGACCCGGCGCTCTTCCTCGCCGAGTCCGAGGGCACCCTCCAGGTCGCCGTGCCGCTCGACGACCATGTGGTCAGCCCGCGGTACTACGACCCGCTGACGGCGTATCTGCTGGCGGAGGCGGGACTGAACTGACCGCCCGGCCCGACAGGCTCAACTCCGCTGCCCCGGAAGGGAGTTCACGGCCACGGGTTGAGCCCCTCCGCCCGGCGCTGCGCGTACCCCGGCGTCGGGTCGAGGTAGACCCGGCTCACCGCCGGGAACACCTCCCGCAGCCGCTGCTCGGCCCGTTCGCAGGCCCACTCGATCTGGGCGGCGCTCGACCGGTCCCGGAAGTCGATCTTCGCGGCGATCAGCGCCTCGCGCGGACCCTGCACCAGGGTCGTCAACTCCAGTACGGCCTCGATGTGTTCGACCCCGAGCAGCTCCTCGCGGATGCGGTCCCGCATGGGCTCGGGCAGCGGGCGGCCGATGAGGAGTTCGGCGTTCGAGCGGCCGAGCACCCAGGCGACGCAGAGCAGCAGGAGGCCGATGCAGAGGGAGGCGGCGCCGTCCCAGACGCCGGAGCCGGTGAGCTGTCCGCCGAGCAGGCCGCCGGCCGCGAGGAGCAGGCCGACCAGGGCGGCGGAGTCCTCCAGCACCACGGCCTTGACCGCGGTGTCGGGGGTGTGGCGGAGGTAGCGCTTGAAGGAGGCGTCGAAGCGGGCCGCCTCGCCGCGCGCCTGGCGTACACCGGTGCGCAGGGAGTAGCCCTCCAGGAGGAAGGCGACACCGAGCACGATGTAGGAGACGAGCGGGTCGCCGAGGTCCTCGCCGGCGACGAGGGTGTGGATGCCGTCGTAGAGGGAGAAGACGGCGCCGCCGACGAAGGTGGCGACGGCGGCGAGCATCGCCCAGATGTAGCGCTCGGGGCCGTAGCCGAGGGGGTGTTCCTCGTCGGCGGGTTTCTCGCTGCGTTTGAGGGCGGTGAGGAGGAGCAGTTCGGTGACGGTGTCGGCGACCGAGTGCGCGGCCTCCGACAGCATCGCGCTGGAGCCGCTGATGACGCCCGCGACCGCCTTGGCCACCGCGATCCCCAGATTGGCGACGGCCGCGACGATCACCGTGGCGGTGGACTCGCCGCCGCCCGCGCCCTCCTCCGTGTCTGTCATGCCCTCAGTCTTCCCGAGGAACCCGGACCACGCCTTCCTGAATCACGGAGACGGCCAGACGGCCGTCCTGTGTGTAGATCCGGGCCTGCCCGAGTCCGCGCCCGCCGAACGCCGAGGGCGACTCCTGGTCGTAGAGCAGCCACTCGTCCGCGCGGAACGGCCGGTGGAACCACATCGCGTGGTCGAGAGACGCTCCCACGACGTCCCCCACGGCCCAGCCGCCGCGGCCGTGCGCGAGGAGGATCGAGTCGAGGAGGGTCATGTCGGAGACGTAGGTCGCGAGGACCACGTGGAGGAGCGGGTCGTCCGCCAGCTTGCCGTTGGTGCGGAACCAGACCTGGGAGTGCGGTTCGCGCGGCTCGCCGAAGCGGCCGTACGGCGGGTCGTCGACGTAGCGGAGGTCGATCGCCTGACGTGCCTCCAGGAATCGTTCAACGATCCCCTGGTCGAGGTGGTCGTAGCCGAGCAGCCGTTCGCGGCCGGTGGGGACCGTCTCCGGGTCGGGCGCGGGCGGCATGGGGGCCTGGTGGTCGAGGCCTTCCTCGTACGCCTGGAAGGACGCCGAGAGCGCGAAGATCGGCCGGCCGTGCTGGACGGCGACCGCGCGGCGGGTGGTGAAGGAGCGGCCGTCGCGGATCCGCTCGACGTTGTAGACGATGGGCGCGCCCGGGTCGCCCGTACGCAGGAAGTACGCGTGCAGGGAGTGGGCGTAGCGGTCGGCGGGGACCGTGCGCCCGGCGGCGACCAGGGCCTGCGCCGCCACCTGGCCCCCGAAGACGCGGGGGACGACGGCGGAGCGGGACCGGCCGCGGAAGATGTTCTCCTCGATCTGCTCGAGGTCGAGCAGATCGAGGAGATCCTGAAGTGCCTGGTTCATGGTGTTTGTTGTACCCGGCGGTAATTGCCGGGACCTTACAGACCCATGTCCTTGGCGATGATCGTCTTCATGATCTCGCTGGTGCCGCCGTAGATGCGGTTGACGCGGTTGTCCGCGTACAGGCGGGCGATCGGGTACTCGTTCATGAAGCCGTAGCCGCCGTGCAGCTGGAGGCAGCGGTCGATCACGCGGTGGGCGACCTCGGTGGTGAACAGCTTCGCGCTGGCGGCCTCGGCGGGCGTCAGCTCACCGGCGTCGAGGGCCTCCGTGGCCCGGTCGACGACGGCCTCGGCGGCGTCCACCTCGGCCTGGCAGGCGGCCAGTTCGAACTTGGTGTTCTGGAACGCGGCGACGGGCTGGCCGAAGACCACGCGGTCCTGGACGTACTGCTTCGCGAACCGGACGGCCGCCTTGGCCTGGGCGTAGGCGCCGAAGGCGATGCCCCAGCGCTCGGAGGCGAGGTTGTGGCCGAGGTAGTAGAAGCCCTTGTTCTCCTCGCCGAGCAGGTCCTCGACGGGCACCTTGACGTCGACGAACGCCAGCTCGGCGGTGTCGGAGGTCTTCAGGCCGAGCTTGTCGAGCTTGCGGCCGACCGAGTAGCCCTCGGCCTTGGTGTCCACCACGAAGAGGGAGATGCCGTGGCGGCGGTCCTCCTTGGTGGCCGAGGCGGTACGGGCGCAGACGATCATGCGGTCGGCGTGCACGCCCCCGGTGATGAAGGTCTTGGCGCCGTTGAGGACGTAGTGCGTGCCGTCCTCGGAGAGCTTGGCGGTGGTCTTCATGCCCGCGAGGTCGGAACCGGTGCCCGGCTCCGTCATCGCGATGGCCCACATCTCCTCGCCGGTGACGAACTTGGGGAGGTACTTCTTCTTCTGCTCGTCGTTGGCGAGCAGCTTGATGTAGGGCAGGCCGAGCAGCACGTGCACACCGGAGCCGCCGAGGGTGACACCCGCGCGCGCGGTCTCCTCGTAGAGGACGGCCTCGAACTTGTACGAGTCGATGCCCGCGCCGCCGTACTCCTCGTCCACGCGGATGCCGAAGACGCCGAGCTCGCCGAGCTTGAGGTAGAAGTCGCGCGGCGCCTGGCCGGCGGCGAACCACTCGTCGTAGACGGGGACGACCTCGGCCTCGATGAAGGCCCGCAGGGTCTCCCGGAACGCCTCGTGGTCCTCGTTGAACACAGTACGGCGCACCGCCGCCACCTCCGCATGGATACCTGACGCATTTCTAAGCGCTTGCTCAGAACCTCACGGTACCGGCGAGTAGGAAGACCGTCCAGCGGAACGGGCACGTAACGCTCGTCACGCCTCCCGGCCGGCCGCCGCCCCCAGCGCCCCCCGGGCCATCCGGTGCAGCAGCTCCGCCGTCGCCGCGCGCCCCGGGAGCGACCCCGGGCGCCCCAGATGCGGGGTCGAGTTCAGCAGTCCGAACACCGAGTGGACCGCCGAGCGCGCGCTCGGTTCGGCCAGCTCCGGATACACCTCCCGGACGACCTCCACCCACAGCTCGACGTACTGCCGCTGCAACTGTCGCACCAGCTTGCGGTCGGTGTCGCGCAGGCGGTCCAGCTCGCGGTCGTGGAGCGTGATCAGGGGGCGGTCGTCGAGGGCGAAGTCGATGTGGCCCTCGACGAGCGAGTCGAGGAGCGCCTCCGCGGAGGTCACCCCCTCCGCCTCCGCCAGACGGCGCTTCGCGCCCGTCAGGAGCCGGCCGCTGATGCCGACCAGCAGTTCGGCGAGCATCGCGTCCTTGCCCGGGAAATGGCGGTAGAGGCCGGGGCCGCTGATGCCGACCGCGGCGCCTATCTCGTCGACGCCGACGCCGTGGAATCCCCGCTCGGCGAAGAGCCGCGCGGCTTCCTTGAGGATCTGCTCGCGACGGGTGGGGGCGTCGGTTCTCGTGGTCATGAAAGCAATTCTAGACAGGGACGTTAGCGGTCGTTAACCTGAAGGAGATGGTTAACGCTCACTAACAGCCGAGAGCGGCCGATCGCTGTGCGAGGGGACCCACGGAATGCAAGAGGCACCGGAGCTGACGAGTGCGGCAGACCCCGCGTCGGAGGCGTGGCGGGCCAACGAGGAGGCGCACCGCGCGCTGGGCGAGGAGCTGCGGCACAAGCTCGCCGCGGCCCGGCTCGGCGGCGGTGAGCGGGCCCGGGAGCGGCACACCGCGCGCGGCAAGCTGCTCCCCCGGGACCGCGTCGACACCCTGCTCGACCCCGGCTCGCCCTTCCTGGAGCTCGCGCCGCTGGCCGCCGACGGGATGTACGACGGGGCCGCCCCCGCCGCCGGTGTGATCGCCGGGATCGGGCGGGTGAGCGGGCGCGAGTGCGTGATCGTCGCCAATGACGCCACGGTCAAGGGCGGGACGTACTACCCGATGACCGTGAAGAAGCATCTGCGCGCCCAGGAGATCGCCCTGGAGAACCGCCTCCCGTGCATCTACCTCGTCGACTCCGGGGGCGCCTTCCTGCCCATGCAGGACGAGGTGTTCCCGGACCGCGAGCACTTCGGGCGGATCTTCTACAACCAGGCCCGGATGTCGGGGGCGGGCATCCCGCAGATCGCCGCCGTGCTGGGCTCGTGCACCGCCGGCGGGGCGTACGTGCCCGCCATGAGCGACGAGGCGGTCATCGTCCGCAACCAGGGGACGATCTTCCTGGGCGGGCCGCCCCTGGTGAAGGCCGCCACCGGTGAGGTCGTCACCGCCGAGGAGCTGGGCGGCGGCGAGGTGCACGCGCGTGTGTCGGGTGTCACCGACCATCTCGCGGAGGACGACGCGCACGCGCTGCGGATCGTCCGGAACATCGCGGCCACGCTCCCCGCGCGCGGGCCGCTGCCCTGGGAGGTCACCGGGACGGACGAGCCGAAGGTCGACCCCTACGGGATCTACGGCGCCGTCCCGGTCGACTCCCGTACCCCCTACGACGTCCGGGAGATCATCGCGCGCGTGGTCGACGGCTCGCGTTTCTCGGAGTTCAAGGCCGAGTTCGGGCAGACCCTGGTCACCGGCTTCGCGCGCGTCCACGGCCATCCGGTCGGCATCGTCGCCAACAACGGCATCCTGTTCTCCGAGTCCGCCCAGAAGGGCGCCCACTTCATCGAGCTGTGCAACCAGCGCGGCATCCCGCTGGTGTTCCTCCAGAACATCTCCGGCTTCATGGTCGGCCGGGACTACGAGGCGGGCGGCATCGCCAAGCACGGCGCCAAGATGGTCACCGCCGTCGCCTGCGCGCGCGTGCCGAAACTGACCGTCGTGGTGGGCGGGTCCTACGGCGCGGGCAACTACTCGATGTGCGGCCGGGCCTACTCCCCCCGCTTCCTGTGGATGTGGCCCGGCGCCAAGATCTCCGTCATGGGCGGCGAACAGGCCGCGTCGGTCCTCGCGACCGTCAAGCGCGACCAGTTGGAGGCGCGCGGGGAGTCCTGGCCCGCCGAGGACGAGGAGACCTTCAAGGACCCGGTCCGGCAGCAGTACGAGCGCCAGGGCAACGCCTACTACGCGACCGCCCGCCTCTGGGACGACGGGGTCATCGACCCCCTGGAGACCCGCCAGGTGCTGGGTCTCGCCCTGACCGCCTGTGCCAACGCGCCTCTGGGGGACCCCCAGTTCGGCGTCTTCCGGATGTGATGAGGGTGCCCGAGATGGTCGACATGTTCGATACGGTCCTGGTGGCCAACCGGGGCGAGATCGCGGTCCGTGTGATCCGCACCCTGCGCTCGCTCGGTGTGCGCTCGGTGGCCGTCTTCTCCGACGCCGACGCGGACGCCCGGCACGTCCGGGAGGCCGACACGGCGGTACGGATCGGTCCCGCCCCGGCGGCGGAGAGCTATCTCTCCGTGGCCCGGCTCCTGGAGGCGGCGGCCCGCACCGGCGCCCAGGCCGTGCACCCGGGGTACGGCTTCCTCGCGGAGAACGCGGCCTTCGCGCGCGCGTGCGCCGACGCCGGGCTGGTCTTCATCGGCCCGCCCGCCGACGCCATCGCCCTCATGGGCGACAAGATCCGCGCCAAGGAGACGGTGGAGGCGGCCGGTGTCCCGGTCGTCCCCGGCGGCCGTGACCCCGAACTCGCCGAGGCCGCCCACAAGTTGGGCGCCCCCGTCCTCCTCAAGCCCTCGGCGGGCGGTGGCGGCAAGGGCATGCGCCTGGTCCGCGACCTCGGCCTCCTGGACGACGAGATCGCCGCCGCGCGCCGCGAGGCCCGCGCCTCCTTCGGCGACGACACCCTCCTGGTCGAGCGCTGGGTCGACCGCCCCCGGCACATCGAGATCCAGGTCCTGGCCGACGGCCACGGCAATGTGGTCCACCTTGGCGAGCGCGAGTGCTCCCTGCAACGCCGGCACCAGAAGGTGATCGAGGAGGCCCCGAGCGTCCTCCTGGACGAGGCCACGCGCGCGGCGATGGGCGAGGCCGCGGTCCAGGCGGCCCGCTCGTGCGGGTACGCGGGCGCGGGCACGGTGGAGTTCATCGTCCCCGGCGGCGACCCGTCGTCGTACTACTTCATGGAGATGAACACCCGGCTCCAAGTGGAGCACCCGGTCACGGAGTTGGTGACCGGGCTCGATCTGGTGGAGTGGCAGCTGCGGGTGGCGGCGGGTGAGCGGCTGCCGTTCGCGCAGGAGGAGATCACGCTCACCGGGCACGCGGTGGAGGCACGCATCTGCGCCGAGGACCCTTCACGCGGGTTCCTGCCCTCCGGCGGCACGGTGTCGATGCTGCGCGAACCCTCCGGTGACGGCGTCCGCACCGACTCCGGCCTCTCCGAGGGCACCGAGGTGGGCAGCCTCTACGACCCGATGCTCGCCAAGGTCATCGCCTACGGCCCCGACCGCGCGACCGCGCTCCGCAAGCTGCGGGCCGCCCTCGCGGACACGGTCACCCTGGGCGTGCCGACCAACGCCGGTTTCCTACGACGGCTGCTGGCCCATCCGGCGGTCGTGGCGGGCGAGTTGGACACCGGGCTGGTCGAGCGCGAGGTGGACTCCCTCGTGTCGGACGAGGTGCCCGAGGAGGTGTACGAGGCGGCGGCGGCCGTACGCCTGGAGGCGCTCCGCCCGAAGAACACCGGCTGGACCGACCCCTTCTCCGTGCCGGACGGCTGGCGGCTGGGCGGCACACCGAAACCCGTCGCCTTCCAGCTGCGGGTGACCGAGCCCGTGGAGTACGTCCCGCGCGGGAGCCACACCGTCACCGCGGACCAGGTGTCCGTGACCCTCGACGGGGTCCGCCACACCTTCCACCGGGCCGGCGACTGGCTCGGCCGGGACGGGGACGCCTGGCTGGTGCGGGACCACGACCCGGTGGCCGCCTCGCTCGGCGGGGCCGACCGCTCCGGCGCCGGTTCGCTGACCGCGCCCATGCCCGGGACGGTGACCGTGGTGAAGGTCGCCGTGGGGGATCAAGTGACCGCCGGGCAGAGCCTGTTGGTGGTCGAGGCGATGAAGATGGAGCACGTCGTCTCCGCGCCGCACGCCGGCACCGTCGCCGAACTCGACGTGACCCCCGGTGCGACGGTCGCCATGGACCAGGTGCTGGCGGTCGTCACCCCCGTGGAGGAGGACCAGTGACACTCCCGATGGTCGTACCGGCCCCCGATCTGCCCGCCCGGGTGCGCATCCACGAGGTGGGTGCCCGTGACGGACTCCAGAACGAGAAGTCGACCGTGCCGACCGAGGTCAAGGCCGAGTTCATCCGGCGGCTGGCCGGGGCCGGCCTGACCACGATCGAGGCCACCAGCTTCGTCCACCCCAAGTGGGTGCCCCAACTGGCCGACGCCGAGCAGCTGTTCCCGCTCGTGCGGGAGCTGCCGGGGGTGCATCTGCCGGTCCTCGTGCCGAACGGCCGCGGCCTGGACCGGGCCCTGGCGCTGGACGCGAACCGCGTCGCCGTCTTCGCCAGCGCCACCGAGTCCTTCGCCAAGGCCAACCTCAACCGCACGGTGGACGAGTCGCTGGCCGTGTTCGCGCCGGTCGTGGCCCGCGCCAAGGACGAGGGCGCCCATGTGCGCGGCTATCTCTCCATGTGCTTCGGCGACCCCTGGGAGGGTGTGGTCCCCATCGCCCAAGTGGTCCGTGTCTGCCGGGCGTTGGTCGACATGGGCTGCGACGAGCTGAGCCTCGGCGACACGATCGGGGTGGCGACCCCAGGACACGTCCTGGAACTTCTGGCCGCGCTCAACGAACAGCGCGTCCCCACCGACGTGTTGGGCGTGCACTTCCACGACACCTACGGCCAGGCCCTCGCCAACACCCTGGCCGCCCTCCAGCACGGCGTCACCACCGTGGACGCCTCCGCGGGCGGCCTCGGCGGCTGCCCGTTCGCCAAGTCCGCCACCGGCAACCTCGCCACCGAGGACCTGGTCTGGATGCTCCAGGGGCTCGGCATCGACTCCGGAGTCGACCTCGCCCGTCTCACCGCCACCAGCGTGTGGATGGCCGGACAACTGGGCCGACCCAGCCCGTCCCGCACCGTCCGCGCACTCGGTACGACCGCGCAGCCCCACAAGGAGCAGTGACCGCCATGGACCACCGTCTCTCCCCCGAGCTGGAAGAACTCCGACGTACGGTCGAGGAGTTCGCGCACGACGTCGTCGCACCGAAGATCGGCGACTTCTACGAGCGGCACGAGTTCCCGTACGAGATCGTCCGCGAGATGGGCCGCATGGGCCTGTTCGGGCTGCCGTTCCCCGAGGAGCACGGCGGGATGGGCGGCGACTATCTGGCGCTGGGCCTGGTCCTGGAGGAGCTGGCCCGGGTCGACTCGTCGGTGGCGATCACCCTGGAGGCCGGGGTGTCGCTGGGCGCGATGCCGATCCATCTCTTCGGCACCGACGCGCAGAAGGCCGAGTGGCTGCCCCGGCTGTGCTCCGGCGAGATCCTGGGCGCCTTCGGGCTGACCGAGCCGGACGGCGGCTCGGACGCGGGGGCGACCCGGACGACGGCCCGCCTGGACCCGGACACCGACGAATGGGTCATCAACGGCTCCAAGTGCTTCATCACCAACTCCGGTACGGACATCACCGGTCTGGTGACGGTCACCGCCGTCACCGGTCGCAAGCCCGACGGCAAGCCGCTGATCTCGGCGATCATCGTGCCGTCCGGGACACCCGGCTTCACGGTCGCGGCGCCGTACTCGAAGGTCGGCTGGAACGCCTCGGACACCCGTGAGCTGTCCTTCGCGGACGTCCGGGTCCCGGCGGCGAACCTGCTCGGCGAACAGGGGCGCGGCTACGCCCAGTTCCTGCGCATCCTCGACGAGGGCCGCATCGCCATCGCGGCCCTCGCGACCGGTCTGGCGCAGGGCTGTGTCGACGAGTCGGTGAAGTACGCCAAGGAACGGCACGCGTTCGGACGGCCGATCGGCGCCAACCAGGCCATCCAGTTCAAGATCGCCGACATGGAGATGAAGGCCCACACCGCCCGCCTGGCCTGGCGCGACGCGGCCTCCCGGCTGCTGGCGGGCGAGCCCTTCAAGAAGGAGGCGGCCCTCGCCAAGCTGTACTCCTCCACCATCGCCGTCGACAACGCCCGCGACGCCACGCAGGTGCACGGCGGCTACGGCTTCATGAACGAGTACCCGGTGGCCCGCATGTGGCGCGACTCCAAGATCCTGGAGATCGGCGAGGGCACCAGCGAGGTCCAACGGATGCTGATCGCCAGGGAGTTGGGCCTCACCGGCTGAGCGTCCGGCGGCTGCGCCGGTGACCGCGCGGGCACCCCACCCGCTGGACATCTAGTGAGGTTAGGCTAACCTACCTTCGAATTGTCCGGCGGGTGCTCCGCCCTGTTCGAAAGCAGCCACACATGTCCAACGCCCGTGCCACCCACCTCTCCCGCCGCGGCATCCTCGCCGCGGGCGGCGCCCTCGGCCTCGGCGCCGTGCTCGCGGCCTGCGGGGAGGACGACGCGAAAAGCGGTGGCTCGGTCAAGGAGACGACGGCCGCCGAGTCCGGCCCCTGGACCTTCAAGGACGACCGCGGCCAGACCGCGAAGGCCGACAAGACGCCGGCGACCATCGTCTCCTTCATCGGTGTCGCCGCCGCGCTGCACGACTACGGCATCGAGTCCAAGGGCGTCTTCGGCCCGACGAAGCTGAAGGACGGCAAGGCCGACGTACAGGCCGGCGACCTGGACATCAGCAAGGTCACGATCATCGGCAACGAGTGGGGCCAGTTCAACATCGAGAAGTACGCGGCCCTCTCCCCCGACGTCCTCCTCACCACGATGTTCGACGCGGCCGGCACGCTCTGGTACGTCCCGGAGGAGTCGAAGAAGAAGATCCTCGCCGTGGGCGCCCCGACCGTCGGCATCTCCGTCTACGACGTCCAGCTGCCGCAGCCGCTGGCACGCATGCTGGAACTCGCCAAGTCCCTCGGCGCGGACACCACTTCCACCACGATCACCGCGGCCAAGAAGCGCTTCGAGGACGCGGCGGCCCGGCTGCGCGCCGCCGCCAAGGCCAATCCGGACATCAAGGTCCTCGCCGGTTCCGCGAGCCAGGACATCTTCTACGTCTCCGGGTCGAACCTCTCCGTCGACCTGGAGTACTACAAGGCGCTCGGCGTGAACTTCGTCGAGCCGTCCGCCGCCGCGCTGAAGGCCAGCGGCGGCTGGTACGAGAACCTCAGCTGGGAGAACGTCGACAAGTACGCGGCGGACATCATCATGATGGACAACCGCACCTCGGCGATCCAGCCCGCCGACATCACCGAGGGCACGTGGAAGAAGCTGCCCGCGGTGAAGGCGAACCAGGTGATCGCCCGTAATCCCGAGCCGATTCTGTCGTACGACAAGTGCGCGCCGCTGCTTGAGGACTTGGCCAAGGCGATCGAGAACGCGAAGAAGGTCAGCTGACCCAGGGGTTTCGCGTTGTGGGTCGCTGCGGGTCCGTTGTGGCTGGGCGCGCACTTCCCCGCGCCCCTGGGGAACTGGCCCTGACGCCGATTCAGGAGTTACCGCATGACGACGGCCGTAGCCGCTCCGTTCCGCTTCTTTTCTCTCCAGGTCGTGCGGACGGAGCGGCTGGGGCCGTCCTTCGTCCGTGTCACCTTCGCCGGGGACGACCTGGCGCACTTCTTCTCCGACGGGTGTGATCAGTCCCTGTCGTTGTTCCTGCCGCATCCGGGGCAGTCGGAACCCGCCGTGCCTTGTCAGTTGGGCGATGGATGGTGGCAGGCCTGGCGTGAACTGCCCGACGACGTACGGGCGGTGATGCGCTCGTACACCTTGCGCGCTCTGCGGCGCGGACCCGATGAGATCGACATCGACTTCGTGCTGCACGAGCCGGCCGGGCCCGCCTCCGGTTGGGCCTCGCGTGCCTGCGCCGGTGACCGGGTGGTGCTGCTCGGGCCGGCCGTCGCGGACAATCGGGCGATCCGGTTCCGGCCGCCGGAGGACACCGATCTGGTGGTCGTCTGGGGTGATGAGACCGCCGTACCGGCCGTGTCCGCCATCCTCGAAGCGTTGCCTGCGGGCATCTGTGCGCGGGTCTGGCTGGAGGTCCGACACCCCGATGACATCCAGGACTTGGAGACGGCCGCCGACGCCGACATCACCTGGCTGGTACGGGAGGACGACTGCGGCCAGGACTCCCCCCTGGCCCTCGCCGCCCTGCGCGCGGCTCAACTTCCCTCCGCCGAGCGGCCGTACGTGTGGATCGCCGGTGAGTCCGGTCAAGTGAAGGCGCTGCGGCGGCACTTCGTGGGCGAGCGCGGGATCGACCGGCGCCGGGTGACGTTCGTCGGGTACTGGCGGCAAGGGCTCAGCGAGGAGCAGTTGCGCGAAGCCGGGTGAGGGACGGCTGATGTGTGAGTGACACCTGAGTGACAGCGGTCACGGGAGCGGCGGGCCTTTCCGATGTTGAGTTAGGTTAGGCTTACCTAAGTTGATGTTGCGGAACCCCGCCGCTCACCTGTCCCGCACGGACTTCCCCACCGGAGGACCCCCACATGCGCTCGCACCTGCTCAATGACACGACTGCGGAGCACTACCGCCGCTCCGTGACGCAAGGCGTGGAGCGGGTGGCGGCCAAACTCGCCACCACCGAACGACCGTTCACCGGCGTCACGGTCGACGCCCTCTCCCCCCTCATCGACCGCATCGACCTCGACCGCCCGCTGCACGACACCACCGCGGTGCTCGACGAGCTGGACGAGGTCTACCTGCGGGACGCGATCTACTTCCACCACCCCCGCTACCTCGCCCACCTCAACTGCCCCGTCGTCATCCCGGCGGTGCTCGGCGAGGCGGTGCTCTCCGCCGTCAACTCCTCCCTGGACACCTGGGACCAGTCGGCCGGCGGCACCCTCATCGAGCGCAAACTGATCGACTGGACCAACGAACGCATCGGCCTCGGGCCGCACGCGGACGGGGTGTTCACCTCCGGCGGCAGCCAGTCCAACCTCCAGGCGCTGCTGCTGGCCCGCGAGGAGGCGAAGACCGACACACTCGCCAAACTGCGCGTCTTCGCCTCCGAGGTCAGCCACTTCAGCGTGAAGAAGTCCGCGAAACTGCTGGGCCTCGGCCAGGACGCCGTCGTGTCGATACCCGTCGGCGCCGACAAGCGGATGCAAACGGTCGCCCTCGCCCGGGAGTTGGAGCGCTGCAAGGCCGCCGGGCTGGTGCCCATGGCCGTCGTCGCCACCGCCGGCACCACCGACTTCGGCTCCATCGACCCGCTGCCCGAAGTCGCCGAACTGTGCGAGCAGTTCGGGGTGTGGATGCACGTCGACGCGGCCTACGGCTGCGGACTGCTCGCCTCGCTCAGGCACCGCGGCCGGATCGACGGCATCGAGCGCGCCGACTCGGTCACCGTGGACTACCACAAGTCCTTCTTCCAGCCGGTGAGTTCGTCCGCCCTGCTGGTCCGCGACGCCGACACCCTGCGCCACGCGACCTATCACGCGGACTACCTCAACCCGCGCCGCATGGTGCAGGAGCGCATCCCCAACCAGGTCGACAAGTCCCTCCAGACCACCCGCCGCTTCGACGCGCTCAAGCTGTGGATGACGCTGCGGGTGATGGGCGCCGACGGCCTCGGCCAACTCTTCGACGAGGTCTGCGACCTGGCCGAGGAGGGCTGGAAGCTGCTGGCCGCCGACCCACGCTTCGACGTGGTCGTCGAGCCCTCGCTCTCCACCCTCGTCTACCGCTACATCCCGGCCACCGTCACCGACCCGGCCGAGATCGACCGCGCCAACCTGTACGCCCGCAAGGCCCTGTTCGCCTCCGGTGACGCGGTGGTCGCGGGCACCAAGGTCGCGGGCCGCCACTACCTCAAGTTCACCCTGCTCAACCCCGAGACGACGGCCGACGACATCGCCGCCGTCCTCGACCTGATCGCCGGCCACGCCGAGCAGTACCTGGGAGAGTCCCTTGACCGCGCTTCCTGAACCCGCCACCAAGACCCACGACTTCGTGGGCATCGGGCTCGGGCCCTTCAACCTCGGCCTCGCCTGCCTCACCGAGCCCATCGCCGAACTCGACGGGATCTTCCTGGACTCGAAGCCCGGCTTCGAGTGGCACGCCGGCATGTTCCTCGACGGCGCCCACCTCCAGACCCCGTTCATGTCGGACCTGGTCACCCTCGCCGACCCGACCTCGCCGTACTCCTTCCTCAACTACCTGAAGGAGAAGGGGCGTCTGTACCCCTTCTACATCCGCGAGAACTTCTATCCGCTGCGGGTCGAGTACGACGACTACTGCCGCTGGGCCGCCGACCGGCTCTCCAACGTGCGCTTCTCCACGACGGTGACCGAGGTGACGTACGAGGACGCGGACGAGGTCTACGTCGTGCGGACCGAAACCGGCGACCTCTACCGCGCCCGGCATCTGGTCCTGGGCACCGGCACCCCGCCCTATCTCCCGGAGGCCGTCGCCGGACTGGGCGGCGACTTCATCCACAACTCCCGCTATATGGCGCACAAGGCGGAGTTGCAGGCCAAGGAGTCGATCACGCTGGTCGGCAGCGGGCAGTCCGCCGCCGAGATCTACCACGACCTGCTGAGCGAGATCGACGTCCACGGCTACGAGTTGAACTGGGTGACGCGTTCGCCGCGCTTCTTCCCGCTGGAGTACACGAAACTCACGCTGGAGATGACCTCCCCGGAGTACATCGACTACTTCCACGCGCTGCCCGAGGACACCCGCTACCGCCTCGCGGCCGAGCAGAAGGGCCTCTTCAAGGGCATCGACGGAGACCTCGTCAACGACATCTTCGACCTGCTGTACCAGAAGCGGGTCGGCGGCCCCGTCCCCACCCGGCTGCTCACCAACTCCTCCCTCAACGACGCCACTTACCGCGACGGCGTCTACGAACTCGCGCTGCGCCAGGAGGAACAGGAGAAGGACTACACCCTGCGCTCGCAGGGCCTGGTCCTCGCCACCGGCTACAAGTACGCCGAACCGGAGTTCCTCAAGCCCGTGCACGAGCGGCTGCGTCACGACTCCCGGGGCAACTTCGACATCGCCCGCAACTACGCGATCGACACCACGGGCCGGGGCGTCTTCCTCCAGAACGCGGGCGTCCACGCGCACAGCATCACGTCCCCCGACCTGGGCATGGGCGCGTACCGCAACTCGTACATCATCCGCGAGCTGCTCGGCACCGAGTACTACCCGGTGGAACAGGCCATCGCGTTCCAGGAGTTCGCCGTATGAGTCCCATGAACCCGGTGACCTTCGCCTTCCGCCCCCTGGACCCCCTGCGCGACGCCGAGTTGCTGCACCGGTGGGTCACCCATCCCAAGGCCGCGTACTGGATGATGCAGGACGCGAAGCTGGAGGACGTCGAGCGGGCCTACATGGAGATCGCGGCCGACGAGCACCAGCAGGCGCTGCTGGGACTCGACGAGGGTGGTGTGCCCGTCTTCCTGATGGAGTACTACGACCCTCGGTACCGCGAACTGGTCGGTCTGTACGAGCCGTTGCCCGGTGATGTCGGGATGCACTTCCTGACGCCCGCCACCGACACGCCCGTCCACGGCTTCACCCGTGCGGTGATCGCCGCCGTGATGGCCCGGCTCTTCGAGGACCCGGCCGTGGCGCGTGTCGTCGTGGAGCCGGACGTGTCCAACACCGCCGTGCACGCCCTGAACGAGACGGTCGGGTTCGTGCCCGAGCGTGAGATCCAGAAGCCGGAGAAGAAAGCCTTGTTGAGCTTCTGCACACGGGAGCAGTTCATGACGGCCGCGGTGGCGGCCCCGGTGGCCAGGGCGGTGTCCGCATGAGTCTCGCCGACGCCGTCGCCCATCTCTCCCCCGAGCGCTGGGAGAACGCCAACCGCCGGCTGATCCGCAAGGCCCTCGCCGAGTTCGCGCACGAGCGGCTGATCACCCCCGAACCGGTCGAGGGGGACGGGGACCTGTACGTCGTCCGCAGTGACGACGGGCTGACGCGCTACCGGTTCACCGCCGTCCGCCGGGCTCTGGACCACTGGCAGGTGGACGCCGACTCGATCACCCGGCAGCGCGACGGCGCCGAACTCCCCCTCGCGGCACTGGACTTCTTCATCGAGCTGCGGAAGTCGCTGGGGCTGAGCGAGGCGATCCTGCCGGTCTATCTGGAGGAGATCTCCTCCACCCTCTCCGGCACCTGCTACAAACTCACCAAGCCGCAGCTCCCGGTCGCCGAGCTGGTGCGGAGCGACTTCCAGGCCATCGAGACGGGGATGACCGAGGGCCACCCCTGCTTCGTCGCCAACAACGGACGGCTCGGCTTCGGCGTCCACGAGTACCTGGCGTACGCCCCCGAGACCGCGAGCCCCATCCGGCTGGTCTGGCTGGCCGCGCACCGCTCGCGGGCCGCGTTCACGGCGGGGGTGGGCATCGAGTACGAGTCGTTCGTCAAGGACGAGTTGGGCGGCGCCACGCTCGACCGCTTCCGTGCCGTCCTGGCCGACCAGGGGCGCGACCCGGACGACTACCTCCTCATCCCCGTGCACCCCTGGCAGTGGTGGAACAAGCTCAGCGTGACCTTCGCCGCCGAGGTGGCCCGGGGTCTGCTGGTGTGCCTGGGCGAGGGCGACGACGAGTACCTCGCCCAGCAGTCCATCCGGACCTTCTTCAACTGGTCCGCCCCCGAGAAGCACTATGTGAAGACGGCCCTGTCCGTCATCAACATGGGCTTCATGCGCGGGCTTTCGGCCGCCTACATGGAGGCGACCCCGGCGATCAACGACTGGCTCGCCCAACTCATCGACAACGACCCGGTGTTGAAGTCCACCGGCCTGTCGGTCATCCGTGAGCGGGCCGCCGTGGGCTACCGGCACCTGGAGTACGAGGCGGCCACCGACCGCTACTCGCCGTACCGGAAAATGCTCGCCGCGCTGTGGCGGGAGAGCCCGGTGTCCTCGCTCCGGGACGGCGAGTCCCTGGCGACGATGGCCTCGCTGGTGCACCTGGACCACGAGGGCGCGTCCTTCGCGGGCGCGCTGATCGAGCGCTCGGGGCTGGCCCCGGTGGAGTGGCTGCGGTCCTATCTGCGGGCGTACTTCACCCCGTTGCTGCACAGCTTCTACGCCTACGACCTGGTGTTCATGCCGCACGGCGAGAACGTGATCCTCGTGCTGGAGGACGGTGTGGTCCGGCGCGCGATCTACAAGGACATCGCCGAGGAGATCGCGGTCATGGACCCGGACGCGGTGCTGCCGCCGGCCGTGGAGCGGCTGCGGGTCGAGGTCCCCGAGGACAAGAAGCTGCTGTCGATCTTCACCGATGTCTTCGACTGCTTCTTCCGGTTCCTCGCCGCGAACCTGGCGGCCGAAGGCGTCCTGGCGGAGGACGACTTCTGGCGCACGGTCGCGGAGGTCACCCGCGAGTACCAGGACGCGGCGCCCGAACTCGCCGACAAGTTCCGGCAGTACGACATGTTCGCCCCGGAGTTCTCACTGTCCTGCCTCAACCGCCTCCAGCTGCGCAACAACGAGCAGATGGTGGACCTGGCGGACCCCTCCGGCGCGCTCCAGCTCGTCGGCACGCTGAAGAACCCCATCGCCGGGTTCTGACCCCACCAGCAGGCGGGCACCCCGGGGTACGGTCCCCCGGGGTGCCCGTCCCTTTCACGCGTGGGGCTCGACTACCGTGCGGGCCAGGGCACTTGGGGTGAGCAGTAGTAGTCGATGCCGAGGGCGTCCCAGCGCGGGGCCTGCGCGGCGAGCCGGACCTTGTAGGTGTCCCAGTCGTGCGTCGAGGCCGGCGACCAGCCCAGCTCGGCCAGGCCCGGCAGCCTCGGGAAGGCCATGTAGTCGATGTTCGCGCCGGTTTCGAGGGTCTCCGTCCACAGCGGTGCCTCGACGCCCCGGATCGCCGAACTCGGCACCCCGGCGAGGTAGTTGCCCGGGTTCCAGTCGTAGGACCGCTTGACCTCGACCAGGCCCGCCCAGTCCTGGCCGAGCGGGGTGTCCTCGGTGTACTTCATGTCGAGGTAGGCCCGGTCGGCGGGTGAGAGGATCAGCCCGGTGCCGTTCTTCGCGGCCTCGGCGACCTGTGCCTTCTCGGCGGCGTCGGTGTCGTCGAGGCCCCAGTACTGGGCGAGGGCGCCCTTGACGGGGTGGGCGCCGGTGATCTGGTGCCAGGCGATCACCGTCTTGCCGTGCTTGGTGACGATCGGCTGCACCCGGTCCATGAACTTGACGTAGTCCTCGTGGCTGGTGGACTGCGCCTCGTCGCCGCCGATGTGGAGGTAGCGGCCCGGGGTGAGCGCGGCCAGTTCCCCGATCACGTCGTCCACGAAGCGGTAGGTGAGGTCCTTGCCGACGCACAGCGAGCTGAAGCCGACGTCCGTGCCCGTGTAGAGCGGGGGCGCGACGCCGTCGCAGTTCAGGTCCGCGTAGGAGGCGAGGGCCGCGTTGGTGTGGCCGGGCATGTCGATCTCGGGGACCACTTCGAGGAAGCGGGAGGCCGCGTAGCGCACGATCTCCCGGTAGTCGTCCTTGGTGTAGTGGCCGCCCGTGCCGCCGCCGACCTCGGTCGAGCCGCCGTAGGTCGCCAGTCGTGGCCAGGAGTCGATCGCGATGCGCCAGCCCTGGTCGTCGCTGAGGTGGAGGTGCAGTTCGTTGATCTTGTAGAGGGCCAGTTGGTCGATGTAGCGCTTGACCTGGGCGACGGTGAAGAAGTGCCGGGAGACGTCGAGCATGGCGCCGCGGTAGGCGTAGCGCGGGGAGTCCTCGATGGTGCCGCCCGCGATCTGCCAGGGGCCGTGCTGCACGGACTTCTTCTCGACGGCGGCGGGCAGGAGTTGGCGCAGGGTCTGGACGCCGTGGAAGAGTCCGGCGTACTCGCCGGCGGTGATGACGACACCGCGGGGGCCGCTGTCGAGGCGGTAGCCCTCCGCCCCGAAACTCCCCTTGGCCAGGCGTAGTTGGATGCCGCTGCCGCCCCGGTTCACCAGTGGCAGCCGGTAGCCGGTGGACGGGCGCAGAATGTCCGCGAGGTACTCGCCGATGCGGTGCGCCTTGGGGGTGTCGTCGACGCGGATGACGGTGGCTTCGGTGATGCGGTAGGGGGAGCCGCCCGGTCTGACCGAGGCGGGTGCGGGCACCACTCGGCCGAGGGGGGTCGGGTCGGGCTTCGTCACCGTGGTCGCTCCTGTCGTGAAGGCGCCGACTGCCACCATGAGCAGCAACGAGCCCAGAACACTGTGCCGTCTCACCTGTACTCCCCTCGATTGGTAGAGACCACTCTCCCGCAGATCCGGTGAAACAATCCCCCCATGGCGGAAATCATCCAGAAGGACGGCACCTGGATCTTCGACGGCGACGCCCTGCGGCTGACTCCCGGACGGGACCGGAACGTCGGTCTGTTCCGCCGGACCCTGGGTGAACTCGTCGTACCGCTGGGCGCGTTGGCGGGTGTCTCGTTCGAACAGGGCCGCAGGTCGGGGCGGCTGAGACTGCGGTTGCGGGACGGCGCGGACCCGCTGCTGCACGCCACCGGCGGGCGGCTCTCCGAGGGTGACGACCCCTATCAGCTGACCGTCGAGTCGGACCGGTACGGCGTCGCCGAGTACTTCGTGGACGAGGTGCGGGGCGCCCTGCTGCTCGACGGGGTCCCGGCCGATCCGGTGGACGCGTACCTGCTGCCGGGGCCCGCCGTGCCGCTCTCGGTCTCCGCCGGGGACGGCACGGCGAGCTTCGACGGCGAGCACGTACGGCTGGAGTGGAACTGGAAGACGGAGGACGCCAAGTCCGCGGCCGGTGCCCGCACCCTCGCCGTCACCGACCTCCTCGGTGTGGAGTGGCGGCCGTCGGCCGGGCTGGAGAACGGCTACATCCGCTTCGCGGTGCGTCACGCGCCGACGAAGGCGCCGCCCAAGTACGACCCCAACGCGGTGGAGTTGTGGGGCTTCAAGAAGGATCCGCTGATGGCCCTGATCGCCGCGGCCGTCCAGGCCCGGCTCCCGCATCCGGCCGCCGCCGGAGCGGACGTACGGTCCGAACGCCTTGAGCCCGCAAGGGAGTTGACGGGCGCGGCGGAGGACGACCACGACGCGCTGCTGCGGCGGCTGCGGGAGCTGGGCGCGCTGCACCGGGACGGGGTGCTCACCGACGAGGAGTTCGCGATGGCCAAACAGGCGGTCCTCAAACGCATGTGAGGACCGCCTGCGGTGTGTCTACGCCCTGCCTTCCGGGCGTGCCACGGGAGTTACTTGGCCTTGCGGGCGATCGTGAAGCGGTCGACCTCGGCACCGGTCTCGGCGATGCCGCGGACCGTCAGGGTGGTGGTACGGCCCTTGTGGGCGGGCTGCACGTCCACGCGCAGGAACGAGTAGTTGAGGTAGCGCACGCGCGACCACGCGACGGTCTCGTTGACCTTGCCGTCCTTCGTGTTGACGAAGGCCGCCACGGAGTCGACGTCGGCGACGTGACCCTCGTAGGAGTCCGGGGCGGAGAACGCGTACAGGCTGCGGCCGGCCGCGCCCGCCGTCACGTAGACGACACCCTCGGTCTCCGGGTACGCCGTGCCGCCGATCGGCAGCTTCTTGACGACCGCGTTCTTCTTGATGACGTCGGTGCGCTCGTACTGGTGGTTGTGGCCGTTGATGACCAGGTCCACCGTGTACTTCTCGAACAGCGGGACCCACTCGTTGCGCACTCCCCCCTCCGAGGAGTGCGCCGTCGAGGTGCAGTACGCGCAGTGGTGGAAGAAGATCACCACGAAGTCGATGTCCCTGGACGCGCGGAACTTCTTGAGCTGCGCCTCCAGCCACTTGGTCTGGGTGCCGCCGGAGATGCCGAGGTTGGCCGGGATCTCGAAGGAGACGTCGTTGGCGTCGAGCGAGATGACCGCCGTGTTGCCGTAGACGAAGGAGTAGACGCCCGGCAGGTTCTTCTTGTCGGGGCCGTTGTCCGGCAGGTTCCAGCGGGCGTCCTCGCCGCCGTAGCCGTTGGGCGAGTACCAGGCCTCCATGTCGTGGTTGCCGTAGGCGGGCATCCACGGCACGGACTTGGCGACCGACTCGGTCTGGGCGAGGAACAGGTCCCAGGTGCGCGAGTCGAAGCCGGTGTCGGCGGTCTGGCCGGCGCCTGCCGGGTCGGCGTAGCAGATGTCGCCGGCGTGCAGGTGGAAGGCGGGGTTCTGGCCGAGCAGGAGGCTGTTGTTGGCGAGGCCGTGGTAGCCGACGCCCTCGTCGCCGAAGGCCGTGAAGGTGAACGGCACGGCGCGGTCGGGGGCGGTGGTGAAGGTGCCGAGCGTGCCGAGCAGGTGGGCCTCGGCCGGGTCGAAGCCCGCGTGGCCGACGCCGTAGTAGTACGTCTTGCCCGGACGCAGGTGGGTCAGCTTGGCGTGCAGGTAGTACTGGGTGTGGTCGCCGCTCGCGCCGACGCCGGCCGGGGTGTACAGGGTGCGCACCTCGGCCTCGATCTTGCGGGAGAGGTCCCAGGGGTGCGCGCCGATCCGGACGAACGGCTTCTTGACGTTGGTCGGGACCTGCCAGGAAACCGTGACCTCGGTGCTCGGGTCGTTGCCGAACGCGAGGTGGCGGCCGAACGGGGAGACCAGGGCCCCGTCGATCGACTCGCTGGAGGAGGTGGAGGCGTAGGTGGCGGAGGCCTGGCTGGGGACGGCCGCCTGGGCGACCGCGCCCGGGACGAAGACACCGCCGGCGACGGCGCCGAGGGTCACGGCGCCGCCTCTTATCATCGTGCGCCGCGAGAATTTCGAGCGGAGGTACTCGTGCTGCTCAGCCATGCTCATGCGCTCGGCGAGCTCTTCGGGTACGCCCATACGAGGAATGTCCATGGCGACTGAAACTCGTCCATATGAGCGACGAGGCGCAAGACACAGGATGGACAGCTTACGAACAGAGCCCCATAAGACTTTCAACAGCGGGTTGCCCGATATCGGGCAGGATTCTTGCAAAGCTCCCCTCGGTACCCCAGGATCTACCGGGTGCACGACGAACTCGTTGATCATCTGACGCGCTCCTCCCCCCTCAACCGGGGCGAGGCACTGCGGGTGATCCAGGACGTGCTCGCCTACTTCGACGAGACGACCGAGGACTACGTCCGTCGCCGCCACCGCGAGCTCCAGGCCCAGGGCCTGGTCAACGCGACGATCTTCGACCGGATCGAGGCGGACCTGAAATACCGCGCGGTGGCACCGCCGGAGCTCACGCTCAGGCAGCTGCGCCGCATCGTCTACGGCTAGGAACACCTGTATATGTGCGGAATCGTCGGATACATCGGCAAGCGTGACGTCGCCCCCCTCCTGCTGGAGGGCCTGCAACGGCTGGAGTACCGCGGCTACGACTCGGCGGGCATCGTCGTCACGACCCCGAAGACGGCCGGTCTGAAGATGGTCAAGGCCAAGGGCCGGGTCCGTGACCTGGAGGCCAAGGTCCCGGCGCGCTTCAAGGGCACCACCGGCATCGCCCACACCCGCTGGGCCACGCACGGCGCCCCCTCCGACGTGAACGCGCACCCGCACCTGTCCGGCGACGGCAAGGTCGCCGTGGTCCACAACGGCATCATCGACAACGCGTCCGACCTGAGGAAGAAGCTCGAAGCGGACGGCGTCGAGTTCCTCTCCGAGACCGACACCGAGGTCCTCACCCACCTCATCGCCCGCTCCCAGGCGGAGACCCTGGAGGAGAAGGTCCGCCAGGCACTGCGGGTGATCGAGGGGACGTACGGCATCGCCGTCCTGCACGCCGACTTCCCCGACCGCATCGTGGTGGCTCGAAACGGCTCCCCGGTGGTCCTCGGGATCGGCGAGAAGGAGATGTTCGTCGCCTCGGACATCGCCGCACTCGTCACCCACACGCGCCAGATAGTGACCCTCGACGACGGCGAGATGGCGACCCTCAAGGCCGACGACTTCCGGACATACACCACCGAGGGCACCCGCACCACGTCCGAGCCGACCACCGTCGAGTGGGAGGCCGCCTCCTACGACATGGGCGGCCACGACACCTACATGCACAAGGAGATCTTCGAGCAGGCCGACGCGGTGGACCGGGTGCTGCGCGGCCGGATCGACGACCGCTTCTCCACCGTGCACCTCGGCGGCCTCAACCTCGACGCCCGCGAGGCCCGGCAGATCCGCCGGGTGAAGATCCTCGGCTGCGGCACCTCGTACCACGCGGGCATGATCGGCGCCCAGATGATCGAGGAGCTGGCCCGCATCCCCGCGGACGCCGAGCCGGCCTCCGAGTTCCGCTACCGCAACGCGGTGGTCGACCCCGACACCCTCTACATCGCGGTCTCCCAGTCCGGCGAGACCTACGACGTCCTCGCCGCCGTCCAGGAGTTGAAGCGCAAGGGCGCCCGCGTCCTCGGTGTGGTCAACGTCGTCGGCTCGGCCATCGCTCGCGAGGCGGACGGCGGGATGTACGTGCACGCGGGCCCCGAGGTCTGTGTCGTCTCGACCAAGTGCTTCACCAACACCACTGTGGCGTTCGCCCTGTTGGCACTCCACCTCGGGCGCACCCGTGACCTCTCGGTGCGCGACGGCAAGCGCGTCATCGAGGGCCTGCGCAAGCTGCCCGCGCAGATCTCCGCGATCCTGGAGCGCGAGGACGAGATCAAGAAGCTGGCCGCCGAGTACGCCGACGCCCGCTCGATGCTGTTCATCGGCCGGGTCCGGGGCTACCCGGTCGCCCGCGAGGCCTCCCTCAAGCTCAAGGAGGTCTCCTACATCCACGCCGAGGCCTATCCCGCCTCGGAGTTGAAGCACGGCCCGCTCGCCCTGATCGAGCCCGCCCTGCCCACGGTCGCGATCGTCCCCGACGACGACCTCCTGGAGAAGAACCGCGCCGCCCTGGAGGAGATCAAGGCCCGCAGCGGCCGGATCCTCGCGGTGGCCCACCAGCACCAGGAGAAGGCCGACCAGACGATCGTGGTCCCGAAGAACGAGGACGAACTGGACCCCATCCTGATGGGCATCCCGCTCCAACTCCTGGCGTACCACACGGCGTTGGCCCTGGGCCGGGACATCGACAAGCCGAGGAACCTCGCGAAGTCCGTCACGGTGGAGTGACGGCGGACACCGTCACGGTGAAGCAGCCGAACAGGCGGAAAGGCCCCCCACGTGTGCCTCGTACACGTGGGGGGCCTTTCCACTGCCGGTCAACCGGTGGCCGTCACGCCCCGACCGGCAGCCCGCCGAGGAAGAACCGTCGGCCAGTGAGCGAGCGCGGCGGTCGCCGAGTACCAGGCGACAGCTCCCGCGGCGACACCGAACCACCCGCCGACCTTGCCCAGCCCGTCGTTGCCGGCGAACTGCGCGATGGCCAGAAGCACGAGGGAGACGAAGAACAACCCGTATGTCCCCTGGGTGAGTTGATCCCCACCCGCGAGGGTCACGGAGAGAGCGACCAGGGCGAACAGGAGCAGGAACAGCCCCGCCGCGTTGTCCGAGGCGGAGTTCCCCGCGCTCACGGCCCAGGTGAACCAGAGCGCGCCGAACGCCGAGAAGGCGGTACCCGTGGCGGTGTCGCCGTCGCGGAACGCGAACAGTCCGGCGACGAACAGGGCAACTCCGCCCACATAGTGGGCCAGTGACACGGCGTCAGCGGTCGAGACCCCGTTGATGACTTTCGTGTACCCGAGCCCGAAGGCCAACAGGGTGATTCCCAGGGCGAGTCGGCCGACGATCGAGGTGGTGCTTCCCGCGGCGACGTCATTGTCCACGGCGGGCTCCCTTCATGCATGTGCGGTTGTGCGGTGTGACCGATATATGCCCTTCACAAGGACACAAATACCTCTGCACAACGGCGAATTCAGAAGGGAACCCACCCGCGCCGCGGGATGCCCACGGGATGGCCGGGACGCCTACGGGATGACGACGACCGGCCGCTGCGCGCGCTTGGCGAGCCGCCCCGCGACGGAGCCGAAGATGCGCCCGACGATGCCGTGGGTCGAGCCCACCACGATCGCGTCCGCCTCGTACTCCCGCCCCACCTCTTCGAGTTCGTGGCAGATGTCGCCACCGCGCTCGACGAGGATCCAGGGCACTTCGGCGAGGTACTCGGCGCACGCCAGCTCAAGGCCCAGCACCTCGGTGCGGTGGTCCGGCACGTCGACGAAGACCGGTGGCTCGCAGCCCGCCCACACCGTGGTGGGCAGCCGGTTGGCGACATGCACGATGACCAGGCCCGAGCCGGAGCGGTGGGCCATGCCGATGGCGTACGCGAGGGCACGCTCACTGGACGTGGAGCCGTCGAAACCGACGACGACACCGTGCTTGAAGGCGGGATCGCAGGAATGGCGTGGCTGTTCCGCCGCCTGGGGGTCGGCCGCCGTGGGATCGGCGACGGGCCGCTTGCGGTCCGCGGGTTCGAAAGATTCGTGACCGGCCATGGGTGTCTCGGCTTTTTGATCCTCTTGGGAGGGGACAACAGTGTGCGGCGGAGCTGTGTCCGGGAATCATCTTCCCAACCCCATACCCCCAAGGGTACGGCGCCAGTCCTCCTTAGCCCATATCCCGCACACGCTCCGGCGGAGTTCCCCGGAGCATGCACGAGGGGGCGCCCGTAACGCAATGGTTGCTGCCCCGTACAGGCGGTTTGCACAGGATTCACTTACCCGGCGCCCACTCCTGGGCTGCCCTACAGTGACCGACGCATCGAACAAGCGTTGAACCCGGCGAACCGCCGCCCCAGGGAGCACGCCATGTCCGGACACCGTACGACCTCCGAGGCACACCCCGGCCCGGACACCGCCACAGATGTGGTCCGCTGGGCGGTCTTCAGCTGCGTCCTCGTCCCCCTGGTACTCCTCTGGTACGGCACCTCGCTGGCCGGCGCCGCCGGTACGGCCCTCGGGCTCGCCGCCGTCACCGCCGCCTGCCGGGTGCTGCTGCGCCGCTCCGAGCGGGGGACGGCCCGGCTCCTGGACGAGGAGGAGCCCCCGCGGCACGGCCACCGTCACCGGGCGGTGGCGGGGGCGCACCGGGGCGGTCGGCACACCGGAGGAAGTACACCGGTCGACTGACCGGTTTCCGCGCACGCGCCCGATGCTTTTCAGCCAACTTCCGGTCACCGTGCATCTGTTGCCCGAACCACCCCCCAACCCCCGTTCGACCTGCGCCGAAAGGGTCCTGGAGACCCTGCGCACCCTACGGGGATTGGCCACTAAGACGAGGCGCACTTCCCTGCACGGCCCACGAGTGCAACGCTTCGTGATCGAATGCTTCACGCCAAGTTGCCATGTCGACAATGTGCCGGTTGCCGAACTGGTCACCCCGGCACCACTGGACACAGTAGATTCGATCTTGACGTCTTACGGCGGGGGACTCGTGCAGGACCGAGGGGAAACGTGCTGGAGCGACAAGCCCGACAAGATAGGGGCGCCGCGACCACCGAGGGGGGCTTAGCAGTATGAGCCACGACTCCACTGCCGCGCCGGAGGCCGCGGCCCGGAAGCTTTCCGGGCGACGCCGCAAGGAGATCGTCGCGGTGCTGCTGTTCAGCGGCGGCCCCATCTTCGAGAGTTCCATACCGCTGTCGGTGTTCGGAATCGACCGCCAGGACGCGGGAGTTCCGCGTTACCGGCTGCTGGTGTGCGGCGGCGAGGACGGCCCGCTGCGCACCACCGGCGGGCTGGAACTCACCACACCGCACGGTCTGGAGGCGATCTCGCGGGCGGGCACCGTCGTCGTCCCCGCCTGGCGGTCGATCACCGCGCCGCCGCCGGAGGAAGCACTCGACGCACTGCGCCGGGCGCACGAAGAAGGGGCCCGCATAGTCGGCCTGTGCACCGGCGCGTTCGTGCTGGCGGCGGCGGGCCTGCTGGACGGCCGTCCCGCGACCACCCACTGGATGTACGCGCCGACGCTGGCCAAGCGCTACCCGTCGGTGCACGTGGATCCGCGGGAACTCTTCGTCGACGACGGAGACGTACTCACGTCCGCCGGTACGGCGGCCGGAATCGATCTCTGCCTCCACATCGTGCGGTCGGACCACGGCAACGAGGCGGCCGGCGCGCTCGCCCGGCGCCTGGTGGTCCCCCCGCGCCGCAGCGGCGGTCAGGAGCGCTACCTCGATCGGTCTTTACCCGAGGAGATCGGCGCCGACCCGCTCGCGGAGGTCGTCGCCTGGGCGCTGGAGCACCTCCACGAACAGTTCGACGTGGAGACGCTGGCGGCCCGCGCGTACATGAGCAGGCGTACGTTCGACCGCCGCTTCCGCTCGCTCACCGGGAGCGCTCCCCTGCAGTGGCTGATCACACAGCGGGTGCTCCAGGCGCAGCGGCTGCTGGAGACGTCGGACTACTCGGTGGACGAGGTCGCGGGCCGCTGCGGCTTCCGCTCGCCGGTGGCACTGCGCGGTCACTTCCGCCGCCAGCTGGGCTCGTCGCCCGCCGCCTACCGGGCCGCGTACCGCGCCCGCCGGCCGCAGGGCGACAAGCAGGTGGACGGCGACGGCGCCCCGGGCCAGCCCGGCGGTCCGTCGTCCCTGGGCCCGGCGGGCCTGCCGCCCTCGCTCCACCCGGAGGGCCCGGTCCCGATGCAGACCCGTCGCACGGCGGCCGGCGCGCTGTCGGCGGCCTCGGCCGCGGCTTCGGCCGTGGACAACGGCCGCGAGGCCTACGCCACGAGCCGCACGACGGCAAGCCTGCCCGGACAGCGCAGCGCCACCTAGGTCGTGTCCGCGAGGCCCGTCCTCCGGCCGGAGGACGGGCCTCGCGGCGTCCGGCGCGTGCGGCGAGCGTGCGTGCCGGGCGTCGCGAGGCAGCCGGGACTTCGCGCGCACGGCCTGGCGACAGAGCGCGCCCCCGGGGGTCTCCGGCAGGAGATCTCCGGGGGCTTTCGCGCGTCCCGGGGCACAAGGTCACCGCACGGTTGGCTCAGCTGAGCGGCCCGCACCTTAAGGTTAGACACATGAACGATCGCATGGTGTGGATCGACTGCGAGATGACCGGCCTCTCGCTGTCGGACGACGCGCTCATCGAGGTGGCCGCCCTCGTCACCGACTCCGAGCTGAACGTGCTCGGCGAAGGGGTGGACATCGTCGTCCGCCCGCCGGACCGGGCGCTGGAGACGATGCCGGACGTAGTACGCCAGATGCACACCGCGTCCGGCCTGCTCGACGAGCTGGCCGGCGGTACCACGCTGGCCGACGCGGAGGAGCTGGTCCTCGCCTACATCCGCGAGCACGTCAAGGAGCCCGGCAAGGCCCCGCTGTGCGGCAACTCGGTCGGCACCGACCGCGGTTTCCTGCTGCGGGACATGCCGACCCTGGAGGAGTACCTCCACTACCGCATCGTGGACGTGTCCTCGGTGAAGGAGCTGGCGCGCCGCTGGTACCCCCGGGCGTACTTCAACAGCCCCGAGAAGAAGGGCAATCACCGCGCCCTCGCCGACATCCGCGAATCCATCGCGGAGCTGCGCTACTACCGCGAGGCGATCTTCGTCCCGCAGCCCGGCCCGGACTCGGAGACGGCCCGCACGATCGCCGCGAAGCACGTCCAGCCCACGCGCTGAAAGGCGTGCGCGAGCACCCCTTCGGACCCTGTACACTTTTTCTCGGCCGGTCGGAAACTCGCAGAGTGAACGACCGGGCATGGTGGGTGTAGCTCAGCTGGTAGAGCACCTGGTTGTGGTCCAGGAAGTCGCGGGTTCAAGTCCCGTCACTCACCCTTGAGTTGAGGCCCCCGGCCCGTGGAGACACGGGCCGGGGGCCTTTTCGGGTTTTCTGCGGTGGCCGACTTCGGCGGACGGGGCGGACTGGGGTGCGGCCCCGGTGCGAAGGCCTTTCCCCCGGTGGTGTGCTGGCACGGCCGTCACCGACGGTCATCGGTCCCCCACCCGAAAGGCCTCCAGCTCCCCATGTCTTCCGAACTGCGGCCCCCGACCGGCCGCCGCGGATTCCTCAAGGGCGCCGCCGGCGCGCTCACCGTCCCGGCCGCCGCCGGTCTCGTCGGCGCCCTGGCCGCGCCCGCCCACGCGGACACGGACGGCCTGCCCGACTTCGCGCCGATCCCGGCCGCCTCGGTCGGGCCCGCGCCGAACGCGGACGGCTATCACGTCGGCCGGATCGCCGGGAACCTGTACTGGGTCACGGACTCCTACTACCAGGCCATGTTCCTGACGACCACGCGAGGCGTCGTCCTCGTCGACGCGCCGCCGACCATCGGGCACAACCTGCTCCGCGCCATCGACGACGTCACCCGGGCCAACGGCCGGCCGGGCAAGGTCACGCACCTGGTCTACTCGCACTCGCACGCCGACCACATCGGCGCCGCCGGCCTCTTCGGCACCGACGTCGTCCGCGTCTCGCACGCCGCGACGGCCGGCCTGCTGGCCCGCGCGGCGGACCCCAACCGTCCGCTGCCGACGGTCACGTTCCACGACACGTACCGGCTCAGGGTCGGCGGGGAGACCCTGCACCTGGCGTACCACGGCCCCAACCACTCCCCCGACAACATCTTCGTCCACGCGCCCGAGTACGAGACCCTGATGCTGGTCGACGTCCTGTATCCGGGCTGGGTGCCGTTCAAGAACCTCGCGGTCTCCCAGGACATCCCCGACTGGATCAGGGCCCAGAGCATCGCGATGAACTACCCGTGGCAGACGTTCGTCGGCGGTCATCTCGGGCGGCTCGGGGTCCGCGCGGACGGCGCCCTCCAGATCCGGTACATGGACGACCTGGAGGCCAGTACCCGCTCCGCGATCGCCTCCGTCGACCCGGCCCCGTTCTTCGCCAAGTACGGCGCGCAGGGCAACTCGTGGGCGATCTTCAAGACCTTCCTCGACGCGGTCGCGGACGCGGCGGCGGCCCCCGTGGCCGCGAAGTACACCGGGGTCCTCGCCGCCGCCGACGTCTTCACGCGGGACAACGCGTGGACGCTGCTGGAGTCCCTGCGGATCGACGCGGGTGTCCTGGGGCCGTTCGGCGTCCACCCCTGAACCACTGGGGTGCTTCCCCAGTGCGAGGGCACCGCGGTTTCCGGTTTCGTGAGTACACGCCGGGTGAGGACACCCACACACGAAAGGCCCCGCCATGACCGCTCCCCTTCCCGTGGTCTTCGTCCACGGGCTCTGGCTGCACAGCACCTCCTGGCAGCCGTGGATCGATCTGTTCCGCACGGAGGGCTACGACCCGTCCGCACCCGGCTGGCCCGGCGACCCCGCCACCGTCGAGGAGGCGCGCCAGAACCCCGAGAGCATCGCCGGCTACGGCATCGACGACGTCGTGGAGCACTACGCGGCCCTGATCGAGGCACTGCCCGCACGACCCGTCCTGATCGGTCACTCGTTCGGCGGAATGATCGCGCAGAAGCTGCTCGGCCAGGACCGCGCCGCCGCGGCGGTCGCGATCGACGCCGCGCAGATCAAGGGCGTACTGCCGCTGCCCCTGTCCGCGCTCAGGGCGACGCTCCCGGTCTTCAAGAACCCGGCCAACAAGCGCCGGGCGGTCTCGCTGACCGCGGAGCAGTTCCGGTTCGCGTTCGGCAACGCGGTCTCGGAGGAGGAGTCGGCGGCACTCTACGAGCGCTGGACCATCCCCGCGCCGGGCAAGCCGCTGTACGAGGCGGCCTCCGCCAACTTCAACCCGCACTCGCCGGCGAAGGTCGACACGGACAACAGCGGGCGCGGTCCGCTGCTGCTGGTCTCCGGCGGCAAGGACCACACCGTGCCCGAGGTCGTCACCCGGGCCACCCTCAAGCAGTACCGGCACTCCGAGGCCGTCACCGACATCGTCAACTTCCCCGACCGGGGGCACTCGTTGACGATCGACGGCGGCTGGCGCGAGGTCGCCGACACCGTTCTGACCTGGCTGCGGGGGCAGGACCTGGGGACCGGGCGATGAGCTCGGGTCCCCCGACCGCCGGTCCGTCCGACGCGGGCGCGGGCCTCGCCGGACGGACCGTGGTGGTCACCGGCGCCGGGCGCGGCATCGGCCTGGCCGTCGTCGAGGCCTTCCTCGCGGCCGGTTCCCGGGTCGTGGCGGGTTCGCGGGAACGCACCGACGCCCTCGACCGGCAGGTGAAGGAGGGCGCCGAGCTGACCGTCGTGGAGGTCGACCTCGCGACGCCCGGGGGTCCGGCCGCGCTGGTCGCCGAGGCCGTGGCCCTGCACGGCGGGGTCGACGTCCTGGTGAACAACGTCGGGGCGGTACGGCCCCGTGTCGACGGCTTCCTCGGTGTGACGGACGAGGACTGGGAGTGGACGTTCACGGTCAACCTCATGGCCGCCGTCCGCGCCACCCGGGCCGCGCTACCGCACCTGCTCGCCACCGGAGCGGGCCGGATCGTCACCGTCTCCTCGGTCAACGCCCGGCTGCCCGACCCGCTGGTCATCGACTACGGCGCGGCGAAGGCCGCCCTGACCAACTTCTGCAAGGCCCTCTCCAAGGAGGTGGGGCCGCGCGGTGTGCGGGTCAACACCATCGGTCCCGGCCCGGTGGAGACGGCGCTGTGGCAGGGCGCCGACGGGGTCGCCGCCGAGGTCGGCCGGTCGCAGGGGGTCGATCCCCGGGAGGTGGCCCGCGGTGCGGCGGACCAGTCCGTGACCGGCCGCTTCACCCGGCCGTCCGAGGTGGCCGACCTCGTGGTCTACCTCGCCGGTCCGCACGCGGCGAACATCACCGGCGCCGACTTCGTCATCGACGGCGGCCTCGTCGAATCCCTCTGAGCGGCACCCCACGGCACGGCACAACACTGCACGGCACGGAAACGGCAACCGCAACCGCAACCGCAACCGCAACCGCAACCGCAACCGCAACCGCAACCGGCCGGTGCCCGCCCGCCTCCCCCTCCCCCCACGTCCCTGGAGACATCCGTGAGATTCCGCCTGTCCAGATCGCGCCGCCTGGTGGCCGCGGTCTTCGCCCTGGCCCTCGGTCTCGGCGCGACCACCCTCACGGCCTCGGCCTCCGCCGGGCCCGCCGCCCCGGCCGGCGAGTACGTGCCCGCCGGCTTCAGCGAGCACCGGACCCGGGTCGCCGGGACCGGCATCGACTACGTGATCGGCGGCCACGGCCCGACCCTGGTCCTGATCCACGGCTACCCCCAGACCTGGTACGAGTGGCACGCCGTCATGCCCGCGCTCGCCGAGCACTACACCGTCGTCGCGCCGGACCTGCCCGGCGCGGGCCGCAGCGACGCCCCGGCGTCCGGCTACGACAAGAAGACGATGGCCGCCACGCTGCACGCGCTCCTGGTGTCGCTCGGCAAGGACCAGGACGTGAACGTCGTCGGCCACGACATCGGCACGATGGTCGCCTACGCCTACGCGGCGCAGTACCCGCGCACCGTCAGGAAGCTCGTGCTGAGCGAGGCCCCCCTCCCCGACCCGGGGATCTACCGGTTCCCGTCGCTGACCGCGCAGGGCCCCGGAGCCTGGCACTTCGGCTTCTTCGCCTTGGAGAGCGGCCTCCCCGAGAGTCTGATCCGGGGCCGCGAACTGACCTGGACGTCGGGCTTCATGCGGGAGATCGCCGTACACAAGGAGGCCCTGACCCCGAACGAGCTGCGGGTCTTCTCCTCCTATCTGCGCGACTACGCGCACCTGGAGGCGAGCTTCGCGTGGTTCAGGACGTTCCCGCAGGACATCGCCGACAACGCCAAGTTCCAGAAACGGCCGCTGACCATGCCGGTGCTCGCGATCGGCGCCTCCGGGAGCCTCGGTTCGTCGGTCGCGGAGCAGGTGCGCCAGTACGCCACCCACGTCACCGGGGCCGTCGTACCCGACTCGGGCCACTGGCTCTACGAGGAGCACCCCCAAGAGATGACCACCATGCTGCTGCGTTTCCTGGGCAGCCACCGATGACGTCTGGAGCGACATGACCGGCTTCTTCCCCACCTTCGGCCCGACGGCCGAGCGCGAACCCTTCTGGTTCCTCGGCGGCCAGGCCCGCATCCTGCTGCCCGGTACCGCGACCGACAACCGGCTCAGTCTGATGGAGTTCGCCGACCCGGTCGGCCACGCGCCCCCGCACCACGTCCACGAGGACGAGGAGGAGGTCTGGTTCGTCCTCGACGGCGAGGTCACGTTCTTCGTCGGCGACCAGCGCCACGACCTGGTGCCCGGACAGGTGGCGTACGGGCCGCGCGGGGTTCCGCACAGCTATCTGGTGCGCTCGCCCGAAGGGGCGCGGATAGCGGTGCTGTTCAGCCCGGCCTGCATCGAGGAGTACTTCCGGGCCAACGGCACCCCGGTGGCCGAGGCCGGGGACCTGCCGCCCGAGTTCGACCTCGCGGCGGTCGTGGCCTCCGCCGAGGCCTTCCACCTGCGCGTCACCGGACCACCGCCGGCCCTGTGAGCCGGTCCACCTCGAAGGAGCAGGAATCAGGAATGTCGAGGAGAGCAGAGATGACAGGCACGAAACCCGTCCGGTCCCTCGCGGGCGGCGGACGCCGCGGCAGATCCACGCTCACCGCGCTGGCGATCGGGGCGCTGCTCGCGGTGCCGGCGCTGTCCGCCGCCGCGCCCGCCGACCCGGCGCCGGCCGCGCACACCGCGACGGCGTCGGCCGCGCCGCGCGCGCCGAAGCCGACCGTGGTCCTGGTCCACGGCGCGTTCGCGGACTCGTCCAGCTGGGACGCGGTCACGGCGCGGCTGCAACGGCAGGGGTATCCCGTGCTCGGCGTCGCGAATCCGCTGCGCGGCCTGGCCGGCGACTCGGCGTACGTGTCGAGCGTCCTGGACACCATCCCCGGGCCGGTCGTCCTGGTCGGCCACTCCTACGGCGGTGCCGTCATCACCGACGCCGCGGTGGGCCACGCCAACGTCAAGGCCCTCGTGTACATCGCCGCGTTCGCTCCCGACCAGGGCGAGTCCGGTCTGGCGATCCTCGGGGAGCACCCGGGCAGCGAGCTGCCGTCGGCGCTGACGGTCCGGCCGTTCCCGGGCGGGCAGGACGCGTACGTCGACCCCGCGGCCTTCCGGCAGGTGTTCGCCGCCGACGTGCCGGCCGCCAGGACCCGGCTGATGGCGGCCGGGCAACGGCCGGTCGCGCTGGCCGCGTTCGCGGAACCCAGCGGCACGCCGGCCTGGCGGACCATCCCCTCCTGGTTCCTGGTCGCGGGCGCCGACCGCGCGATCCCGCCGGCCGCCGAGCGGGCGATGGCACTCCGCGCGGGCTCGCACACCGAGGTGGTCCGCGGCGCCTCGCACGCGGTCCTCGTGTCGCACCCCGACGCCACCGCGCACATCATCGAGGCAGCCGCCCGCGCCACCTCCTGACCGAGCGGCGCCGTAGCCGCGCGCCGGTCCACCAGAGCCACGAAGGGAACCGACATGCCGTACATCACCACCGGGCGGGAGAACTCCGCCGACATCGAGCTGTACTACGAGGACCACGGGAGCGGGCAGCCCGTCGTGCTGATCCACGGCTACCCGCTGGACGGCCACTCCTGGGAGAAGCAGCTCCCGGCCCTGCTGGCGGCGGGCCACCGGGTCATCACCTACGACCGGCGCGGCTTCGGCCGGTCCTCGCAGCCGACCACGGGCTACGACTACGACACCTTCGCCGCCGATCTCGACGCGGTGCTGACCGGTCTCGACCTCACCGACGCGGTGCTCGTCGGGTTCTCCATGGGCACCGGGGAGGTGGGCCGCTACCTGGGCACGTACGGCTCGCAGCGGATCGCCAAGGCGGCCTTCCTCGCCTCCCTCGAACCCTTCCTGGTGAAGACCGACGACAATCCGGGCGGTGTGGACCGGTCCGTCTTCGACGGCATCCTGGAGGCGGTCACCAAGGACCGCTACGCCTACTTCACCGGTTTCTACGAGGCGTTCTACAACCTGGACGAGACGCTCGGCAGCCGGATCAGCGAAGAGGCGGTGCGGGCGAGCTGGAACGTGGCGGCCGGCGCGTCGGCGCACGCGTCGGTGGCCTGTGTGCCCACCTGGATCACCGACTTCCGGGCCGACGTGGCGAAGATCGACGTACCGACGCTGATCCTGCACGGCACCGGAGACCGCATCCTGCCGATCGACTCCACCGGGCGGCCGTTCCACGCGCTGCTGCCCTCGGCCGAATACGTCGAGATCGAGGGCGCCCCGCACGGCCTGCTGTGGACGCACGCCGAAGAGGTCAACGCCGCGCTGCTGGCGTTCCTCGCCAAGTAGTCGCGCGCGGAAGGAAACCGGGCGGCGCGGGTCGCCGTGCCGCCCGGTGCCCGCGCGTGTTGCCCGCACCCGTCGCCCGCGCCCGCGCCCATTGCCGGTGCCCGTGAAGCACCCGCGCCCGTGTCCGTGAAGCACCCGTGTGATTCCCGGCCCGGAACAGATACAGAGGGGACCATGTCATGCCCAGCGCAACCATCGCGGCCACCGGGCCCGGCCGGACCCCGGAGCCGGCTCCCGCACACCGCCACCACCCCCCGCACGAACACCTCCTCGGGACACTGGCGGCGAACCACTCCAGGCCGCTCCTCGCCTACGTCGAACGCATCCTGGGCGAGCGCCACACCGCGGAGGACATCGTGCAGGAGACCCTGATCCGCGCCTGGCGCCACTCCGAGCGGCTCTGCGCCAACGACGGTTCCCTGCACGGCTGGCTGCTCACCGTGGCCCGCAACCTCGCCATCGACCGCTTACGCAGCGCCTACTCCCGCCACGAGGTCCCGGGCGTAGAGCACCCCGGCACACTCCTGGACAACCACGCCGACGCGGTGGCCACCTCGGTCGACACCGCGGCCCTGCTGGGGCACCTCTCGGACGAACACCAGGAAGTCCTCGTCCACATCTACCTGCACGACAGGACCGTGCAGGAGACCGCCCGGATCCTGGGCATCCCCCCGGGCACCGTCAAGTCCCGCCAGCACTACGCACTGCGCCGGCTCCGCAACCGCGTGACGGCTGCTGCCTGAGACCCGGCCGCCGAAAAGAATGGGGACTTTCATGGTGTCGTCCGGCGTCCACCGCGCGACCGCGCCGCCCATGGTCGGCCGGCTCCCGGAGCGAGCGGCGATCGACCGACTGCTCCGGTCGGTCCGTGACGGCTTCAGCCAGGCCCTGGTGCTCCACGGCGACGCGGGCGTGGGCAAGTCCCGGCTGCTGGAGTACGCCGCCGAGTCCGCCCAGGACCTGACCGTCGTCAGGCTGGTCGGCGTCGAGGCCGAGACCCGGCTCGGCTACGGGGCGCTGCACCGGCTCCTACGGCCCTGTCTGCACCGGCTCTCCGTGCTGCCGCAGCGCCAACGCGACGCCCTGAGCGGCGCGTTCGGGCTCGCCGAGGCGGCGCCCTCGGACCGCCGGCTGGTCGGATCGGCCGCGCTGACGCTGCTCTCGGACTCGGCGGCGGCGGCGCCGACGCTCTGCCTGGTCGACGACGTGCAGTGGCTGGACCGCGAGTCGGCGGAGGTCCTGGCGTTCCTGGGCCGGCGGCTGTACGCCGACTCCCTCGGGCTGCTGTTCGCCGCCCGCGACGGGACCGGCGGCCAGAACGTGTTCGGTGACCTGCCCGCCCTCCGGCTGGAAGGACTCGCGGCCCCGGAGGCCAGGGCTCTGCTGACCACCGGTGTGACCGGGCACCTGGACCGGGCGGTCGCCGAACGGCTCGTCACCGGGACCGGCGGCAACCCGCTCGCACTCCTCGAACTGGCGGTGAACCTGGGCCCGGAACAGCTGGCCGGGGTCGCGCCGCTGCCCGAACCGCTGCCGGTGGAGCAGCAGTTGGAGGAGCACTTCCGGCGGGCGGCGGCGCTGCTGCCCGCCGACACCCAGACCCTGCTGCTGCTCATGGCCACCGCGCCGGGGGACGACCGGGCGACGCTGTGGCGCGCGGCCGGCGCCCTGGGGCTGTCCGCCCGGTCCGCCGAGCCCGCGGTGGCCGCCGGGATACTGGATCACGGGTCCACCGCCGGATTCCGTCACCCGCTGATCCGGTCGGCGGTGCACTCGGCCGCGTCCGCCGAGGAGCTGCGCGACGTCCAGGCGGCGCTGGCCGCCGCCAGCGCCCCCGAGCGCCGCGCCTGGCATCTGGCGGAGGCGACGGACGGTCCCGACGACGACGTGGCCGCGGCGCTCGAAGCCGCCTCCGACCTGGCCCGCGCGCGTGGCGGCTACTCCGAGCAGGCCCTCGTCCTCACCCGGGCGGCCGAGCTGACCGCCCGTCCGGGCCGGCGGGCCGAGCGGTATCTCGACGCGGCGGCGGCACACCTGACCTCGGGCAATCTGCCCGCGGTCACACCGCTGCTCGAACTCGCCACGCCCGACCTCGCGGGCCCGGCGGCCCGGGGCCGCGCGACCGGGCTGCGGGCGTCCGTCGAGATGGTCTGCGCCCGTCCCCGCGAGGTGCCCGCGATGCTGCTGGCGGCGGTGGCCGACCTGGGTCCCGGCGACCCCGCGGCGAGCTGGGACCTGCTGCGCGAGGCGACGCACGCGGCGATCATCAGCGGCCGGATGATCACCGGGACGACTCCCCACGAGGTCGCCAGGGCCGCCGCCGACGCCTGGCACGACACGGGGTCGCCGGCCGGGAGCGCCGATCCGCTGACAGCCGCGTTGGCGCGCTCGATCGCCTACGGCTACGCGGCGGGAGCCCCCGCCCTGGCCGCGGCCCTGGCCCGGTTGCGGACGGCGGGCGAACTCCAGGAGCAGAACACGTTCAGCACCATGGTCAGTCTCGCGGGCGACGAGCTGTGGGACATCGAGGCCAAGCGGGAGATCCTCGGAAAGCTGGTGACCGCGGACCGCGGCCGGGGAGCGCTCTACGGGCTGAGCATGGACCTGTTCGCCCTCGCCACCGTCGAGATCTGGAACGGCCGGTTCACCGCCGCCGAGAGCTGCTACAGCGAGTCGTACGACTACCTGGCCGCGACCGGATACGGCGTGCCCGGGGACTTCCACAAGGCGCTGTTGTACGCCTGGACCGGTCGGGAGGCCGAGCTGCGGGCGGCGGTCGCGACGATGCGGGCCACCTCCGAGGAGCTGGGGATCTCCATGCACCGGTGGATCGGGCAGGCGCTGAGCATCTTCGAGATCGGTCGCGGGCGGTACCGGGAGGCACTCGACGCCCAGCTCGCGGTGTTCGCCGACGATCCGCTGGTCCTCGGCGACATCAACCTCGCCGGGATGGTCGAGGCCGGGCTGCGGGCCGGCGACCGGGAGGCCGCCGCGACGGCTATGGCCCGTATGGAGGAGCGCGCTCCGCTGGCCGGGACCCCGTGGGCGCTGGGACTGCTCGCCCGCTGCCGGGCCCTGACGAGCGAGGACGACGGAGCCGAGGAGCTGTACCGGGAGTCGATCGCGTGGCTCGGGAAGGTCCCGGTGGCCGTGGAGCTGGCCTGGTCGCGCCTGCTGTTCGGCGAGTGGCTGCGCAGACGCCGGCGGCGCGCCGACGCCAGGGTCCAACTGCGGTCCGCCTACGAGGACTTCGCGTCCTGGGGAGCGGCGCCGTTCGCGGAGCGGGCGAGGGTGGAGCTGCTGGCCACCGGGGAGCGGGCCCGCAGACGCACGGTCGACACCCGGTTCGACCTCACCCCGCAGGAACGCCAGGTCGCGGTGCTGGCCGCCTCCGGGCTGACCAACGCCGAGATCGCGACCCAGTCGTTCGTCACCACCTCGACCGTCGAGTTCCATCTGAGCAGGGTGTTCCGCAAGCTCGGGATCACCTCGCGCAAGCAGATCGGGAGCAGGCTGCGTGACACGGGTTCCGGCGGATGACGGCGGGGCGGCGCTCGCACAAGCCGTTGCGTCACTTCACCGTCACCACCACCGTCATCACCCCGGCCCACCAGGAGAGAAGGAGAGACGGTCGTGACGAGGCCTGCGGCACCGTCCGGCGCACCGAGGCTGACGGATCATGCCGGTGTCCCGCTCACCCACCACCGGCCGCGGGTCGGCGGGGTCGATCTGCACTGCGCGACGGGCGGCAGCGGTGATCCGGTCGTGCTGATCCACGGGGTGCCGAAGACGATGTTCTTCTGGCGCCACGTCATCCCGCTGCTGACCCCGCACCACACGGTCGTGGCGGTGGACCTGCGCGGCTTCGGCGGCTCCGGCCGTCCCACGACGGGGTACGACACCCGGACCCTGGCCGCCGACATCGCCGGGCTCATGGCCCGGCTGGGACACGAGCGGTACCGCGTGGTGGGCGAGGACTGGGGTGCGGCCGTCGCCTACGCGGTGGCGGCCTTCCACCGCCCGAACGTCGTCCAGCTCGTCTTCCAGGAGACGCGACTGCCCGGCCTGCCCGTGCCCGACCTCGGGCCGCTGGACGCCGAGGATCCGCGTACCGGCTGGCACCGCGCGCTGTTCGGCCTGCCGCACTACCCCGAACTGCTGATCACCGGCCGGGAGCGCGCCTTCTGGACGTACTTCATGCGGCGGATCATGTGGGACCCGAGCGCGTACACGGACGCCGACGAGGACGAGTACACCCGGGGGCTGAAGCAACCGGGCGGAAACCACGCGGTGTTCGAGCTGTACCGGGCGACCGGGACCGACGCAGCCCAGAACCGGCCGCAGTTCGCCGTCCCGCTGGAATGCCCGGTGCTGGCCGTCGGGGGACGCGCCTACCTCGCCGAGGAGCCCGGGGAGCAGATGGCCCAGGTCGCGCTGGACGTCACCCCGGTGGTGATCGAGCGGGCGGGGCACAACATCCCGTTGGAGGCACCCGCCGAACTCGCCCGCCACTACCTCGACTTCTTCGCGAGCGCGCCGCAGTGACGGGCGGGCGGGGGCGGTCGGGGAGGAGTCGGCCGGGGAGGAGGCGGCCGGGGTCAGCCCCCGGCCGCCGGGTCCGGTTCGCCGATCGCGTGGGGGATCTGCTTCCGGGAGGTGATGCCCAACTTGCGAAACACCTTGCTGAGATGGAACTCGACGGTCGAGGCGGTGACGAACAGCCGTGTCGCGATCTCCCCGTTGGTCAGCCCGGAGGCGGCCATGGAGGCCACCTGCCGCTCCCGCGGGGTGAGTTCGAACCGGCCGGCCTCCTCGGTCCGCCTGCGGGCCTTCTCCCCGGTGGCCAGCAGCTCGATCCGGGCACGTTCGGCGTACGGCACCGCGCCGAAGGCGTCGAAGCTCTCGTAGGCGGCGCGCAGTTGCCTCCGGGCGTCGGAGCGCCGTTTGCGGCGGCGCAGCCACTCGCCGAACAGCAGCCGGGCGCGGGCGAGTTCGAGTCCCAGCGGGGCCTGCCCCAGCAGGTCGACGGACTCCTGGTAGAACTTCTCGGCCTCGTCGCCGTCCGCCGTCAGCGCCCGGCCCAGGGCCAGGGCGCCCAACGCCCAGGGCGTACCGGCGAGCGGGGCGCGCTCCTCCAGCCGCGCCAGGGCCGCGTCGGCGAGGTCCGGGTCACCCGCGCGTACGGCGGCCTCGACGAGCAGCGGGAGGACGAGATTCCCGCAGCCCGGGGGGTCGCTCTCGAAAACGGCCCGCGCGTGCCGCGTCGCCTGCCGATAGCGGCCCTGCCCCACCTCGAACAGGGCCAGCGCGTGCTGCGCCATCAGCTGGAGCACACCGTGCCCCAGTCTCTTCATCTCGGCGGCCAGCCGCACCGCCGTCCGCAGCTCGGCCTCCCGGCCGGTCAGGGCGAACAGGAGAAGCCTGTGGATCTCTCCGCCACCGGGAAATCCGATGGTGGACGTGATGTCGTCGAACTCGGCGTAGCGGACCTCCGCCTCCGTGAACCGTCCGTCCCAGAGTCGGTAGTACGCCTCGACCAGCAGGGTCATGCTCAGCGTGTACAGGGCGCCGGCGTCGCGGTCCGCCGCCGCCAGGCGGTCGGCGATCTCCCGCCCGGCCAGGACGTCCCACAGATCGTCGCAGGCCGTGGCCAGCATCACCGCGAACGGACTGTTGGTGTCACCGATCGTCCCGCCGACCCGCAGCTCGTCCAGGGCGGTGCGCAGCACGGGCGCGCCCCGCTCGTAGCCCTCGGCCAGGCGCCGGCCCAGCCCCTCCACCAACAGGTCCCGGCCGCGTGCCGCGGAGTCCGGTTCGTGCCGGGCGGCGACGACGGCCGCCGCGACCTCGATCAGCGACGTGCCCCGTACGGTGTCGCGGCCGACCACCGCGGCGTGCAGTGCCTCGCGGAGCAACTCCCAGGTCAACCGCGGGTCCTGCGCGCCGAGCGCGGTCACGGCGCCCATCAGCATCGCCGGGACGTCGGCGACGAGGATCTGGAACATCTGGGAGGTCGCCCGCATCCGCAGTTCCCGGGTGCGCATCACCGGGCCGTGGATCCCGGCGCCGGCCAGGTCCAGCGCCGTCCCGGCCGCCGCCGCGTCGCCCGACATCAGATGGGCCTGCGCCGCGTCGAGCAGCCGCTCGGACCGGGTGTGCGGGTCGCCGGTGAGTTCGGCGGCGCGCGCGAGGAACAGGGCCTGCTGGGAGTAGCCGCCGCGGGCGCGGGCCCGTTCGGAGGCCGCCGCCAGGTCGTCGGCGACGGCGTCGTCCACGCCCTCGGCGGCCTCGGCCCGGTGCCAGGCGCGGCGGTCGGCGTCCCGTACGGGGTCGCAGGCGGCGGCCAGGGCCGCGTGCGCGCGGCGGCGCTCGCCTGGTCCGGCTCCGGCGTAGACCGCCGAGCGGATCAGGGGGTGCCGGAAGGCCGTCGGGGTGTCCCGGCCGAGGATGCCCGCGGTGACCGCGGGCCGGCCGGCGCGGGCGGACAGCCCCAGCCGCCCGGCGGCCCGCCACATCATCCCGGTGTCGTCCGAGGGGGCCGCCGCGAGCAGCAGCAACAGGGTTCTCGTCGCGGGCGGCAGGGTGCGCACCAGGTGCTGGAAATGGCCCTCCAGCAGCTGTCCCACCGGCAGCGGATCGGGCAGCGGGGCGATGCCGGACAGCTGCTCGGTGCTCAGGGCGTCGGCCAGTTCCAGCAGTGCGAGGGGGTTGCCCGCGGTGCCGGTGACGATCCGGCCGGCCACGTCCTGGTCCAGTCGCCGGGGGCCCGCGGAGAGCAGGGCCTTGGCCTCCGGTTCGGTGAGACCGGTCACGGAGTGGGTGTTCAGCGCGTCGAACAGGCGGTTGTCCCCGAGCCCGTCGCGGACGGCGATGATCAGGCCCAGGGAGTCGGCGTGCACGCGGCGGGCGGTGAACGCGAGCGCCTCGGCCGACTCGCGGTCCAGCCACTGCGCGTCGTCCAGCAGGAACAGCAGCGGCTCGTCGGCGGCGGCCCCGGACAGCAGGGTGAGGGTCGCGAGCCCGACCAGGTAGCGGTCCGCGGGCGGTCCCGGCACCAGGCCGAGGGCGGTGTCCAACGCGGCCCGCTGCGGGCCGGGCAGCCGGTCCGTCCGGTTCAGGAAGGGGCGCAGCAGCCGGTGCAGCGCGCCGTAGCCGAGCCCGGTCTCGGGTTCGACGGCGGTCAGCCGGACCACGCGGAGTTCGGCGGCGCGGGCGGCGGCGTACTCAAGGAGCCGGGTCTTGCCGATGCCCGGTTCGCCGGTCAGGACCAGGACTCCGCCGAGGCCGTCGCGCACCTGGTCGAGCAGTTCCTCGACGGCTTCGCGTTCGGTGTGGCGTCCGACCATCCGCGGCCCGGTCCGGCCGCCGTTCCCCACCATGGGTCCGCTCCCCCGCTCGTCGATGTCCGGACAGTTGGAACGCTAGGAAGGGCGGGCCCGTGGAAGCGAGCGTCACATGACGGTGGTGTGCCGGTCGCGGTGGTGGGCCGGTCAGCGCAGGGCGCTGACCACCGTCCGCAGCTCGGCGCGCGAGGCCACGCCCAGCTTGGGGAAGATCCGGTGCAGGTGGGAGCTGACCGTGCGGTGCGAGAGGTAGAGCCGCTGGCCGATCTCCCGGTTGGTCAGCCCGTCGGCGGCGAGCTGGACGATCTGCAACTCGTGGGCGGTCAGCTGGTCGCGGGCGTCCGGGGCCCGGCGGCGGCTGGTCTCGCCGGCGGCGCGCAGTTCGCGGCGGGCCCGTTCGCCCCAGGGGATCACACCGAGCGCGTCGAACATGTCCCGGGCGGCACGGAGGTGGTCGCGGGACTCGACGCTGCGCCGCCGGCGCCGCAGCCATTCGCCGTAGGCCAGATGGGTGCGGGCCCTGATCAGCGGCCAGGGGCCGAGGTCGGCGCGCAGCGCGTCCGCGAAGAGCGGGTCGGCGTCCTCGCCGGCCGCCAACAGCGCCCGGACCAGCCGCAGTTCGGCGTGCAGCACCGGCGCGGAGGTGACCGCGGCGATCTGCTCCAGCTCGGCCACGACCGGGAGCACGAGTGGCAGCCGCCCGCAGTGCGCGGCCGAGTCGACCAGGTCGACGGCGGTCGTCAGCCGCAGGGCGACCTGGAACGCGGGGTCCGCCGGATCGTGCAGCCGGCGGAAGTGCCCGAAGGCCTCCTCGAACCGCCCGGTGCCCAGCGCGGCCAGCCCGCGGGCCATCGACGCGGTGGCCAGCACCGGACGCGCCCCGGCGGGCAGCCCGATCTCCTCCGCCTCCTCGGCCAGTCCCAGGGCGGAGTCCACCTCGCCGCGCAGGGCGGCCAGTTTGGCGGCGGTGGCGGTCATCAACGCGTACATCATGGTCTGGCTGGTCTCGCGCGCGAGTCCTCGCGACTCCTCGGTGGCGGCGATGGCCGCGCCGAGGTCGCCGACCACGAGCGCGCTCCACGCGTCCGCGCCGACCGTGCGGGCCAGCAGTCCCAGGCGTCCCTGGGCCCGCAGCGGCTCGGCGCCGGCCGCCGAGAACGCGCGCGCCAGGTCGAAGCCGCCGACGAGGAGCGCGGCGGTGCTGAGCATGCGGTAGGCGCGGCCGTCGTCGCCGTCCTTCAGGGCGACGTGCCGGGCCCGCTCCAGGACGAAGGTGCCGCGCTCGACCGGTGCGGCGTAGGCGCAGATGGCCAGCCGCCACGGGTCGAGTTCGTCGAGTTCCAGCCGCTCCACGGCCTCCAGGACGGTACGGCGGCCTTCCGGGCCGGGGTCGGACCAGAAGCAGAGCTGTGCGGCGCTCCACAGAATGCGCAGGGCCAGTGCCCGGTCCTGGGCGGCCATCTCCTCGGCGAGGGCGGTCAGGGAGTTGGCGCCCGAGGCGTGGCTGTGCAGTCCCTCGTCGAAGCTGCCGCGGAGCCAGACGACCGTGGCGTGCTGGCGGCGCGAGAGCGGGCCGGTGAGTGCCTGGTCCAGCAGCCGGGTCACGGTCTCGGGCCGGCCGAGTTCGACGGCGAAGTCGGCGGCGCGCAGCAGGCGTTCCACGCGGCGGTCGGCGTCCTCGCTGAGCGCGGCGGCCTGTTCGAGGACCGTGACGGCCGCCGCGATGCCGCCGCGGCGGGCGGCCCGGTGCGCGGCGTCCTCCAGCGCGGCGGCGACCGGCTCCGCCGGTTCGTCGGCCGCGGCGGCCCGGTGCCGCAGCTGCCGGTCGGGGTGCTCCCACAGGACGGCGGCGAGCGCCGCGTGCGCGGCGTGGCGGGCGCCGGCGGGCATGGTCTGGTGGATCGCCGACCGCATCAGCGGGTGCCCGAACCGCAGTTCGCCGCCGACGACGTGGACGAGGCGGGCGCGTACGGCGGGGTCGAGTTCCGGGGCTCCGGCGGTCGCGCCGGTGAACAGCCGGGTGGCGCGGTAGATCTCGGGGAGCGACGGGCTGTCGTCGAGGGCCGCGATCCGCAGCAGGTCCCGGGTGATGTCGGGCAGGGTCTCCAGGCGGTCGGTGAAGGCCCGTTCGAGCCGTTCGGTGAGCGGGAGTTGGGACATGTACGGATCGGCCGACGCGCGGAGGGAGCGGGAGAGTTCGGTCAGGGCCAGGGGGTTGCCGGCGGCCTCGGCGAGCAGTCGGCGGTGCGCGGTCGGCCGCAGGTGCGGGGCCCGGTCCGCCAGGATCTCCGCGGCCTGGCCGTCCGTGAGCGGGCCCAGGGGTACGGCGGTGAGTTCGTCGGAGTTCAGGCGGGAGCGGTAGCCGTCGCGTGCGGCGCCCACGATGACGACCGGTTCGGTGCCGATGCGGCGGGCCACGAAGGCCAGCACGCTGACGGTGGCGTCGTCGAGCCACTGGACGTCGTCGACGAGGACCAGGACCGGTGCGAGGGCGGCGGCGTCGGCCAGCAGGTTGAGGACCGCGAGACCGACCAGGAAGACGTCGGGGACTCCGGCTCCGGCGAGTCCGAGAGCGGTGTCCAGGGCCTGCCGGTGCGGGGTGGCGAGTTCGGCGGCTCCCGCGGCCAGGGGGCGCAGGACGAGCTGGAGTCCGGCGTAGGGGATGTCGCTCTCGGCCTCCACGCCGCTGGTGCGCAGGACCCGGTGGCCGAGCCCCTCGGCGAGGGTGGCGGTCTCCGCGAGCAGGGCCGTCTTGCCGATGCCGGGGGCGCCGCGCACCAGCACCGCGCTGCCCTGGCTCCGCGGCTCGGCCAGCAGCCGGCGCAACAGCTCCAGCTGATCGTCCCGACCGATGAGCTCCACATTCCCCCCATCAGCCGGGTCCCCGGACTCGGTCTGTCTGGAAGATCAGGGTACGTTGCCGCGGCCCGCGATTCGAACGGTTGACCAGGACAGGATGCGACGGACTCCCGCCGTGTCTCGGCCGTCCGGCCGGACGGGTGCGCCCGGCTCCCGGCGTGCGACCGCGTCCGCGTGGTGCGGCGACGCGGTCGTACGGCCGCGCGACGACCCGGCGGCGCATCCTGGCCCCGGCGGCGGACCCCCGGCCCGGGCGGCGAAAGGCCTGGTGTCCCGGCTCGGCGGTCGAGCGGCCTCCGCGACCGCGGCACCCACGTGCCCGGCCCGTCGGGCATCCGCCGCGCGGTCAGGTGGCGGCGCGCCACGCGTGTGTGAACTCCCGTACGCCCGCGAAGCGTTCGGCGGGGTCGGCGCGGGTCGCCCTTTCCAGTACGGACAGTTGACCCGCCGTACCGCGCCAGGCCCGGTGCTCACCCGCGTCGAGGAGGACATGGGCACTGCGGCCGAGGGCGTAGACCGTCGTACGGATGTCGACGCGGGTGCCCCGGTGCCACTCCTCGGGGGCCATGAAGCGGGCCGAGCCCGGGAGGCGGTCGTCGGCGAGGACGAAGGGGCCGGGGCGGTACTCGTCGAGGTCGACGAGGTGGAGCGCGTCGGCGCCGAAGTCGTACAGGAACGCGCCGTCGTAGAGGTCGACCGCCACCATCCCCGCGGCCTCCACCGCGAGATGCGCGTCCAGGATCCGGTCGACCGCGCGCAGCACGGAGGCGAGGGGCAGGGTGCGGAAGCGGGCGCGGGCGGGGCCGTAGAGGGACTCGCCGTGCCGCCAGGGCATGACCGTCGCCGTCCGGCCGCCGGGCACCGCGATCCGGTGCGCCTGCGGGACGATCGCCGGGTGCCGCACCGCCTGGTGGAAGGCCCAGCCGCGTTCAAGTGAGGCCTGGGCGGCGGGAGTTGTCGCCTCCTTCACGAACCACCGCTCGCCGCCCGGGAGTTGGACGCCGTAGGAGACGCATCCGGAGTCCTGTTCCCGGAACACCCGGAACACCTCGCCGACCGTGCGCAGGTGGGGCTCGACGGCGGGGATCTCGTCGACGGCCAGCAGGGGGTGGGGAGTCATGGGCAGCAGTGTGGAGGTCGCCACCGGCCCGTGTCGCCGCTTTGCGGCGGTTACCCCCTTCAGGAGGACGCCCGCGTCACCAACTCCGTGGCCAGTACCGCCTGCCGGCGCTCCAGTTCGCGGGAGGTGGCCGGTCTGCGGTCCGCGATCTCGGTGAGGAGGAGGTCGATCATCGCGCGGCCCATCTCCTCGATGGGCTGGCGGACGCTGGTCAGGGGCGGGTCCATGTGGCGGGCGATGGCCGAGTCGTCGTAGCCGACGAGGGCCACGTCGTCGGGGATCACCCGGCCCTCCTCGCGCAGCACCTGGCGGGCGCCGGCCGCCATGACGTCGGAGCCGGCGAAGACCGCGTCGACGTCGGGGCGGCGGGCGAGCAGTTCCTTCATCGCGCGCCGGCCGCCCTCCTCGGTGAAGTCGCCCGGCTGGATGAGGTGTTCGTCCACCGGGTGGCCCGCGTCGAGCAGCGCCTCGCGGTAGCCGTCGACGCGGCGCTGGGCGCCGTACACGTCGAGGCGGCCGGTGATGTGGGCGATGCGGGTGCGGCCCCGGGCGAGCAGGTGCTCGACCGCCGAGCGGGCGCCGCCGTAGTTGTCGGAGTCGACGGAGGTGAGCGTCTCGGCCGCCGAGCGCGGGCCGCTGATCACCGCGGGGATCTCCAGTTGCGCGAGCAGGTCCGGCAGCGGGTCGTCCGCGTGGACGGAGACGAGGAGGACGCCGTCGACGCGGTGGGCGGCCAGGTACTGGGCCAGGCGCTGCCGTTCGCGGTCGCTGCCCGCGAAGATCAGCAGCAACTGCATCTCGGTTTCGGAGAGTTCGGCGCCGACGCCCTTGAGCATGTCCGAGAAGTAGGGCTCCGCGAAGAAGCGGGTCTCCGGCTCGGGGACGACGAGGGCGATGGCGTCGGTGCGGTTCGCGGCCAGGGCGCGGGCGGCCGTGTTGGGGACGTAGCCGAGTTCGGCGACCGCCGCCTCCACCGCGGCGCGGGTCGCGTCGCTGACTCTTGGCGAACCGTTGATGACCCGGGAGACCGTGCCGCGGCCCACACCGGCGCGCGCCGCGACCTCCTCCAAGGTCGGCCGGCCGCCGCTCCGGCCCCGCGCTCCGTGGCTTGCCATTGGCTCCGCCTCCTGTAGACCCACCCATTGGCCTGGAATGTAACAGTCCTGATCAGGGAAGCGGGGCGTGCGGAGCCCCGCCTCCGGCCGATTCCCCGCCTCCCGCCGGGTTTGCTAACGGACGAATAACTGAACGCATCTCTCCGCGTCCGGTCCCTTGACACCCCCGCGCGAACCGACGACTCTTCAACACATCACCGGTGGGAGCGCTCCCACGGTACCTGACACATACACATCCCGCACGTTCCCCGCCCGAGCCGCAGCGTGAACTAACGGGCCCAACAATGCAGTTGGCCGGGGGGTCGGCACGTCAGGCAACAGGAGGACGCAATGCGCACGAGTACCCGACGGTCCCATCGGCTGATGGCCCTCGCGGCCGTCGCCGCCCTGACCACAGGGGTGCTGGCCGGTTGCTCCAGCGACTCGGACGGCACCTCGTCGAAAGCGAGTGACAGCGGCAAGGGCAAGACCACGCTGACCGTCGGTACCTTCGGCGTCTTCGGCTACAAGCAGGCCGGTCTGTACGACGAGTACATGAAGCTGCACCCGAACATCACCATCAAGGAGGACGTCACCACCCGTACCGACGTGTACTGGCCCAAGGTCCTCACCCGGCTCCAGGCCGGCGCGGGCACCGACGACATCCAGGCCATCGAGGTCGGCAACATCACCGAGGCCGTGCAGACGCAGGCCGACAAGTTCGTCGACCTCGGCAAGGACGTCGACAAGTCCCAGTGGCTGCCCTGGAAGAACGCCCAGGCCACCACCAAGGACGGCAAGCAGATCGGCCTCGGCACCGACACCGGCCCGATGGCGATCTGCTACCGCAAGGACCTCTTCAAGAAGGCCGGTCTGCCCACCGACCGCACCCAGCTCGCCGCCCTGTGGAAGGGCGACTGGACGAAGTACGTCAATGTCGGCAAGGACTACATGAAGAAGGCGCCCAAGGGCACCAAGTTCGTGGACTCCGCCTCCTCCGTCTACAACGCGGCCATCGGCGGCGAGAGCCAGCGGTACTACGACAAGGACGGCAACGTCATCTGGGACAAGTCGACCGGTGTGAAGGCGGCCTGGAACGCGGCGATGGAGGTCGCGACCAGCAACATGTCGGCGAAGCTCAAGCAGTTCGACCCGACCTGGGACCAGGGCTTCGCCAACGCCAGCTTCGCGACGGTGGCCTGCCCCGCCTGGATGATCGGCTACATCCAGGAGAAGTCCGGCAGCTCCGGCAGCGGCAACTGGGACGTGGCGGCGGCGCCGACCGCGGCCAACTGGGGCGGTTCCTTCCTCGGGGTCCCGACGGCCTCCAAGCACCAGGCCGACGCCGTCGCGCTGGCGAAGTGGCTGACCGCGCCCGAACAGCAGGAGAAGGTCTTCGCCAAGCAGGCCAGCTTCCCGTCCACCCCGGCCGCGTACCCGAACCTGAAGCCGGCCGCCGCCACGACGGCCTACTTCTCGAACGCGCCGATCACCCAGATCTTCTCCGACTCGGCGAAGACGATCCCGGTGCAGGTCTTCGGCATCAAGGACCAGCCGATCGGCACCGCGATCACCGACGTCGGCATCCTCCAGGTGGAGCAGAAGGGCAAGACCCCGGCCCAGGGATGGAGCGCCGCCACCAAGGAGATCAAGGACGTGCTCGGGCAGTGAGCAGTTCCAAGCAGGCCCTCGCACACCCCGCGCCGGGCTCCGGCGCCGCGCCCGGCCACCAGCCGGGCGCGGCCCGCGGCGGTCGCGGTACGCCGGCGCCCGGCCCGAGTTCGTGGCGGAGCCGGCTGTACCGCTGGGACATGAAGGCGTCGCCGTACGCGTTCATCTCCCCCTTCTTCCTCGTCTTCGGGGCCTTCGGCCTCATCCCGCTGCTGTACACGGCCTGGTACTCGCTGCACAACGTGCAGTTGTCGTCGCTGGACCACAAGAGCTGGGCGGGGCTGGACAACTACCGGAACCTGTTGTCCTCGGACTTCTTCTGGAACGCGCTGAAGAACACCTTCACCATCGGCCTGATCTCCACCGTGCCGCAGCTGTTGATGGCGATCGGGATCGCGCATCTGCTCAACTACCGGCTGCGCGGTTCGACCGTGTGGCGGGTCGTGATGCTCACTCCGTACGCCACCTCGGTGGCCGCGGCCACCCTCGTCTTCACGCTGCTGTACTCGTGGGACGGCGGGATGATCAACTGGCTGCTGCACTTCGTGGGTGTGGACGCGATCAACTGGCGTGAGTCCACGTGGGGTTCGCAGTTCGCGGTGTCGTCGATCGTGATCTGGCGCTGGACGGGGTACAACGCGCTGATCTACCTCGCCGCGATGCAGGCGATCCCCGCCGACCTCTACGAGTCGGCGGCGATCGACGGCGCGAACCGCTGGCAGCAGTTCCGCCATGTGACGATCCCCCAGCTGCGCCCCACCATCCTCTTCACGGTGGTCGTCTCCACCATCGGCGCGACCCAGCTCTTCGGCGAGCCCCTGCTGTTCGGCGGGGTCAGCGGTTCGAAGGGCGGCTCCGAGCACCAGTACCAGACGCTCGGTCTGTACATGTACGACCAGGGCTGGATCATCGGCAACCTCGGCAAGGCGTCCGCTATCGCCTGGTCGATGTTCCTGATCCTGCTGATCGTCGCCGCGATCAACCTGCTGTTCACCCGACGGCTGAGGAAGTCCCAATGACCACAAGCGAATTGACACTCCCTCAGGATCAGGCGCCGGTACCGGTCGTCCACCGCCCGCGCCGCCGGGTGATGGGCGCGGGCAAGCAGCTGCACGCGGGTCCGCTGACCTACGTCGTCCTGGTGGTCTTCGCGCTGGTCTCGCTGGCCCCGCTGGTGTGGACGGCCATCGCGGCCTCGCGCACCAACACACGGCTCGCCCAGACCCCGCCGCCGCTGTGGTTCGGCGGGAACCTGTTCAAGAACCTCCAGACGGCCTGGGACCAGGCCGGCATGGGCACCGCGATGTTCAACTCCACGGTCGTCGCGGGGACCATCACCATCGGCACGGTGCTGTTCTCCACCCTGGCGGGCTTCGCCTTCGCCAAGCTGAAGTTCCGCTTCTCCAGCACCCTGCTCCTGCTGACCATCGGCACGATGATGATCCCGCCCCAACTGGCCGTCGTGCCGCTGTACTTGTGGATGGCGGACCTGCACTGGTCGAACCATCTCCAGACGGTGATCCTGCCGACCCTGGTCAGCGCCTTCGGTACGTTCTTCATGCGCCAGTACCTGGTGCAGGCCCTGCCGACGGAGCTGATCGAGGCGGCGCGGGTGGACGGCGCGAGCAGCCTGCGCGTGGTCTGGCACGTGGTCTTCCCGGCCGCCCGCCCGGCGATGGCGGTGCTGGGCCTCCTGACCTTCGTGATGGCCTGGAACGACTTCCTCTGGCCGATCATCGCCCTCAACCAGCAGAACCCCACCGTCCAGGTCGCCCTGAACTCCCTCGGCACCGGCTACATCCCCGACCAGTCAGTGATCATGGCGGGCGCGCTGCTGGGTACGCTTCCGCTGCTGATCGCCTTCCTGCTCTTCGGCAAGCAGATCGTGGGGGGAATCATGCAGGGCGCGGTCAAGGGCTGACGCCCGATCCGGGGCCGGGCACAGCCGGCGCTCGGCCCCTTCCACCCCCTCCTCCGCCTCCTCCCCCTCCGCCTACTCATTGGTCTCCACGACCCTTTATGGGAGCGCTTCCATGCCTGAGCCCGTGACCCCCGTGACCTTTCCTCCCGCCTTCCTCTGGGGCGCCGCGACCTCCGCGTACCAGATCGAGGGGGCGGTGCGGGAGGACGGCCGTACCCCTTCGATCTGGGACACCTTCAGCCATACGCCGGGCCGTACGGCCGGTGGCGAGCACGGTGACATCGCTGTCGACCACTACCACCGCTACCGCGACGACGTGGCGCTGATGGCGGACCTGGGCCTGACGGCGTACCGCTTCTCGGTCTCCTGGTCACGGGTGCAGCCGACCGGCCGGGGCCCGGCGGTCCAGGTGGGCCTGGACTTCTACCGCCGCCTGGTCGACGAGCTGCTGGCGGTCGGCATCAAGCCCGCCCTCACCCTCTACCACTGGGACCTGCCGCAGGAGTTGGAGGACGCGGGCGGCTGGCCGGAGCGCGACACGGCGTACCGCTTCGCCGAGTACGCGCAGATCGTGGGCGAGGCGCTGGGCGACCGGGTGGAGCAGTGGATCACCCTCAACGAGCCGTGGTGCAGCGCGTTCCTGGGCTACGGCTCGGGGGTGCACGCGCCGGGCCGGACGGACGCGGCGGCCTCGCTGAAGGCCGCCCATCACCTCAACCTGGCCCACGGGCTGGGCACTTCGGTGCTGCGCACCGCGATGCCGGCCCGCAACTCGGTCGCGGTGAGCCTCAACTCGTCGGTGGTCAGGCCCGCTTCGCAGTCCCCGGCGGACCTGGCGGCGGCCCGGAAGATCGACGACCTGGCCAACGGGGTGTTCCACGGTCCGATGCTGCACGGCTCGTATCCGCAGTCCCTCCTCGACGCGACGAGGTCGATCACGGACTGGTCGTACGTGCGCGACGGGGACCTGACGCTCATTCACCAGCCGCTGGACGCGCTGGGGTTGAACTACTACACCCCGACGCTGGTGGAGGCGGCGGCCTCGGCGCCGGCCGGCCCGCGGGCCGACGGCCACGGCGTGAGCGCGTACTCGCCCTGGCCGGGCGCCGACGACGTGGCGTTCCTCCAGACCCCGGGCGAGCGCACGGAGATGGGCTGGACGATCGACCCGACCGGCCTCTACGACCTGATCAACCGCTACACGAGGGAGGCCCCGGGCCTGCCCCTGTACGTGACCGAGAACGGCGCGGCCTACGACGACAAGCCGGACCCGGAGGGCCGCGTCCACGACCCCGAACGGATCGCGTACCTGCACGGCCACCTGTCCGCGGTACGGCGCGCGATCGCGGACGGCGCGGACGTCCGGGGCTACTACCTCTGGTCCCTGATGGACAACTTCGAGTGGGCGTACGGCTACGAGAAGCGGTTCGGCGCGGTGTACGTGGACTACGCGACGCTGGCCCGGACGCCGAAGTCGAGCGCGCTGTGGTACGGCGAGGCGGCCCGCACGGGCGCGCTGCCGCAGGTGGGGGGAGCCTGACCGACGGGGGCCCGCGGGGGACGGGGCGCGGCACGACCGGGGGACGTGCCGCGCCCCGGCGGCGTGCCCCGACCGTCTTTCACAGCCGCCGCCCAGACCCCGCGCAGCCGCCTCTCAGCCCGAGGGCGTGTGATCGTTCCGTACGGGGTGATTCGATCCCGGCGCGGACGGGAGGACGTCATGCTTTTCATCGGGTTGGTGCTGCTGGCCCTGATCGTCGGCGGCGCGGTCGCCTACGGCAAGCGGCAGGCGGTCAACGGGAGTTCGGGGTATGGGGCCGGCAGCCCGCAGCAGGTCTACGACGCCGACGCGGGCGCCGAGGCCACGCGCTGGGTGGAGCGGCTGGGCGGGAGTCTGTCCACGCTGGACGCGGGTGGTGACAGCGCCGCCCGGCAGGCGCTGGCCGACGCCGCCGAGCGGCACCGCGCCGCCGAGGGGCAACTCGCGGTCGCCTACTCCCCCATGCAGTACGGGCTGGTGACCCAGACCGCCGTCGAGGGGCTGCACCACATCCGTACCGCCCGTGCCGCGCTGGGACTCGACCCGGGGCCCGAACTGCCCGCGCAGGGCGTCGGCGGTCAGGTCACGGTCGGCGGGCAGACGTACACCGCCGCCGCGCGGCCGGGCGCGGACACGCCGTACTACTACCCCGGCGGGGTCGTCAACGGCCGCTCCATGCCCGGGGGTTGGTACCCCACCCCGTGGTGGAAGACGGCCCTCGTCGCGGGCGCGGCGGGAGTGGGCGGCATGCTCCTCGCGGACGCGCTCCTCGACGGCTTCCACCATCACGGCCCGGGCGGCGGGATGTTCGGCGGCGGGCCCGGTGGACCTGGTGGGTTCGGGGGGTTCGGCGGACCCGGAGGGTTCTGAGCCAGGACGGGACGGTCCGGGTCCGTCCCGTGCCGCAGCGTCGCCTCCGCGCCCCGGCCCGCGTGGTCGACAGGGACGTCGTGGTGGCCACCGTGAGCGCTGGTCAGCGCTCGACTCCCGTCAGGAGGCGGCGAGTTGTGGCCACGCCCCACTGGTCGAGCGAGAGCAGGCGGTCGCTCGACGCCATCAGGCCGCCGGTGGCCTCGACGTGGGCCGCCCAGCGTTCGCGGGTCTCGACGGCGGGGCGGGCCAGGAGGCAGTCGGGGTCGTTGGTCCAGAGGCGGCCGTGCTGCCACTGGCGGGCGAAGCCGGTGAACTCGGCGGAGTCCTGGCCGGGTTGGGAGTGGTCGTCGGCCTCGGGGCGGCGGTGCGGGGCCGTGTCGGGGCTGACCCGCATCGCGTCGAACAGGCCGATGGAGGGGAGGATCGGCGCCCCGCAGCCCAGGAGGTAGGCGTCCGGGCCGATCGCCTCGCGGATCAGCGCGATCCCGGCCCGGTAGGCCTCGATGCCGTCGACTTCCTTGTGCCGTACGCCGTCCAGGGCGCCGGCGTAGAGGAAGTCGGTCTTGAAGTAGTCGTAGCCCTCGGTGCGCAGGGTGCGGTAGACCTCGGTCAGCCGGGCCGCCGCGCCGGGGTGGGTGGGGTCCAGGACGCGGAGGTCGTGGCCCCGGTCGCGGCCGGCGTGGGCGAAGCCGCCCGCCGGGTCGCGGACCAGCCACTCGGGATGTTCGGCGGCCAGGTCGCTCGCCGGGTCGACCAGGAAGGGGGCCGTCCAGATGCCCGCCCTGCGGCCCCGCGCGCGGATGGTGTCGGCGATGCCGGCCCGGGAGCGGAAGCGGCCGGAGAGGGTCAGCCAGTCCCCCAGGGCCTTCTGGTGGCCGTCGTCGATCTGGACGACGTCGATGGGCAGGTCGAGGGTGTCCATCGCGCGCAGGTTCTCGTGGATGTCGTCCTCGGTGGCGGTGGTGAAGTACTCGTACCAGGAGCACCAGACCGTGGGCGCCGGGCGCGGGGAGGGCAGGGCCAGGCTGTCGGCCCAGTCGCCCAGGACCGACTGGATGCCGGAGCCCGTCCACTCCTTCACCGGGCCGTCGGCGGCGATCTCCGCGACCCCGCCCCGGACCGACAGCCGGATCGAGGGGACCGATCCGGTGGGGTCGACCGCCGCCCACAGCCGGGCCGGTGAGCCGTCGCCGGGGTCCAGGGCGAGCAGGCCCTCGCCCTGGAAGACACCGGCCGGGACGCCGACGCCCGGGCGGTAGCAGACCGTCGCCCAGTTGGCGTTCGCCGGGCGGTACGGCCGCGCGCCCAAGGAGTAGGCGCCGCTCGGGCTCCAGGACTGCCAGCCCTCCTCGTGGACCCGGGCGGTGCGCGGATTCACGGGGACGGCGTCGAGCGCGGTGAAGGGGTGGTCGTGCACGGTGGTTCTCTTTCAACGGGAAGGGCTGAACTGGACCGGCGTCAGCCCTTGTTGGCGCCCAGCGTAAGACCGCTGACGAACTGGCGCTGGAGCGCGAAGTACACGATCAGGGTCGGGATCGCGGTGAGCAGGGCGCCGGCCGCGACCAGGTTGGGGTCGGTGAAGTACTGGCCGGAGAGGTTGTTCAGGGCGGAGGTGATCGGCATGTTCTCGCCGGTGGAGATCAGCACGATCGCCCAGAAGAAGTCGTTGTAGATCCAGATGGAGAGCAGGGTGGCCAGGGCCGCCATCGCCGGCTTGCACAGCGGGAGCACGATCTGCCAGTACTGGCGCCACACGGACGCGCCGTCCACGAGGGCCGCCTCGGTCAGCTCGTTGGGCAGCATCCGCATGTAGTTGCTGAGCACGAAGGCGCAGAACCCGGACTGGAACGCCACATGGATGAGGACCAGGCCGAGCGCGGAGTCGTAGAGCTTGCCGCTCATCGTGATGCCGGGCAGGTCGATCAGCAGGTAGAGGCGGTACAGCGGGGTGATGATGACCTGCTGCGGCAGCAGGTTGCCGGCCGTGAACACCAGCAGCAGGGCGATGTTGAAGCGGAAGTCGAACCGGCTGACGTAGAACGCGACCATCGACGCCAGCAGCAGCGTGAGCAGCACGGCCGGGACCGCGATGATCAGGGTGTTGACGAAGTAGTGCGTCATGTCGGACTGCTCGAACGCGTTCTTGAAGTTGTCGAGGTTCAGCGTGTCCGGCCAGGAGACGTAACCCTTGTTGCTGGTCTCCGCGTACGGGCGCAGCGCCGCGTAGACCGCCCACAGGAGGGGGGCGAGCCAGGCCAGCGAGGTGACGACGAGGAACGTGTGGAGCAGGACCCGGGCGGGGCGGAGCGGGGTGCGCTGCTTCGCGCCGAGCGCGGCGGTGGGGGTGGTCATGCGCGCCGCTCCTTCCGGAAGGTCGCGATCAGGTACGGGATGATGACCGCGAGGGAGATGACCAGCAGGACGACGGCTATCGCGGAGCCGTACCCGATCCGGCTGGACTCGCCGATGATGTTGTTGGTGATCAGGATCGACAGCAACTCGGTGCCCTGGGCGCCCTTGTTGAAGACGAAGACCAGGTCGAAGGCGCGCAGCGACTCGATGATCGTGACGACCAGGACGACCGTGTTGGTGGGGCGCAGGGTGGGGAAGATGACGTTCTTGAACGTCTGCCACTCGTTGGCGCCGTCCAGCGCGGAGGCCTCCCGCAGGGACGGGTCGACGCCCTTGAGGCCGGCCAGGTAGAGGATCATCATGTAGCCGGCGTGCCGCCAGGAGGCGGCGATCAGGACGGCCCACAGGTTGAGTTTGGGGTCGCCGATCCAGTCGATGTAGTGGCCGGGCTTGTTGGCCCCGATGAGGCTGTTGATGAGGCCGGTGTCGGGGTTGTAGATCAGCTGCCAGACGAAGCCGGTGACCGCCAGCGACATGACGACGGGCAGGAAGAACGCGGTCTGGTAGACCCGGCTGAAGCGGATCTTCTTGTCCAGCTGGACGGCCAGGAACAGGCCGAAGGGCGTCGGCAGCAGGATGAGCACGACGAACCAGATGACGTTGTGCTCAAGGGCGGGCCAGAACTGCGGGTTGTCGGTGAACAACTGGCGGAAGTTGTCCAGCCCGACCCACTTGATCGAGTCGAAGCCGATGCCGTCCCAGCTGGTGAAGGCCAGGGCGATCGAGGCGAGGGCGGTGACCCAGACCAGGGCCACGTGCAGGACCGTCGGAACGCCCGCCATGAAGGCGAGCGTGATGCGGTCACGGCGGGTCAGCAGGCGCTTGGCGCCCTGCGGGACCCGCTTGTCGGCAGGCGCGGGGCCCGGAGGCGGAACGGCGTCCGCCTCCGGGCTCGTCGTGGTCGTGTCGGAGATCATGAGGAGGCGAAGATCGTCTTCTTCTGGCGCTCGATCGAGGACAGCAGACTGTCGACGCCCTTGGGGTTCTGGAGGAACTTCTGGAGTCCGGGCTGCATCACCGTCGAGGTGAAGTCCGGGCGCGAGTCACGGTCCATGAACTGGGTGAGGCTCTTGGCGGCGCCGATCATGTCGAACGCCTTCTTCTGGAGCGTGGAGTACGCGGCGGTGGACGCCTTGCTGGAGGCGGCGACGACGCTCGGGTCGGTCTTGAGGTACAGCTCCTCGGCCGCGGGGGTGCCCAGGTACTCCATGAGCTTCACGACGCCGTCGTGGTTCTTGGGGGCCTTGCTGACCATGAAGCCGTCGGTGGGCGCCTCCACGGTGTCCTGCCCGTACGCGGAGTTGACCTCCGGGAAGGGGAAGAAGTCGAGGTCGTCGAGGTCGGCCTTGTTGGTGAACTGCTGCGCCACGAAGGAGCCCAGCAGGTACATGCCGGACTTCTTCGACACGATGCCCTGGGCCGCGTCCTGCCAGGTGCGGCCCATGAAGCCCTCCTGGTGGTACGGCAGCAGCTCGGACCAGTGGTCGAAGACGGCCTTGACCTTGGGGTCGGTCCACGACTCGGTGCCCGCCATCAGCGCCTTGTGGAAGTCGTAGCCGTTGAGGCGGAAGTTGATCTGGTCGAAGGTGCCCATCGCCGGCCACTGGTCCTTGTCGCCGAAGGCGATCGGGACCAGGCCGTCCTTCTTCATCTGCTTGCAGAGCGCGACGAGTTGGTCCCAGGTGGTGGGGACGGTGTAGCCCTTCGCCGCGAAGACGCTCTTGCGGTAGAAGATCGCCCACGGGTACGTCGTCAGCGGGACGAAGTAGTACTTGCCGTCCTCACCCTTGCTGAGCTTCTTCATGGCGTCGGGGAAGTTGTCGCCGATCTTCGCCCACACGTCGTCGATCGGGGTGGCGAGCTTCTTGGCCGCGAAGAACTGCATCCGGTACCCGGCGAACCAGTTGAACACGTCGTCCGGGGTGCCCTGGAGGTAGGAGTTGATCTGCTCCTGGAAGGTGTTGTGGTCCTTCGTGTTGACCTTGACGGTAATGCCGGAGGTCTTCTTGAAGTCCGCGTAGACGCTCGCGAACGCCTTCTTCGGCACGGCGTCGGACGCGTTGGACCCGAGCGTGACGGTCTTCGAGTCGGACGAACTGCCACTGCTGCCGCACGCGCTCAGCAGCGGAATACCGGCGCCGAGCACTGCTGCGCCACCTATGCCGCGCAGGACGGAACGGCGGCTCGCGGCGGGGAGGGAGAAGTCGGGCATGAACGGCTCCTGACGGACAGGGTTCGGCCGGAATGCGCCACGCCCCAGGTCGTCGTAACCGACCAGAAACCAACGCGACCAAACACGGTGGCGTAATAACAGTCCCATGTCTGGTCATGCGTCAACACCCGCCGCCTTCATTTGTCGAAACGTAATCGACACGCGCCGGCAAGAGAAGCGGGCGTACAGCCGAGTGGCCATACGCCCCTCGTGGGACACCTGGGGCCCCGGGAACCGCGAGGGGCTCCCGGGGCACACGGGGCGGCTAACGCAAGGCGGAGAAGGCCTTGGAGAACGCGGACGGGGCCTGCGCGATCGAACTGCACGTCGCGTCCGCGGTGGGCTTGGTTCCGCCGGGGCACTGCTTGTCGCGGGCCGCGGACCACATCGAGATACCGCCGAGCCCTTTCGCCTCGGCGAAAGCGACGAGCCGGGTCGCGTCGTCGACCTTGAAAACCTCCGACGACACATCATTGACACCGATCATCGGCGTTACGGAAACCGCTTTCCAAGAGGCACTTTCAGAGAGCCCGAGAACACTCTTGACTTGGGCCTGAGTGGCTGTAGCCGCTTGCTCTGAGTACGTTCCCATATCGCCGCTGTAGGCCGGTCCGTAATCCATCGCCATGATGTTCACCGTGCCGATTCGCACACCGTTGGACCGGGCGTCGGAAAGCAGGTTCACACCGTCCTGGGTGAGCCCCTCGGGCATCACCGGGAGGGTGAAGGAGACGTCCAGACCCGGGTGCTGCTGCTGGAGCCTGGCTATCGCCTGGGCGCGGATCGTGTTCGCCGCCGTGTCGGGGAGCGCGGCGCCCTCGATGTCGAAGTCGACCTTGGTGAGGCCGTACGCGTCCACGACCTTGCCGTAGGCGCTCGCCAGCGCGCCCGCCGAACCGCAGGTCGTCGCCAGCTCGGAACCGGCCGCGCCGCCGAAGGAGACCCGTACGTCGCCGCCCTTGGCCCGCAGCGCGCCGATCTGGGCGGCCACGGCGTCGCTCGCCAGGTCCGTCACCCCGCCCCACTTCGGGGTGCAGCCGCCGCCGTCGGTGACGAAGGCGAGGTTGTAGTTCTTCACTCCGGTCGCGGCGAGGTTCCCGAGGAGGTCGAACGCCGGGTAGAGGGAGGTGTCGACGTACGGGGCGAAGCCGCCGGCGGCCGTGCTGCCCGTGCCCCCGGACGAGGAGGCGGTCGGGGTCGGCGTGGGCGTGGGCGTCGGCCGCACGGTGGCCGTGGGGGTGGGCTCGGCGGTCGCGGTGGGCGTGGGGGTCGGGGTGGGCGTGCCCGTGGGGCGGCCGGTCGGCTCGGGGGTCGCGGTGCCGTCCGTCGAGCACTTGGCGTTGTCGATCAGACAACTCGTGGGCTGGCCCGTGCCGTTGACCACGAAGCCGACCGTGACCGACTCGCCGGCCGCGAGCCCGTCCGTGTCCCATCTCGGCGGCTTCACGGTGACGTGCTGTCCGCTCACGCTCGACTCGGCGTCCCACAGCGAGCTCAGCTTCGAACCGGCGGGCAGGTCGAAGCTGAGCGTCCAGTCCGCCTTCCTGGCACCGGTCGTGTTGGTGACGACGTACTGCGCGGTGTACCCGGTCGACCACACGCTGGTCCTGGTGTAGGCGGCGCCGACGCTCGCCGCCTGGGCGATGCCGGTCAGCATGAACGCGCCGCCGCCCGCCACCGCCGCGGCGACCGCTCCGCCGATCACCTTGTTCCTGTTGCTGATCCTGCGCCGGTGGGTGCTCATCGCGTGCCTGCTTTCGCTGTGCGCCTGGAGGGGTGGGTGCGGCAGCACGCTAGCGATCCGGAATCAGGCAAAGCGCCTGATCCGGGCAGGGGTCGGCGATCTTAGGGCGCGCTTAAGGAAGGGATCGGGAACGGTTAAAGGTCGAGACCGGTCCCCCGCGCCGACGCCGTCGTACGGCCCCCCGATGCCCCCTGCGCTCCGGCTCCCGCCCGTCGAGCTGGATCCAGATCCGCACCTCGGTGCCGCCGAGCATCGAGCTGCCGATCCGGACGTCCCCGCCCGTCGACTCGGCGAGCCTGCGCACGATGTCCAGACCGAGCCCGGTCGACCCGTCGCTGCCGGAGCCGCGCCCGCGGGCCATCGCCGCCTCGGGGTCGCGGATGCCGGAGCCCGCGTCCGAGACGAGCACGATCACCGCGTCCTCGCTGTTGTGCACGTCGACCGCGAAGGCCGTGCCCTCGGGGGTGTGCCGGAACACGTTGCCCAGCAGGGCGTCCAGGGCGGCCACCAGGTCGGCGCGGGCCACGGGTATCCGCACCGGCCGCTCCACCCCGGCCACCCGCACCTTGCGGCCCTCGTCCTCGGCGAGCGCGGACCAGAACCGCATCCGCTCGCGCACCACCTCGGCCGCGTCGCACCCGGCGCCGGGCCCGGCCGCCACGGTCTGCGGCTTGGCCTCGCGGGCGGTCCGGATGATGGTGTCGACCTCCCGCTCCAGCTGTGCGACGGCGGTCCGCGTCTGCTCGGCGGCCGGACCGTCCCCGAGCGAGGCCGCGTTGAGCCGCAGCACGGTCAGCGGGGTGCGCAGCCGGTGCGACAGATCCGCCGCCAACTCCCGCTCGTTCGCCAGCAGTTGTACGACCTGGTCGGCCATGGAGTTGAACGCGACCGCTGCCAGCCGCAGTTCGGTCGGCCCCTCTTCGGGCACCCGCGCGCCCAGCTTCCCCTCCCCCAGTTCGTGCGCGCCCTCGACCAGGCGCTGCGCGGGCTGCACCATCCGTACGCCCAGCCGGTCGGCGACCGCGACGGAGCCGACGATGAGCGCGATGCCGACCCCGGCGAGCACCGCCCAGGCCGTGCCCACGCCGTTGCTGACCTCCGACTCCGGGACGTACACCTCGACGACGGATATCTCGCCCGAGCTGAGCGCGACCGGCTGGAGCAGGACGGAGCCGCCGGGCACCTCGGTGGTGGAGGCGCGGCCCAGCTTCCGTACGGTCGCGATGTCCTTGTCGGCGGCACGCTGCCGCCCGAGGTCGAGGGCGGTCTTCCCCTCGCCCGCCGGTATGTGCACGGCCATCCCGGAGTCGGTGCCGGAATTCGCGCCCGCCGAGGCGACGACCTTCTCCAGCTGGTCCCGGTCGGTGGTGATGGACAGCGCGGGGGCGACGGCGGCGGCCTCCCGCTCGGCGTTCGAGAAGGCGCGGTCGCGGGCCATCTCCTTGATGACCAGGCCGAGCGGCACCGCGAAGGCGACGACGACCATCGCCGCGATGGCCAGACAGACCCGCACCAGTGCCCACCTCATCGCAGCGGCTCCGCTCCCGGTGGCTCCAGCTTCACGCCGACCCCCCGCAGGGTGTGCAGATAGCGCGGCCGGGCCGCCGTCTCCCCCAACTTCCGGCGCAGCCAGGACAGATGGACGTCGATGGTCTGGTCGTCGCCGTAGGACTGCTGCCACACCTCCGCGAGGAGTTCCTTGCGCGCGACCACCACGCCGGGGCGGCCGGCGAGGAAGGCGAGCAGGTCGAACTCGCGGCGGGTGAGGTCGAGTCGGACGCCGTCCAGGTCGGCCTGGCGGCGCAGCGGGTCGACGGTCAGGCCGCCGACGCGCAGGACCGAGGACGGGGGCGCCTCGCCGGTGGTGGCGCGGGAGCGTCGTAGGACGGCGGACATGCGGGCGGAGAGGTGGTCGACGGAGAAGGGCTTGGTGAGGTAGTCGTCCGCGCCCGCGTTCAACAGGCGGACGATCTCCGACTCGTCGTCCCGCGCGGTGGCGATGATGACCGGGACGTCGGTGATCCCGCGCAGCATCTTCAGCGCCTCGGACCCGTCCAGATCGGGCAGTCCGAGGTCGAGGACGACCACGTCGAAACGGAAATGGGCGACCTCGCGCAGCGCCTCAAGGGCCGTACCGACACTGCGCACCGTGTGTGCGGCGTCGGTCAGATGCCGGATGAGGGCCGAGCGTACGAACTGGTCGTCCTCGACCACGAGCACACTTGCCATGCGCCGCACCGTACGCCATGCGGGCGACCCGTTTCCGGGCCTGTGGACAACTCCCCCCTGTGGACAAAGCAATGGCCATCGGTGGGACACCTGTGGGGCGGGTGAGGCAGTATGGCCGCGATGCCCAGAGGACTCGTCAACGGATTCACGCACCTGCTGGCCTGGTCGCTCGCCACCGGCGCGGCGGTCACGCTGTCCTGGTGGGGCGTCCACACGGTCATGACGGGCACGGCCTACGACCCGCCGCGCGCCCTGCCGATCACGGCGGCCGGCGCGACCGCGCAGGCGGCGACGCCGCCCGCCGGGCCGACGGTGCGGGCCGAGTCGGCCCCGACCCCGTCGAGCACCCCGACACCCACCCGCGGCACGGGTCCGGCTCCCGGGAAGACACCGGCCACGAGCCCGTCCCCCTCCGTCTCCGCCTCCTCCACCGGCTCCGGACAGGTCAAGAGCTACGACACGGACGGCGGGCGGGTGGTGCTCGAACTCGACTTCGATCCGGCCTATGTGTCGCTCGTGTCCGCCACCCCGGGCACGGGCTGGTCGATGCAGGTGTGGAAGACGGACTCGTGGCTGCGGGTCGAGTTCACCAAGGGCACGGGCAAGGTGTCGGTGATCTGCACGTGGCACGACGGGGCGCCGCGGGTGGATGTGGGGAACTACTGAGGTTCTTCGGGTGACTTGGACCGCCGGCTAGCGGAACACCGAGGGGGGCGGGGCCGGTGAGGCGACCGCCGCCGCGTCCGTCACCGGGACGGCGCCGCCCGCGAAGTCGGTGAGTTCGCGGCCGTGTTGGAGCCGGCCGGGGTGCGGGTCGGAGGCGGCGCGCCGGGTGAGTTCGGCGATCGGCAGCGGGTGGTCGCAGGCGACGAGGACCGCGTTGCCGAACCGTTTGCCGCGCAGCACGGTCGGGTCGGCGATCAGCGCGCGTTCCGTGAACCGGGCGGCCACGGTGGCGATCTGGCCGCGCAGATGCGCGAGCGGGGGTCCGTCCGCGAGGTTGGCGGCGTAGATCCCGCCCGGCCGGAGCACCCGGCGCACCTCGTCGAGGAACTCGGCGGAGGTGAGGTGGGCGGGTGTCCTGGCACCGCTGAAGACGTCCGCGACGACGAGGTCCGCCCAGCCCTCGGGCAGTTTCGCGAGTCCCGCGCGGGCGTCGGCGGAGCGCACCCTGATCCGCGCGTTCGGGTCCAACGGCAGCTCGCGGCGGACCAGTTGGACCAGGGCCGCGTCGAACTCGACGACCTGCTGGGTGGACCGGGGGCGGGTGGCGGCGACGTACCGGGCGAGGGTGAGGGCGCCACCGCCGAGGTGGACCGCCTGGATCGGCCTGCCCGCCGGTGCGGCGAGGTCGATGACATGGCCGAGGCGGCGCTGGTACTCGAAGGAGAGGTACGCCGGGTCGTCGAGGTCGACGTAGGACTGCGGCGCCCCGTCGATCAACAGGGTCCAGGCCCGCGCGCGGTCCCGGTCGGGTATCAGCTCGGCGAGCCCGCCGTCGACCGCCTCGACGACGGCTTCGGCGGAGCCGGCGGCACCTCGCCGGGTGTTCCTGGACTTTCCCATTGGCCCATTATCGGCGGGCGCGGGCGGTCCGGCGCGTCCGGCCTCGGCACGCGCCGCTCAGCGGCAGCCGTCCGCCGCCTCGATCAGGCGGGCCGCCTCGTCCAGCGCGGCCCGCAGAACCGCCGGGTCGGTCGCGAGGTCGGCGTCGCCGGGGGGCAGCAGCCAGTCGGAGCCCTCGACCGGCGGTTCGGGGTCGGGGGCCAGCCGCAGTCCGCGGCCGTTGGTCTCCGTGCAGGTGCTGCCCGGGACGTCCCAGGCCGCCGCCGTGCCCGGCGGGACCAGGAAGCCGAGGGTGTCGCCGCCGTCGTCGTGCAGGACGGGGCCGACCCCGTCGCCGGGGCCGCGCCGCAGGATGTCGACGGCCTCCAGCCCCTGCCGCGTCGGCACGGTCACCAGATCGCAGGCGGAGTCCGCGAACGGTGGCGCACTGCACTCCGCGCTCGGCATTCGAGGATCGACGCTCTGACTGGTCTCCATCCGGGTCTCCACCACGGAACCCCTCCTTGGACGAGCGGGTCGGGAGTCGGGTGGCTCCCGGGTCCAAGGAGTTCAACGCGTCGAAGCGTCAACGGCTACGGCACAAGTCAGCCGCAAAGGATGGCAGTTCATGGCAGATCCCGGATGAGATATCCGGTTTGTAGCCAAACCCTGCGTGGCGGGTCGTGCACAGCAGGTACGTTCTTGCCCGCTGGAAACAGGGTGTCACTCACACAAGTCACCCTGAATCCGGCATGGTTCGACGGTTCGCACGAGAGGACCCGGCCATGGCGTCGTCAACGGTGCCCACGCCCCAGTTCCCCCAACCACCGAGACCCAATCTCGCCTTCCGGCGGCTGCGCGGACAGCGCTCACCGGCGGAGTTCGCCGCGGCCGTACGCCGGTCCGCGCGCGAGATCGGCGAGCGGGTCAGCTGCGACGCGCGCTACGTCGGCCGCGTCGAGGCCGGTGAGATCCGTTGCCCCAACTACGCGTACGAACGGGTGTTCCTGCACATGTTCCCCGGCCGCACGCTCGCCGATCTCGGCTTCGCGCCCCGCTCGTCCGTACGCGGACGCGGGGCGCGCACCGCCGAGGACACGCCCCCCGCACACCTCACGAGCCCGGGCCGAGCCCCGGGCGAGACGGGTGGGACGGATGAGACGCAGGGGGCGTACGAGCCGTATGACACGCAGGATCCGTACGACACGCACGAGAACCACGAGAACCACGAGGAGAGCGACGTGCTGCGTCGCGCATTCATGAGGGGCGGCACCGTCACGGTGGCCGCCGGCACCCTGGGCCCGCTGGGGCTCACCCTGGACGCCGTGGCAGCGGAACGTTCCGTCCGCCGCCCCGGTACGAGTGAGGCGGGCGCCCTGGAAGAGGCCGTCCGCAGAATCCGGCTGCTCGACGACCGGCACGGCGCCGACGGCCTCTACCGGCGCGCGGCGGCCCCGCTGCGCGCCGCCTACGCCCTGCTCGACGCGGGCACCACCCGGCAGTCGGTCGCCGAACGGCTGCACTCCGGGGCCGGTGAACTCGCCATCTCGGTCGGCTGGCTGGCCCATGACTCCGGCCGCTTCGACGACGCCCGCTCGCACTACGCGGAAGCCCTCGCCACCGCCCGCATGACCGGCGACGCGGGCCTTGAGGCACACGCCTTCTGCAATACGGCGTTCCTCGCGCGGGACGCCGGACGCCCGCGCGAGGCGGTACGCGCCGCGCAGGCCGCGCAGCGCGTCGGGCGCCCGCTGGGCTCCGCCCGGCTGATGTCGCTGCTCGCGCTGCGCGAGGCGGGCGGCTGGGCGGGGCTGGCCGACCGCACCGGCTGCGAACAGGCACTGGCCCGCGCGCAGGCCCTCTACGAGCGGGGCCGCTCGGACGCCGACCCCGAGTGGATGAGCTTCTACGGAGAGGCCGAATTGGAGGGGCTTGAGGCGCAGTGCTGGTCGACACTGGGCGACTGGCCGCGGGCCGCCCGCCACGCCCGGCGCGCCGCCCAGCTCCAGGATCCGCACTTCACGCGCAACATCGCGCTGTACACGGCCGAGCTGGCCGACGATCTCGCGCGCGGGGGGCGACCCGACGAGGCGGCGACGGCCGGGATGCGGGTCCTCGACCTGCTGGACCTGGTGCAGTCGTCGCGCATCCAGACGATGCTGGCGGGCACCGCGCGGGTGCTGTTGCCCCATCGGCGGGCCTCGGGGGTGTCGACGTTCCTGGAGCGGCATTCGGGTCTGCCCCGTACGGCCGCGTAGGCCGATCCGCCGCGGGCCGGGCGCGTCCGTGCCTACGCGACCAGGTGGCCCAGGTCGTTCCAGCTCTCGATCGCCGGTTCGCCGTAGGCCCAGCCGAGTACCGACAGGGACGTCGGGTTGAGGCGGACGCGGGCCGCGAAGTCGAGCGGGAGGCCGAGCCAGCGGGCGCCGATCGAGCGCAGGATGTGGCCGTGCGCGAACACCAGGACGTCACGGTCCTCGGCCCGTGCCCAGGCGACGACCTCGTCCGCGCGGGCGGTCACCTCGGCGAGGGTCTCCCCTTCGGGGACGCCGTCGCGCCAGATCAGCCAGCCCGGCCGCAGCGCAGCTATCTCCTGCGGGGTGAGGCCCTCGTAGGCGCCGTAGTCCCACTCCATGAGGGTGTCCCACTCGGTGGCGCGGTCGCCGAAGCCGGCGAGTTCGCAGGTCTCCCGCGCGCGTGCCAGCGGGCTGGTGCGCACCTCGGCCCCGGGGAGGCCGTCCAGCGGCGGGCGGTGCAGTCGCTCGCCGAGCACCTTGGCGCCGCGCCTGCCCTCTTCGAGGAGCGGGACGTCGGTCCTGCCGGTGTGCTTCCCGGACAGCGACCACGCCGTCTGTCCGTGGCGGGCCAGCAGGATGCGCGGTGCCATGGGGGACCTTTCCGGGATGGACGAGAGCCGGGTCACCTCCATCATCGCTCACCCCCGGGAAGGGCAACCCGGGGGGCGATCTCTGCGTCTTTGAGGTCCAGGGCGCCCGAAACGGGGCGCGCGCACACGCCGTAAAGTGTCCCGACCAAGACCGGCGAGCCGGAGCACCGGGCACCGCACCAGGACAGAAGGGGGAGGGCGATCGGATGCCGCAGACCGAGACACCAGGCATCGAGGCGGACCGGCGAAGCCGGCTGCGCTGGTGGACCGAGCTGCCGCTGATCCTCCTGGTGTACGCCTCCTACTCGGCGGGCCGCCTGCTGGCCAGGGGCGACACCGCGAGCGCGGTGGACCACGGGCTGGCGATCCTGCGGATCGAGAAGTTCCTGCACATCAACGCCGAGCACCCGCTCAACCGGCTCTTCACCCGCGAGGCCTGGCTCGGCATACCGGCCGACTTCTGGTACGCGTCGCTGCACTATCTGGTCACGCCCGCGATCCTGATCTGGCTGTTCCGGTCACGTGCACAGGTCTACCGCGCGGCCCGCACCTGGCTGATGACGTCCACGTTCATCGGCCTGATCGGCTTCACCCTGCTCCCGACCTGCCCGCCCCGGCTCCTCTCCCCGGACTACGGCTTCGTCGACACGATGGCCAAGTACAGCTCGTACGGCTGGTGGGGCGGCGACGCGAGCGCCCCGCGCGGTCTGGGCGGGATGACCAACCAGTACGCGGCGATGCCGAGCCTGCACTGCGGCTGGGCACTGTGGTGCGGTGTGATGCTGTGGCGCTACGGCGGCACGCGGCTGACCAAGGTCGTCGGTGTCGCCTATCCGCTGCTGACCGCGATCGTGGTCATGGGCACCGCGAACCACTATCTCCTCGACGCGGTCGCGGGCGTGTTCGTGATGGGCCTCGGGTTCCTGCTGGCGCCGCGCGTGATGAAGGGCGCGGACCGGATCAGGGCACGGTTCGTGGGACGCGGCTCCCTCGTCGCGGCCCGCTCCGCCGGCGCCTCCGCCGGCGCCTCCGGCGGCACCCCTGTGGGCGCCTCTGTGGGCACAGAAGCCTCAATTGTCAGTGGTGGATGCCAGACTTCCCCGGGTGAGCGAATTCCACGGCAGCGCGAGTCGCAGCCCGGTACCGGAGCCGAGCCGGGTGCCTCCCCCACGGACGCGGGGGACGGCGCTCCGGCACCGGCTCGCTGAGCTGCGCGGCCCGGACGTCCCGGCCAAGGCACTGGACGCGCGCGCCCTGGCGGCCCTGGCCGCGAACCCGGGCTGCGAGCGGCGGGCGATCCTGGACGGCGCGGGGGTGAACAAGGCGGTGCTGGCCGACGCGCTCGGCTCACCGTCCGCCTTCGGGCAGTCCCAGTTCGCCTTCATGCGGGGCAACGCGTTCGAGGCCCGGGTGAAGGCGGACGGCGGCGCGGAACTGCTGCGGCTGGTGCACGAGAAGCTGGACCCCGGCGCCGAGCCGCCGACCCGCGCGCGGGTGCCCGAGCTGACGGCCGTCGGCCCCGAGGGACGCGCCGCGCGTACGGCGCTGGCGCTGCGCGAGGCGACCGAGGCAGCCGCCTGGACGCTGCTGGACCACCCGATGCTCGCCCTGGACGTGGCGGGCTCCCCGGCCTTCCTGGAGCCCGACGCGGTGGTCGTGCACCCGGACGGCGCCTGGACGGTCGTGGAGATCAAGTCCTTCCCGATGCTGGACGGTTCGGCGGACCCGGCGAAGGTCGGCGCGGCGGCCCGCCAGTCGGCGGTGTACGTGCTGGCCCTGGAGGAGGTCGCCGCCCGGCTCGCTCCCGTTCCCCGGGTGCACACGCGCGTGCTGCTCGTCTGCCCGAAGGACTTCTCGAACCTGCCCACCGCGTCCGCCGTCGACGTCCGCAGGCAGCGCGCGGTCACCGGCCGTCAACTGGCCCGGCTCACCCGCATCGAGGACATCGCCGACACCCTCCCCGAGGGAACCTGCTTCGCCCCCGACCGCCCGGCCGCCGAGCTGACGGCCGCCGTCGAGTCGGTCCCGGCGACCTACGCCCCCGAGTGCCTGGCCGCCTGCGAGCTGGCCTTCCACTGCCGCGACCGCTCCCGCGCGTCCGGGGCGGTCACCGCGCTGGGCCGCTCCCTGCGCGCCGAGCTGGGCGACCTGACCACGATCGACGAGGTCCTGGCGGCGGCCCACGGGGAGGCGGGCGACCCGCACGACCCGGCGGTGGCCGCGCTGCGCAGGGCGGCCGAGTTGCGCGCCGAGGCGCTGGCGGGCGTGGCGGCGCCCGCCCGGGAGGACGCCCCATGTCACTGATCTCCACCCTCGCCCGCCTGGAGGCCGTCGGTTCCGGCCGCGCCCAGCCGGCCGCGACCGTCCGCCACCGGCACCTCTCCGAGCGCCCCCTGGTCCTGGTGACGCTCACCACCGCCGGTGAGGCCGGCGCGCCCCTCGGCGCGCTCGTCGGCACGGACCGGGACGCGCCGCGCCTCCTCGTCGTGGCGCAACCGCGCGACCGCGACCTCAGGTTCGCGTTCCTGGCCGAACTCGCGGACGTGGTGCTGCCGTACATCGAGTCGTTCGCCGACGACGTGGAGGCGGCCGAGCGCAACGACACCGATCCGGAGACCGGCAAGCGGGTCAAGGTCGAGGTCGAACTGTGCGCGGACGCACCGCAGTTGATCGTGCCGAGCCGCCCCGGCATCGAGCTGGTCCGGCTGCTCGGGCGTTCGATGCGCTTTCGCCGTACGGCCGAGCAGGACCCGCAGACCCCGCATCCCGCGCCCCCGCGCGTGCCGCTGCTCGGACGCTGGCTGACGCACTACGGGGAGCGGGCCAGGGTGCCCGGCTCCGCGCTGCTGCTCGCGCTCACCGAGGTGCTCGGCCGGCACTGGGCCACCGGTCAGTCCAGCCTGGAGGACCAGCACCTGGGCGCGCTGCTCGCCTGGATCGACCCACCGGCCGGCGTCTCCGGCGCCGAGGCCGCCTTCGAGGCGGAGCTACGGCGGGACGCCCAGGGCCAGTTGGTGTGTCCGCCGGCCGGTCCGGCCACGGACCCGGCGTTCGACAACAAGCTGCTCGCCCCCGCCATCGAGCGCTACGACCGGGCCCGTACCGCCCTCGCCGCCGCCGAGGACGGCATGGAGGCCGACGACCGGCTCGGTGAACTCACCGCCGCCGAGCGGGAGATCAGGGCGCTCGTCGAGAGCCGCACCCGGCCCACCTGGGACGCGGTGTGGCACGGGCTCGACCTGCTGCGGGCGCTGCCGGAGGGCTCGCACACCGTCGACCGGTGGACGCGCGACCGCTGGTCGTTCACCGGGCACCGCGACCGGATCACCGCCGGTGAACCCCCGCAGCCGCGCCGCGACGACGCGGTGACCGCGGCCAGCAAGCTCGCCACGCGGGAGCGCGAACAGGCCCGCCTGGACGCCCAGGAGGCGCTGGACGACCCGCTGGTGATGGCCGGGCGGCGGCTCGCCGGGGAGGCGTTCGCGGGCGAGGTCACGGATGTCGTCCTGGCGTACAGCGAGGGCAGGAGTCCCCGTCCGCGCCCGCTGGTGACCGTGCGCACGGACGACCGGCCGCATCTCGGGGAGCGGGTGAAGGTGTTCCGGTCGCTGGCCGGGAAGCCGCAGTCGGCGGAGTTCGTGGGCCTTGAGGAGGACGGCGCTCTCGTCGTGCTCCGGGTCCTCGACAAGATGGGGCGGGGCAAGGAGCCGGACGTCGGTTCCGTGCCGGAGAAGGGCGACCGGATCTGCTTCACGCTCTTCGAGCACGAGCAGCGGGGCGGGGCGAAACTGCCCGACCAGGAGGACACACCGTGGACGCACGGCGGCCCGCCCGGCGAGGAGAGCGCCGTACCGGAGCAGGCGGACGCGGTGACCGAGGAGGACGTCCTGTGACCCCGGACACGGGTTTCGACCCCGGGGCCGAGGCCGGCCGGGCCACCGACGCGATCCTGCGCGACACCCTGCACGGGACCGCGCGGGGAGTGGTCGTGGACTCCCCGCCCGGTGCCGGCAAGTCCACGCTCGTGGTCCGCGCGGCGCTCGAACTGGCCGACGCGGGGCGCCCGTTGATGGTGGTCGCGCAGACCAACGCGCAGGTCGACGACCTCGTCGTGCGGCTCGCCGAGAAGAACGGCGAGCTGCCCGTGGGCCGCCTGCACAGCAGTGACGCGGACCCGTACGACAAGGCGCTGGACGAGTTGCCCAACGTACGGAAGTCGGCGAAGGCGGGTGAGCTGGCCGGGCTGCCGGTCGTCATCTCGACGGCGGCCAAGTGGGCGCACGTCAAGGTGGACGAGCCGTGGCGGCACGCGATCGTCGACGAGGCGTACCAGATGCGCTCGGACTCGCTGCTGGCCGTGGCCGGGCTGTTCGAGCGGGCGCTGTTCGTGGGCGACCCGGGGCAGTTGGACCCGTTCGCGATCGTCGGCGCGGAGCAGTGGGCGGGCCTGTCGTACGACCCCTCGGCCTCCGCCGTGACGACTCTCCTCGCGCACAACCCCGAACTGCCGCAGCACCGCCTCCCGGTGTCCTGGCGGCTCCCCGCCTCGGCGGCCCCCCTGGTCTCGAACGCGTTCTACCCCTACACCCGTTTCCGCAGCGGCACGGACCACGGCGACCGCCGGCTCGGCTTCGGTGTCCCGTCGGACGGTTCGGGCCCGGACCGGGTGATCGACGAGGCGGCGGAGTCGGGCTGGGGCCTGCTGGAACTCCCCGCCCGCCACACCCCCCGCACCGACCCGGAGGCGGTACGGGCGGTGGCGACGGTCGTACGACGGCTGCTGGACCGGGGCGGCGCGGCCACGTCGGAGCGCTCACCGGACCCCACTCCCCTGACCGCCGACCGGATCGCGGTCGGCACCGCGCACCGGGACCAGGCGGCGGCGATCCGCGCCGCGCTGGCGGAACTGGGCGTCACGGACGTGACGGTGGACACGGCGAACCGGCTCCAGGGACGGGAGTTCGACGTCACGGTCGTCCTCCACCCCCTCTCCGGCCGCCCCGACGCCACCGCCTTCCACCTGGAGACGGGCCGCCTCTGCGTCCTTGCCTCCCGGCACCGCCACGCCTGCATCGTGATCTGCCGGGCCGGGGTCGACGAACTGCTCGACGACCATCCGTCCACGGAGCCGGTCCAACTGGGAGTGACGGTGAAGTTCCCGGACGGCTGGGAGGCCAACCACGCGGTACTGGCACACCTGGCGGAACACCGGGTGCGCTGGAGACCGTGACCGACGCCTCCGGCACCCACTCGGCCGCCCTCGGCTGCCGCACCCCACCCGCCGGACGGAGTCCGGCACGCCGCCGGAGGCGGCCGATGATTACAGCCCCGGACGGCTGGGAGGCCAACCACGCGGTGCCGGCGCATCTCGTGGAACACCGGGTGCGCTGGAGGCCTTGAACCGACCACGGGGCCACTGCGGAGCGCCGGGTGGTGTGGGGACCCCGACGGCTGGGAAGCCCCTCACAGGCGCGGATCCCGTGCCCCGGAGGTATGCCCCGGGCCTCTTGCGCGGTCGGGGGACAATGGACGGTGGTCCGGCTCGTGAGGCGGGTCATCGGTGACGTACGAGGAGGAGAAGACATGGCGGAGCACACGCCGCGTCGCAACCCATCGCGGCTACGCCCCGCGCCCCTGCTCTTCGAGCCCGCGCAGGCGGCCGAGGATCCGGAGCACTTCTTCGACCTGGAGTCGATGGACGACCCGCGCGCGCTGCTGGCGCGGGCGACGGAGCTGACGCACGCGTTCCGCGCCGCGACGGACCGCGCGGTGGAGTTCCAGGCCATCGCGGCGGCCCAGCTCGCCGACCCGCGCCGGTTCGACCGGCTGACGCCGGCGGACATCGCCGAGCGGGCCGAGTGGACCGAGGACTACGCGAAGAAGATGGTCGAGTTCGGGCGGGACCTGCTGCGCGGCACGGAGGGGCGGGACAGCGGGGCCGTCGACCCGGTGTGACCTCAGGGCCGTAGAGACCTCTTCGGCGCTTTTCGGGCACCCTTGTGGCATATGCCCGACGAGCAAGATACTCCCTCCCGCCCCCTCCTGTCCCCATTTCGGGCAACTCTCGGAGAGCGGGCGCTCACGGCCGGTAGATCTGTTCGCCATGAGCCGCACACAGGACGAACCCTTCGCCGACCGCTTCGACATCTCGGGCGTGACCCCGGACGGTGCCGCCTGGCTCGCCTCCGCAGGAACGTATCCGCGCAGTACGCTCGCCCTGTGGCGGGAGCGGCCGGACGCCCCGGTCGTCCTGCCCTGCGGCTCCGCCTTCGACGTGGTGAACGCTCCCGCGATCTTCGGCCGCCGCATGGTCGACCACTTATGGGACGAGGGCCCCGGCTCCGGACCGGTCGCGGCCTACCGGGGCCGGATACTCCTGTTCGCCACCCCCGGCACGGCGCAGCGGCTGCCCTCACTGCTGGGCTGGGAGGAGTGGGGCCCGGACTCCGCGGAGCGCGGTCGCGCGGACTCCGTCCCGCCGCTGCTGTGCCACGGCAAGGGCGACGCGGTGACCGTCCCCGCGCCGGTCGGCGCGGCCGGCCGGGCGCCGCTCGACTCCCGCTGGCTGGTCGCGCCGGACACCCGCCGGCCCTGGCTCCCGGGCGCGGAGATCCTGCTCTGGGCGGCCGTGCGCGCCGCCCGCGCGACGGTGCGCATATCGATTTTTCCTCCCGCCGATCAGGGTGCTAAGGTCTACGACGTCAGCAGGCGCCGCTAGCTCAGTTGGTTAGAGCAGCTGACTCTTAATCAGCGGGTCCGGGGTTCGAGTCCCTGGCGGCGCACCTGCAAAGGGCCCCTCGCGAGAGCGAGGGGCCCTTTGACGTGTCCGGCGGCGTATTCGGCGACGCATCCGTCGCTCAGGGGCTGTCCCCCGGTGTGATCGTGACCCGCCACGCCCCCGAGTCCGTTCGTCCCTCCACCGCCACCCGTACGCCGTCGCCGGGCACCGTGAACGTCTCGCCCAGGGCGACCGGGGCGTCGGCGAGGGGTGGGTAGACCGAGGTCTCCCAGCAGGCCTCGGTGCGGGGGTGGGCGTCGACGACCTCGATCGGGCCGTTTCCGGAGGGGGCTCCGCCGTGCACCCGGTAGATGAGGACGCCTTGTTTGCAGGCCGTGCTGTCGTTGCCGACGGGGCTGCGGGCCTCGAAGGCCAGCGCGCTGTCCGCGCCGGTGCGCACCACGGCCAGTTTGACGCCGAGGCCGAGGCCGAACGCAGGCGATCCGGCGTTGCCCGCCGTCGGGGGTTCGGCGGCCAGCGGTTCGAGGGTCAGACTGGTCGGTCCCGCGCCGCGCACGCACACCACCTGACGCGGGTCCAGCCAGCCCAGCTTCCACTTGTGCCAGGCGAACAGGTCGGGGGCCAGGCCGAACTGACTGCCCATCAGATCCCAGTCGCCGACATAGGTGTCCCAGTCGCCCTTGCCGTCCACCGGCCGGTGGTAGAGGTCGGGCAGGTCGAAGACATGGCCGGTCTCGTGGGCGAGGACGAGCCGGTCCGGCGGGTGCTTCTCGAAGACGGTGACGACCCGCCGGATGTCCATGCCGTCGGCCCGCAGCGGGGTGTCCAGGTTGACGACCTTCGTCGCGTCCGAGTCCACTCCGGGCGCGTCCGGGTCGGCCACGAAGTAGACGACGTCGTAGCGCGCGAAGTCGACCTCGGGGTCGGCGGCGGCGAGCGCGTCGCGGAGGTAGGCGGCGCGGTGCACCGGGTTCCAGTCGCGCTGTATGGCGTACGACGTCGACGGCTTCGGCATCCGGATCCAGTTCCGCAGCGGGTGCGGGCGGAGCGTGAATCTGCCGTAGGAGGCGCGCTCGTAGAAGCGGGTGGTGGCCGGGAAGTGGTCGGCGGCCAGTTCGGCGGGGGTGGTGCGCGGGGTCGCGTCGGGGAAGGACAGGAAGATCATCACCGCGTCGAGCGGGCGGGTGGGGCGTACGTAGGCGGCGTTCCAGGTGTCCAGGCCCTCGGAGTGGTGGGCGTCGGTGCGCTTGAGGGCGCAGGGGGTGGACGAGAAGGGCTCGGCGACCGACTGGCTGGACATGATGGAGGTCGCGGCGAGCGCGGACATCGTGGTGAAGACGGCCGCGGTGCTGCGCAGCCGGGGGCGCGTCCGCCACTGGCCGAGCCCTTTGAGCGCCGTACGGGAGAGCCCCTTGAGGGGGAGCTGGCACGGCACGTTGGACCTCCGGGAGCGGTTCGCGGGACACCGACACCCAGCCTGTGATGGTTTGTTGGGGTATGCCTCGTTTATCTGCACCAGATGAGTGAGGGGGACGCCGGGGACGGCCGAGACACGCCCGGGCGGACATCCGGAAACACTCACGGAACGTCACATGTGGTCGGCCATTTGGCGAACCCGCCCAGGTGCGGGCGGAATCGATCTGCCGGAACGGGCCGTTGTTCCGGGACACTGGACAGTGGCTGGAAGGGCCGGGGGCCAACCTCTATGATCGGCACACTTTCCTGCACGGACACGGCACGGCGGCCTCCCACCCGGTCGGCCATCCCGACGAGACCCATCCGAAGATCGAGTGCACTGCGGGAGCGAGCGGTGAGCGGAACGTCCGAAGGGCCGGCGCCCGCGGCAGACCTCGTCCAGCCGGCCGTAACAGAGAGTAGCGCCGAGGCGTCGCCCGGTGCCGGTCCGCGAGTGGACGGCCCGCTCGGGTCGGCCTTCTCCGCGTCCCCCCTCGCCATGGCCGTGGTGAACCGCGACGGGCTGGTGGTGAGCGCCAACGACACCTTCGGCGCGCTGCTCGGCAAGGGCGGTGCGGCCCTTTCGGGGCTGGTCGCGGCCGATCTGGTGGACCTGAGGTCGGACGCCCGCACCTGGCACGCCTATCGCGAGGTGCTGCGCGGCCGGCAGGCCAAGCTGAGCCGCACCCGCCGGGTCAAGCACCCCGACGGGCACTCCCTGTGGGTGCAGGTGACCGCGGCACCGCTGCCGGACGCGGAGCACGGGGTGCTGCTGTCGCTCACCGACATCAGCGACCGCCGTGAACTCCAGGCGCGGCTACGGCACTTGGAGATGCACGACCCGGTGACCCGGCTGCCCAACCGCACCCTGTTCTTCGAACGGCTCTCGGCCGCGCTGGAGGCGGAGTCGTACGAGCAGGGCGGCACCGGGCGGATCGGCCTGTGCTATCTGGATCTGGACGGCTTCAAGGCGGTCAACGACACCCTCGGCCACCGCGTCGGCGACCGGCTGCTGGCCGCTGTCGCGGAGCGGCTGACGCGGTGCGCGGAGGAGACGGGGCAGGCCCGGGCCACCGCCCCGCTGGTGGCGCGGCTGGGCGGCGACGAGTTCGCGCTGCTCGTCGAGGACTCCACCGGCACCGACCAACTGGCCGATCTCGCCGAGTCGGTGCTCAAGGCCTTGCAGGCGCCCTTCGACCTGTCCGGGCAGCGGCTGTCGCTGTCGGCGTCGATCGGGGTGGTCGAGCGGCAGGCGGCCGGTACGACGGCCACCGGTCTGATGCAGGCCGCCGACACCACGCTGTACTGGGCGAAGGCGGACGGCAAGTCCCGCTGGACGCTGTTCGATCCGGAGCGCAACGCGCACCGGATGACCCGTCAGGCGCTGGCCTCCACCCTGCGCCCGGCCATCGAGCGGGGTGAATTCACCCTGGAGTACCAGCCGTTGGTGGGCATGGAGAACGGACGGCTGCGCGGGGTCGAGGCGTTGGTGCGCTGGAGCCACCCGCAGTTCGGCCTGCTGACGCCGAATCGGTTCATCGGACTGGCCGAGGAGGACGGCTCGATCGTGCAGCTCGGCCGCTGGGTGCTGGTCACCGCCTGCCGCCAGGCCCGCCGTTGGCAGCTCGACCACCCGGACGAGCCGCCGATCTTCGTGAGCGTCAACGTGGCCGTACGCCAGGTGTGGGACTCCGACCTGGTCGCGGACGTGGCGGAGGTCCTGGCCGAGACCGGACTCGCCCCGCATCTCCTCCAGTTGGAGCTGACCGAGTCCGCGGTGATGGGCTCGGCGGGCCGGCCGCTCCAGACGCTCCAGGCGCTCAGCGACATGGGCGTGCACATCGCCATCGACGACTTCGGCACCGGCTACTCGAACCTGGCGTATCTGAGCCGGCTGCCCGTCTCCGTCCTGAAGCTGGACGGGTCCTTCGTGCGGGGCTTCCAGTACGAGAGCGACAAGGAGGGTGCCGTCGCGCCGAACCCGGCCGACGAGGTCGTGGTCGAGGCGATGATCCAACTCGCCCACCGGCTGGGCCTTTCGGTGACCGCCGAGTGCGTGGAGACCTCGGCCCAGGCCTCTCGGCTGCGCCGGATCGGCTGCGACACCGGACAGGGGTGGCTGTACTCCCGTCCGGTGGCGCCGGATCGTATCTCCGAACTGCTGGGCACCAGGGCCTGCAATCAGGCTTCCTGACCTGCCGTCAACTCATAGGCGTCGGCGATCAGTTCGTACGAGCGCAGCCGCAGGTCGGCGTTGTGGGCGTGCGAGGTGAGCATCAACTCGTCGGCGCCCGTGCGCTTCTGAAGGTCGTCGAGGCCGGCGCGGACCTCGTCGGCGGTGCCGTGGATGACGTTGGCGTTCCAGGAGGTGATGAACTCCCGCTCCATGGGGCTGAATTCGTAGGCCTCGGCCTCTTCCGGGGTGGGTACCAGCCCCGGGCGGCCGGTGCGCAGCCGGACCATGTTGAGGGCGGCGGCCAGCACCTGGCGGCGGGCCTCCTTCTCCTCGTCGGTGGCGAGCGCGGAGACACCGATGAGGGCGTACGGCGTGTCGAGGACCGCGCTCGGCCGGAACGACTCGCGGTAGAGGTCGAGGGCCGGGATGGTGTTCTGCGCGGAGAAGTGGTGGGCGAAGGCGAACGGCAGGCCGAGCAGGCCGGCCAGGCGGGCGCTGAAGCCGGAGGAGCCGAGCAGCCAGATCGGGGGCCGGTGCGGGGACTGCACACCGCCGGGCGAGGTGGACTGGATCGGACCGGGGACCGCGTGCACACGGGAGTAGCGGTGGCCGCTCGGGAAGTCGTCGTCGAGGAAGCGGGTCAGCTCGGCGAGTTGCTCGGGGAAGTCGTCGGCGCCCTCGTTGAGGCGCTCCGTGCGGCGCAGGGCCGCCGCGGTGGCGCCGTCGGTGCCGGGGGCGCGGCCGAGGCCGAGGTCGACGCGGTTGGGGGCGAGCGCCTCCAGGGTGCCGAACTGTTCCGCGATGACGAGCGGCGCGTGGTTCGGCAGCATGACACCGCCGGAGCCGAGGCGGATGCGGTCCGTGTGGGCGGCGAGGTGGGCCAGGATCACGGCGGGCGAGGAGGAGGCGACGCCGGGCATCGAGTGGTGCTCGGCGACCCAGTAGCGGTGGAAGCCGCGGGACTCCGCGAGCCGGGCGATCCGTACGCTGGTGCGCAGCGCGTCCGTGGCGGTGCGGCCGGCGCCCACGGTCACCAGGTCCAGTACGGACAGGGGGACGGGGGCGGTGCCCCGCGTCGTACCCCGGATCTCGTCGGTCGCGCTCGGGACCTCGTCGTCTGCCGCCACGGTGGGTGCCTCCTGTTGCGAGCTGTGCGGTGTCTGACCGGGCTAACAGGAGGCTGTCTCCGGTTTATTCCCGAACAGCCCGGCGGACGAGCCCCGGCGCCGGACTCACCAAGGGAAACGATCCGATCACGTTCCGTACCGGCACCCGTGTCGACGCCTGTGTTGACGAAGGTGGGTTCGAGTGCGAGCGTGGCAATCCGCGCATGTCAGACGGCCGCGCCCCGGTGGGCCTCCGCGAGAAACGGCTCCGCATGACCGCAACTCCCGCTGCCCGGCCCACCGTTCTGGTCCTGGACGCCGATCCGCTCCCCCGCCTGGGCAGACTCACCGGCCGGGTGCACGTGCGGCACGCCGACGCGTCCACGCTCGCGGACCAACTGCCCTTCGCCGACGTCCTGTTGGTGTGGGACTTCGCCTCGGACGCGGTGCGCGCCGCCTGGCCGGGCGAGGGTCCCAGGCCGCGCTGGGTGCACACGGCCAGCGCCGGCGTGGACCACCTGATGTGCCCCGAACTCACCGCCTGCGACACGGTGGTGACCAACGCGCGCGGCATCTTCGACGACCCGATCGCCGAGTACGTCGCCGCCCTCGTCCTCGCGATGGCCAAGGACCTGCCAAGGACGCTGGACCTCCAGCGGGAGCGGACCTGGCGGCACCGCGAGGCGCAGCGGGTGGCCGGGACCCGGGCCTGCGTGGTCGGCTCCGGGCCGATCGGGCGGGCGATCGTCCGGGTGCTGAAGGCACTCGGTGTGACGACGGCGCTGGTCGGCCGTACCCCGCGCACCGGTATCCACGGCCCCGGCGAACTGGACCGGCTGATGGCCCGCGCCGACTGGGTGGTCTCGGCGGCCCCGCTGACCGACGAGACGCGGGGCATGTTCGACGCCCGCCGGTTCGGCTGCATGCAGCCCTCGGCGCGGTTCGTCAACGTGGGCCGGGGCCAGCTCGTCGTACAGGACGCGCTCGCGGAGGCGCTCACCAAACGCTGGATCGCGGGCGCCGCGCTGGACGTCTTCGAGACCGAACCCCTCACCCCCGACAGCCCGTTGTGGCAGGTCCCGGGACTGATCGTGTCCCCGCACATGAGCGGCGACACGGTCGGCTGGCGGGACGAACTCGGCGCGCAGTTCGTGGAGTTGTACGAGCGCTGGGCGGCCGGAAAGCCGCTGCGGAACGTGGTCGACAAGAAGCGTGGGTACGTACCTGGGCACTGAACTCCCAAGCCTGGAGGGCCGGATGACGACCGAACTCACCGAGCTGACCGCCGTGGAACTCCTGGACGGCTACCGCAGAGGGGAGTTCAGCCCCGTGGAGGCGACCCGCGCGGCCCTCGACCGGGCGGCGGAGATCCAGCCCGTCGTGAACGCGTTCGTACGGCTGGACGCGGCGGGCGCGCTGGCGCGGGCGGCGGAGTCGGCGGAGCGCTGGCGGCGCGGCGAGCCGGCCGGGCTGCTGGACGGGGTGCCGGTCACCGTGAAGGACATCCTGCCGCAGCGCGGTGTCCCGACCCTGCGCGGCTCCAGGACCGTTGAGGAGCACGGCAGTTGGGACGAGGATGCGCCCTCGGTGGCCCGGCTGCGCGAGCACGGCGCGGTGTTCCTGGGCCGGACCACGACCCCGGAGTTCGGCTGGAAGGGCGTCACGGACTCCCCGCTGTCCGGCATCACCCGCAACCCGCACGACCCCTCCCGCACCTCCGGCGGTTCGAGCGGCGGCAGCGCAGCGGCGGTCGCCCTCGGCGCGGGCCCGCTGTCGCTGGGCACGGACGGCGGCGGCAGCGTCCGTATCCCCGCGTCCTTCTGCGGGATCTTCGGGCTGAAGCCGACGTACGGCAGGGTGCCGCTGTACCCGGCGAGCGCGTTCGGCACGCTCTCGCACGTGGGCCCGATGACCCGGGACGCGGCGGACGCGGCGCTGCTGCTGGGCGTGATCGGGGTCCCGGATCCGCGCGACTGGTCGGGCCTGGACCGGTCCCCGGTCTCCTTCAGCGAGGCGCTCGCGCACGGCGTGCGGGGCCTGCGGATCGCCTACTCGCCCTCCCTCGGCGGCCAGGTCGCGGTGCGTCCGGCGGTCGCGGCGGCGGTACGGCGGGGCGTGGAGCGGCTGGCCGCCCTCGGCGCGTACGTCGAGGAGACCGATCCCGACCTCACCGACCCGGTGGACGCCTTCCACACCCTGTGGTTCGCCGGGGCGGCCCGGGTGACCCAGAAACTCACGCCCCGGCAGCGGGAGTTGCTCGACCCCGGGCTGCGGGAGATCAGCGCGACGGGAGCGGGCCTCTCCGCGCTGGACCAGCTGGCGGCGGTGGACGTCCGCGCGGAACTCGGCCGCCGTATGGGCCTGTTCCACGAGCACTACGACCTGCTGGTCACGCCCACCCTGCCGATCACCGCGTTCGAGGCGGGCGTCGAGGTCCCGAAGGGCTCCGGGTACCGCCGTTGGACGGGCTGGACCCCGTTCACGTACCCCTTCAACATGACCCAGCAGCCCGCCGCCACCGTCCCCGTGGGCAGCGACGGGGACGGGCTGCCGATCGGGATGCAGCTCGTGGCGGCCCGGCACCGGGACGACCTGGTGCTGCGGGCGGCGCACGCGCTGCTCGGAATCCGGGGCGCATAACCCGTTTGCGATCGGGTAGCCGCGCGCCCATGGCTCCACCACATGGGAACGACAGACAGTCATCCGGTCGCACGCCGGGTCACACCCGCCGGGCGCTGCTCGCCGGGGTGGCGGCGGCCGGCGCGCTGGGCGCGGCCGGCTGTAGCCGCGTGGCCACCGCGTCGGCCGCCGGTGGCGGCGATCTGCTCGACCGGCTGCGGGCGCAGGGCGTCGTACGGCTGGGGATAGCGGGCGAGATCCCCTTCGGCTACATCGACCGGAACGGGCAACTGACCGGTGAGGCACCGGAGTTGGCGAAAGCAATCTTCAAGCGTCTCGGCGTCGGCCGGGTCCAGCCGGTGCCCACCGAGTTCGGCTCGCTCATCCCGGGGCTGAACTCGCAGCAGTTCGACGTCGTGGCCGCCGGGATGTACGTGAACCCGGAGCGCTGCGCGCAGGTCGTCTTCGCCGACCCGGACTACCAGATGCTCGACTCCTTCGTCGTCCGCAAGGGGAATCCGAAGGGGCTGCACGACTACCGGGACGTCGTGGAGAAGAAGGCCAGGTTCGCGACCGGGACCGGCTACGCGGAGATCCAGTACGCCGTGGACGCCGGATACGAGCAGAGCGACATCCTGATCGTGCCGGACCAGGTCGCCGGGCTGAACGCTGTGGAGGCGGGGCGCGTCGACGTCTTCGCCGGTACGGCGGTCACCGTCCGCGCCGTCGTACGGAAGTCGGCGAAGACGGAGGCGACCGAAGCCTTCGCGCCGCTGGTCGACGGCAAACCCCATGTCGACGGGGGCGCGTTCGCGTTCCGGCCGACCGAGACCGCGCTGCGGGACGCCTTCAACGTCGAGCTGCGCAAGCTCAAGAAGAGCGGCGAACTCCTCCGCATCCTGCGGCCCTTCGGGTTCACCAGGGCCGAGATGACGGACCTCACCGCGAAGGAGCTCTGCGGCGGATGACCTCAGGTCTGTGGGAACTCGTCCTCAAGGGGATCTGGACCACCCTCCAACTCCTCGTCCTCAGCGCGCTGTTGGCGACCGCCGTGTCCTTCGTCGTCGGCATCGCCCGCACCCACCGGCGGTGGATCGTCCGCTTCCTCGCCGGTTTCTACACCGAGGTGTTCCGCGGCACCTCCGCCCTCGTCATGATCTTCTGGGTGTTCTTCGTGCTGCCGGTCGCCTTCGGCTGGCAGCTGGTCCCGCTGTGGGCGGGCACCCTCGCACTCGGCCTGACCTACGGCGCCTACGGCTCGGAGATCGTGCGCGGCGCGCTGGCCGCGGTCGACCCGGCGCAGCAGGAGGGCGGTGTCGCGCTGAGCTTCACGCCCTGGCAGCGGATGCGGCTGATCCTGCTGCCGCAGGCGGTGCCGGAGACCGTCCCGCCCTTCTGCAACCTGCTGATCGAACTCCTCAAGGGCACCGCCCTGGTGTCGGTCATGGGCATGGGCGATCTGACCTTCAGCGCCAACCTGGTGCGGCTCGCCCTGCAACAGAGCGCGGAGATCTACACGTACATCCTGCTGATCTACTTCGTGATCGCCTTCGCGCTCACCCGGCTGATGCGCGGGCTGGAGCGGAAGCTGAAGGCCGGCATCGGCAAGGGGCCCGCGAGCACCGGGTCCGGGCGCGGGCGGACCGCGGGTGTCGGGGGTGGGGTCGCGTGAACTGGGACTGGAACGCCGTGCGCGACTTCATGCCGTACTTCTGGGACGGTCTGGCCGTCAGCCTCCGGGCGCTGGTCCTCGGCTCGCTGATCTCGTTCGGGCTCGGGCTGGTGTGGGCGCTGCTGATGCGGACGCCGACGCGGTGGGTGCGCTGGCCGGTCGGGGCCGTCACCGAGTTCGTGCGGGACACCCCGCTGCTGGTGCAGCTCTTCTTCCTGTTCTATGTGCTGCCGGAGTGGGGCCTGGCCTTCTCCGCGCTGACCACCGGTGTCCTCGCGATCGGGCTGCACTACTCGACGTACACGATGCAGGTCTACCGCGCGGGCATCGAGGCGGTGCCCGTCGGCCAGTGGGAGGCGGCGACCGCGCTGAACCTTCCGGTGCGCCGGACCTGGACGGCCGTGATCCTGCCGCAGGCGATCCGCCGGGTGGTCCCGGCGCTCGGCAACTACGTGATCGCGATGCTCAAGGACACCCCGATCCTGATGGTGATCACCGTGCTCGAACTGCTGGGCCAGGCCCGGCTCTTCTCCCAGCAGCACTTCCAGTTCACCGAGCCCGTCACGGTGATCGGGGTCGCCTTCGTCCTCATCTCCTGTCCCGCCTCCCTGCTGATCCGAGCCCTGGAGCGACGCCTTGTCCACTGACACATCCCTGATGAAGGATCCCGACGCGCACGCCAACCCGCCGGTCGACGGCAGCGAGCTGATCCGGCTCGACCACGTCACCAAGCGCTTCGGGTCCACCACCGTCCTCGACGACCTCGACTTCTCCGTCGAGTCCGGCAAGCACGTCACCCTGATCGGCCCCTCCGGGTCGGGCAAGACCACGATCCTGCGGCTGCTGATGACCCTGACGAAGCCGGACGAGGGGACGATCACCGTCGACGGGGAGCGGCTCTTCCCGGCGCCGGAGAAGCGGGTCCGCGAGATCCGCAGGAAGATCGGGATGGTGTTCCAGCAGTTCAACCTGTTCCCGAACATGACCGTGCTGCGCAACATCACCGAGGCACCGGTCACCGTGCTGGGCCTGCACAAGGACGAGGCGGAGGCGCGCGCCCTGGAACTGCTGGACCTGGTCGGCCTCGCCGACAAGGCCGGCGCCCGCCCGACCCGGCTCTCCGGCGGCCAGCAGCAGCGGGTGGCCATCGCGCGGGCGCTGGCGATGCGCCCGCGGGTGCTGCTGCTGGACGAGGTGACCTCCGCGCTGGACCCCGAGCTGGTCGCGGGCGTGCTCGACGTGCTGCGGGACATCGCCCGCACCACCGACATCACCATGCTCTGTGTGACCCACGAGATGAATTTCGCCCGGGACATCTCGGACCAGGTCCTGATGTTCGACGCGGGCAGGGTCATCGAATCGGGCCCGCCGGAGCGGATCTTCGGCGATCCGGAGCAGCAGCGGACCCGGGAATTCCTCGGCGCGATTCTTTGACGTCCGTTCAACTACGTCGAGTGAACGATCGAACACCCAAGGTCCACGCGACGTGGCATGCCTTTGGCATATGCCAAAAGGTTCGCGCCCCAGTTGGGAGGGCATGAGGAGGGCCACAATCTCGCCAACAGCCGCTCCACATCGGCCGTTTGACAGCTATCGTGGAGAGGATTCGCTGTCCGGTATCACGGCCCAAAAAGCGAGCGCAGGGAGAAACACCGTGGCGCTGATGCACGAGCCGACCGCTCCCTACCACTCGGTACAGGACGCACTGCGCATCCTGGAGACCGTCGCGGGACACACCACCGGTGTCACCGACACCGAACTGGCCCGCCGCACCGGCCTCGACGCCGAGCGCCTGACCATACTGCTGCGGACCCTGCGCCGCGAGGGCTACGTCGAGCAGCTCACCGACGGCGCCTACGTCACCGGCGAGGCCCTGGGCCGGCTCGGCTCCGCGGCCGGACGCGACCAGGCGGTGCGCGAGCAGATCCAGCGGACCCTGGACCGGCTGCGCGACTCCCTGGGCGCGGCGGTCTACGTCAGCCGGTACGTCGACGGCGAGGTCACCATCACCCAGTACGCGGCCGGGCCCACCACCCCGGCGGTCAACGAGTGGGTCGACTTCCGCTTCTCCGCGCACGCCACCGCGCTCGGCAAGAGCCTGCTGGGCCAGCTCGACCACAACGGCCGCCGCGACCACCTCTCCCGCCACAAGCTGGCCCGCCTCACCTCGCGCACCATCACCAGCGACAAGCTGCTGCTCTCCCGCCTGGAGACCCAGCCGCCGACCGTCCCCCACCTCGACCTCCAGGAGTACGCGGTGGGCACGGTCTGCGCGGCCGTCCCGATCACGGCCGGTTCCTCGGTGGGCTGCCTGGCCCTGTCCCTCCCGGTCGAGCACGCCCACCGCCTGCGCCGCGCGGCCGACACCCTGAACCGCGAGGCGGGCCCGGTCCTGCTCTCCCTGGCCATCTAGCGACCGCCCCCGGCACTGGTCCTGAGCACCCCTCCGGACCAGGTAGTATTTTTCTCGTCGCCCTCCGCGAGACTCAGATCCAGCGGAAGGCGTGAGTCACGCGCCGCTAGCTCAGTTGGTTAGAGCAGCTGACTCTTAATCAGCGGGTCCGGGGTTCGAGTCCCTGGCGGCGCACGATGACGCGGATGGGCCCCTCGTTCCGACGAGGGGCCCATCGGCGTCCTCCGGGGTCAGCAGTCGGTACGCCGCCTCCCCCGGTGGCCGCCACCACACCGGATCGGCGCATCGGATGCCCTCTTTCCTGAGCCCCGCCCGGTGGATCTTGTTGGTCGCGGTGACCGGCATCCGCTCCACCACCCGTACGAAGCGCGGCGCCATCTTCGTGCCCAGGTCCGGCTGGGCGAGCAGGAATTCGGCGAAGGCTAGCGGGTCGAAGCGGCCGGCGACGGTGGCCATGACCTGGTCGCCGGTCACCGGGTCCGGCACCGCGTACACCGCGACCGCGTCGGCGCCCTCGTAGCGGGCGACGATGTTCTCGATCATCGCGGCGGCCAGGTTCTCGCTGTCGACGCGGAGGCGGTCGTCGGTGCGGCCGGCGAAGTAGAGGTAGCCGTCGGTGTCGCGGTAGAAGAGGTCGCCGGTCCAGTACCAGCCCGCCCGGCGCCGTTCCGCGTCGGCCTGCGGGTTGCGCCAGTAGCCCTCGAAGGGGTTGGCGCCCCGGTTCACCAACTCCCCTATCGCCTCTTCCCCGTTGAGCAGCCGCCCGGCCGAGTCGAAGACGGCGGGCGGGCACTCCGCGCGGGTCTCCGGATCGAGTACGGCGAGTCCGGGCGCCGCCCGCCCGACCGCCCCGGACGGTGTCCCCGGCGACCACTGCACCGCCGCCCCGCCCTCCGAGGACCCGTACCCCTCCACCAGCCGCACCCCGAACCGCCGCTCGAAGGCCGCCGCGTCCACCGCCCCGGCCTCCGTCCCGAAGCCCGTCCGCAGCGGGTTGTCCCGGTCGTCGGGGCGTTCCTCGGTGGCCAGGACGTACTGCACGGCACGGCCGACGTAGGTGAAGTACGTGGCCCGGTAGGCCCGTACGTCGTCCAGGAACCGCGAGGCCGAGAACCGGCGGCGCAGCGCCACGCCCGCCCCGGCCGCCAGCGCCGGTGCCCAGTCGGCGATCACCGCGTTGCCGTGGAACATCGGCATGCAGATGTAGTGCACGTCGTCCGGGCCGACCCGGAAGCTGTCGACCAGCGAGGCTCCGGCGGCGGCCAGTCGGCCCTGGGTGCAGATCGCGGCCTTCGGGGCGCCGGTGGAACCGGAGGTGAAGTAGAGCAGGACCCGGTCCTCGGGGGTGGCGCGGGAGAAGGCGTCCGGTTTCGCGTCCGCGTACGGCGCGAGGAGCTCGCCGTAGGCCTGAGTGTCCGTCACGAGTACGCGGACGCCGGGGAGTTGGAGGTGTTCGATCAGGGGGAGGTGGGTGCGCTCGGTGATCAGGAGGCGGCATTCGGTGTGCAGGATGTCGCGGGCCAGTTCGGGGCCCCGGCGGGTGGGGTTGATGCCGGCGACGGCCGCGCCCGCGAGGGCCGCCGCGCTCAACCACAGGGGATATTCCGGGGTGTTGTCGAGCAGTACGCCGATGTGGGGCGGGGCGCCGGGCGCGAGCAGGTCGGTCAGCAGCGCCGCCCTGGCCGCGGCGCCCGCCGCCACCTCGTGGTGGGTGAGCACCTGGTGCCCGCACCACAGCCCGGGGCGGTGGTCCTCCCACCGCGCCTGTACGAGTTCCGCGACGGTACGCCTCCTGGACTCCATGGAGGCGCACGGTAGTTGACGTTCCGTCAGATGTGGAGCCTACGGACCCATGAAGTCGCCGGTCAGCGTGAACAACTCGTGGGCCGCGAACACGAACCCGATGCAGAGGGCGATGAAGACCCCGAGGAACACCAGGACGCAGCCGGTCGCCGCGGCGAGTTTCCCGCGGGCGGGGACGTGGGCCGTGGCCTGTTCGGGGTGGTCCGCCGTGTAGTGCACGGTGACGATGTCCCCTTCCAGGGTCGTGCCCGGCCCGTTCGGCTCCTCGAAGCGGACGGTGCGGCCCTCGCGGGTGGTGAACTCGTAGACGTGGTGCAGTGTCGTCGACACCATGGTGTCGCCGCCGCCGCTGGTCGTGGTGTACGTCCGCAGACAGCGGCCCTCGGCCGTCAGCCCGCTGTTCCAGGCACTGGTGACCCGCCGCGAGCGGCGGGCCACGGCGACCGCGCCGCACACCGCGACGGCGATCATGAGCAGAGGTACGGCGTAGAACAGCGCTTCCATGGTGCCCCCGAGGTCAAGTACCGCTTGGTGGAGGGAACCTACCCCCGGGGAACACCGGACTGTCTCAAGCGAAGCTCAGAACGTGACGTCCGAGCAGGCGTAGAACGCGTTGGTGGTGTCCGCGATCGTCCACACCGCGACGATCACGTGGTGGCCGGTCAGGCCGGACGGCAGGGTGCCGCTGTGCGAGAGGGTGGCCGGCGGGCGCTGGCCGTTGTAGGGGACGGTGAGGAACGGCGTGGTGTTGAGGTCCGAGCGGGCCAGGTTGTGGTTCTGGTTCCAACCCGGCTTGGTGACGTAGTACTTGAAGTCCGTGGTGGCGTGCATGGCCGTGAACTGCCAGCGGAAGGTGTACGACTGACCACCCGTCACCTTCGTCGTCGGCCAGGCGGTGCCGGACGGGGTCTTCGGCGCGCTGAGCTGGGCGAAGCGGCTCAGGCCGCCGTTGCAGATCTGGCCGTCGGCGGGCCCGGCGGCCGGGAAGCCCTTGGGGCCCTCGACGCTCTGCGGCTCGTACTGGATGTCACCGCAGTTCGTCACCGTGCCGTTGGCGCAGAGCTTCTGCCTGCTGATGGGGAGGTCGGTGTAGCCGTGACCGCTCGCGGCCCCGGACGAGAGCACGATGGCCCCGGCCGTGGTGAGCCCGAGCGCGCCCGCGTACCACTTGGTCTTTTTGCGCATGCTGCCGCTCCTGGAGAACGTGTGGGGAGTTCCGTGAGCCGTGCAGGTCTAGACCAAGTCCCAGATTATTGCCACTACTTGACTGTGTCCATACCAGTCACGGGCCCGCTTCCCCCCGCCCCGAGCAGAACGCCACCGTCAAGTCCTTCACCAGCGCCTTGCGTTCGTAGTCGTCCAGCTCCACCAGCCCGCGCATGGTCAGCCGGGTCACGGTGTCCTCGACCGAGTCGACCACCGAGCTGAGCATCGTCGCCCGCTGCTGCGCGTCCAGCGCCGCGATACGGCGCCGGGTCATCGCCGCGGCCACCTCGGGGGCGTACTCGACCCGCAGCGGCTGCACCGAGAACACCTCGATGCCGACCGGCGCCGCGTCCGCCGCGACCAGCCGGGTCAGCGCGTCGACCGCCGGCTCGGCCGCGCCCTTCGTGCCACCGCCCGGGGGCTCCACCGGCACCCGGGTCAGCGCCGCCTCCACGCACTCGCGCAGATACGTCTCGTGGTCCTCGACCCCGAGCGTGGCCCGCGCGGTGTCCCGCACCCGCCACACCACGAGCACCGCGACCCGCAGCGCGACCCCGTTCGCGTCGGCGGCCGGCATCGGCTCGCTGCGCCAGTGCCGCAGCCGTACGTCGACCCGGCGGCGCAGCAGCAGCGGGTTGACCCACATCAGTCCGGTGCGCCGGACGGTCCCCCGGTACCGCCCGAACAGGCCCAGCACCCAGGCCCCTCCGGTACGGCCCCGGGCCAGCCCGCCGAAGCCGAACAGCCCGAGCGCGCCGGCCCCGGCGTACGCGGCCCACTGCGCGGGACCGAGGCCGGCACCGGCGTGGATCGGCAGCCGTAGCGCCTCGGTCGCGAGCGGGGGCAGGACGCCCGCCCACCACGAGGCGGCGAGGCAGCCGGCCAGTCCGCAGGAACCGGCGAGCACGCCCGCCGAGCCGGGCAGCACCCGGGCCGGGCGTTCCACCAGAGCGGGGTCGACCTCCGGCGCCGGGCGCGGCTTGGCCGGGAGCGGGCAGCGGAAGCGCGGCTGTTCACCGGTGCCCTGTCTGCGGCCCACGACGGCGGGCCTGAGCGGCAGCGACACCGGGTCGGGGTCGTCGCGGAACAGCAGGTGGACGGGGATCTCGGTGGTCGCCTCGTTCTGGATGAGGCGCGCGGGCCGGGGCTGCGCCGCTTCGGGCGGCCCCGCGGGTTCCTCGTTCTCGGGCGTCTGTGAAGTGGTCGTCGTACTCATGGTTGCCTCCAGCCTCCGCGCCAGATGCGTCACAACGGGTGGGGACGAGCGGGGTGTGATGAGCGGGGTGATGAGCGTGCTGCGGGGTGATGGGCGTGCTCACGAGAAGAGGCGGCGCCAGGTCTCCGGCCCCGGGTAGCCGTCCGCCGCACTGCCGCGCCAGCCCTGGGCGCGCTGGAAGGCCTCGACGTTGCGCCGGTCCGGCTCGCCCCAGCGCGGGCCCGGACCGGTCGTGTAGTACCTGCCGAAGCCCTTCTTGACCAGCTGCTTCCCGAGTTCGGTGACGTACTTGTTGTTCGCACCCGGGCGGAACATGCCCCGGCCGGGGTAGGCGGGGACACCGTGCGGGGCGGTGGCGGCGGGCGGGCCGGCCGCGCCCACGACCGTGCCGCCGATGTTCTTGCCCTTGCCGGTGACCAGCAGCTCCCAGGTCATCGGTCCCGGCAGGCCGTCCGCGTCCGCGCCGGTCCAGCCCTGGGCCCGCTGGAAGGCCTGGGTGGCGAGCCGGTCCGCGTCCGACCAGACCGGGCCGGGGCCCGAGGTGTAGTAGGAGCCGGCGCCCCGGGCGATGAGCATCGTGCCGAGCTGGGTGACGTACTTGTTGTCGGCGCCGGGGCCGAAATACGCCGCTCCCGGGTACGGCGTCCTCGGCGTGACCGCGCCGGCCGGTGTCACCGGGGGCACCGCGGGCACCGTCGGCTTGGGGGTCGCCTCCGCCGTGCCGTCCGTCAGGCCCTTGTAGCGGTAGGGGACGTAGTTGGCGCTGTGGCTCCAGTACGCGTACGGCGTGGACTGGCGCCGGGCGTGCGAGGGCGTCTCCTCCAGGGCGATGTAGTAGGTGTGCGTGTAGTCGGTCCAGCCGCCGAAAATGACGACGTGGGAACCCTTCTCGGGATTCTCCGGATTGTGGAACAGCAGAATGTCGCCGGGCTGTAGTTCCTCCTTGGAAATACGCGTCCCGTACTGGTCGAGACTGCCGGTCCATTCGTTCCCCGGCAGCCCCCACGCCATCGAGACGAACCCCGAGCAGTCCTGCCGGTAACCGTCGGACCAGTATTCGTTCATGCTGTACGGCACCTGCGCCGCGATCCAGGTCTTGGCCCGGTTGATGATCTCCGCCCGGGTGGTCGCGGGCGCCCTGAGGACACCGGCCGGCTTCGCCGGTCTCCCGCTCGGGCCGTGCAGCGGGGCCTTGCCGCCCTGCGGGGTGGCGGGCTCGTCACCCGTGTCAGCTGCGGGAACGCCGGGCGCGGCCGGGGTGTGGGGGGCGGCGAGGGCCGGTACGGCGTGCCCTGCGGCGAGGCTCGCGGACGCGGCGGCGGCCACGACCAGGATCCGCTGGGCGGTGACGGGTCCGCCGGCGCGGCCGGCCGGGGAATGCGCCTGGGCGCGCCGCCGGTGAACGCATCCTGGGCAATCACAATCGCTCGCGGGATCGAATTCCTCGAATACCGGAGTCTCCATGCGATACCCCTCACACTCCAGGTGGATATTTCCGCGCTCGTGCACGTGCGCCAGTTTCTCAACTGTCTTCCGGACTCGCATGTTGACGGTCCGAATGATGTACAGCGCCTCCCGGAAGGGTGAGCGGGTGGCGGGGGGCGTGGTCAGGAGCACCCGTCACCGTCCGGTAGAGTTGCCCAGGTCAGCAGGCGCCGCTAGCTCAGTTGGTTAGAGCAGCTGACTCTTAATCAGCGGGTCCGGGGTTCGAGTCCCTGGCGGCGCACAGACAGCGAGGCCCTCCGCACTGCGGGGGGCCTTTCGCGTGGGTGGAGTGGAACATCCGTCCGGGCGGAACACAGCTCTCCCCCCGTTTGGCCGGATACCCTCTCGCCATGGCAGCCCGTGACCTCCAGGAGCGGATCAAGAAGCTCATCCTCGACCGTCGGCTGCCCTCGGGGGCGCCGTTGCCGACCGAGCCCGAGCTGATGGTGTTCCTCGGCGCGAGCCGGAACTCGGTGCGCGAGGCGCTCAAGGCCTTGCAGGCGATGGGGATCGTCGAGATCCGGCACGGGTTCGGGACGTACGTCGGCCCGATGTCGCTCGCGCCGATGGTCGAGGGCCTCGCGTTCCGTACCGTCGTCGGGCACTACCGCGGCGAGGACAGCCTGCTGCAACTGCTCGAACTGCGGGAGGCGGTGGAGTCGGGGCTCGTGGCCCGGCTCGCGGGGCGGCTGCCCGAGCGTGATCTCGTCGAACTGGACGCGCTGGTACGGCGGATGGAGCGGGAGGCCACCGAGGGCGTCGGGCTCGCGGCCACCGACCGGGCCTTTCACGCCACCCTCTACCGGGGACTGGACAACGCGCTGCTGAGCGAGGTCCTGGAGGCCTTCTGGGACGCCTTCCACCGCGTCCACACCGATCTCGCCACCGGCCCGCAGGACCCCGAGGTCACCTGCCGCCAGCACCGGGAGATCCTCGACGCGGTCCGGTCCGGGAACGCGGAACGCGCCGAGCGGGCCATAAGGGACCACTTCGACAACGTGCGTACCCGCCTGTCGGCGACGGCTCCGCATGATCCTCACACCCGCCCCAATGAACGCGTATGACCGGTAAACACCGTGTTTCGTGTCTTGCGATCAAGAGGAGCAGCGTAGAACCCTGTTGAAGATGCTGTCGATACACGGCAGTTGAGGGGGTAAGGGACCGGTTGCGCGGTTTCGCGGGGAGGAGGGGCCCCGCGCTGGAACAGATGTCGGAGGGGGCATCGCGCAACCGGACGGTCGCAGCCGCATGTCTCTGTGAGCGGACTGTGTGGTGACTGTGGCCACCACTGACACGTCCGTCGTGGGTCGAGGGGGACTCTCCGGCGGGCGGCCGAGACAAACAGACACGCGCGTTCTCGCGTGTGGGGGGATGACTCATGACGTCGACGCCGACGGGCGCCCGACAGGGCTTCGACCCGTCACAAACCACCGAACTCAGAGTCCCGGGGCACCGGACCGCCGGCCTGCACCGGATCCGGAACACACTTCCGAGATACGACTACGAGCACTACAGCCGCCTCGCGGGACCCCTCACCCAGCCCGCCCCGGACCGGCCCTACACGGTCCAGTACCGGTCGCTGCTGTCGCAGGAGACGCACCGTGTGCGCGCCGCGCTCATGCTGGGGGCCGCGCCGCTGCTCTCGCTGATCCTGCTGGGCTGGCTGATGCAGCCCGAGCACTGGACCCAACGCGACTATCCCGCCTACGACTTCCTGCCCGCGCTGGACATCGTGATGCTGGTCGCGATCGGTCTGATCGAGTTCTTCCGCTGCATGAACGTGCTGTCCAACGCGCACGCCACGCTGGTCGCCCGCGACCCGGTCCCGGTGGTGCCCGAGACCGGCACGAGAGTCGCGTTCATCACGACGTTCGTGCCCGGCAAGGAGCCCCTGGAGATGGTCACCAAGACCTTGGAGGCGGCCGTGCGGCTGCGCCACCGGGGGCTGCTGCATGTGTGGCTGCTGGACGAGGGCGACGACCCCGAGGTCAAGGCGGTGTGCGGGCGGCTCGGTGTCCATCACTTCACCCGCAAGGGAGTCGAGAGGTGGAACCGGCCCAAGGGCCCCCACCGCGCGAAGACCAAGCACGGCAACTACAACGCCTGGCTTGAGGCGCACGGCGACGCGTACGACTACTTCGCCTCCGTCGACACCGACCACGTCCCGCTGCCCAACTACCTGGAGCGGATGCTCGGTTTCTTCCGCGACCCGGACGTCGGCTTCGTCATCGGCCCCCAGGTGTACGGCAATTACGACACCCCGGTCACCAAGGCCGCCGAGTCGCAGCAGTTCCTCTTCCACGCCCTGATCCAGCGGGCCGGCAACCGCTACGGCTCGCCGATGTTCGTCGGCACGTCAAACGCCGTACGGATCAAAGCACTTCAGCAGATCGGCGGGCTGTACGACTCGATCACCGAGGACATGGCCACCGGCTTCGAGATGCACCGGGCCAAGAACCCGGCCACCGGCCGGAAGTGGAAGTCGGTCTACACGCCGGACGTGCTCGCGGTGGGCGAGGGGCCCAGCGCCTGGACGGACTTCTTCACCCAGCAGCTGCGCTGGTCGCGGGGGACGTACGAGACGATCCTCAAGCAGTACTGGAAGGGCTTCTTCTCGATGCCTCCGGGCAAGCTCTTCAACTACACCATGATGATCATCTTCTACCCGATGTCCGCGCTCAACTGGATCCTGGCGGCGCTGAGTTGCGCCCTGTTCCTGGGCCTGGGCGCCTCGGGCGTGAACATCGACCCGACGGTGTGGCTGATGCTCTACGGCAACGCGTCCGCGCTCCAGATCGGCCTCTACGTCTGGAACCGGCGGCACAACGTCTCCCCGCACGAACCGGAGGGGTCGGGCGGGGTCGCCGGCATGGTGATGTCCGCGCTGTCGGCGCCGATCTACGCGCGCTCGCTGTTCGACGCCGTACTGCGCAGGAAGAGCAGGTTCGTCGTGACGCCGAAGGGCGACTCGGCCAGCCCCGACACGGCGTTCGGGACCTTCCGGGTGCACTGGTTCTTCATCCTGGTCTTCGGCGGCTCGCTGGTGGCCGGGTTCGAGAACGGCCACTCCCACCCCGCGATGATCACCTGGGCCGCCTTCGCCCTGCTGATCACCGCGTCGCCGATCCTCGCCTGGCGGTACATGGTCCGCCAGGAGCGCAAGCGGCCTCCCGTCGTCCCCGCACCCACCGTCCCGCAGCAGCGGCCCAGTCGGGCGGCGGCGGGCAGCGGCGAGCAGACCATGCGGATCGCGCTCGGTGGGACAGGGGGACGCAAGGAATGAAGGAAGCCGGCCGGCGCCGTGCCCGTCGACTTGCGATCAGCACGGTGGTCGTCATCGCCCTGGCCGGGATGAACGGGCCCTGGCTGTACAGATTCGGCACCGAGAGATACCACCAGTACGTCATCGACAAGCCCGAGTACAAGGCCGAGAACGGGCACTGGGACATCATCGAGTTCCCGAAGAAGTACCGGCAGGACACCATTCACGCGGCGCTGCTGCGCACCGGCAAGGTGCTGCTCATCGCCGGGTCGGGCAACAACCAGGACAACTTCGACGCGAAGAGGTTCGACACCCGGATCTGGGACCCGGTCAAGGGCACCATCAAGAAGGTGCCCACCCCGGCCGACCTGTTCTGCACCGGGCACACCCAACTCGCCGACGGCAACCTGCTGATCGCGGGCGGCACCAAGAAGTACGAGAAGCTGAAGGGGGATGTGAAGAAGGCCGGGGGCGTGATGATCCTCTACAACGAGAACCCCGACAAACCGATGACCCTGCCCCAGGGCACACGGTTCACCGGCAAGGCGAACGGCAAGTCGTTCGTGTCCACGGACTCGGCGCTCATCCCGCGCGCGACCAAGGTCTTCGACAAGAACACCGGCAGGTTCCTGCGGAACAACCCCGGTTACGCCCGGGTCGTCGTGGAGGCGCCCAAGGAGGGCACGAAGTACGAGACCGGCACCCAGGACAACTACCGCGTCCAGGGGCTGACCGGCGCCGACGAGCGCAACACGTACGGCATCGGGAACAAGTTCGGGCTCGACAAGCGGGACTTCGAGGGGATCAAGAACGCCTACGAGTTCGATCCGGTCGCCGAGAAGTACATCAAGGTCGATCCGATGAACGAGGCGCGCTGGTATCCGACGCTGACGACACTGAGCGACGGGAAGGTGCTCAGCGTCTCCGGGCTCGACGACATCGGGCAGTTGGTGCCGGGGAAGAACGAGATCTTCGATCCGGCGACGAAGAAGTGGACGTACACGAGGACGAAGCGGCAGTTCCCCACGTATCCGGCGCTGTTCCTGATGGAGAACGGGAAGCTGTTCTACTCCGGGTCCAACGCGGGGTACGGGCCGGACGACGTGGGCCGTGATCCCGGGGTCTGGGACGTCGGCACGAACCGGTTCACGAGGATTCCCGGGCTCAGCGACCCGAACATGATGGAGACCTCGGCGACCGTGCTGTTGCCTCCGGCGCAGGACGAGAAGTACATGGTGATCGGGGGCGGGGGTGTCGGCGAGTCGAAGCTGTCGACCGCCAGGACCCGGCTGGTCGATCTCAAGGACGCCAACCCCCGTTTCGTGGACGGGCCTTCGCTGGAGAAGGGGACGCGGTATCCGCAGACGTCGATCCTGCCGGACGACACCGTGCTGGTGTCGGGCGGGTCCGAGGACTATCGGGGGCGCGGTGACTCCGACATCCTCCAGGCGCGGCTCTACCACCCCGACACGAACACCTTCGAGAAGGTCGCCGATCCGCTGGTGGGGCGGAACTACCACTCCGGGTCGATTCTGCTGCCGGACGGGCGGGTGATGTTCTTCGGGTCCAACTCGCTGTACGCGGACAAGGCGAACACGAAGCCGGGGGTCTTCGAGCAGCGGATCGAGATCTATACGCCGCCGTATCTGTACCGGGACTCACGGCCGGAGCTCTCCGGCGGGCCGGACTCGATCGCGCGGGGTGCGTCGGGGACGTTCACCTCGCGGCACGCCTCCGCCCTCAAGAAGGCGCGGCTGATCCGGCCGAGTGCGTCGACCCATGTCACGGACGTCGATCAGCGGTCCGTCGCGCTGGACTTCAAGACGGCCGGGAACAAGGTCACGGTGGTGGTCCCGAAGGACCGGAACCTGGTGCCGTCCGGGTGGTACATGCTGTTCGTGGACGACGATCTGGGCACACCGAGCAAGGCGGTGTGGGTGAAAGTGCCCTGATCACCTGCTCGACCGGGCCAGGGCCAGTGCGTAACTCGCCCACCACTGGCCCGCCTTCGGGCCGCCCTTGCACTCGCCGTCCGACTCCCCCGGGCGTTTGATCCACAGGTAGGCGTCCACCAAGGGGTCCGCCGTCCTCGTGGTCGGGGTCTCTCCCAGGGACCTGCCCGGCGGGTTGCACCAGTTCTCGTCCTCGTCCCCGCCCGTGTACGGTCCGTTGCCGTTGCGGCTGGTGTCGATGACGAAGTGCTTGCCGCCGGACCTGGCGGAGAGCTGTTTGCCGTAGGCGATGGAGTCCTCGGTGGAGTAGAAGTTGGAGACGTTCACCGCGAAGCCGTCGGCCTTGGCGACGCCCGCGCGGCGCAGGGGCTGGTAGATCTCGTCGGGGTGGCCCCAGCCGGCGTTCCCCGCGTCGAGATAGACCTTCGTGTGCTTGAGGGCCTTGAGCGTGGTGATGGCGCGGTTCAGGAGGTCGTAGCGCTCGTCCTGGAACTGGGCGGGGGTGCAGCCGTCCACCAGGTGGAGCAGGGCGTCCGGTTCGAGGATCACCGTGGCGGGGCGGTCGGCGATGCCCTGGGCGACCGCGTCGATCCAGGCGCGGTAGGAGTCGCCGTCGCCCGCGCCGCCCTGGGAGTACTGGCCGCAGTCGCGGTGCGGGATGTTGTAGAGGACGAGGAGCGCGGTGCGGCCGGCCCGGTCGGCGGCCTCGGTGAAGCCCTGGGCCTCCGCCTTCGGGTTCTCCGGGCCGATCCACTCGCCGGTCGGCTGTTCGGCGATCTTCCGGATCTGTTCGGCCTCGGCGGTCCGGCCGGCCTTGGTGTAGGCGGCGAGCTGGCGGGCCGCGTTGGTGTCCGGGTTGACCCAGATCGGGTCGGCGCCGCCGGGCTGCTGGGTGATCGTCGCTCCCGCGTCGGGCTTCTCGTCCCCGCCTCCCGAGGAGCATCCCGCCAGGAGCAGTGCCGCCCCCAGGACCAGTGCCGACGCCCGTGTGCCGAAGGGAACCGGGGTCCCCTGGCTGCCGTACATCCAACTCCCCCTTGGCTGTACCGATCCAAGGCTCAATCGTGACATACGTGGCGTGCCGCCCAGCGGACGTCCGGGATGTTGTCGGCCGGTTGTTACAGCTCCGCTCCGCTGGGTAGGCGCCCGGCCCAACGGAGCGGGAAGGTGGCCGTCATGCACCAGACGGGCAGGGAGGGCAGGCTCGCCGCGGCGCTGGTGGAGGCGGCCGACACATTGACCGAGTCCTTCGACACCGTGGACTATCTGCGCCGACTGTCCGACCACTGCGTGGAGTTGGTGTCCGCGTGGGCGGCCGGGGTGATGCTGATCGACGGCGGGCAGGCCGTGTCGCTGGCCGGGAGCAGTCATCGGGAGGCGGTGGCGCTGGAGTTGCTGGCGGCGCAGCGCGGCGGCGGGCCCTGTCTGGAGAGCTACGGCTCCGGGCGCGCGGTGCCGCCGGTGTCGATCGGGGTGGCCCATGCCGCCGCCCGCTGGCCGGAGTTCACCGAGCGGGCGCTGCGGCACGGGATCGCGGCGACGTTCGCGGTGCCGGTGCGGCGGCGCGACACGCTGCTCGGCGCGCTCAACGTGTTCGTGGCGACGCCGCCCGACGGCCGTTCGGACGGCGGCGGTTCGGAGTTGCTGGTGGCGCAGGCGCTGGCCGACGCGGCGGGCCTGGGTCTTCACAACCATCGCGCGTACGCCCAATACCGTTCCCTGGCGGGGCAGTTGCAGGAGGCGCTGTCGAGCCGGGTGCGGATCGAGCAGGCCAAGGGGATGCTCGCGGAGCGCTGGCGGGTGGGTACCGACGAGGCGTTCGGGGAGCTGCGCCGGTACGCGCGGCGGCGCCGGCTGCCGCTGGACCGGGTCGCCCGCTCGGTGATCGAACGGCGGGTGGACGACGCCGAGTTGAGGGCGCCGTAGCACCGGGGACCACCTGTGCATATGACAGGGAGCTACCACACCGGGACATGGCGTCATTCGCCCTCTAGGCCCGGGCGCCCATTCGTTCTACAGTCGACTCGAACGGCCCCAGCCCCCGGCCGGTTCACGCCTTCCCCATGGTGTTTCCCATGCCTCCCGCGCAGTTCGCCGGGTTACTCCCGCAGCCCGGGCGCGCGCGGTCGAGGACCAGCCCGGTCGGCGGCCTCGGGGGGAGCGGGTCGTCGGCCGGGCCGGGTAGGTCAGCGTCCGGTGCCGGTTCCGGTTCCGGTGAGGTAGGCGGACACGATCACGTTCGCCGTGTAGCTGCGGTCGGCGCGGTCGAAGCTGCCGCCGCAGGTGATGAGACGCAGTTCGGCGCGGCCCGACTGCCGTGTGCCGTAGGCCTGTTGGGCGTCGAAGTGGGCGCGGGAGAGCACCCGTACGTCGTCGACGGTGAAGTCGGCGACCCTGCCGTCGTCGCGGACGACGCGGATGACGCGGCCCGGGCGCAGGGTGCTGAGCTTGTAGAAGACGGCGGGCCGGGTCTCGGTGTCGACGTGCCCGACCATCAGCGCGGTTCCCGCGGCCCCCGGCCGTACCCCGCCGCCGTACCAGCCGACCACGCCGGCCTGGTCGAACGGCGGTGGGTCGATGGCGCCCCGCCCGTCGAGACCGCGGGTCACGACCGGGGCCTGCACGGCGAGGTCGGGGATGTCGATGCGCTGCGGCAGGGCGTTGCCCAAGGGCTTGGCGGCGGGCGGGAGTTCGGCCTCTGCGGGGCGGCCGACCGCGGCCACGTCACCGGTGGTCGGCGCGGATATGCCCTGCCGGATGTCGGTGAGGTCCTGGCCCCACAGCCACAGGCCGAGCAGCAGCACGGCCCAGGCCACTCCGGTCAGCAGCCGTCCGGTGCCGGTGGAGCGCGCGGGCCCGTCGGGCCGGTCGTGGTCGAACACGAGCGGTCAGCCCGTCCCGGGCCCGGCCGGCCGGCGACTCCGGCGGGCGCTGCGCAGCGCCACGGCCGTCGCGGCGACACCGGCCAGCAGCAGCCCGACCACCGCGTGCGCGGTACCGGGACCGGCCGCGCGGGCGTCCGCGGCGGCGAGGTGCGCGGTGCCGCCGCCGCCCGCGTGGACGGGGGCGACGGGCGAGGCCGGGGGCTGCGCGGAGGGGGATGCGGACGCGTTCGCCACGACCTTGATCGCACCCTTGACCGTGATGCCGCCGCAGGTGATCCGCACGTCGTAGCCGCCCGGTTCGAGCGCGGAGCGGACCTGGGTCTCGCCGGCGAGGGTGCCGGCCGTGCCGACGAGTTTCGCGTCGGCGACGAACGCGTCCGACGCGGCCGAGCCCGTCGTACCGGAGCAGCCGGTGATCCTGAGCGCGACCTCGGCGCCGGGGGCGGGGGAGGCGGGGGTCACCGAGACCGTGCCTCCGTCCGCCGCGTGGGCCGCCGGGGTGAGTGCCGCGAGGACCGCCGCGCCCGCACAGAGAGTGACTTTCAGTGAGCCCATCGTGAACCTCCAGATATCTGGAGACTCCTCCTCGCCACCTGGTCACGCATCCCTGGCGGGGCCCGATTGCTCCGTATGGGGGAGGTGGCAGCGGGTGTGCATAGCATGGTCACCTCACATGCCCGCGTACCGCAGCAGGAGTGCCCGCCCATGACAGAGCGCAAGCCCATCGAATCGTGGCTCACCGACATGGACGGCGTGCTGATGCACGAGGGCGTCCCGGTGCCGGGCGCGGACGCCTTCATCAAGAAGCTGCGGGAGACCGGGCGTCCGTTCCTGGTCCTCACCAACAACTCGATCTACACCGCGCGCGACCTGCACGCCCGGCTGAACCGGATCGGGCTGGAAGTGCCGGTGGCGAACATCTGGACCTCGGCGCTGGCCACCGCCGCCTTCCTGGACAACCAGCACCCCGGCGGCACCGCCTACGTCATCGGCGAGGCCGGACTGACGACGGCGCTGCACGACGCCGGATACGTGCTGACCGACGTGGACCCCGACTTCGTGATCCTGGGCGAGACCCGGACCTACTCCTTCGAGGCGCTGACCAAGGCGATCCGGCTGATCAACGACGGGGCCCGGTTCATCGCCACCAACCCCGACAACACCGGCCCCTCCCCCGAGGGCGCCCTGCCCGCGACCGGTTCGGTGGCCGCGCTGATCACCAAGGCCACCGGCAAGGAGCCGTACTTCGTCGGCAAGCCGAACCCGCTGATGATGCGCAGCGCGCTGAACACCATCGGCGCGCACTCGGAGACCAGCGCCATGATCGGCGACCGGATGGACACCGACGTCCTGGCCGGCCTGGAGGCCGGGATGACGACCTTCCTGGTGCTGACCGGTCTGACCACCCGGGCCGACCTCGACCGCTACCCCTACCGCCCGACGAAGGTCGTGGACTCCATCGCGGACATCGTGGACCTGGTCTGAGGCTCGCACCGCGTGAGCAGTGCGGGCAGTTCGGCGACCGAGGCGAGGACGTGCGTCGCGCCCGCCGCGCTCAGCGCGTCCCGCCGGTGCGCCCCCGTGAGCACACCGGCGACCACGCCCGCCCCGGCCCGGACCCCGCTGAGCACGTCGTAGGACGTGTCACCGACGACGGCCAGCTCTCCTACGGCGGCTGCGGCGCCCGTCCGCAGGAACGCGGTGAGGACCATGTCCGGGTACGGGCGTCCCCGGCCCCCGGCGTCGGCGGGGCACAGCGTGAGGTCCGCGAGGTCCTGCCAGCCGAGGGCGGCCAGGATCGCGTCCTGGGTGGCGCGGGCGAAGCCGGTCGTCAACACCACCGCGCGGCCTTGGGACTTGAGGGTCTCGATGGTCTCGCGGGCACCGGGGAGGGCGGCGACCCGGCCGCCGTCGACGAGGTCGGCGTAGGCCGACTCGAAGGCCCTGTTGGCCTGTTGGGCCTTCGTCTCCTCGCCGAACAGGTGCCGGAAGACGGAGATCTTGGACTCGCCCATGGTGGCGCGGACGTGGTCGAGCATGGCGGCGGGGTCCGCGCCCAGGTGCCGGGCGGCGGCCATGAACGCCTCCTCGACGAGGCCGCCGTCGGCGACGGTGGTGCCGGCCATGTCCAGGACGACGAGGCGGATGTGCTGGTCCAGCTGGTTCATCGGTGGTTCACCAGTCCAGTTCGTTCGCGGTGGTCTCGGCGATCGCCGGGGAGCAGGTCATGCCGCGTCCGCCGGGACCGGTCACCAACCACACGCCGTCGCGCACCTGTTGGCGGTGGACGACCCGGCCGGGGTCGGTGCACTGGGCGTACACGCCGGCCCAGCGGCGGCGGATCCTGGGCAGCGGGCGGCCGAGCAGCGACTCGACGACCTCGGTGAGGTGGTCGTAGGGGTCCTCGACGGTGTCGAAGGCGAAGGGGTGCTCGTACGCGTGGGTGTCGCCGATGGTCAGGCCGCCGTCGGCGCGCTGCACCATGAGGAGTTGCATGGCGTGCGCGGCGGCGGTCGGCGACTGCGGCTGCGCGTCGTTGAGCCGGTCCAGGGCGGGGCCCCGGTAGGCGGGGTAGTAGCGGAAGCTGTCGGCGTCGGCGACCGAGGTGGGGAGGGGTTCGCCGAGCGGGTCGGTCTGCATCATCTGCAACCGGACGCGGCGCACGGGCAGTTCGGGTCCGGCGAGTTCGCGGACGAGGCCGCCGAGCCAGGCGCCGGTGCACAGGATCACCGCGTCGGCGGGGTGCACGTCCCCGTGGTCGTCGCGCACCGCGTGCTCGCCGACGACCTCGCGGACCTCGCGGCCCGGCAGGAAGGTGTAGCGCGGGGACCTCGACAGCTCGGCGCGCAGGGCGAGTTGGGCGGTGCGGGGTTCGACGGCCGCGTCGCGCTCGCAGTACAGGGCGGCCGTGAAGTCGCCGCGCAGCGCGGGGTTGCGGGCGCGGGCCCCGGCGGGGGTGAGGAGCCGGTACCCGCGGGCGGCGGCGTCCTCGCGGGCCACGGCGGCCTCGGCGACGGCGAGTTCGCGCGGGCCGCGCACCGGGGTCAGCGAGCCGTTGGCCCGGAAGCCGAGCCCGGGTACCCGGTGGCCGATCGCCTCCCACAACTCCCTTGCGCGCAGGGCGGTTTCGAGTTCCTCGCCGCCCGCCCGGCCGCTCACCCAGATCTGTCCGAAGTTGCGCAGGGACGCGCCGCGCGCCTCCGCCTCACGCTCGATCTGTACGACCTCGTGGCCGCGTTCCACCGCTTGCCAGGCGTGCATGGTGCCGACCACACCGCCTCCGACGACTGTGACTCTCACGTACAGAGCGTGAACCAGGGCCGCAAGTCTGGGCTAGACCCGTTATCGATTCGTTAGCTTGGTGACGAACGAGAAGCGGTCACCCCGGTACAGGCCCCGCACCCGTTCCAGCGGCAGCCCCTCGGCATCCCTCGACACCCGGTGGATCAGCAGCATCGGCAGCGCGGGCGGGGTACCGACGAGCAAGGCCTCGCGCGGGGTGGCGAGCACGGTCTCGATGCGCTCGTCGGCGTCACCGAAGCGGATGCCGCGCGCGTCGAGATAGCCGTAGAAGGAGGTGCCGGGGTCGAAGTCCGTGTCCAGGTGCGGGAGTCGGGCGACGGAGACATAGGTGCTTTCGAGGCCGACCCGCTCCTCGTCGGCGAGCAGCAGGCGCTCCAGGTGCCAGACGGGCTCGCCGCGGGTCAGCCCGGTCTCGGCGGCGAGCGCGGCGGGGCACGGGAAGCGGTCGAGCGCGACCAGGCTGCGGCCCGGGGTGCGCCCCTGCCGTCGTACGCCCTCGGTGTAGCTGGTCAGGGAGAGCGGCTGCTCCAGTTTGGGTCCCGCGACGACCGTGCCCCGGCCCTGCCTGCGCAGCCTGCCCTCCAGCAGGAGGTCGCGCAGCGCCTGCCGGACGGTCTCGCGCGCGACCTCGTACCGCTCGGTGAGGTCGCGCTCGGTGGGGATCGCCGCGCCCTCCCCCAACTCGTCGAGGAGCGCGGCGATCTCGGCCTTCACCGCGTAGTACTTGGGGATGCGGCCGTGCTCCGGGATGCCGGAGCGGACGGGGGCACCGGGGGCCTGGTCGTTCGGGTAGTCCACGCGCAGATCGTCGCAGAAGCGCGGGCCCGGCGGCCGGTCGCGCGCTATCGGCGCCTCCGGGCCAGCAGCAGGGCGCCGGCGGTGACCAGGAGGACGGAGGTGGCGGCCAGGACGAGGTGCGCGGTGCCGATGCCGGTGCGGGCGAGTTCGTCGGTGAACGAGAGGCCCTCGCCGGGCGGGGCCGTGGCGGCGGGGGCCGTCGCGGCAGGGGTGGGCGGGCCGGCTCCCGGGCCCGCCTCGACGTCGAAGCGGTAGTCGTTGGACTGGCCGACCCAGTCGCCGTCGTCGGCATGGCGCTGTACGACGGCCGCGTTGGCGGTGATCTCGTTCGGTCCGGCGTCCGGGGCGAGCGCCAGGCGCACCTTGACGGTGAGGGTCTGGCCCGGGTCGACGGTGAAGCCCGGGAAGCCGTCGTCGAAGGCGCCGACGAGTTCGGCCTCGTCGGTCGTGGCGAAGCGGACGGGGTGCGGGCGCGCGGTCGTGCCGTCGTAGAAGTCGAGTCTGGGCTGGGCGGGCTTCAGGGCGCGCCGTTGGTCGACGAGGACGACGACCGGGTGGATCGCGGTGCAGGGGCGGGCGGTGGTGTTGGTGAGGTCGAGATACCAGGTGCCGTAGCCGCCGCCGGCCTCGTAGGTGTCGGGGCCGTCGTGGATGCGGGTGGTGAGGGGGAAGGCACGGGCGCCGGGGGCGGCACAACCGGGGGTGGTGTCCGCCGCGTGGGCCGGTGGGACGGTGACGAGCAGGGGGGCGGCTGCGGCGAGGCAGAGGGACAGGGGTGTGCGCAGTCGCGGTGCGGTGCGCGGTGAGGTACGTGGTCTCAGGGGCAGTCGCATAAGCACATGAGCGTGCCGGAGCCGGGGGCGGATGGCGGGTGACGCGGCCGGAGGGGTGCCTCGAACGGGCGCGACGGGACGCCTGTTCGGCGGAAATGCGACGGCCACCGGGGAACCGCCCTCCTCCGGCCGGACCGCGCACCCGCAGGGCCGCCTGTCTACCCGTCCGCCCGTCCGAACAGCGGCCCGAGCAGCAGCTGCGCCGCCCCCTCCGCGACCCCCCGCGCCCCGCCGGGAGCGACCCGGACCGGTACGGCGGCCTCGGCCGCCCCCTCGCGCCGGGCGCGCTCGTCGAGGACGGCGGCGACTCCCCGGACGAAGGGTTCCGGGTCGGCGGCGACGGTACGGCCGCCCAGCAGCACGAGGTCGATGTCCAGCAGCCCGACGAGGTTCGCGGCGCCCGCGCCCAGCACCCGGGCCGCCTCGGCCATGTCCCCGCGTGCCACGGCGGCCAGGCACAGGGCCTCGATACAGCCCCGGTCGCCGCAGTCGCAGGGCGGCCCGTCCAGCTGGAGGACCTGGTGCCCGAACTCCCCGGCCCCGGTCCGCGCCCCCCGGTGCACACCCCCGCCGATCACCAGCCCGGCGCCGAGTCCGGTACCGAGATGCAGATAGGCGAAGGCCCCGCCCTCCCCGCCGACCGCCAGCCCGAGCGCGGCGGCGTTCGTGTCCTTGTCGACCACGACCGGGACCCCGAGCCGCCGCGCGAGCGCGTCCCGCAGCGGGAACCCGTCCCACTCGGGGAACCCGGTGACGCGGTGCAGCACCCCGTGGAGGTGATCGAGGGGACCGGGCAGGGCCACGCCGACACCGAGCAGCCGGCCGACGGAGGGGTGGGGGGCGGGCCCGGAGCGCGCGAGAGGGCCGACCACCTCCCCCACGGGCCCCTCCGCCTCCCGGGCCACCAGCCCCTCTACCTGCCGGGCCACCGGCTCCCCCGCCTCCCCGGCCACCAGTCCCTCTACCTCCCGGGCCACCGCCTCCACGACCACCCCGGCGCCCGCGCCCAGGTCCAGCGGAGCGCCCCGCTCCGCGACCACCGTCCCGGTGAGATCGACGAGGACGACCCGCAGTTCGTCCCGGTCCAGGTGCACGCCGACCGCGTGGCCGGCCTCCGGGACCAGGCGCAGCACCGTGCGCGGTTTGCCGCCGGTGGAGGCGCGGCGGCCGGCCTCCTCGACCAGTCCGGGCTCCCGCAGCCGTGCCGTGATCTTGCTGACGGCCTGGGGGGTGAGCCCGGTGCGGTCGGCGAGTTCGAGGCGGCTGATCCCGTCCGGTCCGGCGGTCCGCAGCAGGTCGAGCACCAGCGCGGTGTTGTGACTGCGTACGGCCAGCAGATTCGCGCCCAGCCCGCCCCCACCCGCACCCGCACCGGCCGCAGCTCCGGCCCCGCTCCCGCTCCGCGCACTGTTCACTCCCCCATTCTCCCCACCACTTGCACTTTGGCAACAGCGTTGCGAAAGTGGAGGGCATGACTGGACGCACCACTCGCCCACCCCTCCGCGTCGGCCTCGTCGGCTACGGCCTCGCGGGCTCCGTCTTCCACGCCCCGCTGATCGCCGCCACCGAGGGCCTCGCCCTCGACACGGTCGTCACCTCGAACCCGGAGCGGCAGGACCAGGCCCGCGCCGAGTTCCCGGATGTCCGCGTCGCCGCGTCACCGGACGAACTCCTGGACCGCGCCGCCGAGTTGGACCTGATCGTCATCGCGTCCCCGAACAAGACGCACGTCCCGCTCGCGACGGCCGCCCTGAAGGCCGGCCTGCCCGTCGTCGTGGACAAGCCGATCGCCGGCACGGCGGCCGAGGCCCGCGAGCTGGCCGCCCTCGCCGAGCAGCACGGCCTGCTCCTCTCCGTCTTCCAGAACCGCCGCTGGGACAACGACTTCCTGACCCTGCGCAAGCTGCTGGCCGAGGGCGAGTTGGGCGAGGTGTGGCGCTTCGAGTCCCGTTTCGAGCGCTGGCGCCCACGGCCGAAGGGCGGCTGGCGCGAGTCCGGCGACCCGGCAGAGATCGGAGGTCTCCTCTACGACCTCGGCAGCCATGTGGTCGACCAGGCACTGACCCTCTTCGGGCCCGCGGCCACCGTGTACGCCGAGTCGGACATCCGCCGTCCGGGCGCCGAGACGGACGACGACACCTTCATCGCGCTGACCCACGCGAACGGCGTCCGCTCGCACCTCTACGTCTCCGCGACCACCGCCCAACTCGGGCCCCGCTTCCGGGTTTTGGGCTCCAGGGCGGGCTACGTCAAGTACGGCCTCGACCCCCAGGAGGCGGACCTGCGGGACGGCGGGCGCCCCGGCTCGGCGGAGAGCTGGGGCGAGGAACCCGAGTCCCTGTACGGCCGGGTCGGCTCCGGGGAGTCCCCGCTCACCGGCGGTGACCGCCCCGAACCCACCCTCCCCGGCGACTACCCCGCGTACTACGCGGCCGTCGCCGCCGCCCTCCGGGACGGCGCCCCCAACCCGGTGACCGCCCTGGAGGCGGCTGCCGCCCTCGACGTACTGGAAGCCGCGCGCCGCAGCGCCCGCGACGGAGTGACGGTGACCCTGTGACCCAGCACAAGCCCGCGATCACCCAGCGGATCGCCCCCGAGATCACCCCGACGGTGGAGGAACTCGAAGCGCAGGAACGCCGTTTGGTGTTCCAGCAGTTCACCCACGACGACGCCTGGCGGCTCGGCTCGCTCCTGGTCGAGCTGGCCCGCGAGAGCGAGGCCCCGGTCGCCGTCGACATCCGCCGGGCCGGCCAGCAGCTCTTCCACGCGGCGCTGCCGGGCTCCACCCCCGACAACGACGCGTGGATCGACCGCAAGCGCCGGGTCGTCGAACGCTTCGGCGCCGCCTCCTACCTGGTCGGCACCCGCTTCCGCGCCAAGGGCACGACCTTCGAGGACGCCTCCCGCCTCGACCCCGACGAGTACGCGGCGCACGGCGGCTCGTTCCCGATCAGGGTCGAGGGCGTGGGCGTCGTCGGCACGGTCACGGTGAGCGGCCTGCCCCAGTTGCAGGACCACCGGTTCGTGGTGGCGGCGCTGGAACAGTTCCTGGGCGAATGACGGAATGAACCGGCGGTTCCCTCCGGTTGGCACGTGCGACACGTCCAACACCGGAGGGAACCGGAATTCATGAGCAGTGCCCTGAAGGAGACGGTCGGGCGGTACGGCATCTGGAGCGTGGGGCTGCGCTCCGAAGATCCGTCCCGGCGAGGCGAGTTGGCCGAGACGGCGGCCGAACTGGAGCAACTCGGCTACGGCACGGTCTGGTTGGGCGGCAGCAGCGCCGTCCGCAACGCCGTCCCGCTCGTCGAGGCGACCTCGCGCATCGCCTTCGGGACCAGCATCCAGAGCATCTGGCAGCACCCGGCCGCCGAGAGCGCGGCGGACTTCGCCGCACTGGAGCGGACCCACCCGGACCGCTTCCTGCTCGGCCTCGGGGTGGCCCACGCCAAGTTCGCGGCCGAGTACCGCCGCCCGCACTCGGCGATGGTCTCCTATCTGGACGCCCTCGACACGGCCGGTGTGCCCGCCGGACGCCGGCTCCTCGCCTCGCTCGGCCCGAGGTCGATCGAGCTGGCCCGCGACCGCGCGGCCGGCACGATCCCCTATCTGGTCACCCCGGAGCACACCGCGTACTCCCGCGAGATCCTGGGCGAAACCCCGCTGCTGGCACCGGAGTTGAAGGTGGTCCTGGAGACGGACCCGAGCCGCGCCCGCGCGCTGGCCCGGGAGGCCCTCGCCCTCTACCTCACCCTCCCCAACTACACCGACAACTTCCTCCGCGGCGGCTTCACCGAGGACGACCTCACGGACGGCGGCAGCGACCGCCTGATCGACGCGGTGTTCGCGTGGGGCGGGGAGGCGACGATCCGCGCCCGCGTCGACGAGTACTTCGCGGCGGGCGCGGACCACCTGGCGCTCCAGGTGGTGGACGGCGACTCGCGCCAGGACCTTCCTCGCCAGGCCTGGCGCGAGCTGGCCGCCCTGCTGGACTGAGCGGGGGTGCCCGAGGGGCGCGGGTCAGGCGTCCTTGAACTCCTGGCGCTGCCGCCCGAGCCCCTCGATCTCCAGCTCCACCACGTCACCGGCCCGCAGGAACGGCTTCGGCTCGGGCTGCCCCAGGGCCACCCCCGCCGGCGTACCGGTGTTGATGACATCGCCCGGGTACAGGGTCATGAACTGGCTGACGTAGCGCACCACTTCGGCGACCGGGAAGATCTGTTCGGCGGTGGTGCCGTCCTGCTTCAGCTCGCCGTTGACCCACAGCTTCAGCGAGAGCGCCTGCGGGTCCGGCACCTCGTCGGACGTCACCAGCCACGGGCCCAGCGGGTTGAACGTCTCGCAGTTCTTGCCCTTGTCCCAGGTCCCGCCCCGCTCGATCTGGAACTCCCGCTCGGAGACGTCGTGCGCGACCGCGTACCCCGCGACATGCGCGAGCGCCTCCTCGTGGGAGTCCAGGTAGCGGGCGGTACGGCCGATGACGACGGCGAGTTCGACCTCCCAGTCGGTCTTCACCGACCGGCGCGGGACGAGCACGGTGTCGTGGGGTCCGACGACCGTGTCCGCCGCTTTGAAGAAGATGACCGGCTCGGCGGGCGGCTCGGCGCCGGTCTCGCGGGCGTGGTCGTGGTAGTTCAGCCCGATGCACACGACCTTGCCGATCCGCGCCAGCGGCGGCCCGACGCGCAGCCCGTCCGCGTCCAGCGCGGGCAGCGATCCGGCGTCGGCCGCCGACCGGATCCGGCCGAGCGCGGCGCTGTCGGCGAGCAGCGGCCCGTCGATGTCCGGGACGAGGCCGGACAGGTCCCGCAGCACGCCTTCGGCGTCGAGCAGCGCGGGCCGCTCCGCCCCCGCCGTACCGACTCGCAGCAGCTTCATCTTCACCATCTCCATCGATCGCGCGGGCCGTCGGCCGATGGGTGCAGCCATCGGATGACTGGTCGATCCTCCGATCTCAAGGTCCAGTCCGCAATACCCGGTTCACGGACTGGACCGGCACCGCGTGGCTCAGCTGTGCAGCAGGGCCCGTTCGACCGCGCTCCAGGCCGTGCTGGTGACCACGTACAGGGCGGCTGCGAGCGGTACCACGGCCACGGTGACGAGGGTGAGGAAGGACGTGAACGGCAGCACCCGGCCGATCGCGCCCCCGGCCGTGCCCCCGCCCGTACCGCCGGCGGCGGCGACCGTCCGCCGGGCCCGGACGCAGGTGAAGGTGGCGACCGCGCCGACGACGAGGAACAGGCCGAGGTAGACGAGCCCGGCCGGCCCGAACACCCCGTCCCCCGCGAGGGCGTCGGCCCAGCGTCCGTCGAGCGGCGCGGCGAACAGCCGGTGGGTCAGCAGTCCGCCGCCCCCGCCGGAGAAGAGCCGGTACAGCAGGAAGAAGGCCGGGAGTTGCAGCAGGGACGGCAGCAGCCCGGACAGCGGTGACACCTTCGCGTCGGCGTACAACTCCGCGACGGCCGACCGGAGTTTCTCCGGCTGCCGCGCGTACCGCTTCCGCAACTCGGCGACCCGCGGCTGGAGTTGTGCCTGCGCCCGCTGTCCGCGCGCCGCCGCCCGGGAGAGCGGATGGACGAGGAGCCGTACGAGCGCGGTGAACAGGACGATCGCGGCGGCGACCGCGGACGGGCCGAACAACGGGTGGAGCAGGTCGGCGAGTTGGCCGACGACATGGGTGAGTACGGACATGGGTGAGCCCTCCGTGGGTCTCGTCGTGCCGGAGTGGGGCATGGCGATGTGACGACCCGCGCGGGTACGCGTTACGCGGTGGTCGTCCGGAGGGCGGTTCCGGGTGCCCGGGGGCGGGGGCGGCCCGAGGCGTCGGGGTCGCGCTGGGGCAGGAACGCCGTACGGCGGGCCCGGTCGCGGATGGCCGTACGGACGCGGGTGGGCGCCACGGCGGGCGCGCTGCGCGCGGTGAGGAGCGCGCAGACGGCGAGGGCGGTACCGGTCGCGGCGAGCGCGACGACGGCCGGGAGACCGGCGGTGTCGGCCAGCACCAGCGGGAGCAGCAGCACGAGGAGCAGCACGGCGGCACGCTCGCGGACCATCGACGCCCCCTCCCCTCAACTGCCGTTCTCGTACGGTCCGTTATACCTGATCGGTCATACCTGACCGGTCTCGATGGGCTGGAGCAGGCGGCGCGGCTTGAGGAGGGCGCGGCTGACCGGGTCCGCCGGGTCCGGGTCGAGGCCGGGGCCCGGGTCCATGAGGATGTCGCCGACCGGCACGACGAGCGCGCAGCGCGGGCACTCGCCGTAGGGGCCGAGTTCGGTGCCGCAGTCGACGTGCCGGAAGTAGCGCAGCTGGGGTTCGCCGAACTGCTCGCGGCCCCAGCGGCCGAGCGAGCGCAGTGTCGGCCACAGGGCGAGCGCGCGGTCCGTGGGGACGTACTCGTCGCGCGGCGGCGATTCCTGGTAGCGGCGCTTTTCGAGGATGCCCTCGGCGGTGAGGGCCTGGAGGCGGGCGGCGAGGACCGCGCGCGGGATGCCGAGGTGGGTGAGGAAGTCGTTGTAGCGCCGCACGCCGTAGAGGGCGTCGCGGACGACGAGCAGCGTCCAGCGTTCGCCGACCACCTCCAGCGCGCGGGCGATCGAGCACTCCTGTGTCGCGTAGTCCTTGCCCAGTGCCATGCCGTCCACCTTAGCCATTTTCCGACTCAAGGTTCAATGAACGAACCTACGGTGCTACGGTACTCCACATGACTAGGTTCAGTGAACGAACCCTCACCCCGGTTTCCGAGCGGCCCGAGGCCACCGCGCCCGCCGCGCCCCGCCCCCGCGCCACCCTCGCCCTGACCAGCGCGGCCACCGCCGTGGCACTCATGGCGTACACCGCGCCGATGGTCACCCTCCCCGACATCGCCGCCGCCCTGCACACCCCGCTCTCCGCCCAGGCCTGGCTGCTGAACGGCACCCCGCTCGGCCTCGCCGCGCTGCTCCTGGTCGCCGGCAGCCTCGCCGACGACTACGGCCGCCGCCGGATCTTCCTGGCCGGCACCTTCGCCCTCGGCATCACCACCGCGCTCTCCGCGCTCACCTCCTCGACCCTCCTGTTCACCCTGACCCGCATCGCGCAGGGCGCCTCCAGCGCGGCCCTGCTGGCCAGCAGCCTGGGCCTGATCGTGCACGCCTTCCCGACCCCGCGCGGCCGACTGCACGCGACCGGCGTGTGGGGCGCGTTCGTCAGCGGCGGCATCGCGGTCGGCCCCCTGGTGACCGGCGCGCTCCCCGACTGGCGCCTGGCCTACACCGTCCTCGGCGCCGCCGCCCTGATCGTGGCCGCCCTCGGCGTCCGTACGCTCTCCGAATCCCGCGCGCCGAGGGGCGGACGCCCCGACCTGGCCGGCGCGGTCACCTTCGGCCTAGCCCTGGTCGCCCTGGTCGCCGCGCTCACCCTCGGCCGCGACGGCTGGCTGCGTGCCCCGGTGGGCCTGCTGCTGCTCGCCTCCGTCCTGCTCGTCGGCGTCTTCGCCCTCGTCGAACGCCGGGGTACGACCCCGATGATCGACCTGGGCCTGCTGCGCCACCGCCCCTTCCTGGCCTCCTCGGCGGGCGGCCTGTTCACCGGCTTCGCGGTGATCGGCCTGTTCAGCTTCCTGCCCGCGCTGCTCCAGCGGACCCTGGGCCTGTCGGCGCTGGACACGGCGTGGCTGTTCCTCCTCTGGTCGGGCCTGTCCTTCGCGGTCGCCCTCCAGGCCCGCCGCCTCGCGGGCCGCGTCTCCTCCCGGCACCAACTCGCCCTGGGATTCGTGCTGCACGCGGCCGGCGTCCTGACGATGCTCGGCGCCCTCGACTCCGGTTCCTGGACCCGGCTGCTGCCGGGACTGGTGATCGCCGGGGTGGGCAGCGGCCTGCTGAACGCGGCGCTGCCCCTCCTCTCCGTGGAGTCCGTACCGGCCGCCCGCGCCGCGATGGGCTCCGGCGCGCAGCAGACGTTCCGGTACATCGGCTCCTGCGCGGGTGTCGCCCTGACGATCGCCGTCGCCACCTCGGCGGGCGGCGGACTGGCGCGCGGCGCGGACATCGCGATGGCCGTGTCGGCGGGACTCGCGGTGCTGGCGGCGGTGAGCGTGGTGGCGCTGCGGGAGCGGGCGTGAGCCCGCTGCGGGAACGGGCGGGAGCCGGTTCCGGGGCCGGAGCTGGAGCCGTTGCCGGGGGCGGGGCGGGAGCCGCTGCCGGGGCGGGAGCCGGTTCCGTGGGCGCGTGGCCCGTCAGGGCCGCTGCCCCGGCCTGTCCACCACGCCCCAGGCGGCCCGTGCCGTGATCATCACGTCCGCGTCCAGTTCGGCCGAGGGCGTCGCGTACGGCCCCTTGGCACCCTTGGACCGCCCGGAAATCCTGAACGGCGCGGTGTGCCTGACCTCCCCCAGGTACGCGTACGTCCGCGGATCGAAGAACAGCTCCTGCTTGCCCTGCCAGCCCGAGGGCGTCGCCTCGGCGTAGGTCACGGTCACCCCGATCGCCGCCCGGCCGATCGGGTCCTCGACCCCCTTCTCCACCCGCGCTCCGGGGATCTTCGCGAGCGCCCGGAACAGGCCCGCCTGCGCGTTCGGCGGGATCAGCACGGAGCGGTAGAGGACGTCGATCTCCCGCCAGTCGCGCTGCGCCCGGGTCTCGCCCTTGATGTCACCGATGGCGTGCGCCTTGCGGATGGCGGCCATCATCCGGTCGGGATCGCTCGGGAGGGTAGCCAGGAAGCGGTAGAACTGGCGCTGCGACCGGTCGTCGTAGCCCTCCTTCTTCCACTTCTCCTCCTCGTTGGGGAAGTACCAGACCGAGAGTTTGTTCGGGTCGAAGCTCGATGTGGGGTCCGGGCCCGGGGCGCCGGGCAGCGAGGCGGCGCCGGTGCCGTCCCAGCGCGTCCACTGCTCCGCGCTGCGCGGTGTCCCGTGGTCGAAGGACGTGCTCTTCTCGTAGACCCACTGCTTCGGGCGGGGCTCGGTCGCGCCGGACCTCGCCACGGTCGCGGCGGCCAGTTCGAGGGTGTCGGCGGAGGCCTGCGCCGAGAGCAGCCGCCTGCCGGAGGGCGTGGTCGCGGTCGGGGCGGCGGCACCCGGGTCGTCGGCGGAGAGGGCCGCCACGACACCGCCGGTGACGACGAGCCCGGTGGCCGCCGCGGCGGTCATCAGCACGACCCTGCGGCGGGGCAGCGCGACCGCGCCGGGCCGCTCGGCGACGGCCGCCTCCTGCCGGAACGCCTCGGTGAGCAGGGCCCGTTGGGGCGCGAGACGGCCGCTGTCGGGCAGCGGGACGTCCGCGCGCAGGGGAATGTCGACCCGCACGGCACCCAGGTCACGTGCGTCGGCGGACTCGTTCATGCGGGATCACCTTCCGGGACGTGCGGTGCGTGCGGTTGGGTCGTTTCGAGCGGTCGGGCGGCTTCGCCGGGTCCGTCGAACGGGTCGTACGGGGCCGTCGTCGCGCGAAGTTTCCGGCGGGCCCGGTTGAGCCGGGAGCGGACGGTGCCGACCGGGATGTCGAGGGCCTCGGCGATCTCCTGATAGGTGAAGTCGGCCCAGGCGAACAGCAGCAGCGCGTGCCGGTCCCCCTCCGAGAGCGCGGCCAGCGCCTTGGCCAGCGGCCGGGCGGCGGCCTGCGCGGTGACCCGGTCGTCGGCGGAGTCGGTCCAGGTCTCGGCCACCGGGTCGTGCCCGGTACGGGCCAGCAGTTTCAGCGCCCTGACCTCCTCACGGCGGTGCCGGCTGATCAGCTTGGCCGCGATGCCGTGCAGCCAGGGGCGGACACCGGCGCGCCCGCTGTCGTAGCGGGCCCTGATCCGGAAGGCCGTCAGGAAGGTCTCGGCGGTGATGTCGTCGGCGGTGTCGCGGCCCAGGCGCCGGGCGACGTACTGGTGGATGGTGGGCGCGTACCGGTCGAACAGCACGGCGAAACGCTCGGGTTCGTCGAGCGAGGCCGCGACGAGGACGGCGTCCGGCAGCGCGCTGTCCTGCCGGCCGGTGGCGCTCCCCGGGGAGGAACGGCACAGTGCGTCGGAATCGGTCATGGACAGTCCGTGTCGTCGGAGGAAAGGGACGGCGTTCACCCAGTACTTGCCGACTGACCGGAATCGGGTTCACGGACCCCCGGTGTCACGCGCGCGGTCGGGTGGACGTGAGTGTGCCCCACACCGCCATGCGGTAGCGGGACGTGAACTCCGGGGTGCAGGTGGTGAGGGTGATGTAGTGGCCGGGCGTGCGGTAGCCGTACGACGGCTTGACGAGCGAGCGCGGGATCGGGCGGATGACGCCGGAGTCGGCGGCGGAGGTCCGCGGCAGGATCTTGTCGACCGTGTAGGTGTAGACCGCCGTGCCGGTCTCGACCTGGACGGTGTCCTTGAGCCGCAGTCGCGGGAGGTACCGGAAGGGTTCGCCGTGTGTGTTGCGGTGCCCGGCGAGCGCGAAGTTCCCTTCCTGGCCCGGCTGTTGGGTGCCGGGGTAGTGGCCGACGTAGCCCTTGTCGAGCACGTTCCGCTTGCTGACGCCCTCCGCGATCGGGACGCGGAGGTGGAGGCGGGGGATGACGAGGATGGCGTAGGCCTGGGACGGGCGGGGCGTGAGGGTGTTCCCGGTCGTGGTGGTCCGGCGCGGTGAACTGCCGCCGGAGGCGGTGGAGTCGGCGGCCGGGGAACCGCCGTCCCGGGCCCCGGGCGTCGCGGGCGAGGCCGACGTCGACGCCCCCCACTGCCGTTCCAGCGCCTGCACTTGACGCTCCGCGCCCCGGCGGGCCTCCCGGTTGGTCCACCACAACTGCTGGACGACGAGGAGGAGAAGGACGACCCCGGCGGTGACGAGGACCTCGCCGCCGGTCCACAGGACGCGTCGGCGCAGCGCACGGCGTCGACGGCGGTGCTGTTGCACGACGGGGACCCGCATGGGCCGCACGATAAGGGCCGGTTCGCGAACTCACCAGAGCCGTGCTCACCGGACCCGTACCTCGCGGCGGCTGCGGAGGCGCCCGTTCGATACTTCGTACACGGGTTTTAGAAAGGGACCGAGAAAGGGGTGTCACAACCCTCGACAACCTCACCCACCACACCCGATGCTTCCTGGTGGTACGAGCCGGGGGGATGGCCGACGCCGGTGGGACGACCGGCGGTTGAGCGAATCGGGAGAAGGAAATGATCCGACGCAGAACCCTGCTGGCCGCGGCGGGCGGTGGTCTCCTCGGCACCGCCCTGGCGGCCGGTACCGCACGCGCCGACGCGACGATCGCCGTCAACCCGTCGACGACGTACGGCACTTGGGAGGGCTGGGGCACCTCGCTCGCCTGGTGGGCGAACGTCTTCGGCGCCCGGGACGACTTCGCCGACATCTTCTTCACCACCAAGTCGACCACGTACAACGGCACTTCGCTGCCCGGCCTGGGCCTGAACATCGCCCGCTACAACCTCGGCGCATGCAGCTGGAACTCGGTGAGCGGCGAGTCGATGGTCGCCTCCGCCAACATCCCCGCGTTCAAGCAGATCGAGGGCTACTGGCAGGACTGGAACAACGAGGACCCCACCTCCTCGGCCTGGGACTGGACGGCGGACGCGACCCAGCGCGCGATGCTGGTGAAGGCGACCGCGCGCGGGGCCACGACCGAGCTGTTCGCCAACTCGCCGATGTGGTGGATGTGTCTGAACCACAACCCCTCGGGCGCCTCCGGCGGCGGCAACAACCTCCAGTCCTGGAACTACCGCCAGCACGCCTCCCACCTGGCGTCCGTCGCCCTCTACGCGAAGAACAACTGGGGAGTGAACTTCGCGACGGTCGAGGCCTTCAACGAGCCCTCGTCCAGCTGGTGGACGGCGACCGGCACCCAGGAGGGCTGCCACATGGACTCCACGGTCCAGGCAGCCGTACTCCCCTACGTCCGCAGCGAGTTGGACTCCCGCGGCCTGACGAGCACCAAGATCTCGGCCTCCGACGAGACGAGCTACGACCTGGCCCGCACCACCTGGAACTCCTTCTCCTCCACCACGAAGGGCTACGTCAACCGCGTCAACGTCCACGGCTACCAGGGCTCGGGCGGCCGTAGGGACCTGCTCTACACGGACGTGGTGACGACGGCGGGCAAGGCCCTCTGGAACTCCGAGACGGGCGACAGCGACGCCACCGGCCTGACCATGGCGAGCAACCTGCTCTACGACTTCCGCTGGCTGCACCCCACGGCGTGGACGTACTGGCAGGTCATGGACCCGTCCTCCGGCTGGGCGATGATCGCGTACGACCAGAGCACGCTCACGGCCGGCGCGGTGCAGACGAAGTACTACGTGATGGCCCAGTTCAGCCGCCACATCCGCCCCGGCATGACGATCCTGGACACGGGCGTGAGCTACGCGGCGGCGGGCTACGACGCGAGCGCGAAGCGCCTGGTGATCGTGGCGGCGAACACCGGCTCCTCCTCCACCACCCTCACCTTCGACCTCTCCAAGTTCACGACGGTGGCGGGCGGCACGAGCGGCCTGGTCCCGCGCTGGAACACGGTGACGGGCGGCGGGGGCGACCTCTACACCTCCCACTCGGACACGTACCTCAGCGGCAAGACGGTGAGCGCGACGTTCGCGGCCGGGGCGGTGCAGACCCTGCAGATCGACGGGGTGGTGATCTGACCGCGCAACTCAGGCGTGGCGAGGGCCGCTTGGGCCTGCTCGCCCTGGCGCTCGGCGGTTTCGGAATCGGTCTGACCGAGTTCGTGATCGCCGGGCTGCTGCCCCAGGTCGGCCGGGGCCTGGGCGTCTCCACGGCCGCCGCGGGCTGGCTGATCTCCGGCTACGCGCTGACGGTCGCGGTGGGCGCGATAGCGGTGACGGCGGCGACGGCACGGCTGCCGCAGAAGCCGGTCCTGGTAGGCCTGTTGGCCCTCTTCGTGGCCGGCAACCTGCTGTGCGCGCTCGCCCCGGACTACCCGACCATGCTCGTCGGCCGCGTGGTGGCGGCCCTCTGCCACGGCTCGTTCTTCGGCCTCGGCTCCCTGGTGGCCCGCCGCCTGGTTCCCCCCGAACGGGCCTCCCGCGCCGTGGCGTTGATGTTCGCCGGCCTGACGGTGGCGAACGTCCTGGGCGTCCCGTTCGGCGCGCTGGTCGGCGAACGCTGGGGCTGGCGGGCCACGTTCTGGGCGATCACGGCGATCGGCGTGCTGGCCCTCACGTCGATCGCTGCCCTGGTACCGGGCGCCGCCGGCGAACAACCCGGCGTACGCGCGCAGTTGCACGCCTTCCGCTCCCCCCAGGTCTGGCTGACCCTGACCGCCACGGCCCTCGGCTACGGCGGCATGTTCGGCGCGTTCAGCTACCTCGCGTACACCTTCACCGAGGTCACGGGCTTCTCCCCGCCGGACATCGCCTGGCTCCTGGTCGTCTACGGCACGGGCCTGGTCGTGGGCAACATCGCGGGCGGCCGGGCCGCCGACCACAACCGGGACGCGACCCTGATCGCGGCACTCACCGGCCTCACGATCACACTCATCACCTTCGGCCTCCTGGCGAGCAACCGCCCGGCCTCCGTGATCCTCGTCTTCCTCCTCGGCGCGTTCGGCTTCGCACCGGTCCCCGGAATGATCACCCGAGTCACGGACGCGGCCGGCGGAGTGGCACTGGCGGCAAGCGCGAACGTCTCGGCGTCGAACGTGGGCAACGCGGTGGGGGCGTGGCTGGGAGGCCTGACGATCAGCGCGGGGTGGGGGTACGCGGCTCCGCTGTACGCGGGCGGGGGGATCGTTTTGGTCGGGTTGGGGGTGATGACGTGGGCTGCGGTGGTGGCGGGGAGGGCGGGGGTGGCGGGGACTGCGGTAGGGGGATCGGGGCGGGACGCGGCGGGCGGATCGGCGGGGAACGTGGCGGGCGAATCGGCGCGGGACTCGCCGGGCGGGTCGGTACGGGACTCGCCGGAGCTGCCTGAAGAACGGGTGACGCCGGGATGACAAGGCCGCAAAGTCACCCACCCCTGCCCCGCACGCTCACCGCCGGACCTGGGCATATCTCTCCCGTTGCCTCCATCTGGCCTCCATCTGTGGAGGCATCGGCAGTACCGTGTCGTTCATGCGCCCCGACACGCCCGCCGAGAACGTCGACCACCCCGCCGAAGCGGCCCGCCTGGAGCGGACCGCCGCCCGTTACCCCGAGGACGCCGAAGCCCTGCTCCTCCAGGCCGCGGCCCACCTGGAACTGGCCGGCGACCGCCCCGCGGCCAGCACGCTCTACGACCGCCTGCTGTCATCGCCGGACACCCTGGAGACCCCGCACCTGGTACGGGCCCTCAAGGCCTCGAACCTCTGGGAGTACGGCCACGAGGCCGAGGCCAGGGCGATCATCGACGGCGTGCGGGCAGCGTCCCCGCGCGACCCCGCCCCCTGGGTGATCGTCGCGGAGTCCCTGGAGTCCCACGACGAGCTGGAGGCGGCGCAGGAGACGTTCACGGAGGGGGTGCGCCTGCTCCTGACGGACGTCTCGGAACCCCCCTACTCCACCCACCCGTTGCTGTTCGGCCGCCACCGGGTCCGGCGCATGCTGGGCGTGTCCCACGACGAGTGGGACACGCTGGCGGACACGTTGCACTCGTCCTCGGTATCCCTGGACGAACTCCACGACCCGAAGCGGGTCTGGTCACTGGGCTCGGACAACCCGGCGGAGCTGGAGGCGGAGATCTCACGGCTGCGAGCGGAACTGGGCGCATTCCGGGAGGCGTTGTCCCGCCCCTTCCCGGTGGCCGTACTCCACTGGCCGGAGGGCGAGTTGGCGGAGCTGGTGGCCGCGTACGCCCCCCTGGGCGTCGAGTACCCCTCACACGAGGAGCACCTCGCGACGATAGAGGGTTCGCTGCGGGAACTGGCGGCCAGCGGCACACCGAACCTCGGCATCGTGACGGGGACGGTGCCGTCTTACGAGGCGTTCGCGGCTTCGGAGGGGGCTTCGCCGGGGGATGTGGAGCTGCTCCCGCAGTACGCGACGACGCTGGCTGCGCGGGGGCGGGCTGTGGTGTGGCCGCCTCAGCGGGGGGCTGATTGTTGGTGTGGGTCGGGGCGGGCTTATGGGGAGTGTCACGGGCAAGAGCTTTGAATCAGTGGACGCTCCACGGCCGCCAAGCTCTATGCCCTCTTGGCGGCCGTGTTACGGCACAAAGCTCTACGATCCCTGCCCGGACGCCCCACGGCCCTCCCACCACTCGCGGTGATAGCGCAGGTAGTCCGGATGCACTCGATGCGAACGCTTGGTCTTGAGCTTCGGCAGCATAGGCGTTCCGAAGATAGCTGCGCGCACAATGATCGCCCAGTCCTCGTCCACAACAACAGCACCAACGTCCAGCCGGACATGGCAGTTGGGGCAGACGCAGAGAATGTTCGGCTCCACGTCGGGTCCGTTATGGGGCCTGCCCAAGGGCCTGATATGCGCACCTTGGCTGTGCGGTTCCCCATCCGGCCCGAGCAAGCGAAGGCCACAGAGTTGACACTGCCCGTCATACAGCTTCTTGACGCGGCGTGACGTTGCAACGCTCCGCATGAGACGTCGTATCTCCACGGCCCGCGCCTCCGGGTATCTCTCCTCGCCCGGTTCCTCAAGGACTTGCTCTACCGCTTCGAGCGCTTCGGCAACTCGACTCCCCATGGCCGAGAGTGCTTGCTCCGAGTCGGGCAGCCGCTCTAGATCAAACTGGCAAATATCGATCTTAGAACCATCGGGAGCAGGCCACTTAGAGGTAGCCGTGCGAATGGCTGTAACCCGGAACAAGCCGTCGAATCGATAGCCCTTGGGCGGCGAGTAGCGCTTATCGCCCCCAAAGCCACGTATGACGCGGATAGGGCGCTCGCGCTCATAGCTTCGCTTGAGGGCGGCGTTGTCGTCGTACTCCCACGACTGACTGCATAGAAGTCGGCCAGTCGTGGAGTCCCGATCGCCGCCCTTCGACGCTCCCGTGTACCTCATGAACGTCCACTGATCGTCATCGTCCACGTACCCACCGTTGAGGACGATGGCATCGGCGATGTACAGGCCGTCCTTCTCATCCTTGAGACAAGAGATGCCCCGCTGGTTGGTCTGATGAAGCTTGGCACCCAGTACGTCGAGCCGACTAGCGAAGAGATCCCCTACGACGACACCATCGATGTTCCCGGACACCCGTTTGATTTCCACAGCCCATACTGGACCGATCCAGATCGGTCATGTCAAACCAGTAATCGATATTGATCATTTGCTATCAACGAACCGACCGCTCGTATGCCTCATGTGTCGGTGTCAGTGCCCTCTGTTAGACATGGGACATCTGTCAGAGCGAGCGGGGGATGCCGACGTGACCAAGCCAGGAGTGCCTTCGGAGCCCCCAGTAGGCCTCTACGAGGAGCTCATCACGCTGCGGTTCGAGCAGCAGTTGGAGGAACTAGGCAGCCTCGGCTGGCATCCCGTGACCGATACCGTGGGCTCGGAGTCAGTGCCACATGTACTGGCCAGGCACGTCGCGGGGACCGTGCGGCGCGTCCTGCAAGGCCTTCCCAGCGTGGAGCGGGTCCACGCGGCCAACCACATCCTGGAATCCATCAGCACTCTTGAAGGCGCCCAAGAGTGGGTGGACCTAGTGGCTGAAGGGCCGCGTCAACTTCTCGCGCTGGCGCGGCAGGAAGCACCCGGCGTCTTCGCCGTGCGCCCCGGTATCCCCTTGTCTGACACCGCCCTCATCACCAACTCCCCGGAGGACCCAAGCCTCGGCTTCGAACTTCGCGCCGAGCTCGCCACCGCCGACCATGTCGACCTTCTCTGCGCCTTCGTGAAGTGGCACGGCCTGCGCATCATCGAGCAGTCCTTGCAAGCGGCCCGCATCCGAGACGTGCCGATACGAGTCCTCACGACGACCTACATCGGCGCCACCGAGCGGCGCGCACTGGACCGGTTGGTGCGGGAGTTCAACGCCAAGGTCAAGGTGAACTACGAGACGCGATCGACGCGCCTGCACGCGAAGGCGTGGCTGTTCCGTCGTAACAGTGGCTACGACACCGCGTACGTCGGCAGTTCCAACCTGTCCAAGGCCGCGCTTCTCGATGGCCTGGAGTGGAATGTTCGACTGTCTTCGATCGCCACGCCAGACGTCTTGCGCAAGTTCAGAGCAACCTTCGAGGCGTACTGGAACGATCCGTCCTTCGAAATGTACGACCCCGACGCTGATGGAGAACGCCTCCAGGAAGCCTTGGCCATCGCGGGAGGCACGTCCTCAACGGCTGCTCAAGACCGCCGAATTACTCTGTCCGGCCTTGAGGTGCGCCCGTATCCACATCAACGCGACATGCTGGAGCGGCTGGAGGTCGAGCGAGAGGTGCACGACCTCCACCGGAATCTTCTAGTCGCGGCGACTGGCACCGGCAAGACGGTAATGGCTGCGCTCGACTACAAGCAGCTCCGGAAGAAGCACGGCCGTGACTTGCGGCTGCTGTTCGTCGCGCACCGCAAGGAGATCCTGCAACAGTCCCTGCGGACCTACCAAGACGTCCTGACGGATGCGAACTTCGGAGAGTCGCTGCACAGCGGGGAGATCCCGGAACGCTGGACTCATGTGTTCGCCAGCGTCCAGTCGCTGAACGCGCGAGCGCTTGACCGTCTCGCACCTGATCACTTCGACGTGATCGTGATCGACGAGTTCCACCATGGGACCTCACCGACCTACCGGAAGATCCTTGACCACTTCCAGCCGGTTGAGTTGTTGGGGCTCACCGCGACGCCCGAGCGCATGGACGGCAAGAACATCCAGGACGAGTTCTTCGACGGTCGTATCGCCGCCGAGATGCGTCTGTGGGAAGCATTGGAGAACGAACTCCTCAGCCCTTTCCACTACTTCGGCATCAGTGACACCACCGACTTGAGCACGGTGGAGTGGAAGCGCGGGGCGTATGACGCGGGCGCCTTGAGCAACGTACTGACGGGGAACGTGGCACGAGCACGGCTGGTCGTGAAGGCCGTCAGAGACAAGGTCACCGATCCTGCGGTGATGCGAGCGCTGGGCTTCTGTGTCTCGGTTGCGCATGCGCGCTTCATGGCCGAGTCCTTCCGAACGGCCGGCATCAACTCCGTTGCCCTATCTGGGGAGTCATCCAGCGACGAGCGCGCACAGGCCCTGGTGGACCTCAAGTCGGGTGCCCTGCAAGTGATCTTCTCAGTCGACCTCTTCAACGAGGGGCTCGATATCCCAGACGTGGATACGTTGCTTCTCTTGCGTCCTACCTCCAGCGCCACGGTCTTTCTTCAGCAACTCGGTCGAGGCCTGCGTCGCACCGAGAACAAGGCCGTACTCACGGTGCTGGACTTCATTGGGCAGCACCGTAAGGAGTTCCGCTTCGAGAACCAGTTCCGGGCGCTCACCAACCTGACCCGCAAGCGGCTCCTGGACAACATCGAGCACGCCTTCCCGCAGCTGCCGTCCGGCTGTCAGATCCTCCTTGAGGAGAAGGCGAAGAACACCATCATCGCCAACATCAAGGATCAGATCGGCGTCAACGTCACGGCACTGGCGCGCGAGGTCGCCGACTACGCCGAGCCAAAGCTCAGCCGGTATCTCCACGAAAGCGGTCGCGAACTGAAGGAGCTCTACCGAGGCAACGGCAACTCCTGGACAGGACTCCTCCGCCGCGCTGGCCTTATACAGGGTGAACCGCCGGAAGGGGAAGCGGCGCTCCTCAAGCGGGTGTCGGCGTTCCTCCATGTAGACGACCCGTTGCGGGTAGCTGCGTACACGCGAATGTTGGCGGACGACGCTCCCTCCTACGGCGAGCTCGACGAGCAGGGCCAGGCCTACGCGCGCATGCTCTTCTTCCAGCTATGGCCACTTGGTGGCATCACACGCAAGGGCTTCGCGGACTACGACGCCGGATTCTCAACTCTGCTTGAACAGCACGCGGTTCGCGCCGAGTTGCGTCAGGTTCTGGAGTACAACCTTGCCCACACGGAACACGTCCCGATCCCGCTGCTGGGCGTCGGCGGTCGGAGTGGAATCCCGCTAACCGTGCACGCCTCGTACAGCCGCGAAGAGATCCTCCCTGCCCTTGGCCAGTCCCACATCGGCGGCTTTATGCCGGGCGACTTTCGTGAGGGCGTGAAGTGGTGTGAGTCGATCAAGACCGACGCGCTCCTCATCACGCTAGAGAAGGACGAGAAGGACTTCTCTCCACAAACCCGCTACCACGACTATGCGCTGAGCGAGACCCTCTTCCACTGGGAGTCCCAGAACCAGACCTCGGAGACGTCTCCCACAGGCCTGCGATACCAGAGTCACGTAGCCGAGGGCAGCCACGTCCTACTCTTCGTTCGCCGCTACAAGAGCACCGATATCGGGGGCGCCCAACCGTGGATGCTGCTCGGCCCTGCCGAGTTCGAGGACCACACGGGGAGCAAGCCGATGGCAATCAAGTGGAGGTTGAAGCACGCACTCCCGGCCGACGTCTGGATGTACTCCGCGATTGCTGCCGGGTGACCGTACGGACGAGCTCGCTGACGTACCCATGGCGTCGTCCAACATCACCGGGGTTCTGAAGGCCGCCACCAAGGCCACGGTCGACGGGTACTGCCGATACGTAAGAGATCTACATGAACCGCCAAGAGATCCTCCCGCCGGTCCCGCCGCCATGTGTACCGTCCTCCCGTGTGTCGGTCGGTGATCACTCAACCACCGTTCTACGCGCGAAGATTCACCATCGTCAGCGTCAGAGACAGCGTCATCCGCAGCACCCGCATCCCCCGTCCAGTCCCCCCCCCACTCACGGAATCCCCCCACTTCACGGAGGTTCACCGGATGCCCAGCTTTGGCAAGTTCACGTCACGTCGGCGGCTCACCACCGCTCTCACCGTCCTCGGTCTGCTCTCGGTCGGCGCCACCGCTCAGGTGGCCGCCACCGTCACCCCGGCCGCCGCCGCGACCGCCGCGACCACCACCCACCGCGTCCTCTTCGACGACGGCCACGCCGAGGAAGCCGGTAACGCCGACTGGATCATCTCCACCAGCAAGCCCGATCCGCTCGCCCAGGACTCCTCGCCCTCCTCCGACAAGGACTGGACCGGGGCGCTGTCGTCGTGGGGCATCGCGTTGCAGAAGACCGGTGACTACAGCCTCAAGACCGCCACCAGCGCGCTGACTTACGGAGGGTCGTCGGCGAACGATCTCTCGAACTTCGACACGCTCGTGCTGCCCGAGCCGAACACCAAGTTCACCACCGCCGAGAAGACGGCCATCATGAAGTTCGTGAAGGCCGGTGGCGGGCTCTTCATGATCTCCGACCACACCGGGTCCGACCGCAACAACGACGGGTACGACGCCGTCCAGATCCTCAACGACCTGATGACCAACAACAGCGTGGACAGCGACGACCCGTTCGGGTTCTCGATCGACTCGCTCAACATCAGCTCGGGGTACCCGAAGGCCATCACCGACAGCAGCGACCCGGTCCTGCACGGCTCCTTCGGCACCGTCACCAAGAGCCTGATCGCCAACGGTACGACCGCCACGCTCACGCCCGACGACAACGCGAACGTCAAGGGGCTCGTCTACCGCAGCGGTTACTCCGGCGACACCGGCGCCTTCTTCCTGACCAGCACCTTCGGCAGCGGCAAGGTGGCCTTCTGGGGCGACAGTTCGCCGATCGACGACGGCACCGGCCAGTCCGGCAACACGCTCTACGACGGCTGGAACGACACCGGCGCCACCAACGCCGCCCTCGCCCTCAACGCCACGGAGTGGCTCTCCTCGTGAGGCATCGGCCCAGCTGAGCGCGCGACTCCGGCCTCGGGAGATGTTCCCCGAGGCCGGAGTCGCTACGGCGGTTCAGCAGCCGTGGGCCGACAGCACGCCCTCCATGGAGTCCTCCTCGCACGGGCGGAAGTGGCGGCCCACCGCCGATGCCACCAGTACCCCGGCGCCGATCACGAACGTCGCGAACGCCCACTGCTGGGGCCATTCCGTCTCGTCGGGCCAGTTGGTGTAGCCGGGCGGGTGGGTGGCGTACATCAGGCCGGCCGGGGGGACCGCGACCAGCAGTACGGGCCAGACGGGGTCGTCGCGGTGGCCGAAGTAGGTCGCGAGGAGCAGCAGGAGCGCCGCCAGGACCAGCGCGCCCGTGACGGACGCCCCCGTCCAGGCCACGCACACGAAGTACGCCGTCGACGCCAGGGCGGCGCCCAGGGCGCGGGTCAGCCAGCGTTCCGGCCAGGGGCGCGTCCGCAGGGCGCTCAGCGCCTTCTCCGTCAGCGCCTTGTCCATCAGCGCTCTCTCCGTCAGCACCTTCTCCGTCAGCTGCTTCTCGGTCATACGTACGAGGGTTACCGGTGGTCCGAGGGCGCGACAGAGTACGCGTACTCAGATCCGGCGAACCCAGGCCCCGCGAACCCGGGCCCGGGGGACCTCAGCTCCCCGGCCCTCCCAAACCCCCACCAGCCCCGGCGCCCCCCTACACCCCCACCAGCCGCGACACCGTATAGATCAGCAGCCCCGCCAACGACCCCACCACCGTGCCGTTGATCCGGATGAACTGGAGGTCGCGGCCGATGTTCGCCTCGATCTTGCGGGTCGTGTGTTCCGCGTCCCAGCTCGCCACCGTGTCCGTGATCAGGGAGGTGATCTCCTTGCGGTAGGTGGTGACGACGTACACCGCCGCGCCCTCGACCCAGCCGTCGACCTTCGCCTGGAGTTTCGGCTCGACGGCCATCCGCGCGCCGAGCGACAGCAGTGCGGCCCGCACCCGCAGCCGTAGCTCACTGCGTTCGTCCTCGGCGGCGGAGACGATCATGGAGCGTACGGACGTCCAGGCGCTGGCGATCAGGTCCTGGACCTCGCCTCGGCCCAGGACCTCGCCCTTGAGGCGTTCCACCCGGGCGCGGGTGTCCGTGTCGGACTGGAGGTCGGCGGCGAAGTCGGCGAGGAAGCGGTCCAGGGCGCCGCGGGCCGGGTGGGAGGGCATGTCGCGCATCTCGGTGACGAAGCGGAGGAGTTCCTTGTAGACGCGCTCGCCGATCCGCTTGTCGACGAATCTCGGGGTCCAGCCGGGCGCGCCGCCCTCGACGGCGTCCATGACCTGCTCGTCGTGCAGGACGAGCCAGTCGTGCGCCCGGGTGACGATCAGGTCGACTACCCGCTTGTGACCGCCGTCGGCGACGATCTTCTCCAGCATCTTGCCGATGCCGGGGGCGATCTCCTGGGCGTCGGCGCGGCGGGTGACCGCCTCGGTGACGACCGCCTGGACGTCGGAGTCGCGCAGCACGGTGAGGGCGCCCCGGAGGGCCGCCGACAGCTCCGCCGTCACCCGGTCGGCGTGATCCGGGTCGGCGAGCCAGGCGCCGAGGCGGCTGCCGATGCCGACGGCGCGCAGCCGCTGCCGCACGACCTCCTCGGAGAGGAAGTTCTCGCCGACGAACTCGCCCAGGGAGACGCCGAGTTGGTCCTTCTTGGTGGGGATGATCGCGGTGTGCGGGATGGGCAGGCCGAGCGGGTGGCGGAAGAGGGCGGTGACCGCGAACCAGTCGGCCATCGCACCGACCATGCCGGCCTCGGCCGCCGCGGCGACATAGCCCGCCCAGGGGCCCGCGCCCGAGTTCGACGCCCATTTGGCGAGCACGTACACGACGGCCACGAAGACCAGCAGGGCCAGCGCCGTCAGCTTCATGCGGCGCACGCCGCGCTGCTTCTCCTCGTCGGCCGCGCTGAACGTGGTCATGGTGCGGCGGGACGGCGTCCCGCCGCCCCCGGTGACCGTTTCTGTACGTTCCACCCGCTCCACCCGCTCCACCCGTTCGCCGGTACCGTGCATATTGTCCCTTCCTGACCGACTCCCGGGACGGAACAGGAGTTCCCGGCGTCACCCGAAAGGGCAAAATGGCAGGGCCCTGCCACTCACCCGAGGAGATCCGCACCGCGTGACCCAGCGACCCGCAGGAGACGACGGGGCGTCCCCCACCAGGCATCGTGCCCTGCTGTCCGCGATCATCACCCTGATCGTGGCCGTTTCCGCCTGCATCTACGTCGGTGTCTCGGCCGGTGACGGCAGCGGCGGCGACTCCCCCGCCGAGAGCCACGCCCGGCACAACGCCGCCGACCCCGTCTCGGCCGGCACCTGGGTGGGCGCCTGGTCCGCCGCCCCGGTCGGCGGCGAGCCCGGCACCGAGCCGGCGGGCATGGCGGGCCGCTCGGTGCGCAACGTCGTCCACACGAGCGCGGCCGGGACCAGCGCCCGGATCACCCTCTCCAACCTCTACGGCCAGTCCCCGCTGACCGTCACCCACGCCTCGATCGCCCTCGCGGCCGGTCACGGCAGCTCCGCCGCAGCGGCCGGCACCATGCGCCGGCTGACCTTCGGGGGCGCCACCTCCGTCACCGTCCCGGCCGGGCAGCAGATTCTCAGCGACGCCGTGCGCCTCCAAGTCCCGCAGGGCGCCGACGTGTTGGTCACCACCTACGCGCCCGCCGAGTCCGGCCCGGTCACCTTCCACCCGTACGCCCGGCAGATCTCGTACCTGGCCGACGGCGACCGGGTGGAGAACCCGAGCGGCACGCCGTACACCCAACGGACCTCGGTGTGGCGCTACTTGACCGCGCTGGACGTGCTGAGCCACGACGCGAACGGCACGGTCGTCGCGTTCGGCGACTCCATAACCGACGGCTCCACCTCGTCCGAGAGCGCCAACCGCCGCTGGCCGGACGCCTTTTCGCAGCGGCTGCGGGCGGCCGTCGCCGCCGGGCGGCAGGGTGTGCCGCGCTACAGCGTCGTCAACGCGGGCATCAGCGGCAACCAGATACTGGTCAGCCGGGCCGGGCGCCCCGCCGAGAACCAGAGCGGACTGACCCGCTTCGCGCGTGATGTGCTGGACCGGCCGAACGTCAAGGTCGTGATCGTCGACCTCGGCATCAACGACACCCTGCACGACGCCGACGCCGACGCGATCCTGACCGGCCTGCGCGCCCTGGTCCGCCAGGCCCACGCCCACGGCATCAAGGTGGTCGGCGCGACCCTGACCCCGATCGGCGGCTACCCCCGGTACACGGGGGCCCGGGAGACCGTACGGGAGCGGGTCAACGCGGTGATCAGGAGCGGCACGGTGTACGACGCCGTCGTCGACTTCGACAAGGCGCTGCGCGATCCGTACGCCCCGCGCCGGTACGCCGCCGAGTACGACTCGGGCGATCATCTCCACCCCAGCGACCGGGGGTACCGGAAGATGGGCGACACCGTCGACCTGGCGGACCTCACGGGCGCGGTCCCCGCCCGTTTGTGAAACCGCGGGTCAGTCCCAGTCGCGGTGTCTGCGGTCCCGGCGGTCCCGGTGCCGCTCGCGCCGCTCCTCGTGCCGTTCCCGGCGCTCCTCCTGGCGGTCCCAGCGCTCCTCGCGGCGGGCGTCGTGCCACGCGGAGTGCGCGTCGCGGTGCGAGCCGTAGAGCTCCTTCGGCGAGTCGGAGCCGCCCTCCAGTTTCTGCCGGCGCCGCTCCTCCTTGAGCCGCTGGCGCTCGGCCCGGGGCAGCTTGCGCTCCACGCCGACCCCGCCCCAGAAGGCGAAGCCCGTGACGATCACGCGCGGGGCGCCCGGCTCGCCCGGCACGCCCTCCTGGCTGTGGTCGAAGCCGCCCATGATGCCGATGCCGCGCACCACGACCTCGACGCCCGGCGGCACGATCACCTGCACCCCGCCCATGATCGCGATGCAGTTGATCTCGACCTCGCGGTCCGCGAAGTTCGCCTCGCGCAGGTCGATCTCGCCGCCGCCCCAGAAGGCGAAGCAGGTGAACCGCTTGGGGACCGTCCAGCGGCCCTTGCGCTGGAAGCCGGACATGATCGCCACGCCACCGGCCGAGGAACCCTCGCCACCGACGATCCGCCCGGCCCAACTCCCGCCGCCCACCGGCTCCTTGACCATGTTCACCGGCGGCGGGGCGACTCCGGGGGCCGGCAGGTCGGCGGTGAGCGGGGTCAGTTCGGCATACGTCCGCGCCTTGTAGGTCGCCTCCAGACGCTCCTCGAACTCCTCCATGTCGAGGCGCCCCTCGGCGACGGCGTCGCGCAGGACTTCGGCGACCCGCTCTCGGTCGGCATCTGATGCGCGGAGCTCCGGGACTGCGTCGTCGGTCATACACAGCAGCCTACGAGGTCCCTCCGCGAAGGGCCATGAGCGGCTAGGAGGCCGCCCGCTCCGCTTGGTCCGCTTGGTCCGCGTACATGCGGGCGATCACCGCCTCGATGTCCGGTTCCCGCACCGACAGGTCCACCATCGGGTACTCCGCCGCGATCCGCGCCACCAGCGGGGCCGCCGACGCCGAGGCCGGGAACGTCAGCCACTGTCGCGGTCCCTCCACCTTCACCGTCCGCGCCTCCGGCACCTCGATCGGCGGCAACTCCCGTTCCAGGTCCACCACCAGCGTCCGCTCGCTCTCCCCCGCCTCGTGCAGCCCGCCGAGCGGACCGTCGTACATCAGGCGGCCGTGGTCGATGACCATCACGCGGGAGCACAGCTGCTCGATGTCCTGGAGGTCATGGGTGGTGAGCAGGACCGTGGTGCCCCGGTCGGCGTTCAACTCCCGCAGGAACTCACGGACCTTGGCCTTGGAGACGACGTCCAGGCCGATGGTCGGTTCGTCGAGGTAGAGCACCTCGGGGTCGTGCAGCAGGGCCGCCGCGATGTCGCCGCGCATCCGCTGGCCGAGCGAGAGCTGCCGTACGGGGACGTCCAACAGGGCGCCCAGTTCGAGGAGTTCGACACAGCGGTCGAGGTTCTCGGCGTACCGGGCGTCGGGGATGCGGTACATGCGGTGCATCAGCTTGTACGAGTCGATCAGCGGGAGGTCCCACCACAATGTGGTGCGCTGTCCGAACACCACTCCGATGCGATGCGCGAGGCGGGTGCGTTCGCGGGACGGGTCGATGCCGGCCACCCGCAACCGGCCGCCGGACGGGGTGAGGATGCCGGTCAGCATCTTGATGGTGGTCGACTTCCCGGCGCCGTTCGGCCCGATGTAGCCGACCATCTCGCCGCGCGCCACGGTGAAGGAGAGGGAGTCGACGGCCCGCACCCGGCGCCGCTCCCGTTTCATGAACCCGATCTTCTTGCGCACGTCGAAGACCTTCTCGACCTGGTCCAGTTCGATGAACGCCTGCTCTGTCACCCTCAACTCCCGGTGCTTCGGTACGACTTGAGCCCGGCCCGCCAGGCCAGACCGGCCAGCGCGCAACAGGCGAGCGCCACCAGCGGCGAGGCGAACTCCGCGCCCGGCGGCAGATCCAGCGGGTACGGCCGCCCCAACACATAGGAGGCGGGCACCCAGTTGACGAAGGCGAGCGGCAGCATGAAGGTCACGCCCCGCACGAAGTCCTTGCCGAACACGACCGGCGGATACGACAGCAGGGTGTTGCCGCCGTAGGTGAACGCGTTCTGCACCTCGGCCGCGTCCTGCGCCACGATCTGGAAGGCCGCGCCCGCCACGAACAGCGCCCCGAAGATCACCGCCCCGCACAGCAGCATCACCGGCACCAGCAGCAGCTTCCCGGCGGTCCAGTGGACGTCGACGCTCAGCAGCGCGTAGCCGAGCACCAGGCTTCCCTGGGTGATCCGGCCCAGCCGGCGCAGCGCGAAACGGTCCGCGCCGACCTGCGCGAGCACCGGCGCGGGACGCACCAGCAGGGTGTCGAAGGAGCCGTCGCGGATGCGGGCGCCGAGCACGTCCATCGAGCCGAGGACCAGGTCGGAGATCCCGAACGCGGTCGCCGACAGGCCGTACAGGAAGGCGACTTCGGGCAGCGACCAGCCGCCCAGCGAGTCGACCCGGGAGAACATCAGCAGGATGGTGGCGAAGTCCAGGCCGGTCACCAGCAGGTTGCCGACGACCGTGATGACGAAGGAGGCGCGGTAGGTCATGCTCGACCGGACCCACATCCCGGCGATCATCGTGTAGGCGCGCAGCCCCTCCCGCCAGCGCGGCAACTCCGTTGCGCGCTCCTCCAGTCGGACGGTCTCAGCCACCCTGCACCACCACCCTCCGCGTGGCCGCCGACTGCATCAGCCGCCCGGCCGCGAGCAGCGCCGCCGCCCAGGCCGCCTGGAAGGCGTAGGCGTGCAGCGGATCGGTCTTCCCCATCAGCACGTCCGCCGGCAGCTGGATCTGCGCGGCCCACGGCAGCGCCCGTACGACATCGCCGAGGGCGCCCGGGAAGGCGTTCAGCGGGAGCACCATGCCCGAGCAGAAGATGCCCAGGATCATCGTGGCCTGGTTGACGCCGGTGCCGTCCAGCAGCCAGAACGTGCTCAGCGCGGCCAGATAGCGGATGCCGAAGCTGACGACCACCGCCAGCAGCAGCGCCACCAGCAGGGCCGCCCAGGAGCCGGCGTCGGTGGGCAGCGCCATCGGGAAGAACAGCGCGCCGAACACGAAGGGGATCACGCCCCGCCCCAGCATCTGGAACATGGCCCGGCCGAAGTCGCTTGCCAGCCACCACAGTTGGAGATCGGCCGGCCGGTACAGGTCGACGGCGATGTCACCCGTACGGATGCGGTCCATCAGGTCCTTCTCGAACCCGCCGCCCTGGATCGCCAGCGTCGCGTACAGACACTGCCCCAGCCACACATAGGTCACCGCCTGCGCCTGGTCGTACCCCCCGAGATGCGGGCGCTCGTCCCACAGCGCGAGATAGGTGTAGACGAGGACCACGCCGAAGACGGTGTTGGTGAACACCCCGGCGAGCGTCGCCGCCCGATACGTCGCGTACCGTCTGAAACCCCCCGCCGCGACGGCCGCGTACAACCGCCCAGCACTCACCGGAAACCCGCCCTCCGCCACCTCTTGACACCGAAGCGCAGGAGCCTAGTGCGCAGGTGGTGACGCACGCCACGCATTTTCCGGGCAACTGCGTGCCGATGGTCGGGAACGGAACGCATGGTGCGAGAGTCTTCGTCTGGGGGCGCAGAAGCGCACAAGGCCGTACCGGAACATACGGGACCGTATGGGAACATGCGGGGCCGTACGCGACCGTACGACGCGAAACAGGAGTCCGTGCACGACATGAGCGACCAGCCGCAGCCGCAGCAGCCCGAGCAGGGCTGGGCACCGAGAGAGCCGGAAGCGGCTGCCGCACCCGGGGCGCCGGGGGCACCCGGGGACGGGAAGCCGAAGAAGCCCAAGCGGCCCAGGCGCACCGGCTGGCGGCGGATCATCCCGACCTGGCGGATGACGCTCGGCGGGGTCGTCGTGCTGGTGGCGCTGCTGATCGGCGCGTTCTACCTCGGCTACTCGATGGTCAAGATCCCGCCCGCCAACGCGCTGGCCACCAAGCAGTCCAACGTGTACCTCTACGCGGACGGCACCCAACTCGCCCGCGACGGCGAGGTCAACCGCGAGAACGTCGGCCTCGACCAGGTCTCCGCCAACGCCCAGCACGCCGTACTGGCCGCCGAGGACCGGGACTTCTTCTCCGAGTCCGCCGTCGACCCGAAGGCGATGGTCCGCGCCGCCTGGAACACCGCCACCGGCAAGGGCACCCAGTCCGGCTCCACGATCACCCAGCAGTACGTGAAGAACTACTACCTGGGCCAGGAACAGACCGTCACCCGCAAGGTGAAGGAGTTCTTCATCTCGATCAAGCTGGACCGCACGGAGTCCAAGTCCCAGATCCTGGAGGGCTACCTCAACACCAGCTACTTCGGCCGCAACGCCTACGGCATCCAGGCCGCCGCCCAGGCCTACTACGGCAAGGACGCCGTCGACCTCGACGCCGGCCGCGGCGCCTACCTCGCCGCGCTGCTGAACGCGCCCAGCGAGTACGACGTCGTGGCGCACCCCGAGAACAAGGCCGCGGCGGTGGCCCGTTGGAACTACGTCCTCGACGGCATGGTCAAGAAGGGCTGGCTCACCGAGTCCGCGCGCAGCGGCATGAAGTTCCCGATGCCGAAGGAGGCCACGGCGTCGACGAGCATGTCCGGGCAGCGCGGCTACATCGTCACCGCGATCAAGGACTACCTCGCCACCAACAAGATCATCGACGCGGACACCCTGGAAGCCGGCGGCTACCGCATCACCACCACGCTCCAGAAGAGCAAGCAGGACGCCTTCGTGAAGGCCGTCGACGACCAACTCATGTCCAAGCTCGACAAGAAGAGCCGCAAGGTCGACAACTACGTGCGCGCGGGCGGCGCTTCGGTCGACCCCAAGACCGGGAACATCGTCGCGATGTACGGCGGCATCGACTACGTCAAGCAGTACACGAACGGCGCGACCCGCGGCGACTTCCAAGTGGGCTCCACCTTCAAGCCGTTCGTCCTCGCCTCCGCGATCCAGAACGACTCGCAGACCCAGGACGGCCAGACCATCACGCCCAACACCTACTACGACGGCACCGACAAGCGCCCCGTGGAAGGCTGGAGCGGCGGTTCCTACGCCCCCGAGAACGAGGACGGCGTCTCCTACGGCGACATCACCGTCCGCACCGCCACCGACAAGTCCGTCAACTCGGTGTACGCGCAGATGGCCGTGGACGTGGGCCCCGCCAAGATCAAGCAGACCGCGATCGACCTCGGCATCCCCGCCGACACCCCCGACCTCACCGCCACCCCGTCCATCGCGCTCGGCCCGTCCACCGCGAGCGTCCTCGACATGGCGGAGGCCTACGCCACCCTCGCCAACCACGGCCAGCGGCACACGTACACGATGATCTCCAAGATCACCAAGGACGGCACCGACGAGGTCAAGCTGCCCGCGCGCAAGACCACCCGCGCGGTGAGCCGCGAGTCCGCCGACACCACGACCAACGTCCTGGAGAGCGTCGTCGACAACGGCACGGCGACCGCCGCGCAGGGCGCCGACCGCCCGGCGGCCGGCAAGACCGGCACCGCGGAGAAGGACACGGCGGCCTGGTTCGCGGGCTACACCCCCGACCTCGCCACCGTCGTCTCCGTCATGGGCCAGAACCCGACCACCGCCGCGCACGAGCCGCTCTACGGCGCGATGGGCCTCGCCCGCGTCAACGGCGGCGGGGCGCCCGCCGAGATCTGGGCCCAGTTCACCAAGACCGCCCTCAAGGGCACCGACGCGACCGACTTCGACCTCCAACTCCAGGACGGCGCCGAGACGGTGGCGCCCCCGAGCATCCAGCCCTCCCGGCCGTCTACGACCGACGGCCAGGACAACGGCGGCACGACCGCCACCGGCGGCCAGGGCGACCAGGGCCAGACCCAGGGCGGCACCACCGACGGCGGAACGACCACCGGCACCACCGGAGGCACCACCACCACGGACGGCGGCACCACGACGACCGGCGGCACGACGGGCACCACGACGGACGGCGGCACGACCACCACCGGCGGCACGACGGGCACGACCACGGACGGTTCGACGACGACCGGCGGCACCACGGGCACCACCACGGACGGCACCACCACCGGCGGCACGACGACCGGAGGGACGACGGCGGGACCCCAGAGCACGGCACGCAAGAAGGAGTGAGCCGCGCTCCCGGAGGCCGGGGCCCGGACTCTCCCGGGAGTCGGGGCCCGGACTCTCCCGAGGCCTAGTGCCCGGAGGTCGCCTTGAGTCCCACCACGGCGACCAGCAGCAGACACACGAAGAAGATCCGGGCGGCGGTGGCGGGCTCCCCCAGCACCACCATGCCGAGCACCGCCGCCCCCGCCGCCCCGATCCCCACCCACACGCCGTAGGCGGTCCCGATGGGCAGCGACTTCGCGGCGTACGACAGCAGCAGCATGCTGGCGACGATCCCGGCGCCGGTGAGCACACTGGGGACGAGCCGGGTGAAGCCGTCCGTGTACTTCATGCCGATCGACCAGCCGACTTCCAGCAGACCGGCGACGACGAGCAGAACCCAGGCCATGACAGGCACCTCCGAGACACACGGCTGACGGTGGTGCGTCGTCTTTGCGTGCTCTCCCGGTACGGCGCGTCTCGTCGGGCTCCCTTCCAACGTAGCAAAGGAACGGCAAAAGGGGCTGGTGACCATGGTCACCAGCCCCTCTGGTCCTTCGATCTACAGGTACAGGCCGGTCGAGTCCTCGGAGCCCTCGAACCGGTCGGCCGCCACCGCGTGCAGATCACGCTCACGCATCAGGACGTAGGCGACCCCGCGCACCTCGACCTCGGCGCGGTCCTCAGGGTCGTACAGCACCCGGTCGCCGGGCTCGACGGTCCGTACGTTCTGGCCCACCGCGACGACATCGGCCCAGGCCAGCCGCCGCCCGACCGCGGCCGTCGCCGGAATCAGGATCCCGCCGCCCGAACGCCGCTCGCCCTCGCTCTTGTCCTGCCGCACCAGCACACGGTCGTGCAGCATCCGGATGGGCAGCTTGTCGTGCTGGGTGCCCTGCTCGTCTCTCTTGGCGCTCACGCCCACGAACCTACCTGCCCCGGACCCGTCGGTACGCCGCCGGGTACCCCACGAAATCAGCCCCTACGACCCTTGCCGCGCCGCGAACCGAGGACGAACAGCCCCACGACCCCGACCACGACGAGCGCCACAGGAACGATCCGCTCCACGCGCGGCGCGCCCTCGTCGTCCACGAACTGCCCCTTGACGTCGCTCACGACGCGGTTGACGCCGACGTACGCCTTGCCGAGGGTGTGGTCGACGCTGGACGCGACCCTGGCCTTCGCGTCGCCCACGATGGTCTTCGGGTGCACCCGCACCCCGATCTCGTCGAGCGTGTCGGCCAGGACGTCGCGGCGACGCTTGATGTCCGCCTCGATCTGCGCCGGGGTTCTGGTGTCCGGCGTGTTCGACGTGTCCGTCACCGTACGGCCTCCGAAGTCTGCTGGTACTTGTGCCGGACAGTCTGTCAGCTCTCGCGCGGAGTGCACTGTCAGCACCCCCGGTTACGCTAGCGCGATGAGTGAACGACTCCAGCCCGGGGACGTTGCCCCCGCCTTCACGCTCCCCGACGCCGACGGCAACGAGGTGTCCCTCGCCGACCACAAGGGCCGCAAGGTCATCGTCTACTTCTACCCGGCGGCCCTGACGCCCGGCTGCACCAAGCAGGCCTGCGACTTCACGGACAACCTGGAACTGCTGGCCGGCGCCGGGTACGACGTCATCGGCATCTCCCCCGACCAGCCGGAGAAGCTCGCCAAGTTCCGCGAGAAGGAGAACCTCAAGATCACCCTCCTCGCCGACCCCGACAAGCAGGTCCTCGACGCCTACGCGGCCTTCGGCGAGAAGAAGAACTACGGCAAGACCTACATGGGCGTGATCCGCTCCACGATCGTCGTGGACGAGTCCGGCAAGGTCGAACACGCGCTGTACAACGTCCGCGCGACAGGCCACGTGGCAAAGATCATCAAGGACCTGGGCATCTAGGCTCCCCGCACCTCTCCACCCGCCCCTGAACGAGACCCGCACATCGAGAGCGCGGGCCGAGCCGCCGAGGCAACGGCCCGCCCTCCGCGGTGAGACGGTCGACGAGGCAGAGCACGGCCTTCGTTCCAGGCCGGATGCGACTCCCGGTACGATGACGGCGACCGGCGGCGGTGGCGCAATGGCGACGCAGCAGACTTAGGATCTGTGGCCCTTGATCGGGCTTGAGGGTTCGAATCCCTTCCGCCGCACTGGGACGGCCTGCGGATCGAGGAATCGATGCGCAGGCCGTTTGCGTGTCCGGCTCAGCCCAGCAACTCCCTCACCACCGGCACCAGTTCACGGAACGCCTGCCCCCGGTGCGAGATCGCGTTCTTCTCCTGCGCCGTGAGTTCCGCGCAGGTGCGGGTGTCGCCGTCCGGCTGGAGGATCGGGTCGTAGCCGAAACCGTTCGTGCCGGTCGGGGTGTGGCGGAGTACGCCGTTCAGCCGGCCCTCCACCACGCGTTCCGTGCCGTCGGGGAGGGCGAGGGCCGCCGCGCAGGCGAAGTGGGCCGCGCGGTGTTCGTCGGCGATGTCCGAGAGCTGGGCCAGGAGGAGGTCCAGGTTGGCCTTGTCGTCGCCGTGGCGGCCGGCCCAGCGGGCGGAGAAGATGCCGGGGGCGCCGTTCAGGACGTCGACGCAGAGGCCGGAGTCGTCGGCCACCGCGGGGAGGCCGGTCGCGCGGGCCAGGGCGTGGGCCTTGAGCAGGGCGTTCTCGGCGAAGGTGACGCCTGTTTCCTTGACGTCGGGGATGTCGGGGTAGGACTCGGCGCCGATCAGTTCGTGGGGCAGTCCCGCGTCCGCGAGGATCGACCTCAGTTCGGTGATTTTCCCGGCGTTGCGGGTGGCGAGGATCAGGCGTGTCATGGCGTCCAGTATCCCCGTGCCCTCCCAGCCCCCGCCCCGCGGCTACGACGTGCAGACCTTCGTCAGCTCGCCGGCCGCGTCCGTCACCGGGCTGATGTCGGGGGTGTTGTCGCCGTTCTTGACCGCCGTACGGACGTTGTCCACGGCCTTGCCGAGGTCGTCGACCGCTTTGTTGACGTCCGCGTTGTCGGTCTTGTCGCCGATCTTGCCGAGGTCCTTCTCGATGGAGTCGAGGGACTGGTCGGTCCGGGTGGGGTCGTCGGCCGCGTTCTCCACCGCCTGCTGGAGGCCGGTGACGCTGTCGGCGATGGTGTCGGCGGTCTGGACGCAGTCGATGGCCTTGTCGACGGCGTCGCAGCCGGTGGTGAGTCCGGCCGTGAGGCCGATCACCGCCACCGCGGTGGCGACGGCGATTCGGCTACGACGGCTGCGTCGGCTTGCGGCGGCCATGGTTCGGTTTCCTCCCCGTGGGGGTGGCCGCTGCGGCCACTCCCCGTTTCCGTTCCGTATGCGTAGGGACGCGAGCGCGGGCTGCCGGGTTGACCCCGCAGCCCGCTTCTCTTGGTACGTCCTTTACCCGGCCCGTCCAGCGTCCTACTTCTCCAGCGCGGCCTCAAGTGCCTTCAGCTGTACGGCGGTCAGCTCGCCGCAGCCGGCCACCGCGAGGTCGAGGAGGGCGTTGAGTTCGTCGCGGGCGAAGGGCTCGGCCTCGGCGGTGCCCTGGACCTCGACGAAGCGGCCGTCGCCGGTGCAGACGACGTTCATGTCGGTCTCGGCGCGGACGTCCTCCTCGTAGCAGAGGTCGAGGAGGGGGACTCCGCCGACGATGCCGACCGAGACGGCGGAGACCGTGCCGGTGAGCGGCTGGCGGCCGGCCTTGATCAGCTTCTTGCCCTGGGCCCAGGTGACGGCGTCCGCGAGCGCGACGTACGCGCCGGTGATGGCGGCCGTACGGGTGCCGCCGTCGGCCTGGAGGACGTCGCAGTCGAGGACGATGGTGTTCTCGCCGAGGGCCTTGTAGTCGATGACGGCGCGCAGCGAGCGGCCGATGAGGCGGCTGATCTCGTGGGTGCGTCCGCCGATCTTGCCGCGGACGGACTCGCGGTCGCCGCGGGTGTTGGTGGCGCGCGGCAGCATGGAGTACTCGGCGGTGACCCAGCCTTCGCCGCTGCCCTTGCGCCAGCGGGGGACGCCTTCGGTGACGGAGGCGGTGCAGAAGACCTTGGTGTCGCCGAAGGAGACGAGGACGGAGCCCTCGGCGTGCTTGCTCCACCCGCGTTCGATGGTGACGGGGCGGAGCTGTTCGGGGGTTCGGCCGTCGATTCGAGACATGGCGAAGAGCCTAGTCGTAGACGGGGCAGGGGCTCCTCCCACGGTGGGAGGAGCCCCTCGGAAATCCACAACTCGCGGGCGGCGGGGCCTACATCATGTCTTCGATGTCCGCCGCGATCGGGTCGGCGTCGGTGCCGATGACGACCTGGATGGCGGTGCCCATCTTGACGACGCCGTGGGCGCCGGCGGCCTTCAGGGCGGCCTCGTCGACCAGGCCCGGGTCCCGCACCTCGGTGCGCAGGCGGGTGATGCAGCCCTCGACCTCTTCGATGTTGTCGATACCGCCCAGCCCGGCAACGATCTTCTCAGCCTTGGTGGCCATGGTGTTCTCTCCCTGATCAGAACCGCTTTGTCGCAGTAACCCACAGTTGGCCCAGCTTCGCGAGCGGTCATGTCGTGCGTGCCGAATGATGGTGACGATCCCGTCGCCAACTGGTCTACACCACATTACCGAGAGGCGTCCATGAGTGCCGACAGTGCCGCCGCCGGTCCCGGTCGCGTCTCCTGGAACAAGGTGTTCCAGGGGTTGCAGAAGATGGGCCGCAGCCTCCAACTCCCCATCGCCGTCCTGCCGGCCGCCGGCATCCTCAACCGGCTGGGGCAGCCGGACGTGTTCGGGGACGACGGGCTGGGGTGGACCAATGTCTCGAAGGTGATGGCGGGCGCGGGCGGCGCGCTGCTGGACGGGCAGCTCGGGCTGCCGCTGCTGTTCTGCGTGGGTGTCGCGATCGGGATGGCGAAGAAGTCGGACGGGTCGACGGCGCTGGCCGGGCTGGTCGGCTTCCTCGTGTACTACAACGTGCTGCGCCAGTTCCCCAAGGACTGCACGGGCGGTACGGCGGTGCTGCCCGGGATCGGCTGCCAGGCGGCCGACCATTCGGTGTCGGCGTTCACGTACCAGAATCCGGGGGTGTTCGGCGGGATCGTGCTGGGGCTGCTGACGGCGTTCTTCTGGGCGCGGTACCACCGCACGAAGCTGGTGGACTGGCTGGGCTTCTTCAACGGGCGGCGGCTGGTGCCGATCATCATGTCGTTCGTGGCCATCGCGGTCGCGGCGGTGGCGCTGTGGATCTGGCCGCCGATCGGCACCGGGCTGGAACACTTCAGCGACTGGCTGAGCGCGCGGGGCGCGGTGGGCGCCGGGGTGTTCGGGCTGGCCAACCGGGCGTTGCTGGTCGTGGGGCTGCACCAGTTCCTGAACGTGCCCATCTGGTTCCAGTTCGGCAGCTACACCAAGCCGGACGGGACGGTGGTGCACGGTGACATCAACATGTTCCTGGCGGGCGACCCGAACGCGGGGCAGTTCACCTCGGGCTTCTTCCCGATCATGATGTTCGCGCTGCCGGCGGCGGCCCTCGCGATCGCACACTGCGCGAAGCCGAGCCGCCGCAAGGAGGTGGGCGGGCTGATGCTGTCGGTCGCGCTGACGTCCTTCGTGACCGGCATCACCGAGCCGATCGAGTACTCGTTCCTGTTCATCGCGCCCCTCCTCTACGCCGTCCACGCGGTGCTGACAGGTGTGTCCATGGCGGTGACCTGGGGGCTGGGGGTGCACGACGGGTTCAGCTTCTCGGCGGGGCTGATCGACTACGCGATCAACTGGAACCTGGCGACGAAACCGTGGGCGATCATCCCGATCGGGCTGTGCTTCGCCGCGGTGTACTACGCCGTCTTCCGTTTCGCGATCACGAAGTTCGATCTGAAGACTCCGGGACGGGAGCCGGAGGAGGAGCAGGAGGACGTCACAAAGGCCTGACGGCGCAGGTGAATTGGGCCCCCGGACCACCGGTCCGGGGGCCCTTCGCCGTGCCCGTCCCGGGGCGGTCGACGTGTACGTCGGGTAGCGATTCGGTCGCAGGTTTCATGGGTTCCTTTATGCGGACTTCATCTGCTACAACAGGTCTACACCACTGAGTGGTGTAGACCACCACCCGATGGAGGAAGTCTATGAGCACCGCCACCGCGCCAACGGCGGCCCCCACGAAGAAGTGGGGATCAGGCCTGTTCCAGGGCCTTCAGAAGATCGGCCGCAGCCTCCAGCTCCCGATCGCCGTGCTTCCGGCGGCCGGCATCCTGCTCCGGTTCGGGCAGGCCGACATCCACGACAAGCTGAACCTGCCGGACAAGGTGACGGCGGTCTTCGCCACCGCCGGTGGCGCGATCTTCGACAACCTGCCGCTGCTGTTCTGCATAGGTGTCGCGATCGGCTTCGCCAAGAAGTCCGACGGCTCCACCGCACTCGCCGCGCTCGTCGGCTTCCTCGTCTACAGCAATGTGCTCAAGGCCTTCCCCGTCACCGAGGCCAAGATCCTCAAGGGCGCGGACGTGGCCGCGACCTACAACAACCCCGGTGTCCTCGGCGGCATCATCATGGGGCTGCTCTCCGCGGTGCTGTGGCAGAAGTTCCACCGGACCAAGCTGGTCGACTGGCTCGGCTTCTTCAACGGCCGCCGGCTGGTGCCGATCATCATGGCGTTCGTCGGCACGCTCATGGGTGTCTTCTTCGGCCTGGTCTGGAAGCCGATCGGTGAGGGCATCTCGAACTTCGGCGAGTGGATCACCGGTCTCGGCGCCTTCGGTGCCGGTCTGTTCGGTCTGATCAACCGCGGCCTGATCCCGGTCGGCATGCACCAGTTCGTCAACTCCGTGGCCTGGTTCCAGATCGGCGACTACAAGGACGCCACCGGTGCCGTCGTCCACGGTGACCTGACCCGCTTCTTCGCCGGTGACCCCTCCGCCGGACAGTTCATGTCGGGCTTCTTCCCGATCATGATGTTCGGTCTGCCGGCCGCCGCGCTCGCCATCGCGCACTCCGCTCGCCCCGAGCGCCGCAAGGCCATCACCGGCATGATGATCTCGCTCGCGCTGACGTCCTTCGTGACCGGTGTGACCGAGCCGATCGAGTTCTCGTTCATGTTCATCGCCCCGGTGCTGTACGCGATCCACGCGGTGCTGACCGCCCTGTCCATGGCGATCACCTGGGCGCTCGGCGTCCACGCGGGCTTCACCTTCTCGGCCGGCTTCATCGACTACGCCCTGAACTGGAACCTCGCCACCAAGCCCTGGCTGATCATCCCGATCGGCCTGGTCTTCGGCGCGGTCTACTACTTCGTCTTCCGCTTCGCGATCACCAAGTGGAACCTCCCCACCCCGGGCCGCGAGCCCGAGGAGGAGATCGAGGACCTCACCAAGGCGTGAGCCTCCCGGCGGCACGACGAAGGCCCCGACACCGAGATGGTGCCGGGGCCTTCGCCGTGCACGGTCAGCTGTGCACGGTCAGATGTCGTACGACGCCCTCGGCGCCGCCAGTTCCACCGGCCCGGCGAAGACCTCGCGGGCGTCGGCCAGGTTGGCCTGGGGGTCGGTCCACGGGGGGATGTGGGTCAGGACCAGGCGCCGGGCTCCCGCCCTGGTCGCCGTCTCGCCCGCCTCGCGGCCGTTGAGGTGGAGGTCGGGGATGTTCTCCTTGCCGTGGGTGAACGCGGCCTCGCACAGGAACAGGTCGGTGTCCCGGGCGAGTTCGTCCAGGGATTCGCTGACGCCCGTGTCACCGGAGTAGGTGAGGGACCGGCCGCCGTGCTCGACGCGGATCGCGTAGGCCTCGACGGGGTGGCGGACCCGCTCGGTGTGCACGGTGAAGGGGCCGACGTCGAACGTGGACGGCTTCACCGTGTGGAAGTCGAAGACCTCGCTCATCGAGGAGGCGGTGGGGGTGTCGGCGTAGGCCGTGGTCAGACGGTGTTCGGTGCCCTCGGGGCCGTAGACCGGGATGGGGTCGCAACGGCCGCCGTCGTGGCGGTAGTAGCGCGCGACGAAGTACGCGCACATGTCGATGCAGTGGTCGGCGTGCAGATGGCTGAGGAAGATCGCGTCGAGGTCGTAGAGACCGCAGTGGCGCTGCAGCTCGCCGAGGGCGCCGTTGCCCATGTCGAGGAGCAGCCGGAAGCCGTCGGCCTCTACGAGGTAGCTCGAACAGGCCGATTCCGCGGACGGGAACGACCCCGAGCAGCCGACGACGGTGAGCTTCATAAAGCAGAAACCTCCGCTGGCGGTAACTTCTGGAGTTGGGGGACGGGGGTCGTGCGGTCCGTCGAGCGTAAGGCGCAAAAGGGCCGGTCGCTCCTCCGCCAAGGGCTGTTGTGGGGGAACTCACCTGTGGTGTCACCGGTTCGGCTGGAACCGGGGCGTGTGGGGTGCGCGAGGGGGCGCGCGGCGTTGTTTGCGCGCCTGTACGGTCGTCCCCATGAACACGTCCTGGTGGCTCGCACTCGCCGCGGTGATGTTGCTGGCGCTGATCGCCACGCTCGTCGACGGGTGGGGGCGGGGCCGCCGGCCGTCCCGGAGAGTCCGCGGGGACGGGCCGCGGCCCGCCGAGATCTGGTGGGCGAACGTGCCCTACGAGGACCAGCCGGGGGTGGCGAAGGACCGGCCGTGTCTGGTGCTGGCGGTACGGCGCCGGCAGGTCACCGTCGTGAAGATCACCAGCAAGTACCACGAGGAGCGGGGCGGGGTCATCCCGCTGCCGCCGGGCGCCGTCGGGGACGCGCGCGGACGGGCCAGCTTCCTGGAGACCGACGAGCTGCGGTCGGTGCCGGTGTCAGGGTTCCGCCGGAAGGTGGGGGTGGTGGACCCGGTGCTGTGGGACCAGGTCCGTCACCTCGCCGGCTAGGAAGCCGCAGCCCTCAGGCCCAGAGCTGGCCCTGGAGGGTCTTGATCGCTTCCTCTGTCGTGGCCGCCGTGTACACGCCCGTCGACAGGTACTTCCAGCCGCCGTCCGCCACGACGAACACGATGTCGGCGCTCTCCCCCGCCGCCACGGCCTTCCGGCCCACGCCGATCGCCGCGTGCAGGGCCGCGCCGGTGGAGACGCCGGCGAAGATGCCCTCCTGCTGGAGGAGTTCGCGGGTGCGGGTGACCGCGTCGGCGGAGCCGACCGAGAAGCGGGTGGTGAGGACGGAGGCGTCGTAGAGCTCGGGGACGAAGCCCTCGTCGAGGTTGCGCAGGCCGTAGACGAGGTCGTCGTAGCGCGGCTCGGCGGCGACGATCCTGACGTCCGGCTTGTGCTCGCGCAGGTAGCGGCCGACCCCCATGAGCGTGCCCGTGGTGCCGAGGCCGGCCACGAAGTGAGTGATCGACGGGAGGTCGGCGAGGATCTCCGGGCCGGTGGTGGCGTAGTGGGCGCCCGCGTTGTCCGGGTTGCCGTACTGGTAGAGCATCACCCAGTCGGGGTGCTCGGCCGAGAGTTCCTTCGCCACGCGTACGGCCGTGTTGGAGCCGCCCGCCGCGGGGCTCGGGATGATCTCGGCGCCCCACATGCCGAGCAGTTCACGGCGTTCCTGCGAGGTGTTCTCGGGCATCACGCAGACCATGCGGTAGCCCTTGAGCTTCGCGGCCATGGCGAGGGAGATGCCGGTGTTGCCGGAGGTCGGCTCCAGGATCGTGCAGCCGGGCGTGAGGCGGCCGTCCTTCTCCGCCTGCTCGATCATGTGCAGGGCCGGGCGGTCCTTGACGGAACCGGTCGGGTTGCGGTCCTCCAGCTTGGCCCAGACGCGGACCTCGGGGGACGGCGAGAGCCGCGGCAGGCGCACCAGAGGGGTGTTGCCCACCGCGGCCAGCGGGGAGTCGTAACGCATCGACGATCAGGCCGCACCGCCGGCCACGGCCGGCAGGATCGTGACGCTGTCGCCGTCGGTCAGCTTGGTGTTGATGCCGTCGAGGAAGCGGACGTCCTCGTCGTTCAGGTACACGTTGACGAAGCGGCGCAGTTCGCCGCCGTCGACGATCCGGGCCTGGATGCCCGCGTGCCGGGTTTCGAGGTCGGCGAAGAGCGCGGCGAGGTTGTCACCGGCACCCTCGACGGCCTTCTCGCCGCCGGTGTAGGTGCGGAGGATGGTGGGGATGCGGACCTCGATGGCCATGGCAAGGGGCTCCTGTCGGAAGCGGGAGGGGTCGTCTGGTGTCGGTGGGCACACGTCTTGCCGCGGCGCACGGGCCGTACGGCGACAGCGCGCTGTCAACAGATGGCGCTGTTCAGCCTGCACAGGTCGACGTGCAGCCGCGCCACGAGCAGTGTGCCCGGCGCCTTGTCGCTCACGTCGAGAAGAACCATGGGCTCATCGTATCGATTCCCGGTCCCGTCCCCGGAGTGTGATCCCATCTTTCGGACAGAATTCGTCCACTGTGCGAGATCAGTACGCCTCTACGATCCTGACCTCCTCCTCGGTCACCTCTTCGCCCACGATCCGGAACGAGCGGAACTGGAAGTCGCCGAAGCCGTCCGTGTCGGCGGTGGAGACCAGGACGTAGTGGGCGCCGGGCACCTTGGCGATGGAGATGTCGGTGCGTGAGGGGTACGCCTCGGTCGCCGTGTGGGAGTGGTAGATGACCACCGCTTCCTCGTCACGCTTCCACATCTCGTCGTACACCTTGTACCACTCGTCGTCGTCGAACCTGTAGAACGTCGGCGAGCGCTCGGCGTTGAGCATCGGGATGTACCGCTCGGGGCGGTCGGACTCCTCGGGGCCCGCGATGAGACCGCACGCCTCGTCGGGGTGGTCCGCGCGCGCGTGCGCCACGATCTGGTCGTACAGGGCCTGCGTGATGGTCAGCATGGTCAGCAGGATAAGCAGAGAGGCCGCCGCATACCGAGGGGTGGTACGCGGCGGCCCATATGCCAAGACGAGTGGTCGGCCCGGACGGTCAGCCGACTTTCTCGAAGACCGCTTCCTCGCGCCGGGCGAGCCGCGGATCGCGGGACTTGAGGACCAGCCAGCCGATCCACAGGGCGAGGGTCCAGCCCGCCATGACGTAGAGGCAGACCCGGGAGTCCGGGTCGTAGGCGATGAGGCCGGTGACGAAGAGGAGGAAGGCGATGGCCACGTACGAGAACTTCGTGCCGCCCGGGGCCGGGAAGGACGAGGCGGGGAGACGGCCGGCGTCGACCGCGCGGCGGTAGCGGACATGGCTGATCAGGATCATCAGCCAGGTCCAGATGCCGGCGGCGGTGGCGACCGAGGTGACGTAGCCGAAGGCCTTCTCCGGGACGACGTAGTTGAGGACCACGCCGATGCCCATGAAGGCGACGGAGACCGTGATGCCGAGGGCCGGGGTCTTGGAGGCGGAGAGCCTGCCGAAGGCCTTGGGGGCCTCGCCGTTGTCGGCCAGGGTGCGGAGCATGCGGCCCGTCGAGTACATGCCGGAGTTGCAGGAGGAGAGGGCGGCCGTGAGCACCACGAAGTTGACGATGCCCGCGCCCGCCGGGATGCCGATCCGCGCGAACGCCTCGACGAACGGGCTGACGCCCGGGGCGAACTCGGTCCACTTCACGACGCAGAGGATGACGGTGAGGGCGCCGACGTAGAAGAGGGCGATGCGCCAGGGGAGGGTGTTGATCGCCTTGGGGAGGGTCTTCTCCGGGTTCTCGGACTCGCCCGCGGTGACGCCGACCAGTTCGACGGCGAGGTAGGCGAACATCACGCCCTGGAGGGTCATCAGGGAGGACCCGACGCCCTTGGGGAAGAGGCCGTCGAACTGCCAGAGGTTGGCGACCGAGGCGGTGTCGCCGGCGCTGCTGAAGCCGAAGGTGAGGACGCCGAGGCCGATCACGATCATGCCGATCAGGGCGGTGACCTTGACCATCGAGAACCAGAACTCGATCTCGCCGAAGAGCTTCACGGAGATCAGGTTGGCGACGAAGAGAATCACCAGGAAGGCGAGCGCGGTCACCCACTGGGAGACGGCGGGGAACCAGTAGTTGACGTAGATGGCGGCGGCCGTCAGCTCGGCCATGCCGGTGACCACCCACATCAGCCAGTACGTCCACGCGGTGAAGTAGCCGAAGAACGGGCCGAGGAATTCACGGGAGTACTCCGCGAAGGAGCCCGACACCGGGCGGTACAGGAGCAGTTCGCCCAGGGCCCGCATGATGAAGAAGATGATCACGCCGGCCAGGGCGTACATGAAGATGAGGCTGGGTCCGGCCTTGGCGATGTTCGCCCCGGCTCCCAGGAACAGCCCGACGCCTACGGCGCCGCCGATCGCGATCATCTGGACCTGACGGCTGCCGAGCCCGCGCTCGTACCCCTCCTCGGGGGCGTTGTCCGTCTCGACCTGAGCGGAGGTCATGTGTGGTGCGCCTTTCTCTTTCTCCGAATCCCCCCAATGGACTGGAGCTGCCCGACCGAGGTCCGCCGGCCGTACGGCAAACCCGGCGGGACATGGGTGACGTCCGCCGGGTGGTCGTGAAGATCTATCACGGTCACAATCGTCACCGACACGGACTTTTATGGCACACACCACAGGAAGAACCGGACAAAAACCAGCGCCGCCCGCCATTCCCGACCACCACGGTGACGTGATCGTTATTTGGATTTGAGGCTCCGCTGAGCGAACGGGACGCCTCCGGGGGGTGGGTTGGTTGCGGTGGGTCGTGTCGCAGGCAGGGTTCATGCGGACGGTGCGGACGGCTGGGCCACCCGGCCGACGCGTGCTTGGCGGGCGCGGCCCGGGTATCCGGCGTTGGCGCCTCGGGACGCCGGAACGGCAGGACGAGCCGGACCGTCGATTCGGCTGCCCCTGATGGAGCCAACGCCCCGGCCCGGGCGGCCGACACGACGCGGACAGTCCGGCCCGCGCGACCGGTACGCGTCGGCCGACGTGGACAGCGGGTCCGCACACCCGCGGTGATCCAAGGTGATCCGCGCCGACACGCCTCTACAACCGGAACGGATCACCCAGCTGGTGCCGGAGACCTACACGTGGGAGACCCCACCCACGCGCGCATCGCGGCCCGAGCCGCCACGCCCCGTACAGCCGGTGCGCGTCGAACGGTCGGCGTGGGGAGTTCGCCCGTACGCCCACGGCCATCCCGGCCCAGCTATCCCGGCTGCCGCGGCCCGAGCCGTCCGGCCGCCGTGCCCCCTGCGGGTCGGCAAGCCTGTGTGACCGTACGAGCAGGCCGGCCGCCCCCGTCCGCGTCGCCCCGTCAGCCTGTCGTCCCCGCGTCGCCCCGTCAGCGCAGCAGTGTCGTGACCAGGGTTTCCTGGAGGCCGCCCAGCCACAGGTAGGCCATCACCATCGGCTTGCGGGGGTCCTCGTCGGGGAGGCGGTAGAGGTCGTCGGTGTCGTCCTCGTCGGTGATGTCGAGGCGTGAACCGATGGCCAGGCGGAGGTCGTTGAGGGAGCCGAGCCACTGGCGGGACTCGTCGGCCGTGAGTTTCAGGACCGCTCCGCCGTCGCCGCCGGGGGTGAGGGAGTCGAGGGTGCGGATCACCGCGAGGGCGTTCTCGCGCTTGCCGGCCCGCAGGTCGTTCTCGGTGAAGCGGCGGAACTCGGCGGAGTGCGCCATCCGTTCCTCGGCGTCCTGCGGGGAGTCCGGGGCCTGCTCCGGGTCGGTGTACGCGTCCGGGAACAGCCGGCGCAGCACCGGGTCGGCGGGCGGTTCGCTCGGGCCCTCGGCGAAGAGTTCGGCGAGCGGGTCGTCGGGCGCGTCCTCGCCCGGTCCCGGGCCGATCAGCTCAAGGAGCTGGACGGCCAGGGACCGGATGATGGAGATCTCGACGTCGTCGAGGGCGACGGCGGCACCGCCGCCGCGCAGCGGTTCGAAGTGTCCTGGCATCGGGCTGAGTCGCTACTTCCGGTCCTGCTGGAGGGTGGCCCACAGACCGTAGCCGTGCATGGCCTGCACATCGCGTTCCATCTCCTCGCGGCTGCCGCTGGAGACGACCGCGCGGCCCTTGTGGTGGACGTCCATCATGAGCTTGGTGGCCTTGTCCTTCGAGTAGCCGAAGTACGTCTGGAAGACGTACGTCACGTAGCTCATGAGGTTGACCGGGTCGTTGTGCACGATCGTGACCCAGGGGACGTCCGGCTCGGGTACGGCGAAGACCTCCTCCGCCGACTCGGTGCGTTCGATCTCCAGGGGTGCGGGTGACGTCACAGCGCCCATGCTGCCACCAGAAGGGGGTGCCCGCACAAACGGACCCCACAAATCGTCAGAGTGACGAAATGGGAGTACGATCCATCGTCATGAACACAGCGGACCTTGGGCTGCCGGTGGACGTTCCCTCGACGGCGCTCTTCACCGACCACTACGAGCTGACGATGTTGCAGGCCGCCCTCAAAGCGGGTACGGCCGACCGGCGTTCGGTCTTCGAGTGCTTCACCCGGCGGCTGCCCGAGGGGCGGCGCTACGGCGTCGTCGCGGGCACCGGACGCGTGCTCGACGCGGTGGAGAACTTCCGCTTCGACGCGGACGTCCTCGGCTTCCTGCGCGAGCGGAACGTCGTCAACGAGGAGACCCTGGAGTGGCTCGCCGCCTATCGCTTCAGCGGTGACGTCTGGGGCTACCCGGAGGGCGAGGTGTACTTCCCGGGCTCGCCGATCATGCGGGTCGAGGGGTCCTTCGCCGAGTGCGTGCTCCTGGAGACCGTGATCCTCTCCATCCTCAACCACGACTCCGCCATCGCCGCCGCCGCCTCCCGCATGGCCTCCGCCGCCGGCGAGCGCCCGCTGATCGAGATGGGCGCCCGCCGCACCCACGAACTCGCCGCCGTCGCCGCCTCCCGCGCCGCCTACGTCGGCGGTTTCGCCACCACCTCCGACCTCGCGGCCGGATTCCGCTACGGCATCCCCACCGTCGGCACCTCCGCGCACGCCTTCACCCTGCTCCACGACAGCGAACGCGACGCGTTCCAGGCCCAGGTGGACTCGCTCGGCCGCAACACCACCCTGCTCGTCGACACCTACGACGTCACCGAGGCCGTCCGCACGGCGGTCGAGGTCGCCGGGCCCGAACTGGGCGCCGTCCGCATCGACTCCGGCGACCTGCTGCTCGTCGCGCACCGGGTGCGGCAGCAGCTGGACGAGCTCGGCGCCGTCAACACGAAGATCATCGTGACCTCCGACCTGGACGAGTACGCCATCGCCTCGCTCGCGGCGGCGCCCGTGGACGCGTACGGCGTCGGCACCCAGCTGGTGACCGGCTCCGGGCACCCGACCTGCTCGATGGTCTACAAGCTGGTCGCCCGCGCCGAGTCCGCCGACCCGAAGGCGCCGCTGGTGCCGGTCGCGAAGAGGTCCAGCGGCGGCAAGACCTCGATCGGCGGGCGCAAGTGGGCGGCTCGGCGGCTGGACCGTGACGGGTTCGCGGAGGCGGAGGTGGTCGGCACCGGGCAAGTCCCCGCCGAACTGGCCGACCGGCAGCTCCTGGTCGAGCTGGTCAAGGGCGGTGCGGTCGTCGCCCGCGAACCCCTGGACGTCGTACGGGACCGGCACGCGGCGGCGCGGGCCAACCTGCCGTTGTCGGCGACCCAGTTGTCGCGCGGGGAGGCCGTGATCCCGACGGAGTACCTGCACGGGCGCTCGGGTAGTTAAGACCAGCACGAAAATCAGGGGTGCGCCCTCCCGTGGTGCCGCCGAAGTCTCTAGGCTCGAATCTCACTCACTGTCGAAGGACACCACCATGCGCCGCGCCTTGATCGTCGTTGACGTGCAGAACGACTTCTGCGAGGGAGGCAGTCTCGCGGTGGCCGGTGGTGCCGACGTGGCCGCCGCCGTGACCGAGCTGATCGGGCAGGCGCCCGCCGGCTACCGGCATGTCGTGGCCACCCGCGACCACCACATCGCGCCCGGCGGCCACTTCGCCGACAACCCCGACTACGCCCACTCCTGGCCCGCGCACTGTGTCGCGGGCACGGAGGGTGTCGGCTTCCACCCGAACTTCGCGCCGGCGGTCGCCTCCGGCGCGATCGACGCGGTCTTCGACAAGGGGGCGTACGCGGCGGCGTACAGCGGGTTCGAGGGGCGCGACGAGAACGGCGTCACGCTGGGCGACTGGCTGCGGGCCCGGGAGATCGACGAGGTGGACGTCGTCGGGATCGCCACCGACCACTGTGTGAAGGCCACCGCGCTGGACGCCGTACGGGAGGGGTTCCGCACCCAGGTGCTGCTCGACCTCACCGCCGGGGTGGCCGAGGCGAGCACCGACCGCGCGCTGGAGGAACTGCGCGCGGCCGGCGTGGAGTTGACCGGAAAGCCGGTCGTCTAGGCCGCCCGGACAAGCCGCCCGGACAGGCCGCCCGAAGCTCCGTCACACCGGGGTCTTCTCCGGGTCTTCGCTCGGTGTCGTCGCCGGGTGCCGGCGGCTGAGGGACTCGCCCTCGATGTCGACGTTGGGCAGCAGGCGGTCCAGCCAGGCGGGCAGCCAGGAGATGCGGTCGCCGAGGATGGCGAGGACGGCCGGTACGAAGGCCATGCGGACGACGAACGCGTCGAAGAGGACGGCGACGGCCAGGCCGAAGCCGATCATCTTGATCATGGACTCGCCGGCCGTGATGAAGCCCGCGAAGACCGCGATCATGATGAGGGCGGCGGCGGTCACGACCCGGGCGCTGTAGCGGAACCCGGTCGCGATCGAGGCGTGGGCCGCGCTGCCGTGGACGTAGGCCTCGCGGATGCGCGAGACGAGGAAGACCTCGTAGTCCATCGCCAGGCCGAAGACGATGCCCACCAGGAAGATCGGCATCATGCTCATGATCGGGCCGGTGGCCTCGACGCCCAGCGCGCTCGCGCCCCAGCCCCACTGGAACACCGCGACGACGCAGCCGAGCGCGGCGAGCACCGAGAGCAGGAAGCCGACGGCCGCCTTGATCGGGATGACGATCGAGCGGAACACCAGCAGGAGCAGCAGGACGGCCAGGCCCACGACCACGATCAGGTAGGGCACCAGCGCGCTCTGCACCTTCTGCGCGACGTCGATGTTGAGCGCGGTGGTTCCGGTGACCTCGAAGCTCGCGCCCGGGGCCGCCGCCTCGATCGCGGGGCGGTCGTCGCGGATGGTGTGGACGAGGTCCACGGTCTTCTGGCTGGTCGGTGCCTCGGCCGGTACGGCGGTGAAGAGCGCGGTGTTCCCGGCCGCGTTGAAGCGGACCGGCGAGACGGACACCACGCCCGGTACCGCGGCGATCCGCTTCTCGACCGTGGCCGCGGCGGCCTTGGGGGCGGTGGCGTCGGTGACGTCCACGACGACGGTCAGCGGGCCGTTGAAGCCGGCGCCGAAGGCCGCGGCGAGGTCGTCGTAGGCGCGCCGTTCCGTGGTCGCGGTGGACTTGGCCTCGTCGCCGGTCTGGCCGAGTTGCAGGCCCGCCACGGGGAGCGCGAGGACCACGAGGCCGGCGACCGTGGCGAGCAGGACCGGCCATGGGTGGCGGAGCACGAAGGCGGCCCAGCGGCTGCCCATGTTGCCGGGCACGCCCTGGATGCGCTGCCCGGTCCTGCGGTAGCGCCGGGAGAGCACGGCGCGGGGCCAGAAGCCGAGCAGGGCGGGCACCAGGGTGAGGGCGACCAGGACGGCGACGACGACCGCTCCGGCGGCGCACAGGCCCATCTTGGTCAGCAGCGGGATGCCTACGACGGAGAGGCCCGCCAGCGCGATGACGACGGTGAGTCCGGCGAAGACCACCGCGGAGCCGGCGGTGCCGACGGCCAGGCCCGCCGCCTCCTCGGTGTCGTGGCCGTTGGCGCGTTCCTCGCGGAAGCGGAAGACGACGAACACCGCGTAGTCGATGCCGCAGGCCAGGCCGAGCATCGTGGCGAGCGTGCCGGTGGTGTCGGAGAGGCCGAAGGTGCCGGCCAGGGCGGTGATGGCGGTCATCGCGATGCCTACGCCGACGATCGCGGTGAGCAGGGGAAGGCCGGCCGCGGCGAGCGCCCCGAAGGTGATCACCAGGACGATCGCCGCGACACCGACGCCGATGACCTCGCCGAGTCCGCCCGCGGAGGGCTGGGAGGCCAGCGCGGTGCCGCCGATCTCCACGGTCAGGCCTGCGTCACGGGCCTGCTGGGCGGCGTCCTTGAGCGTCTTCTTGGCGGTGTCGCCGAGGGCGTCGGCCTTCACCTTGTAGGTGACCGTGGAGAACGCCGTGGACGCGTCCTTGCTGACCGCGTCCGCCTGGAAGGGGTTGACGGCGCCGGCGACCTGGGGCCCGTCCGCGACCGCGGTGACGAACCGGCCGACGGTCGCCCGGTCCCGGGCGGAGGTGATCCGCCGCCCGTCGGGGGCGACGAACACCACGCGGGCCACGGCGCCGTCGGCCTGGGCGCCGGGGAAGCGCTGCTGGATCAGGTCGAAGGCGCGCTGCGACTCGACACCCGGGGTGGAGAAGGTGGTGTCGGGCGCCGCGGGCGCCTTGGCGGAGGCGAAGCCGAGGGCCGCCAGGACCAGCACCCAGAAGACGGTCACGTACCAGCGCCGGCGGGAGGCCAGACGGCCCAGCCGGTAGAGGACGGTAGCCACAAAGGCCTCCGGCGGTCTCAGGGTCCCCGAGCCACCTCAGGATGCCGTGCATCTCCGCGGACCGCCCGTCGGAGGCCACGGGGTCGTGTGGCGCGCTTCAGCCACCGCGACACCGACCGCGCCCTGAAGGGACGCGGGGAACTGCGCGCCCAGCCCTCACCGGCCCGCGGACGGAACACAACCCCTCACGCGGCCGCCGGAGGCCTCCGCAGCAGGGCCCTGATCGGATGCCAGAGCTCCTGCGGAAGCTCCGGGCCGGGGGCGAGGACAGCGTTGTCAGGGGCCGTACGCCATATCAGGCCGTCGGGGTGGTGCAGGACCGCGGTGATCTCGTCCGGGGTCGGCGGGGCCGCGTTGCCGCGCAGGTAGACGGCCCGCATCCCGAGGTTGCGGAGCCGGGTCAGGGCCCGGGCGCGGTTGCGGGCGTGCACGAGCACGCGGACGCAGCCGTCGCCCTGGGCCGTGGGTCTTGGCAGGTTCAACGCCACCACCACGCTGCCTGTGGGCAGCTTGCAGAAACCTCCTGCGGACAATGCGGTCACACCCCCGTGCGAGTCGGTGTCGAGCGGTCGGATGCCGGTTCGGCTGTCTGTTCAGCCGTCGGTCCGGATGCCGGTGTCAATAAGACGGGCACAGGACGCACCTAAACACGTATCGGCGGCGACCCGCCAGGGGGTCACCGCCGATACGCCTCTGACCTGCTGTTTTACCGACTACTTCGCCGAGGGGCCGACCTGGACACTGATCGTGGAACCGTCCAGCGGCTCCTTGACGATCTTGATCCGGGTGTTGGTGTCAGTGATCTTGACACCAGCTGTCGGGTTCGACGTGTCGTAGTAGGTCGACCTGCCGTCGTCGAAGACCGGGACGCCGGGCTGCGACTTGATCCGGGCGGCGACGTCGGCCTTGTGCAGCGTGACCGCGTCCGTCCGGTACAGGCTGAACGGCGAGTCGTAGGCCTGGATGCGGTTGCGCATCAGCGTGCCGTCGGACCACTTCAGCTGCGCCGGGTGGGAGTCGATCGGCAGGATCAGGCCCTCACCAGGGTGCTCGCTGGTGTTGTCGTCGGCCTGCGAGGTGTCCCACTTCCAGATCAACAGGCCGTTCTGGTAGGCGTAGTGCTCCACCCAGTCCGGACGGGTCGTCGAGAAGCCGAAGTTGTACGGGCCGACCTTCAACACCTTGTCGTACGACACGTATTGACGGTTCTCGGCGATGTAGTACTGCGCGTAGTCGTCCGTGAAGGACGCGCCGATGCGGGAGAAGCCCTTCGCCGTCCAGGCCGGGTCCGCGGACTCGGCGTCGTCGGAGAAGAGGGTGGCGCCGTCGGCGGTCACCGTGATCTCGTCGGCCGCGAAGCCCTTCTGGGCCACGCCGCTGTCGGTCTGGTAGCGGAAGCGGACGTCGATCTTCTGGCCCGCGTAGGCGTCCAGCGGGTACGTCAGCTTCTGGTACGCGGCGGCCGTGCCGGTGAGCGCCGGGTTGCCGCTGCCGTCGCGCGGGATGGCCGAGCCGTCGGCCAGCGTGCCGTCGATCGGGGTCCAGGTGGCGCCGCCGTCCTTCGACACCTCGGTGTAGAGGTAGTCGTAGTCGGCCTCGGTGTCGTACCAGCCGTCGAGCGTGAGCGCGGCCGAGGACTTGCCGGTCAGGTCCACGCTGCGGGAAAGGGTGTTGCTCAGGTCGTTGCCGCTGCCGCTCCACCACTGCGTGGCGCCCTGTGCCGGGGTGACCACCTGGGTGGTGACCTCCTTCTCCGGCAACTGCACCACGAGCGCCTGCGGGTTCTTGGTGTTGTACTCCGCGACGCCCAGCGTGTGCTTCGACTTGACGCCCGCCTTGGCCACGTCGTAGTCCAGCCAGCCCAGTTGGAGCTTGTCCCAGGCGTTCATGTCGCCGGGCAGGTCGCCGATGGCCTCCTTGCCCGTGCCGAGCCAGGAGCCGGACGACATCAGCGTCCAGAAGCCGGTGGAGTTCTCGCCGCCCGCGGTGTCGTACTCGTCGGGCAGGCCGAGGTCGTGGCCGTACTCGTGGGCGTAGACGCCGAGTCCGCCGTTCTCCGGCTGGATGGTGTAGTCGCCGACCCAGACGCCGGTGTCGCCGACCTGGGTGCCGCCGAGCTTGTTGGTGTCCGGGCCGGTGGAGCCGGCGTCGGTGCCGAAGGCGTACCAGCGGTGGGCCCAGATCGCGTCCTCGCCCTGCGCGCCGCCGCCCGCGGACTCGTCCTCGCCGGCGTGCACGATCTGGAAGTGGTCGATGTAGCCGTCGGGCTCGTTGAAGTTGCCGTCGCCGTCGTAGTCGTAGCGGTCCCACTGGTCGAACTGGGCCAGTTCCGCCTTGATCTCGGCGGCGGTGTCCCCGGCGGCCTCGCGCTGGGCGACCCAGGCGTTGACGCCGTCCTGCACCGCGTACCAGGCGCCGGTGGAGGCCTTGTTGGAGCCGTAACGGGCCTCGTTGTAGGGGACCTTGACCCAGTCGGTGACCTCGCCGTCGACCGAGTAGCGGCCCGAGGACTGCTTCTCGTAGTACTTCTTGAGCGACTCGGTCTTCTTGCCGGTGCCGAAGTACAGGTCCTGGAAGTGCGCCTGGTTGTAATCCGCCTGCCAGGCCGTGGAGTTGTCCTTCGTGCGGTCCGGCGCGGCTATCTGGTTGTGCAGCGGGCCGGGCGTGCCGCCGTAGCGGCTGTCGACCTGGTCGCCGAACTCGACCAGGATGGTGAAGATCTTGTCGGTCTTCTCCCGGCTCAGCTCGACGTACTTGCTCTTGCCGCCCTTGCTCTTGAGCTGGACGACCTTCGAGCCGTTGCGGTCCTTGACGGACGCCTTGCCGGCGATGACCTGGTTGAGGGCCTCCTGGCGCTGGGCGTCCTGCGTCTTGCTCAGCGGGCCGTCGAGGTCGTGCTCCTTCTGCGCGACCGGCGCGGGGTCGTGCCGGTCGACGGCTGCGGACTCGGCCGAGGTGTTGGCCTCCGCCACGGCGAACGTCGAGAACGTGGCGGTGGCCGCCGCGAGGGCGACGCCTATCGCGGCTGCTCTGAACGTCCAGGGTCTGCTGGTCACTTGATGTCCTCCCCTGCGTGCCCGACCGCGCGGAAGGGGGGGTCCTGGAAGTCGTGGAAGATCCGCGCGCGGTGTACGCGTGATAGTCAAGTGACGTTATTTGACTAGAGGTTTACGCGAAAAGACAGACCTTGACTTGAGCAGGACAAGTGCACTATGCGAAGCGGGGGTCCGCTTTACGGACACCGGACGGACGCCGGACGAACGCCGACGGGCGCGCGAGTCCGTCCACTTGGTGGACGGTATGACTCCGTGCGCCCCCCATGCTCCGGAGCTGTGTGTTAGGTCATGCTTACTGCACGTTCCACTCGGGCATGCAGGCGAATAGAGTCGATTGGCGGATCGCCCGGAACCGGCGGAAAGCCAGGCCGACATCCTTGTCGCACCCCCCTTTCACAGCTCCCCTCCATCGCCTAACGAGGACTCGATTGCCATGCCTCGTCCGACCGCCGCACAGCTCGCCTACGGTTCGTTCACCGTGATCTTCTCGACGCTCGCCATGCTGCTGCTGTCACAGACGAGTTCGGGTCTGGGGATCGCGGTCGTCGCCTTCGCGGCGCTCGCCCTCGGGCTGCTCGTCTCGCTGACGGTGCCTCAGCCCAGGTCCCGTGCCGCAGCCGCGGCCCGCGCAGCGGCCCAGGCCGCGACCGTGACCGCTCCGGCGGTCGTTCCGCAGCACAGGCGGGTGCCGGTGCTGCGGGAGACCGTGTCCGCCGCCGCGCTCTCGTCGGCGGAGCCGGTACGGGAGCGGAGCACTCCCTAGAACAAGCGGAACAGGCACAAGCACAAGCGCAATCCAGGGCACAGGCTCAACCACGCGAATCGGCGGGTCCGTTGACGACGGACCCGCCGATCGCCTGTGTGCCACGGCCTCAACGGGTGCTGACCACCACGGTCTTGGCCGCTTTGTCGTGCAGACCCTGCTTGTACGGCTTGTCGAAGAAGCTCCAACCGCCGCTGATCGCCGTCCAGATGCAGGCGCAGCAGAACGCGAACGGGATCCACAGCACCGCCGCGCGGATCAGGTTGGTCTGCACGGAGGGCGTCGAGCCGTTGTCGAGGTTGGCCACCCGCAGGCCCAGCCACTTCTTGCCCAGCGTCTGGCCCGACTTGGCGAGCATCACGGTGTCGTAGCCCATGTACAGCACGGCCGCGGTCAGCGACTGGCCGAGGGACTTGGCGTAGGACATGTGGTCGGAGTTGATGTCGTACTCGTGCACGCCGAAGGCCCAGGTGAGCAGCCAGACGACGATGCCTACCAGGATCATGTCGATGATCCGGGCGAGGGTGCGCCGGCCGCTGTCGGCGAGCGCGGGCATGCCGGCGAGCGGGTCGGTGGGGTAGGAGCCGCCGCCGTAGGGGGGCGGTTCGCTGCCGTAGGGCGGCGGCTGACTGCCGTAGGGCGGCGGGTCGTAGGGTGAGCCCGATCCCTGGCCAGGAGGGGGCTGCTTCCTGAACGGGTCGTCTTCCGGCGGCTGCTGGCCGGAGCCCGGGGGCGGTTCGGTACTCATGGCCCGAGTCGACCGCGAACCCCGCGGCTCCGCATCCGGCGAGCGGCCGTCCGGGGTACGGAATCGGGTACCCCGGACGCCGTACCGCGCTATCCCGCTACGAACGTATGTGCTGCCTTGTCGTGCCAGCACTGGTGCCAGGGCCGGTCGAAGAGGCACCAGGCGACGCCGACGATCCCGATGCCGAGCACGCCCGGGACGCTGTACACGAGCCAGCGGCGCAGCGCCCCGCCGAAGCCGGGCGGCTCGTGGCTCTCGATGCCGCGCACCTCAAGTCCGCAGAGCTTCTTGCCGAGCGTGCGCCCCCACTTGGCGGTCGGCAGCGCCTCGTAGAGGACACCGAAGAGGAGGAGCACGGCGAGGACGATGCCGAGGTAGGCGGCGGTGGTGCCGTCCAGCAGCCAGACGGTCTCGGTGCGGCCGGAGAGCTTCGCCGCGTCGATCTTCTGGTTGACGTGGTCGACCGCCTGGGTGCCGAGCGGCACGGCGGCGACGGCGGTGACCGCGCCGACCACGAGCGTGTCGAGGAGCCGCGCCACCAGCCGCTTGCCCAGCCCCGCGGGCCGGGCCGCCGCCTGCCGTCGGGCCGCCGCCTGGAACACGTCCTCCACGGGCGGCTTCCAGGGCGCCACGGCCCCGTCCTCGTCCCCCGCGAGCCGATGCACCCGCTGAGCCCAGGACGGCTGCCCCCCACCGGGCCCGGCGGCCATGGGCGTCCCTACGGCGGCCTGCCCGGCCCCGGCCTGCTGCGGCACGCCGGGGAGGGCGGGCGCCTCGGCACCGGCATCTGACCGACCGGCCTGTGCCTGCGCCTGCGCGGCGGGAGCGCCCGTGTCGCCGGCGCCCGGCCGCCCGCTCTGGCCCGGAGCCGCGGACGCCCCCGAGGCGCTGCCTGCCCAGCCGCCCTGGGCCTGCACCCCGGGCGCACCCGTGCCGGTGCCCGCCGGAGCCGCCGGTGCCTGCGCGGCGGGCGCACTCGAACCACCGGCGCCCGCCCAGCCCCCTTGAGCCTGGGCCGCGGCGGCGCGGGCTGCTGCGGCCTTTCCGGCGCCGAAGCCGGGGCCGGAGGGGTCGGTGGCGGGGGGAGGCCCGCCGGACCGCCACGCGTCGGCGGAGCCGTTCCCGGCACCCGGGCCGCCCGCGCTGCCGGCGCCCAACGGCCCCTGCGCTCCACCCTGTTGAGGGGTGGGGCGGCGGAAGACCTGGGTGCCGGGGTCGGACGGATCGTTCTGGTCGGCGGGGAGTCTCGGGTCGGGGGTGCCCCAGGAGATCTGGCGGTCCTGGGCGCCGCCGAAACCGCTCTGGTGGGCGCGGTCCGCGCCCCAGGCCGGCGCCGGCTCGGGGTCCTCGTCGAAGAAGTGCGGGCCGGTCTCCTCGACGGACGGGCCCGGACCGGGCGACTGCCCGTCCGACGGCGCCGGGCGGCTGGTGCCGGGCACCCAGGCCGCGCCGTTCCAGTACCGGACGTATCCAGGAATGGACGGGTCCGGGTAGTACCCCTCACGGGGCCTGTCGTCACCGGGTGCCGGGGTTGGGGCGCTCATGTCCGTCGTCCCGTATCTGCTCGGAGGTCAAATGGGGTGTCCACATCTATCAGAACCGTGCGACCGCCACTGCCCGTCCCGCCCTACCCACCCCTTTCCGGGCAAGCTCGTGCACGGAGTCCACACGCACCGAAGCCCCGCGAAGCCTTCGCGAAGCCGCGCGGAAAAAAAGTTTCCGGAAGTCGCGTAATGCTTGGGGCCGCACGCCCTCTCCACTCGTACGGGCCCACCGCGGGCCCCGCCGAGCGCGAGAGGACACACGTCATGAACACAGTCGTAGAGCGGGAGTTGGAGATGAAGCTGATCCTGTCACCGGAACGGAGCATTCCCGTTCCGGCCCGGCTCAGCTACCGCACGGACGACCCGTACGCCGTCCACATCTCCTTCCACATCAACTCCGAGCACCCCGTCCACTGGACGTTCGCCCGCGAACTCCTCGTCGAGGGCGTCTTCCGGCCGTGCGGGCACGGCGACGTGCGGGTGTGGCCGACGAAGGTGGAGGGGCGCAGTGTCGTCCTGATGGCGCTGAGTTCGCCCGACGGGGACGCCCTGCTGGAGGCCCCGGCGGCGCAGGTGTCGGCGTGGCTGGAGCGCACCCTGCGGGTGGTGCCCCCGGGCTCTGAGGCGGAGCAGCTCGGCATCGACGACGGTCTCGCCGAGCTGCTCGCCCCGACCCCGGCCGACGACCTGTGGCTGCGCGACCCCTGGCCCTCGGACGAGTCGCGGGACGGGGAGTGAGCCGCAGGGGGGACGGGAACCGCTCGCCGGGGGGTCAGAAGAGTTTGCCCGGATTGAGGATGCCCAGCGGGTCGAAGGTCGCCTTGACCGCCCGCTGCATCTCCACGCCCACCGGCCCGATCTCACGGGCCAGCCACTCCTTCTTCAGGACGCCGACGCCGTGTTCGCCGGTGATGGTGCCGCCGAGTTCGAGGCCGAGCGCCATGATCTCGTCGAAGGACTCGCGGGCCCGCCGGGACTCGTCGGGGTCCCGCGCGTCGAAGCAGACGGTGGGATGGGTGTTGCCGTCGCCCGCGTGCGCGCAGACGCCGATGGTCAGGCGGTACTTCTCGCCGATCCGTTCCACCCCTTCGAGCATCTCGCCGAGCCGCGAGCGGGGCACGCACACGTCGTCGATCATCGTGGTGCCCTTGACCGCTTCGAGCGCGGTGAGCGACAACCGCCGCGCCTGGAGCAGGAGTTCGGACTCGGCCGGGTCCTCGGCGGGCACCACCTGGGTGGCTCCGGCCGCCTCGCACAGCGCTCCTACGGCGGCCAGGTCGACGGCCGGGTCGACCGTGTCGAAGGCGGCGAGCAGCAGCGCCTCGGTGCTCTCCGGCAGTCCCATGTGCGCGAGGTCGTTGACCGCCTTGACGGTCGTACGGTCCATCAGTTCGAGGAGGGACGGCACATGGCCGCCCGCCATGATCCGGCACACGGCGTCGCACGCGGCTGCCGCGGACCCGAACTCGGCCGCCAGGACAAGCTGTTGGGGCGGCTGCGGCTTGAGCGCCAGGACCGCCTTCACGACGATGCCGAGCGAGCCCTCCGAGCCGACGAACAGGCGGGTGAGGTCGTATCCGGCGACGCCCTTGGCGGTACGGCGCCCGGTGCTCAGCAGGCGGCCGTCGGCGAGGACGACGTCCAGGCCGAGGACGTACTCGGCCGTCACCCCGTACTTCACGCAGCACAGCCCGCCCGAGGCGGTGCCGATGTTGCCGCCGATGGTGCACGTCTCCCAGCTGGAGGGGTCCGGCGGGTAGTACAGGCCGTGCTCGTTGACCGCGCGGGAGAGCGTCGCGTTGACGACGCCCGGCTCGACGACCGCGATGCGGTCGACCGGGCTGATCTCCAGGATGCGGTCCATCCTGGTGAGGGAGAGCACGACGCAGCCCTCGGAGGCGTTGGCCGCGCCCGACAGGCCGGTGCGGGCGCCCTGCGGGACGACCGGGACGCGCAGTTCGCTGGCGACGCGCATCACGTGCTGGACATGTTCGACCGTACGCGGCAGCACGACGGCGGCGGGGATGCCGGACGGACAGAAGCTCGCCATGTCGTTCGCGTACGAGGCCGTGACGTCCGGGTCGGTGAGGACGGCCTCGGCGGGCAGCCCGGCCAACAGGCGGTCGAGCAGGGGTCCGGTGTCGTGGTCGCGAGGCGCTTCGATACGGCTCATGATCACAGCGTCGCACTCGCGGCCATCGGTGTGAACCCCGTCCACGCGGAGCTTCGGGTACCGGGACGCGGTCGTCGTACTGACGCAGAGTGAGCGCCATGGAGAACGAACAGCGGAGCCCGGGTACGTCCCTGGTGGCGGAGCCGGGCAGGCGCCGCTCCCCCGTGCTGCGGCGGGTGCTGATCGCCTCGGTGGCCGGGTGTGCCGTGGTCGGCGGACTGCTGTGGCTGCTGCCCGAGGAGCCGCGCCGGGTGCCGCCGCCCGCGCCGGGACCCAAGACGCAGGCGCTCACCGCGGTCACCGCCGGGGTACCGGCCGCGCTGCCCGACCTGGCCGCGCTGATCGGCGACCGCGAGGCCCGGGTGCGGGCCCGTCCGCGCGACGCGCGCTCGTGGGCGGTGCTCGGGGTGGCCTATGTGGAGCAGGGGCGGCGGACCGGTGACGCCCTGTACTACCCGAAGGCCGACGACGCCCTGCGCACCTCGCTGAAGGTCCGCGCGCAGGGGAACGACGCGACCGCCGTGGCGATGGACGGGCTGGCGGCCCTGGCCAACGAGCGGCGGGACTTCCGGGCGGCCCGGACCTGGGGCGAGGCCGCGGTGAAGCTGGCGCCGAAGCGGTGGACGACGTATCCGCTGCTGATCGACGCCTACACCGGCCTCGGCGACTACAAGGCGACCCGGCGGACCCTCGAAAAGCTCCAGGAGCTGCACTCCGGGCCCGCCGTGATGGCGCGGGCCGCCGAGGTCTACCGCGACCGGGGCTGGCGCGAGGACGCCGCCGCCCAGCTCGCCGACGCGGCGGCCCGGGCGACCGCGCCCGCCGAGCAGGCGGCCTGGTGGCAGCGGGCCGGCCAGCTCGCCTGGGAGCGCGGGGACCGGGAGGCGGCGCTGCGGCAGTTCGAGGCGGCCGTACGGATCGACCCCGACCAGCGGGAGGCGCTCGCCGGAGAGGGGCGGGTGCTGGCCGCGCTGGGCCGGACCTCGGAGGCGCTGAACGCCTACCAGGTGGCCCTCAGCAAGCAGCCGTGCCCCCAATACGCCCTGGAACTGGGCGAGTTGTACGAGTCGCTGGGCCTCACCCAGGCGGCCCGGGTGCAGTACGACACCCTGCGCGCCCTGGCGGCCCGGGACGCGGCGGGCGGCGTCGACGACGACCTGGTGCTCGGCGTGTTCGAGGCGGACCACGGGGACGCGCGGGAGGCCGTACGACTGCTGCGGGGCGAGTGGGCCCGGCAGCCGGGGATCGCGGTGGCGGACGCGCTGGGGTGGGCGCTGCACCGGGCCGGGCAGGACGCGGAGGCGCTGAGGTTCGCGTCGACGGCGACGGACCGGGTGCACGGGGGCGGGGTGCGGGACGCGCTGTACGCGTTCCACCGGGGCATGATCGAGCGGGAGTTGGACAAGGCCGCGTCCGCGCGCCGGCATCTCCAGGAGGCGCTCCAGATCAATCCGTACTTCTCGCCGCTGCGGGTGCCGCTGGCGCAGCAGGCGCTGGCGGACCTGGGCGAGCCACCGGCCGAGCCGCTGCCCCCGGACAACGGGAGCAAGGACGGCAAGGAGGCCAAAGAGGCTCAGGAGAAGGCGGGTTGAGCCGCCGCCGGGTCGGGTCGGCCTACGGCTTGTGGCAGAGCGAGAACCGGCGGGCCCCGGCCTCTCCGGAGGCGAAGCCCAGGCACAGCCGGGTGTCGGGGCGGGTGCGGACGGCCAGGCCCTCGGGTTCGCGGTAGGTGAGGGTGTGGCCGGCCTCCGTGCGGGACTGCTGGAGCAGTTCGCCGGTGCGGATGTCGAGGCAGGAGAGGTAGGTGTTGCCGTGTTCCGCGGGCGGGTTGGTGGTGGAGTCGTAGGCGGTTCCGGCCAGTTGGTAGAGGTGGTCGCCGTCGAGGGCGTAGCCCTGGAACGGGATCGCCGGGTCCGGGTGGGCGCCGGTCTGCGCTATGTCGGCGAGCGGTGAGGCGTAGTCACGGGCCACGAAGGCGTCCAGGTCCCAGATGCGGTACCGGGGTCGGTTCGCGAGGCGGTAGCGGATGGCGATGCGGTTGGAGGCCGCGCAGACCGTGGGCTGGTTGTTGGTGGAGTCCGCGATCGGCTTGCGGATCGCGACGTCGGCGGCGGTGCGGACCGCGCCGTCCGCGAAGTGGAAGCGGGTGACGGCCTGGCCGTAGGCGCCCCCGGAACCGGCCTTCGCGGCGGCCTCGGTCCAGATCCAGACGTCGCCGTCCGGAGTGTTCTGCACGCCCATGCTGACCCCGTGCCCGAAGCCCTGGAGGTGCATGTGGCCGAGCGAACCGCCTTTGTAGTCCAGCTGGTTGAGGCAGAGGTTGCCCGCGTCGGCGCCGCCCTGTCTCAACTGGAGGACGTACAGGTGCTGGTGGACCTCGTCGAGGGCGAACGACTGGAGGACCGTGGGTTCGTGCAGGGTGTCCCGCTGCCACAGCCAGCGTACCGCCGGTGCGGTCAGGTCGATCGGCGCGTCGGCCACGGTCCTCCCAAGTCCCTCGCGGGACCCGTGAGTTACAGGTTGCCCCGCTTTTCCTGCTCCCGCTCGATCGCCTCGAACAGGGCCTTGAAGTTGCCCTTGCCGAAGCCCATCGAGCCGTGCCGCTCGATGAGTTCGAAGAACACCGTAGGACGGTCCTGGACCGGCTTGGTGAAGATCTGGAGAAGGTAGCCGTCCTCGTCCCGGTCGGCGAGGATCTTCAGCTCGCGCAGCGTCTCGACGGGGACGCGGGTGTCGCCGACCCATTCGCCGAGGGTGTCGTAGTACGAGTCCGGGGTGTCGAGGAACCTGACTCCCGCCTCGCGCATGGTCCGTACGGTCCGCACGATGTCGTTGGTGTTGAGCGCGATGTGCTGGACGCCCGCGCCGCCGTAGAACTCCAGGTACTCGTCGATCTGGGACTTCTTCTTGGCGACGGCCGGCTCGTTGATCGGGAACTTGACCTTGCGGGTGCCGTCGGCCACGACCTTCGACATCAGCGCGCTGTACTCGGTGGCGATGTCGTCGCCCACGAACTCCTTCATGTTCGTGAAGCCCATGACCTTGTTGTAGAAGCCGACCCACTCGTTCATGTGGCCGAGTTCGACGTTGCCGACGCAGTGGTCGACGGCCTGGAAGGTGCGGTGGGCGGGCGCCTGGACCAGCGGGTCGGCGGGGGCGAAGCCGGGGAGGTAGGGGCCGTCGTAGCCGACGCGCTCGACCAGGGTGTGGCGGGTCTCGCCGTAGGTGGCGATGGCGGCGAGGACGACCGTGCCGTGCTCGTCCTTCAGCTCGTACGGCTCGGCCAGCGAGCGGGCGCCGTGCCCGACGGCGTAGGCGTGGGCGGCGCGCGCGTCCGGGACCTCGATGGCGAGGTCGACGACGCCGTCGCCGTGCTCGGCCACATGGCGGGTGAGGAACTCGCCCCAGGGGGTGGCGGGCTTGATCACGGAGGTGAACACGAAGCGGGCGGAGCCGTTGGTGAGGACGTACGAGGCGGTCTCGCGGCTGCCGTTCTCCGGTCCGGAGTAGGCGACCAGCGTCATGCCGAAGGCCGTGGAGTAGTAGTGCGCCGCCTGCTTGGCGTTGCCCACGGCGAAGACGACCGCGTCCATTCCCTTGACCGGGAAGGGGTCTGCCTGCCGGGCGGTGTCGGGAGTGTGGTGAGTGGTCTGTGTCATGACCGCAGGCTCCCTCCGCTCCGCAAGGTGCGCAATAGTTCGCGTATTCACTGGGCAGTGTGTTCAGTGGTACGACCGTTTCGGCGGGCTTTCTGTACAGGGTGACCATCGTGGGAGGCGGGCGTATGGGGATCGATCGGCTCGACGGCCGGATCATCGTGCTGCTGGCCGAGGAGCCGCGCGTCGGGGTGCTGGAGATGTCCCGCCGGCTCGGGGTCGCCCGGGGCACGGTGCAGGCGCGGCTGGACCGGCTTCAGTCGAATGGAGTCATCCGCGGTTTCGGGCCGCAGGTCGATCCGGCGGCGCTCGGCTATCCGGTCACCGCGTTCGCCACGCTGGAGATCCGGCAGGGACAAGGCCCGGACGTCCGGGCGCACTTGAGAGCCGTCCCCGAGGTCCTCGAACTGCACACCACCACCGGCAGCGGGGACATGCTGTGCCGGCTGGTGGCCCGCTCGAACGCCGATCTCCAGCGGGTCATCGACCGGGTTGTCGGTTTTGATGGCATTGTCCGGGCCGCCACCGCGATCGTGATGGAGAACCCCGTTCCGCTGCGGATCATCCCGCTGGTGGAGCAGGCGGCGGCCGAGGACCAGGAGAGGACGACCCGGCCGACGTAGGGGTGTGGGCATGTGAGCTTCTGGGAGTACGTGGGCAACCGGCACCAGCAACTGCTCACCGACGCCTACCAGCACGCCAGCGCGGTCTTCCAGTGCATGGTGGTGGCCACGCTGATCGGCGTGGTGATCGGGGTCGTGACCTATCGGAGCGAGTGGGCGGGCAACCTCGCCACCACGGCCACCTCGACCATTCTGACCATTCCGTCGCTCGCCATGATCGGTCTGCTCATTCCGATCGTCGGGCTCGGTGTGCCGCCCACGGTGATCGCGCTGACCCTGTACGGGCTGCTGCCGATCGTCCGGAACTCGATCGTGGGCCTGCGCGGGGTCGACCCGTCCCTGGTGGACGCGGCGAAGGGCATCGGGATGTCCCGGCTGATGCGGCTCGCCCGGGTCGAACTGCCGCTGGCCTGGCCGCCGATCCTGACCGGCATCCGGGTCTCCACCCAGATGCTGATGGGCATCGCGGCCATCGCCGCCTACGCCTCCGGGCCCGGCCTCGGCAACGAGATCTTCCGCGGCATCGGTTCCCTGGGCAGCAAGAACGCCCTCAACCAGGTGCTCGCGGGCACGCTCGGGATCATCGTCCTGGCGCTGCTGTTCGACGCCGCGTACGTCCTGCTGGGACGGCTGACCATTCCCAGGGGGATCCGTGTCTGAGCCGGCGGCGTCGACCTCCGGCGCGTCCATCGAACTGGAGAACCTGACCAAGAAGTACCCGGGCACTCCCCAACCGGCCGTCGACAGCGTCAACATGGAGATCAAGGCGGGCGAACTGGTCGTCTTCGTCGGGCCCTCCGGCTGCGGCAAGTCGACCACGCTCAAGATGATCAACCGGCTGATCGAACCGACCGGCGGCCGGATCCGCATCAACGGCGAGGACGTCACCGACATCGACCCGGTGAAGCTGCGCCGCAAGGTCGGCTACGCGATCCAGTCGAGCGGTCTCTTCCCGCACATGACGGTCGCCCAGAACATCGCGCTGGTGCCGCGGATGATCGGCTGGTCGACGTCCCGGATCAGGGACCGGGTGGAGGAGATGCTCGACCTGGTCGGGCTCGACGCGGGTGAGTTCCAGGGCCGCTATCCGCGCCAGCTCTCCGGCGGCCAGCAGCAACGCGTGGGCGTGGCACGGGCGTTGGCGGCCGATCCGCCGGTGCTGCTGATGGACGAGCCGTTCGGGGCGGTCGACCCGATCACCCGCGACCACCTCCAGGACGAGCTGATCAGGCTCCAGCACGAACTGCACAAGACGATCGTCTTCGTCACCCACGACTTCGACGAGGCGATCAAGCTCGGCGACCGGATCGCCGTGCTGCGCGAACGCTCGCACATCGCCCAGTTCGACACCCCGGAGGCGATCCTCACCAACCCGGCGGACGACTTCGTGTCCGGTTTCGTCGGCGCCGGGGCCGCCCTCAAGCGGCTCAACCTCACCCGGGTACGGGACGTGGAGATCACCGACTATCCGACGGTGACGGTCGACGACCCGCTCCAGTCCATCTTCGACAGGCTCCGCGACAGCGGCACCAACGAGATCCTGCTGCTCGACAAGCGCGGCCGGCCCTACAAGTGGCTGCGGCGCGGCGACCTGATGCGCGCCAAGGGCTCACTGGCGCGGGCGGGCACGCTGGTCAGCGACACGGTGACCCGGGACGCGACGCTGCGGGACGCCCTGGAGGCCGTGCTCACGGACAACGCGGGGCGGGTCGCGGTGACCGGGCGGCGCGGCGAGTACACGGGCGTGGTCGACATGGAGACGCTGATGAACTCCGTGCACGAACTCCTGGAGGCCGACCGGCTGGAGGCGATGGAGGCGCGGCACGACCTGGAGGCGGCCCGGGCCGTCCAGACGCTCGCCGAGCAGGAGGGCGCCGGAGGGGAGCGGGACACGTGAGCACCACTCCCGAACTGGACGAGGAGCGGACGGCGGCCCCGCCGCCCCCGACTCCCGCGAGGCGCCGCCTCACCTGGCAGAAGCTGACGGTCCTGCCCGCGTTCCTGGTGGCGGTCCTGCTGGCGACCTGGCTGTGGTTCGACCAGGCGCACCTGGACGCGATCTCCGAGAACGCGCTCTCCAACGGCCAGGTGGGCAAGGCCCTTTGGCAGCACGTCCAACTCACCGCGATCTCCACGTTCTTCGTGCTGGTCATCGCGATCCCGCTGGGCGTCCTGCTGACCCGGCGGGCGTTCCGGAAGGCCACCCCGGTGGCGATGACCTTCGCCAACATGGGCCAGGCGACCCCGGCGATCGGCCTGTTGGCCCTGCTGGTGATCTGGCTGGGCACCGGCGAGAAGGCGGCCCTGATCGGCATCATCGTCTACGCCGTCCTGCCGGTCCTCTCCAACACCATCGCCGGCCTGAAGGCCAACGACCCGACGCTGCTGGAGGCGGCCCGCGGCATCGGCATGTCCCCGCTCGGCGTCCTGGCGAAGGTGGAACTGCCCCTCGCGGTCCCCCTCATCCTGGCCGGCGTCCGAACGGCCCTCGTCCTCAACGTCGGTACGGCGACCCTGGCGACCTTCGGCGGAGGCGGCGGCCTCGGCGTCCTGATCACCACGGGCATCACCACACAGCGCATGCCGGTCCTGGTCCTCGGCTCGATCCTCACGGTCAGCCTCGCCCTGCTGGTCGACTGGCTCGCCTCGCTGGCCGAACTGCTGCTGCGGCCAAGGGGATTGGAGGCGGGCGCATGAGACGCGGCTGCCTGCTGACGGCCGGGGCGCTCGTCGTCGTCTCCGGCTGCGGACTGACCAGCGGCTCCCCCATGGTCGACGACGTCAGCCCCGGCACGGTCGGCCGGGGCCAGCCCCTCAAGGGCGCCCATCTCACCGTCACCTCCAAGGAGTTCACCGAGCAACTGATCCTCGGCGCGATGATGGGCATCGCCTTCCAGGCGGCGGGCGCGGACGTCCTCGACCGGACCGGCATCCAGGGCTCCATCGGGGCGCGGGAGGCGGTCAAGTCCGGTGACGCGGACGGGATGTACGAGTACACCGGCACCGCGTGGATCACCTACCTCGGCAACAGCAGGCCGATCACCGACCCGATGAAGCAGTGGCAGGCCGTCCGGGACGCGGACCTGAGGAACGGCCTGACCTGGCTGCCGCCGTCCGCCCTCAACAACACGTACGCGCTGGCCATGAACCAGGCCAACTTCAAGAAGTACGGCACCAGGACGCTGTCCGAGGTGGCCGCGCTGGCCGCGAAGAACCCGGGCGCGGTGACGGTGTGCGTGGAGAGCGAGTTCGCCAACCGCGCGGACGGACTGCCCGGCATGGAGAAGGCGTACGGCATGAGTCTCCCGGCGAAGAACATCACGCAGATGGACACCGGGATCATCTACACCCAGGTGAAGAAGGGGAGTTGCACGTACGGCGAGGTCTTCACCACCGACGGCCGCATCAAGTCGATGAACCTCGCGGTGATGGCCGACGACAAGAAGTTCTTCCCCAACTACAACGCGGCGCCCGAGATCAACACCAAGGCCCTGAAGAAGTGGCCGGCCATCGCGGAGGTCCTCGCCCCGCTCACGAAGAAGCTGAACAACACGGTGGCGCAGGCGCTGAACGCGAAGGTGGACGTCGACGGGGAGGATCCGCATCAGGTGGCGTTGGAGTGGATGAAGGGGGAGGGGTTGGTGAAGTAGGGCGCGCGGGGGGCCAGTTACAAAGAAGTGGATGCAAAAGAACCCTTGCAAAGGGCTCTTTGCAACGCTATCTTTGGACGCATGCCGGAGCCAGAGCCCCAAGAACGCCGGATCCACCATCTCGACGCCCGCTCACTGCGCGGGCTGGCCCACCCCCTGCGCATGGAACTGCTCGACGCGCTGCGCTTCCACGGTCCCGCCACGGCCTCCCAACTCGCGGAAAGACTGGGCGAGTCGAGCGGAGCCACCAGCTACCACCTGCGCCAGCTCGCGGCCCACGGCTTCGTCGAGGACGCCCCGGAGCACGGCAAGGGACGCGAGCGCTGGTGGCGGGCGGCGCACGACGGGACGATGTTCGACGATGCCCTGTTCAAGGACACCACTCCCGCCGTGCGCGGCGCCCTCGACATGATCATGTACGAGGTGGCCACGAAGCACGCCCAGGAGCTGAACACCTGGCTCGGCAACCGCCACACCTGGTCCGAGGACTGGGTGGAGGGCAACGACATGAGCGACATGACGCTCCGGCTGACACCGCAGCTCGCCCGCGAACTCATCGAAAAGATGCACGAACTCGTCGAGAGCTACCGCGATCTGCCCGAGATGGCGGACGCCCCGGACGCCGAGCGCGTGCGCGTCCACACGCACACCTTCCCGATCGCCACGGACTGACCGCAGAAAGGCAACGTCCATGCATCCCGAGACCCACCTCGCGCTGCACCACGCCCGCACCGCCGACCTCCAGGCCCAGGCCGAGGCCCACCGTCTCGCCGCCGAGGCCAGGGCGCCCCGGCAGGAACTCCGTACCCGCCTCGGCTGGACCCTCGTAGCAGTGGGCCTGCGACTGGCCGCCGCGCCGAACGGACCGAAGCCGGCCGTGGCCTAGCAGCCCGGTACGGAGCCCTTGCCCGAGTCCAGGGACTCCAGGGCGCTCACCGCGCCCTTGAGCGAGGTGACCGCCACCAGCCGTAGCCCCTTGGGCAGTTCGGACTTGGCGTCCGAGCACTCGGCCTTCGGCACCAGGAACACCGTCGCCCCGTCGCGGCGCGCGGCCTGGGTCTTGAGGGCCACTCCCCCGACCGCGCCGACCGTGCCGTCGGTGCCGATCGTCCCCGTACCGGCGATGACGCGACCGCCCGTGAGGTCGCCGCCGTCGCCGTCGCCCTTCAGTTTGTCGATGATCCCCAGGGTGAACAGCAGGCCCGCGCTGGGGCCGCCCACGTCGGCGAGCCGGAGCGTGACCTTCACCTTCTTGTCGCTGAGGCCCAGGTAGTCGAGCGCGGCCGTGGTCGCGTCGTCCTGCGACTCCTGCATCTGCTGCGTGTTGTGCTGCTCGATCTCCTTGACGCTGTTGCCGCTCGGATAGACCGAGTCACGGGGCATGACCGCGCGGTCGGTGCGGAACCAGCTGTCGATCACATCGCTCAGCGAGACCCGCTGATCGGGTCCGGTCGCCTCGATCGTCGTCATGCGCAACTGTCCGCTCGTCGTGCGCACGGGCGCCCCGGTGATCGTGATGACCGGGGTGCCCTTGTTCTCGCCGAGCACGTTCGCGGTGAGACCGGGCTGCGTCAGCGAGAACGGCAGCGGCGCGAGGGCCGCCGTGGCGAGCAGCGCCACGACGGGCAGGGCACAGACGGCTACGGCCCAGGGGCGCGTGAGGCGAGAGAGGAGCACGGGATCAATCTAACGCGACGGTCACTTTCGGCCGTGCGCCGGTCACCGGATCGTCATGAACGCCTCAGCGCAGCGCCTCGGCGACCTCGCGGGCCGCGTCGACGACCCGCGGCCCCACCCGCTCGGGCACGGCATCGGTCAGCATCACCACACCGACGCTGCCCTCGACCCCCGTCACCCCGAGCAGCGGAGCCGCGGCGCCGCTCGCCCCGGCCTCCAACTCCCCGTGCGTCAGGGTGTATCCGGGCCCGTTGGCCGACTGGTGCCGGGCCGCGAGGATCGCCCGGCCGGCCGCGCCCCGGTCCAGCGGGTGGCGGAAACCGGCCCGGTAGGCCACGTGGTAGTCGGTCCAGGTCGGCTCGACCACGGCGACGGCGAGCGCGTCCGCCCCGTCGACCAGGGTGAGATGAGCGGTCGCCCCGATGTCCTCGGCCAGCGACCGCAGCGCCGGCAGCGCCGCCTCCCGTACCAGGGGATGCACCTGGCGGCCGAGACGCAGCACCCCGAGCCCGACCCGGGCCCGGCCGCCCAGATCACGCCGTACGAGAGCGTGCTGTTCCAGGGTGGCCAGCAGCCGGTACACGACGGTCCGGTTGACGCCCAGTTTGTTGGAGAGTTCGGTGACGGTCAGCCCGTGGTCGGTGTCGGCCAGCAGTTTGAGGACGCGCAGTCCCCGGTCGAGCGTCTGGGAGGTCTCCGCGGTCACGACGCCCACTCCTTAAGTGGTGAGGTCGGCGGCCCCCTCGCGGCGGATGCGTCACCGAGTCCCGTCAGTGACGCGCTTCAGAGGCCGCCGATCGGCGAGGCGGCCCGGCGTGTCCGGGCCCAGTCGCTTCACGGCTGCGCTCCGCGGCGGCGCTGCCACGGGGCGTGTGCGTAGCGGGACACTAGCGAAGGCGGTTCGCTGAGCGGAAGTCTCCGTCCAGAATCCGGGCACGCGGTGGTACGTACCACCGCCGTACGCCCCGAAATGCGCGATGTGTGCGGCACGCCCGCGTCACCGCATGCGCGTGGCCCACTCCTGCACCTTCGCGATGCGCTGCCGCAGCTGCCCGGCCGTGGCCTCGGCGCTCGGCGGGCCGCCGCAGGCGCGGCGCAGCTCGGTGTGGATGACGCCGTGCGGCTTGCCGGTCTGGTGGACGTACGCGGAGACCATGGTGTTGAGCTGTTTGCGCAGCTCCATCATCTCCTTGTGCGAGACGACGGGCCGCCGCTCGGCGGGCAGCTCCAGCAGGTCGGCCTGGTCGTCCGGCTTCTTGCGGCTGTGCGCGATCTGCCGGGCCTGCCGCTTCTGGAGCAGCAGCTGCACCTGGTCGGGTTCCAGCAGCCCGGGGATGCCGAGGTAGTCCTGCTCCTCCTCGCTGCCCGGGTGCGCCTGCATGCCGAACTCGGCGCCGTCGTAGAGCACCCGGTCGAAGACGGCCTCGGACTCCAGCGCCTCGAAGGCGAACTGCTCCTGCTCGCCGGTGTCCTCGTCCTGCTCCTTGTTCGCCTCGTCCATCTCCTTCTCGGACTCGGCGTAGGGGTCCTCCTCGCCCTCCTTCTTCGGCTTGTCGAGGGCGTGGTCGCGCTCGACCTCCATCTCGTTGGCGAAGGTGAGGAGATCGGGGACGGTCGGCAGGAAGACGGAGGCGGTCTCGCCGCGCCGCCGGGAGCGCACGAAACGCCCGACGGCCTGGGCGAAGAAGAGGGGCGTGGAGATGGTGGTGGCGTACACCCCGACCGCGAGCCGGGGCACGTCGACGCCTTCCGACACCATGCGTACGGCCACCATCCACCGGTCGTTGCTCGCGGCGAAGTCGTCGATGCGCTTGGAGGCACCGGTGTCGTCCGACAGCACGACGGTCGCCTTGCTGCCGGTGATCTCGCGGATCAGCTTGGCGTAGGCGCGCGCGGAGTCCTGGTCGGAGGCGATGACGAGCGCCCCGGCGTCCGGGATGCCCTTCCTGACCTCGGTCAGCCGCTGGTCGGCGGCGCGCAGCACACTCGGCATCCACTCGCCGCGCGGATCCAGCGCCGTACGCCAGGCCTGGCTGATCGCGTCCTTCGTCATCGGCTCGCCGAGCCGGGCGGCGATCTCGTCCCCGGCCTTGGTCCGCCAGCGCATGTTGCCGCTGTAGGAGAGGAAGATGACCGGCCGGACGACATGGTCGGCGAGCGCGTTGCCGTAGCCGTAGGTGTAGTCGGCGGAGGACCGCCGGATCCCGTCGTTGCCCTCCTCGTACGTCACGAAGGGAATGGGGTTGGTGTCGGACCGGAACGGCGTACCGGTCAGCGCGAGCCGCCGCGTGGCCGGTTCGAACGCCTCCAGGCACGCCTCGCCCCACGACTTGGAGTCACCGGCGTGGTGGATCTCGTCGAGGATGACGAGCGTCTTGCGCTGCTCCACGCGGTTGCGGTGCAGCATCGGCCGCACGCCGACGCCCGCGTACGTGACGGCGACCCCGTCGTAGTCCTTGCCGAGCGGCCCGGCGCTGTACTCCGGGTCGAGCTTGATCCCTATCCGCGCGGCGGCCTCGGCCCACTGCTTCTTCAGGTGCTCGGTCGGCGCGACCACGGTCACCTGCTGCACGACATGGTGGTGCAGCAGCCAGGAGGCGAGGGTGAGCGCGAAGGTCGTCTTGCCGGCGCCCGGCGTCGCGACCGCGAGAAAGTCCCGCGGCTGCTCCTGGACGTACCTCTCCATCGCCCCCTGCTGCCAGGCGCGCAGCTTGCTGGCGGTACCCCAGGGGGCACGGCCGGGGAAGGCCGGGGAGAGGTGGTGGGTGCTGGCGGAGGAGGCGGCGGTGGTAGTCACGGTCTCCGTTTGGTTGGTAGGGCGGCTCGTTGGTCGGTAGGGCGGCTCGGCCACGTATGACAACCGGGCCACCTTACCGGCGGGGCGACGCGGTCGCCGTGCGGACTGGGCCGGGCGGCGAGGGTGGGACCGAGGTCACAGACCGCGAGCGGGTTCAGCGCGCGAAGCACGGCAGCAACCGGGTGGCGGGCTTCGGCACGTCCAGAGCGCCCGGACAGACGCCCCAGCACGAACCGCTCCGCCTCGTCCACGCTGAAGGCCAGTGCCAGCCATGCCCCCCCCGGACGGGTACCGCGCGGTACCACATGACGTTCCTGTCAATTCAATCCGTTCAATCCGTTCAATCCGTTCAATCCTTCTGCACCCGCGTGCTCACCCAAGCCCCCACCAACGCCACCCCCGCCATCGGCAGGAACACGGCGGCGAAGGCGGCCGGATGCGAGGCGGTGCCCGCACCCGCCGGACCGACCGCGTGCGCGACCGTGCCGCCACCCAACGCCCCGAAGGCCGCGCCCCCGACCGACAGCAGCACGACGTTGGACAGCCCGTCCGAGATCTGCAACGCGGCCGAGTTGGTGCCGGCCTCCTCCGGCGCGGAGAGCTGGAGCAGCAGCACGCTGGTGGAGGACATCACCAGCCCCATCCCGAAGCACCCGAAGCCCCACGCGACGGCCACGGTCCAGACGGGGACCGTGTGGACGAGGACGCTCGGAGCCGCCGCGACGGCACCGGCCACCAGCACCATCCCGAACGTCATCAGCCGTTCCCGGTACGGCTCGACCCGTGTCCGGGCCTGCACCCAGGACCCCAGGGCCCATGTCCCGCCGCCCGCCGCGAGCGAGAACCCGGCGAGCGTCGGCGACAGCCCCCGCTGGGTCACCAGCATCAACGGCACGAAGGACTCGGCCGAGATGAACGCCCCGGCCCCCAGCCCGCGCAACAGCACGACCGAGGGCAGCCCGCGCGCCGCCCGGTACGTACCGCGCGGCAGCAGCCCGAGCACGGCCGGCACGAGCAGCGCGACGCCCGCGGCGGCGGGGAGCAGCGAGAACCAGCGCGGGTCCTGGGCGGCGTACTGGAAGAGCCCGGCCCCGAGGGAGATCCCGAGCGCGAGCCGGATACGGCGCCGGTCGAAGGAGCCGGTCGGCGTCGTATCCGGCTCGCGCCCGGCCACGGGCCCGGCAGCCCGCCGCCGTATCTGCGGCAGCGCGAGCGCGAGCGGAAGGACGACGAGCACCGGTATCCCGACGAACACCCAACGCCAGCCGAGCTGTTCGGTCACCGCGCCGGCGGCGAGCGGCCCGACGACGGACGGCACGACCCAACTCGCGGCGAACGCGGCCACGATGGCGGGCCGCAACCGCTCCGGATACGCCCGCCCGATCACCACGTACAGCGCGACGATGACCAGCCCACCGCCCAACCCCTGCACGGCCCGCCCCAGAATGAACACCCCCATGACCTGGGCGGTCCCCGAGACCAGCAACCCGGCGGCGAACGCTCCGATCCCGGTGGTCAACGCCCCGAGCGGCCCCCGCCGGTCCGACCACTGCCCGGCGAGCACCATCCCGAACAGACTGGTCGTGAAGTACCCGGAGAACGCGAACGCGTACAGCCCCACCCCGTCCAGCTCCCGGGCTGCTACGGGCATAGCCGTCCCCATAGATGATTTGAGACACAGAAAATCAGCACGTGTTGGACGCGGCGATGCCCCAGGCCACAGCCATTCCCAGAAGGACGAGCACCGCAACGTAGAGGATGATCAACTTACGCGCAGGTCTGGTCACCGTTGTTCCACCTCTTCGGCCGGCACAGGCCTCCCTGGACGGAGGCAGTAGCCGGTATGGCTGTAGCGCGGGCGCCCGACCGTGTTCTCGATGTACGGCCGGATCCTGAGCGACGTGAGCGGGAGGGCGCAGCCGCACGCGCAGCGCACCAGCTCGGGCTTGCCCGCGGCCTCGTGGGCTTCGTTGTGCGCGAGGGCGAGATACCAGCCGTCGCGGCACCACGTGCCGCTCGTGCCGCTGCACTGCTCACATTCCGGCAGGTGGCGCCGCCAGGTCACGAAGGCGCGCAGGAACGCGATCCGGATCTGCCTGCACGGTGCGCACCCGTACGGCCGCCAACCACCGGCGCCGCCGAGAGGCGCAAGGCCCGCTCCTTCTCCGCACCAGACGCACGACTGGCCGTGGTTCTGCTGCCAGGTCAGGTCGCTTGCGCGGGGGACCTCGTAGATCAGAGGTAGGGCCTCGGGCTCGTGTGGCTCGCCACCGATGAGGAGGACGTCAGCCCCGGTCACGACTCGGCGTCCATCCCCAGCGCGTGGGAGCCGGCCGCGATCAGCCGGGCCACGTGCAGCGGTGCGCACAGCATCGCGGGCGACGACGGCGGCACTGACCAGTACGACGGATACAAGGTGGCGTTGGGCTCGGTGATGTCCAACCCGGGCACACCGATCACCCATCCGGGGCCGATGCATTCGACACCCAACGGCTTCCACTCCTCGGCCGCCGTCTGCCACTTGGCCGGCATGCTCGCAGGCACGAGGGTGTAGTACCGGCGGTGCGTTAGATCGCAGATCACCGGACCACCGTCGAGCGCCTCGTCAAGGAACGCGTCGATCACTTGGGGGTTCCAGCTGGTGCAGCCCGCGGCGAGCACCAGGTCACCTGGCAGCCGAACCGCGGAGAACAGGGTGCCCACCGGCAGCAGCGTCAGTCCGCTCGTCTGCCACTCCGTCCGAGCCCGATCACTGCCGCCCGGGACTGTGGCGAGAAGCCAGTGCTCGACCGCCAGCCTCGCTTCGGACGTGGTGTGGACGGCTGTGGGCTCGACGCAACGCAGCGGTGCCCGGTCAGTGGTGGTCGCAGCGGTGTCTGCGGGGGTAGGCGGAGGCGTGTCGGTCTGCGTACTCTCGGTCATGTCGACTCCAGGCAGTCGGCCAGGCCCGGGGCCGTGCGCACGGCCGCCGGGGTTTTCGACCACGATTCGCTTCTGCACCACGGCTGCCATCCCACCGGCGGGTATCCCCATCATGGGTAGGGCCCGGAGCGGAGCCAGCTCGCCACGAATGGGGGACGCCGTGTCGGCCATCCAGCCGCCCACCGCCCTGCCTACGGCAGTACTTGACCTTCCCGAGATGGTCGAGGCCCTGGGCACGCATGACTTCGGTGTCGTTTTCAGGCTCGCCCGGGAGCATGCGGGTATCAGCTATCAGCGGCTGGCTGCCGAGTGCGGCATCAAGCCGGAGCGGGTCGGTGCTCTCGCGCGAGGCCGGGGCCGTGTCGAGAGCTACGACAAAATCGCGATGATCGCGGACGCGCTGCGAGTGCCCGGGCACCTGGTCGGACTGGCACCTCGCCCATGGGAAACGACCGCCACCGCCTACCCGGCAACTGTCCGTCGTCGGGATGTGTTGGCCGGTGCTGTCGGCCTCGCTGTCACACTGCCGGACTTACTCCCACCGTCTGTTCCCACGCGGGTCGGGGCTGGCACCGTGGTGCGACTGAAGGAGCGTACGGCCCGGCTGCGGCGTCTCGATGACGTCCTGGGCGGCGGCGACACGTACCGGCTCTACGCGACGGAGTACCAGCGGACGAAACGCGTCCTGCGGGACAGCAGCTACGGCGAGAGCGTCGGCCGCGAACTTCTGGCACTGGCCGCGGAGCAAGCGCAGCAGGCCGGATGGGCGGCATTCGACGGAGGCCGGGAACGGGACGCCTTGGGCCTTTACCAGGAGAGCCGGTCGGCGGCCGAGGAGGCGGGGGCAGAGGACCTTGCCCGGAACGCGCTGGCCTACCTCGCCTACCAGGCGACGAGCGCCGATTCGCGCACGGCCGCGACGATAGCGGCGCACTCGTGCGACGCGATCACGGAGCGGACCCCTGCAACCGTGCGTGCTCTGCTGTGGGAACGCTGCGCATGGGCGCGCGCCGTCGCCACGGATGCGGCCGGCGCAGAGGCAGCGCTCGTCGAGGCGCGCACAGCTCTCGATGCCGACGATGCCTCTGCCCCGCAGCCCGCCTGGTCGGCGTGGGTGGACCATGCCGAGCTGGACATCATGGCGGGACGCTGCTGGACGGAACTCAAACGGCCCCTGCGCGCCGTGCCGTTCCTGGTGCGCGGCCTCGACCAGTTCGACGATACGCACGCACGAGACGCGTCCCTGTACTCGACATGGCTCGCCGAGGCGTACACGACGGCTGGGGAGGTCGAGGAAGCGGCGAGGGTGATTGGCCGTGCTCTCGAACTGGCCGACGGGGTGGCATCCACTCGGCCCCGTCAACGCATCGACCACGTCGTATCGACCCTCGCCCTTGAGCACCGCTCCGTTCAGGCAGTCGCCGAACTCGTAGAGAGGACGGCCTAGTCGGCTGTCGAGCGGTCGATCCACTCCAGATAGACCCGAGATCCTCGGACGATCTCGGTGGCGCACAGCTCGGGGTTGTCCCACGGGTGATGCTCGATCAGGTGCGCCTCCAACTGGGGGTACCGGCGGCCCGACGTTTTGAGGAGCAGTTGGTATTCCTCACTGGTGCCGAACTCTCCGGCGTGCCAGAACGTGGACGTCACCGGTCCAACGATCTGGGCCCCTGCGGCGAGCCGCGCGCGAACCGCAGACTGGGCGAGCGCAACGGCCTGCTCTCGGGTCTCGGTGGCAGTGGAGACGGTCAAGTAGTCAGCCATCCTGTGAGGTTACCTACCACCGGAAACACGACTGCGGCCCCGCCCTCCCGAAGGAGAGCGGGGCCGGGGCATCGTGGTGTCAGCGTGTAAGCAGGGCCAGGAGTCCGGCCGCAGCACCGCCGACGCCGGACAACGCGCCGATCGAGGCGAGCGGCCACCTGGTCTTCTTGAGAGCCTCGACGTCAGCGCGGAGATCGTCCAGCTCTCTGGTGGTCTCCTCGCGCAGCTGGGCCAGCCCGCGTTCGGTGCGGTCAGATCTCTCGACGAGAAGAGCGAGGGATCCCTCAACCCGGGCAAACCCTGTCGCAACCGTCCCGCGTATCCGCTCCAGCTCGACGGCGACGGTGGCCGAGGCCTCGGGCACGGTCATTGCCTGCTCGCCGTGGTGTCGGTCCGCAGCCACGACGGGAGCAGTGCCTGCACGCTGGGCAGCGCCATGACGCGCGCGAGTCCACCGGCGATGGCGAGGGCGCCCGCGACCCAGGGCAGGGACGCGGGGATGCCGGAGGCGTCGACGATCCCGGGCAGCACGACGGCGACACCGACCGTGGTCTGCAACACAGTGCGGGCGGTGCGCTTGGTGGAGTCCTTCACGGGGCTCATGCCTCCTTGTAGACGAGCGCGGTGAGAACGGCGCTCGTGATCGTGACGGCGGCCTTGGACTGGTTGAGGAGGCGCACCCGCATCCCGTGTCCGGCCGGGATGCGCTTGACGAGGGGTATGACGGCGTAGGCGCCGCCCGGGGTACCGATGACCTCGTGGATCGGGTGGTCCTGGACGAACGTGTCGCCGTCGTACTCAGACATGCGGGCCTGGACGACATCGCCGGTGGGCAGCCCGGTCACCGTGAGGCTGAGACTGCCGGCGAAACGGGCCGCACCGCGGACGAACACACTGCCGCCCGTGCCGTGGTCGCCGGCCTCGTCCGACCACTCCTTGGTGAACTCGATCGAGTCCCACGCCCCGGGCTTGAGCGTGTACGGCTTGACCAGCCCGAGGTTCACGTACTGGGGCACAGGATCGCCCTCCTCTTCCTTGGTGGTGTCGCCTGTGGCCCAGGCGCGCAGTGCGGCCTCGGACAGGTAGGCGATGGAACGGTCAACCGGCTGGCTGGTGAACTGCCAGATCAGGGCGGCCCGCCCGGACGGCTTGGGCTGGTCTACGGCCTCGGCCAGGCTGTAGGCGGCCGGGCCCCAGGGGTAGGCCGGATACCAGAGCGGGACGCCGTCCGGGACGTGCCCGGCGGACAGGTCGGACGCGCTGGTGTAGACGCCGACCCGCTGTCCGGGGAACGCGGCCTGGACAGCGGCAATCCATGCGACCGCCCAGGCCTTGATCTGCGCGGCGGACCGCCCGCTGTAGTTGCGGCCGTCTGAGTACCGCTCCAGGTCGAGCCAGTGGGTGAACCCCGACCCGGTCTTGGCGTACGGCTTGACGGCCGCGATGTAGTTCGCGGCCTCGACCTTGACGTCCTGGTTGGGCCACGCGAAGTGGTAGCCACCCGGCACCAGGCCAGCCTTGATGATGCCGCCGATGTGGGCGTCAAACTTCGCGTCCCGGGAGTGCTGGCCCTCGGACGCTTTGGCGAACGCGAAGACCAGGCCCGCCTTGCGGAGCGCGGCCCAGTCCTGCGTGCCCTGGTACGCGGAGACGTCCATGCCACGGGAGGTCGCCATCAGCGCTCCCCTCCCGTCCACGTCCACACCGCGGCACCCGGCAGCGCGCCGTCGAGGCTCTCGACGTACGACAGGGAGGTCCGCCAGGTGATGGTGTTCCCGTCGCCCAGCACACGGACGTTGACGACGCTCTTGCTCCAGACGCGGGTGACGATCGCCGGGGCAACGGATGCTCCGTTGTTCTCGTCGGGGACGACCGGGACCAGGACGACGTCGCCGACATCGGGCCCGCTGCCGCCGACATCTGCACCGGTCAGTCCGGCGATGGCGGCCAGGGCGACGGCGCCAGCGGCCTGGACCCAGGCTGCCCGGGTCCGGTCGGAGAGTTCGTCCCAGCCGGGCATGGGCGCGCCGTCGTGGGTGAGCAGGCCCGTGGACTGGCCGTAGGCGGTGTAGCCGGTCTCCGCGAACTCCAGGGTGGTGGGCATGGCCATAGAGGACTCCAGACATGAGAGAAGCCCCGGCCGGTGGCACGAGGCTGCGGGTGATGTACGGCCGTGGCTCAGGCGGCGGCGGCCCAGATGTTGTTGGCGTCCGGGGTCGCGCTGGTCATCGTGTAGCTGGTGGGGAGCGACGTCTGCCCGGATGCCGAGCGGCAGAAGCGGTAACTCCCGCTGGCCAGGTGCGCGTTGCCGGGGGTGAAGTTGGCGCCGAGCGAGCTGCCCGCGGCGAACACGGGGCTCGTCGTCCCGTTGTGCAAGTACGCGATGTAGTACTTCCCCGCCGCCGCGGCGTACGAGGAGGTGAGATTCATGGTCTTGTCGCCCGCGCTGTTCCAGGTCGTCGACATGTCCGCGGTGACACCGACCCGGGCACCCGCCGCGGTGTACAGACCGGCGAGGCACTGGCCGGAGGTGAGCCCGCTGCCCGCCGTTCCGATGACCGCGCAGAGGCTCGTGATCGTGGCCGCGTTCCGCAGGATCACCTCCATGAAGTAGATGTATCCGGCGGACAGACTGCTGCCGGCCGGGGTGCAGGAGGCGGGGTCCATCGTCCAGGCGATGAGCCCCTGATCGGCCGGCCGCCACGCGTTGGCGTTGACCGCGGAGACGATCCGTCCCGCGCCGTCGATCTGGAACACCGGGTTGCCGTCGGCATCGCGGAATCTGACGATCGGCGCGGTGGCCGCACCGGAGTAGCCGATGACGTCCAGACCGATGCGGGTCAGGCTGTCCTGCTGAACTGCCACTCCGCCCGCGGTCAGCGGGCCCCCGACAGATACCGCGTCGGTCACCACGTTCGGCGCCAGCAGCGCGGCCCGCAGCAGAGTGCCGGGCCCGGGGCCCGCGTCGGCGGCAGCGTAGTTGTAGCCGGACACCCCCTTGAGGGAAGGGTCGGCGGTGGTGATCCCCTCCGCGTAGTTCGGCAAGCCATACCCGTAGATCACCGCGTCCGTACGGCGCCTGCGCCGGACGTAGACGCCGTCGCCCTCGGCCGATCCGGTGTCGGAGGTGTTGCCCCCTACCGCCCAGATGTAGGTCGCGTCGTAGGCGATGACGATCTCGCTGTGGTCCTGCCCACTGGTCCCGTAGAACGCCTGACCGCCGATCGCCGGGTAGTCGGACCAGCGGCCGGCGTTCACGAAGTAGGTGACCCCTGCCGAACAGTCGGCGGTGCGCGGGAAGATACTCGGAACGCCGGCGCGCATGGCGACCCAGGACGTGAAGATCATGCACCAGGCCTGGCCCTGGAAACCGCTCAGGCCCGGGACCTCCAGCGCGTACCGCTCGATGTTGGTCCAGCCGCCCTCGGCATAGCCCTCGCGGTAGCCGATCTGCGACCGGGCCACGGCGATGACCTGTGCGACCTGCGTTGTCGCCATCCGTCTTCTCCTTCAGCTCTTCAGCAGGGCGCCGATGACGGACGCGGTGTAGGCGTGGCCGGCGTCCGACATGTGGAGCAGGTCGGTGCCGGCGGTGCCGGGCGAGGTGGGGTTGGCCCAGTAGCCGAGGCCGTTCCAGTAGTTCCAGGACGTGCGGCCCAGCGCCCAGAGGTTGATGAGCGCGGCTTCGTGGGCGATGGCCAGGCCGTGAGCGCGGTCGGCGTAGTCCTGCATGCTCAGGTTGGTGTCGGCCTTGCCGATGTGCGGCAGGACGATGACCAGGTCGGTGGCGCCGGTGAGGGTGCCGCTGTCGCGGATGTCCGCGAAGTGCTGGCGCACGGTCGATGCCCAGGCGTCCGCGCTGGTCCCGTTGAGGAGGTCGTCGGGGCTGACCGCGTACACCACCAGGTCCGCCGGGAGAGACGAGCCGCCGTTCCAGCCCACGCGCAGGGGCTGCGTGTAGACGTCTGCGGTCCCGTTCTTGCGGCCGAAGTTGTTCAGCACGACGCCCGCGCTGTTCTTCGCCAGGACGCCGAGGACGGACAGGTACTGTCCGGCGCTGCCGGCGTGACGGACCTTGACGGTGTGGGTGCCGGCGGACAGGCCGGTGATCGTGCGGGTGATCACGGTAAGGCCGGTGGTGGCCGTGTCGGTCACCGTGGTCTCGCTGCCGCCGTCCACGCTGTACGCCCAGCTGGCGCGCCCGCCATCGGCGCCCAGGACGTAGATGGTGGCCGAGGTCCCGCGCACGCTGAACTGGAGGTAGGCGCCGTTGGCCGAGGCGTAGGTGTAGTTCCAGCCGGGGCCGATCTGGTAGCCGCCGTTCGTCCAGGTCCCGGACTGGGTGATCAGGCTGCCCGTCGCCGTCCAGGCCGTGATGGCTGCGGCGTCCTGTCCGGCGATCCCGTTCGCGGAGAACATGCTGGAGCGGTAGCCGGAGCCGCCGTCGCCGTACATGGACTGCAAGGAGGCGGCGAGGCGGGCGGGCCAGTTCAGCGTGACGAGGTCGGAGGCGTAGAACCCCACCGCGCTGCTGCCGCCGATGACGGCCACGGTGGCGGGGGCGCTTGCCGCCGAGCTGCGCGCGGCGCGCCAGAACTGCCCCCAGCCGGGCCGCACGTACAGGCCGGTGGTTTCCAGGGCGGTGCTGGAGGCGGTGGCGTAGGCGCCGCGGGCGGTCATCCATGCCCGGGTGCTGCCGCCTGCGTCGGCCCACATGCCGGCCACCTCGTCGGGGCCGGAGAAGGCGGGCACCGCGCCGTAGGTGTCGGAGGTGACCGAGGTGGCGGGGTTGCCGGACGCGTCCAGGAGGTCGGTGTACTGGGTGCCGTCCTGGGCCGCCGACCAGAAGGTGACGGTCACGTTCTGCCCGACCGCCCACAGGCTGTCGGACGGTGTCACAACGAAGTCGGCGATGCCTCCCCCGAACTGGTACCTCATCAGCTCACCGCCCAACTGATCGCCCCTGCCAGGACGGAGTCGCCCGTGTGAATGTCGGGGTGCTGGGTGAGGAAGGCCTGTCCCGGTGTGGTCGAGGCGGCCGAGTAGATCGTGATGCGGCCGATCGCCACGCCGGTGATGTAGCAGATCGCGTACTGGTCCCGGGTGGGGTGGCGGTAGTCGGACGGGATGAGCACCGGCAGCCGCGAGGTGGAGGCCCCGGTGAACGCGTTCCCGAGCCGGGTGAAGGACCCCATCCGCAAGTGCACGCTGCCGTTGCGTGCTTCGAGGACGGACTCTGTCTCGTTGCTCCAGGTCGAGAGAGTGGAGTTGACGCTGACGATGCCGGAGTTGTCGAACACCCTGGTCCAGCTGGACCCCGTCCACAGCACCATGCGGCCGGTGTCGGTCTCGAACCCCAGTTCACCGCGTCGCGGCGTGGGGTTGCGCGTGGTCGAGGTGCAGGGCCGCATGCGGGTACCGGCGTACAGCTCGGCGCGGGTCACGGTGACCGAGGACGCGCCCGACACCAGCGTCACCTGCGCGAGGGGGATCTCGTACACCCCGGTGCTGCCGAGGTCCTGAACGAGCGCGGGCGCTCCGCTGCCGGCGGCGCCCTGGCGGATGGCGGCGTTGACGGTCCAGTCGGAGCGGTCCAGCCGCAGCACCACCCAGTCGACCCGGGTCGAGCCCGAGCTGTTCGCGGCGATGTTCAGGGTGCTGTCGCTGGTGCCGGAGTACCAGGCGTGCCCGCGCAGCGAGGCGCGGACGCCCGAGCGCACCGTCACGGTCAGGCCGGATCCGGCCGTGACCACCTGGGTGCCGGCCGGGCTGCCGTCGACGCCGTCGTCACTGAACCGGCTCGCCATCTGCTCGTACTCGGAATCGGTGACGGCCCTGCTGTTGTGGCCCGGGCTCGGCCAACTGTCTTGGGCCACGCTGCTACCTCGCTTCCAGTCGTCCCAGGCGGCGTTCCAGGTTGCGCACCAGGCGCACCATCGCCGAGCTGGTGGTCTTGTCTGAGTCGCCGATCACGGTGGTGACGACCTCGCCGTCATCGGGGGTGGCCTCCAGCCGGATCGTCTGGACGATGTCCGCGATCTGTAGGCCGGTGGGCAGCACGACGGTGACCTTGTCGCCGAGGCCGTAGTCACGGCCGGCCCTGAGGTCGGCGGTGTCGACGGTCACGGTGGCGAGGCTGGCCTGCGGGCCGTCGTCGCCCAGGGCGAGCACGGCGGCCTGGGTGAGCTGGCCCTTGGAGTCGTCCTCCGTGCCGGTCATGTCGATCAGCTTCTCGACGCGCCACCAGTTGGTCGTGGCATCGATGGCGTCGACCTCGACGTACACGCGGGTGTTGGGAGGCGTCGCGGCCTGGGCCGGGTCGTTGCCGCCCATGACGAGTTCGCTCGTCGCCAGCGGGGCGCCGAGCGTGAAGCTGACCGACCGCAGGTTCCCCAGCCCCTTGGAGAACCGGGCGGTTGCGGTGCGGTCCGCGGGCGCGTACACCCCGAACTTGATCTCGTCTCCGACCTGCCGGGTGCGGAAGCCGAGCCGGTCGGTGGCGGCTGCGGTGCGGCAGGCATCGAGCAGGGGTTCGAACCGGGTGCTGAGGGTGCGGGTGCCGCCGACCCCGGCGACGTCGTCGAGGACCAGGCGCTCAATCCGCCGGGCGGTCAGGGCGCCCGGGCCGCAGTTCTCGTTGACGAGTGTGCGGATGATGACCTCGGCGTTCGTGGTGTTGAGGTCCCGGGTGAAGTTGACGGCCGTCAGCTGGTCGGTGAAGGCGTGGTCGGGCTGCGGGTAGGTGACGTAGCCGGCCACCCGTGCGAGGTCGTCGGTGAAGCTGGCGGTGACCGTGCCGTATCCGGAGTTCGTGGTCAGGTCCCACGTGAAGTTCTGCGGCTCTTCCAGCGGGCCCGCGCACCAGATCGCGTTGTCGCGGATGACGACGAGCCGCCTGCCGGACTGCAACAGACTCACGTACTGCGGGCGCGCCGGCAGCGTGACCGACCCGGACGCGGGCGCGTTGAAATTCAGGTCGACCGACAGCTTGGTCCACCCGTCGATCGGGTCGCCGAGGAAGTTCAGGTTGCGGTCGGTGACCAGGAGCTGAATCGTCATGCCGTCTCGTACCTCGGGTGAAAGACGAGGTCGACGGCGCTGCCCGCATCGGCGCCGTCGAGCTGGAAGGTGACCGGTGTCGGCCCGGGCGGCAGCCCCCACAGCACGGCCTCCGGCCAGTTCAGGCCCGTGACGAGGTTCTCGCCGGTGCCGGAGCGCACGCGCGGCGGGTCGGTGGAGATCGTCACCGTCTCGCCGTCCAGGAGGGCGCCGTGGCTGGTCGCCGTCATGTCGAGAGTGAAAGCCTCGCCGGTGTCCTCGCGCGTGAACTCGATGTGCGTGGCCGGGCCGGTGATGACCCAGGTCGGCCACACGTCGACGTCGCCGGGATTGTCGACGGTGGTCGCCCCGAGGACCTGGCTGGAGGACACGGACGGGAACGGGTCGAGGTAGTCGTCCGACGTCCCGGTCTCCCGGTGCACGACAACGGGTTCGGCATCCTCCCAGTACGGGTCCTCGCACCACAGGGTGAGGACGGCGGAGTCCCAGGTAATGCCGGTCGCGGTCTGGCCGCGGCCGTCCCAGCCGCTGGAGTAGAAGACGTTGATCGTGCGGACGCTGCCGTCCGGGCGCGCCACCTCCAGCACGCCCGGCGGCCAGGAGCCGTCCGCCTGCTGGCGCAGCGTGCGCGTGAACGCCGTGGCGAGCGCCCGCCAGTTCGTCGTGAAAGCGGTGTGGTCAGCGCCCTTGACGAGCAGCGGCCACACGATGGTGCGGGCCTGCGGCTGGACGTGCCGCAGGCGCGCACCGCCGCGCGGGTGGTCGTCCGACGTCAGCACGTACGGGGCCGCGCCGAGACCGGACACCCCCTCGGCGAGGGTGTACCAGTCGGCGGACAGGTCGGTCATCGGCCACCGTGTGCCGGTCGGGTCGATGTAGGTGATGACCGCATACCCGATCTCGGGGATCTCGACGGGCGGCGGGGTCGGATCGACCGGGGTGGTGGTGACCGGTGCTGTGATCAGGGGCATCTATCTCGGCCTCCCCACGCGCTGCCGCGCTTCCTCCTGCCGCTGGATCAGCCGCAGGTCCTCCACGTCGATCACCGAGGCGCGCGGGTAGAGGTTGTAGGTCACTGCCGGCAGGTCGCTCCCCGCCCGCACGGCCGCCGTCGCCGCGGCGGGCAGCCCGGCCCTGGGCGCCGCCTTGCCGACCGGCAGGACGCCGGCGTTGAGGGCGTCCATGAACTTCAGGCCGTACTTGTCGACGGCGGCGGCCTTGACCATGTACTCGCCGGTCGAGCCCCACAGCAGGATCGAGTCCGACGTCGGCGTGCCCGGTCCGCTCAACAGGCCGCTGCCGTCCGCGAATCCGGGGATCGGTCCCCCGAACGCGCGCCGCAGGAGTCCGCCGCCAGCCTTGTGCGGGCCCTGCGAGTAGTACTCGCTGGCGTTGACGCCGGTGGCCTTGCCGTTGATGTAGACGGTCACGGTCGAGCCGTTGAGGATCGCCAGCTGCTTTTTCGCCTCGGCGATCTGCGCCTGCAACTGGGCGATGTCCGCACGGACCTTGGCCTTGCGGGAGTCGGGCACCGTGGCAAGCCGCTTCTTGGCGTCGGCGAGTTTCGCGGCCAGGTCCTCGATGTTGCCCCGCAACCGGGCGGTCTTGTCGGGGGTGCTGAGGATCTGGTCCGCGAGCCTCTTGGCCTGGCTGGTGTTGAGGCCCATCTGCTCGGCGTTCTTGATGAGCTGCTGCCGGCCGCGCTCGTAGATCCCGTTGACCTCCTGCCACGACGCCCCCGACTGCCGCGCGGACGCGGTGGCCTCATCGGTCTTGGCCGCGAGGTCGTTGAGCGCCGTGGCGGCGGCACGCTGCTTGTCGGTGGTCAGCGTCAGCTGCCCGTTGCGCATGTCCAGGACGCCGGCGTTCTCCTGCGCCGCTTTCGTCGACGCGTCGATCGCGGCCTCGAACCCGATCATGCCGGAGAGGCCTTGGCGCTGGACGTCGTTGAGCGCCTGGATCGACTGGCGCAGCCCGTCGGCGCTCTCCTTCTGGTCGTTGAGCTTCGCCTGTACGGCTTGGGCCTGCTCGCCGAACAACCCCATCGACTCGGCCGCGAGCCGCTGTTCGAGGGCCTGCCCCGCCAGCGCGTCGTTGTAGTCGTCGAGCTGGCCGCGCAGCTTGCTGGTGTCCTTGCCCTGCGCGTCGAGTTTGGTGATGGTGTCCTGCAACGCGTCCGCCGCCATCTTCGCGTTGCCGCTGGACACCAGACTCGCCAGCGACTTGTCGAAGGCATCGACGTCCTCCTTCGCGTTCTTGATCGGCGTCGAGTCCGTGCCGAAGAACGAGATGATCGACTGCTGGACGTTGTCGAGCCCCTTGGGGTCGGTGATCTTCTCCAGGCTGTCCCCGAGCCCGGACAGATCTTTCCCGAAGGACCGTGCGGCCTCGCCGGAGACCTTGCCGGTCGTGGCGAGATCCTTCAGGCTCGTGGTCAGCTTGTCGACGTCCGGCGGCGCGTCCTGACTGCGGCTGGACAACTCGCTCAACCCGATCAGCAGCAGCCCCAGCCCCGTGCCCGCCATCGCGACTTTGGCGGTGGTGGACAGGCCCATGATCGCGGCCCTCGCCCCGGCGAGGAATCCGGGTGTGGCGGCGGCCGTGGTGTTCATGACGGCGATCTGTAGGCCCAGCGCGAGGAACGCGGCTCTGGCCGCACCGACGCCGGCCGCGGCCAGGCGCACGGCCTTGATGGCGATGGCCAGTTGCAGGATCTCGCCGATCGCCTCGGGCGGCACCGCGGCGACGATCCCGGACAGCAGGTTGACCACGTCGAGCATCCCGACACCGACGTCAGATCCGGCTTGCAGGAGGTTCAGCAACGCGTCGCCGATGTTCTCCAGGGTCTCCCACACCGCGGGTCCGTTGGCCCGGGCGTAGTCGAGGAACTTCTCGACGTCGCCGCCGATCTCGCCGGCGTCGAGCTTGGCGAGGAACACATTCAGCTCGTCGACGGCGTGGTCCATCGTCTTGTCGGCGAAAGCGTTGAACTTGCCGTCGAGCTTGTCGAACCCGGGCGTCTCGACGGCGCCGCCCACTTCGGTGATCAGCCGGTCGAACTGGGTCGACGCGGACTCGACCAGGCCCGTGGTCTTGGGCAGCAGCGCGTTGGCGACCGCCACGCCCTTGTTGAACGGGGCCATGACGTCGCCCGACACAGCGTCGGACCACTTCTGGTAGTTGTCCTTCAGCAGGCCGACCGCGACCGCCGCCTCACGGGTGGCGGGCGGCAGCTTGTCCAGGGACTCCTGATAGGCGGCCTGCGCCTTGATCGCCTCATCCGAGGTGGCGCCGCTGGTACGGACGGCGTCCTCGTACTTGGCCTGCGCGTCGACGGCCTCACCGAGCGCGGCGATCTGCGGCGCCAGGGCCAGCCCGTAGGCAGCCGCCGACACGGCCACCGCACCGAACTGCCCGGCGAGCACACCGGCCGACTGTGCCAGCGCTGCCGAGGCGGGGATCGCCGCCGGCACCAGCGAGATCAGGTTCGCCTTGAGGTGCTCGCCCAGCTTGCTGCTCGCCGTGGACAACTCGTCGAACCGGCTCCGGAGCAGCCCGGTGCGGTCGTCCAGGCGGCGCTGCGCGTCGGCGGTGGTGATCAGGTTGCCCTGGAGGTCGCGCAGCCGGCCGTCCGCGTCGCCGGTGATGCCGGCCATCCGCAGCCGCAGCCGGTCGGACGCGTCGGCGGTGTTGTTGAGGACGCGGCTCAGTTCATCGCGGCCGGCGAGAGTGAAGGTGAGGCGGTCGACCACGACTCACCCCCTTGGGCTATCTCGTGGCGACGTGCCGTTCGGTCCAGGCGACCAGGCGCAGGAACCGGTCGACGCCCAGCTGGTCGAACTCGCTGGGCTGCATGTGCAGGTAGTGGAAGAACAGCGGCTCGTACTGCTCGATCAGGCCGCGGAGTCCTCCCGGCCCGCTACCAGGTGGCCTTTTCCCAGAGCGTCGAGCGCGGCGTCGACGTCGGCCTGGTCCTCGGCGAGCTTGCGCAGGTGCGGCAGCATCGCATCGATCGCGGCGTCCTCGCTGTTCGCGAGGGCCTCGGCGACCAGGCTGCCCAGGACGTCGTCGATCTCGGCCCGCTCGATGCGGACCTTCAGCCGCCGCTTCCACCCGGGAACGTCGAACTCGCCGAACACGAGACCCGGTTCGCCCCTGCGGCGGAACGCCCACAGCACGGCACACATCGCGGTCGGGGACTGCCCGCGCAGCCGGTCCTCGATCGCCCGCCACGGCGTGCCGTCGAGGGCGTCCTCGACGGCCGCGGCCTCCTTCGCCGACAGGTCGTCGGTGGAGTACCGCTCCTCGATGCCGTTGGCGTCCGTGTACGTGATGATCATCTGTTGTCTCTCCTTACTGAAGGTCTCGGCGGACGTCGTCGCGGACCCGGGCGACCTCGTCCCGCATCCGCTGCGTGCCGTCCTGGACGGTCTTGGACCACCAGCCCGAGGGCCGTGCCCACTGGTTCGCCCAGCGCTTCCTGTTGCCGAACGTGGGGTGCCTCAGCCGCCCGTCGTCGATACGGGCCGCGACCCCGGCGGTGATGTCGTCCGGCAGCCGGGAGTGGTCCAGCCACACCCGGGCGCCCGGGCTGGCGCCGGAGCGGACGCTGATCCGCACGGCGCCGGCCAGCGTCGCCCGCAGAGGCCTGCGGGTGGGCGACGGGCCGCCGCGTCCCTTGCGCCCCGACCCGGGGAGCTCCACCGTGCGGATCGCCTGTTGCAGGTCCTTCTGGAGCGGTTCGGCGGCCCGCCGGATCCGGCGGGCCGTGTTCGCCCGCAGCCGCGGGCCGCCGGCCGCGCGGAGCTTCCTGGACAGTTCCAGCAGCTGGCCCGTGCCGAGGATCTGGACTGACCTCGGCATGGTCAGGCCGCGGGGATCGTGACGTTCTCGGCGGGCTCCGAGGTGATCGCGAACTGCGCCATGATCTGCGCGGCGCTGTCCAGCTCGCGGATCTTGGCCTGCGAGGTGACCGTGACCGGGTAGATGTCACAGGTCTGGCCCTCGACGTCGCCCTCGTCCATCCACACGACGAACCCGACGTCCTCGCGCTGCAAGAGGGTGCGGACGTCGTCGCCGTCCTTGGACGCCCAGAACGTCAGCGACGAGTCGGCCGCGGTGATCTCGCCCCCCACCACCGGCGTGAAGCGGGAGCCGAGCGCCGGCGTGCCCACGGTGGCGGACGTGGTCTGCCAGCCGCCCATGGCCCCGGTCTCGCCCTCCAGCGCGGTGGAGGCGTTGATCTCCGCCCTGGAGATCGCGTTCTTGTTCGCTACGGCGGGGGCCCAGAGGACCTTGGTCGTGCCGCGCCGGTAGTAGCGCACGGACGCGTTGATCGGCGTTGCTGACATCAGCTCTCATCTCCTGTCTGCCGGCGACGCGCCGGGGCCTTCTTACGTCTGGCCGGGGGGTTCTCGGCGGGCTCCCAGCCCGATGCCTGGTAGTGCGGCACCGCGTCCTCGCGGACCTCGATCGTCTGGTCGAGGTCGGGGTGCGTCATGGTGACGGTGCTCATGAGACGTTCACCCGGAGCACGGCCACCTGCATCGAGGTGACCGCGTCGTAGGTGATGCTGGCGCGGCCCGTTGCGGGGTCGCGGTAGTCCGCGGTGACGGGGATCGCCTCCATCGCGCCGGCCGCGACCGGGACCGGCCGGTCGGCTATCGCCAGCCCGTTGACCGTGCCGGGCGTCACGAGGGTCACGGTGTGGCTGGAGGCGTCGCCGTTCTTCACGAGGAGCACGACACCGGCCCCGGTCAGGCAGGTGTCCCCGCCCGCAGCCGCCGACCCGAAGTTGATGGCCAGGCCCGCAAGCGGCGGGACCTGTGTGGAAAGTGCAGCCATGTGTCCGTCTCTTCCTACGGGAGGGTGAAGGCGCGGCCGGCGACCGACAGCAGCAGTACGGCCTGCGCGCCCTGGTCCGTCTGGTCCTGCGTCAGGCGCGTCCCGACGATGGCTGCCTCGACGGAGCGCAGGCCGATGCTCGGGTCGGCGCGCAGCCACGCCTCGACCGGTGCGGCGATCTCGTACACGCGCCGGCGGGCGGTGACGATGTCCGTGTCACCGCGGCTGGCGATCGCCGCGACGGTGATCTGGAACTCCTCCTCGCGGCCGGTGCTGAAGTCGGCCCAGCCGCCCACCGACGTCGCGGCCTCGAAGTCGCCGTTGGGGTCGCCGTCGAATCCGACGACCAGCCAGTCCGGCATCGAGTTGTCGGTGACCTGCGGGCCGTCCGCCACCACGACACCGGGCGTGCCGTCGCCGTCCGGCTCGTAGACGGGCTCGGCCTTGCCCAGCGCCACCAGGGCGTCGATCACTTCGGGGACTCGTGAGCCCATCTATGCCATCCCTGGGGGGAGTTGGTCCGGGGCGAGCATCTGTACCGCCCGGTTGGGGATCGCGTAGCCGAGGCCGGGGATGGGCTCGGTCACGCTGTAGTCGTCGCTGGCGCCGGGCAGGCCACCGCTGCGCCCGGGGCGCTGGGTGCGCCACAGGTGCTGGAAGATCAGGAGGTCGGCCGCGCTGATGTTCTCCTTCACGACGCGGCGCCCGGCCTCGTAGAGGGCGTTGAGCGGTCCGGTGAACAGGCCTCCGTCGAGGCGGCGCACGATGCCGGTGGCGCCGTCGACGTGGAGGGTGCCGGGGTCGTAGGAAGTGCGCCCGTCGAGGACCGGAGTGAGGGCGGTGAGGGAGAGCACGGGGACCTGACGCAGCGACAGGCGCTCGGCCACCGTGATGTCATGCTCCTCGGTCACTTCGCGGATGCCGACCGGTCCGACGAAGTATTCGACGGCGAACGCCGAGGCGTTGAGCCAGAACCTGATCTCGTCGTCGTCCGGCTCGCTGGTCATGTTGATCTGGTTCTTGGCGTCGGCGAGGGACGAGATCGCCGGCAGTGCGGGCAGCCGCACGTTGAGGACGTCGGTGAAGGCGTAGGCGGGCCCGGTGAACGTCCAGTTCACCAGGTGTCGTCCGGCCTGCACGGTGACGTAGTCGGCGTAGTAACGGCCGGTCTGCTCGGGCGGGTTGGCCACGACCGGGGCGTCCGTGCTGCCGTCCGGGAGGGTGACGGTCAGCTGCACGGCGCCGGCGTCGGTGAGGGTGCCGCCGGGGTCCCGGCACGGGGCGGTCAGGCGCGCGGTCGCGCCGAGGTCGTACGGCACCGGATCACCGCTCCTTCACCGGGTCTCGACGACGTCGCCGCGCCCGCCGCCGCGCGAGGCCTCGGCTGCCATCTCGGCGTCGGCCTGGTCCTTCGCGCGGGCCTGGGCCAGGATCGCTGCGCGGTCCTCGGTGATGCCCTTGCGGGGGGCCTGGGCGTTGTCCTCGATCTCCAGCACGCGGAGTGCCTCCTGTTCGCCGACGCCGTCCAGGTAGGCCCGGACGTCCTTGATGTTGTGGGCGCCCGGGTCGAACGCGTCGTCCCCGTCGCCCGGGTCCTTCACTTGCGGCGGGTCGCCGGCCGGCTGCGTGGCCGGGGGCGGCGGCGGGAGTTCGTCGACGAGTTCGGCGCGGTGGCCGTCTGTCCACTTGGCTGCCTCGTCCTCGTCGAGGTCGACGAGCTGGCCCGGGTGCCAGGAGAAGTCGATGCCGCTGATGCCCTGCAAGACTCGGATGATGGTCATCAGCTGTGGACCACTGCGGCGCGCCGCGGGTTGGCCAGGACGACGTCGACGCCGTAGATGCCGCCGGTCGTGGTGCCGGCGGCGGTCACCACGACGCGCACGTACCGCAGGCTGCCGAGGTAGCCGATCTCGAAGATCTTGTTGTCGTCGGCGGCGCCGATCACGGGCTCGGTGCCCTGGAGGTCGGAGGCTGCGGCGGACGTCCAGGTCGAGTTGTCGGCGGACTCCTGGACGTCGACGGTGTGGGTTCCGTCGGTGATGGTCCCGGTGGAGATGACGATCAGGGCGTCCTGGAACGCGGCACCGGACGCCACACGGTCGACGCTGCTGCCGGTCGCGGTGGCGGTCCGCGCGGCCGGCGGGAGGATCTGCCGGGTCGACAGGTTGTTGTACGGGTTGGGGTGCATGGCAAGTCCCTTCCGGAGGGCGGGAGTTCAGGGGTGCGCCCGGGGCCGGATGCGGCCCCGGGCGCGGGGTGGGTCAGGAAGCGGCGTTCTGGTACGAGGCGATTGCGGCCGGGTCGTCGACCATGCCGTCGACCTCGGCGTAGCCGAAGAACCCGGACTGGAGATAGTCGGCGTAGCGCTCGTTGAGGCGGATCGTGGTGACGGTCTGGACCTGGCGCACGACGTAGCCGGCCTGGAAGTCGCCGAACGCGATGGACTTCGCGTTGGCGGCGGGCTCGGGCATCTTGTTGTCGATCGTGTACGACCAGCCGTTGATGGTCGGCGAGAAGCCCGGTGCGGGGACCGGCACCCACAGCGGGCGCTGCTGACCGTCCTTCAGCTTGCGGATCACCTTCAGCGACGTGTCGTGCATCAGGTACTTGCAGTTCGGGCCCCGGTAGGCGGGGTCGATGCTGTGCTCCAGGTCGACCAGGTCGTCGAAGATCACCGAGGTCGTCTGACCGGACGCGCCCTGCTTGCCCACCCGGATCTGGGTGGTCAGTCCCTCCGGCTGCTTCACCCCGGTACCAGTGACGAGGTAGCCGGCCACCGCGCGGCCGATGCGCTCGCCGAGCTTGCGCGGCAGCCACGCCTCCAGGCCGAACGCCTCGTCGCGCATCAGCTTCCACGACAGCTTCACCATCTTCGACGTGAAGATGTAGGCGCCCAGCTCGCGGCGCCCGACCGTCATGTCCTGGTCGGGGACCTGGGTGTTCTCCGAGAGCAGCGCGCCCTCGTTGCCGGTGTCGTCGTTGGTCGGCCACGACAGATCACCGCCGTCCGCGGTGGTGATGACGTTGCAGATGTTCAGCAGTCCGCCGAACGCCTTCATCGTCTCCGTCATCGTGGCGCGGAACGTCTCCGGCACCAGGTAGCCGCCGGCGGTGTCAGGGGCGGTGCCCATGGCACGGCGGTCGAACTGGCTGAACCCGTCCTGGAGCAGCTGGCGCTGCTCGCCCTTCAGTCCCTCCAGGCCGAAGCGGAGGTAGAGGCCGAACGCCTCGGCGTAGCGGGCCTGCTGCTCCTCGGCGTCGTCGCCTCGGTCGGAGGTCTGGAGGATCTGGCCGCGGTCGACGCTGCCGAGCTGCGCCATGCGCTCCAGCCGCTCCAGGTCCTCGGAGACGCGGGTGAGGTCGGCCTCGGCCGCGTCCCAGTTGGTCCGCTCCTCCTCGGTCAGCTGCGCGCGCCCCTCGGCCTCGGCGTTGTTGTTGATCTCCTGCATGCGGGTCCAGATGGTGTTCTGCTCGTCGACCAGGCGCTGGCGCCTGACCAGGGTCTCGGTGGCCATGTGTTGCTCCTTGTGGGCATGCCGAACGCCCCCGGGGCCCATGGGGTCCGGGGGCGGCGGGGTGAGTGGGTCAGCGGGCCAGGCGGAAACGCGCCGCCAGGGCCTGCATCCTGCGGTCGACCGAATCGCGTGACAGCCGAGTGGCAGCGGCCGGCTCGGTGTCGGTGTCGGCGCCGCGAGTGGACTCACCCGGCTCGCGGTCGATCGCCGTCAGCAGATCGAGTAGCTCGGGCCGGTACTGGGCCCGCTTCTCGATCGCGGTCTTGTCGCCCCGGCGGACGAGGGCGGTGGCCACGGCCCGCAGGCCGGTCTCCGTGTCGTCGTACGCGGGGAAGGTGACGGCGGAGACCTCGAACAGCTTGACCTCGCGCAGGATCCGCAGCTCGGCCTGGACGGTGTCACCGTCCGTGGTCTCGACGTCGATCAGCTGCCAGTCGTCCTTGACGACCTGGAAGCCGAAGCTCATGCCCGTGATGTTGCCGTTCCTCACGTTGGCCTTGAGGTCGCCGACGTACGACAGGGCCGGGTCGAGGGCCGAGTCGACCGGCAGACCAACATCGTCCTGGGCCAGGTCGAGGGTGCCGGCGGAAACCCTGGACACGACGTAGTAGGTGTCGTGGTCGATCAGGAACCGGCTGTCGCCCTCGTCCAGGGTCTTGGTGAAGCAGCCCTCGGCGATCTCCTCGTAGAAGCCCCAGCGCAGCGGATTGCCGATGCTGGTCCGGGAGTTGAACTTGGCCGCATACCCGGTGAACCGCTCGGCGCCGTTGTCGCCAGCGGCGCGGATGGCGAGGCCTGCCGTGGACAGCGGCAGGCGGCGGCGCTCCTCAGTCGTCGTCCTCGTCAGGGTCCTCATCGTCCTCGCTCCCTTCCTGGGGCTCAGGTGCTGGTTCGATCTCCAGCGGCGCTACGGGCAGGGCCAGGAGGCGGTGGGCCTCGGCCAGATGCGCCGCCGCCCGCACGGCCGCGGGCAGCTGCTCGTGCCCCCCGAGGAGGGTGATCGACTCCCGGGCCCGGGCCGCCGGTACCGGGTCGGGGGCGAGCGGGTTGACGCCGAGGGGCGCCATGTAGGTGGGTTGCAGGTAGACGTCTCCGCCCTTGCCCGCCGGCAGTGGGGACATGTCCTCGAACCCGCGTACGTCGTCCGCGGAGTACGCTCCGACGTCGCGCATCGCCCGGTAGAACGTCGCCCTCGCCGAGCTGTCACCGCGCAGCAGCCCCTGCACCGAGTACTTGGCGTACTGGTTCGCCGGCAGCAGTTCCTTCGTGATGCGCTGCTCGGTCGGCTGGAGCCACGTCGGGCCAAGGTCGAACACGACCCAGGCGCCCGCCTGCTGCTCCAGCCCGGTCCCCCACGATGTGGACTTCGCCGTCTCCATGAGGAGGAACAGCGGCACGCCGAACATGCGGGCGACCTCGGTGATCTGGAACTCGCGGGACTCCAGGAACTGGGCGTCCTTGTAGGGCATCGTGACGGTCTTGAACTCGGCGCCGGAGTCCAGGACGGCGATCTCCTGGCTGTTGCGCCAGCCGCCCATCTTGGCCCGCCACTGGGCCTTGAGAGCGGCGGCCTGGTCGGGCTTGAGCCGCTGCTCGGTCTGAAGGACGCCGGCCATGACGTTGCCCTTGCCGTACAGGCGGGCCGCGCTCTTCTCGGCGGCCTGGGCCAGGCCGATGCCCTCGGCCGCCAGGCGCACGGGCGAGCAGCCGGTGACGCCGTCGTAGCCCAGCCCGGGGATGTGGAGGATCTCCCGGGAGGTCAGCGCGTGCTGGACACCCCAGTCGTCGGTGACCTCGAACACCTTGCCGCTGGGCAGCAGGTCGTCCGGCGGCACCTTCCCCACCCGGACGCGGTCGGGCATGATCGGCCAGACCTCGGTGATCACACCGGCCCGGTTGCGGATCTTCTGGCCGTAGCCGTTGCCCCAGAGCGAGCGGTGCACGTAGAGCAGCCGCCACAGCTCCAGGGGGGTCAGGTCCGGGTGCGGATCGTCCAGCAGCGGGGACGACACGCTGTCGCGGGTACCGCGGACGTACGGGTGCAGGGGCAGGCTCGCGGACACCGAGGAGATCAGGCCGACCGAGCGCCACACCGCTGGCATGTGCAGCGAGGACCTCTCGGTGACCGGCATCCCCGACTCGTTCTCGACGGCGCCGAGGTAGGCGCCCACCGCCTCAGAGGTCAGGGGCAGCGCCGGGCTTTCCAGACTCCGCTGTTCGAACAGACCGAACAGGCTCATTCCTCACGCCCCTTCCGCCGGGGCTGCCTGGGCGCCTGCCGGGCCGTCTCCCGCTCGACGGCCACGACCCCCAGGACGCCCCCCAGCATCAGCGAGGCGGGCACGTAGAGCATGCCGACGCCGGCCAGGAACAGGACGACGAACGCGACGTCCAGCACCAGCAGTACCTGCGGCTTCGACAGCTTCGCGATCTTCACCATACGTTCGGCGCTCCCTCGTCCTCGGCGTCGTGGAACATCTCCCACCCCCACAGCGCGTTCGTCGCGGACACGAGCGGACTGATGTCGACGCCGTCCGACTTGCGCGCCCAGGCCCACGCGTCGCCGACCTCGCGCTTCTTGGCGCCCGCCAGCGCGGCCGTCAGCGGCGCCTGGCCGAGGTGGTAGAGGGTGGCGGTGTCCATGACGTGGTCGTGGAACATCCCGCAGGCCTGCGTCACTTCGCGGACCTTGGGGCAGTGCAGACGCTCCGAGCGGTCCGGCCGATCGGGGTCGTCCTCGAACATCAGGGCCTTGCGCACCGCCGGCACCAGCGAGCCGGCCGGGCCGCCCTCGTCGATCACCCACGCGCAGGGGTTCCACTTCCGGTCGCGCTCGATGACGTAGTCGACGACCCAGTCCGTACCGGGCCGGTGCGCGACCACCTCGGCGTGCCGTCCGTTCCCCGACGCGCCGACCACGCTGATGGCTGTCCAGGTCCGCTCGGGGTTCGTGTCGATGGCGAACGCCACCGGGTCCCCGGGCTGCGACTTGGCGTCCTCGCAGGCCTCCCACTTGTCCTTCGGGATGACCTGCCAGGTCTCGTCCGTGACCTCTGGGTAGTCGCCCACGCCCAGGCGCTCGCGGTCGAACAGGTCGGGCCGCATGCTGCGCATCTCCTGCAACACGTACGCGGTCCTGATCCGGATACCCAGCGCCGGGTTGGCGCGGGCGAAGGAGCGTTCCTCACCGCGGTCGTCGTGGGCGTCGCACACGATGCGGCCCTCGGCGTCGGTCGGGCACTCCTTCGCGTGCTGCGCGATCGAGTGCTCGATGTAGCACAACGACTGGTCGGGCTGACCGCCGGCCAGGGCCCGGGCGCGCAGCAGTGCCAGCTGCTCGCTCTCCTCGCCCAGACCGGCGCTGCCGGTGTACACCAGCTGCGGGTTGGGGCGGGCGGAGAGAACCGGCATGAGGGCGCCGATGGGAGCGGCGCGCAGCTTCATGCACTCGTCCATGAGGACCAGGTCCCCGGAGAACCCTCGGCCGCTGTCACCGCCGCGAGCCAGGAAGCGGATGCGCGCCCCGTTGAAGAACGTGAACCCCTCTTCGCCGTGCGAGCGGCGGACGTTCTTCACACGGCGGGACAGGGCGTAGGAGCCCTCGATCATCTGGTCGAGCCGCAGGAAGGACTCGGCCGCGGTGTTGAACTGGTGGGCGGTGTGGATGACGAGCTTCCCGCCGAACAGGATGACCTCGCCCAGCTGCCTGATCTCCAGGAAACCGCCCTTGCCGTTCTGGCGGGTGACGTTGAGGACGGCGTCCAGCGCGGCCCAGCGGCCCTCGTCGTCCTCGACCAGGGAGTGGTGCAGGGCGAGGCGCTGCCACGGGTCGAGGTTGACGCCCGAGTCCTCGGCGAGGTCGATGCACTCCTGGCCGGCGGGCGACGTGAAGTCGAGTGCCTCTTGGTCCTCGGTGCCGTCCCACCGTCCGGTGTCGACGCGCCGCCGCCACGGGACGGACAGGATGCGTGGTGTCTGGCAGCCGATCATCCGGAGCCCTTGGCGAGCCGGGAGAGACGCGCCTGCCGCTTCTCGGTGAGCTGGTCGATGCGGTCGCCGCGCTCCTTGGGGGGAGCGGCGGCCCGTACGACGCCCAGGGCCTGGCGCAGCTCGCGGGCCACGGCGGCTGCGGCCTTGGGGTCGGGCGCGGAGTCGAGTTCCTTCGCGAGGCGTGCGGCAACTGCGGCCTGTGCGTTCTCGGTCGGGGAGACCCCGAGGTCGGACAGCTCGGCGAGCGTCGCCCTGGTGACCGCGCCGGCGCGCAGCACGCGGCGCTTCGGAGCGTCATCCATCGGACATCACCCCCCGTAACCAGGCAGAGGGTCACACAACGTGACAGATGATCAGTTACCGAGCGTCACGAGGATCGGGTGACAGCGCGTCACTTTTCACTCGAACTCAGTTCGCGTGCAAGATCGATCGCCGCGGGGAGAGAAACGGGCGACAAGGGCTTTTGGGTCGCCCGGCTGCCTCCCGAACTTACGATCCACTCTCCGCCCCTCGCGTCCGGCCGGGCCGCTCGCGAGCCGCAATTGAAGATCGACAACGCGCGTTCGAGCCTCGTCGACGGGCCGAGCGCGGCGCGTCACCACTCGCGTGAGGCCTGGGCAGTGACGGGGCGTGACCCACCCTTGCGGTAGTCCCGATACCACTTGGTGACCACACCGTCCATGGCAGGTGAGCGCATGGCCGCGACACGCTCGCGCACGACGTCTTCGCCCGGATCGACCGTGACGACCTGAGCGCCCAGGCGCCGGTAGCGGGCCCGCGCCTTGGGGCTGGGCATGGTGTGGATCAACCAGACGTCGACGTCGTCGACGTGCTGCAACGCCTCGTCGATGGCCGCATACCGGGCCCGCTGGGCAACACGTACGTGGACGCGGTCCTGCGACCACTGCGGGGCGCCCGGGCCGGTGAGCGCCTGGGTGATGCGGTCGAGGTCGATGACGATGTCTGCGGCCTGGGCGTGCGCCTGGATCCACGTGCTCTTGCCCGCAGCTGGTGGCCCGGTGATGACGTACAGCACGGCGTGTCACCTCCCGCTGACCGCTACGGGTGCGGACGGCCTGCGGGGACCACGTCCGCGCTGTCTCCGGGCCGGGCAGGGTCGGGGACTTCCACCATGCCGGTCACGGGCAGTTCGCCGGTGGCGAGGGCCTGGGCGACGCGGGCCCACATCTCAGCCAGCTTGAGGGCCTCGGTGGACCGTACGCCGTGGAAGTCGGCGAGACGGCGTTCCTGGGCTATGCGGTCGCCCTGCCGCGCGATGGCGGGGTTGTAGGCGGCGCGCGAGCGGTCCTCGTGCCCGATCGCTTCCACGTACTCGCCGTTCGCCGTCCAGGCCCAGAAGACTGCGCGTTCCTGGGCCTCACGCAACCGTCCAGTCCGCTGCGCTTCGTACCTCTGCTCGTCGTCGCTCATGGTCACCAACTCCTCGGGTGCGGTGCTCGTCGCCCCACGCACGTGGCGTTGTGTCGGCGGAAGAGGCGGCAGGCGATCCGGCGGGGCACGACGTAGGCGAACTCCCGGGGCTCGCCGAGGAGGAAGCGGAGCCAGTAGGCCAGGCCGGTGGCGTTGTGGCTGTACTCGTACCAGCGCGGCGGACGCGGGCCGGTACGGATGCGCAGCTGCACGCGGGGGTCGCTCGGCATGGTCACCACCTCCTCGACGCCCGGGGCTGTGCCTGGACGATGCGGTTGCCTCGCGCCGAGTTGCACTTGCGGTGTGCTGAGCGGGCGTTGGCCGGGTCGAGGAGGTCGCCCCCGCGCGTGAGCGGGATGGCGTGGTCGAGGGTGAAGGCCCACTTGCTGCGCTGTGCGGCGTAGCCGGTGAGGGTGTAGTCGATCTCGTTGCCGCACCACCAGCAGGGCAGGTGCAGGGCGCGCTGCCAGACGGTGAGGCGGCGGTAGGGGCGCCCGTTGCGGGGGTTGCCGGCCACGGGCGCCTCCTGGGGCTACAGGTCGTCGCCGAGGACCTCGCGGCGTGCGGCGGTGGCCTTGCGGTTGAGGGCGTTGCTCATCCGTACGGCGGTGAAGGTCAGCAGCAGGAACGCGACGACGAACAGCACCTGCGTGACGGCGCTGACGATGTGGACGTGCTGGGTGCCTCTGGCGAGGAAGAACATGATCACGTTGCCGGTGGCCCAGGCGAACCAGATACGGAACTTCTCGACGCGTACGGCTGACTGGACGGCGCGGTAGTCGCTCATGTGTCCCCCCAAGGACGATCGGTCGGCTGAGGGGCATCATGCCGTGGCGTACACGGTGCGTGGCGCGTGTGTGGCTGTTCCGTGACGTCGGTCCCGCTGCCCGGCCCCGGTCCCACGCTGCGGTCGCTGGCGCGCCCGTAGGGGTTCCGGCCGCCTCGCCGGGCAGCGGGAGTCAGTGGGCGCCGACGCCGACCAGGCGCAGGGCGCGCTTGCGGGTGGCTTTCTCGGCGCGGGCGATGTCGACGAGGGCGTACAGGGGGTGGCCTTGGTCGTCGAGTCCGGCGGGGTCGAGGTGGCCGCGGGAGGCCCACTTGCGGATGGCGGCCGGGGTGACGGTGGCGGGGGTGCCGGTGCCGAACCGGCGCCACTTGGTGGCGTGGTCGGCTGCCTGGGTGGTGGTGTAGAGCACGGTCGTCCTTCCCGCCTGGGTGTGCCGCAGCCCCGGGCCTGTGTGGTCCGGGGCTGCGGTTGCGGGCGGGTGGTTTCGGCCCGCGGTTGCCGGGGCGCGAGTCCGGCTGTTCCTGCGCTGGGCGGTTTCCCGCGTCCGTGAATTCCGTGGTGGGCACACGTGTGCCGTTGGCAGGAGTGTGACGCTAAGTTGCGATCTTGTCCAGCTCGAACACGCATACGATCAGGCGTACGAGGCGAGCGCGCGTACGGCGTCGGCGATGTCGGCGGCCGTGTCCTGGTCCGACACGTACTCGTCGACCTCGGCGAGGAGCTGGGTGAAGGGCTCGGGGAGCACGCTGGGGGCGTCCCGGTGCCGCCCCGTGGTGGGGAGGCTGCGCCAGCCGTCGGGGGCCAGGACCTGGTCGACGGCCTGGGTCACGGTCTCGGGGGTGCAGACGGTGGGCGAGGCGAGCGGGGAGCTGTTGTTGCCGCGTCCGTCCCGGTCGAGGGCCATCCACTCCCATCCGGTGATCTGGTTCCAGTGCAGGACCAGTCCGTGATGCCAGCCCGCGGCGCGGGCCCGGTCGGCGTCGAGGGTGACGACCAGCTCCATCAACATCACCTCGCCGTTGTCGGAGTCGTAGGCGGTCCATGACTCGGCGGGGTCGTACCGGTCGCCGAGCGCCTCCATGACGGCGTCGGCGTACGGGTCGTGGGGCAGTTGCTCGGGCATGTCGGGGTTCCTCTCAGCTGATGACGTACGTCTTGTGGAGCGCGCCGGCGTCGGCGAGGTAGTCGAAGACGTCGGTGGGCTGGAGGCGCTCCGGGGGCAGCGGGGCGATGTCGAGGGTGCGGGTGCCGAGGGATTCGGCGACGTCGGCGACCCACCGGTCCTGTGCGGCGTGGTCCTCCTCGGCCATGGCGGGGCGGACGATGGCGCGCAGCTGCTCGTGCTGTTCGACGAGCCAGGCCGAGCAGCACGGCTGGTACATCGCGGCGGCCAGGGGTCCGTCGAAGTCCAGGCCGGTCAGGTGCCGGAGGATCGCGCGGAAGGCCTGCGCCTCGATGGGGAGGTGGTGTGTGACGGCGAGGACGGGCGCCAGGTCGAAGGTGCGCACGGGGCTCAAGTCGCTCTCCTTGGTTGTGGGCGGTTGTTCAGCCTGCCGCAGGGCGAGGTAGCGCGCGGCGTGTTCGTCGTACTGGTCGGGGGTGAGCTTGTGGCCGCAGTTGAGGCAGTGGATGTCCCAGCGGCCGTCTGTGCGGACGAGGGTGCAGAGGTCGCAGGCGGGGCAGGGTGCGGCGCGGGGGTGCTGCTGCGGGGTGGTGTGGGTGAGGTTGCGCAGGCGGCGGACGAGGTCGCCGACCTGGCGGTGGTACTCGCCGGCCACGGGGAGCGTGAGGGTGAACGGCAGGTAGGCGAGGAGCCAGCGGCACCAGCCGGGGACGGTCTCGCCGTAGGTGGGCCAGGCCTGGTCGCAGGGCTGGGTGCGGGCGGTGCCGTACGCGTCGCGTCCGGCGGACGGGTAACCGTAGGCGATGTGTCCGGCCCAGCTGCCTAGCAGCACGCGGATGGGCACGGTGGTGTCCTCGTCGTCGTCGACGGGGCCGCCCGGTACGGGGTGGCCGGGGCCGAGGAGGACCAGGACGCGGAGGTCGACGGGCAGCGGGGCGTGCGCGCGGCCGGTACCGCCGAGGCGGCCCTCGGCGGGCCGTCCGGCGGCGGCCACGAATTCCTCCAGGAGGCGCGCCTGTTGCGGGATCTCGGCGAGCCAACCGCGGAGTTCACCGGAGTGGACGAGGCACAGGTGCTGTCCGTCCGGGGCGGTGCGGGGGCAGAGGGGGCAGCTGCTCACAGGGTGGGTGCTCCGGTGTACGCGTGGCAGGCGCCGCAGTAGCCGTAGCGCTTGTCGTCGGGGTGGTGGGAGGTGCGGGTGCAGCGGGGGCAGATGAACGGCAGCGGCCCGCAGTACCGTTCCAGCTGCTGGGCGACGTGCTGCTCGTCGTGTCCGCCGACGAGGGCGATGCGCAGGGGTGGGAGGCCGAGTTCGGCGAGGTCGACGAGGATCGGTTCGTCGGCCAGGAGCCGGGTGGTGTTCTCGCGGGTGAGGCCGAGGAGGACGAGCGGGTCGCCGGCGCGGTCGCGTACGCGGACCTTGATCATGGGGCGACCTCGATCCGGTCGAGGGGTGTGCCGTCGTGGAGCTGGTCGAGGAGTTCGCGGAGCCTGCTGCGGGCGAGGCGGTCGCGGCGCTTCAGTGAGGCCTGGGCGCGGGCGGGAAGTGCTCTCCAGCAGGCCAGGCAGAGGTAATGGCCGACCTCGCGCGGCAGGGCGCAGGAGGGGCAGACGAGGTTTCCTGCCGGGTCGGCGCCGTTGGATCGGCTGCTCATGATCGTTCTTTCCGGCCGGGAGCGCCCGGCCATGGCTACTGGATAGTAATACCGGTGGTCTCGCGCGCCTGCGTTCGCGCGCGCGGAACGCAGGCGCGTGCGCGCGCGAGGCGTGGGGTCAGGTGAGGTGGCCGTGGTGGGGGTCGCGGTCGTGGTTGAGGGTGTTGCGGATGGTCTGGCGCCAGTAGGCGCGGATGCGGTCACGGGCGTTGTCGGTCTCGGGGCAGAGGCGGCCGTCGACGACGGCGCGGGCGCAGATCTGGGTGAGGTCGCGGGCCCGCTCGTCGGTGGTGGTGAACTGCTCGGCCACGTTGACGGGCAGGAGGTAGCGGAGCCGGCCGGGGCTGAGGGTGCGGGCGTCGTACGGGCCGTACTCCGGGTTGAGGGCGACGAGGTTGATCTCGTGGGTCATGCCGGGCCGGTGCAGGTTGGCCGGGGGGACGTCGGGGATGTGGGCGAGGGAGACGAGGGCCAGGGCGTACTGCGTCCAGGCGGGGTGCCAGCAGGGGGCGGTGATGATCCAGCTGTCGAGGCCGGCCGGTGTGACCGCGCGGTAGTTCGACTCCGGGACGCGGTGGGCGGTGCCGTAGGGGCCGGCGTGCTCGGTGATGATCATGGCCTTGTGTCCTTGCGTGCGCGCGTGAGGTGGTCGTAGAGGGTGTTGAGGGCGCCGACGAGGGCGAGGAGCAGCACGGTGAGGGTGGCGATGATGGCGAGGGCCCAGCCGTAGTAGGCGTGGACGAGGACGGCGAGGGTGGTGAGGGCCTCGACCAGGAGGGTGCCGGTGCTCATCTGGTGTTCCGGCGGGTGCGGAGGTTGGTGGCGGTCTCGTGGGCGAGGGCGCCGGCGCCGATGAGGGCGCTCACGGCCCAGCCCGGTTCGCCGTTGAGGAGACAGGCGAGGCAGGCGAGGAGGCAGACGAGGGCGAGCAGGGCGGTGAAGGCGATGGATCCGCGGCTGGGGGGCGGGCAGGTGCAGCGGCGGGCGGCGGCTGCGGCGAGGGTGGTGACGGCGTAGCCGTATCCGGTGAGGCTGGCCTCGATGTGCTCGGCGGCCTGGGTGGTGTGGAAGGGGCCGCCGGGGTCGCTGGTGATCCAGTAGTTGTCGAGGGCGGCGGCTATCGCGTCCTGGGGTGTGACGGGCTGGGGCGAGTGGTGGCTCATGGGGTGGCTCCGGTGTCGGGGGATGGATTCGAACGTGCGATCGGTTCGCGTGTGGGTCACCGGGGCCGCCAGGGTGCGGGTCGCACGCCGGTGCGTGCGCGGGCGGCGGTGCGTCGTGCTGCTGCGGCCTGGGCGCGGGCGGCGGCCTGCCTGCGGGCGAGGGCGACGGGGCAGCTGGCGAAGTGGGGCTGTCGCAGGACCTCGCGGTCCTCGGCGACGGGGCGGTCGTTGCTGAGCTGCCGCGTCCAGTAGTCGGTGTCCTTCACCGAGACGGCTTGGTTGCCGGTGGGGTCCTCGGGCGGGTCGATCGGGATGATCCGCCGGTGCTTGGTGGTGAGGGCGTAGAGGACGCGTCGGCCGCAGTCGTCGCAGGTGCCGTAGCCGGTGGTGGTCCGGCGTGGGGTGGGGCTCGGGTACATGGCAGTTGGGGTGTCCTTCCTGGTCAGGCGGTGGGTCGGCAGGCGGCGCAGAGGCCGGCTGGCAGGGGGATGCGGGCGGGGCGTTGGCATCGGGTGCACTCGTGCCAGGGGCGGCCGATATGGGGCGGGTGCGCGGATCGAGGGGGTCGCGCGGGCCGCGGTACCGTCTGGCCGGTCCGGAGTTCAGCGCAGGCCTTGCACGGTGCACCGGTGTGGGCGACGAACCCGAAGTGGCAGCTGGTCATGCCGCACTTGGTGCGGACGGGCAGGACGGCGCCGAGGAGCCAGCGGCCGGGGTCGCGGATGTCCTCGGCGGGGGTCCAGGCGCGCAGGCGGGTGATCTGGTCGCGGATCGCCTCGGGCCAGATCCCGGAGTCGAGCTGGGCGCCGATCTCGCGGGCGATGCGCCGCTGAGCGAAGGGTGTGACGCCGGGCAGGAGATCCGCGACGGGCTCCAGGGCGGCCCAGACGCGCGGGGAGAGGGTCAGCTCGGGTCCGGCGTACGCGGGGCGCGCAGAGGGGCGCACACGGCCCCGGAGGGCGGCCGGGACACTCGCCGCGTTACCGGCGGTATCCACAGAGGGGCCGACCCACTTACGGTCATCTCGCCTACGGCGGAAAGAACCCCCCACCTGCGTGGTTCTCACGTCAGTCAGTTCTGGGTCTTCCTTAGACGCGAGGGATCCGCCAGTCGCGTCCGCTCCCGATCCGCCATCTGTGTCCGGTGGCAGGGGCTCGTCGACGAGGAGGTGCAAGGGGTGATCGTGGACCTCGTACTCGTGGCGGCCGTGGTCCCCGGCGCGCCGGTGCACGGTGATCCACCCGAGCGTTTCGAGTTCGTCCGTCATACGGCGCGCGGAGCGCTCGGTGACGTCCAGGAGCGCGCCGAGCTCGGCGGCCGTGACGGGCGTCCTGGTCGCCACGGCGTACGCGAGCGCGGCGTACAGGACGAACAGCGGGTGCCGCATGACCTTCGCCGCGAGGACCGACACGAACGCGAAGTGCTCGCCACGGTCGAGGGCGCGGGTGCGGCGCTCGGCGGTCTCGCCGTCGCCGGCGCGATCGGTACGGCGGACGGTCGTCATCTCCGGGATGCCGTCCGGGCCGGGCGCGGACAGCTCGGCGAGGTACCGCTCGGCCGTCCGTTTCGAGTCGCCCATGTACCCGGCGAGGGTGAGCACGCCGGCGCGGCAGCCGTCCGAACGCTGGCCGAGCGCGGTCACCTGCGCGTGATACGCGACCGCGCCCGGCGAGTAACTGGCGCTGCCCCACACGCGCTTGGGCACCTTCACCTTCTGCCGGTACCAGGACGGCTCGTCCTGCCCGCGGGCAGCACCACCGGCCCCGCCGCGGGTGCGGCGGGGCTCGGCAGGCAGCTGCTCGGGCAGGTGGGTCACGGGGTCCTAGCTGGTGTCGCCGGCGAGCGCGTCGCCGGCGGGAACGGTGTAGGTCGCGCCGCACGGACCGGTGCGGATACCGGGGCCGGTGTGGCGGTGGAGCGCACCGCAGCCGCCCGTGCCGTCGCAGCGCACCGTGTACTCGGTGCGGCCGGACGTCACGATCGGATCGGCGTGCACGGCGGCGGGGCCGCCCCAGCGGGGCGGATCCTCGGGCAGCAGCGATAACTGGTCCTGCTCACCGGGCACTTGGCACCTCGCCGGTATGCGGAGGCTCCGTACGGGCGGCCACGGGCGGCAGGGTGAGCGTGATCGGCCGCGCTATCTGGGTCTGCGCGCCCGGGGCGAGCGGCGGGCGCCACATGTAGCCGCCCCGTTGCAGGTCGCGCAGCGCCAGCTTCACCAGGCGCGGCGTCACATCGGTCAGACGGGACAGAGGACGGAGGTACTGAATGCCGTCCTCGGGCAGCACGCCGGACTCGCCGGCGTGGTGGGCCAGGACGAGCGCGAGCAGGCGCGCGTCACGGTAGAGGTCGCCGGACATGACGGCCTCCTCCCAGCGGTGCCGGTCGTACGGCGCCACCGGCCGGGGGTCCGCGGGGGGTGCAGGGTCGGCGGCGGCCGGACAGCGCGCGGTCATGAGGTCGCCCGGGGTCGGAACAGATCTTCTGGCGAGTTCCACGGATGTCTCCTGGTCAGGTGAGGGGTGGCCCGGGGCAGTGCAGGGCGTGGTGGCTGGTGATGACGCGGGTGAAGTGGGCGACGCGCAAGGCTCCGGAGGTCGCCCAGTCGCAGCCGTAGAGGCAGGTGAAGCGGACGGCCGGGGGCCTCAGCCAGCGGCCGTCGCGGGTGCAGTGGCCGAAGTCGACGTGCAGCCCGAACAACTGCTCGACGGGCGCCCACCCGGCCACCGCCGTACCTACCGGCTCGCGGCGGGCGCGGCGGCCGGGGACGGTGCCGGCACCTCGCCGCAGACCGGGCTACAGCCCGCCGCGAGCAGCAGGGCCAGCGAGATCAGGAACCACCAGCGGTACACAGCGACCACCTCATTCGTACGGATGTTCGGTATGGGGTGGGTCCGGCCGCCCCGAGGGGAGGGCGCGCGGCTAGGCGGCCGGACCCGGTCTCAGGCGCCCTCGGCCGGGCGGTCAGCCGGGGGCGGGGTCGGGCCGGACGGGCGCATGTCCACGGAGCGGACGACGAACCGCTGCCCCGGCGCGATCCGTCCGGCCGCGAGCTCCTGGCGGTACTGGTGTGCCAGGCAGACGACCGCCAGGTGCACCAGGGCCTCGGGCGACATGCCGGACTGCGCCAGTACGGCGAGGTCGCGGCGCAGCGCCGGCGCCTGGCGCACGTCGATGCCCGCCAGCGGATCGGCCAGGAACCGGCGCGGGAGCGCCGCCTTCGCGCCCGTCGCATCGTCCGGCGCACCAGGCAGCGCGGCCTCGACGGCATCAACCTCGCTGGCCTGCGGCGCGTGCGCCGATTCCGGCTCAGCGGGTGGCGCATCGCCCGGCGCGGCATCCGGCGCGTCCTCCATCAGGTCGCGGCGCACCGTGTCCTTGCCTACGCCCAGCCGCTTCGCGATGGCGCGCTGGCTCATGCCCTCGTCGTGCAACTGGCGCACCAGGGTGCGCCGATCCGTACGCGTCACTGCGCCACCACCCCAGTCGGCGGTCCGCACACGCAGTGCCCGTCGACGGCGCCCTGGCCGATCTCGCAGGCGCAGTAGATCGGGCCGAGCGGTCCGTCGACGGTTTCGCCGTAGCAGTGGTCGCACTCACCGGGCTGCCACTCGTCCGGATCGCCCGCGCACTCGCAGCCGCACGCACAGCCCCGGTCGCACGAGCAGCGGCACATGCCCTCGCCGCACGACTCGTCGACGCCGAGGACGGCCTCGTCGACGTAGGTGTCCTCGCTCACCACGCACCGCCGATGTGGACGGGGCGGCCGTCGCGGACGATCGTCAGCCGGTGCGGGCCGGCCTCCATCCACGGTTCCGACAGCGGGTCCAGGGCGTCCTCGACCGCGAACACACCGGCTACGCCCTCGACGGGCTGCCCGCCGTTGGCGGAGGCATGGAGCAGACGCAGCGACAGCATGCCCTTGTGCTGGCCAGCCTCGACGGCATACGCCTCCCCGAACGGGGGGAACTCCCCAGCCAGCTCGTAGGCGATCAGGACCAGGTCGCCAGGGCGCGCGGGGTACCAGGGCGCGGAGGTGAGCCGGGCATAGCCGGCCGTCAGTGCGCCGACCTCGGCGCCGATGTCGCGGCGGCGCTTGGCCTCGTCCGCCTCGGCCAGCGGGCTGAGGGGCCGCTCGCCGAGACGGACGTAAAGGGCGGTGGCGATGTGCACGGCGACGTCGTGGACATCGCCTGCCCAGACGTTGCCCTCAGCGCCCATGTCCCCGGTCGCACTCGGGGCGCGGCCCCAGATACGGGTGGCCGGGACGTGCGGACCCATCTTCGCCAGGGCCTCGGTGATGATCTGTCGCTCGACAGACCGGTTCATGGTGCAGTCCTTCGGTTGGCCCGGGCGGGCGGGACGGGTGTCAGGGCACGTCCCGCCCGCCCGGAGATCAGGTGGTGGTCTCGGAGCTGGCGCGCCGGCGGCGCGCGGTGGCGAGGGCCTCGACCGGCACGGTGACGCGGAACCCGGCGGCCACCAGCTGGTCGGCCTGGCGGGCGGCGATGCGCCGCAACTCGCTCTGTTCCAGGCGGAGTTCGACGGACAGGCCGGCGGCCAGGACGTCGACCGCGGCTTCCACGACGATGCCGGTACGGGGCACTAGTCCTCCAGGTGGTGACGGCCGCGGGCCGCACGGACACGACGGCCCCGGGCGAGGGCGAACTCGGGATGCCACGGCGCCCGGGGCGAGAGGTCCGGGTACGGACGCATCGGCTGGCGCGGGGGCTGCACGACGCGGACGGGCGGGCGCCGTTCATCGAGCGTCTCGATGAACCCCGCGACCACGAACAGGACGAACACGGCCAGCACGCCCAGGATCAGCCAGACCTCGACGCTCACCGGATCACGCCCCGCTCGTCGTACTGGGCCAGGGCGATGTCGAGATAGACGGCCTCGGACCAGCGGTCCAGCCCGGGCGGGGGCGACCACGTCGCGCCCTCGTCGAGGGGCTCCTCGGCCAGGTGCAGCGCGGCGTGCGCGATCAGCCGGGGATCGGCGAGGACGTCGACGGCCAGCAGGCGGCAGGTGTCGTAGGCGTCGTGCGCACTCCACCCGGTCACGTGCGACCACGCGAGCGTCAGCCCACGGTCGCGCACGGCCTCGTCCAGGAGCGCCGTGCCGGCCGGCCACACCGCCCGCAGGAACAACTCCGGGGCGCCGCTCCGGCCGTCGCGGACACCGGTCTCGACGGCGGCCGGAGGCATGCACACCGCGAGGAGTTCGGCGTGCACGGCATCCGCGTACGGGAGCTGCGGCACGCCCGGAAGCGCCCGGGTGGACTCGCCGGCAGACGGCTGGGCGCCGACGCTGGTGTCCTTCCCGGCCACCGCGGGCCTACGGGTCTCCTCGATGGCGCTCACGCCACACCCCGCTTTACCGGCTGCTCGGCCAGGCGCTCACCGATCCACCGCGCGGCAGCGTTCACCGTGCGCAGCGGACGGCCGCCACGGCCTCGGCCGTCGTTCGCGTGCTCGAAGCGGATGCGCTGCACGTAGCCGAACTGACCGTCGGGGCCCGGCACGGCGAGCGCCGTCCACACCACACCGCCACGGTCACCGCGGCTCTGGCTGATCTGCCCGACCACCGTGGCCTCCGTGATCTCCTTCACCTTCAGACGGGTGACGACGAAGTCGTGCGGCTCGGCCTCCCGGAAGCGGCCGAGATCGAGCCAGGGAGTGCCGGGCCAGAGCAGCAGACCGGCCGCCTGACGGGGCGCCAACCCGTACCCGAGCCACTTTGTGGACGTCACCGACTCACCGGTGTCCTCGGTCTGCTCACCGGTGATCACCCGGGCCACGCCGCACGAACGGCACACGATCCGCACCACGGACTTGTCGAAGCTGTTGCCGTGTCCGCAGTACTCCTTGTCCGCGCACTCGTGCTTCGGCCGCTCCTCGCCGTAGCCGACGTGCCGGTACGCCTTCTCCTCGGTGCGGAAGGAGACGTCCCACGCGGGCCTCTTGCAGTCGCGCAGGTGCTCGGGCTTCTCCCAACCCAGGTAGGAGTCGAGTGCCGACGTCACACCGCACCCCCCGTGGCCTCGCCGCGCTCGTCCGCGAACCCGGCCTCGGTCGCCTCGGCCACCTGCACCATGTACTCGTCGGACGCGCCCGGGCCGTACTGCGCGTCGAGGTAGGAGGCCTCGTCGTACACCTGCTCGCCGGGGTCACCAGCGGCGGCACGGTCCTCGGCCGCGATCTCGTGGCCGGCGCGGGCGAGGGCGTCGACCACGCACACGTCGCAGCAGTACCAGCGCGGGCCGTCGCCGAGACTGGCGATCTCCAGACGGGACCAGCCGAACAGGTCGCCGGGGTCGAGGTCGTGATCGGTGCCGCAGTTCGGGGTGGGGCACTTCGCGCGGATGTCACGGATCACGGAGTCGACCAGGCTCGCGAGGGCCGCGCGCTGCTCGCCGTCGACGACGAGGTCGGCGCGGCCACCGTAGGAGGAGACGCACTCGACGACGGCATCCGTGCGGGCGGACCCCGCCTCGGGCACCTGCGCGCGACCCGTCCACGTCAGCGTCATCGGCGGGCTGCCGTCGTACGCGGTCTTGGCGAACTCGACGGCCGCCGCGACCTCCGCGACCGGCACATGGTGCCAGCCGGGGCGGCCCTCGATCAGACGGCCCACGGCCTCGACCTGACGCTGCGCGCCCGCCATGCGGGCGAGCTGACGGCCACGCTCGGCCATCTCCGCCGCGTCCTCGGCATGGGCCTGCTCGGCGGAGGCAGTCGCGATGTCGCGGGCCCGCTGCGGGTCGAACAACAGACCGGCGTCGGCCTCGGCCTGCGCCAGCTCCTTCGCGGTCGCCGCACCGCCGGCCATCGCCGCAGCGATGACGCCCGCCGCAGCGCCGACCGGATCGACGTACGAGGGGCCGACCGGTACGGGCAACACGGCGCCGTACGCGGCGAACACCGCGGCGGCCTGCTCCCGTGTCGCGGCGGGCGGGGACTCAGGGGGCATAGGCCCCGGGGTCTGGGATGATGCGGTCACGGGTGATCCACTCCTTCAGTAGGTGCGGGGGTGGGTGTGCCGAGGGGTCGTGCCGGGGTCCAGCCCGGGGCGGCCCCGTTCTCATGTGGTCAGGCGGCCATCGGGCGGCCCTGCTGCTGGCGTTCGGAGGGCGAGGAGGCTGGCCCCGATTCCGGGGCCAGCAGCAACGCGAGCTGCGCGTAGGTCTCAGGCGTGACGGGCGGCCAGTCGTCGACCATGCGCCGGATGCGTTCCTGCCACTCCGGGCGGATCACGCCGTACTCCCGGCCATCTCTCGTTCGAGAGGCGGCATCAGGTCGGCGATCTCACAGCTCAGTGCGTTCGCAAGGCGGCCGAGCAACTCCGGAGAGGCGCCACGGCCGCCGCTCTCAACCAGCGACAGATGCCCCTTGGTGACGCCCACGCGGCGAGCGAGGGATACCTGAGAGAGGCCCGCTTCCACGCGTCGACGGCGCACTCGCGCCGGGTCTTGGTTGTGTCCTGCGGTGCTCATGGCTGAAACGTACTGAAGACTTCAGAAAACTTCAAGTAGACGAGTGAAGCTTCAATGCCGAGTGGGAAGCTTCAATGCCGCCAGTGACGTGCATGCACGCTCGCGCCACAACGGGGCGCTAGCCCAAGTACAGTTAGCTGAAGTTTGCTGAAGTCGACTGAAGCTCCAGGAGGGCGCAGTGGGTCACCAGGAAGGCGAGGCTCCACCCGAGGCCTTGCTCATCCGTCTCGCACGCCAGGCCAAGGGGCTCAGCCCGGAAGCCGCCGCCGCCCTCTTGCCGATCAAGCTCAGCGGCAACCGATGGCGCCAGATCGAAAAGGGCTACGAGCGGCGCGTACCGCTCAAGTCCGTCCGGGCACCCGACGCCACCCTGGCCCACATGGCACACGTGGTCGGCGTATCGCCGGAAAGGCTGGACGACGTCGACCGCCCAGATGCCGCCAACATCCTCCGGGAGATCTTGCGCAGCGACGGCGAAACGCCCGCGAACTCCGAGGCGCTCACGACGCGCGAGCAGGAGATGTTGGCCGAGATGGTCGCATCTGCGGCGGAGGGTTTCGACCTGACCCCCGAACAGCTGGATGCGGCCATGGCGCGCGCTCGGCAGCTGGTGATGGAGCGTCGGGCGTCGCGAGCGGGTGGCGGTGGCGACGCCCAGCGGGGGCGTGCCAGCTAGTCACGATTGGATTACGGCTGGCCAATATTCAACCAAAAGCAATCGCTTGCGTAACAGGCTGATCACTCCACGCACATGTATGCATATGTCACCGACATGGACTGGGGGGTTCAGAGTGGTGATCAGCGTTGCGCAAGTGGTCGCGGCGATGGCTACGGGGGCGATGCTGCCAGTGACAGCCCTGCTGGCGGTCGAGGTGCACCGGCTGAGGCGGCGGAGCCAGACAGGGCGCCACCCCGCCGGGCCCCAGGAGCCGGTCGCGGAAGGCGGCGCTGATCCCGTCGATCCCGTTGAGGCGATTGCCCGGCTAGCCGCACACCGCTTCGACCTCGCAGATCAGGATCCGGATCCCGGATCCACCGCGGAGGGCGAGATCGGACGATCGAAAGCGCACCTGACCCTGGTGTCGCGCCCCTCCAGACCAGGGAAGAAACGTTCCTCCTCGACTCCAGCGAGCGAAGCACGCCGACCCCTGGGCTACCCGGCAGACGCTGCGGCACGGACACATCGCCCGGTCAGGCGGGACTGACGTCCTGGGCCGTGCGCCTCGGTGTGATCAGCAGCGTGTCGGGGTCGAGCCTGTAGGGGTCACCCTTGAGGACGACGACGTTCATGAGCAGCCGTACGATCTCGCGCCGTTGGCCGATGCTCTTGGCCGTCCACAGCTTGGCGGCGCCCTCCACGGTGGCGGCGCCGAGGAAGTCGGCGAGGGGACTGTCCGAGATAGCCTCTGCGAGCTGACTGCGGATGACCGAGATCTGCCGATCGCTCTCCGCCTTGACCGTCTCCAGCATCTCCAGGTCGATCGAGCGGCGGGCATACGACAGACTCGCCTCGGTCTTCTGCTGCTGAAGTCCCGTTATCTCCTCACGCAGCGCGGCCACGTCGATGTCAGGCCGAGGTGGCGTGATCAGCTCAACGAGGTCCGGGCGGGACAGCCGCTCGCACGCGACCGCCCCCACGTACTCGTCGACCAGTTCGGCGAGTTGGTTGCCCTTGTGGCAGGTGTTACACCGGTACACCGCTCCTTTGGAGTTGTGGCGGACCGTCACCATCCCGCCCTTGTCGCACTGCCCGCACTCCGCGCCGCGCGACTTCGAGATCAGCCACTTCGGCGTGTTACCCGGGCTCGTGACTCTGGCCGGGTCCTCCAGCAGCGTGATCAACGCCTGCCTGGTCTCCTCCGGGATGATCGCCGGCCACGCGTTCCACTTGATGATCTGGCCGTTGTTCACGGCATGCCCGGACACCCGCGGAGCAATGAGGATCCGGCGCACGGTCTTCTGTTGCCAACCACCGTGTTCCACCTTCTTGCCACCGCGCTTGAGCGTGCGGCCATCGGCCTGACTCACTGTGAGCACGCCGCGCGCGTTGATGCTGGCGAGGAGCTGGGCCATGTTGCCGCGGGTGGCCAGCAGCTCCTTCGCCCACCGGCGGATCTCTTTGGCCTCGTCCGGGCGGTGTTTGCCCATGTCGAGCACGGGCACGTCGACGTACTCGCGTTCGTCCAGAGGCGCCTTGGGATTAAGACACTTGCTACGCACACGGCCAGTAGGAACACCCCAACCGAAGCGACGGATGCCACCTCCATAAGCACCGGTGCGGGCCTGGCGCTTACGAGCCAGAGCGACGCGCTCTGACTTGATGCCCGATTCTTTGTTCGCGATGTTGATGTCTGCGATGAAATCGGCACGTCCTTGCGCACGCCTCAGGTTGTACTCACCTCTGGCGACGCTAAACAGTCGCACCTCGTGTGCGTTGAAGACATCGACCAGGTCGAGGCCCTCACGGACGTCACGGCACAAGCGGTCTGCGGCGGTTACCCGAACCGATGCAACCCTGTCCTGCGCGGCATCACGCAAGAGGCGTTGATAGTCAGCCCGTTCGCTTCCATTCCAGGCAGAGATTGAGTTATCGGTATAGCGCGCACCGATCGGCCGGCCCGCTTCCTCGCCATCCTCCTCGATCTCTTCATGCTGCGAATCGACGCCCTCGGCTGCACCACGGTCGTCGTCGGATACACGGGCGTAGGCAACGTCCAGGCGCTCTCGTATCAGCGCCACGGTGGGAGGTGTCATGCCTCGCATTGTGCATGTCCCAACCCATCTATGGGAGTCCCCACGGCGGTCGCCTCGAAGGCGATCAGCAGCACCACGGACACGATCCCGACGCTGAGCGCCCGATACGACCGCCCGAGCACCCCACCACGACACTCGACGGCCAGGTCGGAAGCGGTATCCGTGACGTCGGCGTCACGCGGTTCGAGGACGGTCATGCGGGCCAGCGTAAGGCTCATCCACCGGGTTGACCCCTGTCGAAAGACGGTCCCCCGCTAAGTCCTTGGTCGTACGACCGCGGCCCCACCACCCGCCCATTCATGAACGCGGTATGGCAGTCCCGTTGCGACACCACAGGCCCTCTTGTCCGGCCCCGCCCTCCCCCCATACGGTCAACTCACCAACCACGGCCGTGTGCCCGAGTGGTTCAGGGACTCGCCTGCAAAGCGAGTTACGCGGGTTCGATTCCCGCCACGGCCTCCGCTGCTGTGTCGGAAGGGCGGCATCCCCTCGGGGTGTCGCCCTTCCGTTCGTGTGCGGCTCAACCCCCGTCGGCCTTCGGTCGTCTTCTCGGGCGTGGAGATGGGGAATCTGGAGACCTTGGTGACATGGGTCGACGCACGCGACAGGCTGCCTCGGAGTGGTGTGCCGGTGGCGGCGGCGATCACCGGGCGGTATCCGGCGGACGGTGGAAGCCATGCTGACGGTGCGGGCGGTGCTGATGGCGCAGGCCGTGACGTCGAGGGTGGATCCGCTGCCGGTGAGGAATTCTGGCTGGTGCGGCCCATGTGCTTCGCCGCGCTGCACTTCGGTGCGGACGGGACCGAGTACCGGGACTGCTTCGTGGATTCCGACGGGGTCGTCCGGCTGCCTTACGGGCTCGGTAGTGCCGAGACCGTGACCCACTGGGCCGAACTGCCCACCCTGCCGGGCGGGATGACGACCCGGGGGGTTCTCGGGGAGGGTGTTCAGGTGGCTCTTCAGCGTGTCTGGGGGGACAGGCCCCGTACCTGACCTGCCACCACCCGCTGCCTCAGAGCACGCCTCCCGCCTCGTCCTGGAACGCCTCCGTCCAGTAGTGCGGGTGGCGGAGGCCTGTCGGGTCCACCGTCGCCAGGGTCTGGAGCATCGTCGTGGCCAGTTGGTCGTACGCCTCGGCTGTCAGCTCGCCCGAGAGGTCCGCGTCGATCGCTCTCTCCCGGTGGAGCAGCCAGAGGGTGAAGGCGAGGGTCGAGACGTCCGTGTTCAGGGGAGCGAGCGTCGCCTCCGGCTCGCTCCAGGTCAGGATCTCGCCCGTGGCGCCGTCCACCACCAGGCTGTTGTCCTCGACGAGATGGCCGAGGCGGATCAACTCCTGCGAGCGGGCGGGGAGTTCGTCGGCGGGTTCGTCCTCGTAGAACTCGGCCAGGGTGGGGAGCGGGACGTCCGTGTCCAGGTGGAAGAGGAGCGCGTCCTCGGGCAGGCCCGTCTCGCACAGGAAGCGACGGGTCGGCTCGTGGGTGAGGGTGGCGGGGAAGTCGACCTCCTCGAAGCGGGCCACCGCGCCCTGGCCGAACTCCTGGTCCAGCAGGCGGGCCGGGATGTCGAGGGTCAGCCCCGAGGTGGTGCCGGGGCCGGCGACCAGGGCCAGCGGGCGGATGAGGGCGGCCGCCTTCCAGAACGGGGGCACCTCGCCGTCCGTCTCCGACTCGAAGACCGAGAGCAGTTGGCGTGACGCCTCGGCCACCGTCTTCGGGCCGTGGCGGCCCTCGTAGGACGCGAACTGGCCGCGCAGGCCGGTCAGTTCGTCCGTGGTCGTGGTGAAGCGGGCCAGCGTCTCGATCGACGGGGCCAGTGGGCCGCTCTCCATCAGGTCCGGGCGGTCGTGGAAGAAGTACGTCGTGGCGATCTCGCCCGTCCCGCCGTCCAGCAGGATCGACTCCGCCTCCCCGCCGTCGGGTCCCCACAGCGCGCCTATCACCAACTGGTCCCGGAGTTCCTCGGCCAGCGGGTCGGGGTCGCCCAGCGAGTCGGCGACCGTCCGCAGGCCCTCCCTGCGCAGCTCCTCGAACGTCAACAGGCCGCTGTCGCCCGGCAGTCCGGGGCCGGTCAGCCAGCGGCGCGTGGACGCGTGCGTGACGTACGGATCGAGGTCGTCCTCGGTCAAGGTGATCGTGGTCGCCGTGGATCCGGCGTCGGCCCTGCTCATCGTTCCCCCGTGCATGGTTCCCCCGTGCGTGAATCTTCCCCGTGCGGCACCGGTGTCCCGCTGTCGTCCCCACTGCCCAGAACACTACGCGGCACCACTGACAATGGCCCTGACCGGCGAAAACACGGTGAACCCGCAGTGGAAACGCCTCGTGGGGCGCGGACGGACGCGGAGTGTTCGAGACATCCTCGTCCCGTCAGACGCTCGGGTCCCCGTGAACGTTCCCGTCCCTCGGCGACCGCTCCGCCGTCGGCGGCGCGCCTACTGGCCGTACTGCCCGTTCGTCACGACCGCCGCCTGCGGGCGGATCGGGAGGCGGTTCACGGGGCGGCCGGTCGCGGCGCGTACCGCGGAGGCGATGGCCGCCGGGGAGGTGACCACCGGTACCGCGCTGACCGCCTTCGCCCCGAAGGGGGCGACCACGTCACGCTCCTCGACGAGTTTCACGATCTTGATGTCGGGGGTGTCCAGGGCGGTGGGCAGGGCGTAGCCGGTGAGGTCGGGGTGGCGGATCAACCCCCGCGCGGTGCGCAGGTTCTCCGTCAGCGCGATGCCGACGCCCTGGGTCACCCCGCCCTCGATGCGGGCGGCCAACTGGGTCGGGTTCAGGACGCGGCCGACGTCCTGGGCGAGGGCCAGTTCGACGACGCGGACCGAGCCCAGTTCGATGTCGACGTCGACCACCGCGCGGATCGCGCAGAACGCGAGCCCTACGAAGGCATCGCCCTGGCCCGCCTCGTCCAGGGGCTCGGTGGGGTGCGGGCGGCACTGGGCGGTGGCCCACAGTTCCTTGCCGTCCAGGGCCTCCGTGACGGTCGTCGAGAGGACGCCGTCGTAGGACGTGATCTTGCCGTCGGTGATCTGGAGCAGTTCGGTCGACATCCCGAACTTGTGTGCCAGGGGCTGCAACAACTGGGTGCGGACCATTTTCGCGGCGCGTTCGACGGCGCCGCCCGAGACCCAGGTGTGACGGCCTCGGCAGCCCGGTCCGGCGGGCGGCTGGTCGGTGTCCACGGGGGCCACGTGCACCTCGTCGATGCCCAGGGTCTCCTGGACGATCTGGCGGGCCAGCGTGGTGAATCCCTGGCCGGTCTCGACGGCCGCGCACAGGACGGTCGCGATGCCGTCGTGGACCTTCACGGTGGCCGTGGAGACCTCGTCGGCGCCCTCCGCGCCGAGCATGTGGACCATGCCGAGGCCGTAGCCGACGCCCCGGCGCACCGCGCCCGGTTCGCCCGCGCCCTCGGGGCCGCCGGGCAGCAGCCACTCGTCCTCGGGGGTGTCCTTGGGGAGCTGCGGCAGCGGGAAGTCCCGTACGGCCTGGAGGAGTTCGGCGACCGGTGCCGGGCAGGTCACCGTCTGGCCGGTGGGGAGGACGTCACCCGTGGCCATGGCGTTGCGCAGGCGCAGTTCGGCCGGGTCGATGGCGAGCTTCTTGGCGAGCTTGTCCATCTGCGCCTCGTAGGCGGCGCAGACCTGCATGGCGCCCTCGCCGCGCACATGCCCGGAGGGCGGGTTGTTGGTGCGCACGGCCCAGCCCTCGATGAAGGCGTTCGGGACGACGTAGGGGCCGCAGGCGAAGGAGACGGCGGCGGCCAGGGCCTCCGAGGAGGTGTCGGCGTAGGCGCCCGCGTCGAGCAGTACCTGGGCCTCGACCTTGACCAGCCTGCCCTCCTCGTCCGCGTGGTGGCGGTAGCGCAGGAGCGTGGGGTGGCGGTGGGTGTGGCCGAGGAAGGACTCCTCGCGCGTGGCGGTGAGTTTGACCGGGCAGCCGGTCTTCAACGCGAGCAGTCCGAGCGGGAGTTGGAAGCCCTGGTCCTCGCGGTCGGCGGTGGCCCCGGGGACGCCGGTGACGACGACCTTGACGCGGTCGGGCTCCAGGCCGTAGCAGGCGGCGGCCGTGTCGCGGTCGGTGTGCGGGTCCGTGGAGGCGATGTACAGCTCGACGCCGCCGTCCGGGCGGGGCACGGCGAGGCCGGCCTCGGCGCCGATGGGGGCGGGGTCCTGGCGGCCGATGCGGTAGAGGCCCTCGACGACGACATCGCCGGCCGCGTCCGGGTCGCCGTGGCGCAGCGGGATGTGCCGGATCAGGTTGCCGTCGGGGTGCAGCGGTTCGGCCTCGAAGGCCTGCTCGGGGTCGGTCACCGGGTCGAGTACTTCGTACTCGACCATGATGGCGGCGGCGGCCATCCGCGCGGTGTCCGGGTGGTCGGCGGCGACGGCGGCGATGGGCTCCCCGTGGTGGCGCACCACGTCGGAGGCGAACACCGGGCGGTCGGCGGTGCCCCGGCCGTAGCGGTCCCGGCCCGGCACGTCCTCGTGGGTGATGACGGCCCGTACGCCGGGCATGTCGCGGGCGTGGGACGTGTCGACGGAGACGATCCGCGCGTGCGGGTGCGGTGAGCGCAGGACGGCGGCCCACAGGAGGCCCTCGGCCCACAGGTCGGCGGCGTACGGGAAGGTGCCCTCGGTCTTGGCGCGGGCGTCGGCGGCCGGGAGCGAGGCGCCCAGGCCGTGGCCCGGGTGCTCCGGGGCGGGTGCGGCCTCCGTGGTCGCGGTGGCGGCTTCGTTGCTCACGCCTGGCCTCCGTCCTGGCCGTACGCCTGGTCCTGCGTGCGCGGGGACTCGAAGGCCGACTGGTGGACGCCACCGCCCCCGGGACCCGCCTGGTGGGGAATACGTGCCTCGTCGCCGTCCGACTCAGGTTCGGCGGCGGCGTGCGCCTCCCGTTCGGCGACGACTTCCTGGACGGCGTCCAGGACGCCCCGATAGCCGGAGCAGCGGCACAGGTTGCCGCACAGGGCCTGGCGGGCCTCCAGGTCGGTGGGGGCGGGGTTGCCCTCCAGGAGGTCGTGCACGGTCATCGCCATGCCGGGCACGCAGAAGCCGCACTGCACGGCCCCGCACCTGGCGAGCGCGCGCTGCACGTCCGAGGGCTGTCCGTCGACGGCCAGGCCCTCGACCGTGCGGACCTCGGAGCCGGCGGCGGTGACGGCGGGCACCAGGCAGGAGGCGACGAGCCGGCCGTCGACCTGGACGTTGCAGGCTCCGCACTCGCCCTGGGAGCAGCCGTCCTTGGCGCCCGCGAGGCCGAGGCGTTCGCGGAGCACGTAGAGCAGCGACTCGCCGATCCAGGCGTCGGTGACGGGCCGGTCGGCGCCGTTGACCCGCAACACGTAGGAGGCGAGCGGGTGTTCGTCGCCGGGGAGCTTCGGGCCGGGCTCGGCGCTCTCGTCCGGCGCGTCGGTGTCGGGGGCCGTCACGGGCGCCTCGGCGGCCTCCGGGGCGGTTTCGGCACCGTCGGCCGTATCGGGTGCCGCGGAGGGCTCAGCGGGCCTCTCAGCGGCCTCCTCGGCCCCTTCGGCATCGTCGGCCGCCGGGCGGTTCTCGTCGTCGGACTGCGCGTCGGCCGCGGCGAGTTCGGCGGCGGTGTCGTCGTGGCGGTCGCCGCGCGCGTCGCCGTAGGGGTCGGCGGCGGCCTCGGTGCGGGCGTGCGCGTACGGGTCGGCGCCCTGGGGTTCCTCGTAGGGCCGGTGGGTGGCCTCGGCGGGGTGCTCGCCGGACCGGTCGGCCGGGTGGGCCGTACCGCGCCCGTCCGTGTCCGTCGCCGGATACGCCGTGCCCCGGCCGTCGGTGCCGCTCGTGGGGTAGGGCGTGCCGCGGCCGTCGGTGCCGGTCGCCGGGTAGGCCGTGCCGTGGCCGTCCGTGTGCGGGGCGGGCTGTCCGCCCGGTGTCGTGCCCGGCCGCTCCGTGACGTCCGTGCCGGATGCCTGCTGGGCCCAGTTCTGGCCCGCGCCGTCCGTCGCCCAGGGCGCGGGCGCGCCGCCGGGCAGGGTGGCGGGCGGGGTGCCGCCCCACTGCTCGACCAGGGCGGAGGTGGTGAACTCGCCCGATTCGTCCGGGAGATCGCCCCCGGCGACGGGGATCGACCACTCGCCGGTCACGTCGTGCCCGGACGTGCCGCCCGGGGCCGGGGTGTTGGTGTCCTGGAAGGTCCACTGGCCGGTGGCCCCGGGGTGGTACGCGAACTGGTCGCCTCCGGCCGTCCCCTGCTGCGGTACGGCGTTCGGGTCGGGCCACTGGACGCCCTCGGCGGGCACGGCCCAGGAGCCGGTGCCCGAGGGGTCGGTGTCCTGGGCGGGGCCGGCCGCGATGGGTGGCGGCACATAGCCGTGGCCCGGGGCGGCGAGCAGCGCGTCGATGCCCCCTTCGGGGAGTTTGACGAAGGCCGTGGCGCCGTCGTCGTAGTCGCCCTGGGGCAGCGGGTCCCAGCGTCCGCCGCCCTGGGGGGTGCCCTCTCCGTGCTGGTCGTCGGTCACGACAGCGCCCTCCCGAGTGCTCGTCGGGCAAGTGCGGCGACGGTGCGCCGCAGGTGCAGTACGGCGGGCGGAAGCTGTTCCACGGAGCCGTCCTCGGCCGGGGCCGGGTCGGGGATGCAGGCCGCGGCGACGTACTCCCCGAAGGCGCTGAGTGCCTCGGGGACGATCGCGCGGCCGTTGTCCCAGTCGATCAGCCGGGCCACCCACTGCTCGGCGTCCAGCGGTCTGAGCGGCATCGGCGCTATGGCCCCGACGGCGCACCTGACCCCGCGCCTGGCGGGGTCGAGGACGACCGCGACGGAGGCGACGGAGCGCCCGGGTCCGGTGCGGCCGGTCGCCTTCAGGAAGACCTGCGGGGCGTGCAGCAGGGGCACGCGCACGAAGCCGATGAGTTCGCCGCCGCGCAGCATCTCGACGCCGGCCAGGAGGTGCGACACCGGGATCTCCCGGCGGGCTCCGCCGGGGCCCGCGATGATCAGCGTCGCTTCCAGGGCGGCCAGTACGGGCAGCGCGTCCCCGGTGGGCGCGGCCGAGGCGATGTTGCCGCCCAGGGTGCCCGCGTTGCGGATCTGCGGCGGGCCCGCGGCGCGCGCGGAGGCCGCGAGCGCCGGGATGAGCGCGGCGAAGTCCGGGCGGCCCATGCGGGCGTGCGTGAGGCCCGCGCCGAGCAGCGCGTGGCCGTCCTGGTACTGCCAGCCGCGGATCTCGCTGATCCGCCCGAGACCGACCAGCGCGCTGGGCCTGAGCTGACCCGAGTTGACGGCCGCCATGAGGTCGGTGCCGCCGGCCACGGGAACGGCCGTGGGCAGGGCCGTGAGCGCCGCCACGGCCTCGTCCAGCGTTGTGGGCAGCGTGACGGACTGCCCCGCCTGCGGTGCGTGCGTGGTCAAACCGGCTGCCCCTTCCCGCTGCCCCACCTGGTCCCACCTGTTGCTGCCGTACGGTACGTGCTGACAGGGCGGACGTGGCAACTCTGGCACATCTTCGCAAGACCCGAACGCGGGGGTCCGCTAGGAGGCATTCGCCCGTCTCATCCGGGAGATGGTCCGTTTTGGTACGGCATCACCGGCATGCGGGAATTGCCACTCATCGGTGACTCCTGGGGGCTTTCTCCCTTCCGGGTCCTAGGCGTTCGGCGGCGGGCCGTCCTTGGGGCGGCCGAGCACTCCGGGGCGGCGCTGCCAGGGCAGCGGTCCGGTGGGCGGGCGGTAGCCGACCCCCAGGGCGTCGAGCCGCGCGTAGTGGGCGGTCATCCGGCGCTCGAAGTCGGCGAAGTCCCGTTCCCCGGGCGCCGGGAGCGCGCTCCAGGCGACCTCGGCGAACGCGGCCAGCCTGGGGAACGTCTGGTAGTCCACGCGCGCGTGATCCTCCATCACCTCGGTCCACACGTTGGCCTGCGCGCCCAGCACATGACGGGCCTCGGCCTCGGTGAGCTGGGAGGGAACGGGCTCGAAACGGTAGACGTCCTCCAGGGTGCGCACGTGGGCGATCGGCACCGGCTCGTCCTCGCCGTCGTCCTGCCGCCAGTCCAAGTACACGTGCTGTTCAGGACACATGACGACGTCGTGGCCCGCGCGGGCGGCGGTGATCCCGCCCTCGTAGCCGCGCCAGGACGACACGACGGCGCCGTCCGCGAGACCGCCCTCCAGGATCTCGTCCCAGCCGACGAGCCTTCTCCCGCGCGCGGAGAGCCACTTGTCGAAGTGTCCGATGAACCACGACTGCAACTCGTCCTCGTCCGCGAGCCCGAGTTCCGCGATGCGGGCCTGCGCGGCCGGCGACTGCTTCCACTGGTCCTTGGGGCATTCGTCGCCGCCGACGTGAATGAACTCCGAGGGGAACAGGTCGAGGAGTTCCTCGAACACCCCCTCGTAGAAGCGCAGGGTGTTGTCAGTGGGGGCGAGTACGTTCGGGTTGATGCCCCAGTTGTCCCAGACGGAGAGGGAGTTGGTGTCGATGACGTCGGTGTTGCCGAGTTCCGGATACGCGGCGACGGCGGCCTGCGAGTGTCCCGGTACGTCGATTTCGGGGACCACGGTGATATGCCGTTCGGCGGCGTAGGCGACGATCTCGCGGATGTCGTCCTGGGTGTAGTAGCCGCCGTGGGGCTTGTCGTCCCACAGGGGTGAGGCGCGGTGGCCGAATTTCGTGCGGGCCCGCCAGGAGCCGATCTCGGTCAGCTTCGGGTACCGCTTGATCTGTACGCGCCATCCCTGGTCGTCCGTCAAGTGGAAGTGGAAGACGTTGAGTTTGTGCGCCGCCATCAGGTCCAGGTAGCGCAGGACGCCTTCCTTGGGCATGAAGTGCCGGGCCACGTCGAGCATCAGGCCGCGCCAGCGGAAGCGGGGGGAATCCTCGACGGTGATCCGGGGCAGTTCCCACTCCCGGCCGGACCGCAGCGGCGCGCGGCGGAACGCGTCGGGGCTGAGCAACTGACGGAAGGTCTGGGCTCCGTAGAAGACACCGGCCGCGCTGCCGCCCTCGACGCGCATCGGGAGTGCGTCGGTGACGAGGCGGTACCCCTCGGCGGGCAGCCCGGGGTCGATGCTCAGCACGAGGCGGTCGTCCCGGCCGTCGGCCTGCGGAAAGGGCAGGCCGGTCGCCGCGCCGACCGTGGCGCGCAGCCAGCGTGCGACGCCCTCGGTGCCGGGCCGCGCCTCCAGGGCCGTCCGGTCGCCGATGCCCGTGCGTCCGGCGGAGTCCGACGAGCAGCGCGCCGGAGCGGGAATCACATCCACCTTGTCAGTCACGTCAGTCCTTAACCGCTCCGCCCAGTCCCGAGACCAGGCGTCGCTGTACGAGTACGAAGAACACCAGCACCGGAATCGTCATCACCGTGGAGGCCGCCATGACCCCGCCCCAGTCCGGGTCGTCGGGCTTGTAGAAGACCAACAGGGCCATCGGGAGGGTCGACTGGGAAGTGTCGCTGATGATGAACGACTTGGCGAAGAGGAAGTCGTTCCAGGCCGAGATGAAGGAAAACACGCTCGTGGCGACCAGCCCGGGGAAGACGAGCGGGAAAAGGATCTGCCACAGGAATCGCGTCCGGCTCGCTCCGTCGATGTACGCGGCCTCCTCCAGCGCGTCCGGTACGGCTTTCACGAACCCCCGCAGCATCCAGATCGCGAACGGCAGCGAGAAGGCGATCTGGGGCAGGATCAGCGACCCCAGGGTGTTCAGCAGGCCGAGCCCCCGCATGGTGAAGAACAGCGGGATCGTCAGCGCTTCCACGGGCACCATCTGGGCCACCAGGAACATGATCAGGAGGGTGGTCCGGAAGCGGAACCGGAATCGGGTCACGGCGGTCGCGGCAAGAAAGGCGATCAGTGCCGAGACGATGACGACCGTGCCCGCCACGGCAAGGCTGTTGAGGAAGTAACGGCCGAATTCCTGCTGCCCGAAGACCCGCCGGAAGGAGTCCAGGGAGGGCGCGAGCGTCCATGGCCGGGGCTCGCTCGACTCGATTTCCCCGGCCGGTTTGAAGGCGCTGAGCACCATCCAATAGAGGGGGAAGGCGACGACGACCGCGATCAGGAGCGCGGAGGCCTCGGCCGCGAGCCGCCAGGGGCGCCGTACGAGGCGTAGCGGCAGACGTTGCGGGTTCACAGTTCCTCCCCCTGCCTGCGCAGCAGTCGCAGATAGACCAGCGTGACGGCGAGCAGCATCAGCAGCATGACGACGCCGATCGCCGAGCCGAGGCTGTACTTCGAGGACGCGAACGCCTGTTGGTAGGCGTACACGTTGAGGACGAGGTTCTGGCCCGCGATGCCGCCGCCGTTGGTCATGACGTAGATCTGGGTGAAGACCTTGAAGTCCCAGATGACGGACTGGATGGTGACGACGGTGAGGATCGGCCGGAGCATCGGCGCCAGGACGGAGCGCCAGATGCGCCACTGGGAGGCGCCGTCCAGGGCGGCGGCCTCCAGGACCTCGGAGGGTACGGCGCGGATGCCGGCGTAGACCGTCACCATCACGAACGGGAAGGAGCACCAGACCACTTCGAGCAGGACGAGGAAGAAGGCGCTGAGGCGGCCGTACGTCCAGGAGTGGTCGCCGAGGCCCAGAATCCGGTTCACCGGGCCGAAGTCCGGGTCGAACAGCAGCAGCCAGACCGTGGAGCCCGTCACCGCCGGGGTCGCCCAGGCCCCCAACGCGGCCAGCATCAGGGCGAGTCGGGGCACGGCACGGACGCGGGTGAGCAGCACGGCGAGGGCGCAGCCGACCGCGAGCGTCGAGACCACACAGGCCCCGGCGAACAGCACGGTCGACAGCAGCACCTGCCAGAACTGGCTGTCGGAGAACAACTCGGTGTAGTTCCCGAGCCCCTTGAAGGTGGTCGGCTCCCCACCGCTGACCTGGGCCTGGGTGTACTGGAAGAACGAGATCAGGCCGAGTTGGTAGATGGGGTAGACGAGCAGTCCGCCGAGGACGGCGAGGGCGGGGGCGAGATAGAGCCAGGGAGTCCAGGCCGTTCGTGTACGCATCCGGTCAACCCGCGGAGCTGAACGCGTCGTTCATCTTCTTCGCCGCGTCCTTCGAGGCCGCCGCCACGCTCTTCTTGCCGCTGATGACCTCCTGGAGCATCGTCGGCACCACCAGCGAGGAGTCGATCTCCGACCAACCGGGCGACGCGGGAACGAACTTGGTGCCGGCGGCGAGGGTCTGCACGAACGGCTTCTCGAACGGGACCTTCGCGGCGGCGGTGTCGCGGACGTCCGTGAACGTCGGCAGGAAGCCCATGGCGTCGAACATCGAGGCCTGGGTGGCCTTCGAGGTGAGCTGCTCCATCAGGTCGACGGCGAGCGTGCGGTGCGAAGTGCTCTTCAGGACACCGATGTTGTTGCCGCCGGCGAACGCGGGGGCGATCGAGCCGGACGCGACTCCCGGCAGCGGGACGACCGCGTACTTGCCCTTGACCTTGCCGGCCTCGACCGCGGTGTGGCTGAAGTCGCCGCCGATCGCCATGCCCGCCTTGCCGGCCGCGAACGCGGTGATGGTGTCGTTGCCGCCCATGACCGCGCACTTGGCGGCGGGACAGTTGTCGCCCGTGAAGAGCGAGGTGTAGGCCTTGATGCCCTTCTGGGCGGCGGCGCTGTCGATCGCGGAGGTGTAGGAGTCGCCCTTGGCGGTGGCGAGTTCGCCGCCGTTGGCCCACACGAAGGGCATCGCGCCGTAGGTGTAGGCGCCGCCGACGACGAGGCCGTAGAGGTCGGACCTGGCCTTGTGGATCTTCCGGGCGGTGGACGCCAACTCGGCCATGGTCTTGGGGGGTTGGAGGCCGAGGTCCTTGAAGACGTCGGTGCGGTAGTAGAGGGCGCGGACGCCGACGTAGAACGGGGAGCCGTAGAGCCTGCCGTCGACCGTGACGGACTGCTTCGCGGTGGGGTCGGTGTCCTTGGCCTCGTTCCAGGCGCCGAACTCCTTGGTGACGTCGAGGAGTCCGCCGTCCTTCACATAGCCGGCGGTGTCGGTGTTGCCGTACTCCATGACGTCGGGCGCGGACTTCGGGTCGTTGAACGCGGCCTTGACGCGCTGGGCGCGGGTGTCGATCGGGATGTACTCGACGTCCACCTTGGTGCCCTTGTGTGCCTTCTCGAAAGCGGCCACTACGGAGTCGACGACCTTCGCCTTCGGGTCGTTGCCGACCTCCTGGAACAGCCACACCCGCAGGGTGCCGCTCTGATCGTCCTTGTCCGAGGACGAGTTGTCCGAGGTCTGGGGCGCGCAGCCGGCCACGACAGCGGCGGCGGCCAGGAGTACGGCGAATCTGGGGGCGAGCTTCATGGAGCGTTCCTCCGGGAATCCGGGTGCGTTGCAACATATGCAATGGGCGTTTCGCTCTGCACAACACCACGGAGATTAAGGAGTGGATGAACGCGGCCACAAGAGGTCTCAACCACTTCGTGACCAGCGAAAGGCCGTCGAAAAACCGCCGAAACACGCAAAAAAGGCCCTCGGGGCGCGCCGAAGCGCGCCCCGAGGGCCTTACGAGGTCTTACGAAGTCAGACCGGCCGAACGGCTACTTGTCGCCGCCCTTGCCCTTGTCGCCGTCCCCGCCCGAGCCCATGGACTCGTAGATCTCCTTGCACATGGGACACACCGGGTACTTCTTCGGGTCGCGGCCCGGCACCCAGACCTTCCCGCACAACGCCACCACAGGAGTGCCGTCCAGGGCGCTCGCCATGATCTTGTCCTTCTGGACGTAATGGGCGAAGCGCTCATGGTCCCCGTCGCCGTGCGACACCTGGGGCGTCGGCTCTACGAGGGTCCCCGTACCAGTCCCGCGCTCGGGCTCAAGAGTGCTCATACGGCCAAGGGTACTGAAGCCCACCGGCATCAGTTCAGCGAAGGGTCGTCCGGATAGGTCGCCACCATCGCCAGCTCGCTGCGCTGGCGCCGCAGCACCTCGCGCCAGAGTCTCTCCGGGGACGGCGAGGAGACGTCACCGGGCTCCGACTCGACGACGTACCAGGCGCCGTCCGTCAGTTCGTCCTCCAGCTGCCCCGGTCCCCAGCCGGCGTACCCGGCGAAGATCCGCAGCGAGCCCAGCGCGGAGGCCAGCAGTTCCGGCGGGGCCTCCAGGTCGACGAGGCCGATCGCGCCGTGCACCCGGCGCCAGCCGAGCGGGGCGCGCTCGGCGGACGACGCGCCACCCGGGATGACGGCGACGCCGAGGGCCGAGTCCAGCTGCACCGGGCCGCCCTGGAAGACGACCCCCGGTTCGCCGGCGAGATCCGCCCAGCCCTCCAGGATGTCGCCGACGTCCACCGGGGTGGGCCGGTTGAGGACGACACCGAGGGAGCCCTCCTCGTCGTGGTCGAGAAGGAGCACCACCGCGCGGTCGAAGTTCGGGTCCGCCAGGGCGGGTGTTGCCACGAGCAACCGCCCTGTGAGCGAGGACACCTCGGTCATGCCTGACATGATCCCGCATCTTCCGGCGGAAGGGGGAGGCAATGCGGGTTCGGGAGTGAATGCAGCTCAGGGAGCAAAGGGGCGCGCAGGGCGCACACACAGCTCCGTGACCCCATGTGCCCGATAGGGAACGGTTCGTGTTGTGACACAGCTATGACGTAGCTGGGTGGTCCTTGGGCTTTCGAGAGGGGGGTGGGCGGCCATTACGCTTACGTCTTCGGCCCCTGCCCAACTCCACGGAACGCGAGATTCATGACCGTCAACGGCTCAGACGACGTACTGCTTGTCCACGGCGGAACCCCGCTGGAGGGCGAGATCCGTGTCCGCGGTGCGAAGAACCTCGTACCGAAGGCCATGGTCGCCGCCCTGCTGGGCAGTGAGCCAAGTCGACTGCGCAACGTACCGGACATCCGAGACGTTCGGGTCGTACGCGGACTGCTGCAACTGCACGGGGTGACGGTCCGTCCGGGTGAGGAGCCGGGCGAGCTGGTGCTCGACCCGTCGCACGTCGAGAGCGCCAACGTCGCCGACATCGATGCCCACGCGGGCTCGTCGCGCATCCCGATCCTGTTCTGCGGTCCGCTGCTGCACCGGCTCGGGCACGCGTTCATCCCGGGGCTCGGCGGCTGCGACATCGGCGGCCGGCCGATCGACTTCCACTTCGAGGTGCTGCGGCAGTTCGGCGCGAAGATCGAGAAGCGGGCGGACGGCCAGTACCTGGAGGCCCCGCAGCGGCTGCGCGGCACGAAGATCCAGCTGCCGTACCCGTCCGTGGGCGCGACCGAGCAGGTGCTGCTGACGGCGGTGCTCGCCGAAGGCGTCACCGAACTCGCCAACGCGGCCGTGGAACCGGAGATCGAGGACCTCATCTGCGTGTTGCAGAAGATGGGCGCGATCATCGCCATGGACACCGACCGCACCATCCGCATCACCGGTGTGGACTCGCTCGGCGGCTACACCCACGCGGCCCTCCCGGACCGCCTGGAGGCCGCGTCCTGGGCGTCGGCGGCGCTGGCGACCGAGGGCAACATCTACGTCCGGGGCGCCCAGCAGCGCTCGATGATGACGTTCCTCAACACCTACCGGAAGGTGGGCGGTGCCTTCGCGATCGACGACGAGGGCATCCGCTTCTGGCACCCCGGCGGGCAGTTGAAGTCCATCGCACTCGAAACGGACGTCCACCCGGGCTTCCAGACGGACTGGCAGCAGCCGCTCGTCGTGGCCCTGACGCAGGCCACCGGCCTGTCCATCATCCACGAGACGGTCTACGAGTCCCGCCTCGGCTTCACCTCCGCGCTCAACCAGATGGGCGCCCACATCCAGCTCTACCGCGAGTGCCTGGGCGGCTCGAACTGCCGCTTCGGCCAGCGCAACTTCCTCCACTCGGCGGTCGTCTCCGGCCCGACCCGGCTCCAGGGCGCCGACCTGGTCATCCCCGACCTCCGAGGCGGCTTCTCCTACCTCATCGCGGCCCTGGCGGCCCAGGGCACGTCCCGGGTCCACGGCATCGACCTCATCAACCGCGGCTACGAGAACTTCATGGAGAAGCTCGTCGAGCTGGGCGCGAAGGTCGAACTCCCGGGCAAGGCGCTCGGATAGCAGCAGTCGTCCAGAAGCAGTCGTCGTACGACGATGGGGCGGCCACCCTGGCGGGTGGTCGCCCCATGCGCGTTGGTTGAGCCTCGTACGCAATCCCGTCGCGTACGCGAAGGACTACTTGCCCTTGGCGGCTTCCTTGAGCTTGCTGCCCGCGGACACCTTGACGCTGTAACCGGCGGGGATGTTGATGGGGTCGCCGGTCTGCGGGTTGCGCGCGGTGCGAGCGGCACGGTGGGTGCGCTCGAAGGTCAGGAAGCCGGGGATGGTGACCTTCTCGTCGCCCTTGGAGACGATCTCGCCGACGGTCTCGGCGAACGCGGCCAGAACGGCGTCGGCGTCCTTGCGGGTCACCTCGGCACGGTCGGCCAGCGCGGCCACCAGCTCACTGCGGTTCATGTTGTTACTCCCGTGTTCTTCTTGCCGTTTGAGGCGTGCCACGCGGCGGAGCCGCATATCGGGCACGGTGAAGCCGATGCTGCCAGGGTCCTCACTGAGTCCCCGGACCCGGGTCCGTCGTCCAGACCCTCGCGCCCGAAGACGCATCCTGCCCCTACCTGCGGCGGGAAAGCCAATCCGGCACCCGTAGGAGTCGTGAGAACACCCGTGGGGGTCACACGAAGAGCGCCACTGCATCAGTGTGGTGACGCTCCGTCGGCTCCCGGCAGCGCGGACCGGGCCTGGAAGGCCCGAAGCCTGGCCGCCACGATAAACGGCCGCCGAAGGCCCCGGGTTCCGCGACGCGCCGACGCGCGGGCGGCCGTGGCGATCCTCACAGCCGCCGCACACCCGACGCCGGACGGGCTACGACGCGGAGGGCGTCGCGGAGGGCGCGGACACTCCCGCGGCCTTCGCGGCCTCGCGGACCGCGCCGGCCACCGCACCGGCGACCTTGTCGTTGAAGACGCTGGGGATGATGTAGTTCGCGTTCAGCTCGTCCTCGGACACGACGTTCGCGAGTGCGGTCGCCGCGGCGAGCATCATCTCGGTGTTGACGGTGCGGGACTGCGCGTCCAGCAGACCGCGGAAGACACCCGGGAAGACCAGCACGTTGTTGATCTGGTTCGGGAAGTCCGAGCGGCCGGTGGCCACGACGGCCGCGGTCTGACGGGCGACCGTCGGGTCGACCTCGGGGTCCGGGTTCGCGAGCGCGAACACGATCGCGCCCTCGGCCATCGCGGCCACGTCGTCGCCGTCGAGGACGTTCGGGGCGGAGACGCCCACGAAGACGTCGGCGCCGCGCACGGCCTCCTTCAGGGTGCCGGTGAGGCCGTCGGGGTTGGTGTTCTCGGCGATCCAGCGCAGCGGCGAGTCGGCCTTGGCGTCGACCAGGTCCTCGCGGTCGGCGTGCACGACACCGTGGATGTCGGCGACGACCGCGTTCTTGACGCCGGCGGCGAGCAGCAGCTTGAGGATGGCCGTACCGGCCGCGCCCGCGCCGGACATGACGACCCGGATGTCGCCGATGCCCTTGCCGGCCACCCGCAGCGCGTTGGTCAGCGCGGCGAGGACGACGATCGCGGTGCCGTGCTGGTCGTCGTGGAAGACGGGGATGTCGAGGGCCTCGCGCAGCCGGGCCTCGATCTCGAAGCAGCGCGGCGCGGAGATGTCCTCCAGGTTGATGCCGGCGAAGCCCGGGGCGATGGCCTTGACGATCTCGACGATCGCGTCGGTGTCCTGGGTGTCCAGGCACAGCGGCCAGGCGTCGATGCCCGCGAACCGCTTGAACAGGGCCGCCTTGCCCTCCATGACCGGCAGCGCGGCCTTGGGGCCGATGTTGCCGAGGCCGAGGACGGCCGAGCCGTCGGTGACGACCGCGACGGAGTTGCGCTTGATGGTGAGGCGGCGCGCGTCCTCGGGGTTCTCCGCGATGGCCATGCACACGCGGGCGACGCCCGGGGTGTAGATCATGGAGAGGTCGTCACGGTTGCGGATCGGGTGCTTGGACTGCATCTCGATCTTGCCGCCGAGGTGCATGAGGAACGTACGGTCGGAGACCTTGCCGAGGCTGACGCCCTCGATGCCGCGCAACTGCTGGACGATCTCGTCGGCGTGGGCGGTGGAGGACGCCGCGATGGTGACGTCGATGCGGAGCTTCTCGTGGCCGGAGGCGGTCACGTCGAGGCCGGTCACCGAGCCTCCGTGGGACTCCACGGCCGTGGTGATCTGGGAGACCGCCGTTCCGCTGGCGGGCACCTCCAGACGGACCGTGATCGAGTAGGAGACGCTGGGCGCCGTAGCCATGGCCGACTTCCTCTGCTTTCACCGTTGAGCTGAGTACGCGCTCCGATGGTCGCACCTACTGCCCGGTAGGCGTTAGCCGCCCCCGATTGCGAACGTTTTGTTCGCAAGAAAAAGAGGCCCCCGTCATGGAGGCCTCTTTCACGGTCAATGACACCGACCCGCCATGCTCGCCTCGCGGCAAGTGGTCGCTCGTAGCGACGAAGGTTGGGCCCGGGGGCTTGGATCGGGCCGGTGTCACATCCAGGCTAACAAACAGATCCCGTAAGACCATTCCCATCCCGAGAGTTCATAGGAAGCACCCTCGGCCGGTCCCTCGGTCAGTCTCTGAGGAGATCCGGCACCCCGTCCGCGTCCGGCTCGTCCCGCTCGGCGGAGACGACCGTGAGCTGCTGGGTCGCGCGGGTGAGGGCGACGTAGAGGACACGGAGGCCGGCCGGTGACTCGTCGGCGATCTCGGCGGGCGATACGACGACGGTCGCGTCGTACTCCAGGCCCTTGGCCTCCAGGCTGCCCAGCGCGACGACCCGGTCGCCGAGGCCGGCCAGCCAGCGGCGGGCCTCCTCGCGGCGGTTCATCGCGACGACCACGCCGACCGTGCCGTCGACCAGGTCGAGCAGCCGGGCGGCCTCCGCGCGGACGGACTCCGCCAGCGAGTTCCGTACGACGGCGAAGCGGGGTCGTACGCCCGTGGAGCGGACCGCGGACGGGGACTCGGAGCCGGGCATGGCGAGGGCGAGGACCTTGGCCGCCAGCTCCGCGATCTCTGCCGGGTTGCGGTAGTTGACCGTGAGGGTGAAGCGGCGGCGGGGGCGGGAGCCGAGGGCCTCGTCGCGGGCCTCGGCGGCCTCGTCGGGGTCGGACCAGGAGGACTGGGCCGGGTCGCCGACGACCGTCCAGGTGGCGTGCCGGCCGCGGCGGCCGACCATGCGCCACTGCATCGGGGTGAGGTCCTGGGCCTCGTCCACGATGACGTGCGCGTACTCGACGCGCTCCTGGGCGAGCCGCTCGGCGCGTTCGCGCTGTGTCTCCTCGCGTACGGGCATCAGCTCTTCGAGGCCGGTGAGCTGGTCCAGCGGGTCCAGGTCGCGCCGCTTGCGGGGGCGGGCCGGGGTGCCGAGGATCGCCTGGAGTTCGTCGAGGATCGCCACGTCGTGGACGGAGAGGCCGTCCCGCTTCAGGGCGCGCGCGACCCTGCGGACCTCGCCGGGGTTGAGGATGCGGCGGGCCCAGCGGCCGAGCCTGCGCTCGTCGGACATGGACTCCAGGACGGCGCGCGGGGTGAGTTCGGGCCACCAGGCGTCGAGGAACACGATGAACTCGTCCTCGCTCGCGACGTCCTCGTCGAAGGAGGAGCGCAGTTCGGCGGCGAGTTCGGGGTCGGTGTGCCGGCCGGCCGCGCCGGAGCGCTCCCACAGGGCGTCCAGGAGGAGCTTGCGGGCGCGCGGGCGCAGCATGTTGACGGGGGCCGTGCCGCTGAGGGCGTTCTGCCGCACGCGCTCCAGGTCGGCGGCCTCCAGTTCGAGCCGCCGCCCGAAGGCGACGACCCGCAGCCGGTCCGGCGCCTCGCTCGACTCCAGGGCGCCACGCGCGGCCTTCCGCAGCACGCGGAGCATGCGGTACGAGCCCTTGGTGCGGGCCACGGCCGGGGAGTCGTAGAGGGTGGCCTCGGCGCCGTCGACGAGGGAGCCGATGGCCCGGATGGCGACCTGGCCCTCCTCGCCGAGGGAGGGCAGGACGCCCTCGGTGTAGGCGACCAGCAGCGGGGTGGGCGAGACGATGAGGATGCCGCCCGCGTAGCGGCGCCGGTCCTGGTAGAGGAGGTAGGCGGCGCGGTGCAGGGCGACGGCGGTCTTGCCGGTGCCCGGGCCGCCCTCGACGTAGGTCACGGAGGCGGCGGGGGCGCGGATCACCAGGTCCTGTTCGGCCTGGATGGAGGCCACGATGTCGCGCATGGTGTGGCTGCGGGCCTGGCCGAGCGCGGCCATCAGGGCGCCGTCACCGATGACGGCGAGCTTGTCGCCGTCGAGGAAGGCGGTCAGCTCGGGGCGCATCAGGTCGTCCTCGACGCCGAGGACCCGGCGGCCCTTGGAGCGGATGACGCGACGGCGGACGACCCGGCCGGGTTCGACCGGGGTCGAGCGGTAGAACGGGGCGGCGGCGGGCGCCCGCCAGTCGATGACCAGGGGCGCGTACTCGGTGTCGAGGACGCCGATGCGGCCGATGTGCAGGGTCTCGGCGATGTCGGCGGTGTTGTCGTCGCGGACGGAACCGTCGGCGGGTTCGACGGCGGTGTAGGCGCCGTCGGGCCCCTTCTGGCCGTCCTTGCCGAGCAGCAGATCGATCCGGCCGAAGAGGAAGTCCTCGAACTCGTTGTTGAGCCGGTTGAGGTGGATGCCGGCGCGGAACACCTGCGCGTCGCGTTCGGCGAGCGCGCCGGGGGTGCCGACCTGGCCGCGCTTGGCGGCGTCGTTCATCAGGAACTCGGCCTCGCGGATCTTCTCCTCAAGGCGCCGGTACACCCGGTCCAGGTGCGCCTGTTCGCCGCTGATCTCCCGGTCCCGTAGCGAATCCTGGGCGGATGTGTCGGACACCGCATCGAGCGCGGTCTCCTGTTGAGCCTGTGCGGCCACCGGGCCCCCTTCTGACGTGCTGGGCAGCCGTCAACCGTACGCGAAGGGAGGCCGCCGAGGCGAGGGGCCCGCCCGGCGGATCCTGACAAAGACGCGGGGTCCGGTGCGCGCCTGGCGCGTCCCGGACCCCGTCGAGCACGGTGGAGCAGCTGCTACGCGTCCACTTCCACGAGCTTCTTGCCCTCGAAGGTCATGACCTCGAAGTGGTCGATCTCGTTGGGCTTGAGCGCCGCGCCGCCCTGGGCGTAGAGCGGGGCCTTGGCCTCGGCCTTCGTGGCGTTCGCGATGCCGTAGCCCCAGGCCGGGACCGACCAGGAGCTCATCGTCTCGCGTTCGCCGTTCTTGCCGACCGCGATCAGGGAGCACTTCAGCGGGCCCTTGACGTTGCTGAGCTCGACGACCCCGAGGGTGCCCCAGTCCTTCTTGGTCATCGCCACGGTCGCGGAGACCTTGGTGGTCTTGTCCGTGGCGGAGACCTTGTCGGACAGAGTGTCGAAGGTGTCCTTGGCGGTCGCCGCGGCCACGGTGCCCTTCTGACCGGAGTCGTTGCCGCCGTTGGCCGCGATGACGGCCAGCGGTCCGGCGATGATCAGGGCGGCGGCGGCAGCGATCATGTAGAAGCTGCGCCGGCGCTTCATCGCCCGGCGTTCACCGACGTCGTCGACCAGCCGCTCCACCAGCCGCGGGCTCGGCTTGGCGGACAGGGACTCGCCGATCGCGGGGGTGCCGGAGCCCGGCAGGTCCGCGAGTGCCGCGAGCATCGGTTCCATCCCGGCCAGCTCGTCGAGCTGCTGGGCGCACCACTCGCAGGTGGCGAGGTGGGCCTCGAAAGCGGTTGCTTCGGCGTCGTCGAGAATCCCGAGGGCGTAGGCGCCGACGGTCTCATGTTCGTTCGAGCCCTGAGATCCCTGCATGGAACCAGGACTACCCGTTCCGTATCCCCCGTAAATGCTCATGCCGTCACCCCCCGCTCCTCCAGAGCAAGCTTCATCGATCGAAGGGCGTAGAACACCCTTGAGCGCACCGTGCCACTGGGGATGCCAAGCGTCTCGGCCGCCTCATTGACGGTACGCCCCTTGAAGTACGTCTCGACGAGCACCTCCCGGTGGGCCGGGGTCAGGTCGTCCAACGCGTCCGACAGTGTCATCAGCCACAACGCCTTGTCGATCTCGTCCTCCGCGGGGATGACCTCCAGCGGCGACGGGTCCACCTCCTGCGGCCGGGCCTGCCGGCTGCGGTGACCGTCGATGACGATGCGCCGTGCGACCGTCACCAGCCAGGGTCGTACCGATCCGGTCGCCCGGTTGAGCTGGCCGGCGTTCTTCCAGGCCCGGATGAGCGTCTCCTGCACCACGTCCTCGGCACGTTGCCGGTCGCCGGCGACGAGCCGCAGCACATAGGCGAGCAAGGGTCCGGCGTGCTCTCGGTACAGGGCACGCATCAGCTCCTCATCAGGTTCCGAGGACTGGGACATGCGATGTCGGGCCCTCGGCGCTTGTTCATTGGCCACGACGGAATCCTTGCGCACGCCCACCTCCGGTGTCCGGGGGTTGCCCCGGTCGGTCGCTCGGTGAGGAGTACGCGGGAGGGTGGGCGGGTGTTCAACGTGGGGCGACAGTTTTCTCGGAAGTGACGTGACGAGCGGGACATGAGTGCACATTCCCACCGCGCGATCTTTACATTTCCACCACACCAGCAAGATCACGCGGGCTGCCCGAGCCATGACCGAGTGAAACGCACTGTTGTCAAAATCACTTCGTCAATTGACGGTACGTCACCTCACAGAAGCCGCATATGGGATTCTCAGGCGCGGGCGAGCGCCGCGCGCCGACGGTGCCGGGCCACTCGCTCCCGGTTCCCGCAGACCTCGCTGGAACACCAGCGCCTCCTGCGTCCCCGCGAGGTGTCCAGGTACACGATGGGGCAGTTGTCGCCTTCGCACTCCCGCAGCGAGGCCCGCGCGACCGGGTCGGTGAGCAGTTCCACGGCGTCCCGGGCGATCACCGCGAGCAGCGCGGCACACCCCGGCGGACCGGCCAACTCCCGCACCAGCGCCCCGTCTTCGGCCCGTACGGCCCGGGGTGCCGGGGTCGCGGCGCGGGCGCGGTCGTTGAGGTGGGCGAGCGCGAGGTCGTGGGAGCCGCCCTCCGCGGGCGGTCTGCTGCGCACCAACTGTCCGATCCAGCGCCGCAGTTCGCGGAAGCCGACGAGCCAGGCCGAGTCGACCTGCGTGAGTTCGGTGGCCGCCGGGACGAGCCCGGACCGGACGATCCACGCACGCAACTGCTCCGGTGCGTCGAGCCGTTCCTCGGGATGCGTGGTCGCGAGCAGATCCAGACAGATCCGCCCGGCGTCGAAGCGCAGCTCGTACGGGGCCATGGTGGTACCCAGTGCCATGTGCCTGTCACCGCCTAGGGATTACCCCGGTCGGGAAACCGTTGCCTCTACAGTGCCCGCCCACCCGCGCGGCCGGAACCCCTCGTACCGAGCGCGGGCCGCTTCTCGACCCGGGCCGGCGACAACCAGCCCGTCCGGCCCCGCACGGTCACCCGGTCACCCGGTCACCCCACGGAGTACTTCGCGTCGGCCGCCGGATCCAGGGCCAGCCGGTATCCGCGTTTCACCACCGTCTGGATCAGTTTCGGGGTGCCTAGTGCTGTGCGCAGGCGGGCCATCGCCGTTTCCACGGCGTGTTCGTCGCGGCCGGCGCCGGGGAGGGCGCGGAGGAGTTCCGCGCGGGCGACGACCCAGCCGGGGCGGCGGGACAGCGCGCGGAGCAGGGACATGCCGGCCGGCGGCACCGGCCGTAGCGTGCCGTCGACCAGGACCGCGTGGCCGCGGATCTCGACCCGGTGGCCCGCGACGGGCAGGGTGCGGGCGCGGGCGGGGAGTTCCTGGCAGAGGAGCTGGACGAGCGGGCCGAGGCGGAAGCGCTCGGGCTGGACCGTGGTGATGCCGTGGTTCTGGAGCGGCAGCGCGGTGACCGGGCCGACACAGGCCGGGAGGACGTCGTGGTGCAGGGCGGCGAGGAGTTCGGGCAGCAGCCCGCGGGTCTCGGCGCGGGAGAGGAGCGACGCGGCGGCCGGTGCGCTGGTGAAGGTCAGCGCGTCCAGGCCGCGCGAGACCGTGGCGTCCAGCAGCCGGTCCACCGGGCCGATGTCCTCGGGCGGCATCCACCGGTACACGGGCACCACCACGACCTCCGCTCCCCCGGCCCGCAGCGACTCCACGAACCCCGGCAGCGGTTCACCGTGCAGTTGGACGGCGACCCGGCGGCCGTCGACCCCCTCCTCCAGGAGCCGGTCGAGCACCTCGGCCATGGACTCGGACGAGGGCGACCACTCCTCGGTGAGCCCGGCGGCCCGTACCGCCCCTTTGACCTTGGGCCCGCGGGCGAGCAGTTCCACCCCGCGCAGCCGGTCCAGGAGGGGTTCACCGAGGCCCCAGCCGTCGGCGGCCTCCACCCACCCGCGGAAGCCGATCGCGGTGGTGGCCACCACGACGTCGGGCGCCTGGTCGATCAACTGCTTGGTGGCGGCGAGCAGTTCGCTGTCGTCGGCGAGGGGCACGATGCGCAGCGCGGGCGCGTGCAGGACCACCGCGCCGCGCCGCTGGAGCAGGGCTCCCAACTCGTCGGCGCGGCGGGCGGCGGTGACGCCCACGGTGAACCCAGAGAGGGGCCCGTGGGGCGCGCTCTCCGGTCGCTGCGGTGGTTCGTACATGGCTCTCGTCCCGAACGTAGTCGTACCCGCGCCGGTGCGGCGGTGCCTACATGCCGAACGAGCCTGTCAACGCTGCGTGACAGGCTCGGTTCGACTTCATGTCGACGGTGTTACGTCACACCTCGGCATAGCTGAGCTGCGGCTTCGCCTCCGATGCGGAAGCTTTGGCCTGAGCCTGGGCGGTCGGGCGGCGAAGGTATACGGCCCAGGTGACGGCGAAGCACAGGCCGTAGAAGGCGAGGAAGGCGACGAACGCGCCGGTGCCGGAGCCGTAGGAGAGGAAGGACTGGCGGAAGGCGAGGTTGATGCCGACTCCGCCGAGCGCGCCGACCGCCCCGATGAGCCCCATGGAGGCCCCGGAGAGCCGACGGCCGTAGGCAGCCGCCTCCTCCCCCGCCAGCCCCTTCGCGAGGGCCTTGGTCTGGAAGATGCCGGGGATCATCTTGTACGTCGACCCGTTGCCGAGCCCGCTGAGCACGAACAGCACCACGAAGACGGTCACGAACAGGGGCAGCGACTTCTGCATGCTGGCGAACACGAGCACGGCGGTGGCGGCGGCCATGGCGACGAAGTTCCACAGGGTGATCTTCGCGCCGCCGTAACGGTCGGCGAGCCACCCGCCCACCGGCCGGATCAGCGAGCCGAGCAGCGGACCGATGAAGGTGAGGTACGCGGCCTGGAGCGGCGTACGCCCGAACTGGACCTGGAGCACCTGCCCGAACGCGAACGCGTACCCGATGAACGACCCGAACGTGCCGATGTACAGGAACGCCATGATCCAGGTGTGCCGGTCCCGCGCGGCGTCCTTGGCGGCGCCGGTGTCGTTCTTCACGGAGGTGAGGTTGTCCATGAAGAGCGCGGCGAGGACGGCGGCGAGCAGGATGAGCGGGATGTAGATCCCGAGCAGCACACGCGGTCCGCCGCTCGCCCCGATGATCGCGAGGGCGATCAGCTGGATGACCGGGACGCCGATGTTGCCGCCACCGGCGTTCAGCCCGAGTGCCCAGCCCTTCTTCCGCAGCGGGAAGAAGGCGTTGATGTTGGTCATGGAGGAGGCGAAGTTGCCGCCGCCGATACCGGCCAGCAGGCCGATCCAGAGGAAGGTGTCGAAGGAGGTCCCCGGCTTCATCACCACGAACGCGGCGATGGTGGGCACGAGCAGCAGACTCGCGGAGACGATCGTCCAGTTCCGCCCGCCGAAGACGGCGACGGCGAAGGTGTACGGCACCCGGACGGCCGCGCCGACGAGCGTGACCATCGAGGTCAGCAGGAACTTGTCGGCCGGCGTCAGCCCGTACTCCGGGCCCATGAAGAGCACCAGCACGGACCACAGCGTCCAGATCGAGAACCCGATGTGCTCCGAGAGCACGGAGAACACGAGATTCCGCCGGGCGACCTTCTCCCCGGTCTCCCGCCAGAAGGTCTCGTCCTCCGGATCCCAGTGCTCGATCCACTTGCCAGTGGCTGTCATGACGCCTCCACGGTCCACTACGGGGTAACGAGCGGTGATGCATCCCGAAGGTAGGGAGGGCGGGTTTCCGCGCTGTGGCTGTGCGTGACCGGAAGGGAACGTTGCTCTCACGAACGGGGCGGGGCGGCGGTGAGGAACCGGCGCGGCCCCCGCCGGAGGGAGCTTCGGCGGGGGCCGCGGGACTACGGGTACGGGTACGGGTACTTACGGGTCGCTACTCCTCCTCCCCCGCCGAACCTGCCGAACCCGCCGACGGCAGCCGTTCCCTGATCGCGTCCATGACCGTCGAGTCGGTCAGGGTCGTCACGTCACCGAGGGTGCGGTGTTCGGCGACGTCCCGCAGCAGCCGGCGCATGATCTTGCCGGAGCGGGTCTTGGGGAGTTCGGCGACGACCATGATCTGCCGGGGGCGGGCGATCGGGCCGATCTCCTTGCTGACGTGGGCGCGCAACTCCCCTGCTATGGAGTCCGGTTCGGGCTCCCCCGCGTCACCGCGCAGGATGACGAAGGCGACCACGCCCTGGCCGGTCGTCGCGTCGGTGGCGCCGACCACGGCGGCCTCCGCGACCAGCGGGTGGGAGACGAGGGCCGACTCGACCTCGGTGGTGGAGATGCGGTGGCCGGAGACGTTCATGACGTCGTCGACCCGGCCGAGCAGCCAGATGTCGCCGTCCTCGTCCTTCTTCGCGCCGTCCCCGGCGAAGTACACCCCGGGGAACCGGGACCAGTACGTGTCGACGTACCGCTGCTCGTCTCCCCAGATGGTGCGCAGCATCGACGGCCACGGCTCGGTGAGCACGAGGTAGCCCCCGGAGCCGTTGGGCACCGGCTTGCCCGTGTCGTCCACGACGTCCGCCGCGATGCCGGGCAGCGGACGCAGCGCCGAACCGGGCTTGCAGGTGCTCACGCCCGGCAGCGGGCTGATGAGTTGAGCACCGGTCTCCGTCTGCCACCACGTGTCTACGACGGGACAGTGGTCGCCGCCGATGTGCTTGCGGTACCAGATCCACGCCTCGGGGTTGATCGGTTCGCCGACCGAGCCGAGCAGTCGGAGCGAGGAGAGGTCGAAGCCGGCCGGGATCTCGCCGCCCCACTTCATGAAGGTGCGGATCGCGGTCGGGGCGCAGTAGAGGATCGTCACCCGGTACTTCTCGACGATCTCCCACCAGCGGCCCTGGTGCGGGGTGTCCGGTGTCCCCTCGTACAGCACGGAGGTGACGCCGTTGGCGAGGGGGCCGTAGACGATGTACGAGTGGCCGGTGACCCAGCCGATGTCGGCGGCCGTCCAGTAGACGTCGGTCTCCGGTTTGACGTCGAAGACCGCCCAGTGGGTCCAGGACACCTGGGTGAGGTAGCCGCCCGTGGTGTGGAGGATGCCCTTGGGGCGGGCCGTGGTGCCGGAGGTGTACATGATGTAGAGCGGGTGCTCGCTGTCGAAGGCCTCCGGTTCGTGCTCGGCCGGCTGGTCGTCGACCAGGTCGTGCCACCAGATGTCCCGGCCGTCGGTCCAATCGACGTCCTGGCCGGTGCGGCGGACCACGAGCACGGTGCGGACGTCGGGGCACGCGCGTACCGCCTCGTCCACGGCGGGCTTCAGCGCGGCGGCGGCGCCCTTGCGGTAGCCGCCGTCCGCGGTGATCACCACATGCGCGTCGCAGTCGAGGATCCGGCCGCGCAGCGCCTCGGCGGAGAAGCCGCCGAAGACCACGGTGTGCGGGGCGCCGATACGGGCGCAGGCCAGCATCGCCACCACGGTCTCCGGGATCATCGGCATGTAGATCGCCACCCGGTCGCCGGCCCGGACGCCGAGCGAGAGCAGGGCGTTGGCCGCCCGGCAGACCTCGGCCGTCAGCTCGGCGTAGGTGATCGTGCGGGTGTCGCCGGGCTCGCCCTCCCAGTGGAAGGCGACCCGGTCACCGTGACCGGCGGCCACATGCCGGTCCAGACAGTTGTACGCCGCGTTGAGGCGGCCTCCCGTGTACCAGCGGGCGAACGGGGCGCGGCTCCAGTCCAGCGTCTCGTCCCAGGGCTGTGCCCAGTCCAGCCGGCCGGCCGCCTCGGCCCAGAAGGCGAGGCGGTCGGTGTCGGCCCGTTCGTAGTCCGCCGCGGTGGCGTTCGCCGTGGCGGCCAGCTCGGGGGGCGGCGGGAACCGCCGCTCCTCCCGCAGCAGGTTGGAGAGTGTCCCGCCTCCGGCGTCGGTCATGCGTGGGCCCCGGCGACCGGGCCGCCGCCGTGGGCACGGTGCGGCCGGAGGTGTTCGCCGACGTTCGGGAAGACGGGGACGACGGCTCGGTGGTAGGTGGAGTTGGTGACGCCGGCGAACGAGGCGTACCAGGCGCACAGGGCGGTGACCAGGCCGATCCAGCCGCCGACCTTGGTGGTGTCCGGGGACTGCGCGAACTCGCCGACGCACAGCACGACGAAGGTCGCCGACAGGGTGACGAACACGGCGAGGATCGCCCCGGTGGTGCGGGTCGCGGCGACCGTCATGTAGATCGTGAAGACCGCCCAGACCAGCAGGAACAGTCCGGTGGCCTGGTGCGCGGTGGACGCGGGCAGGCCGCCCGCGACGAACTTCGCGTACGCGGCGTACGACAGCCAGAAGGCGCCGTAGGAGACGAACGCGGTGGCGCCGAAGGTGTTGCCCTTGCGGAACTCCCACATGCCTGCCAGGAGTTGGGCGAGCCCGCCGTAGAAGAGGGCGAGCGGGAGGACCACGGCGACCAGGGTCTTGTCGGTGATGATGTCCGCGTTGAAGGTGCTGAGGACGAAGGTCGTCGCGGCGAAGGCGGCGAGGCCGAGCGGGCCGGGGTCCGCGATGGTGTCGGGGGTGGTGGTGGGAGTGCTCATCTGCGCCTCCTCCTGTGATGTGGATCACACGGATGCAAATCCATTGTAGGCACCACCTACACCCTTCGATGCCGGGCGGGTGGCGGGCGTCGACGAACGGTCCCGACCGCGCGACGAACGGCCGCCCGGCGTCGCCGAGCGGCCGGAATCAGCCCTTCCGCAGGGCCCTCGGCCCTTGCGCGGAGCCTCAGGCCAGCCCGCGCCGGCCCCGCTTCGCCCCGTTCGGCCACAGCCTCGGCCGCCGCTTCGCCGCGATGTCCTCGATCCAGCCGAACGCGAGGATCGCCACCGCGATGAGCGGCCAGATGAGCACGAACATCAGGAATGTGTCCGCCTTGTCGAGGAAGGACGTCGCCGCGTCGCTTCCCATGAAGGGGAGGTTGTACAGCTGGTCGATCATCGGGACCGTGGCCATGATGAGGAGGTTGTGCCACAGGTAGATCGTGACGGCACGGTTGTTGGAGAGGGTCACCAGCTTGTCCCAGCGCGCCAGCCTGCCCGGCAACTCCTGCCAGGACGGCGCGTATTGGAGCAGGATCACCACGACACCGAAGGACCACAGCGCCTGCGCCAGCGGGATGTCGTTCAAGTCCCAGCCGTCCGGCCCCAGATGACCCGACGCCCACCACAGGCCGAAGCCCATGATCACGGTCGCGCCCGACACCGCCAGATAGCGCGGGATCTCCTTCAGCTTCCCCTCGTGGTGCGCGAAGCCCAGGACCCAACAGCCGCCGTACACCGCGAAGTCGGAGACCGCGTTGCCCGTCTCGCCCGGGATCGTCACCACGCCCGTGCCCACCACCGCCGTCAGCAGCAGAGGGGCCAGCAGCGTCGCCCACGGCACCCTGCGGAACGCCCACAGCAGCAGCGGGGACGCGATCACGAACCACAGATACGCCCGCAGATACCAGAGCGGGCCCGCCGCCTGGTCCGCCCACGTGCTCTCCAACAGGCCCGATTCCGAACCGAGATGCTCGGGGTACGGCGGTGCCCCGACCGGCACGAGGTAGTCGAAGACCTTCGCCGCACCCCACCAAGTGCCGCCCATGTCCGGGTCCTTGAGCGGATTCCAGCCGCTCGCGAACATCATCACCAGCACCACCGCGCTGAACGCCCAGAGCGGCGGCAGCAGTCGGCGCAGCCGGCCCTTGATCACGCCCAGTGCCGGGCGGTTCAGTGAACGGGCCATCAGGGAGCCCGCCAGCGCGAACATCACACCCATGGACGGGAAGAGGACCGACAGCCACGCCCAGCCGAAGAGGTGGTACACGACCACCCGGACCAGCGCGATCGAGCGGAGGAGGTCCAGGTAGCGGTCCCGGCCGCCGCTCTTCCCGGTCTCAACGGGTGCTTCCGCAGGGGGCACTTGGCGCTGCTGGGGAATCCCGAAGACCGGCGTCGACTCGGGATCCGACTCCGGCTCCGACTCCGGGTTCGTGCCCGTTCCCGTCGTGTATCCGTGGGTCATGCCACCGGCCTCCGATCGTCACTGCCACTGCGGCTGCGCTGGGTCGGCACCGGACCGCCGGGTGCCTCGACGACTCCGGTGCGCCGCAGCTTCTGCCAGCGCAGCCGGCCTCCGGTGAGCGCGGTGATCCAGGACTGGAGCAGGACGACGTACATGAGTTGGCGGTAGAGGATCTGCTGGAGCGGCAGCGAGACGAGATGCGTCATGCGTTCGCGGTCCAGGCGGAAGGCGTAGGCCGCGCAGAACGCCTGGATGGCGAGGACACCGAGCCAGGCCAGGAACGTCTTCTCGGTCGGGCCGAACACCAGGCCGTAGAGCAGGAACACGTCGATCAGCGGGGCCAGGATGGGGGCGATCACCATGAACAGGGCCACCAGCGGGAGGCCGACCCGGCCGAAGCGGCCGGACGGGCCGCGGTCGAGCAGCGCGCCCCGGTGCTTCCAGATCGCCTGCATCGTGCCGTAGGACCAGCGGTAGCGCTGGGACCACAACTGCTGGACCGTCTCCGGGGCTTCCGTCCACGCGCGGGCCTTCTCGGCGTAGACGACGCGCCAGCCGTCCCGGTGCATCGCCATCGTGATGTCGGTGTCCTCGGCGAGCGTGTCGTCGCTCATGCCGCCGACCCGCTCCAGCGCGCTTCTCCTGAAGGCCCCCACGGCGCCCGGGATCGTCGGCATGCAGCGCAGGACGTCGTACATCCGGCGGTCGAGGTTGAAGCCCATCACGTACTCGATGTGCTGCCACGCTCCGATCAGTGAATCCCGGTTGCCCACCTTGGCGTTGCCCGCGACGGCGCCGACGCGCGGGTCGCCGAAGGGCTGGACCAGCTCCCGTACGGTGGCCGGTTCGAAGACCGTGTCGCCGTCCATCATGACGATGAGGTCGTGACTGGCGTTCGCCAGACCGCGGTTGAGGGCGGCGGGCTTGCCCGCGTTGACCTGGCGTACGACGCGGACGTTCGGCAGCGACATCGCTTCCACGATTCTCGCCGTGCCGTCCGCCGAGCCGTCGTCGACCACGATCACCTCGACCGGATGCTCGCTCGCCATCAGTGAACGGACCGTGTTCTCAATGCACTTGGCCTCGTTGTACGCCGGTACGAGGACCGTGACCGGTTCGGTGACCGGTGGGCCCCAGGCGAAGTCCTTGCGACGCACCCGGCGGGCGTGGAGCACGGAGAGCAGGAGCATCAGCACGAAGCGGGCGATGACCAGGGACCCGGTGATCGCCAGCCCGACCACCAGGACGTCGGTGATGTTGTCCGAGGCCTGGACCAGGAAGATCCACGCCTTGCCCTTCCACAGGTCCACGCCGGTCACCGGGGTGAGCGCGCTGCGAGCACCGAGCGCCTGGGTGAGGTTGTCGAACTTGTAGCCCTTGGCCTGCATCTCCGGCAGGAACTTGTCGAGCGCCTGCACGGTCTGGTGGCGGTCGCCGCCGGAGTCGTGCATGAGGACGATCGCGCCCTTGCCAGCGCGCGGGGTGGCGTTGCTGATGATCTTCGCGACGCCGGGCTTCTGCCAGTCCTCGCTGTCCGTGTTGTTGACGACGGTGATGTAGCCGCGGGTGCCGATGTACTCGGTCACCGGCCAGGACAGGTTGTCCATCGCGTCGGCGGAGGACGAGTACGGCGGCCGGAACAGCGAGGTCCGGATACCGGCCGCGCCGGTGATCGCGAGCTGCGTCTGGGACAGCTCCCAGTCGATGCGCCGCTTGGACTGGAAGGAGAGGTCGGGGTGGCTGAAGGTGTGCACACCGACCTCGTTGCCCTCGTCCACGATGCGTTTGACCAGGTCGGGGTAGCGCGAGGTCATGGTGCCGGTGACGAAGAAGACGCCGTGCGCGTGGTGCTTCTTGAGCACGTCCAGGACCTTGGGGGTCCAGGTCGGGTCGGGGCCGTCGTCGAAGGTGAGGACGATGTCGTGGTCCGGCACGTCCAGACTCGTCGTACGGCCGCTGCGGGTGTCGATGACCGGGCCGCCGTCGAGGATCTTGTCCGGCACCTTGTTGGTCGCGGCCTCGGGGCGGATGCGGTGGTCGGCGAGGATCTCGCTGTGCACATAGCCGCGCAGCATCAGCATCGCCACCATCGCGACGAGCAGCAGCATCGGCAGCAGGAACCGCATGGGAAGACGGCGCCGCCGGGCACCGCGGGCCGCTTTGGATATACCTCCGTGACGGCCGCCCGAGGCCGTGTTCACAGCCCGGGCGCGACGGTTGTGCGATGCCATCAGACGACATGCTCCGGAGTCTTGGACGGTACGGGCGCGGACCCCGTCCCGGCGGGTACGGCCGGCCCCTGCGCCACCGGCGACGGAGTACTCGGCGCATCGGCGACCGTGCCGGTACCCGCGGTCGGGGTCAGGGTCGGGACCAGGGTCAGGTTCGGCGTGGGCTCGCCCCAGGCCGTGTTCACAGCCTCGGCGCGACGGTTGTGCGATGCCATCAGACGACATGCTCCGGAGTCTTGGACGGTACGGGCGCGGACCCCGTCTCAGCGGGCGCGGCCGGCCCCTGCGCCACCGGCGACGGGGTACTCGGCGCGTCGGCGACCGTGCCGGTGCCCGCGGTCGGGGTCGGGGTCGGCGTGGGCTCGGCCGGGGCGCTGGTGCCGCCCGCCGGTGTGCTCGGGCCGGACGACGGGGTGACCTGCGAATGCGAGGGCTGCACGACCGGATGGGTCACGGTCCCGCCGGCCGGTGCCGACGCGCTCCCGCTCGCGGACGGCTTGGGCGACGCGGACGCGGACGCCTTCGCTCCGGGTGCCTTGGACGCGCCGCTCGCGCTCGCGCCGGCGCCCGGCGACGGTGTCGAACCGTCGCTCGCCGTCGGGATGTTGCCGGGCGCCACGCTGCCGCTGCCACTGCCGCCGGACGGCCGGCCCGACACGGCGGGCAGCGGCGAGGTGTCGACCTTGCCCGCGGGCGGGTCGTCCTTCTGCCCCGGTACCGGGAGCCAGGGCGCGTCGGAGCTCCCGGACAGCAGGGTGACGACGATGACGACGGCGTACACCGCGCAGGCGATGCCCACGGCCATACCGATCCGGCGGTACCTACGGCTGCGGCGCCCGGACTCGTCGACGAAGACGGGTCCGTCCGAGCCCTCGTGACCGGCGCCCTTCTCCCCCGGGGCCGCCCCCAACTCCTCGGCGGGGCCGTCCAGTTGGACGGTCACCTCGTCGGGGTCGTGCGCCTCCGGCCCGCCCCAGGGATCGGCCAGCGCACCGGACGGAGCGCTGAGCGGCCCGGCCGGTCCTCTGCGGACCGACCGGGGCACGACGGGCCAGGACGACCCCACTGACCCCACTGACCCCACTGACCCCACCGACCCGACCGACCCGACCGATCCCACCGAGCCCGACGGCCCGGACGGTCCGGTCGGTGTACGGCCGGCGACCCGGCCGGCCCGGGCACCGTGCCGACCGTGTCGGCCGCCCTCAAGGATCTCCGGTCCTCCGACCGCTCCGACCGCTCCGGTCTCCGGGAACGCCTGGGCCTCTCCGCCTACGACCGGTACGTCTTTGGTCGCGGATGCGGCCTGGGGCCATTCCGGTTGGGCGTCTTCTCGCCACTTTTCCACGCGCACGCACATCCCCCCACGGAACTGTTCGGGACGCGCGGACGACCCTGAGCACACGCCGTCGAACCGGGCCCCCACCCGGTCCACGCGCCCCCCTTACCACACCGTGCTCAGGCCCCCGAAGGTAGCGCAAGGGGACTTCGCATGTGCCGTGATGCGTAATTTCTACGTTTTTAGCATGTCCACGTCGATGGCTGGAATCCACCCCTCAGCGGGTCGGCACGGCCGCCCCCTCCGCACCGTCGATCTCCGCCGCTACACGTCGAAGCGCGTCGAATCCGGTGCGCACCAGCCCCTTTCGCCACACGAGCGACACGGGAGACAGGGGCACCGGCTTCACCGGGGGCCTCAGCAACGCCGTACGGGGCGTGGCCGGAAAGTCCACCACAGCGCGAACCAGGCCCGCCACCTGCCCAATCACCCGTTCGAATCACCCCTTCCCGGTCGCCCGTCAGTGCGAATGCCACGACCCGCCGCCACACCCCGCCCGCATCCGACGAGGGACCGGAACCGCCGACCACGCCCACCCACGGCGCGCGCCCGCCCGTCGAACCGCTTGCGGCAATCTCCGCCTAACCCATTGACGCACCAGCACCGGCTACATACGTTCCTCCATCGAAGCGCTTCGACACCCATCCGACTCCCCCGGAGGCCCTGGATGTTGACGACCCGAAGGCGAACGACGACGGCCGCCGTGCTCGTGGCAGGAGCCCTGCTCCTCACGTCCTGCGGCAACTCGGACAGCGGTACCTCGGACGGCAGGACCCTGAAGCTCTGGCACTACGAGGGCCCCGACAGCGCGATGGGCGTGGCCTGGAACGCGGCCATCAAGGAGTTCGAGGCCCAACACCCGGGCGTGAAGGTGAAGTTCGAGGAGAAGGGGTTCGAGCAGATCCAGAAGACGGCCCCGATGGTCCTCAACTCCTCCGACGCGCCGGACGTCATGGAGTACAACAAGGGCAACGCGACCGCCGGCCTGCTGTCCAAGCAGGGCCTGCTCACCGACCTCACCGCCGAGGCGACGAAGCGCGGCTGGGACAAGAAGATCCCGTCGAGCGTGGGCACGACCGACGTCTACAACGCCAACGGGGTGATGGGCTCCGGCAAGTGGTACGGCGTCACCGACTACGGCGAGTACACGATGGTCTACTACAACAAGGACCTCTTCGAGAAGTACAAGATCGCCGTACCGAAGACGTTCGACGAACTCACCGCCGCCATGGCCCAGTTCGTGGCGAAGGGCGTCACCCCGCTCGCCAACGCGGGCGCCGAGTACCCGGCCCAGCAGTACCTCTACCAGCTCGCGCTGTCGAGGGCCGACCGCGCCTGGGTCGACAAGTACGAGCTGTACAAGGGGAAGACGGACTTCCACGACCCGGCGTGGACCTACGCGGCGACCACCTTCGCCGACTGGGTGAAGAAGGGCTACATCGCCAAGACCTCCAGTTCCACCAAGGCCGAGGACGCCGGTGTCTCCTGGATCCAGGGCAGGACACCGATCCTGTTCTCCGGCAGCTGGTGGTACGGCCGCTTCCAGACGGAGGCCAAGTTCGACTGGGACACGGCCCTTTGGCCCGGCTCGGACCTCACCCTCGGCTCCGGCGGCAACATCTGGGTCGTCCCCAAGGGCGCCAAGAACAAGCAACTCGCCTACGACTTCATCGACATCACCCTGTCGAAGAAGATCCAGAACCTGATGGGCAACAAGGGCGGCATCCCGGTCGCGGCCGACACCTCCGCGATCACCGACCCCAAGTCCAAGGAACTCATCGCCAACTTCAACACCCTCACCGCCCGCGACGGCCTCGCCTTCTACCCGGACTGGCCGGTCCCCGGCTTCTACGACGTCCTCGTCTCCGAGACCCAGAAGCTGATCACCGGCAGCGAGAAACCGGACGCCTATCTCGGCAACCTCCAGAAGGCGTACGACAAGGGCGTCCCCTCGACATGACGGTCACCGTCGAGAAGGGCGCGCGGGCCGGCACCGGGCACCACTCCGCCGGCCCGCGCCGCCCACGCCCCGGCACCTCGTACGCCCTGTTCCTCCTCCCCGGCGCCCTCGCCGCGCTCGCCGTGATCGTCGTCCCCTTCCTGATGAACACGGCCGTGAGCTTCACGAACTGGCAGGGTGTCGGCGACCCGAAGTGGACCGGACTCACCAACTACCGTGATCTGCTGGACGATTCCGAGTTCTGGGCGTCCTTCCGGCACAGCCTGTTCATGGTCGTGGCGATGGCCGCCGTACCGACGGTCGTCGGACTCGTCCTGGCCGCCGCCCTGTTCGACTACGTCGGCAAGCACTTCGGCAGCCGTGTCGCCGCGCTCCTGCGCGCCTGCTTCTATCTCCCGCAGGTGCTCCCGATCGCGGTCGCCGGCATCGTCTGGAGCTGGATCCTCGCCCCCGACAACGGCTCCCTCAACACCCTGCTGAAAGCGGTGGGGTTGGGCTCCTGGCAGCAGGACTGGCTGGGCGATCCGGACCTCGCGCTCTACAGCGTCATGGGTGTCATGGTTTGGGTCCAACTCGGCTTCCCGCTCGTGGTGTTCATGGCCGGACTGCAACGCGTCGACCCCCAGCTGTACGAGGCGGCCGAGCTGGACGGCGCGGGCTGGTGGCGCCGCTTCTGGCACATCACGCTGCCGCAGATCCGCCCCGAGATCTACGTCGTCCTCACCTGGTGCACGATCGCCGCGCTCAAGGTGTTCGGCGCGGTGTACGTGCTGACGAAGGGCGGTCCGGGCGGCGCGACCGACGTCCCCTCCTACTTCTCCTTCACCACGTTCTTCGAGAAGACCCAGGTCGGCTACGGCGCCGCGATCTCCACGGTGCTGACCGTGATCATCCTGGCGCTGTCGGTCGTCCTCCTGGGACTCCAGACCCGCGCGGAGGAAGGTGACCGCGCATGACGACCGCCCTGCGCCGCTACCCGGTGCTCATCGCCCTGTGCATCGCCGCCCTCTTCATGGTCGTCCCGTTCCTGATCGTCCTGATCAACGCCGTGAAGTCCCCGGCCGAGTACTCCGCACACGGCCCCCTCAGCCTCCCCCGGGGCCTGTACCTCGACGGCCTCAAGGACTTCTGGGAACGCGTCGACTACGGCCGGAAACTCTTCAACTCGGTGCTGATCAGCGGCTCGGTGGCCGTTCTCGCCGCCGTGCTCTCGGTTCTCAACGCGTACGCGATCGGCATCGGCCGTATCCGGGGCCGCACTTGGGTCCTGGCCTTCTTCGTCCTCGCCAACATGCTGCCGCAGGAGGCGCTGGTCTACCCGCTCTACTACCTCAGCAAGCAGGCCGGTCTCTACGACACCCGGCTCAGCGTCGTCATCGTGTTCACCGTGATCCAGGCGGCGTTCGGCACGTATCTCCTCTCGTCCGTGCTGGGCCAGTTCCCCCGCGAGATCATCGAGGCGGCGCGGATCGACGGCGCGAACAAGTGGCAGGTCCTGTGGCGGATCGTGGTCCCGGTCAGCCGCCCCACGATCGGCGTGCTGCTGGTCTTCTTCTTCATCTGGACCTGGAACGAGTTCCTGCTCCCGCTGGTCATGCTGATCTCGAACGACAACCAGACCGTGTCGGTGGCCCTCGGCGTCCTCCAGGGCCAGCGACTGATGGACGCCACGATGACCAACGCGGCTGCCCTGCTGGGCGTGTTGCCCGCCATCGTCTTCTTCCTCGTCTTCCAGCGGACCCTCACGCGCGGTATCGCCGTGGGTGCCGTCAAGTAGTAAGGGGACCCCCACGTGAAGTTCACCGACGGCTACTGGCTGCTGCGCGAGGGCGTCACCGCCGCCCACCCGGTCGAAGTCCTCGATGTCACCGCGGCGGACGGCGCGTTGGAGATCCACGCGCCGACCGTCCCCATCCGCCACCGCGGCGACCTGCTGAAGGGACCGGTCGTGACGATCAGCGCCCACGCCCCCATGCCCGACGTCATCGGCGTCACCTTCACCCACTTCGAGGGCGAACAGCCGCGCGGCCCCCAGTTCGAGCTCAGGAAGGACGAGTTCGGCGCGCACACGTCCTACGACGACGAGCACGCCACCCTCACCTCCGGCGCCCTGTCGGTCCAGGTCGCCCGCACCGGCCCCTGGCACGTCGACTTCCTCGCGCACGGCCGGGTGCTGACCGGCAGCGGCCCCAAGGGCATGGGCATCATGCGGGACGCGACCGGCGCCCACTACCTGCGCGAGCAACTCGGGCTCCAGGTCGGCACATCCGTCTACGGACTCGGCGAACGCTTCGGCCCGCTGGTCAAGAACGGCCAGGTCGTCGACATGTGGAACGCGGACGGCGGCACCGCCACCGAACAGGCCTACAAGAACGTCCCGTTCTATCTGACCGACGCGGGCTACGGCGTCTTCGTCGACCACCCCGGCCGGGTCTCCTTCGAGGTCGGCTCGGAGGCGGTGTCCCGGGTCCAGTTCAGCGTGGAGAGCCAGCAGTTGACGTACTACGTCATCTACGGCCCGACCCCCAAGGACATCATCCGCAAGTACTCCGCCCTCACCGGCCGCCCGGCCCTGCCGCCCGCCTGGTCGTTCGGCCTGTGGCTGTCGACGTCGTTCACCACCTCCTACGACGAGGAGACGGTGACCTCGTTCATCGAGGGCATGCGGGAGCGTGAACTCCCGCTGTCCGTCTTCCACTTCGACTGCTTCTGGATGCGCGAGTTCAACTGGTGCGACTTCCGGTGGGATCCGCGGGTCTTCCCCGACCCGGAGGGCATGCTCGCCCGGCTGAAGGACCGGGGGCTGCACATCTGCGTGTGGATCAACCCGTACATCGCGCAGCGCTCGCCGCTCTTCGCCGAGGGCAAGGCGCTCGGGCATCTGCTGCGCCGGCCGGACGGCAGCGTCTGGCAGTGGGACCTGTGGCAACCGGGCATGGCCCTGGTCGACTTCACCAGCCCGGCGGCCCGCGACTGGTACGCGGGCAAACTGGAGGCGCTGCTCGCGCAGGGCGTCGACTGCTTCAAGACCGACTTCGGCGAGCGGGTCCCCGTCGACGTGGCCTACGCGGACGGCGCGGACCCCGAGCGGATGCACAACTACTACACGTACCTCTACAACCGCACGGTCTTCGACGTGCTGCGCAAGCACCGGGGCGAGGGCGAGGCGGTCGTCTTCGCCCGCTCGGCCACAACGGGCAGCCAGAAGTACCCCGTTCACTGGGGCGGCGACTGCGAGGCGACCTACGAGTCGATGGCCGAGTCGCTGCGCGGCGGGCTCTCGCTCGGGCTGTCCGGCTTCGGCTACTGGAGCCACGACATCGGCGGCTTCGAGGGCACCCCGACCCCCGCCCTCTTCAAACGCTGGCTGGCCTTCGGCCTGTTGTCCTCCCACAGCCGCCTGCACGGCAGCTCCTCCTACCGCGTCCCGTGGCTCTTCGACGAGGAATCCGTCGACGTACTACGGCAGTTCACCCGCCTCAAGCTGAGCCTGATGCCCTACCTCTACGAGACCGCGCGCACCGCCTCCGCCGAGGGCGTGCCGATGATGCGGGCGATGGTCCTGGAGTTCCCGGACGACCCGGGATGCGCGCATCTGGAACGGCAGTACATGCTCGGCGGCGATCTGCTGGTCGCGCCCGTGTTCAGCGACGACGGGGACGTCTCGTACTACGTCCCCGAGGGCACCTGGACCCAGTACCTCACCGGCCGTACGGTCACCGGTCCGCGCTGGGTGCGCGAGCGGCACGGCTTCGACAGCGTGCCGCTGCTGGTGCGGCCCGGCGCGGTGATCCCGGTCGGCGCGGTGGCCGACCGGCCCGACTACGACTTCGCCGACGGGGTCACCCTGCGCGCGTACGGCCTGGAGCGGGGCGCGCAGGTGACGGTGGCGGTCGGCGACGTGACCTTCACCGTCGTACGGGAGGGGGACACGCTGCGGGCCTCGTGCAGTGATCCCGACCTGGCCTGGGCGCTGGCCGCCGGGGAGCGGTCGAAGTCGGGCAGCGGGTTCCTGACCCTGGAGCTGGGCCGATGGTGAAGATCACCGATGTGGCCCGGCACGCCGGGGTCTCCCCCAGCACCGTGTCGTACGCGCTGAGCGGCAAGCGGCCGATCTCCGAGGAGACCCGGCAGCGCGTCGAGGAGTCCATCCGGGAGCTGGGCTACCGGCCGCACGCCGGTGCCCGCGCCCTGGCCAGCAGCCGGTCGAACGTGCTGGCCCTCGTCATCCCCTTACGCACCGGCATCCACGTCCCGGTGGTCATGCGGTTCGCGATGTCGGTGGTGACCGCGGCCCGGCGCCACGACCACGACGTGCTGCTGCTCACCCAGGAGGAGGGCGAGGAGGGGTTGCGGCGGGTCGCGGACACGGCACTCGTCGACGCGATGATCGTGATGGACGTCCAGCTCGACGACCCCCGGCTGCCGTTGCTCCGCGCCCTGGACCGGCCGTCCGTGCTGCTCGGCTTCCCGGCCGAGGCGGACGGGCTGACCTGTGTCGACCTCGACTTCAGGGCGGCCGGCGAGCTGTGCGTGGAACGGCTCGCGGGGCTCGGGCACCGGGTCGTCGCGCTCGTCGGATCACCGCCCGAGGTGTACGTCCGCCGTACCGCCTTCGCCCAGCGGGTCGTCGAGGGCTTCACGGCCGCCGCGCACCGCAACGGCCTCACCTCGCGCGTCCGCCCCTGCGAGCCGGAGCCCGGGGCGGCAGCCGCCGTGGCGGAGCAACTGCTGCGCGAGCAGCCCGCGTTGACCGGAGTCGTCGTGCACAACGAACCGCTCCTGGAACCTCTCGTCGACGCCTTCGAGCGGCTCGGACTGCGCGTCCCCGGCGATCTGTCGGTCACCGCGATCTGCCCGGACGAACTCGCCTCGTCCGTACGGGTCCCGATCACCTCGGTCGCGCTGCCCGCCGCCGAACTCGGCTCCCGCGCGGTCGAGTTGCTGATGCGGAAGCTGGACGGCAAGACCGTGCCCGACGCGACGCTGCTCGCCCCCCGGCTGACCGAGCGGGCGAGCACGGCAGCGCGCCGGGCGCCGTAAAAGAAAAAGCCCCTCGCCGCCGAAGCGGTGAGGGGCTCTGTCCACATGGGATGAGTGGAGATGGCGGGAATCGAACCCGCGTCCACCGGTGCAGAATCAGGGCTTCTCCGTGTGCAGTTCGCTGTGATTTTCTCGGCCCCGGCGATCACGCGAACAAGTCGCCGACGGGCCCAGCCACTGTTTGATTTCCCATCCGACCCCGTGACCGGGCCGGATGGTTTAGTTCCCTAGATTATGCCAGGGTCCGGGTCGGGAACATCCCCGGTCTGACACCCTTTTAGGGTCCTTCAGTCGCTGTTATTAGGCAGCGAGGGCGAAGGACTGGGAATCGCTCTTGGAATTGGCGATTATTGGTTGCGACATATGGTTAACGAGATCATTGCCGCTTCCTCGACACGCTTCACCTGCTTCGACAGCCGCTGTCGAAACCGATCATCCCCATGTCTCTGTATTCAGTTGAAAACTTTTCAACGAGCACACCGGCTGGCCGGTGCTGATGCCATCGTACGCGACCAACGCGCACCGATGCCACCGTATTCCCCGCGGCTACTCGCCCCGCTGCTTCCGCTTCGCCGCCGCGATGGCGCGGTCCGACTCCCGGCGGTCCTGCTTCTCGCGCAGGGTCTGCCGCTTGTCGTACTCCTTCTTGCCTCGCGCGAGCGCGATCTCGGCCTTCGCCCGGCCGTTGCTGAAGTACAGGGCGAGGGGCACGATCGTGTGACCCGTCTCCTGGGTCTTGGCCTCCAGCTTGTCGATCTCCTCGCGGTGCAGCAGCAGCTTGCGCTTGCGGCGCACGGAGTGGTTGGTCCAGGTGCCCTGGTGGTACTCGGGGATGTGGGCGTTGTGCAGCCACGCCTCGCCCCCGTCGATCTGGACGAAGCCGTCGGTCAGCGAGGTCCGGCCCTCACGCAGCGACTTGACCTCGGTGCCGGAGAGGACGAGCCCGGCCTCGTAGGTGTCGATGATCGCGTAGTCGTGCCGGGCCTTCTTGTTCTGGGCGACGATCTTGCGCTTGCCGCCCTTCTCGCCGTCCCTGGCCTTGCCGCCGGCGGCCCCGCCGCCCTGCTTGGGCTGGGACTCCTTGGGTACGTACATTCCCTTGCTCATAGTGCTGCCCATTTTCGCACTACGAGGGGGTGTGAGGGAAAGGCGATTACGAAGCGTCCCCGAGACCGCTCAGCACGGTCTCCGCGCGTTCCACTGCGGCCTGCCCCTGGGCGGTGACATCGAGGTCGGGGGTGATGCCCCGGCCGTCCACGGTATGGCCCGAGGGGGTGCGGTAGTGGCCGACGGTGAGTTCGGCGACCACGCCGCCGGGCAGTCTGCTCGGCATCTGGACCGAGCCCTTGCCGAAGGTCCTGGAGCCCACGACGACCGCGCGACCGCGGTCCTGGAGGGCCCCGGTCAGCATCTCGGCCGCGCTCATCGTGCCGCCGTCGACGAGCGCGACCAGGGGTCTGGTGGTGTCGCCGCCGGCCGCCGCGTGCAGGGCCTGCTGGCGGCCGTCGACGTCGTACGTGGCGACGAGGCCGCCGTCGAGGAAGGCGGAGGCGGTGGTGACGGCCTCGGCGACCAGGCCGCCGGAGTTGCCGCGCAGGTCGAGGATGAACCCGGAGTCGGCGGGGGCCTGGCGTACGGCGGTGCGGACGATGTCGCCGACGCCCTTGGTGAACGCGGAGATCCGGATGACGGTGACCTCGTCGGCCGGCCTGGTGACGGTCACGGAGTCGGTGGAGAGGCGGGCGCGCCGTACGGTCTCGCTCCACGCGCGCGTGCCGCGTTCCAGGCCGAGGGTGACGGTGGTGCCGGCGGCGGCGTCCTGGGCGTCGCCCCGCAGTAAGGACACGACCTCGGTGACGGGCTGTCCGTCGACGTTCTCGCCGTCCACGGTGCGCAGCCGGTCGCCCTTGCGGACGCCCGCGCCGGCGGCGGGCGACCCGGACTGCACCCGGGTCACCTCGATCCGGCCGTCGCGCTCCCGGCGGGCCCAGAGCCCGACGCCGGTGTACTGGCCGTCGAGGGCCTCCTCGAACTCCTCGTACTCCCCCTGGGAGTACACGGCGCCCCAGCGGTCCCCGCTGCGGCTGACGGCCCGTTCGGCGGCCTCCATGGGCGACTTGCCGTCGGCCTTCGCCTCGGCGGCGGCCTTCGCGACGTCCTCGTGGCTCGCGACGGGCGCCGAACGGGCCGTACCGGAGGCCGATTTCCGGTCGGGGCGGTCGGTCTCGTCGAACGACCCGGTCGCCGCACCGGCGACGAGGACGCTCGCGAACACCAATGTCAGGGCGGCCCCGCGGCGGATGCGGCGGGGCTGGCAGAACAGGTCGCGGCCTGACATGGCGGTGAGTCTAGGACAACGGGAAGGGCCGCACGGGCGGTTGCCCGTACGGCCCTCTTGGCATGCGTCACACCTTGAGGTACTTGCGCAGCGCGAAGAACGCTGCCAGCGCGGGCATCAGGAGGCTCGTCGCGAGGATGAGCGGGAGCTTGGTGAGGACGGCGTCCCAGCCGATGAAGTTGATCAGATTGAGCTTGTGGGACAGGTCCAGGCCGTGGTCGATGATGAAGTACCGGCCGATCACCAGGAATCCGCAGGCGACCGTGCCGCCGATCAGACCGGCGACGGCGGCCTCCATGATGAACGGGGCCTGGATGTAGAAGCCGGACGCGCCGACCAGCCGCATGATGCCGGTCTCACGGCGACGGCTGAACGCCGAGACGCGCACGGTGTTGACGATCAGCATCAGGGCGACGACGAGCATCAGCGCCATGACCGCGCGGGCGGCCCAGTTCATGCCGTTCAGCAGCCCGAAGAGGTTGTCCAGGATGCCCTTCTGGTCCTGCACCGACTGGACGCCGTCCCGGCCGTCGAAGGCGGTCGCGATGACCTGGTACTTCTGCGGGTCCTTGAGCTTGATGCGGTACGACTCCTGCATCTGGTCCGGCGTCAGCGAACTGGCCAGCGGGGAGTCGCCGAACTGCTGCTTGTAGTGCTTGTAGGCCTCGTCCTGCGACTCGTACGTGACCTTCTGGACGACCGACATCTTGTCGAGGTCGGACTTGATCTGCGCCTTCTGGTCGTCGGTCACCGCGCCCTTGGCGCAGTTGGGGTCGGACTCGGCGTCGCTCTTGTTGCAGAGGAAGATCGAGACGTTGACCTTGTCGTACCAGTAGCCCTTCATGGTGGTGACCTGGTCGCTCATCAGCAGCGAGCCGCCGAAGAGGGCCAGGGACAGGGCTACGGAGACGACGACCGCGAAGGTCATCGTCAGGTTGCGGCGGAGACCGACACCGATCTCGGACAGTACGAACTGGGCGCGCATGGCGGCTTCTTCAGGCCTTTCCGTGGACGGACATCAGACGGCGGTCGAACGGCGGTCAGTGCTGGTAGCCGTAGACGCCACGCGCCTGGTCACGGACGAGACGGCCGCCCTCCAGCTCGATGACGCGCTTGCGCATCTGGTCCACGATGTTCTGGTCGTGCGTCGCCATCACCACGGTGGTGCCCGTCCGGTTGATCCGGTCGAGCAGCTTCATGATGCCGACGGAGGTCTGCGGGTCGAGGTTGCCGGTGGGCTCGTCCGCGATGAGGAGCTTGGGCCGGTTCACGAAGGCTCTCGCGATGGCCACGCGCTGCTGCTCACCACCGGAGAGCTCGCCGGGCCGCCGGTCCTCCTTGCCGCCGAGGCCGACGAGGTCGAGCACCTGGGGCACGGACTTGCGGATCTCGCCCTTGGACTTGCCGATGACCTCCTGGGCGAAGGCCACGTTCTCGGCGACCGTCTTGTTGGGCAGCAGGCGAAAGTCCTGGAAGACGGTCCCCAGCTGGCGGCGCATCTGGGGCACCTTCCAGTTGGAGATGCGGGCGAGGTCCTTGCCCAGCACGTGCACCTGGCCCTGGCTGCACCGCTCCTCGCGGAGGACCAGCCTCAGGAAGGTGGACTTTCCGGAGCCGGAGGACCCCACGAGGAACACGAACTCGCCCTTCTCCACTTCCAGGGAGACGTCCCTGAGAGCGGGGCGGGTCTGCTTGGGGTAGACCTTGGAGACACTGTCGAATCGGATCACGGGAGCACCACGGGTAGCCGGGGGTAGGTGAGCGTGACCATACGCGACCTGGGTGTGCCCGCGCAGTCGCCCTCCAGGGTTGTGCGAGGCTTGCACGTTTTGTCGCTGATTTGAAGGGCTGGAACGCGCAAGGTCGGGGCAGGATAAGGCGAGCCGCGCCGAATCCCGCGGAACCTGGCACAGTGGAGGGGAACGTTCGGGAACGTTCTCGTGTCCCGCGGCGTTGTGTCTGTGATAGCCGGTGCAAGGAGGGCGAGCGCATGACGTACGACCGGTTGGTGTGCGCGAACTGCGCGGCGCCCGTGAACGAGGGCCGCTGTCCCGTCTGCCGCGCGAACCGCGAGCGGCTCCAGCAGGAGAACCCGTGGGGCGGTCTCAACCCCATGGCGTTGATCGCCCTGCTCGCGGTGCTGATCGCGGCACTGGCGCTGGTGGCGCACCAGACCGCTTAGGCGGCTTGGACGAGGACGTACGGAAGGGCCCGGAGCGACCTGCTCCGGGCCCTTCGTCGTACGACGTGCGTACGGTCCGTACGGGGACGGTTACCGTCAGGCGACCGTGTTGCGGCCGTTCGCGAGGCGCGGCAGGACGCGGAAGGCGATACCGCCGGCGATCATCGTGGCGGCACCGATCAGCAGGAACGTGGTCTGGCCTGCACCGGTCTCGGCCAGCTCGTCACCGCTGCCCTGGGCCGAGGTGTCGGAACCGGTGTCGGTGAGCGCGGAGGTACCGGCTTCCTGGGCGGAGGAGCCGCCGTCGGGGTCGGTGTTGTTGCCGCCGGTGGAGCCGGATCCGGAGCCCGAGCCGCTGGTGCTGCCGTCCGACGGGCTGTCGGTGGGCTCGGTCGGGTTGTCGGTGGGCTCGGTCGGCTCGTCGGTCGGAGCGGACGAGGTCGGCGGCTCCGAGGTCGGGGGCTGCGAGGTGGGCGGCTCCGAGGTCGGCGGCTCGCTGGTCGGGCTGTTCGGAGCGGTCGGGAGACCGGTCTCGCTCGGGGTCCCGTCGCCGGGCGCCGGGTCGTCGTCCGTGGTCGCGCTCAGCGTCACGCCCAGGTCGAGCGCCGATGCGGCGCCCGCGGCGGTCAGCGAGGCGCCGGCGGCGATGATCGCGCCCGCCGCTATGCGCGCGACACGGACCCGCGTCTTCTTGGTCATCAGGTTGCTACCCCCATGTAGCTCGTCATCGGTGGTGCGTCGGTGTCCGGGGCCGTGATCGACAGGGGCAACGGCTGGCGAAAGCTGGACTCCCCCGGTTCACATGCGCCCCGGAGAGACACGCATGCCACGCTTCACCCTTCCCATTTTTCACAGCAACGTCAAGGCCGTTGCGAGCGCAATGTCCAATTACGCGTTCTTTACTGGGGGATGGAACCTGTGAGTGTGATGTAAAACCCAGACACCCGGGATACACGAAAGGCAACTGCCGCCCGATGGACGGCAGTTGCCTTGTCGACAAAGGTATGTGCGGAGTTATTTCTCCTGCTGCTTGCGCCAGCGAATTCCGGCCTCGAGGAAGCCGTCGATCTCACCGTTGAACACGGCCTCGGGGTTGCCCACTTCGAACTCCGTGCGCAGGTCCTTGACCATCTGGTACGGGTGCAGGACGTACGAACGCATCTGGTTGCCCCAGGAGTTGCCGCCGTCGCCCTTGAGGGCGTCCATCCGGGCCTGCTCCTCCTGGCGGCGGCGCTCCAGCAGCTTGGCCTGGAGCACGTTCATCGCGCTGGCCTTGTTCTGGATCTGCGAGCGCTCGTTCTGGCAGGAGACGACGATGCCGGTGGGCAGGTGGGTCAGGCGGACCGCCGAGTCGGTGGTGTTGACGCCCTGGCCGCCGGGGCCCGAGGACCGGTACACGTCGACCCGCAGCTCGGACTCGTCGATCTCGATGTGGTCGGTCTGCTCGACGACCGGGAGGATCTCGACACCCGCGAAGGAGGTCTGACGGCGCCCCTGGTTGTCGAAGGGCGAGATCCGGACGAGCCGGTGGGTGCCCTGCTCGACGGAGAGCGTGCCGTAGGCGTACGGGACGTGCACGGCGAAGGTGGTCGACTTGATGCCGGCCTCTTCGGCGTACGACGTCTCGTAGAGCTCCGTCTTGTAGCCGTGGCGCTCGGCCCAGCGCAGGTACATGCGCTGGAGCTTCTCGGCGAAGTCGGAGGCGTCGACGCCGCCGGCCTCCGCGCGGATGGTGACGACGGCCTCACGGGCGTCGTACTCGCCGGACAGGAGGGTGCGGACCTCCATCTCGTCCAGCGCCTTCCTGACGGCCGCCAGCTCGTTCTCCGCCTCGGCGAGGGTGTCCGGGTCGTCCTCCTCCTCGGCCATCTCGAAGAGGACCGAGAGGTCGTCGATCCGGCCGCGGAGGGCCTCGGTCTTGCGGATCTCGGCCTGGAGGTGACTCAGCTTGCTGGTGACCTTCTGCGCCGCCTCCGGGTCGTCCCACAGGGAGGGCGCTGCCGCCTGCTCCTCAAGGACGACGACATCTGCCCTCAGCTTGTCCAGGTCCAGGACGGCCTCGATCGACTCCATGGTCGAGGAGAGGGACTTCAGCTCTTCGGAAACATCGACGACTGCCACGCCCCCAGCGTAACGGCTCCGCCAAGCGGGGTGTGCGCGCGGTTGTACGGCGAGGTCAGGGCGAGGCCGGTGCCGAGTTCTTCGTGTCCGGGGTGTTCGAGCCGCCGGAGTCGTCCCCGGACGTCGCCGCCCAGGTGCCGACCCCCACCGCCGCGACCAGCACCACCGCAGCCGCCCCGAGCGTCAGCCGCCGGCGCCGGGTGGCCGCCCGGTGCCGCGCCGAGCCGGGACGCGGGGCGCCCGCCGGGCGGGGTGCCCGGGCGGTGCCGCGCGGTCCGCCCGCGAGCTCGTCCGGGGCCGGCACCCGCATGGAGGTGTGCGTGTCACGGTTGGAGTCGGCGGGCTTGGCGCCCGGCACCAGCGGTACGGCACCCCGCCGCACCCGCTCGCCGCCCGCGGGCGCGGCGACCGGCGCCTCCTCGGGCTCCGCGTCCGCCTGCTCGGTGTCCGGCTCGTCCACGTCCAGCGGGGGCATCCCGGCGAGCAGCGGCAGCTGTTCGCGCAGCCGGGCCGCGAGTTCGGACGCGCGCAGCCGCGACGCCGGGGCCTTCGCGAGGCACTGCACGAGCAGCGCCCACAGCTCCTCGGGGATCCCGGGCAGCGGTACGACGGTCTCGGTGACGTGCCGTCGTAGCACCGCGCCGGGGTGGCCGCCGCCGAACGGCGTGAATCCGGCGAGGAGTTCGTACAGGACGGTCGCCAGCGCGTAGATGTCGACGGCCGCGCGCGGGGGCAGTCCCTCGACGATCTCGGGGGCGAGGTAGTCGGGCGTGCCGATGATCTTCGTGGCCCGGGTCCGGCGCGGGGAGTCGATGAGTTTGGCGACCCCGAAGTCGGTCAGCAGCGCGGGGTGCGCGCCGCCGGGGCCGAGCGGGCCCTGCATGTCGAGGAGCACGTTCTCCGGCTTGACGTCCCGGTGCACGACGCCCGCCGCGTGGGCCGCCGCGAGCCCGTCCGCGATGTCGGCGACGATCGCGACCGCCGCCTCGGGGGCGAGCCGGCGTTCCCGGTCGAGGCGGGTGCGCAGGTCGGTGCCGCGGACCAGGTCCATGACGAGGGCGAGGTCGTTGCCGTCGACGACCAGGTCCCGTACGGACACGATGTTCGGGTGCTCCAGGCCGAGCAGGGCGGTGCGCTCCTGCACGAAGCGGCCGACGAGCTCCTGGTCGGACGCGAGGTCCTCACGCAGCAGCTTGACGGCGACGGGACCCTCGGGACCCTCGCCCAGCCACACCGTGCCGGCGCTGCCCCGCCCCAGGATCTGGTTGGCGGTGTACCGGCTGCCGATCTTCCGTGCCAAGACTGCTCCATCCAGACGCGTGTTGTCGTTAAAACTACGCGTCGGATGAGCCAACCTTCACCGCCAGGGCGGAAATCACCCACTGGGTGTCGACAAATCACCAACCCAACGTCCGACTTGGGCTTTTCGACCGTCAGTTGCCCGTGGCCGAACCCAGATCCTTGACCCAGCCGCTCACCTGACCGACGACGTGGCTGATCTCCTGCCAGTAGCTCTTGCCGGTGCCGATCCAGTCCTGAAGCGGGGTCAGTTCCCAGACGAGCCAGCCCGCGACGATCAGCAGGACGATCGTGAACAGACAGCCCTTGAGGCAGCCGAGACCGGGGATCTTCATCGGGTTGGCGCCGCGCTGCCGGGACTGGCGCGGCTCGCGTTCCGGTTCCTGGGGCCGCTGCTGCGGCTGCCTCGGCGGGGCGTACTGCTGCGGCTGCTGCTGCGGATAGCCGTAGCCCTGCTGGGGCTGCGGCTGCCGGCGTTGCGAGGGCCGCTGCTGCGGGCGCTGCTGGGCGGCCTGGCGGGGCTGCTGCGGCTGCTGCTGGGGGCGGGCGACCTGGCGCTGGGGGCGGCGGCGCAGCGGGTCCTCGCCCGGGTCGAGGTAGGGCTGGTACTGCGTCTGTTCGTTGCGGTCGCGGGCGGCGCGCAGCTGGTTCTGCCAGGGGTGCGGCTGCTCCGGGTCGGGGCCGCCGGGCTGGTGCGGCCCGCCCTGCTGTCCCGGCCGGCCGTACGGGTTCTGCGGCATGACCGTGGTCGGGTCGGCGGCGCCCCGGCTCGGCAGCACGGTGGTGGGGTCGGCGGCGCCCAGTGGGCCGCCGGTGTGCGGGAGGACGCTGGTGGCCGCGTTCGGGTCGAAGCCGCCCGCTCCGTGCGACAGGACCTGCGTCGGGTCCGCGGCGCCGGGTACGCCCGGTACGGCGGCGGGCGCGGGGTCGGGGGCGAGCAGCATCGCGACGTTCTCGGCGGCGGCGATCTGCGCGGAGTTCGCGTGCACGCCGATGCCCTCGGCGACGACGCGCAGGCCGCGGGCGAGGTTCTCGGCGCTGGGCCGTTCGTCCGGGTTCTTGCGCAGGCAGCGCTCGATGACCGTCCACAGCGGGTCGGGGACGGTCGAGGGGCGGCGCGGTTCGGCGCTCAGGTGCTGGTGCAGGACTTCCAGGGCGGAGCCGCCGGAGAACGGCGGCTGGCCGGTGACCAGCTCGTACATCAGGATGCCGGCGCCGTAGATGTCCACGGCGGAGGTCTGCGGGCGGCCCTCGGCGGACTCCGGCGCGATGTACGCGGGCGTGCCGACGAACTCGTGGGTGCGGGTCAGGCCCGGGGAGTCGGCGAGGCGGGCGATGCCGAAGTCGGTGAGCATCGGGTGCATCTGGCCGCCGCCCTGCTTGAGCAGCACGTTCGCCGGTTTCAGGTCGCGGTGGACGACGCCGTCGGCGTGGCTGGCGGCGAGCGCGTCGGCGATCTGCGCGGTGAGCAGCGCGGCGCCGACGGGGCTGAAGGGGCCGTTCTCGCGCAGATAGCGGTGCAGGTCGGGGCCCTCGACGATGTCCATGACGAGCGCCAGGAGGTCACCCTCGACGACCAGGTCGCGGACCCGGACGATGTTCGGGTGGGTCAGGCGCAGCAGCACCGACCGCTCGCGCAGGAACCGCATCACGATGTCGGGATCGCTCGCGAGTTCTTCCTTGAGCACCTTGATCGCGACGGTCTCTCCGGGCTGACCCTGGACGGCCGCCTCGGCGCCCGCGGTCTCGCGCTGGCGGGCCCGCCAGACGGTGCCCGTGGCGCCGCGTCCGAGCGGCTCCTCCAGGAGGTACTTGCTGCCTACCGGCCGCACGTCTGCGCTCCCTGCTGCTTGCCTGTGTTCCGGTCCACTGTAGTGCCGCCCCTCTTGGGGCTACCTACGTAAGCGTCGCCGTACATGTTCGACGTACATGTTCGAAGGAAAGACGCTTACCCCGGTCTTGTGGTTGCCGAAGCCGGACATGACCGGTCTCACTCGATCACCGGTGCGGCACTGGTCAGGCACTTTTGGGGACAGAGCTGACCAATCAAGATCACTTGCTGCCGGGCCCCGGGCGAGTTGTCAGTGGCAGGTGCGAGGATGCCTGAAGAACTGGCCGATGTGCTCGTGTTGGGGTGGGGGGAAATCCGCGCCCGGGCAGAAGGGACCGCTGACGGCGATGCAGATCCGGCTGACCGTCGTAGACCCGCTGGGGCCGCCCGCGCAGTCGCGGGGCCGCGCCGCGAGCTGCGATGTGCTGGTCACCGCGCCGGCGGGTACCGCGCTGGCCGCGGTGGCGTCGGCGCTGGCCGCGGCGGTCTCCGCCGACCCGGCCGCGTCCGCGCCCGAGCGGAGCCGTGAGTCCGGCGCCCCGATCGTGCTCTACGCGGGCGTGGAGCGGCTGGACACCCAGCGCTGCACGCTCGGCGAGCCCCCGCTGACGGACGGCGCGGTGCTGTCCCTGGGCGCCCCCGCCGAGCCCGAGGCGCATCCCGAGCTGGACGACGCGCCGACCCAGCTCCATGTCGTCGCGGGCCCGGACGCGGGCGGGGTGCATCTGCTGCACGGCGGCCAGATCCACATCGGCCGCTCCGCCGACGCCGACGTCCCGCTCGACGACCCGGACGTCTCCCGGCTGCACTGCGCGGTGACGGTCGACCCCGGCGGCCGGGTCTCGGTCGCCGACCTGGGCTCGACGAACGGCACCACCCTGGCGGGCGCCCGCGTGGGCACCCGCCCGGTGCGCTTCGCCCCGGGCGCGCTGCTGCGGATCGGCGAGTCGGCCCTGCGGCTGACCCCGTCCGGCGGCCCGGGAGCGCGCGCCGGGACGACCCCGGACGGCGAGGGGCACGTGCGCGTGTCCCCCGGCACCCCGGCGGGCCCGCGCGCGCAGCCGCCCGTGGTGCCCGGCCAGGGCGCCGCCCCGAGCATCGAGCACCGCGCGGCGCACGACTCCGGGGACACCCACGCGGGCCGCTTCGGGGCGTTCGGCGAGGCCCTCGGGGACGCGGGCGACGAGGAATCGCCCTCCGCGCGGACGACGACCTCGCGCGTCCCGGCGCGCGAGGAGGACAGCGACGAGGACGGACGCAAGGGCACTCCCCTGCGGGGCACCGAGGTGCCGCAGGGCGTGCGCAGGCGCGGCGGCATCGGCAAGTGGGCCCGCCGCCTGACCGGCGGGCGCGGCGAGTCGGCGGCCGAGGACTCCGACGGGTCGTACGACGACTCCTACGACTCCCCGTACGGCGGCCCGCCCGACTCCCACGGCACCCGCGGCTCGCACGACGGGGAGGGCTCCTCGGCCGCTCCCGTCGCCCAGCGGTCGGACACCTGGCCCGATCCGGCCGCCCTGCTGCTCACCGCCCTCGGCCCGGGACCCCGCCTGTGGGAGCGTGCCCCGGGTCACCCCGAGGCGCTCACCGTGCGGCTGGGCACCGCCGACCGGACGACACCGGACGGCTCGGCGCTGTTGCCCGCAGTGCCGGTGACCTCCGGGCTCCGCGAGGTCGGCGCGCTGGGCCTGGCCGGTCCGCGCACCCGGCTGGCCGGACTCGCCCGCGCGGTGGTGGCCCAACTCGCCGCGCTGCACTCGCCCGACACCCTGGAGATCGTGCTGATCAGCACGGACCGGGCGCGTCCGGTGGCCGAGCGCACCGCCGAGTGGTCCTGGCTCGGCTGGCTGCCGCATCTGCGCCCCGGGCACGGCCAGGACTGCCGTCTGCTGCTGGCCTACGACCGCGAACAGGCCACGGCCCGCACCGACGAACTCCTGCGGCGCCTGGAGGACCACACCGCGGACACGCACGGCGGGGGCGCGCCGAAGGCCACCTACGGCGGCTCCGGGGGCTCCCTGAACGCCGGCCGGCGCACCGCGGGCATCGGCGCGCAGCGCGGTTCGACGGAGGGGCGGTCGGGTGCCGCCTCCGCGTACCCGATCACCGACGAGGCCCACCACGACCGTTCCGGCGCGCCCGGCGCCTCCTCCGGGACGCCCGCGCCGCACGCCCTGGACGACCCGGACTCCGGTGCCACGCGGCCCCGTTCGTCCGACCCGGCCGACTCCGCGCGCGGTGCCGCGCACCGGCCCTCGTGGGCCCGCGCCGACGACGGCGACGACCCGGCGGGCGGCTTCGTGGGGCCGTACACCGTGCTGGTGGTGGACGGGGATCCCGGTGGGGCCGATGTGCGCGAGGCGGTGGCGCGGCTGGCGCACGACGGGCCCCGGGCCGGTATCCACGTCCTGTGCCTCGCCGAGACGGAGGCGGCCTCGCCGACGTCGCCGGTGACCCGGACCTACGAGGCGGCCTGCGCGGCGGCGCCGACGTTCCGCGAGTGCGGCGCGGTCGCGCTGCTCAGCGGCGATGTCGCGACGGCGCTGCGGCTGCTGCGGGTCGCGCACGACGGGGCGCAGCGGCCCGGCGCGGCGGACTCCGCTCCCGCGGGTCCCGTGGGCGAGGGCACCGTGGCCGCCGTGGACGCGGTCTCGCTCGCGTGGGCCGAGCGGTTCGCGCGGGCGCTGGCGCCGCTCAGGGCGGACGGCGCGTCGGGTGAGCGGCACGCGCGCGTGTCGGCGCCGTTGCCCCAATCGGCGCGGCTGCTGGACGAGTTGGGGCTGGCCCGGGCCACCCCGGCGTCCCTGCTGGCGCGTTGGGCGGACGCGGGGGACGACAAGGACGCGCTCGGCGGCCGGGCCTGGGCGGTGCTCGGGGCCGGACCGCGCGGGCCGGTCAGCGCGGACCTCGCCGCCGAGGGACCGCATCTGCTGATCGAGGGCCCGCCGGGCAGCGGCCGTACGGAGTCGTTGCGGGCGGTCGTCGCCTCGCTGGCGGCGGCCGAGCGGCCCGACCGGCTGGGCATCGTGCTGATCGACGGCCGGGACAGTGTCGGCTCCGGGGCGGGCGGTCACGGCGAGGGCCTGCGGGTCTGCACGGACGTACCGCATGTGACCACGCATCTCACGGCCAACGACCCTGTGCGGATGCGGGAGTTCGCGCAGTCGCTGAGCGCGGAGCTGAAGCGGCGGGCCGAGTTGCTGGGCCGGGTCGGGTTCGCGGAGTGGCACTCCCGGCACGAGGTGTCGGGCCGGATCGTCGCCCAGCGGGGCACGTCCGGTGCCGGGGATCTGGAGAGTCCGACGAGTTCGACGATCCGGCTGCGCCCGGCGGCGGCCCGGCAGCAGACCGAGGCGGCACCGCCGCTGCCCCGGCTGGTGGTGGTCGTGGACGACCTGGACGCCCTGGTGAAGCCGCCGTTGGGGTCCCCGGGGCGCCCTGCCGCCGGTTCGGTCATACGCGCGCTGGAGGCGGTGGCCCGCGAGGGCGAGCGGCTCGGTGTGCACCTGGTGGCCGCCGCCGCGTCGGACGCCCGGACGGCCGAGACGGAGCCCGCGCGGCACGCCACGCTCCGCGTCGCCCTCGACCCGACGGCTCAGGGCCCGGACGAACCGGCGCCCGGCCGGGGCCGGTTGACGCTCCCGGACGGCCGGAGCACTCCGTTCCAGGGCGGTCGGGTGACGGGCCGTATCCCGCGCACGGCGACGCTCCGGCCCACGGTGGTGCCGCTGGAGTGGCAGCGCATGGGCGACCCCCCGGCCCGCCGCCCGGTGCGCGAACTGGGCAACGGGCCCACGGACTTGGCGCTCCTGGCCAGCGCGCTGGAGCGGGCGACGCGTTCGGTGTCGGCGGCGGAGGTCCCCTCCCTCCTCTGATCGTTCACAGCTCGCCCACACAACCCCACGTCACGACCCAATCACGATCGCGGTCTTGACAGCGGACGCCATCTTGCCGCGTTCAAGTACCGGGCGTAGACCAGTGCGCACGGAAGCGTTCGAGCGTTCGACGAGGAACGAAGAACGGGGCAGTGATGCGCAGCACGAGCAGCACCATCCGGACACGTACCACCGTACGCACAGCGGCAGTTGTCGCCGCGGGGGCACTGGCGCTCTCGCTCACCGCCTGTGGAGGCAGCGGCGGCAAGAAGGACAGCGGCACGTCGAGCACCCCCGCACAGAGCGCCGGCACGGTGACCCTCCCCAAGCTGGACGGCCAGAGCCTCGAAGTGGCCGCCGTGTGGACCGGCGCCGAGCAGAAGAACTTCAAGACGGTCCTCGCGGAGTTCGAGAAGCGCACGGGTGCCAAGGTCACCTTCGTGCCCGCGCAGGACCCGATCATCAACTTCCTCGGCTCGAAGATCGCGGGCGGCCAGCCGCCGGACGTCGCGATGCTCCCGCAGCCCGGCGCCATCAAACAGGCCGTCGACAAGAAGTGGGCCAAGCCGCTCGGCGCCGAGGCGCTGGCGGAGTTGCAGAAGAACTACTCGCAGGGCTGGCAGGACATCGGCAAGGTCGGCGGCAAGCAGTACGGCGTGTACTACAAGGCCGCCAACAAGTCGCTGATCTGGTACAACGCCAAGGTCTTCGAGAACGCGGGCGCCACGGAGCCCAAGACCTGGCAGGAGCTGCTGAAGACCGCGCAGACGGTCTACGACTCCGGGGTCACCCCCTTCTCGATCGCGGGCGCGGACGGCTGGCCGCTCACCGACTGGTTCGAGAACGTGTATCTGTCGCAGGCGGGTCCGGAGAAGTACGACGCGCTCGCCCAGCACAAGATCAAGTGGACGGACCCCTCCGTGAAGGAGGCGCTGACCACGCTGGCGCAGATCTGGGGCAAGAAGGCGTACATCGCGGGCGGTCAGGACGGCGCGCTCCAGACGGAGTTCCCCGCGTCGGTGACGCAGACCTTCACCGGCGGCGACCAGCCGAAGTCCGCGATGGTGTACGAGGGCGACTTCGTGCAGGTCAACATCGGTGAGACCAAGGCGAAGGTGGGCACGGACGCCAAGGTGTTCCCGTTCCCGTCGGTGGGCTCGACGGCGCCCGTGGTCTCCGGCGGCGACGCGGCGGTGATCCTGAAGGACTCCAAGGCGGCGCAGGCGCTGGCCACGTTCCTGGCCTCGCCGGACGCGGCGACGATCCAGGCGAAGCTGGGCGGTTATCTGTCCCCCAACAAGAACGTGCCGGACTCGGCGTACCCGAACGAGGTGCAGCGGACGATCGCCAAGTCGCTGATCGCGGCCGGTGACGACTTCCGCTTCGACATGTCCGACCAGGCCCCGCAGTCCTTCGGCGGCACCCCGGGCAAGGGCGAGTGGAAGGACCTCCAGGACTTCCTGAAGAACCCGACGGACATCGCGGGCACGCAGGCGCAGTTGGAGAAGGACGCGGCGGCGGCGTACGCGAGCGGGAGCTGATCCGGCGATGGCATCGGCAGCGGCGGAGGCCCCCGGGGCCTCCGTCCCTCCCCGCGGTCGCAAGAGCGTGACCGGCACCCGCAGGACGGTGGCGGTGCTGTTCCTGCTGCCCGCCCTGGTGCTGCTGGGCGCGCTCGTGGTCTACCCGATCGGGTACTCGCTGGTCCGCAGCTTCGGCAACCAGGCCGGTGACGGTTTCGCCGGATTCGACAACTACAAGGCCCTGTTCACCGACGACGGCATCCGCACCGCCCTGAAGAACAACATCATCTGGGTGATCTTCGCGCCCACGGTCGCCACCGCCCTCGGCCTGATCTTCGCGGTGCTGACCGAACGGGTGCGCTGGGGAACGGCGTTCAAGCTGGTCGTCTTCATGCCGATGGCGATCTCGATGCTCGCCGCCGGCATCATCTTCCGTCTCGTCTACGACCAGGACCCGCACAAGGGCGTCGCCAACGCGGTGTGGGTCGGCGTCCACGACACGTTCGTCTCCTCGTCGGCGTTCCCCAACGCCCACCCCGGCCGGCAGTCCCCGCTCAAGGCGGACAAGGGCGGCTTCATCACCGCGGCGACGGTCCGCACCGGCCAGAGCGTCACGCTCCCGCTGGTCGGCGTCGCCCCCGACCAGCTGCCCGACAGCGCGAAGAAGGCGGTGGCCGCGAAGCCCGAGCCGGGGAAGATCACCGGCACGACCTGGCAGGACTTCACCCGCGGCAAGGGCGTCGGCAGGCTGGGCGCGGTCGACCCGTCCGAGTTCGGCTACGGCGGGATGCGGATCGAGGCCGTCAAGGACGGCAAGGTGGTCGCCTCGACCAAGGCGGCGGGCGACGGCACCTTCACGCTGCCCGCGAGCGCCGACGGGGCCCGGCTCCTGCTCCCGGCAGGCAACTTCAAGCAGCCGTACAACGGTGTGGAGTGGCTGGGCCCGTCGCTGGTGACACCGGCCATCATCGGGTCGTACGTGTGGATGTGGGCCGGGTTCGCGATGGTGCTGATCGCGGCCGGACTCGCGGGTGTGCCGCGGGAGTTGCTGGAGGCGGCGCGCGTCGACGGCGCCAACGAGTGGCAGGTGTTCCGGCGGGTCACGGTGCCGCTGCTGGCGCCGGTGCTCGCGGTCGTCGCCGTCACGCTGATGATCAATGTGCTGAAGATCTTCGACCTGGTGTTCATCATCGCCCCCGGCTCCTCGCAGGACGACGCCAACGTGCTCGCCCTCGAGCTGTACCGCAAGGGCTTCTCGGAGGGCCAGCCCGGGATCGCCAGCGCCATCTCGGTGTTCCTGCTCCTGCTGGTCATCCCGGTGATGCTCTTCAATGTGCGCCGGCTCAGGCGGGAGGTACGGCGATGACCACGGATGCCGGAACTCTGCGTGGGACAGGCCCTGTTGGGGCCGTGAAGGCGCGGGAGTCGCTCGGCGGGCGGCTCGCGGCGGCGGCGAGCGGCGGGCTGGTCCGGGTGTTCCTGATCGTCGTCGGCCTGTTCTGGCTGGTGCCGACGATCGGGCTGCTGCTGTCCTCGCTGCGCAGCCCGGAGGACATGAACGCGAGCGGCTGGTGGAAGGTCTTCAGCCAGCCCTCCCAACTCACCTTCCACAGCTACCGGACGCTGCTGGAGAACAGCGACATCACCAGCTCGCTGTGGAACACCGTGCTGATCACCGTCCCGGCGACCGTCCTCGTCGTGGTGATCGGCGCGCTCGCGGGCTACGCGTTCGCGTGGATGGAGTTCCCGGGCCGCGACTGGTGGTTCCTCGGGGTGGTCAGCCTGCTGGTGGTGCCGGTGCAGGTGGCGCTGATCCCGATCGCCGAACTCTTCGGCAGGATCGGCCTGTTCGGGACCATCTTCGGGGTGATCCTGTTCCATGTGGGGTACGGGCTGCCGTTCGCGGTGTTCCTGCTGCGGAACTTCTTCGCGGAGATCCCGCGCGAGTTGCTGGAGGCGGCCCGGCTGGACGGCGCGGGTGAACTGCGCCTGTTCGCCCGCGTGGTCATGCCGCTCGGCGGTCCGGCCATCGCGAGCCTGGGCATCTTCCAGTTCCTGTGGGTGTGGAACGACATGCTGGTCGCGCTGGTGTTCACCAAGTCCAGCACGCAGCCGATCACGGTCGCACTCCAGACGCAGGTACGCCAGTTCGGCAACAACATCGACGTGCTGGCACCCGGCGCGTTCATCTCCATGGTGATCCCGCTGGCCGTGTTCTTCGCGTTCCAGCGGCAGTTCGTGTCCGGTGTCATGGCGGGCGCGGTCAAATAGCCATAAAACACACATAGTTCAAGGGGCGGTCCGTCACCGGGCCGCCCCTTCGCGTTCACCGCGCGTCCCCCGTATGCCGTACGGGGCGTAACCAAGTCACTCCATCGGCCGTTCCCGGGCAGAACGCCCGCGCCGACCGACCCATGGATGTCCCTTGCCCAGGTTCAGTGTCATTGTCCCCGCGTACAAGGTCCAGGCGTACCTGCACGAATGCCTGGAATCGGTGCTCTCCCAGTCGTGTCCCGATCTGGAGCTGATCGCGGTCGACGACTGCTCGCCGGACGCCTGCGGCGCGATCATCGACGAGTTCGCGGCCCGCGACGCCCGGGTACGCGCCGTGCACCTCCCCGAGAACCAGGGCCTGGGCCGCGCCCGCAACGCCGGTCTGGAGCAGGCCACCGGCGACTACCTGGTCTTCCTCGACAGCGACGACACCCTCACGCCCGACGCGCTGCGCTCGATCGCCGACCGGCTCAAGGAGACCGGCGAGCCGGACGTGCTCGTCTTCGACTACGCCCGCACCTACTGGTCCGGGGAGGCCCAACGCAACAAGGTCGCCGCCCAGTTGACCGAACAGGGCCCGGCCCCCTTCCGCCTGGAGGACCGCCCGGGGCTGCTGCGGGTCATCATGGTCGCCTGGAACAAGGCCTACCGCCGGGAGTTCGTCGAGCGCGAGGGCTTCGCCTTCCCGCCCGGCTACTACGAGGACACCCCGTGGACCTACCCGGTGCTGATGGCGGCGGAGACGATCGCGACCCTGGACCGGGTCTGCGTCCACTACCGCCAGCGCCGCCAGGGCAACATCCTCGGCACCACCAGCCGTAAGCACTTCGACGTCTTCGACCAGTACGACCGGGTCTTCGCGTTCGTCGACGCGCGCCCCGAACTCGCGCAGTGGCGGCCGGTGTTGTTCCGCCGCATGGTCGACCACCTCGCGACGGTGTTCACCAAGCCGGACCGCCTCCCGCGCGGCACCCGCGCCGAGTTCCTGCGCAAGGCCCGTGCCCACTACCGCCGTTACCGCATCCCGGGCACCCCGGTCCCGCTGCGCACCCGGATGCGGCACACCTTCGTGCACTTCGGCGTGCACCGCACGTTCCGGGCCGTGCAGCGGGCGATGAGTTGGCGGCGCCGGGCGGTCAAGCTGACCGCCAAGCTGCTGCGCAACCTCAGAGCGGCCGTCCTCCAGCTCCACTACCGCGTCCAACTCCGGCTCCCGCTGAGGGATCGCGCGGTGTTCGCCGCCTACTGGGGGCGCGGCCACAGCTGCAACCCGGGCGCGCTGGAGACCGCGTTCCGCACCCACGCCCCGCACATCCGCACCGCGTGGATCGCCCGCCCCGAGCACCACCACACGATCCCGGCGGCCACCCGCAGACTGCGCCCGAACACGGTCGCCTACTGGACGGCGCTGGCCCGCTCCAAGTACCTGGTGAACAACGTCAACTTCGACCGCCGGCTGGTCAAGCGCCCCGGCCAGGTACTCATCCAGACCCAACACGGCACCCCCCTCAAGCACATGGGCCTCGACCTCCAGGAACGCCCGGCCGCGGCACGGGACATGGACTTCGGCGAACTCCTCAAGGGCGTCGACAAGTGGGACCACGTCCTGTCCCCCAACCGCCACACCACCCTGACCTGGGAGCGGGTCTACCCCGGCAGCTACACCACGCTCGCCTACGGCTATCCCCGCAACGACGTGTTCCAGCAGGCGACTTCGGCCGACGTGGACCGGCTGCGCGAGTCCCTCGGCATCCCCCGGGACGCCGTCGCGCTGCTCTACGCGCCGACCCACCGCGACTACCGCCGCGTCCAGCGCGCCCACCTCGACCTCGACCGGGTCCTGCGCCGCCTCGGCCCGCGCTTCGTCGTGCTGGCCCGCGCCCACTACTGGCACGAGGGCCCGCTCGCCGCCTCCGCGTCCGGCCGGATCATCGACGTCACCGACCACCCCAGCGTCGAATCGCTCTGCCTGGCCTCGGACGCGCTGGTCACCGACTACTCGTCCCTGATGTTCGACTACGCCAACCTCGACCGCCCGATCGTCATCCACGCCGACGACTGGGAGGCCTACGAGGCGGCCCGCGGCACCTACTTCGACCTGCGGGCCTTCCCGCCGGGCGCGGTCGCGCGCAGCGAGGACGAACTGATCGACATCTTCGCGACCGACCACTGGCGCGGCTCCCGCTCGGCCCAGCTGCGCGCCGCGTTCCGCGAGCGCTTCTGCCCCTACGACGACGGCCGCGCCGCCGAACGGGTCGTACGCCACATCGTGTTGGGCGAGCGGGAGCTGCCGCCGGTCGTCCCGCTCGCCGAGCGCCACCCGGTGCCGTCGGCCGCCGCGAGCCTCACGCGCCCCCCGCTCGCCACCGTGCCGCAGCCCACCGCGTCCCGACCCGTCACCGACCGCCTCTGAACGCCGTTCCCACACAGGGGAGTTCACATGCCCTCAAGCCCCTCGCGGCCCACCCCGACCAGGCCGTCCACCTGGCGTCCCACCGGGCGCCCCGGCCGCCGCGCGCACTGACCCGGACAGCTCCCCTCCGGACCACTGGAGAAAGAACAGAATGCCCCGCTTCAGCATCATCGTCCCGTCCCACGGGGTCGCCGGCCGGCTCTCCCAGGCCCTGGACTCGGTCCTCGCGCAGTCCTACGGCGACTTCGAGCTGATCCCGGTCTGCGACGCCCCCGACTCCCCGGCAGCGGACGTCGCCGACGCCCACGCCGGACGGGACTCCCGGGTGGCCCCGGTCCACTCACCACCCTCGGCGGGCCTGAGCGGGGCACGCAACACCGGCCTGCGGACGGCGACCGGCGCCTACGTCCTGTTCCTGGACGGCGACGACACCCTGGCCCCGGGCGCGCTGGCCGCGCTGGACGCCCGCCTCACCAGCACCGGTGACGTCGACGTCCTGTACTTCGAGCACGAGCGCACCCCGTGGTGGGAGGGCGAGGCCACCAACCCGGCGGCGCCGCTGCTCGCGCAGAGCCCGCCCGGTGTCTTCTCCCCGTCCCAGGCACCGCGGTTGACGGGCGTCCAGCTCCCGGCGTGGAGCGCCGCCTACCGCCGCGCGTTCCTCGGCGAGCACCGACTCGCCTTCCCCGAGGGCCCGTTCACCGACCTCGGCTGGGGCGGCCTGGTCACCGTCGCCGCCGAGCGGGTCGCGGTCCTGCGCTCCGTCGTCGTACGGCATCTGCTGCGCAGACAGGGCAGCCGGCTCAACCTGCCGGGCGCGCACCACCACCAACTCCTCGACCAGGTCGACATGGTGCTGGCCCGGGCCGCCGACAGCCCTTTGTCCGAGGCCCTGTTCGAGCAGCTCTTCGCGGTGGTGCTGAAGACGGCCTCCCGCCCCGAACGCCTTCCCGCCGGGCGCCGCGCCTTCTTCCGGCGGGCCGGGCGGCTGTACCGCGCGCACCGGCCCGCCGGTTTCCGCGCCCCGGGCGGGAGTGTGGGCGTGCAGCACCGGCTGCTGGCGTCGGGCGCGTACTCGGCGTTCCGGGCGCTGCGCGGCGCCAACCGCTCGGCCTCCGGGACCGCCGAACGGATTCCGCGCCCCCGGATGCTCCGTACCCGGCTGCGCTACGCCCGCGACCTGCGCCGCCCCCTCGACCCCGACCTGGCGGTCTACTGCGCCTATTGGGGCCGTGGCTACGCGTGCAGCCCGGCCGCGATCCACGCCAAGGCCGCCGAACTCGCCCCGCACATCCGCTCGGTGTTCCTGGTGGAGCCGGACGCGGTGGACGCCCTGCCGAAGGGTGTCGAGCACGCCGTCATCGGCAGCCGGAAGTACTGGCAGGTGCTGGCACGGGCCACGTATCTGGTGAACAACGCCAACTTCGCGGAGGGCGTCGTCAAGCGGCCCGGCAGCGTGCACGTCCAGACCCAGCACGGGACCCCGCTGAAGAAGATGGGCGTCGACCAGTCGACGTACCCGGTGGTGGCCGCCGCGACCGGCAGCTTCGCCAAGCTCCTTGGCCGGGTGGACCGTTGGGACTACAACCTCTCCTCCAACCGGCACTCCACCCAGATGTGGGAGCGCGCCTTCCCGGGCTCCTACGAGGCGCTGGAGTACGGCTATCCGCGCAACGACGTGTACTGCACGGCGACCGCCGACGAAGTGGCGCGCGTGCGCCGGGAGTTGGGGGTCCCGGAGGGAAAGACGGCCGTCCTGTACGCGCCCACCCACCGCGACTACCGGACAGGTTTCGACACCGGGCTCGACCTGGAGGCCTTCTGCGCGGCGGCCGGCGAGGACGTGGTCGTGCTGCTGCGCGCCCACTACTTCTACGACCAGGGCCGGGCGGGAAGCTCCGGCCGGATCATCGACGTGACCGGGCACCGCTCCTCCGAGGACGTGTGCCTGGCCGCCGACGCGCTGGTCACCGACTACTCGTCGATCATGTTCGACTACGCCAACCTCGACCGGCCGATCGTCGTGTACGCCGACGACTGGGACGTCTACCGCGAGACCCGGGGCGTCTACTTCGACCTCATGGCCACCCCGCCGGGCCCGGTGACCCGCACGCCCGAGGAGCTGGCCCAGGTGTTCCGCGACGGCTCGTACGCGGGGGCCCGGTCCCGTGCCCTGCGGGCCGAATTCCGGTCCCGGTTCTGCGAGTTCGACGACGGGCTGGCCGCCGAGCGGGTCGTACGGCGGGTGTTCCTCGGTGAGCCGCCGGAGGCCCTCCCGCCCGTGGTCCCGCTCACGGAGCGCGTCCCGGCCCCCGCCGCCACCCTCGTAAGGAGCTGAACCCGAAGTGCCCCGCTTCAGCGTCATCGTCCCCGTCTTCAAGGTGCAGGGCTTTCTGCGCGAGTGCCTCGACTCGGTCCTGGAGCAGTCCTACCGGGACATCGAGGTGATCGCCGTGGACGACCGCTCGCCGGACGGCTGCGGCGCGATCCTCGACGAGTACGCGGCCCGCGACCCGCGCGTACAGGTGCTGCACCTACCGGAGAACGTCGGCCTCGGCCGTGCCCGCAACGCCGGAATGCCCCTGGCCACCGGCGACTTCCTGTTCTTCCTCGACAGCGACGACACCCTCACCCCGGGCGCCCTGCGCGCGATGGCCGACCGGCTCGACGCGAGCGGCGACCCGGACGTCCTGGTCTTCGACTACGCCCGCGCCTACTGGTGGGGCGGCACCCGCCGCAACGTCCTCGCGCACGTCCTGACCGAGGTCGACGACACCTTCACGGTCGCCGAACACCCGGAGATCCTCGACCTGTTGATGGTCGTGTGGAACAAGGTGTACCGGCGGGAGTTCGTGCACAAGCACGCCTTCGAGTTCCCGCCGGGCTACTACGAGGACACGCCCTGGACGTTCCCGGTGCTGCTCAGCGCCGAGCGGATCGCCACCCTCGACCGGATCTGCCTCAACTACCGGCAGCGGCGGCAGGGCAACATCCTGTCCACCACCAGCCGCAAGCACTTCGACGTCCACGACCAGTACGAGCGGGTCTTCGCGTTCGTCGACTCCCGCCCGGAGCTGGCGAGTTGGCGCCCCTATCTGCACCGCAAGATGGGCGAGCACTGTCTCGACATCCTCGGCAAACCGGACCGGCTGCCCCCGTCCGACAAGGCGGAGTTCTTCCGCCGCACGGCCGAACTGTTCGCCAAGCACAAGCCGGCGGGCGGGCCGGTGGACCCCGAAGTCCGGGTCCTGGAAGGGAGTTACGCCCGGTACCTGGTCCGGCGGCAGGCGGCGGGCGCCGGCCGGCTGCTCGGACGGCGGGCGTCGCAGGCGCGCCGGGCGGCGGCCGGGCGGGTCAAGGGCGGCTGGGGCGCGCTGCACGCCCGCAGGCCGCTCGACCCCGGCCTCGTCGTGTACTCGGCGTTCTCGCACCGCGGGGTCCTCGGCGACCCGGCGGCCGTGTACTTCAAGGCGCGGGAGATCGCCCCGCACCTGCGGGGCGTGTGGGTCGTCCAGGACGCCGAACAGGCCGCGCTGCTGCCGCCGGACGTCGAGCACGTGCTCCTCAACACCCCGCGCTATCACCAAGTCACCGCGCGGGCCCAGTACTTCGTGAACAACGTCAACTGGCCCGGCACCCTGACCAAACGCCCCGGCAGCGTCCACATCCACACCCACCAGGGCACCCCGCTCAAGCACATGGCGGCCGACCTGCTGGACAAGCCCGGTGCCCGCTACGGCGTCGACGTGCCGCAGATGCTGCGCCGCGCCGACCGCTGGGACCACAGCCTGGTCGCCAACCGGCATTCGGAGCTGGTGTGGGAGCGGGCGTATCCGTGCCACTTCGCCTCGGCGCGGACGGGCAGCCCGCGCAACGACGTCCTCGTCGGAGCAACTGCCCAAGGACAGAAGGCCGTTCGGGAGCGGCTCGGCATCCCCGCCGACCACACCGTCGTGCTGTACGCGCCGACCCGCCGCGAGTACGTGCGCAGCGGCCACGTCGACCGCGTCGACCTGGCCCGCTTCGCGGAGGATCTCGGCCCGGCGCACACCCTCGTCGTACGGCTGCATCCGTCGCTGTCGACCGGGCCCGCGCGGGGCATGGGGCTCGCGGATCTGCACCGGCGGGGTGTCCTGGTCGACGCGACCGACGAACCGTCCGTGGAGGACGTCATGCTGGCCTCCGACGCGCTGGTCACCGACTACTCGGCCCTGATGTTCGACTACGCCAACCTCGACCGGCCGATCGTCCTGCACACCGACGACCGGGAGGCGTACGCGGCGAGCCGGGGCACCTACTTCGACGTCACCGCCGCGCCACCGGGCCATGTGTCCGGTTCCTACCGGGAGTTGGCGTGGCTGTTCGCGTCGGGCGCCTGGCGGGACGAGGACTCGGCCCGGCTGCGGGGCGAATTCCGGTCGCGCTACTGCGAGTTCGACGACGGGAGGGCCGCCGAGCGGGTCGTACGGACCCTGCTGCTGGGCGAGGACGACTGGCGGCCGGCGGACGGATCCGCGCCGCGCGTGCCCGCCCCCGCCGCCGTTCACGACCAGTTGGCGTCCTCATGAGGCCCCGCACGTGGGTGCTGCTGCTGGCCGCCGTGTTCGCGGTGCTCCAACTCGCCAACGTCACCGGCCGGGACACCCCCGACACCAAGAACTACCTTTCGTACGCGCTGAGTCTGAGCGGGGCGAGCAAGCACGAGGCGGCGACCGTCACCATCGACTACTACTGCGCGAGCAGGGGCGAGACGGCGCGGCGCGACCAGAGCGTCGACGTGCTGGCCTTCCACGGCAAGGACCCGGCCGCGCGGGTCGCGAAGAAGTGCCGGGCCGACCAGTGGCGGGTGGTGGACGCGCAGCTGCGGGCCGGGAACAGCGGTGGGTTCATCACGCCGTTCATGCCCGAGCGGTTCATGAGCATCTTCGAAGTGCGGCCCGGCTACCCGGTGTTCCTGGTGCCGTTCGTCACGCTGCTCGGGCCGGTGTGGGGGCTGTGGACGTCGAGTGTCGTCCTGACCGTGGCGGGCGGGATCCTCGTGTTCCTGATCCTGCGCACGCTGTCCGTGTCGGTGCCGATCGCGCTGACCGGACAGGCCCTCTACTACGTCCTGCCGTGCGGGACGACCGCGATGCGCCCGATGACCGAGGGCCTGATGATGGCGCTGACACTGGCCGCCCTGTGGGGCTGCGCGCTGGTGTCGACGGAACGCCGTACACGTGCCGGACTCACCCTGGTCGGCGGCTCGTTGCTGCTGCTCTTCACGGTCAAGCACTCGCAGGCCCTGTTCCTCGGGCTGTGCCTGGCCGGTGCGGGCGCGCTGGTCGCCGTACGGCGGCGGGAGCGGCGGCGGGAGTGGGCGGTGGTCTCGGGGCTCGGCGCGGCGGCGGCCGTAGGAACCCTGCTGGTGGCGGGAGTTCTGCACTACCCGTCGCAGACCGACAGCCTCCAGGACCTGTTGACCGATCACTACGCGCGCCCCGACCGCGCCCGGCTGTGGCCCGAATTCCTGCATCTGGAGGCGAACTTCTGGCTGGAGTGGACCCGGCAGCAGCTGTGGCAGCCGGTGCTCGCGGCGGCGCTCGGCGCCGGTCTGTGGGGTGCGCTGCGGCGGCCGGTGTTCGGGGCGTTCGCCATCGGGGCCGCGTTCACCGGGGTCCTCACCCAGGCCGCGCATCCCGACATCAGTGTGTGGGGCGGGCGGTTGGTCGTGCTGGTGTGGCTGCTCCCGGTGGTGGGGGTGCCGTTGCTGCTGGAGAGCGTGGTGCGGGGGAAGGCGGTCGCCGCCCCGGTGCCGCTGCCCGGCCAGGGGCTCGGGGAACGGGCCCAGCCGGTGCGCTGACGCGGTCGACCCCGGCGACGAGGTGATCAGGGCTCGTCGCCGGGGTCGCGGAAGCTTCGTACCGTAACGACTACTCGATGACGAGGTCGACCTCGATGTTGCCGCGGGTCGCGTTCGAGTAGGGGCAGACCTGGTGGGCGGTCTCGACCAGCTTGCGGCCGGTCGCCTCGTCCACGGTGTCGGGGAGCTCGACGCGCAGGGTGACCTTGAGGCCGAAGCCCTCGCCCTGCTTGCCGATGCCGACCTCGGCGGTCACGGCCGCGTCGGTGACGTCGACCTTCGCCTGCCGGCCGACGAGACCGAGGGCGCTGCCGAAACAGGCGGCGTAACCGGCGGCGAACAGCTGCTCAGGGTTGGTGCCCTGGCCGTTGCCGCCCATCTCGACCGGAATGCCGAGCTGAAGGTCGATCTTGCCGTCGTTGCTGACCGCGCGGCCGTCACGGCCGTGGGTGGCGGTGGCTACGGCGGTGTAGATCGCGTCCATGGAAACCATCCCTCTCGGAAGTCTGTGCGGGGGTGACCGGCCCGGGTGTCCGGACCGCCTCACGGCGATAATTAGAGCACACAATTCAATTGTGCACAACTAAATGGCCCGCTCGCGCTATCCTGGGAGCATGACCACCACTCCCGCCGGCTCCCCCACCACCGACTGGCTCCGCCTCGACCAGCAGATCTGCTTCTCCCTGAACGCCGCGTCCCGCGCCTTCGGCGGGGTCTACCGCGTGCTCCTCAAGGATCTCGGGCTCACCTACCCGCAGTACCTGGTGATGCTGGTGCTGTGGGAGCACGGCGAACTGCCCGTCAAGAAGCTCGGCGAACACCTGCGGCTCGACTCCGGCACCCTGTCCCCGCTGCTCAAGCGCCTGGAGACGGCCGGTCTGGTACGGCGTGAGCGCAGCGCCCGCGACGAGCGCTCGGTGGAGGTACGGCTCACGGACGAGGGCCTCGCCCTGCGCGAGCGCGCCCTCGACGTACCGCGCCGCATCCTCGGCGCGACCGGCTTCGGCGTCGACGAGATCCGCGCGCTGCGGTCACAGCTCGACGAACTCACCGGGGCGCTGGACTCGGCGGCGCTGGAAGAGGCGTGACCCCGCGCCCCGGGACAGCCGCGGCCATGTCCTGCGGAGGCATGCGGCGGATGTAGAGGGCGAGCTTCACGCGCCCGCTGACGTACTGCCGCCGACGCGCGAACTCCCCGTCCACGACGGTGAGTTTGACCCGGTCGACCGGGTCCCCGGGCACCCAGCGGGACGGCAGCAGATTCGACTGCGCGACGATCCACACCCGGTCCACCCCGGCGAGCCTCGCCGCCAGCTCCGCCGGCGCCACCTCGCGCCCGCTCAGCGTCCCGGACCGCGCCCCCGACTCCGCCAGCGCCAGGTCCCGCGCCCCGGCGAACGGCCCCGGATACGCCAACTCCGTCACCCGCCAGAACGACGGCAGGAAGAGCACGGGATCCCCGGGCCGCAGCTCACGACCGGCCAGCGCGGAGACCTCGGCGAGATTCTCGGGACGGTGAGCCGCCAGACGGTCGCCACGGTAGGCGGGAAGACCGTGGAGGAAGGGGACGGCCAGGGCGAGGACGCCGGCGAGGGTGACGAGGTGGGGGGTGCGGGCGAGGGGTTTCGGGGGGTGGGGGGTGCGGGCGGGAGGTTTCGGGGGGTGGGGGGTCGGAAGGCGGCTTGGGAGGGGGTTCGGTGAGAGGCCTGCGGCTTCCGGCGTGCGGTCGAATCCGGTCAGCGGTCGGTAAGAGGTGGTTCCGGGCGCGCGATCAGTTCCGGTCATCGGGGGACGGGCCGCCGTTTCGGGCGTGCGGTCGATTCCGGTCAGCGGTCGGTAAGGGGCGGTTCCGGGCGCGCGATCAGTTCCGGTCATCGGGGGACGGGCCTCGGCTCCCGGCGCGTGGTCGAATCCAGGCAGCGGTGGGCGAGTCGCGGTTCCGGAGTGGTGGCCGCTCGCGGCAGCGGCGCCGACCAGTTGGGGACGGCGTTCGATCACCGCCGCTCGGTCCGCCCCGTGCGCGGGCTCCGGACGCGGGAGACTCGCCCGCCACAGCCGTCCCACCATCCCCACCAGCCAGTTCGCCCCCGCCGCCACCAGCAGCGGCGCCCCCGCCAGCGCGTACAGCACATACCGCTCGTGGAACAGCGGCCGGAACTGCGAGACCGTCAGCAGGATCACCGGCGGCACCACCAGCAGCGGCAGCGCGACCGACGCGAGCCGTCCCGCGCCGAGGCCCAGCAGGATCAGCAGGACCGAGGTCCAGAAGACGGCCCCGGTCGGGGTGACGGAGAGGAAACCGCGGGCCAGCCGCTCGGTGGTGTCCCGGTCCGGCACCCGCAGCCACGCCACCTGCCCCGACTGCCGCTGGGACACCCACGCCAACGGCAGCAGGACCGCCCCCGCCACGCCCGCCGCACGCGCCCAGCCGGCCCACACCGCCCTGGGCACCCGCGCCGCCGCCAGGGTCAGCGCGTGCGCGCAGAGGACCAGTACGGAGAACTCGTGCAGCAGAAAGGTCACGGCGAGGACGGCGCCGTACGGCCACCAGGACCGCCCTTCCAGCGCCCGCAGGAGGAGCAGCGTCGCCCCGGCGACTCCGGCCGCGACGAGGGCGTAGGACCGGCCCTCCTGGGCGTAGTGGCCGGTCAGCGGGGTGATCGCGTAGAGCAGACCGGCCCAGAGGCCGACCCGGGGACGGGCCAGTCGGACCCCGAGGGCCGCGACCAGGCCGGCCGTCGCCGCCGCGCCGCACACCGACGGCAGGCGGAGGACCACCTCGCCGGGGTGGACGGCGAGGACGGCGTGCATGAGGAGGTAGTACAGGCCGTGCACCGCGTCCACGCCGTGCAGCAGCCGCCAGATCTGCGGCACCGTGCGCCGGCCCACGAGGAACGTGACGCTCTCGTCGCCCCACATCCCGCCGCGGTCGAGCCCCCACAGCCCCATCGCGAGCATGACGCCCACCGGCACGACGACGGCCACGGCCTCCGTACGCGTCCGTCGCCCGTGCCCGTACTCGCCCTCACCTTGGCTCTCCACGTGGCCGATTTTGTACTGTAAGCGGGCTCTTACCAACGATTGACGGTGTATTAGCATTCATGCGGCATTCACCCGGCTTACGATCCGCCTTGATGAACGCCGCCCGCAGACACCGCCTCCTCGTCCTCACGCTCGCCTGGCTCGCCACCCGCGCCGGGATGCTGCTGCTCCTCGCGTACAACGGCCTGCCCCTGCTCGGCCGGGGCGCGGTCGCCCGGGAGGTGTGGCGCCTCTACTACCACTGGTACGGGGTCCTGTCGCAGGGCGCGTTCCCGGCCCACGACCACCTGTGGCAGTACCCGCCGGGGGCGGGACCGGTCCTGCTGGCGCCGGCGCTGCTGCCGGGCCTGACGTACTTCCAGGCGTTCGTCGCCTTCACCGTCGCCACCGACGCGCTGATCACCGCGGTCCTGGCCCGCGCGGGCACCCGCCCCGGCCACAGCCTGCGCGGCGCCGCCTACTGGATCACCTGCCTCCCCCTCCTCCTGCACATGCCGCTGGTCCGCTACGACGTGCAGGTCACGGCGTTCGCCGTCATCTCCCTGTTGACGTTGTCGCGCTCCCCGCGCGCGTGCGGGGCGTTCGCGGCGCTGGGCGCGCTGGTGAAGGTGTGGCCGGCGCTGGTGCTGCTGGGGGTGCCGCGGGGGCGGGCGACGCGGTCGGTGTGGTCGTGGGCGGTGGGGACCGGGGTCTTGTCGCTCATGATGCTCGTGGCCTTGTTCAACAATCCTTTCGCCTTCTTGCGCCAACAGGGCGGCAGGGGCGTACAGATCGAGTCACTGGGCGGCACGCTCCTCGGTCTGGCGACCCACGTCGGCTGGCCGGGCCGGGCGCGCTACCAGTACGGCGCGATGGAGTTCACGGGACCGCACGTCACCGCCGTCGCCGACGCCTCCCTCGCGCTCACGGCGGTCGCCTTCGGCATCCTGCTGCTGTGGCGGGTCCGGGCCCGCCGCTGGACCGAGGCGACGCCCTACGACGCCGCGCTGAGCGCCGTCCTGCTGTTCACCGTGACCAGCCGGGTGATCAGCCCCCAGTACATGATCTGGCTGCTCGGCCTCGCCGCCGTCTGTCTGACCTCCCGGCGCACCGTGCAGCGCCCGGTGGCCGCGCTGATCGTGGCGGCGACCGCGATCAGCTCCGTCGAGTTCCCCGCCCTGTACGGCGATGTCATCCACAGCACGTGGACGGGCTGCGCCCTGATGGTCGCGCGCAACGGTCTGCTGGCCGCCGCGGCCGTCCTCTCCTTCGTCCGTCTGTGGCGGTCGTCGAGGCAGGTCCCGGCGACCCCGCACGCGCGCGTGCGGCCCGCCGGCCCGCACGAGGAGTCCCAGCGGTTGACCGCGGCACACTCCGGCGCCTGATTGACTGAGGCCCGGGGAGCGTGAGGGACGCGCCTCCACGGATCGAGTGACGGAGGGGACGGCGGCACATGACCTGGCTGATCACCGGCGGAGCGGGCTACATCGGGGCACACGTCGTGAGGGCGATGACCGAGGCGGGCGAACAGGTGGTCGTCTACGACGACCTGTCCACCGGCGTCCCCGCCCGTGTGCCCGACGACGTCCCCCTGGTGCGGGGCTCGACCCTGGACGCGGAGCTCGTGGCCCGCACCCTCGCCGACCAGGACGTCACCGGAGTCGTCCACCTGGCGGCGAAGAAGCAGATCGGCGAGTCGGTCGACCGGCCACTGCACTACTACCGGGAGAACGTCGAGGGCCTGCGCGTCCTCCTGGAGGCGGTGACCACGGCCGGCGTCCCCTCCTTCGTGTTCTCGTCCTCGGCGGCCGTCTACGGCATGCCGGACGTGGAACTCGTCACCGAGGAGACGCCGTGCGTGCCGATGTCGCCGTACGGCGAGACGAAGCTCGCGGGTGAGTGGCTGGTCCGCGCCACGGGCCGCGCAACCGGGCTCTCCACGGCGTCCCTGCGCTACTTCAACGTGGCCGGGGCCGCCGCCCCCGAACTCGCCGACATCGGCGTCTTCAACCTCGTCCCCATGGTCTTCGAGCGGCTGACCGAGAACGCGCCCCCGCGCATCTTCGGCGACGACTACGCCACCCCGGACGGCACCTGCGTCCGCGACTACATCCACGTCGTCGACCTGGCCGAGGCCCACGTCGCCGCGGCCCGCGCCCTCCAGGCCTCCCCCGGCCGCGCCCTGACCCTCAACATCGGCAGCGGGGAAGGCGTTTCGGTCCGCGAGATGATCGACCGCATCAACGCGATCACCGGCTACGACCGTCCCCCGACCGTCCATCCCCGCCGCCCCGGCGACCCGGCCCGCGTCGTCGCCTCCGCCGACCGCATCACCACCGAACTGGGCTGGAAGGCCAAGCACGACGTCCAGGACATGATCGCGTCGGCCTGGGAGGGGTGGCTGCGGCTGCACCCGGGGGCCGCGCGGTCCTGATGCACACCCGCTCCAGGACGGAACGCGCCGTGGGCACGGTCCTCGGCTCCGCCGTGGGCGACGCGCTGGGCGCCCCCTTCGAGTTCGGCCCCGAAGGAGCCTTCTCGACCCGGTTCCCGGCGCCCGGCGACGGCGGCGAGATGTGCGGGGGCGGAGGCTGGGACCCGGGCGAGGCCACCGACGACACGCAGATGGCCGTACTCGTCGCGGAGTCGCTGCTGGAGTGCGGCGGACTCCGACTCCCGGACATGTTCGGGCGGTTCCGGCGCTGGGCGACCGCCGACCCGAAGGACATCGGCCTCCAGACCGAGGCCGTGCTGAGCGGCGGCGACCCCTGGGACCTGGCCGCCGCCCTGCACTTCCAGACCAGTCAACGGGGCGCCGGGAACGGTGCGTTGATGCGCGCCGCGCCGTCCGCCGTGTACTTCTCGCGCGCGGGACGGGACGCCACGATGGACGCGGCCCGCCACATCTCCGCCCTCACCCACGGGGACCGCGCGGCCTGGGAAGGCACCGCCGTCCTCCACGAGTTGGTGCGCGTAGCCCTGGAGGGCCACGATCCGCTCGACGCCGTCGAGGAGACCCTCGGGTACGTCCACCCCGGCCACCGCGAGCGGTACGCGACCGTCCTCTCCCCCGGCTGGCATCCCGACCTGGCGACGGAGTTCAACGGCGCCGTCTGGCCCTGCCTGGGCTCCGCCGTCTGGGCCCTGCGGGCGACCTCCTCTTATGAGGACGCCGTGCGCGCCGCGATCGACCTCGGTGGCGACACGGACACCGTCGCCGCCGTCACGGGCGGACTCGCCGGGGCGGTGTACGGGAGCGGGGCGATCCCCGAGCGTTGGAGCGAGGTCCTGCACGTACCCCTGCCGGGGTTCGGCGGGCGGGTGCTGCGAGCGCCCGAACTGAGCCATCTGGCAAGACGGTTGGACCGAGAGGGCGAGTGATCCGCCGGACCGGTCGCGGCGGGCCCGCACCGCCTCGGGCCCGCCGGGCCGGTCGCGCCCTACAGCGCCTTCAGCCCCTCCGTGGTGGCGCGGGCCAGCGCCCCCAGGTAGCCCTTCGGGAGCTTCGGGCTGCGGATCACCACGGCACGCCAGTACAGGGGGCCGGAGATGAGGTCCAGCGCCAGGTCCTCGTCCATGCCGGGGCGGATCTCCCCACGGTGTTCCGCCGCCGCGAGGATCTTGCTGGCCACGCCCTCCTGGCCCTCGCGCAGCGCCTTCTGCATCGCGTCGGCGATCTCCGGGTTCCGGGCCGCCTCGGCCTGGAGGTCCGGGATGATCTGCGAGGCGACGGGGTGCCGGAGAGCGCGTGACGTGACCTCGTACAGCATCCGGAGGTCGCCCTCCAGGGAACCGGTGTCCGGCGTTGGCAGCCCCATCACCGCGATCGCCGACACGACGTCGAGCACCAGGTGCAGCTTGGAACGCCAGCGGCGGTACACCGCCGTCTTGCCCACCCCCGCGCGGCGCGCGATCCCCTCGATCGACATCCGGGCATACCCGACCGCCGCCAGCTCCTCGAAGACCGCCGCCCGGATGGCTTCGGTCACATCCTCGCGGAGTACGGCCGCACCGGCGGGGGTGCGGCGGCGCTGACGTGTCTGGGGCTCGTCGGCGTTCGTCGTCATAGCTCAAGCATAGGGGCGTTGCGACGAAACGGTTGCGTTCCGACGCGGGTGGGGCGCGTCGCGACGAAACGGACCCGTCCGGTCCGGCACGTACCGACGCACCGGACCCGTCCCGACGCAAACCCGGCGACGCTAACGGCCCGATCACATCCGTCACGACGAAACGGTTGCGTTCCGACGCCAAATCGGCCTACGCTCACGTTGCGACGATACGGTCCCGTCCCGACGTAAGAGAATGTAAAGAGAAGCGTAAGGAAACGCCGGGCAACGGAACACGGCAGCCGGACGCACGCACCCCCTCCCCCCGAGCGAAAGCAGCGGATGTGAGCCAGGTCCTCCACACACCGCCCCATTCGCCGGCCCCGGCCGACGAAGACGACCTCGCGGCACTCGCCGCCCGCCACGGCCTCACGGTCAGCGGCGCCCGCCCCTCCCTGCCCGAATACGTCCGGCAGTTGTGGGAGCGGCGCCACTTCATCACCGCGTTCGCCACCGCCAAGCTGACCGCGCAGTACAGCCAGGCGAAGCTGGGCCAGGTCTGGCAGGTGATGACGCCGCTGTTGAACGCGGCGGTGTACTACTTCATCTTCGGTGTGCTGCTGGGCACCAAGAAGCACGTGCCGGACTACATCCCGTTCCTGGTGACGGGCGTGTTCATCTGGACGTTCACGCAGAGCTCGATCATGGCGGGCACCCGGGCGATCTCCGGCAACCTCGGCCTGGTCCGGGCGCTGCACTTCCCGCGGGCCGCGCTGCCGATCTCGTTCGCGTTGCAGCAGCTCCAGCAGCTGCTGTTCTCGATGGCGGCCCTCATCGTCATCCTGATCTGCTTCGGCGTGCCGATCAGCGTCTCCTGGCTGCTCGTGGTCCCCGCGCTGTTCCTCCAGTTCACGTTCAACGCGGGCGTCTCGATGGTCATGGCGCGGATGGGCGCGAAGACTCCGGACATCGCCCAGCTGATGCCGTTCATCCTGCGCACCTGGATGTACCTGTCCGGTGTCATGTGGAGCATCGACAAGCTGACCAAGGCCGACGACCTGCCGCACCTGGTGGTGGTCGCCCTGGAGACCAACCCGGCGGCCGTCTACATCGACCTCATGCGCTACGCGCTGATCGACAGCTTCCACTCCAGCCAGCTCCCCCCGCACGTGTGGGCGGCGGCGACGGGCTGGGCGCTGATCGCCGGCGTCGGCGGCTTCATCTACTTCTGGAAGGCTGAGGAGACGTACGGCCGTGGCTGAGCAGACCATCGAGTACACCACCGAGCGGACCCGCGTGGCCGCCGACAGCACGATCCCGACCGTCGTCTGCGACGGCGTCGACATCATCTACCGGGTCAACGGGACCGGCGCCGGACGCGGCTCCGCGACCGCCGCCCTCAACCGCATGCTGCGCCGCGAGAAGGCCGAGAAGGCGGCGGGCGTGCGCACGGTGCACGCGGTCAAGAAGGTGTCCTTCGTCGCCTACAAGGGCGAGGCGATCGGGCTCATCGGCACCAACGGCTCCGGCAAGTCCACGCTGCTCAAGGCGGTCGCGGGCCTGCTCCCGGTCGAGAACGGCCGTATCTACACCCACGGCCAGCCCTCCCTCCTGGGCGTCAACGCGGCGCTGATGGGCGACCTGACCGGCGAGCGCAACGTCTACCTCGGCGGCCTGGCCATGGGCATGTCCCGCGAGCAGGTCAAGGAGCGCTACCAGGGCATCGTCGACTTCTCCGGGATCAACGAGAAGGGCGACTTCATCACGCTCCCCATGCGGACGTACTCCTCCGGCATGGGCGCCCGGCTGCGGTTCTCCATCGCCGCCGCCAAGGACCACGACGTCCTGCTGATCGACGAGGCGCTGGCGACGGGCGACCGGTCGTTCCAGCGGCGCTCCGAGGAGCGGATCCGCGAGCTGCGGCAGCACGCGGGCACGGTGTTCCTGGTCAGCCACAACAACAAGTCGATCCGCGACACCTGCGACCGCGTGCTGTGGCTGGAGCGCGGCGAGCTGCGGATGGACGGGCCGACGGAGCACGTCCTGGAGGCCTACGAGAACTTCACGGGCGGCGCCGACAAGCCCAAGGAGCCGGCCGCCTAGGAGCGTCTAGGAGTACTTCCGAGCGTCCATCTGAAGGTCGTCGTCCTGGAACACCCAGGTGCGGTAGACCAGGAAGCGGAACGCCGACGCGAGCACGATCGACAGGGCCTTCACGAGATTCGCCTCCAGCGGACCGTGGAGGCCCAGTCCGTGGTAGCCGACGTAGAAGAGGCCGCTCTCCATGAGGACGCCGATGCCGCTGAAGACGAAGAACAGGGCGATGCGGCGGGCGTCGGGGGCGTCGCGGTCGCGGTAGGTGTAGTAGCGGAAGCCGAGGTAGTTGGCGCCCATCGCGACGCAGCTGGCCAGGACCGTCGCGAGCATGGCGGGCCAGCGCAGGCCGTGCAGCAGGGCGTTGAAGACCGCGAAGTTGACGAAGACGCCGCTGCCGCCGACGATCCCGAATTTCACGACTTCCAGGACGACCTTGGGCACCGGCCGGACGGGCGCGGTCACGCGCTCCTCGGTGAGGTTCGGAGTCACCTCATCATGCTTAGCGGGGCCGGGTAAGCGGATCTCCTGATTACCCCTAAGGCACCCCATGAAAAGGCGCCCCGAGCCACTGCGGCCCGGGGCGCCTGTGCCGTCGTAGGGACTACGAACGGACTGTCGTAGGGACTACGAGTGTGTCCGCAGGAGGGTGCGCATGGTGCGCATCGCCACGGACAGGTTGGCGAGGTCGAACATCTCGGAGCCCTGGATCTCGTCCAGGGTGGTGCGGGCGCGGCCGAGGAGGGCGGTGTTCTTCGCCTCCCAGGCCTTGAAGCGCTGCTCGGGGGTCGAGGTGCCGTTGCCCGCCGAGAGGATGTCGGCGGTCAGGGCCGCGTGCGCCGCGTACAGGTCCTCGCGGATGGAGGCGCGGGCCATGGACTGCCAGCGGTCCGCGCGGGGCAGCTCGATGATGCGGTCCATGAGCTGGGTGATGTGCAGGCGGTCGGCGAGGTCGTAGTAGACCTCGGCGACGTCCATCGGGTCCTTGCCCGTGCGGTCGGCCACCGAGACGATGTCGAGCGCCGGGAAGGCGGAGGAGAAGCCGGCCACGCGGGTGGCGAGTTCGGCGGGGACGCCGGCGCCGGTCAGCTCGTCGTAGATCTGCTGGTACCACTCCAGGTCCGCGCCGCGCAGCAGCTTGGGCAGCTGGGACCAGACCTGCTCGACGCGCTCGCCGAAGAACTCGACGGTCTCGGCGAGCTGGAGCGGCTGCGGCCGGTTGTTGAGCAGCCAGCGGGTGCCGCGCTCGCACAGACGGCGCGAGTGCAGCCGGATGCGGGTCTGGACGGGGGCCTCGACGGTGTTGTCGAGGGCCTCGACGCCGTCCCACACCTCGGCCGCGTGGAAGATCGCGCGGGCCGCGGTCTGCGCCCGGACGATCTCCTCCAGGGACGCCCCGGTCTCCTCGCGGAGGCGGTGCAGGAAGCTCGTACCGCCGGTGTTGACCGTGTCGTTGACCAGGACCGTGGTGACGATCTCGCGGTGCAGCGCGTGGGTGTCGATCTGCTCGGCGAACTTCTCGCGCAGCGCCGTCGGGAAGTAGGCGTGCAGCAGGCTGCGCAGGTAGGGGTCGTCGGGGAGCGTGGTGTGCAGCAGCTCGTCCGAGACCGTGATCTTCGTGTACGCCAGCAGGACGGCCGTCTCGGGACCGGTCAACCCCTGTCCCTGGGCGAGGCGTTCGCGGATCTGGCGGTCGGTGGGCAGGAACTCCAGGGCCCGGTCGAGGTGGCCCTCGCGGACCAGGGTGCGCATGAAGCGCTGCTGGGCGTGGAGCATGTCCTTGGACTGCGCGAGCGCGTTGGCGATCGCGGTGTTCTGCGCGTAGTTGTTGCGCAGGACGAGCGCGCCGACCTCGTCGGTCATCTCGGCGAGGATCTTGTTGCGCTGCTTGACCGTCATGTCACCTTCGGTGACAAGGCCGTTGAGCAGGATCTTGATGTTCACCTCGTGGTCGGAGGTGTCCACGCCCGCGCTGTTGTCGATCGCGTCCGTGTTGATCTTGCCGCCCTGCTGGGCGAACTCGATCCGGCCGAGCTGGGTCAGCCCCAGGTTGCCGCCCTCGCCCACGACCTTGACCCGCAGGTCGGCGCCGTCCACGCGGATCGCGTCGTTGGCCTTGTCGCCGACGTCCGCGTGGGACTCGGTGCTCGCCTTGACGTACGTCCCGATGCCGCCGTTCCACAGCAGGTCGACCTGCGACTTGAGGATGGCCCGCATCAGGTCGGCCGGGGTCATCTTGGCGACCTTGTCCTCGATGCCCAGGGCCTCGCGGACGTGCGCGTTGACGGGGATCGCCTTGGCCGTACGGGGGAAGACGCCGCCGCCGGCCGACAGGAGGTCGGTGTTGTAGTCGGCCCAACTGGAGCGCGGCAGCTCGAACATGCGGCGCCGCTCGGCGTAGGAGACGGCCGCGTCCGGGGTCGGGTCGAGGAAGATGTGCCGGTGGTCGAAGGCGGCGACCAGACGGATGTGCTCGCTGAGCAGCATGCCGTTGCCGAACACGTCACCGGACATGTCGCCGACGCCGACGACCGTGAAGTCCTCGGTCTGGGTGTCGACGCCCAGCTCCCGGAAGTGCCGCTTGACGGACTCCCAGGCCCCGCGCGCGGTGATGCCCATCTTCTTGTGGTCGTAGCCCGCGCTGCCGCCGGAGGCGAAGGCGTCGCCGAGCCAGAAGTCGTAGCTCTCGGCGACTCCGTTGGCGATGTCGGAGAAGGTCGCGGTGCCCTTGTCGGCGGCGACGACCAGGTAGGTGTCGTCCTCGTCGTGCCGGACGACGTCCGCCGGGGGGACGACCTCGCCGGCCACCAGGTTGTCGGTGATGTCGAGGAGGGCCGAGATGAACATCTTGTAGCTGGCGATGCCCTCGGCCAGCCACGCGTCCCGGTCCACGCCCGGGTCGGGCAGCTGCTTGGCGACGAACCCGCCCTTGGCGCCGACCGGCACGATGACGGTGTTCTTCACCATCTGCGCCTTGACCAGGCCGAGGATCTCGGTGCGGAAGTCCTCGCGCCGGTCCGACCAGCGCAGCCCGCCGCGCGCGACCTTGCCGAAGCGCAGGTGCACGCCCTCGACGCGCGGCGAGTACACCCAGATCTCGTACGCCGGGCGCGGCGCGGGCAGGTCCGGGATGACCTGCGGGTCGAACTTCATCGAGACGTACGCGTGCGCGTGCCCGTCGCGTGCCTGCTGGAAGAAGTTGGTGCGCAGGGTCGCCTTGATGACGGTCAGGAAGGAGCGCAGGATGCGGTCCTCGTCGAGGCTGGCCACCTGGTCGAGCGCCGCGTCGACCTCTTCGAGGAGGGCGTCGACGATCTCGCGCCCGGCGCGCTGCCGGTCCGGCGACATGCGCGCCTCGAACAGGGAGACGAGCAGCCGGGTGGTGTGGACGTTGTTGCGGAGGGTGTCCTCCATGTAGTCCTGGCTGAAGGTCGAACCGGCCTGCCGCAGGTACTTGGCGTACGCGCGCAGGACCATCGCCTGCCGCCAGTCGATGCCGGCGCTCAGCACGAGGGCGTTGAAGCCGTCGTTCTCGGCCTGTCCGGTCCAGGTCGCGGCGAACGCCTCCTGGAACCGCTCGCGGCCGTCGTCGCCCAGGTAGTCCCCGTTGCCGTTCTGCGACTTGGGCATCCGCAGCCCGAAGTCGTAGATCCACGCCGACGTACGGTCCGAGCAGCGCAGTTCGTACGGCCGCTCGTCGACGACCTCGACGCCCAGGCGGCTGAGGACCGGCAGCACGGCCGAGAGGGAGACCGAGGCGCCCTTGCGGTAGATCTTGAAGCGGCGCTCGTCGGGGGCGGCGCCCACCGGCTCGTAGAGGCTCAGGGCGAAGGCCTGCTCCTCGGTGAGCTGTTCGAGGTGGACCAGGTCGGCGACGGCGGCGCGCGGGGTGTGGTCGGCCTTGTAGCCCTCGGGGAAGGCGTTGCCGTAGCTGCGCAGGAGTTCGGCCGCGCGCTCCTCGCCGCACTCGGCGTTCAGCGCCTCGCCGAAGCCGTCGGCCCAGGAGCGGGCGGCCTCCACGAGACGGGCCTCGATGCGGTCCTTGTCGGCGTCGGACAGCTCGGGCAGTTCGGTGCCCTGCGGGACGCGGACCACGAAGTGCAGCCGGGAGAGGATCGACTCGGTGTTCCAGGCGGTGAAGTCGACGCTGGTGCCGTCGAGTTCCTCTTTGAGGATGTCGATGATCCGGAGGCGTACGCCGGTGGTGTAGCGGTCGCGCGGGAGGTAGACGAGGGCCGAGTAGTAGCGGCCGTACTCGTCCTGGCGCAGGTACAGGCGCAGCCGGCGGCGTTCCTGGAGGTAGAGCACCGAGGTGACGATCGAGCGGAGTTCGTCGACCGGGGTCTGGAACAGCTCGTCGCGCGGGTACGTCTCCAGGATCTGGAGCAGGTCGCGTCCGTCGTGGCTGTTGGGCGAGAAGCCGGCGCCCTCCAGGACCTCGTCGACCGTGCGCCTGATCACGGGGACCCGGCGGACGGACTCGGTGTAGGCGGCGGAGGAGAACAGGCCCAGGAAGCGGCGCTCGCCGACGACCTCGCCGTTCTCGTCGAACTTCTTCACGCCCACGTAGTCCAGGTACGACGGCCGGTGCACCGTGGAGCGGCTGTTGGCCTTCGTGAGGACGAGGAGCTTGTGCTCGCGGGCCTTGGCGCGGGCGTCGGCCGGGAGCCGCTCGAAGGACGGGCTCACCGGGTGGTGGTCCTCGCCGGCGTGCTGCGGGTCGGAGCGCAGGATGCCGAGGCCGGTGCCGGGGACCGCGGCCAGCGAGTCGTCCTCACGGAGCTGATACTCGCGGTAGCCGAGGAAGGTGAAGTGGTCGGCGGCCAGCCAGCGCAGCAGCTCGCGGGCCTCGCCGACCTCGTTGGTGGGCAGGTCGGAGGCGGTCGGCTCGGCGGGCAGCTCGTCGGCCATCCGCAGCGCCAGGTCGCGCATCTTCTCCCAGTCCTCGACGGCCTCGCGGACGTCGGACAGGACGCGCAGCAGGTCGGCGGTGATCTGCTTGAGGTCGGCGCGGTCGGTCTCCCGGTCGATCTGGACGTGGATCCAGGACTCGGTGTGCGCGTCGTGCGGCAGCTCGCCGGCGGGCGGGGCGGTGAGCACCTCGATGAGCTTGCCGGTGAGGTCGCGGCGGACGACGACCTGCGGGTGGATCACGACGTGGATGCCGCGGCCCTGGCGGGTCAGTTCGTTGGTCACCGAGTCGACGAGGAAGGGCATGTCGTCGGTGACGACCTCGACGACGGTGTGGCTGCACGTCCAGCCGTTCTCCTCGACCGTCGGGGTGTGGACCCGTACGTTGGCCGTGCCCTGGGGTCGGGTCTCGGCCAGCCGGTAGTGGGAGTAGGCGGCGCCGAAGACGTCGACCGGGTCGCGGTCGGCGAGGTCCTCCGGTGCGGTGTGCAGGTAGTAGCGCTGGAGGAACGCGAGCACGGTGTCCCGGTCCGGGGTGCTCTCGTCCGTCTTCCCGGTCGGTAGGTGCCCCCCGACCGGGCTGTTCTCAGCTACCCGGGCGGCCCTTTCGAGCAGCTCGGCCTTGGCTTCGTCCAGCTTGGTCTGCATTGTCCTCTGGCTCCTGTCGCGCGCCGTTGCGTGACGTAGAAGGAAGTTCGGTCTCTTCCCCTGCGGCTCGACGCCACGGCCCGGGGTGTCCGGTCTGCTCAGACGCTATGCCGCAAGGTGAGATGAGCGGTGGGTTATCAGCCATTCTCGACACGCCCGAAGGGTGTGACGCTGCTCTCTGCCGCGTCGGTACCCGGGGCGTGCACGGCGTCCTGGGAGCCCTGTGAGCTCCGTCCCGCCCGCGCGGACCTGTGGGACAGGCCCTGGGACCAGCGACCGCCGCCCGGTCACGGATGTCGTCCGTGGTCGCCGGGCGCGGAGCAGGGGCGCCGATGCCCCCGCGAAATATCGCGCTGATCACGCCACAAGGCTATCGCTCCTCACCGGGGGCTCGTCATGAGCCGGTTGTGTACAAAACAGAGGGTGGAACTTTGACGTTATGCACAGGGGCGTAGAGAGTGAAATCGTCGTATTCAAGGGCAGTCGGGACGGTGACGGATGTCCGCGCGGCGAGGGCCCTTGGCAAGTACTCCGGCGCGCGGGACGTTGCCCCCGACGTCCGACGCGGATGCCCGCAACGGCCACAGAGGAGCGCACCGACATGACAGCGAAGATCCTCATCGTCACCGGCGACGCAGCGGAGTCGCTGGAAGTCCTCTACCCCTACCAGCGCCTGCGCGAGGAGGGCTACGAGGTCCACATCGCGGCCCCCGAGCGCAAGCAGCTGCGGTTCGTCGTCCACGACTTCGAACCCGGCTTCGACACCTACACCGAGAAGCCCGGCTACACCTGGCCCGCCGATCTCGCCTTCTCCGAGGTCGATCCCGGCCAGTACGCGGCCCTGGTCATCCCCGGCGGCCGGGCCCCCGAGTACCTCCGCAACGATCCCGAACTCCGCAAGATCCTCAAGTCCTTCTTCGACACGGACAAGCCCGTGGCCCAGATCTGCCACGGCCCCCTGCTCACCGCCGCGGTCGACGGCCTGCGCGGCCGGCGCGTCACCGCCTATCCCGCCCTCGAACTCGACATGCAGTCCGCCGGGGCGACCTTCCAGGACGCCGAGGCGGTCGTCGACGGCACCCTGGTCTCCGCCCGCGCGTGGCCGGATCACCCCGGCTGGATGCGGGAGTTCCTCACGGTGCTGCGGGCTAAGGCACCGGTGACGTGAGGTGAATGACGTGACCTGACGTCGGGGCCGGGCGAGGCGGGACGGGACGATGTGGGACGCGGGGTGAGGCGGGACAGGACTGGGCGATGTGCAGCCAGGCTCCGGACGCCTTGCCTTACGCCGCCAGCCGCTCCGCCTCCGCGACGGCCTCGGCCAGCGAGTCCACCACGGGCACGCCGACGACTTCGAGGCTGGCCCGGCTGTGCGAACCGCCGGTGTACAGCACGGCCCGCGCGCCCACGTGCAGAGCGGCCACGGCGTCGTCGGTCGCGTCGCCGATCACCACGGTGCGCGCGGGGTCCACGCCGGCCAGCGCCCCGAGGTGACGCACCATGTGCTCGACCTTGCTGCCGCCGGAGGGCCCCGTACGCCCGTCGACCCGTATGAAGTGCGGTTCTATCCCGAACTCCCGCACCAGCGGGACGAGTTCGTCATGGCCGTACATGCTCAGGATCGACTGACTGCGCCCGGCCGTCCGCCACCCCGCGAGCAGCTCCGCCGCGCCCTCGGTCAGCCCGCAGGTGACCCGGTGCTCGGCGTAGTACCGGTGGAAGACGTCGTCCATGACCTCCCACTCGGCGTCGGTGGGCAGCCGCCCCAGCAGCCGCTCGTAGAACTTCGGCACCGGCACGCAGTACAGCGTCCGGTACTCCTCCACCGTGATCGCCTTGAGCCCCAGCTCGGCGAAGGCCGCGTTCGTCGCTCCGACGACCGCGTCGTTGTCGTGGAACAGCGTGCCGTTCCAGTCCCAGACGATGTGCGCGCTTCCTTGCATCCCCATGCCAAAAACGTACCCGCCGCCACTGACAATCAAGAGAATCGCAGGTCAGCGGCCATTTCCGACCGGATGGGCAGCGCCGGACGGGCTCAGTCGGCCAGCCCGACGAGGTTCGGGATCTCCTGCGTCGCGTACCAGAGCAGTTCGTGGTCCTCGGCCCCGTCCACGGTGAACTGCGCGTCGTCGTCCCCGCGATCCGCCGCCGCGAGCGCGTCGGCGGCGGCACTCACGTCGTTCTCCGCGTCGCCCAGATCCACGTGCACGGCCGCCGCCTTGGCCAGCGCCACGGTTCCGGTGACCCGCACCTCGCCGAGCGCCGCCGGGTCGAGGCCGCGGTCGGGGTCGGCGTGCGCCGCGCCGTCGGGCACGTCGACGGCGACCACGACCCGCCGTCGCGGCGCGTCGGCGTCGGCCGCCAGCAGCCGCAGCGAGGCCAGCGCGGCCCGGTTCAGCGCCGCGTACTCCAACTCCTCGATGTCGTCGGAGAGATACCACTCGCGCAGCGCGGGCGTGACGGCGTACGCGACGAAGGGTCCCGTCCCCAGCTCACCCGTCTTGTACGCCTCGGCGAGACCGGGGAGGGTCAGAGGGACGTAGACGCGCATGGCTGGCCGCTTTCGTAGTCGGAGAGTGCTTCGCGGAAGGCGGTGCGACGGGGAAGGCGGTGCGATGCCTCCGGAAGGGCCTCCAGGATACGTGCGCGTGTCCCCCATCGAGTCCCCACCCGCACCCCTGGAAGCGTCCACCCCACGCCGGAAATTCACCCTGGGCACCCCTGTACCGATGGGCTTCGAGGCCTCGCGATCACTCGGATAAGTGAACAGTCCGAGCCCTCCGACCCGCCCCACCACGTGCTTGCCGTCCTCACCCCCGGCCCCGTACAAGATCCCCAACCAGCAAGTTACTTCCCGGTACATCCCGGGCCGACCACACGGGGACCCCCATGCACAAGGTCATGACCAGGACCGCCCAGCACACCCCGACCCGCCCCCCGACCCGCCGCGACCCACGCCGCCCGGGAACGGCATCACCGCGCGGACAGGCCGGAGCCCCGTCCCGTACGACGACGACCGGCGACGAGCCCCTGCCCCTGCCCGGACCGTCGGACGGCGTCGGAGGCACGGTTCGCAAGGCCACGGGAGACGGCCGCCCACCGGCGGCTCCGGGTCGAGACGTCCGCACGCCGGCCGCTCCGGGCCAAGGCGCCCGTACGTCGACCGCTGCGGGTCAAGGTGCCCGCACATCGGCTACGAGGGCTACGGGCCGGAGCGCGGCGCCCACGGCTCTCGCGCCGACGCCGGGGCGCGGGACTGCCCCTACGTCGTCGACCGCGCCGGCAGGCCGAGTCACCGACCGCGCCGAACCCCGCGTGGTGCCCGCCCAGGCCGTCCCCGGACGTGTTCCGCAGCCGCGCCCCACCGATGTCTTCGCGGACCGGCTCCTCGCCGTGCTGAGCGGTCAGCGGCCCGTCCACTGGATGCTGCGGCACACCGCCGGCCGCGCCTACGACGAACTGATCCGGCTCGCCGAGCACGGCCCCCTGCGTGCCACCCGGGGCACCCGCCCGGTGGTCCGCGACATCGGCTACTACGTCGCCGGCCCCGGCGCCGTGGAGGCCTTCGCCCGAATCAGTGCCGGTGACCAGCTGCGGGCCATGGCCTTCCGGCTGGAGCGGGGCACCGACCTCCGCTGGCGCTGCACGGCGGTGGAGCTTGGCGGTCCACGCGCCCCGCACACTCCGGACGACGACTGAGGACGGCACGGACACGCCGAAGGGCCGGGCACCTTCACGATGCCCGGCCCTTCGAGAACCCTCCGCGCGGAGCGGCCCAACAGGCTCAACCCCTCACCCAGGGGCGCCTGTCACACCTCACCGCCCGTCGCGCGGAACGACTGTCACTTCCGCGAAGCGACCGTCACTTCTTACGACGGCTGCCACGGCGCCCCTGCTTGCGGCGCTCCGCGCGCGTGAGGCCGTCCGCCTCGGAGCGCACCGGCTCGTCGTCGCTGGTGAAGTCGCCCTCCACGATGCCGCCCTCGCCGTCCACGCTGGGCGCGGAGAAGTGCAGCCGGTCCGGCCGCTGGGGAGCGTCGAGCCCCTTGGCGCGGATCTCGGGACGGGCGGTCGCCTGCGCGGGCACCGTGTCCTCCTTGTCGAGGGACGTCGGCTGCGCGTCCTCGACGGGGACCTCCTCGACCTGCTGCTCGACCTGGACCTCCAGGTTGAACAGGTAGCCGACGGACTCCTCCTTGATGCCGTCCATCATGGCGGTGAACATGTCGAAGCCCTCGCGCTGGTACTCGACCAGGGGGTCCTTCTGGGCCATCGCACGCAGGCCGATGCCCTCCTGGAGGTAGTCCATCTCGTAGAGGTGCTCGCGCCACTTGCGGTCCAGGACCGACAGCACGACGCGGCGCTCCAGCTCACGCATGATCTCGGAGCCGAGCTGCTCCTCGCGGCCCGTGTACTGCTCGTGGATGTCGTCCTTGATGGACTCGGAGATGAACTCGGCGGTCAGACCGGCCCGGTCCCCGGCCGCCTCCTCCAGCTCCTCCACGGTGACCTTCACCGGGTAGAGCTGCTTGAACGCGCCCCACAGGCGGTCGAGGTCCCAGTCCTCCGGGAAGCCCTCGGTGGTCTCCGCGGTGATGTACGCGTCGATCGTGTCGTCCATGAAGTGCACGACCTGGTCCTGAAGGTCCTCGCCCTCCAGGACGCGGCGGCGCTCGCCGTAGATGACCTCGCGCTGGCGGTTGAGGACCTCGTCGTACTTGAGGACGTTCTTGCGGGTCTCGAAGTTCTGCTGCTCGACCTGCGACTGGGCGGACGCGATGGCGCGGGTGACCATCTTGTTCTCGATCGGCACGTCGTCCGGGACGTTCGCCATGGACATCACGCGCTCGACCATCTGGGCCTTGAACAGGCGCATCAGGTCGTCGCCGAGAGAGAGGTAGAAGCGGGACTCGCCCGGGTCGCCCTGACGGCCGGAACGACCGCGCAGCTGGTTGTCGATACGACGCGACTCGTGCCGCTCGGTACCGAGGACGTAGAGGCCGCCGAGGTCCTTGACCTCCTCGAACTCGTCCTTGACCGCCTGCTCGGCGTTCTCCAGGGCGGCGGGCAGGGCCTGGGCCCACTCCTCGATGTGCTCCTCGGGGTCGAGGCCGCGCTGCCGCAGCTCCGCCTCGGCGAGGTCGTCGGGGTTGCCACCGAGCTTGATGTCCGTACCGCGGCCGGCCATGTTGGTGGCGACGGTCACGGCGCCCTTGCGGCCGGCCTGGGCGATGATCGGCGCCTCACGGTCGTGCTGCTTGGCGTTCAGCACCTCGTGCTGGATACCGCGCTTGGCGAGCTGCTGCGAGAGGTACTCGGACTTCTCGACCGACGTCGTACCGACGAGGATCGGCTGGCCCTTCTCGTGCTTCTCGGCGATGTCGTCGACGACCGCCTCGAACTTCGCGACCTCGGTGCGGTAGATCAGGTCGGACTGGTCCTTGCGGACCATCGGCCGGTTGGTCGGGATCGGGACGACGCCGAGCTTGTAGATCTGGTGGAACTCGGCGGCCTCGGTCATCGCCGTACCGGTCATGCCGGAGAGCTTGTTGTAGAGGCGGAAGAAGTTCTGGAGGGTGATCGTGGCGAGCGTCTGGTTCTCGTCCTTGATGTCCACCCCTTCCTTCGCCTCGATCGCCTGGTGCATGCCCTCGTTGTAGCGGCGGCCGGCGAGGATACGGCCGGTGTGCTCGTCGACGATCATGACCTCGCCGTCGATGACGACGTAGTCCTTGTCCTTCTTGAAGAGCTCCTTGGCCTTGATGGCGTTGTTCAGGTAGCCCACCAGCGGGGTGTTCACCGACTCGTAGAGGTTGTCGATGCCCAGCCAGTCCTCGACCTTGGAGACGCCGCCCTCGTGGATGGCGACCGTGCGCTTCTTCTCGTCGACGTCGTAGTCGCCGGTCTCCTCGATGCCCTTGAGCGGGTTGCCGGCCTCGCCCTTCTTCAGGCGGGTGACCAGCTTGGCGAAGTCGCCGTACCACTTGGTGGCCTGGTCGGCCGGGCCGGAGATGATCAGCGGCGTACGGGCCTCGTCGATGAGGATCGAGTCGACCTCGTCGACGATCGCGAAGTTGTGGCCGCGCTGCACCAGTTCGTCCTTCGACCACGCCATGTTGTCGCGCAGGTAGTCGAAGCCGAACTCGTTGTTCGTGCCGTAGGTGATGTCGCAGGCGTACTGCTCGCGGCGCTGGGCCGGGGTCATGTTGGCGAGGATGCAGCCGACCTCAAGGCCCAGGAACTTGTGGACGCGCCCCATCATCTCGGAGTCGCGCTCGGCCAGGTAGTCGTTGACCGTGATGAGGTGGACGCCGTCCCCGGAGAGGGCGTTCAGATACGCGGGCAGGGTGCCGACCAGGGTCTTGCCCTCGCCGGTCTTCATCTCGGCGACGTAGCCGAGGTGCAGCGCGGCGCCGCCCATCATCTGCACGTCGTAGTGACGCTGGCCGAGGACGCGCTTGGCGGCCTCGCGCACGGTGGCGAACGCCTCGGGCAGCAGGTCGTCCAGGGTCTCACCATCGGCGTAGCGCTGCTTGTACTCCTCGGTGAGGGCCTTCAGCTCGGCGTCGGAGAGGTCGACGAAGTCCTCTTCGATGGAGTTGACCTGGTCCGCGATGCGGTGCAGCTTGCGCAGGATCTTGCCTTCGCCTGCACGCATGATCTTCGAGAGGACGGACACGGGGGTTGGTCTCCTTGCCGGTCGGGCCTGGGACGGTCGGTTTCCAATGACATGGCTGAGCAACGGCCATCGTATGCGAGGACCCCGCCACGCCGGGAGCCTGCTGGGGACGCCGACCGTCCACTACTTCAAAAACGCTTCAAAGGGGACAACGGCCGGGAGTCACCGATGGTGCCGCGTCGTTCCGAGGAATTGCGCGAAATGTGATCACCCGCTCACGCAGCGCAAAAGCATGGCGTCCTTGTGCGCCCCCGAGCAGAATCGGCCGATGGAACCCGTCACGCTCACGACCGACCGTCTCCTCCTGCGCAGCGTCGGCCCGCAGGACACCGATGTCGTGTATTCCGCGGCCCAGGACCCCGAGATCCAGCGCTGGACGACGATCCCCTCTCCCTACCTCCCGGAGCACGCGCGCAGTTTCACCGAGCAGCTGGTCCCGGAAGGCTGGGCGAACTGCTCGATGTTCACCTTCGGCGTCTTTCTCCCCGAAGGGGAGCTGGCGGGCATGCTCGCCATCACGATGCGCTCCCTGGGCGTCGGCGAGGTCGGCTTCTGGGCCACCAAGCAGTACCGCGGCAACGGCTACATCACGGAGGCCACCGTCGCCGTCTCCCACTGGGCCTTCACCCGGCTGTCGATCGACCGCGTGGAGTGGCGAGCGGAGGTCGGCAACAAGGGCTCCCGCGCGGTCGCCGAGAACGCCGGCTTCATCGTCGAGGGCACCCTCCGTTCCGCGATCAACAACAAGGGCGTACGACGGGACTGCTGGGTCGCCTCCCTGCTCCCCTCCGACCTGGGCCTGCCCTCGACCGCGCCGTACCTGCCCGCCCGGCCGTAGCCCGGCGAATCCACAGGTCAGCGCGCGTTGTCAGTGGCACCCTCTATCGTGCGGAGACATGACGAGTGCCCCGCGCCCCACGACCGACCTGTCGGCAGCCGACGCCCGCCGCATCGCCCTGCGCGCACAGGGTTTCCTCGGCGCCCCCGACCGCCGCGCGGGCGTGCGCGGAGTGCTCCGCCACCTCGGCGCGGTCCAGCTCGACACCATCTCGGTCCTCGCCCGCTCCCACGAACTCATCCCTTACGCCCGCCTCGGCGCCGTCCCCCGCAAGACGGTCGAGGACGCGTACTGGACCCAGACGCACGCCTTCGAGTACTGGTCCCACGCGGCCTGCATCCTCCCCGTCGAGGAGTGGCCGCACTTCGCCTTCCGCCGCCGCGCCTACCGCGACCGGCCGCACTGGAACCACGACCTCCCGGACGGCACCTACGACCAGGTCATCAAGCAGCTCCGCGTGGAAGGCCCGCTCACCTCCACGGAGTTGGGCGGCGCCAAGCGCACCAGCGAGTGGTGGGACTGGTCCGGCGCGAAGGTCGCCGTGGAGCGCGCGCTGATGTACGGCGAGGTGGTGTGCGTGGAGCGGCGCGGCTGGAAGCGGGTGTACGACCTCGCCGAGCGCGCGATCCCGGAGGCGCTGCTGCACGACGAGCTGGATGACACCGAGTGCCTTCGCCGACTGGTCGGCCTCGCGGGCCGGTCGCTGGGCGTCGGCACGCGCGCGGACATCGCCGACTACCACCGTCTCAAGGGCGAGCAGGTCGACGCGGTGATCGCCGACTCGGGTCTGGTCCCGGTGACGGTGGAGGGATGGGGAAAGCCGGCCTGGGCCGATCCGGCGGCCCTGGAGAACGCTCCGCGCGGCCGTCATCGCACCACGCTCCTGTCGCCGTTCGACTCCTTGATCTGGGACCGGGCGCGCACGGAGCGGATCTTCGGGTTCACCCACCGCCTGGAGGCCTACGTCCCCAAGCCGAAGCGGATCCACGGCTACTTCGCGATGCCGGTCCTGGCGGGTGGCCAGCTCGTGGGCCGCGTGGACCCCGCCCGCGAAGGCGAGACCCTGGTGGCCAAGCAGGTCACTCTGGACAGTGCGAAGGCGGTGCCGGCGGTCGCCGAAGCCCTGGTCGAGGCGGCGAGTTGGGTGGGCTGCATGAGTGTGCGGCTGGAGCGCGTGGACGCCCCGGAACTGCACCAGCCGCTGGCGAAGGAAGTGACCCGCGCGTTGATCGCCGCGCTGCGCTGACCGTAGTCGCGGTCAGCGGATTTCGAGGATCTTCTCCCGCATCGCGTAGACGACGGCTTCCATCCTGGAGTGCAGCTGGAGCTTCTCCAGGATGTTGCGCACATGGTTCTTCACGGTGTTCTCGGAGATGAACAACTGCTTGGCGATGTCGCGGTTGTTCATGCCGGTGGCGACGAGTTTGAGAACCTCCAGCTCACGGTCGGTGAGCCGCGGCGCGGGCACCAGCCGGCGCTCGTCGGTGCGCTGGATCATCGACTTGAACTCGGTGAGCAGTTTCGACGCCATGGAGGGGCTGATCTGCGACTGTCCGTCGGCCACGGCGCGAATGGCGGTGGCCACCTCGTCGGTCGAGATCTCCTTGAGGAGATATCCCGTGGCGCCGGCCTTGATCGCGTCGTAGAGGTCGGCCTCTTCGTCGCTGATCGTGAGCATGATGATCTTTGCGCTGGGTGCCACCTCCTTGATGGAGGTGCACGCCTCGATGCCACCCCGCTTCGGCATGCGCACGTCCATCAGGACGATGTCCGGCAGCAGGTCCGCGGCCTTGTCGACGGCTTCGGCGCCGTCGCCCGCCTCGCCGACGACCTGGATGTCCTCCTCGGCCGCCAGCACGATCTCCAGGCCGCGGCGGAAGAGGGCGTGGTCGTCCACGACAAGGACTCTGATGGGCTCCTTGCGTGTCGAGCCCGCTTCCGGGCCCATGGCGACGACGCCATCGGCATCCTCGACATGCATCGGTCCGAAGCTGTCCGCCATCGTTCCTCCCCCTGAAGGCTGTGGCCTGTGGTCCTGCGCCATCGCCAACCCAAGGCAGCGGCCCACCGGTTGGGCCCTGTGCGGCCATGATTCCATGCCTGGACGACAGTGCGGTCACGGAGCGGGGCGCGAAGTGGTCGCACACCGGTGCCCCTGGGGGCGCACAGGCGCTCCAGGGGCACCGGCTCAGCTGTCGCCGGGTGGGTCAGCCGCCCAACGTGCCGCCCGCCGCGGGCGGTTGCGCCTGGGTGACCATCGGGTCCGTGCTGAGGTGGATGACGCCGTAGTCGTAGGCGTGCCGCCGGTAGACGACACTCGGCTCCTTGGTCTCGGAGTCGACGAACAGGTAGAAGTCGTGTCCGACCAGTTCCATCTCGTAGAGGGCCTGGTCGAGGGACATCGGAGAGGCGACGTGGGTCTTCTCGCGGACGATGAGGGGGCCTTCGCCCTTCACTTCCAGCGAGCCGATCTTCTTGGTGGGCACGCCGTCCGACTGCTCGTCGGGGGCGGCGTGGCCGTTGCCGTTGAGCGTCGCCGCGCCCGGGACGTGGTCGGGGACCTCGGCGGCCGTGAGCCGACGGGCACCGCGGCGCGTGTGACGCTTGTCGTGCTGCTTGCGCAGCCGGGCATCCAGCTTCTCCGCCGCGAGGTCGAGCGCCGCGTACGGATCGTTGGCCGATGCCTCCGCCCGGATCACCGGACCGCGGGAGCGGAGCGTGATCTCCACCCGGTCGCAACGGTCGGCCTGTCGGGGGTTGGGCTCCTTGGACACCTCGACGTCGAGGCTGATCACCTTGCCGTCGAGCTTCTGGATCTTCTCCAGCTTCAGCTTCTCGGCCACGTGCTTGCGGAACCGCTCGGGCACCTCGGTCTTGCGGCCCTTGACGACGATGTCCACGCAGAACTCCGTTCCCGGATCGCTCCGCTTCGCTGCGGAGCGTCTCCCTTTTGCACCAGGCTCCGGTCACCCCGGAACCTCGGACTCGGTGACTTCCACCTCCTCCTCCCCCATGGGCAAGATCTCCACCCCATGGCCGCGGTGATTGCAGAAAACCCACGGCACGGCATTCGGATAGGAGAGGTGCGGCCTGCGCCTTTCTCTCACAACCGAACATATCTCGCCCGGACGGATGTCGTCACCCTCTACTGCCGCGTACCTCCGTTCAGGTGAATTGGCCCTCTCATAACCTGCAACGACGCAAGTTTGCAGTCAGTTCCGGTTTATTTCGAAGGAATCAGACGACGCCGCGATCACGGCCGCACAGATCAGGTCACCAGGGCCGTTCACACCCACGATTCCCGGTGCACTGAGTGCCATGTGACTCCCCTTCTGCTTTGCTGCCTGCATCTGTTCCCCTCTGCCTTCCCGGGACACACCCGAGTACACAACCGCGGTCGCTCCAACTGCTCCGCCCGGCCCATCGCGGGTGATCGCCTCCCGTACGGCGCGCGCCGCCTCCCGCAGCGACGCCCCCGTCGTCATCAGGTCGTCGACGAGCACAACCCGACCGCCGGCCAGCAACCGCGCGCCACCCGCGACCACTTCGAGAGCACCGGCGAGATTGTCCAGCCGCTGCCGGGAGTCGAGCCCCGACTGGTCGGCCACCCACCTCCGCTGCCGCAGCACGGCGACCACCCGGGCCGACGTCCCGCTCCGGCGCAGCTCCCCCGCCGCCGCGAGGGCGATCCGCCGCGCCGGATCATGCCCACGGGCCCGCACCACGCCACGCGCGGAGGGCACCGGAACAAGCAACACGGGCGCCTCGACACCGCTGCGGCACCGCGCCTCGGCCACCACCGGCCCGTGCCGCCCCGGGTTCGCCCGCCGCACCCCCGCTACCGCCCCCTCGGCCCAGTCGCCCCGCTCTCCCTCACCGCACGTGTCACCGCCCTCCCCCAGCTCACCGGGTCCGACCACCCGTTCTCCGTCCCACCCCGTCCGACCTCCAACGCGCCCCACCGAAGCCTCACGCGGCCCCGTCACAGCCCCATGACCCCGCCCCCGGCACTCCCGGAGCCCCGTCCGCACAGCGCCCGCGAGAGCCGCGCCCAGCGGCCCCGCGAGGGCCAGTGAGCCTCGCTCCTTGTGGGCGAGGAGCATCGCGCGCACCTCGTCCGCGTAAGGAGCCGCCGCGTACGTCGCCGGCAGCCCGGACGGCTCGGGCACCGGTCGCACCCGGCCCGGTACGGCCCCGCTCAGGGCGGCACGGCACTCCGGGCAGAGCACCGTGCGAGGCAGCCCACAGCCTCCGCACTCGGCCGGCAGCACCAGATCCGTGAGGTCCCGCCACCAGCCCCGCATGGCCACCACTGTGCCAACGCCCGCACCGCCCCGCCAGCCCTGTGGACAACCGACGGACGCCCCCCTGTGGACAACTCCGCGCAACCGCCGACAGCCGTCACCCACACGAGTGCGGACCCACCCCGGAACACACGAAGGGCCGTCTCCCGCCGGGCCTCAGCCCGACCGAAGACGGCCACTCCGCACTGCCTCACACCGAGTCAACCGGCAATCAAGTCAACCCAGTTGGTCTGACGACCGCCTCACCCCGGGTACACCGGCGCGGACCCCGTCTTGACCACCTTCTGCCACTGCGCCCCTGTCGGCAGCCGTACGATCCCGTCCTCCGAGTAGGCCACCAGCGGCAGCTTGTCGTCCTCGGACGCGGCGATCTCCTTCACACCGGTCAGGGCCGTGGGCGCCGGGCCCTCGGGGGTGGAGCCGTCGACCTGGACGTACCGCATCTGCTGCACACCGCCCTGCGCGCGTCCGACCACCACGAGCCGGCTGTCCCCGGCCCACGCCATGGCCGTGACCTCCTCCAGGTCCGGAGTCGCGGAACGCAGTTCGAGGACCGAGATCACCGGCTGCTCCCCGGCCGCCCCGCTCCGCTGGATCCGCCCGATCTGCAAGGACCGCTTGCCGTCCTTCTCCACGACGAGTGCGATCCGCACCCCGTCGGCCGCCACCCGGACCGACTCGATCCGGCCGTCCAGCCCGAGCGTGTCGACCGCTATCGGCTGCCCCGCGCCCTTCTGCAACAGGAGCAGCCGGGGGTTCTTCGGGTCCCGGTCGGCCACCCAGAGGTCACCCTGCACGTCCCAGCTGGGGGCCGTCAGCCGGTCGTCCGCCGTCTTGCCCTGGCTGGTCAGCACGGGGTCCCCGAGCGTCGCGCCCGACACCATCGACCCGACGTAGAGCGACTTCCCGTCGAGGCTGACGCCGGCCGCGCTCTCCTCGTCGCGTGCCACCGCGACCGACTCCAGTGGCTTGGTGCCCTCGCCCAGCGCACCCGGGACGGCCTCGGTGTGCGTGCCTCGGCTGCCGCCGGGTATCCGCACCACGCGGTGCTTGTCGTCGAGGAAGTACAGGTACACGGGGTGATTCACGGGGCCACGGGTCACCAGGGACTCCGCGTTGTTCTCGGAGTACACGCACAGCTGTGCGCCGTTGGCGGCCTGGAGCTCGACCTCGTCCACCGTGGGCGTCATGGTCTGGAGCGTGTAGAGGATCTGGGTCGCCATCTCGTTGCACCGGGCAAGCCCCACCCGCGAGGCCTTCTGGTTCAACGGGACCGTCAGCTTGTTCTGGTCGTCCGGGGTCAAAGAGGTGACCCCCTTGCGCAGCGCGGTCCCCGTGGGGAAGCTCGACCTGACCACGGGCCCGAGCCAGCTGGTGGGCCCGCTGAGCAGCGAACGCACCATCTGCGTCATGGGGTCCACCCGCCGCCGTACGAACACGGGGTCCGCCACCGCGATCGGCTGCGAGGTCGTCCCTGCCGTCGTGTTCGACGCGAAGTAGTACTTGTTGACGGACATGTAGTTGCGCTGGAAGTCCGAGCTGCCCATGACGACGCCCTGCGGCAGCGCGTCGATGCGCCACTGCCCGCTCTTGCCGTCCTTCTCCAGTTGCACCCGCTGGCTGTACTGCCCGTCCGCGGGCGAGTACGCCTGCTGCGAGTCCACCGTCGCGACCCGGTCACCGGTCAGTGAGTACGTGAAGACGTCACTGTCCTCCCGGCCGCCAGGGGGATGCACGACCTCCGTGCTCGGCCCGTCGGCGAGCACCGTGGTGGACGCCTCCGGCTGCCAGTCCCGTGCCGCCTTGGCGGTCAGATACAGGCGTGCCGTCTTGTAGTCCGGATCGTCGCTGGTCAACGCCTCCAGGAAGCCCTGGACGATCTCCCCCTGCGTCGCGTCCTCCCGGGGAGGCACCGCGAAAACCCGCACCTGGGTGTCCTGTCGCGGTGTCGACTCGACACCCCGGAGGTCCCCGCTGTCCGGCATCGAGGCACATCCCGCCAGCACTACGACGCCACACGCGATGTACGCCGCCGCGCGTGCCGGCCTCCGCCAGGCGCCCTCCTCGCGGTCAGCGCCCACGAGATGCCTCCCCCTGCTTGTTCGATTCCTCCGGCACGACGGCCGGGTCCTCCGTGCCGCGCGCGGTGTCACCGCGAGGCGCGTCCGCGGTCGACAGGTCCTCCTGGCGCCGTGTGCCGCCGGTCGGCCGGGGCACCACGCGCGCGCCGTTGCCGGGCAGCGCCGTCGGGTCCGCCGTCGCGGTGGTGGCGGTCAGCCTCGGGGCGATCGGGGTCCGCGCGGGTATCGGCGCACCCGGGTCACCCATCGGCTGCACCGGGACCGTAGCGCGCTTGTCCCCGCCGCCGCTCGGCAGACCGGCGTCATTAAGTCCCCGATTACGGCGCGAGTCCTTGGGCTCCAGGGGTATCGGCGAGCCCCGCAGCGGTTCGTCCGCGGTCCTCGGCAACGTCAGCCGGAACTGCGAACCGCCACCCGGTTCACCCCACGCCTGCAACCAGCCGCCGTGCAACCGCGCGTCCTCCAGGGCGATGGACAGCCCCAGACCCGTACCACCGGTGGTACGCGCGCGTGCCGGGTCCGCCCGCCAGAAGCGGCTGAACACCCGGGTCGCCTCGCCGGGCTTGAGCCCCACCCCGTAGTCGCGCACCGCGATGGCGACCGCCCCGCCCGCGGTGGCGAGCTTGACTATGACGTCCTTGCCGTCGCCGTGCTCCACGGCGTTGACGACGAGATTGCGCAGCACCCGCTCCACCCGCCGGGCATCGGCCTCGGCGACCACGGGCTGCTGGTCGCCGACGACGCGTATCTGCGTGCCCTTTCGCTCGGCGAGCGGCTCGGCCCCGCTGATGACCCGCCGTACGACCTCCCTGAGGTCTATCGGCTCGGCCTCCAGGGCCGCCGCTCCCGCGTCGAAGCGGCTGATCTCCAGCAGGTCGGCGAGCAGCGTCTCGAACCGGTCCAGCTGGTCGGCCAGAAGTTCGGCCGACCGCGCGGTCATCGGATCGAAGTCCACGCGCGCGTCGTGGATGACATCGGCCGCCATGCGTACGGTCGTCAGCGGCGTCCGCAGTTCGTGCGACACGTCGGACACGAACCGCCGCTGCATCCGCGACAGGTCCTCCAACTGCTGGATCTTCAGCTGGAGGTTCTGCGCCATCTTGTTGAAGGCCTCGCCGAGGCGCGCGATGTCGTCCTCACCGGTGACCTTCATCCGCTCCTGGAGGCGCCCGGCGGACAGCCGCTCGGCGATCCCGGCGGCCATCCGCACCGGCGTGACGACCTGCCGCACCACGAGCCAGGCGATGGCCCCGAGGAGTACGACGACGAAGAGCCCGGCCGTAGCCAGCGTCCCCTTGACCAGGCTGAGCGACTTCTCCTCCTGGGTGAGCGGGAAGAGGTAGTACAGCTGGTACGGGTTGTTGTTCGGGTCGTTGACCTGCTTGCCGACGACCAGCGCCGGCTGGGACTCCTTGCCGTTGCTGTAGATGATCCGGGTGTAGCTCTGGGCCGCCCCCGTACTGCCGTTGATCCGCGCGCGCAGGTCCTCGGGCACGCTCGCGGACGGATCGACGTAGCCGGAGCCGCGCGGACTGCGTCCGCCACCGCTGTCCGCGCCCGCCGGCAGCGTCACCACGTCGAAGGCGCCCTGACCGCCGCTGGACAGCGACGACACCAGGTCACTCATCCAGGAGATGACGTTCTGCGAGGAGTTGCCGTCGGTCGCGGAGCCGTCGTCGGCGGTCCCGCTGGCGGCCTCGTCGGCCCGCTGCTTGGCCACGGCGAATCCACCCGTGGCCTGGCTCTGCGAGGCCTTCACCTTGGCGTCCAGCAGGCCGTTGCGCACCTGGCCGATGACGACGAAGCCGAGCAGCAGGACGACGCCCAGCGACATCAGCAGGGTCGTGACGACGACCTTGAGCTGGATGTTGCGCCGCCACAGCCGCATGACCGGCAGCAGCGGCCGGCGCACCCAGCGCATGAACAGGCGGAGGACCGGGCTGCCCTGGACTCCGCCCTGGAGCAGCCCGCCCTCCAAGAGGCGTGCCCAGCGGGAGCCCGCCGCCGTCCGGCCGACAGGCCGCCCCGCGCGGGCCCCGGTCCCCCCGGGTGCCGAAGCGGCACTGTCCCTGGACATGTCAGCTCGGTCCCGCCTTGTAACCGACGCCACGGACGGTCACCACGATCTCCGGCCGCTCCGGGTCCTTCTCGACCTTGGAACGCAGCCGCTGGACATGCACGTTGACCAGACGGGTGTCCGCGGCGTGCCGGTAGCCCCAGACCTGCTCCAGGAGCACCTCACGCGTGAACACCTGCCACGGCTTACGGGCCAGCGCGACCAGCAGGTCGAACTCCAGCGGCGTCAGCGCGATCGACTGCCCGTCCCGCTTCACGGAGTGACCGGCCACATCGATGACCAGATCGCCTATGGCGAGCTGTTCGGGCGCCGGCTCCTCGGACCTCCGCAGCCGCGCCCGGATCCGGGCGACCAGTTCCTTCGGCTTGAACGGCTTCACGATGTAGTCGTCGGCGCCGGACTCCAGGCCCACCACGACATCGACGGTGTCGCTCTTCGCCGTGAGCATCACGATCGGCACCCCGGACTCCGCCCTGATCAGGCGGCACACCTCGATACCGTCCCGTCCGGGCAGCATCAGGTCCAGGAGCACCAGGTCGGGCTTGCTCTCACGGAAAGCGGCCAGCGCCTTGTCGCCGTCGGCTACGAAAGACGGCTCAAAACCTTCACCACGCAACACGATGCCGAGCATCTCGGCCAGTGCGGTGTCGTCATCGACGACAAGGACTCGTCCCTTCATAAACGACATCATCCCATTAACTAAATCGTTACCTGTCGTGACCTGTCACACAGCTCTGCCAGCGCCTCCGCCGTCACAGGCGAAACAGCGCCTTCTTCGGTGACGATCGCCGTCACCAGCTCGGGAGGCGTCACGTCGAACGCCGGGTTGTAGGCCTGCGTCCCCAAGGGGGCCACCGGAATCCCGCCTCCCGCTCCCGTCACCGGCACCTGGGGTGCTGTGACCTCGGTCACCTCAAAACCCGGGCGCTGTTCCACCTCGATGGACGCCCCGTCCGGCGTGTCCGGATCCACCGTCGTCACGGGCGCCACCACGATGAACGGCACATGGTGGTACCGGGCGAGCACGGCGAGCGGATAGCTCCCCACCTTGTTCGCCACCGAACCGTCGGCGGCGATCCGGTCAGCCCCGATCAGCACCGCATCCACCTCCCCGGCCGCGAACAAGGAGCCCGCCGCGTTGTCCGTGAGCAAGGTGTACGCCATACCGTTGCGCGCCGCCTCATAAGCCGTCAGGCGAGCACCTTGCAGCAATGGACGCGTTTCGTCCACCCACAGCCTCCGCAGCCGCCCGTCCCGGTGCGCCGCGAGCGCCACCGCGAAGGCCGTGCCCTCACCTCCCGACACCAGCGCTCCGGTGTTGCAGTGCGTCAGAATCCGGTGCCCGCCACCGGGCAGCAGCTCGTCCAGCAGGGCGAGCCCGTGTGCGGCCATCCGCGCGCTGGCCTCGGCATCCTCCCGGTGCAGCCGCCGCGCCGCCGCCAGCGCGGCCCCGGCCGCCTGAGCGGGCTCGCCCCCCTTCGCCACCGCGTCCCGGTGCGCCGCCTGGGCCCTGCGCACCCCGACGGAGAGATTCACGGCAGTCGGCCGGGCACCCGCCAGCGCGTTCGCGGCCTCGTCCACGTCGAAGCCCCGCGCGGCGGCGAGCGCGACGCCGTACGCCCCCGCGATACCGAGCAGCGGCGCCCCGCGCACCGCCAGCGAACGGATCGCCTCCACCAGCGCGGAAGCGTCCGTGCACACCAGCTCGACCTCTTCGGCCGGCAGTCTCGTCTGGTCGAGGAGCACCAGTACAGGACCCTCGGGGGGCTCGTCCCAGCGGATCGCGGGTATCTCGGTCGGCCGGCCGTCCTCGCCGGATTGCGCGTACTGATCAGCCATGCGGTCAGTCTGCCCCGGATCCAACGGACAATTGAAGGTGTGCAGCCCATACCGCGGCCGGTCACCGCTCGACCACCCCATGGCACGATGGCTGCCAACCTGCCGCCGCGCCCGCGGACGGGCACCGTGAAGGAGCGACGATGAACGACACTCCGGGCTGGGCCTCGCCCGGATCCGCCCCGCCCGACGGGCCCGAGCCCGGCGGATCCGGTCTGGCCGAACCCGGGACCGACCCCGCGCAGCCCGCGGACCAGCCGGGCACCGATCCGTCGAGCACCGGCCCGCAGTGGTCCAAGGAGCAGCCGCCACCCGCCCAGTGGTCCGCGCCCACCGGCGCCCCGGGCCCGGGCCAGGCACCGCCGCCCCCACCGCCCGGCCCGGGCTGGGGCGGAGGCCACCCCGGCGGCCCGGCAGGTCCCGGAGGCCCTGGGGGCTACGGCGGGCCCGGCGGCTACGGCGCTCCCGGCTGGGGAGCCGGCTGGGGCGGTCCCCCGCCCGCGGCCAAGCCCGGTGTGATCCCGCTCCGCCCGCTCGGCGTCGGCGAGATCCTCGACGGCGCCGTCTCGACCATGCGCACCTACTGGCGCACGGTCCTGGGTATCTCGCTCAGCGTCGCGGTCGTCATGCAGACCATCGTCGTCCTGGTCCAGGGCTTCGCCTTCAACGACTTCACCAGCACCAACGCCCTCGACGACCCCAACGCCAGCACCTCCGAAGTGACCCGCGCGATGAGCGAGGCCTTCGTCAGCACGGGCGTCGTCTACCTGGTCGCCCTCATCGGCACCGTAGTCGCCACCGCGCTGCTCACGACCGTCACCAGCCGCGCCGTCCTCGGCAAGCCGGTCACCGCCGCAGAGGCCTGGCGTGACGCCCGTCCCCAGGTGCTCAAGCTGTTCGGCCTGATCTTCCTGCTGCTCCTCATGGCCGTCGCCCTGATCGGCGTCCTCACCGTGCCGGGCATCATCGTGGCCACCACGGGATCCCAGGGCGGGGGCATCGCGCTCGCCGTCCTCGGCGGCCTCGTCGGCTCCGTCCTGACCCTCTGGCTGGCGATCCGCTTCTCCCTCGCCTCGCCCGCACTGATGCTGGAGAAGCAGGGCATCGTGAAGTCGATGAGCCGCTCCGCGAAGCTGGTGCGCGGCTCCTGGTGGCGGATCTTCGGCATCCAGCTGCTCGCGCAGATCATCGCGAGCATCCTGTCGTCCATCCTCGTGATCCCGTTCGCCCTCATCGCCGGAGTGCTGAGCGGCGACGGCCTCAGCGGCCTCGTCAACGGCACCGGCGACGTCGGCTGGACGTTCCTCGTCATCAGCGGCCTCGGCGCGGTGATCGGCCGCATGATCTCGTTCCCGATCACCGCGGGCGTCACCGTGCTCCTGTACATCGACCAGCGCATCCGCCGCGAGGCCCTCGACCTCGACCTGGCCCGTGCCGCCGGCGTCCAGGACTACGGCACCGCCGCTCCCGGCCCCACTCCGGGGAGCTGATGCGGTGAGCCTGGCGGGGGGAGTGCTCACAGCGGTGCCCGCGGCGCTGCCGCACGCCGTCGAATCGACCACGAGGACGCTGCTGCGCGCCCACGGCACCGTCGTACGGTCGTCGGCCCTCTCGGGAGACGAACCGCCGGTGACGATTCCGCGCGACCCCGCGCGGGAGGCGGCCCGGCGTGAACTGTCCAAGCAGATGTACCACGAGAACGACCCCAGCCTGGTGCAACGAGCCCTGGACGCCGTCTCACGCTGGGTCGACGAACTCTTCAGCAAGGCATCGGAGGCGACACCCGGCGGAACGCTCGGCCTGATCGTCGTCATCCTGGTCGTCCTCGCAGTCCTGGCCGCCCTGTGGTGGCGCCTCGGCACCCCTCGACGCGAGCCGGCCTCCACCGCCGCCCTGTTCGACGACCGCCCCCGCAGCGCCGCCGAACACCGCTCGGCCGCCGAGGCACACGCCGCCCAGGGACACTGGAATCCGGCCGTGCAGGAGCGCATGCGCGCCATCGTCCGCTCCCTTGAGGAACGCGCCCTGCTCGACGTCCGCCCTGGCCGCACCGCCGACGAATCGGTCGCGGAAGCCGGCCGCGCACTCCCGTCGCACACGGACGAACTGCGTGCCGCCGCCGGACACTTCGACGACGTGACGTACGGCGGGCGCGGCGCGAGCGAGCAGTCGTACCGCCGCATCGCCGAACTCGACCACGACCTGGAGCGGACCAGGCCCGTCCTGACCAGCACCGCCCACAGCACGGCCCACCACACCAGCCAGGGGGCCGCCGAATGACCACGGAGGCGACGCTTCCCACCACCTCGACCTCGCCCACCGTCCGCCAGGTGTGGACCCGCGCGCGTGGCATCGTCCTCGCACTCGTGGTCCTCCTGGCAGCCGCTGTGGCGATCGCAGCGATCCGCTCCGACGCCCGGCACGGCGCCCTCGACCCGCGCTCCGCCGACCCCTACGGCAGCCGCGCCGTCGCCGAACTCCTCGGCGACCGGGGCGTGTCCACGCGCGTGGTCTCGACCTTGGCCCAGGCCCGCGCCGCGGCCGGCCCGGACACCACCCTCCTGGTCGCCACCCCGGACCTGCTGACCAAGCACCAGCAGTCCGGCCTGTACACGGCGTTCGCGAACTCCGGCGGCCGTACGATCCTGGTCGCGCCCAGCGGCCCGTCCCTGGACCGGCTCGCCCCCGAGGTCACCGTGGACTCCGGGCCCAGCTTCGAGTCGCCGCTCTCCCCCGACTGCTCGATGCCCGCCGCCCGGCGCGCGGGCGACGCGGAAACCGGCGACTACAGGTACCGGACCACAGCCGCCGACGCCGACGAGTGCTACCCGAGCGACGGCCGACCGACCCTGCTCCGGCTCCCGGACGCGTCCGGGGGCGGCGACACCGTCGTCATCGGCTCGCCCGACATCCTTCTCAACAAGCGTCTCGACAAGCAGGGCAACGCCTCGCTCGCCCTCCAACTCCTCGGCTCGCGCCCCCATCTGGTCTGGTACCTCCCCTCGCTGTCCGACACCGCGGCCACCGACTCCGGCAGCCAGAGCTTCCTCGACCTGCTTCCCTCGGGCTGGCTCTGGGGCACCCTGCAACTGTTCATCGCCGCAGGCCTGGCCGCCCTCTGGCGGGCACGCCGACTGGGCCCCCTGGTGCCAGAAAAACTCCCCGTGGCGATCCGCGCCTCCGAAACCGTCGAAGGCCGTGCCCGCCTCTACCGCAAAGCCAACGCCCGCGACCGCGCGGCCACCGCTCTGCGCTCCACCACCCGCACTCGCCTCGCCCCCCTCGTAGGCGTCCCCGTCTCCCAGTCGCACGCGCCCGAGTCCCTGCTCCCCGCGCTCTCCGCCCACCTCCACGGCGACGGACAGACCCTGCACTCCCTCCTCTTCGGCCCGCCGCCCAGTGACGACACGGCCCTCATCGCACTCGCCGACCAACTCGACGCCCTCGAAAGAGAGGTACGCCGTCCATGATGGACCCGACCACTGACAACGCCGGGCACACGGGGAATCCGGGCGCCGCCCGAGCCTCCCTCGAATCCCTGCGCGCCGAGATCGCCAAAGCCGTGGTCGGCCAGGACCCCGCCGTGACCGGCCTCGTCGTCGCACTCCTCTGCCGCGGACACGTTCTACTAGAAGGAGTCCCCGGAGTCGCCAAAACGTTGCTCGTCCGAGCCCTCGCATCCGCACTCGAACTCGACACCAAGCGCATCCAGTTCACCCCGGACCTGATGCCCAGCGACGTCACCGGCTCCCTGGTCTACGACACCCGCTCCGCCGAGTTCCGCTTCCAGCCGGGCCCGGTCTTCACCAACCTCCTCCTCGCGGACGAGATCAACCGCACCCCGCCGAAGACCCAGTCGTCCCTCCTCGAAGCGATGGAGGAACGCCAGGTCACGGTCGACGGCACCCCGCGCCCACTCCCCGACCCCTTCCTGGTCGCCGCGACGCAGAACCCCGTCGAGTACGAGGGCACGTACCCCCTCCCCGAGGCCCAGCTCGACCGCTTCCTCCTCAAACTGACGATCCCTCTCCCCTCCCGCCAGGACGAGATCGACGTCCTCACCCGCCACTCCGAAGGTTTCAACCCACGCGACCTGCACGCTGCCGGCCTACGCCCCGTAGCGAACGCGGCCGACCTCGAAGCAGCCCGCGCGGCGGTCGCCAAGACAACGATCTCCCCCGAAATCACCGCCTACGTAGTCGACATCTGCCGCGCCACCCGCGAATCACCGTCCCTCACCCTCGGCGTGTCCCCGCGAGGCGCCACCGCCCTCCTCGCCACCTCGCGCGCGTGGGCCTGGCTCACAGGCCGCGACTACGTCATCCCCGACGACGTGAAGGCCCTGGCGCTCCCGACCCTCCGCCACCGCGTACAGCTGCGCCCCGAGGCCGAGATGGAGGGCGTGACAGCGGACTCCGTCATCAACGCGATCCTCGCCCACGTCCCGGTCCCCCGCTGATGGCCCTCACCGGCCGCGCCGCCCTCCTCGCAGCCCTGGGCTCCCTCCCCGTAGGCATCTGGGAACCCAGCTGGACAGGCATCCTGGCTGTCAACGTCCCCCTGGCCGCGGCCTGCGTCTGCGACTTCGCCCTGGCCGCCCCCGTCCGCCGCCTGAGCCTGATCCGCTCGGGCGACACCTCCGTACGCCTGGGCGAATCAGCCGACGTCACGTTGACCGTCACCAACCCCTCCCGCCGCCTGCTCCGCGCCCGCATCCGCGACGCCTGGCCGCCCAGCAGCTGGCTCCCCGGCACAGAATTCGCCGCGTCCCGCCACCGCCTGGCAGTCCCGCCCGACGAACGCCGCCGCCTCACGACCCGCCTACGCCCCACCCGCCGAGGCGACCGCCAGGCAGACCGGGTGACCATCCGCTCCTACGGCCCCCTCGGACTCCTCACCCGCCAGGGCACCCACACCGTCCCCTGGGCCGTACGCGTGCTGCCCCCGTTCACCAGCCGCAAGCACCTCCCGTCCAAACTCGCCCGGCTCCGCGAACTCGACGGCCGCACCAGCGTGCTGACCCGCGGCGAGGGAACGGAGTTCGACAGCTTGCGCGAATACGTCCCCGGCGACGACACCCGCTCCATCGACTGGCGCGCCACCGCACGCCAGACGACGGTCGCGGTACGCACCTGGCGCCCGGAACGCGACCGCCACATCCTCCTGGTCCTCGACACCGGCCGCACCTCGGCCGGCCGCGTCGGCGACGCCCCACGCCTCGACGCCTCCATGGACGCCGCCCTGCTCCTGGCAGCCCTGGCCTCCCGCGCCGGCGACCGCGTGGACCTCCTGGCCTACGACCGCCGGGTCCGCGCCCTCGTCCAGGGCCGCACGGCACGCGACGTGCTCCCCTCACTGGTCAACGCGATGGCGACCCTCGAACCGGAACTCGTCGAAACAGACGCCCGCACCCTCGCCGCCACGGCAATCCGCACGGCACCGCGCCGCTCCCTGATCGTCCTGCTCACCAGCCTCGACACGGCCCCGGTCGAAGAGGGCCTGCTCCCCGTGCTCTCCCAACTCACCCAGCGCCATACGGTTCTGGTGGCATCCGTGGCAGATCCGCACATCGCAAGCATGGCTACAGGCCGTGGAAACACAGAAGCGGTCTACGAGGCGGCAGCCGCGGCGCGTGCCCAGACAGAACGTGACCGCACCGCGGAGAAGCTCCGCCGGAAGGGAGTCACCGTCGTCGACGCGACACCGGACGATCTCGCACCTGCGCTGGCGGACGCGTATCTGGCTCTCAAGGCCGCTGGCCGTCTGTAATACGGGGGCTGCTTGATAGGCAGACCCCCGTTCAAGACCCCTCAAGACCGCTTAAACGCAGAAAAGCCCCTGTACCGAATAAACGGTACAGGGGCTTTCGCAATATTTGTTCGGCGGCGTCCTACTCTCCCACAGGGTCCCCCCTGCAGTACCATCGGCGCTGTAA
>NZ_JBIVUZ010000006.1:0-576126 GCF_044768565.1 Streptomyces sp. NPDC091280
GAGACGGGCACGCCGGGTTCGGGAGGCGGCTCGGGGAAACCCACTGGCGGAAACACCAGCAGGGCGCCCCGAGTCGACCTCACCGACGGCGCGGTGCCTCTTGAGGCGATTAATCCCGCACTCGACCGCGTGACGCTTGCGGTAGTCGGCCGGGTCGAAATGTGGCGGTCGGCCGCCGTTGGAGCCGAGCTTCTGGCGGTTGCGAGCCTGGTCAGCCTTGTCCGGGATCGTGCAGCGGATACCGCGGCGGCGCAGGTAAGCACGGTTTCTTCGGGAGGCGTACGCCTTGTCGGCACGCACCCGATGGGGACGAACACGTGGCCGGCCCGGCCCGATGCGGGGGACGCGGACTTTCTCCAGTACCGGTTCAAACTGGGGCGAGTCCCCTCGCTGCCCGGCCGTGATCACGATCGACATGGGCTTTTGGCCTTGCTCGACGGCCAGGTGCAGCTTGGTAGTGAAACCGCCGCGCGAGCGCCCCAGTCCGTGGTCTTCGGGCTCAGCGAAGACACCGCCCGGCGGTTCCTTCTGCAGGTCGCCCTGCCTGCGTGCCCCGGCCGCATGCTGATGGGCGCGGCACACCGTGGAGTCGACGCTCAAGTCCCACGTGATCGCACCGTTCGCGTCGGCCAGGGACTGAAGACGGGCGAGGATCCGGTGCCAGGTTCCGTTCCGCTGCCACCGCCGGAAGAGGTCGTAGACCCGCCCCCAAGGCCCGTACTCGACGGGGACGTCCCGTCACGGAACACCTGTCCGGACTCGAAAACGTATGCCGTCGATCAACTGCCGCCGGGACCAGACAGGCGGCCGCCCCGCCTTCATCCCCTTCGGCAGCAACGGCTCCAACATCGTCCACTGGTCATCCGTGAGATCACCCCGCCCCATGAACCGTGATCATTCACAGCTCAAGATCCACTTTCGATACACGGCCTAGTGCCAGAAGAGTGCGCACGGCCGCGAGCAGGTGGGGCGTGTCGGTGCGTTGCCGTCCGAGGGATGTGAGTAGTCCGGCCTCGGTCAGCCGGTGCAGCATCACCCCCGCAGCCGGTCCGCGGCGTTAGCCTCGGCCAGCCGGGCCGGGAACTCGCACAGTAGCGAATGGTCCAAGCCGGGATCGTCCAGCTCCACGCTCAGTGCCCGTTTCTGAACTGCTGATCTGGATCTGTTCGGGGGTCTGGCCTGGGTTGATGGCCGGGTTCGGTGGGCCTGTACAGGACCGGCGTTGTCCGGGGTGTGGTGGCTGGCTGAGGCCGGGTGCGTCGCCCCGGGCGGTGTTCTGCTCGGGCGTCTGCCGGTCCAGGCAGTGGCGCCGGCTGCGGCGGGTGCGCCTTCGTACCGCCGCGTTCGAGCGGGACGACGGCCGACGGGTGTGCCCGGTGTGCGGGGCGGTCTGGGTGGCCGGGGTGGATCACCGCCGTGACGCGGTGTACTGCTCGCCGCGGTGCCGCCGCAGGGCCTGGACAGCGCGGAAGGAAGCGTTCGTCCAAGCGTCCGGATGAACGCTTCGACGAACGGTTCATGTGTCCGATTCGGTGCCGAACGGTCAGTTGTGGTCGTTGCTGGTGGTGGATCTCGAAGTGGGTTGACTCTGGCGGGAGTTGGGCCGGGGTGTTGTCGCCGGTGGTCCGGTCTGCCGGGCCCTGACCCGTGAGGGATGGTGACCGCCATGTCGAGTGCGACGATCGGCCATGTCACCCGGGAGCGCTACGAGCAGATCATCGCCTCAGACCGGGTGCTGGTCGGGCAGATGCAGCGCATCCAGTTCACGATCGGGGACCACGCGCTGGAGATCGAGCCGATGCAGCCGAGCGGCGGCGCCCATCCGGCGCCCAGCGAGGAGCCGTTCGGTGTGAACTTCTCCTTGCAGGTCTATGCGGATGACCTGGGGCTGTCGCTCAGTACGGTCCGCAGCTACCGGTTCGCCGCGCACCGCTGGCCCGAGGTCCAGCGTCGTCACGGCGTCTCCCACAAGGTCCACTACATCCTCGCCGGGATCGCGGAGGACACCGAGCGGTTCGCTGTGATCGACACCCCGCCGCTGGACGAGCGCGTGAAGGAGCGGCGCTGGACTACGGATCTGGCCAAGAAGCATGTCGGCCAGCGTCCGGACCGTCCCGAGACGCCCGCGCAGAAGGTCGCGGCCATTCACCGGCTGGCCGATGACGACGAGGTCGCGGCCCGGGTGGCGACGGACGTGCTGCGCCGCCCGGCGGTGGCCGCCCGGATGGTCACGGACGACACTGCCCGGCACATGGTCAACAAGGCCCAGACGACTCAGCACAAGACGGAGATCGTCCACGACCTCATCGCCGACGACCAGGTCGCCGCCCAGGTAGCCTCCGACGTGCTGCGCCGTCCCGATGTCGCGGCCCGGGTGGTCGCCGACGACACCGCCCGCCACGCGGTCAACCGGGCCCAGAGCGACCGTTCCCGCCAGCAGGCCGACGCCTTCCGACGGGAGAGCCCGGCGGGACGGAGTGTCCGGAAGATCGAGCGGACCCAGGAGTTCCTCGACCTGGTCGGCGCCTGCCACCACTTCGTGGCCGCGTGCGGCAAGGCTGTTCCGCAGCTGCGCGGCCGGACGCTGTCGGACGACGAACAGGCCGTCCTGGCGCAGAACGTCGCCCGCTGCCGGGCCACGCTGGACTGGATCGAGACCGCTGCCGAGACCGGCGAGGTCGACATGGACGACGAACTCGCCCGCCTGCTGCGGGGAGAGTAGCGGTGTCCAGGCGCTCGCCGGCCGCGGAGCGCCACGCCGATCTGATCCGCACCGCGCTGTTCGAGGTCGCGCCCGCCGGCATGGTGCTGACCCGGCTGATGGGAGCGTGTGAACTCAGCCGCTGGCAGACCAGACGGGGGCTGGGCACGCTGCGTGACCTGTGTGCCGAACGCGGCTGGCCGCCGGTGATCTGGACCCGTGACCTGGGCTATCACTTCTGCGCGAGCGAGGCGGAACTGGAGGAGTGGGAACGGGCCTGGCTGAGTGAGAAGCTCACCCAGTTCCGCCGGATGATCACGGGCGCGATCGGCCTGCACTTGGCCCTGTTCCCCAAGAGTGTGTGGGCCGTCTACCTCAGCGACCAGATGAAGGCGATCGAGTCGAACCTCGCGCTGGCCGCCCGGCCACCGCGCTGACCTTTCCCACCGTCAGGACGTCGACCGCAGATCCAGGAGACCGGGGTCCGGCCCGGGCGTCTGTTCCCCTCCCCGATCCGGGCCGGGCCCCACCTGCTGATGCGCGAGCCCCGCTATCCCTCCGACATGACGGATGCCGAGTGGGCCCTGATCGAACCGCTGCTGCCTGTCCCGGCCTGCCGGAAGCCGGCAGGAGGACACCCTGAGAAGTGGCCGCGCCGGGAGATCGTCGACGGCATCCGCTACCTCGTCGACAACGGCATCAAGTGGCGCTCCATGCCCGCCGACTACCCTCCCTGGCGGACGGTCTACGGGTTCGCAAGGAGGTGGGCCGCTGCCGGGGTCATCGGGGTCATCCGGGACCAGCTGCGCCGTCAGGTCCGCCTCGCCGATGGGAAGACGCCCCGCGCTGGGTCGGCGATCATCGACTCGCAGAGCATCAAGGGCTCCGAGACGGTCGGCAAGAACACACGGGGATGGGACGAAGCCAAGAAGATCAACGGCCGGAAGAGGCATCTGATCTGCGACAACAGAGGGTTGGTCCTGTTGGTGATGGTCACCGCGGCCGACGTGAGCGACCGGGACGCGGCCAGGGAACTGCTGTTCCGTCTCGCGCTCACGCACCCCGAGATCTCCATCGTCTGGGCCGACTCCGCCTACGCCGGGAAGCTCGTGACCTGGGCCAAGACCTATCTCGACATCACCATCAAGACGGTGCGCCGGCCGTCGGCCGCCAAGGGCTTCGTCGTTCTTCCCCGCCGCTGGGTCGTCGAACGGTCCTGGTCGTGGATCATGAGGGCCCGGCGGCACTGCCGCGACCACGAACGGCTCCCCGAGATGAGCGAGTCACTGATCACGTGGGCGGCCGTCACCTTGATGGCCAGGCGTCTGACCCGCCGCACGGCCCGTACTGCCGAACGGCGGCCTGCCAGTCCGTACTACCTGGCACAGGCCGCCTGACCGGTTCCCAGTCCGGGCGTCCGGCACGGGCCGGGCGAACGGGTACACGAAGGGGCCCTGGGCGACTGTGAGCTACGCTCTGCCACCCCGTTGACTTCTGGCGCCGTGTCCGTGACGCCTTCTAGCCTGTCCACAGGACAGTTCACCGGCACCGAGGGAGACAGCTTCGACCGGCTCTGCCGTGCTTCCCGGCGCGCAGCGCCAGCCATGCCGGCCACCGCTCCAGGTGCCCCTCCACGGCACGGCAGCCTGCGTGGCCGGTGGTCCTGGTCCTTTCGGCCGCATCGAGCCGGGGTGTCTCCCGCAGACCCCGGGGGCCGCAAGGGACCGTCCCGCGCGGCGTCCCGGGGTCTGCGCAGCAGAGCACGGGACATCGCGCAGGCGGCCGTCGCGCGCCGCCGCCGACCGGCCGCGGCGGCCGCCACCATGACGGGGAACGGGACAGTGTCCGCGCGGGCAGTGTTCTTCCCCGCGCGGACACCCGGCCGGGGGCGCTCCCGCCCGCTTCCGGCCACGGCCACGTCGGCACCGACCCCGACATGGCCCTCCCGGCAGCAGCACCGCCCGGCTGTGGCACGCCGCCGCACGGTGCTCCCGCCGCTGTGTGATTACGCAGCAACGCTCGGCACTTCACCGTGTACTACCGCCCGAGCTCTGCGTACCGGGCCGCCGGGGCACACCCGCGGACCGGACGGCACCTTGACATCCCGCCCCGCAACGGCAGCCGGGCGTATGGCCCGGTCCCTTCAGGGCCCGATGCGGTAGCCGGTGACGATCTCCATCGAGATCCTGACGACCTGGTCCATGTCCATGTCGCTCCAGGGCACCAGCAGCCGCTGGTAGCGGGCCACCTCCAGCGGGTCCGTGACCTGGCTGGCCCGTCCGGTGACCATGACACTCCACCCGGTACGCAACTGGAGGTCGATGTGGTCGGCCTCAAAGACCACCACCTCAGGCACCAGCGGATCGCGCAGCAGCGCCGAGCCGGCATGGGCGCGGATGACGATGTGCGCGCCGTCCACGAGATGGTTGACCGGACGGATCACCGGCAACGCCCGGTGGGAGAGGCCGATCCGGCCCAGCGGCACGCTCGCCAGCAGCTCCACCGCCTCCCCGGGCGGCAACTCGGTCATCCGGCCCGCACCGACGCGGGAAAACCCACTGCTCATCTCCACCACTCCCGACCAGGCACAGCTCCCCACATACCTCGTCCACTGCCCACGAGGAGGACACAGAGCCACCACGGCAGGCCAGCCCGTCAGCGCCGTCTTGCAGCCGCCGGCATCCCACATTCCTGCCCTGGTCCGACAGCATCAGCCCTCACGCCCCGAACAGCCATGGGCGCATCGGCCCTAAATCACCCCGGACGGCCCCACCACAGAGCGAGTTGAAAAACGGGCACTCAGAGCGTACTTCTAGTCGATCCTGGTGCGGACCACGTTCGCGGTCGCACAGTTGGACAGATGCTCCGTGAGCTGCAGCACCGACACTCGCGCCAACTGCCCCGGCGACAAGCCCGGCCGCCCGTTCTTGGGGGACAGGTCCGCGAACTCCTCATCCTTGAACACCACATCCAGCCGGTCCCGCATCAGCATCGCCAGCGAGCCGTTTGTGCAGGCTGCCCACGCCGTCAGCACCGTTCGCGCCGGGATCCGTTGGTACCTCCTGGCCCCCAAGTACATCTCCGGCCCTCTCCCCGGAACCATCCGGCGTCACCCCCAGCAAGCCGCCGAACAGACGACCTGTCAGCACTCCCGAAAAGATGGCCAACAGAATCTCGGCTTTGCCTCTAACGTAGTTCGTCCTCGGTGTCGCCGCGGTGGCCGGAGGTGACGGCCTTGATACCGGTGATCCTGCCGTAGGCGTGGATGACCAGCAGCAGGCGCTGGCCAGGACATCCGCCGAGAGGGAGCTGCCGCCGGATACTGAAGTTCGCGTGTCTCGGCGTCCGTTGCGCAGGATGGTCGATGGCCGGTAGCCCGGCCGCCAGAACGTGGATGCTCTCGACTGCCAGCGCTTGGTCGATCGGGTCGGTCTGGGGAGCTCACCTGGAGTCCACGTAGTGGGCGAGCGCGTTCAGCCCAGAGGCGATACTCATGGAAACCGGCAGCGTCAGCGTCAATGACGCGCCGTAGACGAGTGAACGGAGCAGGATCCGTCAGTCCACTCCTGTTGTCTTGAGTGCCCCTTCGGTTAGGCCCCGGACGCGTCGGTCGCGTGCGGCCCGGTTGCTACGTCCGCTCGCGTTGGACGCCGTCGTCCTCCTCGGCGAGGAGCGACCAGACCTCGACATCGTGTCGGACGCCGCTCAGCGTGATCGCCGAGCGCAGTACGCCTTCACGCTGCATGCCGAGTCGTTTCGCCACCGCGATGCTGCGGACGTTCGCCGTGGCCGCCGACCACTCCACGCGCGCCATGCCCCGCGTGCGGAAGGCCCAATCGGTCATGTGTCGGGCGGCGCCGGTCACCAGCCCTCGGCCTCGTGCCTCAGGCGCCAGCCAGGCCCCTAGTGCGCAGACGCCGCCCTGGGCGTCGAACACGGAGAACCCCGCTCCGCCCACGAGCAGCTCGTCGAGCCAGATGCCGTAGAGACGTCTGCCGTCCCGGGCTTGGTCATCGGCGTAACCACGCAGCCAGCTTTCGGCCTTGGCCGGCTCGTCGATGTCCGTCGCCCAGGGCATCCAGGGGGCGAGGTGGCGGCCGGAGCGTTTGACGAATTCGTAGAACTCCTGTGCCCGCCATGGTTCAAGGGCGCGGAGTTCAGCTCTTTCGGCGAGGTGGTGAGCGAGCATGAGGTTTCCGATCGACTGCGGGAGGGATGGCGCAGCGGCTCAGGCTACCCATGGCCGGGACACAGTCCGGACCACTCGGTGAATCGCGCAAGTCTCTTGAGTGCACGCCGAGTTGCGACCCCGTGGGGAACCTGTGCGTATCCATTCCTAGAAATTTCAAGATCTTGTCTCGCCCGGTTGCGGTCCGTAGAGTTCCGGTCGTCCGAGATGTCAGGCGCCGATCGCCTTCCCCCTAAATCCGGCACTGCTCGACAGATGTGAAATGGCCATCGTTACCTTCGTCCTCAGACGCCTGTGCGGCGGATTGTTCCTCCTGCTGCCACTCAGTTTCCTGGTCTTCGCCCTGCTCACTGCGAGCCCGGGATCACCGATCCAGACCCTTCTCGGCACCTGGCCGGCGAGCCCGGCTCTGATGAGGCAACTGCGTGCCCAGTACCGCCTCGACGACCCCTTCGCCTTGCAGTACCTGCACTGGCTCGCCGACGCCGTCCACCTCGACTTCGGCCGGTCCATCTCCGTCCAGTCGGGAGCACCGGTCGCGGACATGATCTACGGCCGGACAGCGCTGACCGCGGAACTGGCGGTCTACTGCCTGCTGCTCGTCCTGTCTCTGGGCGTCCCACTGGGGGTGGCCGCGGGGATCCGGCACGGCCGGACGACCGACCGGAGCATCTCACTGCTGGCCACGGTTGGTTTCGGCGCGCCCGTGTACGCCCTGTCGATCGTCTTGCTCTATCTCTTCGGCGTCGCCCTCGGCTGGTTCCCGGTGTACGGAGCGGGCGAGAACGGATTCGCCGACCGGGTCGCACATCTGACGCTGCCCGCCGTCGCACTGGCGACCGTGCTGTCGGCCGTTGTCATCCGGCAGACCCGAGCGGCCACCTTGACGGTGATGCGGCAGGACTACGTCACATTCGCCAGGCTCCGCGGCCTCAGCCCCGCGCGCGTGCTGATCCGCTACGTGCTGCGCAACTGCGCACTCCCGGTGATCACCAGTGCCGGCATGCTCCTCATCGCGCCGCTCAGCGCCGGGGTTTTCATCGAGCAGGTGTTTTCTCTGCCCGGTGCCGGCTCGCTCCTGCTGTCGGCGGTGACCTCTGAGGACATCCCGGTGGTCCAGGGCATCGTGCTGCTGCTGGGTGCCATGGTGGTCCTGGTCAACCTGCTTGTCGATCTGCTCGGGTTCCTCCTTGATCCGCGTGTCCGGGCGCACGTGGCAGGGGAGAACTGATGGCGGGTTCGCTCGTACCAGGACCCATTTCGCGCGGTGCCGGCACAGGGAGGATGACCAAGGGCTTCCGTCCCCCCGTACTGGTGACGTCCGCTGCGGCAGGCGTCGCGGTCATCGCCCTGTTTGCCGTGACGGGCAGCCGACTGGCCCCGTACGACCCCGGGCAGCAGGACCTGATGCGCGGCGCGGCCGGTCCGAGCGGCGGACACTGGCTCGGCACGGATGCCCTGGGCCGTGACGTCCTGTCCCAGCTCGTCGCCGGCACGCACACCGCCGTTCTCGGTCCCCTGTGTGTGGCGCTGGGGACACTGCTCATCGGTGTTCCGCTCGGTGTGGCGGCCGGGTACCGAGGCGGGTTCCTGGATGCCGTGACGAACCGTTTCGCCGACCTGATCTACGCTTTGCCCGCCCTACTGCTGGCCATCGTGGTGGCCGGGGTGATCGGCTCCGGCTACTGGTTCGCCGTGGCGGTCCTGATCCTGCTCTCCCTGCCAGCCCAGATCCGTCTCTGCCGCGGCACGACTCTCGTACAGGCCCGGCTGCCCTACGTCGAAGCCGCCCGCACTCTGGGTCTCCGCACCCCGAGGATCATGTTCCGCCATATCTTGCCGAACATCCTGCCCACGGTCGTCACGACCTTTCTACTCGACTTCGTGGGGGCGCTGATCAGCCTCTCCGGCCTGTCCTATCTGGGACTCGGAGCCCCGCCGGGAACGCCCGACTGGGGGGAACTGTTGCGAGAGGGCCAAAGCCTGCTTGCCGTCAACCCATACCTGTCACTGGCACCCAGCCTCATGATCATCGCCACCGCCGCCAGCGTCACCCTCTTGGGAGACAGGATGTACGACCTCTTCACCGCCGGGACGGACCGGCGATGACGGCCCCGGGACAGCCTCACCGAGCGGATCAGGACCGTGTGCCGCTCCTTTCCGTCCGCCACCTGCACGTGTACGCGTGCCAGGACCGCTCCCGAGGCCGGTCACGCAGCCCGGACGGGGCCCGGACCTTGCTTCGTGACGTGGGCTTCGACATCGCGGCCGGGCAGAGCCTCGGCGTCGTCGGCGAGTCCGGCAGTGGCAAGACCCTGACCGCCCGCGCCGTGACCGGTGTACTCGCCGACGGACTCCTGGCCGAGGGGGATGTCTCGTTCGACGGGATCCCGATGCTGGGCAGGCCGGAGCGGGAGCTGCGCCCCCTGCGCGGCAGCCGACTGGCCATGGTGCTCCAGGACCCCTTCACCTCGCTGAATCCGCTGCACACCGTCGGCGCCCACCTCAGGGAGTCGCTGGCTCCACAGGTGCGCCGCGACCGGGGCACGGCTGCCTCGGAGGTCTCGCGTCGGCTGCGCGAGGTGGGTCTGGACCCCGACACGGTCGCGGGGCGCTATCCCTTCCAGCTCTCCGGCGGGATGCGGCAGCGCGTCGCGATCGCGGCGGCACTGGCGCGGGATCCGGAACTGCTGATCGCGGACGAGCCGACGACTGCCCTGGATGTCACCACCCAGGCCGACATCCTCGCCCTGCTGCGCCGGTTGCAGGCCGACCGGGGTATGGCCCTCGTGATCATCACCCACGACCTGCGTGTCGCGTTCTCCGTCTGCGACCGGGTGCTGGTCATGTACGCCGGGTCCGTGATGGAGGACGCCCCGGCCGCCGCGCTCGCTCAAGCGCCCCGACACCCTTACAGTCTCGGCCTGGCACTGGCCGACCCCCCGGTCTCCCACTACGTGGACCGGCTTTTTTCCCTGCCCGGCCAAGCGTCCGCCGCCGACCGCGTCGCCGACACGTGCGCGTTCGCGGACAGGTGCGAGTGGCGGCAGGACGCCTGTGTGGGGACCCGCCCCGAGCTGCTTCCCCTGACGGGGAACCGAGCTTCCGCCTGCGTACGGCTCCCCGAGATCGGCGACGAACTGGGAGCACGCCGACACCGGACGGCCGTTCCGGGCACACCGCCCCCGGCCCCCCGCGGTGCTCCCCTCCTTCTGGTCAGTGGCCTCACCAAGGCGTACCGCGGAACCCGGTCACAGAAGTCGATGGCCCTGCGCGACGTCTCCTTCGACGTGCGCGAGGGCGAATCCCTCGGTGTCGTCGGTGAGAGCGGCTCCGGCAAGTCCACCCTGGCCCGCTGTGTCCTGGGCCTTACCTCGCCCAACAAGGGCACGATCCGGCTCGACGGGCTCGACGTCAGCGACTACCGCAGGCTGAGACCCGGCGACCTGCGCCGGGTGCGGAGACTGGTCCAGGTGGTCTTCCAGGATCCCTACTCCTCCCTGAACCCGCGGCTCAGCATCGGCTCGGCCCTGCGCGAGGCGATCGACGCGGGACCCGACCGTGGTCGGCGGCCGGCGGACCTCTTGGAGCGCGTAGGTCTGTCCGTCGCGTATGAGCGCAGGCTTCCGGGCGCACTGTCCGGCGGTGAGCGACAACGGGTCGCCATCGCCCGAGCCCTGGCGGTCCGGCCGAGGCTGCTGATCTGCGACGAGCCGGTCGCGGCGCTCGATGTGTCGGTCCAGGCCCAGATCCTGGAACTGCTCCGCGACGTACGCAATGCCTACGGCACGAGCCTGATCCTCATCACCCACGATCTGTCGGTCGTCCGTCAGATGACCGACCGCGCCATCGTGCTGCGCCATGGCGAGCTCGTCGAGAGCGGTGCCACCGCTGCCCTTCTCGATTCCCCCGGCCACCCCTACACCCGGCGCCTTCTCGCCTCGATCCCGGGCGAGAACTGAACCCCCCACAAAGAACGGAAACCGAAGAAGGAATGTCTCCCACCATGCCGAGCTGGTCCGTCACATCGCTCTCGCGACGAGCGATGCTGTCCGCTGCGATCCTCACCACCCTGGTCGCCACCGCCTGCACCAGCGGTGAGGAAGGCTCCGCCGCTGGCGGAAAGACCAGAACGACTGATCACACCATCCGCGTGGTCAATTGGGCGCTGCCCAACGCGCCCGCGTCGCTCGACTACGCCAAGAGCTATGACAACAACTCGACCGGCGCCGTCATGTCACTCGTCACGGAGCCCCTGGAGCGGGTCTCCAGTACCGGTGCCTTCACCCCGGATCTCGCAACGTCGGTGACCCAACCGAACGCCACCACCCTGGTCTACAAGCTCCGGCCCAGAGTGAAGTTCTCCAGTGGCGAGGAGCTGACGGCACAGGACGTCGCGTGGAGCATCGAACACTTCACGGCGGACACCGCCCAGACCGCCACCCTCGGCCAGAAGGTAGAAGCCGTCAGTGTGACAGGCCCGCTCGAAGTGACGGTGAAGCTCAAGGCCCCGGTACCTACGGCACGTGCCGGTATCGCCCTCGCGACGCTCGTTGAGAGCGCCGACTTCGCCAAGGCACACACCCGGACCCTTGGAAACGCAGGGACTGCCCCGGTTGGCACGGGCCCCTACAAGGTGGCCTCCGAGACGGCCGAGAAGATCACGCTGGTAAGGAACCCGCGGTACACCCGGACGCCAGAGCCCGCTGCGGACAAGGTCGTCTTCTCGATCATCCCCGACGACACGGCGCGCCAACTGGCCCTGCGATCCAGCTCGATCGACGGTGGCCCGGTCACCAACCCCAAAGGCGTGGCCCAGTGGAAGGCAATACCGGGTGCGACGGTCTATGCAGCCCCCTCCCTGTCGCAGAACTTCCTCGCCATGGACGTCACACACGCCCCTTTCGACGATGTGCACGTGCGCAGGGCCGTCGCCCACTCCATCGACGTCGGGGGCATCATGAAGGCCGGCTTCGACACTTACGCTCAGCCGATGAAGGGGCTGGTCCCCGCAGGGGAGCTGGCCGACGTGGCCGGCTCGCAGCAGGCAGCCGAGGCCTTCCTCGCCGGTCGGCCCAGGTATGAGCTCAGTGAGGCGGAGGCCAAGGCCGAGCTGGCGAAGTCTGCACATCCGAAGGGCTTCTCGACGACCATCGAGTATGTCAAGGACTACCCCTGGCAGGAACTCGCCGTCTTGAACCTACAGCGGAACCTGCAGCCGCTCGGCGTGAAGGTCACCCCCAAGCCTGTCACGGCAAACGAGTGGTACGCCCAGTTCTACAAGCATGAGCTGACGGGCATCACCCTCCCGTTCGGCTTCGGCGCCAGCTATCCGGACCCGGGGACGTTGCTCGGCAAGCTCGTCGGCAGCACCAACATGGGACCGCAGAAGATCAACATCGCCAACTGGACCACCCCCGAGGTCGACAAGGCCCAGCGGGTCGTCACCACCGCAGGTCCTCGTGCCGCTCGATGGACCGCCACCAAGACGATCCTCACGCAGGTGGCCGACCAAGTCCCCTACGTGCCCCTGTTCACCGAGGACGAGGTCTACGCCCTCGGCAAGGGCCTCGCCTTCGCCAAGCCGGGCATCACCTCCTTCGACCTGTCCAATGGCAGCTGGATCTTCTCCCTGAAGTCGACGGCCTGAACCTGCTGTTCCGGGCCCGGATCGAGCGACGACCCGGGCTCTGGGCCGGGGCGCGGGGTCTCACCAGGACGGCCTGACACATACCCGGCAGGCGGGGACGCGGCGATCGGTATTGCCTGCCTGTCCAGCAGTCCAGGAGGCCACTGGCGCAAATCGCCCTCTTGTTGCTCAACCACCTTTGTTCGAAGGGGAGTTGGCTGAGAACAGGGTATTGCCAGACACTGCTTGAACGTGAAACATGTTACCGCCAGTAACTCTGGCCCCACAGCAGAGAAGGAGTCACACGTGATCCGTGTGAGGAGAATCATCGCTGCCCTTGGTGCCCTCGCGGCCGTCACGGCGGCGGCAGCCCCGGCCTCAGCCGCGAAGGCCGACGACAACCGCACCTACCGCTCTTACTGACATTCCGGGCACCCCGTTGGGATGCGGCCGACACGGCATCCCTTCATCAGGTGCCCTTCCGAGGGCTTCAGGACTGATGCCGCGCAGAGCGGCGCCGTTTCCGTAGCTCAAACCCTCCGATGACGACGATCGGCATCGGGTCGAAGAGTATGAGGGCGAAGGCCTTGGCGGTGGCCATGCTGCCGACTTCCTGATAGCTGCCGAGGCCGGTGCGTTCCAATCGCCCGGAATGACCCTTGCTGCCGCTGCTCAGATCGGCCTCGGCCCGCGGGTCCTCAATCCGGCCGTCATTGGAGATGAATATGCCAGAACACTCCCACGAGCTCAGCGACCCGGAGAACTCTGTTGTGGGGCCGACTGGACAGCCATGTGTCCCCATGCGCGGCTTGATCGAGGCCCGCAGCTGGCTGATCGTGTTCACTCTGCCCGCGTACGCGCCGGAGTTGAACGCGGTCGAGTACCTGTGGGCGCACGTGAAGCACACCCTCGTGAATCTCGCCAACGTCGCATTCGGCGGCCTCGAAACCCTCATACGCAACAGACTCAAACGGCTCCAGTACCGCTCTGGCCCTCTCGACGGCTTCCTCGCGCCAGCACGGGGCTCTCCCTCGCCCCGCCACCGTAAGTCCTGACGTTCACCTCGCAGAGCGGGCTGCCCGAATCGTGCTCCGAGTCAAAGCAGCTGATCGAGCCGCATACTCATGCGTCGAAGGCCAGCCGCGTCGTAGACGCACGAGCGTCTTCGTTGAACTCCCAGACGTCTGTCACCAGGCGTCGGTAACCTGCCTTGCGCCCCACTTCCCGCACCGTTTCGAGTAGCGCCGAGCCGACGCCCATGTCGGCGGCTTGCCTCGGCGAGATCGCAACCAGGACCGGCATCCTCAAAACCTCCCTGCACCTCTACCTCCAGAGATGGCCGCCGCGCTGGGAAGCCAGGGCAGAAGCCCGGGCCTGCACGAGCGGCAATGAGCTGACGGCTACCAGCCCGGGAGTGACTCGCCCAGAGTCAGGCTGGTCGCGGCGAGTCACTCCTCCTGCACGTCGCGGTTCCGGGTCCCGATGGAAAGGTAGACGCCGTGCGTACCCTGCGCCGGTTCAGCGATCTGGGAGGTCCAGACGCTGTTGAGGCACAACTGGACACCGCACAGCTTGCTGGAGGGCAGTCCGCGCAGGGCGGCATCCGAGCCCACGTCGAAGGACAGCGGGCCGACGTCCGCGACCAGGGCGTCGATGTCGGCCTCCCTGCAGGTCTCCTCCAAGCTGCGGAATATCAGTGGCGACCATGCGTCCCGCCATGGTTCCAGGCATATCTCCGGGGAGGGAAGCAGCCAAAGCGCCTCAAGATTGGGTGCCAGCTCCACATCCACCTCGTAGCGACTCTCGCCCCGCGGCACGTCCAGTGCGTGCAGCCGCCTCCAGAAGCCCTCCAGGCCCGTCTCCGGAACTGGATCGAGACCGTCGAGGACCTGGTACGACCGCGAGAAGGAGTGCCCGGTCGACCCGCTCACCGAGGCGGTCCAGGACCTGGGTCCGGCCGGTGGACGGCCTCACGCACCGGCTACCGCTGGCGCACGGTGGCCGGCCCCCGACGCTCGCCGGATATGTCGACGTGTCCGCTGAGTCTCTCGCCAACCCCCAAGTCGCGCGCCTTCACCAAGCGGTGGAGCAGGTACTGGCTGGCCGACGACGAACAGCAGGCCGGGCGCCCGCACCCCGACATCGCCGAGCTTCGCGCGGCGTTCGAGGACGTGGCCGCCATGCCGGAGCAGCTATGCCGAGGCAGCGTCGGCCGCGTGGCCCAGGCCGCGAGCAGCGGCTACACCGGCGAGACGTCGGTGGAGACTTCCCCGGACGAAGTCGACATGCGGCACCCCGCGCTGGCCCGGCTGATGGGGGCGGGTTCGCAGGCGGTGTATGGCGTGAACCCGCTCATTGCCGCCCAGCGTGGCAGCGGAGGACACGTCAAGGTGTACGCCAAGTTCCGCGCGTCGGCGGACTGGTGCCCGGACGCGGCCGAGCTGAAGGCCGTACAGGCTAAGCTGCTGTCCCTGTTCTGCGGTTGGGCCGTGCTGGTCCAAGACCTTCTGCTGCAGGGCACGGCGTTCCCCCACCGCACCCTCCACGCTCTGCCGGTGTCCCACGTCTGGCCCCACGTCCCCGGAGTGACCCTTCTCGGCGACGCCGCCCACCTGAGGCCTCCTTTGGGCGCGAGCGCCAACCTCGTGATGCTGGAGGGCGCGGAGCTGGCGGAGGCCGTTGCGAGCCGCCCCGGAGACCTGGACGGGACACTCCGTGCCTTCGAGGAACGGATATGTGAGCGTGCTGGGAAGCCGTCGAGGATCACGACGGCGGGGCTGGAACGTCTGGTGAGCGCGGACCTGCGGCACGCACTGGCGATGTTCGACGAGATCCAGCCGTACTGACCGGCCTTGAGCTGTTCATGGGGCTGCTTCCAGACGGTCCCGGGCCTCGGCCGCCTTCGGATGGTCGATCTTTTCGTACAGGACCAAGGCCGCCGTCCACGCCGCGCGGGCCTCGGACGGGCGGTGGGCCGCGGCGTGGATGTCGCCGGTGCCCCGGAGTGCCTCTGCCTCTATGTAGGCGTCCGCCAGGTCGTTGGCCAGGGTGCGTTGGGCCTCGTAGAAGGACAGCGCGGTGTCCAGGTCCACGTTCAGCTGGTGGAAGTCGGCCAGGTTGCCCAGGGCGTACGCCTCGTTGTGGCGATCGCCTACCTGGCGGAAGATCTCCAGGGCCTCGTGGACGTCGGCGATGGCCTCGGAGCGGCGGCCGGGCTGGGACTTGTGGACCACCGCGCGGTTGAGCAGGGCCGTCGCGCGCAGGCGCACCGTGTCGGGACTGGTGAGGAGGGCGAGTGCCGAGGTCTGGAGGTTGACGGCGGACTGAAGGTTGCCGCGATCGTTCTGTACGACGCCCTGGGAGATGAGCGCGGATGCCTCGCCCTCTTTGTCGCCCAAGGCCCGGTAGAGGCGCTGGGCTTGGAGACAGCACTCCTCGGACGCGTCTAGGCAGCCCGCCATCCAGTGCACGCCGCCGAGCCCGTTGAGCAGTACTGCCTCGGTCTTGGGGTCGTCGTCGGCACGGGCGGCCTTGAGGGCGAGTCGCTGGGCAGTGAGGAAGTCGTCCAAGTGGCGGCGGATGATGAAGAAGTGCTTCTGGGTCTCGGCGAGTTGCCATACCTGGCGGTGGAATCCGGCGGTGGCGGCGGCCTGTTGGACCGCGGCGAGGTTGTGCTGCTCGCGGTCGAACCAGGTGAGGGCGTCGTCGTAGTCCACGAAGTGCGGTGTGTCCGCTGTCGGTTCGGGGGGCATGCCCGTCAGGTTCGGGGTGCGGATTGCCGCCGCCGCTGCGTACCCTGTGTCCACGCACCACCCCGTCAGCCGGGCCAGGGGCGCCGCCGGATCGGGCTCGGGTTCGGCTACCGCCAGTTCCGCGGCCAGCAGGCGCAGCAGGTCGTGGAGTTCGTAGCGGCCCGGGCTCGGTTGGGTGAGGAGGTGTTCGTCCTGGAGCCGTTCCAGGGCGTCCTCCGCCTCGTCGGCGGAGGTCTCGGCGAGGGCCGCGGTCAGATCGGGGGTGGTGTCGGGGCCGGGGTGATGGCCGAGGAGACGGAAGATGCGGCGCAGCGGCTCGTCGAGTTCCTGGTAGGAGAGCTGGAAAACGGGGCGTAGCGCGCGGTTGCCGAAGCTGATGGCGGTGAGGCGGCCGTCGTGCAGCCGGTTGGCGAGATGGCGCAGCGGCCAGGCCGGGCGGGAGCGCAGCCGGGCGGCGGCGAGCGAGACTGCCAGCGGCAGCTGGCCGCAGTACTCCGCTATCCGGGCGGCGGCCTCCGGCTCGGCCGCGATCCGTTCGGCGCCCGCGATCCGGGCCAGCAGTTCCAGGGACTCGGCCTCGGTGAAGACACCGAGCTGGTGCGGGGAAACGTTGTCGAGTGCGGCGAGGCTGCGCCGGCTGGTGACGAGGACGAGACAGGTCGGCGCGGCCGGGACCAGATCGCGGACCTGGTCCTCGTCCGCCGCGTTGTCCAGCAGGATCAGCGCGTGCCGCCCTTGCAACCGGTCCCGGAACATCGCGGCCCGCTCGTCCCGGCCGGCGGGTATCTGCTGGGCGGGGACGCCGAGTTGACGCAGAAACGCCTCCAGCACGGCCGACGGGTCGGTGGGCGGCAGCTCGGCGTCGAAGCCGCGGAGGTTCGCGTGCAGCTGGACGTCGCCGAAGCGGCCCGCGCGCACCAGCTGATGCGCGGCGTGCACGGCGAGCCGGGTCTTGCCGACCCCCGCCATACCCTCGATCGCCGAGATCACCACGGTGTTCGCGGCCCCGTCCTCACGCGACCGCGTCGCCGCCTCGACCAGCCGCGCCAGCTCCTCCGTGCGGCCAGTGAACGTCCCCAGATCGGCGGGCAGCTGCCCGAACACCCCGGCCGGACCGCCCGCCTTGGCCAGCCCGTGCACCCGGACACAGGCCGCCCGCCACCGCTCAACCCCGGGCTCGTCCACCCCCAGGGCCCGTACGACCGCCACCACCAGGTCCAGATCGAGACGCCGCCGCCCGGTCCTGAACACATCCACGACCGTGGTCGCCGACACATCCCGTGCCGGTCGCAGTCGCGCCCCCGCCGACTTGGCCAGTGAGCGGTACGGTGGCATCCCCGCCCACGCCCGCAGCTCCCTCAATGCCTCCACGAACTCGGCCATGTCCGCGACCCGTTGAGGATCGGGCACCCCGTCCCGCAGCTCACCCATGACGCCCCCGTCCTGTGCCGCCCGGTGCCCCGCCGCGCCGGGTGCGGAAGTAGGGAGAGGCGTACGGATTCGTACGGAATACGGGACTTCACCCTCCCCTCCCGGCCAGTCTGGGCCGTGCCGCTTCACGACCGTACAGGGAGAAGCACACTCATGCCGTACTCCTACTTTCACCGGACCGGCCACCGCGGCGACCAGTTCCCCGTCTGAAAGGAAGTCCGTCATGCGCGCGTTCACCAAGAAGGTGCTCCAAGGCACCGTCGCCGTGGCCCTCGCGTTCGGCGGTGTCACCGTCGCCTCGGGCAGTGCCAGCGCCGCCGCCGACACTGCCTGCGGCCACAGCACCTGCATCACCGGGTGGAATCTGCTCGGTGAACTCGACCCGGTCGAGATGACGATCTGCAACTACCAGTCGGCGGCCAACGACTTCGTGATGTCGATGCGGGACAACCAGGACGGCCAGGTGTTCGACACGTACACCACGCCGCTCATCCCGTCCGGGCACTGTCTCTCCCCGAACTGGAAGTCCTACCGGCAGTACCCCACCACTGCAGTGCAGTTCTCGGCCCGCTCAGGCAGCAACTGGTCCTACAGCACCGGGTGGGTGGGCGTCGGCTAGGCGCAGGCGTCGCTGACAGCACCGACCCTCCTCGAAAGAAGGCAACCCCATGTTCCGTCGTATCGCTCTGGCCCTCACGGCCCCGCTGCTGCTGGCCGGCACCCTCGTCGCGGCCAGCGCCCCCGACGCCTCGGCCGCTGACTACGGCGGCGGCTGCCGCTCCGCCAACGCCGGCTGGGCGAGCACGACCGGCGGCGTCCTGCTCAACCCCTGCCTGAACGTCGACCAACAGAGCTTCGTCACCGGGCAGTTGCAGGCCGAGAACCTGAACGGGCTGGACGTCGACTACTGCGCACAGCTGCTGCGGGTACTCGGGGACGGCACCACGAAGTGGGAGGAGGACTTCGGCTGCCAGACGAAGTGGAACTCCACCCGCGTCGTCAGCTACACGGCCCCCGGCACCACCTTCAACCTCTGGACCGACAAGGGTAATTCGACTTTCCCCGGCCCCGGCGTGTACGTCCTCCAGGTCGGGTACTGGGCCACAGTCAACGGCGATTACGCCTACTACGGCAACGCCCAGAGCCCCCGCATCTACGTCGACCAGCCGCTTCCGTAGGCGGCCGGCTCGGCCGCCTACCGGAATGACGGGCGGCCTGTCCTGGCTGACGGCCGGCCTGACCGGGGTGGCGCTCGCCACCCCGGCACAGCTCCTGGTCACCCGCACGTCGGCCAGGCTCGTGATGGCGGTCGAGATGGCCCTGACCGGGGACGGGGTCCTGTGGGCAACCCGGGCGCCCGTGCAGGGGACCTTCCTCGCGAATTTAGCCGGCCCGTCCTTCCTGACCCGGGCCGTCACTTGGATGTTCATCCTGGTATCGATCGGAGCCCTAGGCCGTGTTTTAGGTAACGCGGGTGGCTAGCCATTTGGTGAGGTCGCCCGCGATCTGGTCGATGCTTGTCTCTACGGTGACGTCGTGCTCGCGGCGGCTGGTGTCACGCCGGACGATCTCGTAGCCGCCCGTCTCCAGGACGGCGACTGACGCGAACCAGGCGGGATCGTCCTCATCGGGCTGGATCACGACGAAGGTGTTGGCAGTGCCGTTTAGGTCGCTGACCAGCTCGAACAGAGCGTCTTCGGACGGGTCGTCGACGTGGTCGCCGTTCTCGCTGTCCGCGCAGTAGTAATCAGCGGCCACCGGACCTCCCCATGCGTGTGCTGCTCGAAGTGCCGGGGCCAGCATGGCACGGCCGCCGGGCCGCCCGACGGCTCACAACCATTGGTGGATCGCCGCGACGTGAACCGTCGCCTCGTACCGAACCGCGAGCTTGTCGAATCGGGTGGCCACTGCCCGGTGCTGCTTGAGACGGCTGATCCCGCACTCGACCGCATGGCGCTCGCGATAGTCGATCTTGTCGAACTTCGGCGGTCGGCCGCCTCGTGAACCACGCTTCTTGCGGTTGCGGACTTGATCAGCCTTCTCCGGGATCGTGCATCCGATGCCGCGTCTGCGTAAGTAGGCGCGGTTCGCGCGGGAGCCGTAAGCCTTGTCCGCCCGGATCTTGTCCGGCCGGGACCGCGGCCGGCCAGGACCGGTCCGAGGCACGCGGATGGCCTCCAGGACCGGCTGAAGCTGCGGGCTGTCGTGCCGGTGCCCGGCGGTGACGAGCAGCGACAACGGCCTCTGCCCCTGCTCGCAGGCCAGGTGAATCTTCGTGGTGAACCCGCCCCTTGACCGGCCCAGCCCGTGGTCGTCGGGCTCGATGGCGACACCACCAGGCGCCTCCTTCTGTCCCGCACCGTCCCGGCGGGCACCGGCCGCGTGCTGGTGAGCCCGGCAGATCGTGGAATCGACGTTGACCTCCCACGTGATCAGCCCGGCCTCATCGGCCCGCGCCTGTAACAGTGTCAGCAGCCGCGCCCACACCCCCTGCCGCTGCCATCGGCGGAACAACCCGTACACGGTCTGCCAGGGCCCGTACTCAGGCGGCAGGTCACGCCACGGAACACCCGTACGCACCCTCCAACACACACCGTCCACCAGGCGTCGCCGCCCCGGCCACCTGCGACTCACACCCGCCGCAGGCAGCAACGACTCCAGCACTGACCACTTCTCATCTGAAAGATCTCCACGCCCCACACGGTGATCATCACGGCGCGAGGCATGGAACGGAACCCGGACCTAAAACACGGCCTAGTCGGCGTCACCAAGCACGACGCCAGCGTCGCCTTCGGACTTATCGACTTCTCCCAGCAGCTCGGCGCCACGCTCGGGATCGGCGTCGCGTCAACCCTGGCGGCCTCGCAGTCCCGTAGCCTGCCCGGCCACGGCCACGCTACCGCAGACACCCTCTCCGGAGGATTCCACCAGGCGCTGGGGGTCTGCGGGCTCGTTGGCCTGACCGCCGTCCCCATCGCGCTGCTCCTCGTCCGGCAAAGCGGCATCACCTGGAGGGTGTCTCCTCGATCAGTAAATCGTTGTTCTGATCATGCTCAGTAGGCGAGATCTCACGGATGGCGAGTGGGCAGTGCTTGAACCGCTGCTCCCCAGGAGTGACAACCGGTACGGCCGGTGTCGGGATCACCGACAGGTGATCAACGGGATCATTCATCGGCTCAGCACCGGCTGCCAGTGGCGCAAGCTGCCCAAGCATTTCGGCCCATGGCAGACCATCCACAAGCACCCTGCCCAGTGGTCGGCCGACGGCACCTGGGAATGACTGCTCCAGCACGTCCAGGCCGTCGCCGACGCAGCGGGTGACATCGACTGGAACATCAACGTCGACTCCACCTCGATCCGGGCACACCAGCACGCTGCCGGCGCCCTGACCGGTCCGCCACCAGCACCCCCGCATGCCTCAAAAGGGGGCCTGCGAAGATCGGCTCGCTTGCGCGCACATGCGCTGGCGCCTGTTCTTGGAGGAGGCGGAGCGGCGGGTGAGGCCCTCGGCCGCTCCCGCGGCGGACTGACTACGAAGATTCATCCGGCAGCGGACGGCAGATGCCGTCCGCTGTCCCTGGTCCTCACACCCGGACAACGGGCAGACTGCACGCAGTTCGAGGTGGTCATGGACAAGATCCGCGTTCCGCGACTCGGCGCGGGCCGACCACGGCGACTGCCCGACAGCGTCGGTGCTGACAAGGCGTACAGCAACAGCGTGATACATAACTACTTGCGCCGACGCGGCATCTGGCACGTGTTCCCGGAGAAGAGCGATTCCAGAACCGCCCGTTGTCGCCGAGGTTCAGACGGCGGCCGACCGCCGGGCTTCGACAAGACCCGGTACAAAGCGAGGAACACCGTCGAGCCAGCGATCAACAAGATCAAGCAGTTTCGAGCCGTCGCCACCCGCTATGACAAATGCCGATACATCTACCTCGGCACCGTTACCGCGGCAGCACTCCTCATCTGGCTCCGTTCCTGAGAAAGAATCTCTATAGAACGAGGTCGTTGCGCGTCCGAGTGATCTTGCTAATCAGGTGGCGGGCCCCCTCATCCGGCGTTTCGATGCCCGATTCACCATGAGCTCCTGCCTCGCTGCCCGACAGGAACAGCGGCACCGGCGACACGTACTCGACCACGGCCTTGTACGTGGCGGTATCGATGCGGCCGTCGATCAACGCCAGGCGCAGGGCGAGCAGTTCCTCGCCTTCGTGGCACCCAGCCCACCCGCCACAAACGCGCCGGACAGCACTGTCCGCATCGGCCTGATGACATTGGAACAGGCCCGTGGGCTGATCAGGAGTGTCGGCGTCGTAACGCCGGAGCTTCGCGTACTCCTCACTAGCCCAGATCCCCGCAGGCACATCACGCCGATAAGGACAGCTCTCGCAGGGACGCTGCGCAGGAGGCCGAAGTTACGAGGACATACAGCCAGTATGACCGAGAGGCATGATCGGGGAGTCACTCTCTAGCTGTCCACCCCGCGGGGCAGGACTCCCACATCCCCGCCCGCAGTACCACGGTGTCTACGGTGACCCGCATTCGTGGGCCGGCGACTACTTCGAGAAGCACGCGGGTTCGCAGATTCTGGGTCTGTTTCGTTGTGCCGGTCAAGCCGTCTCGGCTAGCGAGTCAGTGCGCGAGCACGTAGGGGAAGCCGAAAGTCGCGACCAGCGCGGGATCGTGGAACTTGATCACGCGGGAGACGCCGGTGGTGGTGGGGGCCAGCACCACGACGCCATCGGCCTGGAGCACGCCGCCGCGATCCCGGTGGTACACGACGGCGGCGGGTTGACTGTTGGCCGTGGTGGAGATCATTCGCCAGTCTCCCGGTGTGCCCAGCACGTAGGTGTCGAGCATGTGGATGCACATCGCCCGGCCCGCCTGCCAGTCACGGAATGGCGTCGCCTCCAGCGTGGCGTCCGTGCGCAGCACCTGTTCCAGCAGGCCGGCGTCGGAGCGTTCGAACGCTGCGATGTAGGCGTCGAGAAGCGCGCGTGCCCGTTGGTCGGTCGGTTCGAGCAGTGCGCCGGGCTCCGGCTCCAGTTCGTCCAGCCTGGAACGGGCGCGCTGCAGGCCGCTCTTGACCGCCGCCGTTGTGGTGTCGAGGATCTCCGCTGTCTCGGCTGTCGAGAACGCCAGCACCTCGCGAAGGATGAGGATCGCGCGTTGGCGGGCGGGCAGGTGCTGGAGGCTGGCGATGAGCGCCAGCCGCAGAGACTCACGTTCGACCACCACCGCAGCCGGATCGTCTGCGGGCGGGGAGATCCATGCGTCCGGCAGCGGTTCCAGCCACGAGACCTCACCCGGCGCAACGGGACTCGGCGCGCTATCGGGTCTGTCGTACGGGCCTGTCAGACCCGAGGGCAGTAGCCGGATCGCGCGCGGCTTCAACGCCTTCAGGCAGACGTTGGTGGCGATCTTGTAGAGCCAAGACCGCATCGACGCACGCCCTTCGAACCCGGTGTAGAACCGCCACGCACGCAGATAGGTCTCCTGCACCAAGTCCTCGGCATCGTGCGCCGAGCCCACCATGCGGTAACAGTGCGCCAACAGCTCCCGCCGGAACCGCTCCGTCTCGGCGGTGAACCGGTCTTGATTCGGCGCCGCCCGCCGATCCGATGTCACGTCGCGAGCCTAGTACCGTCGCCACACGTCTGGGTGTTGTCGACGTGCCGACTGTGGACGCCGAGAATGCCAGGTTCCGCCCCGCCGCAGCCACTGTCGACGACGCGGGCGTCCTGTCGCTTCGGTGGCATCCGCGATCAGACCTCTTCAAGTTGCGGGAGCATGCCGCGGAAGGTCGCGTATCGGGCCAGGTTCGCCGCGGCATCGTCGGCTGTGCGTCGGCCGATCTCAGATTTGAGCGTGGATTCGAGCGCAGCCATGTCGTCCCAGTCCAGCATCACCACCATGTGGCACGGCTCGCCGATCACGACTGCTGGCTCATGACTGCGCGTGTAACGGTGCAGGCCCGGACACTGTTTCGCCAACGGAATGGGGACGTCGCTGTAGTGACGTTCGAACGCGTCGATGTCGGAGAGGGCGTCGTACATCACGACGAGTCGCACCACCTGCTGAGTGGCTGGGCCCACGGTTGCAGTCATCTGTTTCAGCTCCTGTCATGGAAGCGTCCAGTGTGCGAGCCACCGGATCGGTGCTGGGGATTTCCTCAGGGCAGCAGGGCCAGCTTGCCGACGGTTGCCCGGGCTTCCAGTTGCGTCAGCGCTTTCGAGCCGTCGGCCAGGTCGTACACGGTGGGCAGGCTTGGGGCGAGCACGCCGACCGCGATCAGCGCGGACAGCTCACCCATCAGCTCTCCGAAGATCTGCGGCGCGGCCTGGATCAGCACGCCGATATTGAGGCCGATGATGTGTACCTGGTGCTTGTACACCAGCTCCCAGTTGGTGATCGGGGCTTCGCCGCCTGCCATGCCGTAGACGACTACACGGCCAGTGACCTGCTTGGCCGCGGCCAGGCTGGCGGCGAAGGTGGAGGCGCCGGCCGACTCCAGAACCACATCGACGCCGCAGCCGCCGGTCAGTTCCCTCACCTCGGCGACGAGGTCGCCGCCGAGAGAGTTCAGGACGTGGTCGGCTCCGAGTGCCCGCACCGTCTCGTGCTTGCCCGGCGATGCAGTGGCGATGACCGTCGCACCGTAGTGCTTGGCCATCCTCACCGCAGCCTGTCCTGTCCCGCCCGCCGCGGCGTGGATCAGTACAGCCTGCCCGGCAGCAATGCCGCCCAGAGGCTTGAGCGCGGCCAGCGCGGTGGGCCAGTTCACGACCAGCCCCAGCGCCTGTTGCTCCGTCCAGCCCGACGGTACCGGCAGCGCCGCAGCCGCGGGCAGGACCATGTACTGGGCGAAAGCGCCGGTTCCGACGCCGACGACGCGTGCCCCCGGCTGCGGGCCGGTCACCGCCTCACCCACCGCGACGACCTCGCCTGCGGCTTCGAAACCCGCCAGGTAGGGCGGCTGCGGGCCGTCCCCGAACGTTCCGTGAGCCTTCGAGAGGTCGGCGAAGTTGACCCCGGCGGCGGCGACGCGGATGAGGACCTCGCCCCTGTCCGGGCTCGGTACCGGCGCGTCGGTGATCAGACGCATGTCCTGCGGGCCGTTGAGGGAAACTTGCTGGAGCGCGCGCATAGTCGCGGGAATACTCATGGCGATCAGCCTTTCTTTCGCGGCGTACATGAGAGAGACCGACCGGCCGGTCATGCCGGGCCGTGCCTCCCATCATGTAGATCCCGGCCACCACAGAAAGGAATCGCCCGATCCCGAACCGCACGACGTCGACCCGCAGCGTTAGTCCCTGGCTTTCGACGTCCACCGTCGCGCTGATCATTCGACGCGAGCCCCATCTGGACTCGGCTGCGAATAGACGCCACCTGAACATGCGAGAGCACCAGTCGAGGCCAACTACATCCGGGTGAAAGACTTTCGTCGGCCGCGACGACCTCATCAACAAGGTCCGGACGTATGTGATCGAGAAGAACGAGACCGCCAGCCCGTATCGCTGGACCTACGACGCCACCCCGCTCAATGCCGCGTGACCCCGGCGAACCGGATCGGCACCTCTCAGGGCAGGTGCAGCCACCATGTGATGCCCGTGCCGATCTGGGTGAAGCCGCACTTGGAATACAGCAGCTTCCCCTCAGGCGTCGCGTTCAACACCGCGTGCCGGGCCCCGGCCCGGCCTGCGGCGGCGCATACCGCCCGTAGCAACCCGCTTCCCAGACCACGACGACGGAACGGCTCCCAGACCGCCATGTCGAACACCCCGGCCGACTGCCCGTCCAGGAACGACCACGCTCGCCCGGCGAAACGCCGCGAACCCCCGTCGTACGCGGCGGCGTACCACGCCCGTGGCACCGGCAGGCGAGCCAGCGCCAACTGTGCCCGATAGTCCGCGAACTGCCCGCCGTAGTCATCGGAATCCAGCTGCAACTCGATCCGCGGATCGACACCGCCCTCCAGCTCGGCGATCGGTGCGGTCATCCACCACGGGGACCACCCCCGTTCGAACCCGGCCTCGGCCAGCGGCCCGGCATCGACCTCGGCGGAAAGCCACACCCCGACGCTGCCGGCCCCCCTGCGCTTCGCCCGCTCCACACCGCGGGCCACGGCATCGGCCGGCAGTGACCGAGGGAACATCAGGGTCTGCCCGTCAGGACCGTCGACCCACTCCAAAGGGCCGTCGGACCACACCTCTCCGCCCAGCACCTCAGCCCGAGCACGAAACCAACTCGCCTGGACTCGCTCACAATCGGCAACCGTCACCACACCACCAGCCTGGCACCCCGCACGGGCAACACCGTCACCCAGCCCGCAACGAACCAACACGGTGCTGCACCAGGCACCAAGAGACAGCCTGCGGACACGGACGATCCCGTCGCCGGCAGCGGGCCGTCCAGACCGCTGACAAGCCGAGCGTAGTACGGGCTCACACCGACTACGTACGATGCCGACGGTCCGCCAGAGGACAGAACGTCGTTGCCGCGGCGGGCAATCCACCGGTACCGGACAGGTCGCTCGGATAGGCGCGACGGTCGGCCATGTCCTGGACGTACCGCCGGCCAGGGGCGTGTGCCCAGGCGTGCATCCTGCCGAGCGGAAGCGCGGAACAGATATGGGCGTCCTGGAATGAGACAGGCGTATGCCGACGCGTGCCCCAAACGTCACACCATGGGCCCCAGAAAGCAAGACAACCCGGACGGCCCCACCCGCACCAATTCATTGACGGATGCAATAGCGGAGTTATCGCCGCATTTTAGATGAAAGTGACCTCCCAGAGGTCGTTCACGATGGATGATCTGGCGATGCAGGAGGCATGCATTGGGAGCGGGCATTTGAAGACCGGCCGCGAATCGGATGCGGGTTTGGCGTCAGGGGGACTCCAGTGATGGGTGAAGGCATTGCGGCGTTAGCCGCTGCGGGGGGAGCAGCGGTGGTGCAGGCTGCCGGTACCGATGCGTGGGGAGGCGTACGTACGGTGGTGGCGCGATTACTGGGACGAGGCGATCCGCAACAGGAAGCCGCCGAGCTGCAGTTGCTGGATCGGACACACAGCGAACTGGCTGGGGCCGGCGGTGATCAGCTCGCCAGTCACGAGGGTGGACGCTGGCAGGGTATTTGGCAGACTCGGCTGGAGATGCTGATCGCCGGAGTCCCGGCGGGAGAGCTGGGGTCATACATCGATCAACTGCAGCACGTGATCGCACTGGCACAAGTTCGGTCGGCTGGCTCTGAGCCCCAGAGCATCACTGCGGGGCGGGATCTTTCGGTCAGGTCCGACCACGGGTCGGTGGCTGGAGGCATCGTGAGTGTGGAGGGCGATCTTCGGGTTGAGCGCCCTTTCCCTCCGCCCATGGGGGAAGGGAGCCCTTGAGAGCCTCGCCCGTGACTGGGTCCGTACCGGCGAAAGGGGTGGTCGCCCAGGACGGCTCGCTGGCTGCGGGAAGCATCAAGATCGGAAAGGTCGTCCTCGGGGGCGAGCTGGACCAGGTCCCGGATGCACCCGTGACGCTCTCGGCGCCCGTGGGTGATCGGGACGGAACGTATCCGCTGAGGGGACGTGATGACCTCGTGGAGACCCTTCTTGCGCTGTGCCGAACCGGGGGAGAGGGGCGCTTACAGGTACTCCATGGGCTCGGTGGATGCGGAAAGACCGCGATCGCGCTGGAACTGGTCCATCGTCTTCTGCAACGTCCGGCGGGCATTCCTGCGAGAACTGTCTGGTGGATCGACGCGCGCCATGGTGTCCTGCTGGACAGCGCGCTGCGGGCACTTGCCTGGCAAACGGGTCTCGGCCGTGAGCAGGCAGGGGCTGCCTGGGTGGCGGATGCACTCTGGGAACGCCTGTCGCATGCAGGGCAGGAGTGGCTTCTGGTCGTGGATAACGCGGACGACCCACGGGTGCTGGACGGTCCGGGCCGGTTGGCGGCGGGCACGGGATGGCTGCGGCCGCATGCCGCGCCATCCGGGCTAATCCTGATCACGACACGTGATGGGACCCCCAGGCTGTGGGGGCCTTCCGCAATGCTTCACCCCGTGCTCCCGCTCTGCGAAAATGCGGCCACGCAGGTACTGATCGACCATGCTGGTCCTGCGGCAGGGTCCACGCGTGCAGCTCAAGCCCTGGCCCGACGTCTTGGGGGGCTGCCGCTGGCGTTACGGCTTGCCGGGGCCTATCTAGCTGAGGTGAACGAGATGCCCGGAGCCTTCAGGGAACCGCAAACCCCTACCGACTTCACGTCCTACCGCGAGGCCCTCGACAGCTCCCAGAGCGCACGGCTCCAGCCCTCGCAGGTCGTCGACGAGACGTGGCGTCTGTCGGTCGAGTATCTGCACAAGCACGGATACCCCTGCGCAGGCACTCTGCTGGACCTGCTGGCCACCTTCGCCGATGCGCCGATCCCCCACACGCTCCTGCTGCGACCTGCGGCTCTCAACGACGTCGTAGGCGACTTATCGCGAATTGGCGGCGCCGAGCTGTGGGCGACGCTGGTCGAGCTGTCGACTCTTGGTCTGCTGGAGCTTCGCAATCCGCACGACGGTCTTCCCGCCGTTTCTCTCCATCCGCTGATCCGTGACGCGAGCAGGGCCCGGAAGAGGGTTGCCGATGTTGCTGGACTGATGGGGCATGCCCAGCAGTTGGAAGAGCTGGGCAAACCGGAGGAACCACAATTCTGGGATGCATGGGAGGCAGTGGTTCCGCACGCCCTTGGTCTGCTGGGACACGCACGAGATACCGCTGGCGACGCCTCCTCGCGGACCGTCTTCGCCAGCGGGGCCGAGTTGGCGGCGCGCTATCTGCGGGCGCGAGGCATGTTGCACGAGGCCGCAGCGCAGTTCAAGGAGATCGTCGCCATCCGGCTGGCGTTCTGGGGACCGCACGACCCGGAGACGCTGGCAAGCCAGCAGCATCTGGCCCGTGTGATGCACGATCTCGGAGACCTCGACACGGCCCGCCACATCTACCAGAAGGTGTGGCACGGCACCTGCGAGCTGCTGGGCGACCAGCATGAACACACGCTCATCGCGCGCCATGAATTGGGCAGATTCCTGCACGACACTGGTGACCTGGTGGCTGCGCGGCAGCACTTGTCTTCCGTACTCGACATACACCTGCGGGTCCGCGGCGCGGATCATGCCTACACCCTCACTGCGCGCCATGAACTGGCGCGGATTCTGCACTCCGAAGGGCAACTGCAGGGGGCCCACAGCGAGTACACGTCAGTGCTGGCTGCCCGGCAGCGCCTGCTCGGCAACGACCATCCCCGCACACTGAGAACCCGGCACAACCTCGCGTGCGTACTCCATGATCTCGGCCGGCTTGAGGAGTCCCTGGGGGAGCTTGAGGCCGTGCTGGCGGCCCGCCGCCAACTGCTGGGGGAGGAGCACCCTGCAGTGCTGGGCACGCAGTACAGAGTCGCATGCGTACTGCGCTCCCAGGGCGAGAGCAGCAGAGCCCGAGCCCAGTTCCGGCTGGTGCAAGAGATCGCCGAGCGTACTCTCGGGGAGGCCCATCCGCACACGCGCCGAGCCCGGGAAGCGGCCCGCGAACTCGAAAGGCCGCCGCCTGGATGAGCACCTGCGGTGGTCCCGCCGCGGTGCTGGTGTTCAGGAGCAATGTCCAGGACTTGTGGATCGGCCTCGGAAGGATCGCCTCGACGCGAAGAGCGTACCCTCCCGAGTGATCGATTGATGAACACCGAGCAGACCCGCATTGCACCGCGGGTGGGGAAGGCACGCCCCTGCTCAGCGTGGTCAACAACGACGGAACCACGGAGACCGGATCCCTGATGGACGACATCACAGGGCTGGAGAATTGCTCGGCGCCTCAGAGCCTGCCCAATGCTCGGGTCAGGCTTTGAACGCTGCCGACCGTTGCTGTGACGCCGGCCTGCCGCAGCATCCTCAACTGCTGGGGTGACGACGCGACTCCGATGAACGACACTCCGGCTGAGCGGGCTGCCACGAAGTCCGCAACCGACTCACCCAGCAGGACGGTCCTGGAGCGGACGGCGTTCAGTTGTGACGTCGCGAGCGTGACGATGTGCGGGTGCGGCTTGAGCACCCGGGGATCCTGCGATCGGCCGAATACGCGGAGTTGGCCTGGTGCCAGGCTCGGCCCGAGACCGCTCAGGAATGTCTCGACGGCGTCCGTGGCATGGTCGGTCACGACAGCCGCGTTCCATCGTTTTTCGTTCACGATGTGCAAGAACTGGGAAACTCCAGGCAGGGGATCGGCTTGCATTGCTGCTGTCACTTCCATGGCTGTCAGAAGTGAATCGAACCGTCTGAGTTTCGCAGACGATCCGTTTCGGACTACAGACCGCAGCATGGCTACAGGATCGCTCTGCGCCTGAGAGTCGAGCGGTACGTCCAGATCGTGCGCTGCGTTCTTGAGTTCGTGCGCGACGACGTGGCGATTGGTTGGCCATAATCTGCACAGCAGTCCGTCGAAGCTGAGGAGAATGGTGTCTACTTCCGAGAAGCGTCGCTGAACCTCAGCAAGCGGGAGATGACCGTTCGCCGGTACACCTCGGATGCGGAGGTGTGAGCGAGCGTTTGGATAGAGGGCGTCATACCAGCTGTGGTACTGCTCGTGGTGTCTGATGCCGTCCTCGGATATTGCGTACTTCTCTTCCCCGTCCGCGGATTCGCCGGAAAATATTTCAATAAGGTGAGCAGGGATCGTTCTGAGCGTTTCGGACGGCGTGGTGAGCTGAGCAGCGGTCAGTGGGACCCCGAGAGTCCCGGCGACTGCCGCCAGATGCGCAAGTGCCACATGATGCTCGGACGGCAGAGTGCACCGGAAAAAGGCGTCCAGGCGCCGGGGGAGAGTTGAGGTCGCCTTGCGTATAGCGGCCGCTTGTGCCTCAAGGCCCTGGAGGGCTTTCGCCTGTTCATCCGTGGTGGCTGCAAAATCGGCTGCCGCCTGCAGGGCTGCCTTCCTGCGCAGCAGGATCCGCAAGGCGGATATTTCCTCGCCGACAAGGCTGGCCAGGGTCACCGGCGATCGCCCGAACGTGGAGGCGAGAGCGACGACATGAGGGTCCTTGGAGTGCGGGTAGTCGAGTCGTCTCGCGTCGGTGTGGCTGAGGACCAGGGCGTGTAGTGGGCCGGCGGCATCGTGTAACCGCTCCTGGGTTCTGGGGGATCGGGAGATGATCTGCTCGATCTCCGCCACGTCGACCCCGAGTTCCTCGCTAAGGTCGGCCAGCAGGCTGAACCGGCCGGCGGGGAAGAGCCCTTCGCGTTCGAGGCGGCTGTACGCGCGTACGGACAAGCGGAGTCTGTGCCTGAAGTCCTGCAGGCGATAGCCGTTGACACGTCGCAGGTCTGCCAAGGTCCACCGGTTTCTCGTGCCGGTGTCGGCAAGGGATATGGGCGCAACATTCAAGGCTTCCGCAAGTTGGCGGATGCGCGGTGCTTCAGGACGGCGCTGGCGTGTCTCGTACAGGACGATCTCTTCCTTGGAGGCGCCGACCGCTGTGGCCAGGGCCGCAACACTCAGTCCTGTCCCGTTGGCGGTCTCACGCGCCTGCCGTAGCTGCCGACCGTCGAAAACGGTTGCGAGTCCCCGCGCCATCGTCCGCTCCCCTCCCGAGCCCGGTCACCCATCCTAGAGATTCGTGAGGTTCCCCCGTTGGCGCGAACTTGTATTTGCGTCGGTTGTGCTGAGCTGCTGTCATGTCATTTAAGGGTGCACCGGCAGGCGGTACCCCTGCGGCCTTGCGGCATCGGGTGCCAGTGTGGGTGCCGTGAGAGCGAGGACTCGACGCTGTCGTACGACTGCGGTGGGTCCCGCACCCCGGCTTGCCTGTCTCGTATCGGGGTGCGGGACTGGTTGAGGTTGGCGACGTGTATCTTGCGCTCTCCCCGATGAACACGGGGGGAGCTTCTGCTCGCTGATCTGCAGTCAGCTTGCAGGGTCCGGCGTGCTGCCGTGCAAGATCTACGTGTCCTCGTCCTCGGGATCCCCAGGGCCCATAGAGGGGTCTGGCATGGATCCTCCTTCCTTCTCGGTCGGCTGACGGCTCTCGAGATCGGCTGCGCGCCACGAGAGCTCTCGGTCGGCCGAGAAGGAGCTCTTACATTACCGGTCCCTTCTCACTCTGATCTCACTGTCCTCCGAAAGCGACTGAAGCCTCAACTGCCGCTCACGGCAAGGGCATGCGGGTGTTTGCCGCGCTCTGCTAGGGACCCGGGGCGGATTCTGGAGATGCTGACCCGGAGGAAACGCTCTGTGATCTCGCCCACTTGTTCCCGGTGGGTCCGGATACTGGGCGGACACTTCCGGTTGGCGGAACTGGAAAATGAGCACTGTTAGTTCAAGAATGGAAGACCAGGGTTCGCTGTAACTCGTGGTCACCCATTGGCCATTGACCCCTTCCTGGGCGTTCCGGGGTTCTGAATTGTCGAGGGCTGATCGCATGGTGATTGACGAACCCTGGTTGGGGATCTTGGCCTCGCAAGGCTGCGGGCACGGTACGTAGGATTTGGTGCCGTTGGCACCTGACACGTTTCCTGTCCTTCGGGGGGCGAGATCTGTTCGGATCGGTTCGAAACTGCTGGAATTTCTGGGGTTGCTGCTCAATCCAAGTGCTCATCGAGAGTCTGCTTTCTCCGGATAGAGGTGATCGCGGACTGCCCTTGACCAGCCGATGCCACCGGCCGGCTACCGGCACCCTCCACGGCGATCGCCCGCCGGAGCACGGCTGACGGGATCTGGGCGCCCGGCCGGACGGTGTCGACGAGAGCGGTGCCGATTGAACGAGAGCCCGTAGTTCCCCTCCCGCCCCGTACGAGGTCTCCTCTTCCCGCTGCTAACGGCCGGTCAGAGGGCCGTTGGCAGCGGCAGGACCGTTGTCGGTGTCCACCGCTTCCCTGGGCCGTTCCGCCGACGGGCAGCCGTCCAGCCCGGTATGGAGGTTCGAGCAGATACGGCAGTGCACCCGTGGCGGAGGGCCCACGGCTGCGGCCGCGTCCGCACCCGCAGCTCCAAAGGAGACCAAGACCCGAGGGGGAGGCCACGAGTGGCCAGGCACCCGGTGCGGCAGCTGAGGCCGTCCTTGTGGCGAGCCCTGGACCTCCTGGTGCTCCCGCTCAAGCGCAGCCGGAATGGAGAGAGCCGGTGGTGATGCACAGTCGGTGCAGAGTTCGGCACGCCACCCCTGGGAGTCGTCGTAGCCGAAGGAAGGCTTGTGGCACCGGGGACAGGACAAGTCGCCCTGCCGCTGCGCCTGGTCGACCAGGAGCTCTCGGGTCATGCGTGATGCGGGTCCGTCGGTCTGGGAGTACTCGGCTTCCGGGATGACCAGGAGCTTGATGCCCGGTGTCCGGCTGGCGAGGCCTTCCAAGTCGCTCATGAGGAGCTGGAGATCGCGGGGTGTGACACGGTCGTGCTTGGTCAACCGGCCCTGGACACCACTGTGCATACGGGATGCCCCGCGGCCGCGTGTGCTGCGTCGCTCCCGGTCCGCGCGGTCCCAGGCCTTCCCCCACTCAGCGATCTCCGATCGCCGGACGTTGACAGCTTCGGCGAAATCCAGGACGAACGGCCTGCTGGGCATGGACTGACCGTTGAGGACCCGGTTCACCGTGCTGTGCGGCAGCCGCCCGAGCCCGCCGATCCGAGCGTCCAGAGCCCGTTGAGGCGGGCTGCCGGCGTTGTGGTACTGCTCGACGATCGCCGAATGGAGGTCGGCGAAGTCCTTGACCACGCTGATGTGCAGGCCGCTGCGACGACCGTTCAACACCCCCGCGGCACGCGCCTCATCCCGGCGGACGACCTTCCACAGCCGCTCCGCCTCAGTCTCTGACAGCCCGCACGCCGCGGCGTAAGCCACGACCACCTTGACGTTCTTGGGCACACTGCTTCCGGACGCAGCACGCGCCAAAGTGTCCGGACTGAACGGTGCGCGGGCGGCGAGCTGCTCATACGTGAGCTGTGCTCGCTCGCGGCCCGACCGAAGCCAAGCTGCCAGTTCGTGGAGGGATTTGCTGCATGGTCTGATCGGCTGCTCACGGCGACCCATAGTGCTGTCAGACCTCCGCGGAATGCGGCTCATGCCGGCAACTGCGCACCGGCTCGAGTATCCAGTCGCCGGCGAGCGTCCGCGCGGTCGAGAGGCCCGTCGCCAGGTCCCGGACGTCCAGGCCATCGACGATTCCGGTGATCATTACCAAAGACGGCGCTTGCGGTCTCTTCGCGAGAAGCAGCTGGGCAGGTGACGTCATGCGAGTCAACAGGTTCATGGGGTCCCTTCCGGAGACGGCGAAGCACCGCGGTCAACAGGGCGGTGATGCAGGGCTGTTGCCGCTTGAGCCGTCCTGTGTGATAAGCGATGGTGCAGCATCCCCGTACCGCCGAGCGAACCCGTGAAAGAGCTTTCCCGCAGCACTGTCCTTTGGGACTTCTGTGAATCGTGCGTGTCTGCGCACCGTCTTCCTGCAGGCCGACGGCGCGGCGGCCATTTTTTTCTGCAGGGGTGTCCCACCTTGCGCGCTTCCAGACTGGGGCGCGCTTGCGGATGCAGATGTCGAGGTCCGGCGCATCTGGAGCAGCGCGCCTGGCGCCGCCGCACCCTGCTACGCACGCAGAACGGGCCGCCTCGGCCGCCCGTAGACACCGAAGCCCACGGCCGCACCGCCACTAGGACGTCGACGGCCCGCGAGGGCATGCTGCGGGCGCCGGCCAGGCCACACACAGACGACGAGCCTCGCGCCACGGCGATGACGGCCAGGCCGAAACCTGCAGCCTCACAGCGCACGCCGATCGTTCTCCTCTCCGGAAGAAGACACGTCCGCTCGTTCCCCACGCGTACGGCCGTCTCAAGCCTGATTGCTCTGGGGAACAGATAACCCGATCGCCGCCCACCCGCGTGCTGCCTCATCAAAGAGCGGAGAGCACCGGAAGCCGCTCATCCCTTCACGGCCGCCCCGCTCTAGATTTGCACCTATTCACAGCAACGATCCGCCACCCACAGCCAGGTCCCGCCACCCTCGATGAGCTGCGCCGGCACGGCGAAGATCGCCTTTGCGGACACTTTGCGCGAAGGCGAATTCATGCGCTCGACTTCATCGAGTGACATAAATCACCTTCGATGTGAAGGTGGTTCTGAGCTCCGAATATTCCCGGTTCGGTACAGAAAGCCAGGCGAGCCGCCTTGACTTGCAAGCCGCGTGCATGGAGCGACGTCGGCAAGCTTCGGCCTCCACGCGGATCGTGAGACCCCTGCCCGGCGCACCACGAGATGTTCGTCCGTCCCCGTCTCCGTCACTCGCGGTGGTCACCGCCATCGTCATGATCGGGTCGGTCGACATCTCGGCTGGCACCGCTGAAGGCCGTCGGCCTGGAGTTCACCCCCGCGGCCGAGGCGGTCGCAGCAGCGGGTGGCGTTCCCAGGAGCACTCGTCTTGACATATGCCGACACGACCGCCTCGGCTAAATGATCCACGAGTACCAACACACCACTTGACCTGCATGGACGTGATTCTCGGCACGCACAGACGCTGACGGACCGGTCAATCCTGGAGCGCGGCCGGGTTGGCGGTTTGCCTGCAGAGAGCGCCTAGGTTCTCATAGCGTGTCCCCTTCGGTGACCATGTACATACGGTGGGTGATCTTGGTGGATCCGGTATCGGTGGGACTGCTGGTCGCACTGGCGGGCGGAGCCGGTGGAGAGCTGGGACGGCAGATGTGGTCGGGATTGAGCACACTCGTCCAGCGGCCGTTCCAGCGTGGTGCGGAAGCAGGCGACGGGCCGGTGGCGAGTTCCGGTAACGCAGAGCTGGTCGCGCTGAGGCAGGCTCCGGCCGATGCAGCGCGGGCGCATGCGTTGAGTAAGGCACTGACTGCGCGGGCAGCGGTCGGTGCCGAATTCCGGGCCCGTCTGGAGCAATGGCAGGAACAGGCGCGATCAGTGCGCACCGGTCAGGGCGACATGCTCAGCACGATCAGTGGGGGAACCCAGTACGGGCCAGTTCTGCAGGGCCACGACTTCTCTGGACTGTCCTTCAGTACCGCTCCTCCGCCCCCGTCGGCTTCGGGGGACAACGGCAGGCCTCCGAAGCAGGGGGGAGCTCGGTGAGCGAGGCTGATGACTGCGGGCAGGAGGGGACGTCGAACCAACTCAGCGGGGGCACGTTCCACGCCCCAGTGATCCAGGGCCGCGATATCACCGTGAACCAGACCAAGGTAGTCCCGGCTGCCGGGATTGCGGAGACTCGGATGAAGCAGGCTGTCCTCGAGCGTGAAGCGCGAGCGTGGCAGCAATTGCTGGGCAGGGACTCCGAACTCATCAATCTCGGTTTCACGGTGCGGCCCACCCGCGGCATGCCGCTGCCGCCGCAGGGCGATGCGCCTTGGAGCCTGGAGCGACTTGCGGCCTTCTACCGCCAGCTCAAGCCACGTCGCATGGTGGTCATGGGGCGTCCAGGAGCCGCACAGGGAGTGGACGCGGGTACCGGCAAGACCGTCGCGGTGATCAAGTTGCTGCAGGACTGGGCTGTCGATGGAGAACCCGGGCAGCCCGTGTTGGTGCGACTGAGCGCAGGAGAGTGGCCCGGTGGCGATGTCGACGACTGGCTTGTGACGCATCTGCACCGTGTGCTGGGCCTCCGGCCCAGCGAAGCAAAGGATCTCGTCCGAAGGAATTTGGTCATTCCGGTAATCGATGGGCTCGACGAAATGGACGGCACCGACGCACCCGGGCGTGGATCCAGGGCAGCGGCGTTGCTGGACCAGCTGAACAACAGACAGCTCACCGCGATGTCGTTGCCTGTGGTATTGACCTGTCGAGCCAGTCACTACAAGGCACTGACTGCCGCCGACAAGCAACTGCGCAATGCGGCGGTCGTGCGGCTGAGTCGAGTCAATCCGGTGGAGGCCAGAAACTACCTCGAGCTGCGAGTCGGACAGCGCGACGCCAACGAGCGATGGGAGAGTGTCCTCAACGCTGTACACCCCGACAGCCCCAATTCTCTTGCTTCCCCTGCCTTGCAGTCGGCGCTGGACAGCCCCTGGCGGCTCACTCTGGCAACCGTGGTGTTCCAGGAACCCACCTCTGACGGCACGGACTACGAGCGTCACCCCGACGACCTCATCACCAGGGCCGAGGCCGGAACGCTCAGCAGCTACCTTCTCGACAACTTCGTCGCTGCGGCCGTGAGTACCGCATGCCATGTCGAAGATGCCAAAGCAGCTGGTGCCAACTGGGCGGCGAAGCAGGCGGCCAATCGGCGTACGCGGCTGAGATCGGCGGGGCCCGACAAGATCCGGCGCTATCTGGCTGAACTGGCGTCCTACCTCCAGTCCAACGCCGACGTGGACGACGGCCGCCACCTCGGCGGCCGCACACTGTCCAGCACGGACCTGGTCCTGCATGAGCTGTGGCCACTGGCCGGCACACGACTGCCTCGCGCCGTTGCCATGGTGATGGCCATATTTCTCATCGCGCCCGCGCCCGTCGCTTACGTAGTACAGGCGCTCTCGGGTGCCGATCCCATTGCCCCGATAACAGTCATCCTCCCGCTTCTGGCGCTGATGCTGTGCCTGGGAATGGCATACCGGTGGTCAGCTCAGTGGCCTGCGCCTCATCGCATCAATCGGTCCCGGCTTCATGCGCTGCGTCCGACGCGTACCCTGCTCGGCGGTGCGCTGCTGGCACTGCTGGGCATGTGGCAACCGGGATTCTGGATCGTCATGATTCTCTACGTGTACTTGATCTACTACCGCCTGCTGGGAGGTGACCACAGTCCCGGCAGCGATCCGCGATCCCCATTGCGTGAAGACCTCAGAAGCTGGTGCGTCCTGACCGTACCGCTGGTCGCCCTGGGTATCGTGCCGATCCTGCTCGGCCACGAGGACAATCCCGTCGACAAGACCCTCATCGCCTGCCAGTGGCTGGGACTGGCTGTTCTAGTGAGCACGCTGGCCACTTCATCCGCATTCGCCACCCCTTTGGCAGCGGCGGCAAGCATGACCCTTGTCACTGCGTCCTCCGCTCACAGCAACTGGGCCCAGCGGATGCGTAGCATCGTGAACGGTTACGAGGACCGCCGAGAGCGGGGGATGGCATTGGGGGCCTGCCTGCTGTACCTGGCGCTCCTGCTGTCCACCCGCTTCAGACTCCCCTGGCGGCTGGGGACTTTCCTCGACGACTGCTACCACCTCGGCCTGCTCCGCATCGCTGGAGCGGGCTGGCAGTTCCGACATCGTGAGCTGCAAGAACACCTTGCCGCACACGCCCGTTCCGGGTGACGGCTTCTCGACCTGAACTCGAGGGGAGAAGCCGGTGACACCGCCCGTCCCCGAGTGTCTCTCGCCGCACCGGTGGCGGTGGATTCTGCTGATCACCCAGCGTCGGGAGGTGCGGTTCCTGAACTGGCCACCTCGATGTTCGACCGGGCACCGGGACTTTCGGATGTTCGAGGGTTGGCTTCGAAAGAGTCCATTGGCTGTGGGTACCGAAAATTCCGTCCATGGTCTGTGGCGTGCAGGTTCTTGTGGGCGGCCGATGCGCAGCGGGCGGGCGTGCCAGGCTGGTCAACCGTGCTGTTGCGACTGCTTTATCTCGCTGTGTCGAGCGTGTTCGTCTTCATCCGGCTACTGCCGATGTGAGATGTGGCCAAGGACTTCGAAATATTGACGCTGCGGCACCAGTTGGCCGTCCTGCAACAGTCGATCGACAGGCCGCGCGTCACAGCGGCACTGTCAACGGACCGTGCTTTCCTGGCCGCGCTCCTTCACCGGCTCCCGAGGCCCAGGCCTCGGCAGCGCCACAGGATCGTCTCGCCGGACACGATCCTGCGGTGGCACCGCACCCTCATGCGCCGTCGCCATGCCGATGCCTCTCCCTAGCGGATATTACGAAACCCCGACGCGGCGGCCTTCTCTGCCCAGACCAGGGCGATGCTCTGTTCGGCGCCGCCGCAGGGCCGCGGCACGGCCCAGCGGTCCGGCTTGGTGGCAGTGCAGACGATCACGGCGGCTGCGTCGCGGAGTTGAAGGCATATTCGCCCCGTTCCCGTAATGCCTGATGCAACGCCTTCTCCTCGACTGACCGTGCATTTCTTCGATCCCCACGTCCCTTTCGTGGGCCGACGCTAGCATTTGAACAGCTGGTTGAGGCGTGCACCGAAGCCGGTTCGGGTGGGGGAGGACCAGAGACGTGGTGGACGATGCCAGGCGAGAGGACGAGGCGCGCCTCGGGCGTCCGGAGCCGGTGGCGGCGCAGTTCTCCGTCGTGCCAGCATCGGTTGTCACCGCGCGGGTGTTCTGGTATGCCCGAGATGTCAGTAGGCAGGCGACCCTCACCACCCTCGATCTGCTGATCGCGTTGAACGCCGTCGAAGACGGGGACTGGCAGCAGTTCTTCGTACAAGCCGCGCCCCCGCCCGATGCAGCAACCTTCCTCGCGTCGAAGGAATCGGCGGTGGCTCCGAGGGAACTGTGGGTCGATCTGGACGTCCCGTTCAGGGTGACCGAAGCTGTGGGCAAAGCATTCCGCTACGGAGAGTGGGCCGCGCTTCACGAGAGTGGCGCCGAGTCCGCTGACTCCGAACTCCGGGTTTCTCCGTACGACTTGCTGTACGGCCTGCTCGGTGTCGACGACTGCGACGCGCTCAACCACCTGGGCGGTATATCGGGAATGTCACCCGCGAGCCTGCGCGGGGTGCTCAGCGATCTAGCCTTCGACGGCGCACTACCAGAACTCTCTGACCGGCCGCCCCCGGTCGATGGCTGGCCCACCCGCGGCGAGAGCGAGTACGGACCACCCTGGGACGTGTCCGTGGTGGAGTGCCTGGCCTCTGCTGTGCCGACGGGTGGGGCCGTTTCCACTCTGCGATTCGTGAGCGCGATAGTACGGGCCCGGCCTGAGCTGTGGTCAGCTCTGGCCTCAGCTGGCTACCGTCTTGCGCCCCCCGACGGGCATGCGGAACGTGAAGAGGCCTGGGGCACCAGGGTGTTCCGACCGGAGCGGCGACGAGAGACCTTACTCGTCACATCAGCGATGTATAGCGCGCTCCTGCTCGGCCGGGACCTCGCGTATTTCCGCGGCGACGCATCAGTCACTGCCGCACACGTGCTGTACGGAGTCCTCGACGAGCCGGAGAACGATGGCTTCCGCTGGCTTGCTCGGCCGGCCAGCGCCGCTGGCCCCCGGCAGATCCTCGCTGATCAGGTGTTCCGTGCCGCGCTGCCACCACGCGGTCTGGTGAAGGCGTCCCCGGCCGCTCGGAGACGGCACGACGCAGTGGCCCACGTGGTCGTGCCCGCCATGGCCGTCCTCAGCACCGTCGGTTCCGTCCTCGCGGCGCTGTGGCGGCTGCTGGTCCTGGCCGCGATCGTGGCGGGGGCCTGGGTGGGGTACGACCGGCTCGAATCTGTGGTCAACCCGCCGCCCACGGCCGAGGCGCTCACCGCGGATCTGCCCGTGATCCGGGCCGAGGTGAGGGGCGAGGACGGTGCGAGACCAGCCACCTTCGTCGGGCGTCTCTCGGGCTTTGTCCGGCTTCCCGCCGACTCGCGGGCCTTCGCTCCCGACTTGGGGCACCGGTTCGTTTTCGCCACACAGAGCCCGGACCGGGCCGCCAACCGATCAACGGTGATCCTGACTTACCGAGGAAAGTCGTATCCCGCTGTTTTTCACTGTCCAGGGGCGCTCGGTCAGTACCGGCTCTGCCTGGCGGAGGCGGTGCTGCCCAAGGTGGACATGCCCGACACGTTCGGCTGGGTTCCTTGGTCGCTCACATCCGGCGCCGGGCAACCGACCAGTGGTCCAGCACTTGTCCTGACCTCAGGCCCTCGCGGCACTGCGGTGGGCAAGGCATCGGCTTCGCTCACGGGTGTGACCAGCACCGGTCTGCCCGGTCTCACGGTGCGCGCCACCGGCGGAGCGTCTCCCCTGTCAGCTAGTCCTGTCGTTGTCCCGGCCGAGGGGCTGGCGCTCCGGTTGCTCGGTGTTACTGCGGGCAAGGCCCCTGGGACCGCCACGGGCACCGATATCGGTCCTCTCCCGGTGGCACCCGCCGCCGAGCTGTACACCTATCTGAGCGGCCTGGCCGACACGCATGTGACGGCACCGACCGGCCGGGCGGACGCCGGTTTGGTCATGGCTCCGGACCGGCCTGCCGACAGCGGCCGGCCCGGCGTGGACGTCACTAAGGTCGCCGTAGGGCGAGCCGCAGATCTCGCCGGAGTGCTGCCCGGTGACCGTGTCACCCGCTGGGACGGTGAGAAGGTCACGGAGCCGGACCAGGTGCACCGTGCTGTCGGCCGTTCGGCGCCGGGAGAGTCGGCCACCGTCGAACTACGCCGAGGGAGCCGGACTCTGCGCGTGATCGTCCGGCTGGGCTACGTCGTGGCTTCGGAAACGGGCGGTCGTGATGCTGAATGACCGGCCGTTCAGGAGGGCTCGGTCTCTGCGCCGGGCGAGAAGTCGAGTACGACCACCACCCCGTTGCCCTCGACCAGCGCTTTGCCCGCCACACCGTCCATCGTGAAACGGACCTCCCAACCGTTCCCGGCTCGCACCGGTTCATGGACGACCACGTCCTGCGCGTCCGTCCTGGCCCTTGCCACGGCCTGCGACACCCGCTGCCGCACCTGCTCAGGAGACTGCTCCCGCTGGGCACGAGTCCGCTTCAGCGCCCGCACGGCATGATCGAGCCCGAGATCGAGCGCTGCCTTGATCACGCCCCCGAAGACGAGGTCCGCCAAGACATTCAGATCGCCACCGAGGGTTGTCGGCGGACGCAACTCGTATCCCAGTTCGTCGAGTTCTTCGAGCGCCTCGCGGTCAGGAAGGCTGCCGTTCTGATCCGGCAGGAAGTCGACCGCCATGTCCCCGTCGCCCAGCAGAACGATCAGGGGCGCCTGCTCGTCGAGAGCATCCGTCATTGCCACAGTCACCTGTTCTGTCTTCAGCCCGCGAGCCGGTCTCGCGAGAAACGTCGAGGGATGCTACTGCCCAAGGCGGACGGCAGATGACGGTTCGGGCGAAGTACGCGAAGGAAAGCGATGACGATGCGACTGTCCCCAGGGTTCCTGCGGCTGCTGCGCGGGGACGTGCTCCGGCAGATTCACCGGCTGCGCAACCATACGACCGACCTACTTCTGCTGGCCGTGCCTGTCGCCGCCGCGCTGTGGTGGGAGTCGGGCCGCGCCGACACAGCTCTTGCGGCTGCCTACTTCTACGAACCCGATGAAGGACTCTCACGGTTCCTGGTGAGCGTGCGCGCCACAGCATGGGTACCCGTACTGATCGCCCTCATCGTCGTGCTGGGCCTGCGCCGACACCGTTTGGCGGTGTTCCGTCGGGAGGGCGGACGGCAGTCTGACTATTTGTGGGAAGTGGCGCTGCGGGGGTGGCTGTTCACGCTCTCTGCCGCGATCATGTTACTCAGCCAGTTCGGCGGAGCACTCACGCGGTACCTTCCGCTGGTCACTGGGCTGCTGCTCGTCCAGACGTTGTCGTGGCTGGTTCACCGGCCCTTGTGGCAGTCACGGACGCCCTCCCGGTCCGGTCACCGCCCGCCGCTGGCGCTGCTGTTGCATCGCACGTCACGCCGGCTGCTCCTGGATCTCCACCGGGCCGTCAGTGACGACGAGGCGTTGTCGGCTGCGGTCACGGCCTTCGAGGAGTTCGACGCTCGAGACAACCAGATGACAGCAGCCTATTGCGTCGCGCGGTACATCGAGACGTGCACGGTCCGCTCGCGCTGGGGCCAGGTGGAGAAGGCCATGCTGTCCGTGCGCGCCCGGTGGTCAGAGGACGAGGACCCGCTACCGATGCTCGCGGCCCGGGTCTGGTTCGCAGAGCAGATCGGTGACGAAGTGCAGGCGGCACAGCTGGGTGCGCGTCTACGGAAGGCGACTGAGGAAGCCGCCTCCATACCGCTACGGCTCCGCCTGCTCGGCTGCTCCGCCGACGACAGGACGGCAGGGGTCCGCCGGTTCCTCCTCGCGTCCTGGTGCCGGGCGGACGACACCCTCTTGCAGATCAGTCTCGACGAGGCCCGTGCCCTGGCCGGGCTGCCACCAGGGCGCTTGGCGGGGGCATATGATCCCGTCCTCGCACCCCGGCCCACGGACGCCTTCACGCTCGCCCGGCGTGTCCAGCGCTGCGCGAACGACATCCTCCAGGACGGCCGCGACCTCATGGACAATGATGCCCGGGCGCGTACTGCCCTGTTGTCCGGGGAGGCAGCCGAACTGGCGGCAGCCGTCCTGGCCGGGGCTGGGCACGAACAGGATGCGATCCGCGTGAACCTGGAGGCGTACCGCGCGTACGGACGAATCGCGCATCGGGCGGGCACGGGGCGGTCCCTGGCCTCGTCTGCGGTGTGCGTTCTGCGCACCGTCTGGCCGAATCCCGGTCCGGACGCCGACGTGGGGCAGAGGCGTTTCGACCCCATCGCGGAGGTGAAGAGCCAAGCAGTCGACGACGCGCTGGACTTGAGCCGGGTGGGCATCTACCTGATGGAGGAGGTGACCGGGGAGTTGCGCGAGCCAGCTCACTGGTCGGCCGCCATGCGGGCCGCCGAACGGCTGCATGCCGCACTCCTGGACGAGATCGCGGTCGCCCCAAGGCGTAGCAAGGGAGCCGAGACCGCGCTGTGGCTGCTGGAGGCGCGGAAACGGGCATCACTGACCGGGGCACTCGTCGCCGCACTCGGCGACGCCGGCACCCGTACTCCGCAGGCACAGGCACGATTCGCCGCCTTGCGAGCCGCAGAGTCGTCCGTGCGGCTCGGAAGCGCGCGCGACCCCGCGCTGCTCAGCCCCGACCAGCGGACAGCCCTGGAGAAGAGCGCTGGCCGACGGGCCTCGGTGTGGGCGGTGGTGCGCGCGCACCGGGGCCGCTATCCAGCCGGTTCGATCACGGACGTCTCCGGGCTGCTCGACCGGCTGGGACATGAGACCGCGCTGGTGTACCGGGCGACGCGTCTGCCTGAGGGATGGCAGTTCGACATCGTCACCCTTGCCCGCCACACCGGCGCACGGCACATCCGAACCGTCATCACCTCACCACAACCATTGGTACTCACCCTGGACAGACTCGAGCGGCAACCCGACTGGGAAACCGTGACCTATCTCGCGCAGTTCTACAACAAGCCCATGTACCGGCCGGATTGGAGGACCCTGAGCAGGGCGCTCCTGCCCCCCGAGTTGATCGAGACCCTTGCCCGAAGCCGACGAACGTACGACGGTCCCGCGTTGAAAACCGCGAGCACCCACCAGGGCGGCGGCGAGCCGCCCGTACTGCTGATCGTCCCGGACGGGCCCCTCAGCGGAATCCCGTGGGCGGGTCTCCCTCTCGGGGACGGCACAGCGCTGATAGAGCACGCCGACTTAGCCCTGGCACCCGGGATCGGTCAGCTTCGTCCGGCAGACGGCGACTCAAGATCCCCCCGTCGTTCCTGCCGTGTGCTTCTCCACTACAGCCCCCAGGAGCACACAGGCTCGGCGAAGTGGGCGACCCTCCACGGTCGGGACCATATGACCGCCGTCGCCACACATCGAGCAGAAGATCTAATCACCGAACTGACCAAGCAAGACTGGGACATCGCACAGGTCGTCGGCCACGGCTACCGACTGCCGACGGGTGCAACACCAGACCTCGACGCTCAGCATGGCCCGGGACCCGAGCATACGCCCGCATGGTTCGCCGACCCCTACTCGCGCGGAACGCTACGGCTCGCCGACGGCACTGCCTTCTCTGATGCCTCGGCCTTGCGCTACGTCTGGCCCGAGACCGTCGCACTCGCCAACTGCTGGCTGGGACTTCTGCACACCCGTGACGGGCACAGCGCCGTCGGATTTCCTGTCGCCTGCATGCTCGGCGGCGCCAGATCCGTACTGGGCGCCGTCGGCCCGATCAGCTCCGGGCCGGGACTACACCTGTTCGGCGTTGCGCTGCGTGACCATGCGAGTGGAACTCCCCTGCTGCGCAGCCTCGGTGAACACATGAGGGCGTCTCTCGCCGACGAACGCCGACACCTCGCGGCTGTGAGGCTGCCCAGCCAGCTCTACAAGACCCGCAGTGAGGCCAGCCGCTGGGCCACGACAACCCTGTGGACAACTCGCTCACCCTCCGCCGTCCCACCCGCTGACGACCTGAATGAGTACTGGCTGTCCGCCAACCTGACTCCCGCCTACCGCCGTACCATCCGGGACCGGTTCCTGTCCCCTTGGCATCGTCTTCGCCAAGTGCCGGTGATCGCAGGGACCTTCCGGGACCGGTTATCGCCGGACACTGCCGTCAACACCGCCTACGTCGCAACGATCACAGGGATCATGGCCCTGGTCGTCTTCCTCATGGTCAGCCTCAACACCATGCGTGACTCAGGCGTTACTGCTCAGCCCCCTGGCGCCATCGGCGTCGCGTTGACCGTCACCGGCACCCTAGACGGCAGGACTGTCCCGGCGATCTCCTGGGTGGCCCCGCGCAGCCCGGCGGCCGCAGTTGGCCTGCGACCAGGGGACGCCGTCTTCAGCGTCGGCGGCACCCGCGCGTACTCACCGCGCCGCTTCTGCGACCTGCTGCGCCGCGGTCACCCGGGGGCGAGAAAGGACGTAGTCATCAACCGCAGCTTCTCACTCTCCCAGTACTCGCCCCGCCTCGCAGCCCGAAGCAGATTCGAAACGTCGTACCGTTCAGCGCCCAGTGGTGGCAAGGCGTTCTGCTGACATAGTGTTTGCGCGCGTACCCCTACTCCTCGCCGCACGGTCAGGTTCTACGTCGTCGGATAAGGTCGGGTACTTCCGCGTCGGCTTGCCCTTGCCGGAAGACTCGTCTTCGCACTCCTCCCTCAACGGCACGGGAGCCGTGTGCGTTGTGGCCTGCCCACCACCGTCGTGGTCACCCGATCAGTGGCCATGCTGAAAATGATCCATGATCGAGTTCATGCGCGGCATGCGGATCCCGCTGAGCACGGATGCCCGCGTCCTCCAGGACAGTGTCGAACAACTCGGGGGACTTCCCGCGTCGCGGTCGCGGATCAGGAACCGGGCCCGGCAGCCGATATCCTCGAGGTCTATGACGAGGTTCCTGGCTGCCTGCGCCGCCCAGGACGCTGTCGGGTGCGCCGTCGAGCCCAGGACGCGGATGCGCCAGTAGGCGTGCCCGATCACCGCGAACGCGTACAGCCGCGCCCCGGACAGGGTGACGGTTCCGAAGAAGTCGCACGCCAGCAGAGCATCGGCCTGGGAGCTCCACTCGCCGCCCGCACTATCTGCGCAGTTCTGTCACTTATATCCACATGTTCCTTCATTTCTTTGAAAAATCATGGACCTCGACGCGGGCTCGTGACGACACCTGCCTGTAACCGCACATCAAGCCTGCGGGGCGCACGAATTGGTGCGTTCTGCGCATTCGGTGGCGTTGTTCGCTGTTCATAAAGAGACCGCGGGCCCCCGTCTGTTGACTCGCCCTTGGTCGAATCGACAGGTTCTTGACTGCCCTTTCCTGTTCGACCTGCATGATCAACTCGATCGGTTGACCGATCAGAGGACAGACCTTGAGAGGGGCTTGACCATGCGTCACAGGCGTGTGTTCGATCGAAGATCGAGATCAGGGCGCGCTCGACAGCCGTGCCGGCTGCGGCAGATAGCCGTCGGCCTGGTGATGGCGATGGCTGTGGAAGTGGCGTTGGCGTCACAAGACACAGGGGTGGCATTCGCTGCCGACACCAGCACTGTGGCTGCCTCCACCGAGTCCGATGCCAGAACCGCGTTGGGGCCTGCGGAGGCAGAGGACGAGGCGTCGGCCGCACTGATGGCTCGTCTGCAGGACCGGAAGATCGAAGTACTGTCCGAGCGGGCAGCGGATTCGACGACGTACGCGCTGCCCACTGGGGAACTGCAGACGGAGGCGTACGCCGGCCCGGTGCGGGTGAAGCAGAACGGCAAGTGGAAGGACATCGACACCTCGCTGTCTGACACCGGTGCGGACTTGACACCGGCCGCCGCAGTGGCGGATATCGCGGTCTCCGACGGCGGGGACACCCAACTGGCGTCGGTGACCAAGGGCAACGACTCCTTCGGGCTGGGCTGGGCGGACAAGCTGCCCACCCCCGAGGTGAAGAACAGCACCGCCTCCTACGATCTCGGCAGCGGCCAGACCCTGTCCGTCACGGCTCTCGCGCAAGGCTTCTCCGAGAACATTGAACTGACCCAGCAGCCGGACGGCGATGCCCTGTCGTAGCGGATCCCGCTCGACCTGGACGGGCTGAAGCTGTCCCAGGCCGACTCCGGTCATCTGCTGCTGAAGAACAGCGCCGGTGACCTGGTCGCCGAGGCACCGGCGCCCGCGATGTGGGACGCCTCAAAGGACTCCGCCTCCGGTGAGTCGGTCCATCAGGAGCAGGTCGCGACGAAGATCGAGACCGCTGACGACGGTTCGCAGACCCTGGTACTCACACCGGACGCCGACTTCCTGGCGACGGCCACATATCCGGTGACGGTGGATCCCACCACCACGCTCGCGGTGACCACGGACACCTGGGTGCAGAGTCCGGACTACCCGGACTCGCAGGTCTCCTCGCAGGAGCTGAAGTCGGGTACCTACGACGGCGGTACGGACACGGCGCGGTCGTATCTGAAGTTCGACGTGTCGAAGTTCGCCGGCAAGCACATCACGTCGGCAACGATGTCGTTGTACAACTACTACTCGGCTACCTGCTCCACTTCCGGGGCCGCCACCGATGCGAAGCGGATCACCTCCTCGTGGTCCTCGTCGTCGGTCACCTGGGGCGCGCAGCCGTCGACCACCACCACCGGCATGGCTTCCAACACCGGCCACTGGGGCTACACCGGCTGCGCGGCGAACTGGTCGAACTGGAACCTGCAGACGATCACGCAGGCGTGGGCGGACGGCTCGACCAACTACGGTCTTCAGGTGCGCGCCGACAGTGAGAGCGACTCCACCACCTGGCGGCGCTTCCGGTCGGCGAACTACACGACCTCCGGCTATGCGCCGAAGCTGGTCGTGACCTACAACTCGTACGCGACGACCGCCTCCTTGGCGATCTCGCCGAGCACGGTGAACGCCTACAACGGCAAGCGGTACGTGACCACGTACACCCCGACGCTGTCGGCGAAGGTGACGGACTCGGACGGCTCCACCGTCAAGGGCCAGTTCGAGATCACCAACGACCCGTCATACAGCGGCGAGACCTCCTACTCCTACACCGCCACCTCCGCCTCGGTGGCCTCAGGCAGCACAGCGAAACTGACCATCCCCAGCGCGAGCCAACTGGCCGGAGCACACCTGCGCATGCGGGTACGCGGCTACGACGGCACCGACTACGGGGCCTGGTCCTCGTACATCTACTTCGTGCCGAACGTCGCCAAGCCCGCCGCCCCGACGATCTCCTGTGACCCGTACAGCGAGAGCACCTGGATGCCCAAGGATGACGACGGGGCGACCTGCACGCTGGACACGTCCTCGACGGACGGCATGGGCTTCTACTGGGGCCTGGACGACTCCTCGGTACCCAAGAGGATCTACGACACCACCGACGGCAACGGCGGCGACCCGCTGACCATCACGATCGCGCCGGGCGAGGACTGGCACACGCTGTACGCCAAGACCGTCGACTCCGGCGGAAACCTTTCCTCGACGGCCACGGGATACCAGTTCGGTGTCGGTGATGGCGCCGGGTTGCTCACGCCGAGCGACGGTGACACCAGCGCCCGCAGAGTCAGCCTGACGTCCAAAGGCAAGACGAGCTACACCGGGGTCACCTACCAATACCGCCGCGGCGAGACGGACTCCTGGCAGAGTGTCCCGGTCACGGACGTGACCCGATCCTCCGACGCCTCGGCTGTCCCTTCGTGGCCGGTCAGCGTCACCAACGGCGCTCCCGCGGCGCTCACCTGGAACGTGACGACGTCTCTGTCGCAAGACGGTGCGATAGACATCCGGGCGGCCTTCACCGACGGCACCAACACCGCCTACTCCCAGCCCCACACCATCTCGGTCGACCGCGACGCCGGCACCGCGCCCGCGTCCGAGGTCGGCCCGGGCGAGCTCAACGCTCTGACGGGCGACTTCACCGTGTCGGCCACCGACGCCTCAGGTTTCGGCCTGACTGTCGATCGAAGCGCATCGTCGCGCACACCCACCGCAGGATCGGATGTTGACGGTCAGGCGGCGATCTTCGGACCGCAGTGGAGTTCCGGTCTGACCGATGATGCGACCGACACGGACTGGACCTATCTGCGCAAGACCTCCGGCACATCGGTCGCCGTGGGCGATGCCGACGGCGACGAGACCGGTTTCACCGCCACCGCTGACGGCGGGTGGAAGCCCGAGCCCGGCTCCGAAGACCTGACCCTGACCAGCAAGGACAGCTCTGACAAAACGACAAACGACCTGACCAAGGTTTCGGTCTTCACCTTGAAGGACGACGAGGGAACCACTACCACATTCAAGAAGACCGACTCGTCGACCTCCACGTGGCAGGTATCGACGATATACACCCCGTCGGACAACTCCGCCATCACCGTGGTGTCGGAGAAGGACCCCTCCGGCAGTCTTGTGCGGCCCAAGTACGAGATCGCTCCGACCTCGGCCGTCTCAGCAGAGACCTGCAAGTCCACACCCTCGACAAAAGGCTGCCGCCTGCTGGAACTCGTCTACGCAACGTCAACAACTGCTGCCGGCTCCTCGCTAGGCAACTACAGCGGTCAGGTCGAGGAGATCCGGGAGTGGTCCACGGCACCCGGCGCCTCCACAGCCACTGCCGTCCCCGTCGCGCAGTACGCCTATGACGCGTCCGGGCGACTGCGGGAGAAATGGGATCCGCGGGTCACCCCGAACCTGAAGACCACGTATGCGTACGACAGCGCCGGCCGCGTCACCACACTCACGCCGCCGGGGCTACTGCCCTGGACACTCACCTACGGCAAGGCCGGGGGCACCGCAACGGCCGGTGACGGCATGCTCCTTTCCCTCTCCCGACCGAACCTCACCCAGGGAACCAAGAGCACCCTTGACGGGACCAACGCCACCAGCAGCGTGGTCTACGACGTGCCCCTGTCCGGCTCCAAGGCGCCTTACAGCATGGCCACCTCCGACGTAGCCGCCTGGGGACAGAGCGATGCCCCCACGGACGCCACCGCCGTCTTCCCGCCCGACTCGGTACCCGCCTCCCACACCGGATCCGACCTGACCTCATCGGACTACAAACGAGCCACCATCTCCTACGCCGACGCCTCAGGACAGGAAGTCAACACCGCCACTCCCGGCGGGGACATCTCGACCACCGAATACGACGAGTTCGGCAACACAACGCGCGAACTCAGCCCCGCAAACCGGGAACTCGCCCTGGCCACGAGTGGTGACGCGCTGGACGAGCTGAACCTGCTCGGCATCGCGCAGAACTCCACAGCCGACCGGGCCGCCCAACTGTCGACACTCTCCGTATACTCCAGCGACGGACTGCGTGAGACCGACGAATACGGTCCGCTGCACCAGATCACCCTCACCTCGGCACTCAAAGCGGGCTCCGGCGGCACAGACCTGGCCGCGGGCACCCGATGGCCGGCCAGGCAGCACACAGCCACGAGCTACGACGAGGGTCGACCGAGTGACGGTTCCGCAGAGGTGGCCGACGAGCCGACCACTGTCAAGGTCGGCGCCTACGTGGACGGCTACCCGTCCGACGCCGATGTCCGGACCACCACCACGGCCTACGACTGGACCGAGGGCCTGCCGACCAAGTCAGTCATCGACCCAGACGGCCTGGCCATCACCGAGTCCGTCAGCTATGACTCGCAAGGGCGCGTGACCAAAACGATCCAGCCCGAGTCCAGCGGCTCCGACGCCGGCACGACGGTCACCACGTACTACTCCGCGACCGGAACCGGCACCTGTAACGGCCGCCCCGAGTGGGCCGACCTGGTGTGCACCACCGGCCCGGCAAGCACGATCACAGGAGGCGGCTCGAACCCGAGCCAACTGCCCACCAAGACCATCGAATACGACAGCTGGGGCAATCCCAAAAAGTCCACCGAGACAGCCAACGGTGTCAGCCGTACGGCCGAAATGACCTACGACGGCGGCGGACGGCTCCTTCGCACCACCGTCAGCGGCGGTGTGGGCACTGCGGTGCCGGACACGACCAGCACGTACGACGACGCGACCGGTCAGATCGCGACGATGACGTCCAACGGGCAAACCATCACCCACACCTACGACGACCTCGGAAGAGAGATCTCCTACAACGACGGTGCGGGCAACACAGCCAGCGCCGCCTACGACACCCTGAACCGCGTGGTGAAGACCACCGACTCTGCTCCGTCCACGACCACCTACGCCTACGACACGTCCAAGGACGCACGCGGAGTCGAAACCTCCCGCACCGACTCAGTGGCCGGCACCTTCGCGGCCACCTACGACGCGGACGGCGACCTGGCCACCGAATCCCTTCCCGGCGGCTACACGCTCACCGCCGGAGAGGACGAAACCGGTGCAGTGACCTCACGGGTCTACACCCGTGACAGTGACAGCGCCGTTGTCGCCTCCGACACCGTCGACCGCTCCATCCAGGACGAAGAGGTCGCGGACAGCGACACCAGCGGGACGACCCGCAGCCGCGCGTACGGCTACGACATGGCGGGCCGACTGGCCCGAGCAGACGAGACCAACTCTGACGGCTCCTGCACCCGCAGGGACTACGCGTTCGACAAGAACAGCAACCGCAAGACGCTGACCACCGCCACCAGCGACGTGGGCACCGACTGCAGCAGCACCGGCGCCACGACGACGTCATACACCTACGACAGCGCCGACCGTCTCGAAACAACGGGTACGGTCTACGACGCCTTTGGCCGCACCACGACCCAGGCCACCGGCGCCACGGTCGGCTACTACGCCAACGACCTGGTCCGCCAGCAGACCGCGAGCGGCAAGCGGCAGACCTGGAATCTCGATGCCGCCGGCCGTCTGGCCTCCTGGACCACCGAGACACAGGGCACCGACAGCACATGGACACAGACGGCAGCCAAGACCAACCACTTCAGCGGGGACGACGACACCCCTGACTGGACCGCCGAGGACACCAACGGCACCATCACCCGAAGTGTTCTGGACCTGGACGACGACCTCGGTGCCATCACCAGCGGCACCGGAGACACCGTCCTGCAGCTGACCGACATCCACGGCGACGTCACCGTCCAGCTCCCGCTTGACACCAGCAAGAGCTCCGTGGCGCTGGCGTTCGACGAATTCGGCAACCTCGAGGGCGACACCGCCGCTACCCGCTACGGATGGCTCGGTGCCGCACAACGCGCCAGCGACACCGTGACAGGCGCCATCCTCATGGGCATTCGCCTCTACGACCCGACAAGCGGGCGTTTCCTCTCCACGGACTCCGTCCCCGGCGGCAGCGCCAACGCCTACGATTACGCCAACCAAGATCCGCTCAACCAGAACGACCTGTCCGGAAAGTGCCCGGTCTGTGTCATTGCGATCCCCGAACTCGTCATCATCTTCGGCGTCGCCGCGGTCATAGCGTTCATCTGGCTGTACTACCAGTACTGCAAGGCGGTCGGCTGCACGGTCACCATCCCCGTCGCGAGGCCGATTCCGCTCCCGAAGTACCACAGCAAGACGCAAAAGAAAACAAAGAACAAAAAGTACATCGTCTATGAGATCTACTGGAAATTCAAAGGTCATCACCACACGTACAAATACGGGATCTCCAGAGTGGGAGGCAGTCGACCCCGGTCGCAGCTCGGCAGCTGTAAAGCTTACTCCGGCCGCACCTGTCACTACAAGATCAAGAAGACGGTCAAGGGCTTCTATTACGCCAGGATCGCGGAGGCGGGGTACATCACGATGTACGCCTGGAATCACGGCCACTGCCCTCCGGGACAGCTGAAAAGCTGCCGGTAACTTCCACAGGAGAACAGGAATGGTAGAAACAACAATCTGGCACCAGCTACGAGTGCTGGACGGGAAAGCCGACGAGGATTCCGTCGACCGCCTGGTGGCCGAGCTCGGCAAGCAGGGGGAAGCAGACATCCTGGCCTTCAGTGAGGCCCTCGCTGAAGCCCTGTGGCAGTTGGACACCGAGCGGCACTTCAATCAGCCAGTCCGCGACATCGATGACCCGGAAGACGAACTGCTGCCGCTGTCGAGCGACACGTTCCTCTACCTCAGATGCGCGGTGGTCGCTGCCGGCCGTCAGCGTTACGACCAGGTGCTGGCCGACCCCTCGGCACTGGCTGGAGAGTGGGACTTCAGCGAGGCCGAATTGCTGCTGGAAGCTGCGCCCCAGGCGTATGAGGCAGTGACCGGGCTTGCCTGGGATCACGAAACCGCACTCTCACCGGAGACGGGAAGCAACCCCACCGGCTGGCCGACAGCCCAGCACCAGAGCCACGTCCCGACCGATGACGACGGGCCGCCATGGCTCGCCTTCTCACTCGGGCTGGACGAAGGCGTCAGCCTCTCACTTGAGGAACTCCTCGACGAAGCGGCAGAACGAGTCCAGGCTGATCCGGAATGGCGGACATGGTACGACTCTCTCGGGGTCGAAGAGGTCGAAATCTTCCCGCTGTACACAACGGGACAGAGCGCACCTCCCAAGATTCGGAAAGGACGCCGCAGGGTTGTTGCGGAGTTCACGCGCTCGACGAGTGAACTGCGGCGCTCCAGTCTGACCGACTCGGAAAACGCAGAAGCCGAGATCCGAGAGCTGCTCCAGGCAACGCGTGACGCCCTCGAAGCGAGAGGATCTCGCTGACATAGGTGACAACCCGCGGTGCCGCCCAGCATGATCTGGGCGGCACCGCAGTCCGTTCCAGGCCACGAAGCCTGTGGATGACGCAAGCCTCAGCCAGTCCCGTGGAACGCCACCGGGGCCCGATCTTCAGAGTGTCCCGCCCGTAACGACACGGGAAGCCTCCAGCAGCACCTCAAGAATGGCGCCGAGCGTGCTCCAGTCCACGCTGTTCAACGCCATGATGTCGCCGAGACGGGCCATCTCCACGTAGGTGCGTTCGGAATCGGCTGCCTCGCCATGAGCGGCGGCGGCAGCTCGCAACTTCTCAGTTTCGGGACCGGTGAGTTCGACGGAGTACAGATGCGCCCGGTGCGTGCAGAGCGTGGCGGCAACCTGCCGGACATGATGCTTCTGTAGACGCTCTGGACCGATCGCAAGCCCGGCCTCCTCCCTCAACTCCTGAAGCGCGACGCTACGAGGGTCAGCCATGCCGGCGAAACTCGAAACCCCTTTGAGGCAGGTCGTGTTCTCTCCTAAGGCTTGTCCCGCAACGCTGAGGTGGGCGGTCGAGGGATCGAGGGACTCGCGGCCTATCCTCCTGTTGTGCACCTGCCGCGGGATCCATCGAACGTCGACCATGTTCTGGCGGCAGCGTTTCCGCCCCGGCTTGTCGTTGACGTGCAGAGCGTCCTGGCGGTCATGCCGGACGCCAGGGTCGCGCCGATGGAGTCCTTCGAGGTTGACGTGCAGGGCGAGACCGTCGCCATTCCCTTGCGCATCTACAACGAGGATCCGGGCGCCGACTTCGAGTGCTCCCTGACCGGAATCCAGCAGGTGATCTTGCATTGCCTGTACTCCCGGCACAGTGATGGACGGGTCCGCCAGCGCCACCTCGAACAGATCGTGGCGTCGGGGGAACCATGGGTGGCCCCGTTCGTGCTGCAGTTGGCTGGCGAGTACGTGCTGGAGATCCTTGACGTGATCGGACGGGGGCTTGCCGGCCTCGCTGTCCCGAACTCGGCCCAGCGCAGGCTCTATGGGGACTTCATCGCCCGGAATCCAGCCTTCTTCGCGCGCACGGAGCGACGCGTGGTGAGCTACTGGTCATGTTATTACCGCTGGAAATACACGGTCTTCGGGACGTATCCGGGATGCAAACTGATGGAGGCGTTCCGAGCCGCCGCGTCAGAACACGTGGGCGTGCGATGGCCGCGCCACACGCCACCTCCACTGGTCGGCATGGCTGGCGGACCTGCCTGAGCGTGGTCGTCGTCTCTATCCGGCGAGGGCAAGGTTGTGCAGGCGCGCGATGCCGAGCATGGCGTGGTGGACGCCGGTGCCTTTCAGGCGGCAGTCACGGAGGATCTTCCAGCTCTTCATACGGGCGAAGGCGTGCTCGACGCGGGCGCGGACTTTACGGTGGGAGGCGTTGTGTTCCTCCTTCCAGGCCGGGAGTTCAGTCCGGCCGCGTTCGCGGCGGTGCGGGATGACCAGCCCGGTGCCCCGGTAGCCGCCGTCCGCGATGACCATGGTCCTGCCGACGGCGTCCTTCGTGCCCGACAGCGCCCACGCCTTGCAGTCGTTGCGGTTGCCGGGCACCGGCCGGCCGACCGCGACCACGAGCCGGGTGTCGGCATCGATGACGACTTGATGGTTGGTCGAGTACCTGTAGTTCTTCGACTGCTCGGCGATCGTGTGGTCGCGCGTGGGCACCAGAGTCCCGTCCACGATGAGTACCGCGTCCATACGGAACCGCAGGCGGGGCCGGAGTGCGAGCAACGGCCCGAGATGATCGATGATGCGGTCGGCCGCGGACTTCGAGACGCCGAACAGCGGTGCTAGCTGCCGCAGGGTCAAGTTCGTGCGCCAGTAGGTTGTCACCAGCAGCACACGGTCCTCCAAAGACAGACTCCAGGGGCGGCCCTTACGTATCGGATCCGCGCCTTCCCGGCGTAACGCGGTGAACAGCTTGTGGAAGCCACGCGGGCTCAGTCCGCTGAACGGGGCTATCCAGGAAGGCTTCGATGCCGTGATCACACCAGTCACAGCGTGATCATGGCATCACACCGGCTGGGGAGAAGTAATTACCCTCTCCTCCGTGGAGATCGCGGTCAAAAGGGCGGTTCGCTGCTGCAGCCACCTGCCCACAGATCTGTGTCTTGCTCGTCAGGCAGCGCACCTGTGTCTTCTCCCCAGGACTTGAGACCACGGCCAGCAATAAAGCGATACGAGCGGTTGTCGCTGGAGACCAACACATCACGGACCAGCGGCGTAAGAGGGGCACGCTGCTGAACGAGCTCCGGGGCGTCCAGGAGCGAAACAGCCGCAGCAACGGCCGCTTCCTGAACAGCAAGGTCCGGAGCGTGGAGGAAAGCAGAGACAGCCTGGAAGAGCCCGGGACGCAGTGCCCGGACCTGGACGGACTCTGAATGCTCCTCCAGACAAAGCCCTACGCCCGCCATGTGCGCCTCTGCCTGGCTGTCGACCTCGATGGCCACCGACGTCACCCAGTCCAGCAAAGCAGCGCGCAGCGGAAGGACTCGGCCGTCACGGTCGACCACAAAGGTGCCCGTGCGCGGGTCGCTGAGGATCGCCGCCACATACAGTGCCGCAGGCACGGTCGCGGAGTAGATAGTGTTCTGGTGATGCACCGGGTCGTTGAGGTGCCGCAGAGCCCTGGCCTGTGTGCCGGCGTCGTCCGCCAACAGTCCGGCCAGCAGAGCAGGGGTTCCTGCGGCCGACCCACAGGCATGCTCGAGTGAAGCCCAGTCGGTCCCCGCCAACAGATCCCACGGGTCTGGGAGCAGATCATCAACATCCGTGATCGTCACACGTTGAGTATGGCTGTTGCTCCTACGCCTGCCCCTGCCACCTCATGCGCATAGCGGGACAACCCTTTAGCTTTGCCAAGGCGGCCTCCACCCTCGACGCGGACCCGTCCTGGGGCGGCCTCGGGGAGGGAACCGCGATTCGCCGCAGCAACGACGCAGACGCCCTCGTCACAGAATTGACTCGCGCGTTCCCTCGGTCAGGGGGCGCCCGCGATCAGCGAGTGCATCGAGTGGGAAGCCGTCACGCAGGAGCGGCAAGATCCGTTCGAAGTCGTGGAGCAGCCCTCCACCGTCAACGGGCCATAGCCGGGAGTCGGCGACCGCAACCCCGAAGTAAGCCCGGCCGGGCTCGTCATCCCAGGTCGGGTCCAGCACCGTGCCGTCAGGACGAACAACCCAGGCATGAGGCAAGTAGATGCCTGTCCCGACATGAGTGAGGGCGAACCCCTCGGCATAGATGAAGTCGTCACCTTGATGAGCCAGGGCGAAGCGCGCGGCATTGCTGTAGCAGAGCCGGTCCGGCATGGCAGGCACATCACCGGGGTGGGGCACGGGGGTGAAGCGACGGCCCAGGGCCATCAGGAGGTGGAACGGGCTTGGGTAGGTCCAGTCGTCTGGTGTGTGGTAGGCGCCGTGAGAAAGCTTGGCGTGCTGCCGGATGTGCTCGATGAGGCCCTCTTCGGCGGCGAGGAGGGCTGCGGCTTGGGGAGGACTGTTCGTCATTCTGAGTCAGACCTCCGGCGGCTCGTGAGTGCGGGCGACACGTATCTTCTCCCGATCAGGATCGGCAGTGTAAAACTCAGCACCTCGTCGGTGCTCCTGGCGACTTGACGTGGGGCTGCGTGCGCCTGGTCTCGCAACCGATCGGGTGACGTCCCATCAGTTCGTGGTCGAACCCGGTGCCCGGTGCCCGCAGCCGCCTGACCTGACCAGAAGTACCCGCCCCGGTCCCCACACCGCCCTCGGTGCGCAGCGCCGTCGGCTGGATCACCCGACACCCCGACGCCCTCACCGAGGACGAGACTCAGCGCCGCAGGGCCGATTTCGGCGGCTGCCCGGAACTGCGGCAAACCCACGACCTCGTCCGGGACTTCGCCCGGATGATCACTCAGCGAACGGGCGCCGGCCTGCATGACCCACTTCGCCTCGATACTCGCGGCCCGCGCCACCAGCCGTTCCGCTGGCGGAAGCACCAGCCGGGCCTCTCCAGAAGAGCCGTAGTGAAGTTCGAACGGCGTCCCTGTGGTGCCCCGGTCGTGTCTCCTGGGAGACGTCACCCGGCATCCCTTCACAGGTGAGTCCTCTGAAGACTCTGTACGCGACGCCAGTGTGGCATTGTCGGTGCGCGCGCGAGACACCGTGAGGACGCGCGCAGAACCCCAAGCGGTACACCGGCATCAGTTGGCGTCTTATCGGTGTCCCCGGCGAGTCTCGCTCGTGTCCCGATGAGTCACCTCGGCGCGCTTTCCTGGCCAGCCGGTTCCGCTCGTTCTCCTCACGCCGCTGGGCCTTCCGCGCATTCCTCGCAGCGGCCTCCTGCATCTGCTTCGCCCGCACCCGCTGCACGTTCCATGCGAGGTACCATCGGTCATTTGCGCTATCCGCCCGGGGGCGGCAAGACCATGTTGTCCGTAGCACTCGGGCGGGTGGTCTTCCCCACGCCCGCGTGTCCTCCCGGCGCCGCACCAAGGCCGCCTGCGCAGACACCCCGAGGTCGCCGGCGCTGTGACGATCATCCGGATCTACCTCGGAGACGACGGGAGAGTCGCACGACCGAGATCACCATGCCGCGCGTGCGGCCCACCACGGTTTGCCGCTATGGAGGCCGGGCGGAGATCCGCCCGGCCTCCGATGCGTCCACGGGCAAGCCCCCGCTCCGCCGGAATTCTGCGCGGGACCGGTCGGAGCGGGGCATTCCGGCGTGTCGGAGACCTGCCGGGATTCAGTGCGACCGGATAGCTCTTCGTCTCACCTCGTCTCACACATCTCTCACAGACCAGAGCGCACGGGGGCACGGGGGAGCCCCTGACCTGGACATTTGATGTCATCACGGACCACGGTCGACCAGATGGACGCCCCGTAAGCTAGGGCCAGCGAGCTGGAGTATGAACCGGCCCCGGCCAGTGCTGCTCTTGGTGTCCCCGGCGAGGTGCTGGACGGCCTCTCGGGCTTGCGTGAACGGCTGCGCCAGAGCGGCTCTGAAGCGATCTTCGGTGCTGACTTCAGTGGGGCGTGGAAAAACCCCAGGGTGACCGTATGGGTCGGTTCCTGGGGCCGGAAGCCGACCACGGCTCGGGAGCGCCTTCTTGAGGTACTTGATCGGATCCGCCAATGCGGCACCCCGTTCATGACGAAGGCCGCCACGAGGGCGGCCAGGATGATCACCTTGTGTGCGATCAGCAGGCCCACGGCCTCCTCCGGGGAGGACGGATGCAGGGATAGGCCCTCTGGCAGAACGGGCAGACCATCAGCCCTCCTCCGTCGTCGTGCGGCGGGCGGCGTAGCCGGACTGGCTGCGCCCGGCCATGAGGCCGCGCTGGTAGGCGGCCTCAATGTGGACCAGGACGAGATCCATCCCGGCCTCGGTGAGGCTGGCGCCGCTGACCGCGGCTCGCTCGGTGACGGCCTCCAAGGTTCCGCGCAGATTGGCCGTCCAGGCGCGCTCGGACATGGTTTCTCCCATGATGAAGCCCTCCGCTGGGGGCAGGGGCCTTGAAGTTCGCGCTGGTCAGGCGGCAAGCGGATAATTTTTAGGGATCATGGTGTAACCGAACACACACGGTGACCAGGGCCACCACCAGCATCGACACGATCGCCGAGGCGTGGAAGGTGGGCGTGCCGAAGTGGAACGGCGTGCTGATGCCGACCCAGTCGGCGTCCCCGACCCCGCCGAAGTCCGTGAACCCGAACACCACTGCGGCGACCAGTCCCACGGCCATGCCGATCAGCACCGCGATCCGGCTCAGGAACGCGGGCGCGAACCGCTGCACGCCCAGGACGACCACGAGCACGAAGGCCGCGAGCGCGAGGTTCTTCGGCGCGCCGAAGTCCTGCGAACCCTGGCCGCCCGCCGCCCAGTTGCCCGCGACGGGCAGCAGCGAGAGCCCGATGATCAGGATCACGGTGCCGGTGACGAGCGGCGGGAAGAAGCGCAGCAGCCGGCCGAACACCGGTGCCAGCAGGGCGATGGCGAGCCCGGCGACGATCACGGAGCCGTAGATCGCGGGCAGTCCGCCGCCCGTCGTGCCGATCAGGACCATCGGCGAGACGGCCGCGAACGTGCAGCCCTGCATGATCGGCAGCCGCACCCCGAAGCGCCAGAAGCCGACGCACTGGATGAGCGTCGCGATCCCGCACACCAGCAGGTCGGCGGTGATCAGATACGCCAGGTCGGCGGCGGACAGCTTCATCGCCCCGCCGACGATCAGCGGCACCGCCACCGCGCCCGCGTACATCGCGAGCACGTGCTGGAGCCCGAAGGCGGCCAACTGCCGTACGGGTGGCACCTCGTCGACGGGATGCACGGGTGTGGTCGTTGCCATGGGCACTCCTGAGCGGCGGAGGGAGGGGAAAGCGGGGACAGCACGAGACCGTAGGCGCCTTGAACAGTTTGTTGATTTCTGTGCTGTTGCCGCTGTGTGTCATGCCCCTCGGCTAGGTGTGCGACCCACGCACCGCCGCCAACAGGGCCTCCCAGTCCGGCAGTTTGACCACACCGCCGCGCCCGAGCGAGGCGCCCAGCTCGGCCTCGGCCCGCTCGATGGCCTCCCAGCCGGACCATTCGACCGGCTCGATCCCCTCGGCCCGCAGCGCGGCGAGCGGATCCGTGGACGCTTCCCCGGGTGCGAGCGCGGAGGCGTCCTCCAGCAGGGATGTCACCGTCTCCTTGGCGTCCGGGCGGTTGGTGCCGATGACGCCGGTCGGGCCCCGCTTGATCCAGCCGGCCACGTACTCGCCGGGCGCGGGCCGCCCCTCACGCAGGACTCGGCCCAACCGGTGCGGCACCACGCCGAGTTCGGCGTCGAACGGCAGCCCGTCCAGCGGCACCCCGCGATAGCCCACCGAACGCAGCACCAACTGCGCCTCGATGTCCATCAGTCGACCAGTGCCCAGGACCCCGCCCCGCCCGTCCGGAGCGGTCCGTTCGAAACGCACCGCGCCCACCTGCCCGGCCGCGGCGAGGAGTTCGACCGGGCGGAGGAAGAAGCGGAGGTGGATACGGCGGGCGGCGCCCGAGGAAGGCAGCGCCGCCCAGCTGCGCAGCGTCTCCACGTTGCGGCGCTGCGCGGCGGGCAGGGCCGCGAGGTCCTGACAGGCCGGGTCGAGCGCCAACTCGGCCGGATCCACGATCACTTCGGTGTCCGGCAGACCGCCCAGTTCGCGCAGCTCCTTGGTGGTGAAGCGGGCCTGCGAGGGACCGCGCCGCCCCACCATGTGGATGTCCGTCACGCCGCTCGCGGCCAGCGCGGTGAGCGCGGCCTGTGGTATGTCGGTACGGCTCAGCTCGGCCGTGCCGCGCGCCAGTATCCGCGTGACGTCCACCGCGACATTGCCCACACCGATGACGACGGCCGAGCGCGCGCCGAGCGCGAAACCGTCGGCGGTCGCGTCCGGATGGGCGCTGTACCAGGACACGAACTCGGTCGCCGACCAGCTGCCCGGCAGCTCCTCGCCGGGAATCCCCAGGTGACGGTCGGTGGCCGCGCCCACGCAGTACACGACCGCGTCGTACAGCTCCCGCAGTCGTACGGTGCTCAGCCCGCCGGGCCCCACCGGGACCCCGCCGAGGAACCGCACCCGCTCGTGCTCCAGCACTGTGCGCAGATTGTTCTGCAACGACTTGATCTTCTCGTGGTCCGGTGCCACGCCGTAGCGCACCAGACCGTACGGGCAGGGGAGCCGGTCCAGGACGTCGACGAGCACCCCGGGCTCACGCTGGACCAGGCTCTGGGCGGTGTAGACCCCGCTCGGCCCGGAACCGACGACGGCGACACGCAGCACGGCGGAACTCCTCACCCGTCAGGCACACAGGAGGTCGCTGAATCGCCAGACCGCTGGCGACTCCAGGGTCCCACCTACGGGGCTCCGCTGACAGGGTGCCGTGCGGACCCGTACGCGGTGGAGGCGTGCGTGTCCGTTCGTATGGAATGTGATCATGCGGTTACGTTGCGTATGTGCTAGAAGCATCCTTTGTTAATCTTTCCGATCGCTGCCCGGAGGACGGCGCGGTGTCCGTGTGGCCCGCCTGGGAAGTGCAGGAGCGCGACGGCGCCACCTCGTGGTTCCACGTCCGGCTGTCCTTCACCGACGGCGCCCGGGTCGACGCCCTCGCCGTGATCTGCGACCAGTGCGTCTCCGTCGAGGACGTACGGGCCCAACCGGCCCTGTCCCTCGACGACTTGACGGTACTGGCGGACTGGATCGAGGGGCCGATCTTCGAGGCGTGCGGCATGGAGGCGGGTCCGCCGGACGAAGGGGAGGAGGGTGTCGGGCCGGGCGGAGCGCGCCGGGCCCGGCCGCCCTGGCCGCGTGGCATCGAGGGGCGGTGGCTGGTCGCCCAGGAGTACCGGGCCGCGCAGGAGGAAGGCGTCGATCCGGTGCTCGCGGTGATGTGCGCGACCGGGCACAGCCGGCGACGCTCGCTTCGGCTCATCTCCCAGGCGCGGGACGCTGGATATCTGACGCCTCGTCACGCACGGCGCTGAGCAGGTGAGTCGGGCGGGGGGACTGTGCGGACACGGTCTAGGTGGCGGAGGGCTCGGTGGGTTGGTCGTCCGTAGTGGGGCCGTCCGTCGCGAAGAACCGCGACAGGTCCGTCTCGGCCGCCGCGCGCGGTGTGCCGGCGGCCTCGGGCGGGATCCCCAACTCCCAGTCGAGTCCGTACCGTTCGAACAGCTCGGTGCGCAGCACCGGGATCGGCATCGGCACCCCGGGCACGAGCGCGGCGTAGACCGCGCCCATGAGGAGGGCCCGCAGCATCGGGTAGTCGGACGGGGTGCTGCCCGACCCGTACCGTGCGATCGTCTCCCCGAGCAGTTCGGCCAGGCGCCGCTGCTCGGGGCACTGCACGAAGCCCTCGCCCTGGAGCAGCCCCGCCATGTGCTGGCGCATCAGCACGGGCCGGTCCTGTGCGAGACCCAGGATCGCGTCGATGGCGCGTGCCATGCGCTCCCGCCCGTCCGCGGTGCGCGGCTCGCGCTCCAGCGCCTCCTCCAGCGTGCGGTGCATCAGCCGGTGCACGGCGGACTGCACCAGTTGGCGTTTCCCGGGGAAGTAGTACGACACCAGTCCGCGCGCCGAACCGGCCCGGTCCGCGATGTCGCCCAAGGTCGTGGCCTCGAAGCCGCGCTCGCCGACCAGCTCCACCGCCGCCTGGAGGAGCCGCTCCCGGGAACGCCGTCGCAACTCTTCATTGACCGATGCGCTTCGCGGGGACATGCTGTAACTCCTGCGTTGACTGGCTATCAGCCAACTATACTCAGGGTGTCCGGGTCCCCGTCGCGAGGGCCCGTCGAATGCTGCCGTCCGTCTGGGGCGACGCGGGGGATCGTCTCAGGCGGGCGGCTTCCTTTTCGCCCCGATGGTTTCCCGGGGCGACTTTTCGCCGGGTGTCCGCCACCGCCTTCTCGCACACCTGTCGCACGGCTCGTGAACCGTCCCTAGAGTGGGCACGGGTGACGAGCCGAGGAGGCGCACGGACATGGACCGGGACCAGCAGATTTTCGCGCGGATCAACGAGATGGTCGACGACGAGCGCAAGCTCCGGGAGGCACTCGCGTCCGGCGCGATCGACAGCACCACGGAACACCAGCGTCTGGGTCAGCTGGAACGCGAACTCGACCAGTGCTGGGACCTGTTGAGGCAGCGCCGCGCCAAGGTGGAGTTCGGCGGTGATCCGGACGAGGCGCGGGTGCGCCCCGAGTCCGAGGTGGAGGGATATCAGGGGTGATCCGGCGGGTGGCGCCGGCTCGCGGACTTCCGGAGCCGGCCCCGGCTCAGCCCTGACCGACCAGGTCGAGCACGGGGCGCAGGGCGTCCGGCCGTTCGGTCACCGGGCGGTGGTCCACGAAGTGCACTCCGCAGCCCAGGGCCGCCGCCCCGCCGTCCGCGCGCCGGTCGTCGCCGACCATCAGCACGTCCTCCGGCTCCACCCCGAGCGCCTCGCAGGCGACCGCGAACAGCCGCGGATCCGGCTTCTGGATGCCGTGCTCGTACGACAGCACATACGCGTCCACGTAGGCGTCGAGACCGTGCTCCCGGAACACCGGCCGCAGATCCCAGCCGATGTTGCTCACCACGCCCACACCGATGCCACGCTCGCGCAGTGTCCGCAGCACGACTTCCGCGTCCGGGTACGGCGTCCAGGCGGCCGGGGTCATGTGCCGGTCGTACAACGCGTCGTGCAACGCCGGGTCGGGGAGCGGGACTTGGCGAGAGACGCCGGTGTACGCGGCACGGTGCAGTTCCGCGCTTTCGTCCCGGACCGCCCACATCCGGGCCCACTCCGCGGGCAGTCGCTCCGGCTGCGCCCCGCCCGGCATCGCCCCCGCCGCCTCCAGCGCCCGCGCCGCGTCGGCCAACTCCGGCTCGGGCAGCGCGATCCCGGTCTCCCGCAGCACTGCCCGCAACCACGACTCGGTGGACTCGATACGGAAGAGGGTTCCGGAGAAGTCGAACAGGACGGCGCTCATACCGTGATCCTACTCAGCGGCTCACCGACGCCCACCGTCGCTCGTACACCCCGACAGCCGCCGCCACCAGCAACGCGCCGAGCAGCCAGCCGCCCACCACGTCCGAGGGCCAGTGCACCCCCAGCCACACCCGGGTCAGTCCCACCCCCTCCACGGAGACCACGGCCGCGGTCATGGCCGTACGCCATACGGCGGCTCCGGCGTCGTGGCGGCGCAGGAGCCACAGGAGGAGGCCGCAGACCACGGTGGCGGTCATGGCGTGGCCCGAGGGGAAGGCCGCGTAGTGGGCGGAGTCGACGGGGTCGGGCCACACCGGGCGGGCACGGCCGACCAGTGCCTTCAGGGACTGCTGGAGCAGTGTGCCGAGCGCGCAGGTGGCCGCCAGCCACAGGGCCGTCCACCACGCGGATCGCCGCCACACCAGCCACACCGCGATGGCCGCGCAGAGCAGACGCAGGGTGAGGGGGTCCCACACCCAGTCCGTCAGCACGCGGCACACCCGCGTCACCCCGTGCTCCTCGACCGCCCAGCGGTGCGTCGTCGCGGCGATCCGGTCGTCGAGACCGATCAGCGGACGCCACTCGACCGCGACCAGGGTGAGCAGCAGCGCGGAGCACAGGGCCAAGGCGAGGACCAGGACGACGGTGGTGGGGCGGCGGGTGGGACGGGAGGGGCGGCGCATACGACGATCCTCGCCGATCCGTGCCGTTCCATGCCGATCCGTGTCGGTCGACGCCCGTCCACTCCGGTCCATGCCCGTCCGCTCCGGTCCGCTCCGGTCCGCGCCGGTCCGCGTCGGCCTCAGCCGAGTGCCCGCAGCCCCGGTACGAACGCCACCAGCACCGGGATGACCGGTACCAGTGCCGCCGTCGCCGTCAGCCCGAGGCGGCGGGTCGGCGTGAGCCGGTCCTGAGGTGTGAGCAACCGGTGCACGCGCTGCGGAACATGGGCGTGCGGGGTCGGGCACGGCCCGAACACCCCGCGGTCCTCGTTGAGTTCGACGAGTGCGAGCGCGGTCGTGAGGCGGCCGAAGCGGCGGGAGGCCATGTCGTCGGCGGCGAGTTCGACCAGGCGGTGCATCTCGTCCCGGAACGCGGCGAACACCGGGACCTGCGGGAACCCGGTCGCGAGCGCCGCCGAGCAGTGCAGCAGCCAGTCGTGCCGGGCCTGCGCGTGCCCCTGCTCGTGGGCGAGCAGCGAGTCCAGCTGCCGCCCCTTGAGCCGTCGCAACGCGGCCGTGGTGATGACCAGTTGGGGCGCGGGACCGGACATCCACCACGCGTCCGGCCGCTCGCCCTCCAGCACGACCAGCGGCTCGGCGCCCGGCTCCTCGCCGGGCAACAGCGGTGCGCGCACCAGGAGTTCGGCCCTGCGCCGCCGACGCCGCGACCGGGCCCGTAGGACTTCACGGACGAGCATGGCGACCGTCCAGGCGCCGCCGCACGCGAGGGCGACCGCGGTCGCCGCGGCCCAAGGGCCGGTCGTCACAAGGGGATAGGCGTCCAGCACGGCGTGCGGGGCATTGGCGAAGACGTGCCCGCGCACCGCCTGCCACGCGGCGGCGGCGCTGAGTGTCATCGACAGGGCGCAGCACAGGAGGACGGCCGCCACGACGCACTGCCACACCCACAGCGCGAGCACCGGTTCATGGTCCGGCCAGTCGGCCCGGGCGAGCAGCCGTGGGGCGACGACGGCGGCCAGGGCGCCGAGCAGCAACAGTGCCGCGGGGACCATCATGGGAGCACCCTATGAGCGCCGCGGTGATCAGGGGTACGGCTTGTGACGGCAAAGTGACGCAGACCACGATTCCGTACAGTGCCCCCGATCGCCGCATCGACCGCTCCTTCTGTCCCTCAGAGCGTCAGCAGCATCGCGACCATGGCGATCCCCATCGACAACCGGCACGCGCGGGCCAGCTCCGGCCGGTCGCCCCACCCGACACGGACGCCGGTACCTGCGGCGGCGCCGGTGACAGGGACGAGCCGTATGCCCGACAGCAGCACGTACCCCACGAAGTAGAGGAGCAGCACGCCTGTCACGAGCGGGACTCCGGAGCCGTCGTGCTCGTGGTGGTGGGCGGGGGAGGCGCCCATCACGAGCGCCATGTAGACCATCGCGGCGGTGCCCAGGAGATGGTGCACGTGGTGCGGGCTCCTGCGCGCGGTCCACAGGGCGCGCAGCGCCGCCGCGCCGAACACCGCCGCGTAGCAGGGCCAGGCCCACGACGGCGGTGCGAACACCGCGGCGGGCACGGCCATCGCGGCCATCCCGAAGCCCATCAGGGCCTCGCCGCCGGCGGCCCGTCGCTGCTCCGCGACGGGGCTGCGCATCCGCAACAGGCAGTAGGCCCCGGTCGCGGCGCAGAGCGCGACCAGCAGCCAGCCGGGCGAAGCCGATCCGTGCATGCGTGTCCCCGTTCCACCCCTGTGATCACTCTTCGTGGACGATCGGTCACAGGATGCCCCTGCCGCATGGGGCGCAAGCGAGCGCAACGGTGCAAACGGGGAGCACGTGAGGAGCGCGGATATGTTTCACGAGTAAAACACCTGCTAAACTTCTCTCCCATGAGCAGTGCGACCCCCACCCCACGAGTCCGGCGCCTTCCCCTCGCCGGTGTGCTGCGCCTCGGCCGGCCCTCCGACATCTGGTTCAAGCCCGCGCTCAGCGTGGTCGCCTCGGTCGCCCCGCCCAACCTGACCCTCCTGGCCCTGGGCCGCCTCGACCTCGCGATGTACACGATGGCCGGCTCCTTGTGCGCGCTCTACGCCCACAACAAGCCCTACGCCGCCCGGGCCCGCGCCCTGGCGTGGGTGGTGCTCGGGATGGTCGGCGGCCTCGCCGTCGCCCTGGTCACCGCCTCCCTCACCGCGAACGCCGTTGTGCTGGTCACGGTGGGCGCCGCCCTGGCCGCCGTACAGAAGGGCCTGTGCGACGCCACCCGCATCGGCCCGCCCGGGAACGTCGTCCTCACCTTCATCAGCTCCGCCTCGCTCTTCGCGCCCCAGACCCTCGCGCAGGTCCCCGGTCACCTCGCCCTCGCCGCCGTGGCGGGCGGCTGGGCGTGGCTCGTCGGCATGGCCCCCGCCCTCGTCCGGCCCTACGGCCCCGAGCGCCGCGCCACGGCCCAGGCACTGGACTCCGTCGCCGCGTACGCCGCCCTGCGGGGCGCCGGAGCCGCCCAGGCGCACGCCGTCGAGGACCACGGCCCCGCACGGGCGCGGGCACGCGCGCGTGCCGGAGCGGCAGCCGCCGTCCACGCCGCCTGGCAGTCCCTCCTCGCCACCGGCACCCCGGCCACCGGACCCCGGCGCGCCCTCGAACGCCTCGTCGTCCGCGCCGAGGTCGCGCTCGCCGCGCCCGCCGACGCCGACCCGGAGCCGCTCCGCGCCTGGGCCCGTGCGCTGCGCGGCAGGGGACCCGTCCCGGAGACCGGTGACCCGGCCGGCGCCGTGGCCGAACTCCTCGGCGTGGACGCCGAACTCGCCGCCCCCGCCCGCCCGTTGTGGACCAGGCTCGGCCCGCTCACCCCCCTCGTGCTGCGCACGGCGATCGGGTGCGCGCTCGCCGGATACGCCTCGCTCGCCCTCGGGGTCGGCCGCCCCTACTGGGCCCTCGTCACCGCCGCCTCCCTCTACCAGGCCAACATCAGCCTCACCTGGGGCCGGGGAGTGCAGCGCGTCGTCGGCAACCTCGCGGGCGTGCTCGTGTTCGCCGCCGTGGCGCCACTCGCCCATGCCCGTCCGGTGGTCCTCGTGCTGTGCTGCCTCGCCTTCAACTTCGGCGCCGAGGCGCTGATCGGCCGCAACTACTGGCTCGGCAGCGTCTGCGTGACCCCGATGGCCCTGCTCATCACCGAGTTCGCCCGCACCCAGCAGCCCGGGGAGCTGATCACCCAACGGGTGGTGGACACCCTCGTCGGCGCCCTGGTCGGCCTCGTGGCCGCGGTCGCCGTCACCAACCGCCGCGCGACCGACCGCGTACAAGAAGCGCTCACCGCGGTGGAAGTCGCCCGTGCGCGGGCCGCGCGCCTCCTCGCCGAACCCGCCCCCACCCCCGGCGCGCCGGCGTCCGCGCACCTCGCGCTGGCCGCCGCGCTGGTCGAACTGCGCGCCACCGTCGACGCCGCCTCCGGCGAGTGGTGGCAGCGCGCCCTGCCCCAGGAGCGGGTCGTGCTCGCCGAACGGTCCGGACACCGTACGCTCGCCGCGACGGTACGACGCCGGGGACCGCTTCCCCGGCCGGCTGGGGAACGGCTCACGGGCAGAAAGACGGAGGGCGCACGGGGATGACGTCAACGAGCGGACGACCGGCGGAGACGAACGGCCGGCCCGCGGAGACGAACGAACTAACGGCGGAGGCGAACGGGCGGTCGGCGGACGGGACCGCCGCGACCCGCCCGACCTCTCCGGGCGTGCCCCGCCACGACACCGTCGCCGCCGTCGTCGGGCAGTGGCAGAGCGTGCACCCCGACCTCGACACCGGGCCGATGGAGATCATCGGCCGCATCAACCGCTGTGCCGCCCTGCTCCAGCAGGCCGAGGACGCGCCGCTGCGCCGGGCCGGGCTCAGCCGCCCCGAGTTCGACCTGCTCGGCGCGCTCCGCCGCACCGGGCGCGAACTGACCCCGAGCGAGCTGACCCGGGAGACCTTCTCCTCGGGCGCCGCCGTCACCAAGCGCCTCAAGCACCTGACCGAACGCGGACTCGTCGAGCGCCGCGGCGACACCCGAGACCGCCGCGTCGCCCACGTCCGCCTCACGGACGCCGGCCGCGACCTCGTCGACGAGATCCTGCCCGAACAACTCGCCTACGAGACCACCGTGCTCGCCGGTCTCGACACCCCCGGGCAGGGTGAACTCGCCACCCTGCTCGGCGAGTTGCTGGTCCAGCTGGAAGGGCGGCTGGGCGTGCTGCGCGTCTGAGCCGCCGCAGGCGGACGGTGCCCGACCGTTGACGTGGGGCGCGTGATCTCCCTACGTTCGACCAGGTCGGTTCGGGACACCGACTGTCGTACGACATGTCGAACAAGGGATTGATGCCGTGGCAGCCGAAGCCTCCACCCCCGAGACCCTCACCATCGACCTCGGCACCGACACCGGCCCCTTCCACGGCGGTGCGAGCGGCACGCTCTACGGCCTCTACGGCGACGGCGTGCCCAGCCGGAACGTCGTCGAGGGCATGTACGTCCGCACGGTCTCCACCAAGGCCCAGGACGGCACCCAGCACCCGGGCGCCGACGCACTGGAGATACTGCGCCCCTTCGTCGAGGCGGGCGGCCGGGACGTCTACGTCTACCTCACCGACATCTACCGCGGCTTCCCCTACGAATGGCCCGGCGCCACCGGCCCCGAGCGCCTCGCCGACTTCACCGCGCGCGTCCGCAGGCACGTCGAACAGGTGCTGGAACTCGGCGAGTACCGGTCCCACGTGGTGTACGTCCCGTTCAACGAGCCCGAGGGCAACATGTTCGGCACGGGGGAGTGGAGCCACGACGGAACCTCCTGGCGCACCGACCCGCACGCCTACTTCACCGCCTGGCGGGACATCTACCGCCTGATCAAGGAACTCGACCCCGGCGCCCGCATCGCCGGCCCCAACACGTGCGAGCTCTACGACGAGGTCAGGGGCTTCCTGGAGTTCGCCGCGGCCGAGGACGTACTGCCCGACGTCGTCACCTGGCACGAGCTGTCCTCACCGGACGAGATCCGCACGAACGTCGCCAAGTACCGTGCCCTGGAACGCGAGTTGGGCATCGGCCCGCTCCCCGTCAACATCAACGAGTACGCCCACAACTACCACTTGTCCGTCCCGGGCCAGATGATCCAGTGGATCGCGGCGATCGAGGAGTCCAAGGTCGACGCCGACATGGCGTACTGGAACATCGACGGCAACCTCAACGACTCGGCTGTCGAGGCCAACAAGGGCAACGGACAGTGGTGGCTGTTCAACGCCTACGGCCAGTTCACGGGCCACACCGTCCATGTCGCCGCGCCCCACCCGAACGCGCAGTACACCCTCCAGGGCGTCGCCGCGCTCGACCGGGACAAGCGACAGGCACGGGTGCTGTTCGGCGGCTCGGCCGGCGCGGCCGACGTCGTCTTCGAGCACGTCGACCCCGAAGTCTTCGGTATGGCCGTGCACGCGCGACTCCTGGAGATCCCCTGGACGGGTCAAGTCGGCGCCTCCGCCCAGCCGTTGCGGCTCGCCGACCATGAACTCCCCGTCTTGGACGGGAAAGTGACGCTGCGTCTGACCGACCTGGAGGAGATGTCGGCCTACCAGGTGATCCTGTCCCCGGGAGGCGAGGGTGCCGTGGCGTCGCCGCCCTCGGTCGGCTGGCGGCGGACGTACCAGGCCGAGGACGCGGCCTACATCGGCGGCGGGCGCTCCCTGAACGGGCCCGAGGGCTCCCCGTCCGACGTCGACAGGTTCGCCACGTCGACCGGCTACCACGTGGGCGGACTGCGCACCGGCTCCGACGGCGTGCTCGCCTTCTCGGTCGAGGTCCCGCAGGACGGGACGTACGACGTGAGCGTCTTCGCCAACTCCTACAACCTGGCCGACGCGGTCCGCGAGCAGGGACCCACCAACGTCTTCCTGCGCGTCGACGGCCGCGACCCGCGCGAACTCAGGCTCCCGCTCGGCTACAAGTGGGCGGTGTGGGGCCACACCGACACCCAGGTCGAACTGACCGCCGGGGCGCACACGATCACCCTCGCCGCCATCGACCCCGACCTGGGCGTCACGCGGGGCGACGCGGTCGTCGACAAACTCGACCTCGCCCTGCGCGACGAGCGACGGGCCGGGTCCGCGCTGTACGACGCCGAGTTCGCCGCGCTGGCGGGTGGCGCTCGCGTCGACCACACGATCCGGGGGGCCTCCGGTCCCGGTGTCGCCGTACTGCCCCGGGGCGGCAGCGCCACCTTCTGGGTGCACGCGGCGGACGCCGGGGAGGCGGCGGTGGCGATCGACCGGATCGGCCCGGGGGAGGGCGAGTTGACGGTCAACGGCGAGAACGTGGGGACGGTGGGCGGAGCGGACGAGGGGATCGCGGTTGGAGAGGATGGAAGGATTGCAACCGGAGGGGACGAGGGGATTGTTGAACGATCCTTCGTCCCTCTCTTCCTCATGGCGGGCATCAACAAGGTCACCGTCACCGCCACGTCCGACCGGCTCGTCGTGGACCGCCTGCGCACAGAGCCGTCACGCGGCCTCCTGGCCACCTCGACGTACCCGGCGCAGGAGGGCACCACGACCGGCGGGGCCCGGGTCACCGGCGCCCACACCTTCGCCACCGGCGGCAAGGCGGTCGACGGCATCGGAGCCGGACCCGGGAACGCCCTCACCCTGACCGTCACGGCGGAGCGAGCAGGCCGGCACGCGCTCACGATCCGCTACTCGAACGGCGAACAGGCGCCCGCCACCCACTACAACCCGGACCCGGTCTGCCGCCACGCGGACATCGCGGTCAACGGGGCCGCCCCGCAGCGCGTCCTGTTCCCCACCACCTTCCACTTCAACAACTTCCACGACCTGACCGTCCCCGTCACCCTCGACGAGGGCGCCAACACGCTCACCTTCACCGCCGACGAACTCCCGGACCACGACGGCCACTCCACGAACCAGTACGGCCAACGCTCCGCGTACGCCCCGGTGATCGACCGGCTGACGGTGACCCGGCTCGCCTGACGGCGGGGTGCGCGCGGCGGACGGGCTCAGGCCGCCGCGCCCGCCGCGTGCACCCCGAACACCGCGCCCTGCGGATCCCGCAGCACCGCGATCCGCCGTACGTCGGCGAGGGCATGGGGCTCCATGAGGACCGCACCGCCCGCCTCCGTCGTCGCGGCGGCGGTCGCGTGGACGTCGGTGACCGCGAAGTACGGCAGCCAGTGCGGCGCGACCTGCGGCGGGAACTTCTCGTCCATCGTCATCATGCCGCCGAAGTCGGCGCCGTCGATGCCCCACTGCGGGTAGTGCGCCGAGGGCCGCAGGGTCCAGCCGAACACGGTCGGGTAGAAGGTCGCGGCCCGCTCGGGCGCCCGTGTCAGCAGCTCCACCCAGCCCAGCGCGCCGGGCGAGTTGAACAGCCCGGCGCCGGGGAAGGACCGCGCCTGCCACATCTGGAACACGGCCCCGCCCGGGTCCAGGGCGACCGCGAAGCGCCCGATGTCGAACACGTCGGCCGGCTCCATCAGCAGCGTCCCGCCCGCCGTACGCACCCGCTCGGCGGTCGCGTCGGCGTCCGCCACCGCGAACGACACGTTCCACGCCACCGGCTGCGACTCCTCGAACAAGGGGGTCAGCCCGGCGACCGCCGTGTCCCCGACGTGCGCGACCGTGTAGCCGCCCGCCTCCTGCCGGGGATCCGTCTCCGGACGCCAGCCGAGGACGTCCGCGTAGAACCGCTCGGCCGCCTCGAGGTCACTGGTCCCGAGCTCGACCCAGCAGGGCCCACCGGTCACCGGCCCATCGAGCTTCATGGCGTTCCTTCCGCGGGAAGTACCCCTCCCAGCACGCTAAGCCCGGACCGCGACCCCGGCCAGCCGGTACGGCGGGGCGCGCCCCGCCGCCGTAGGCCTAGATGCCCGGCCGGTACCGCAGCGGATGATCGGCCGGTACCTCCACCAGCACGATCCGGGTCCCGTCCGGGTCCGCCACCCACATCTCCACGAGCCCCCAGGGTTCCTTCACCGGCGGCCGTACGATCTCGACCCCCTTCGCCCGCAGTTCCTCGTGCGCGGCCCCCGCGTCCGGGACCTGGAGCCACAGCTGCACGGCGGTCGAGGGCGGGGTGTCGGAGCGGCCGGAGACCTCCAGGAAGCCGCCGCCGAGGAAGTAGACGGTCCCGCGCTCCACGCCGGTGCCGAACTCCCGGTAGACGGGCAGTCCGAGCTGATCGCCGTAGAAGGCGCGGGAACGGTCGGGGTCGGTCGGGCGCAGCAAGATACGGCTGCTGAGTACATGCACCATGCGGCCGGAGCCTAGCCTTCCCACCGCGTTACTCTCGTCCCTGCCCGAGCCGCGCCCCTGATCGGAGTTGTGCACCATGGACACCGCCGCCACCGGACTCACCTTCCGCGACGCCACCGACGCCGATGTGGACGCCCTGGTCGGGCTGATCGAATCGGCCTACCGGGGGGACGACAGCCGGGCCGGGTGGACCACCGAGGCGGACATCCTCGAAGGGCAGCGGACCGACCCGGACGGTGTGCTCGCGGTCATCAAGGCGCCCGACAGCCGGCTCCTGGTCGTCGAGCGCGAGGGCCGGGTCGTCGCCTGCTGCCAGCTCGAACACCGGGGCGATTACGCCTACTTCGGGATGTTCGCGGTCAGCCCGCTGCTCCAGGGCGGCGGCCTCGGCAAGGTCGTCATAGCGGAGGCGGAGCGCGCGGCCGGGGAGACCTGGGGGGTCAAGGAGATGCACATGACCGTGATCTCCGTACGGAACGACCTCATCGCCTGGTACGAGCGCCGCGGCTACCGCCGTACGGGCCGGATGACCCCGTTCCCGTACGGCGACGAGCGGTTCGGGATTCCGCAGCGCGACGACCTTCAGTTCGAGCTGCTGGTCAAGGAACTCGCGTAGCCCTCACGCGGTGAAGCGGCCCGTGCGCTTGATCTCCGGGTAGTCGGTGGTCGCGCCGTCCAGCTCCAGGGCGCGGACGAGCCGCAGGTGGTCCTGAGTGTTGACCACCCAGCCGATGATCCTCAGGTCCGCCTTGCGGGCCGCCTCCACGACCTCCAGGGTCAGCCTGCGGATGTTGAGGCAGACCGTTTCGGCACCGGCCTCCGTGGCCCGCTCCACCACGTCCGGGCCGAAGCGGCCGGCGATCAGCGCGGTGCGGACACCGGGCACCAGGCGGGCGATCTCGGTGATCGCCTCGTCGTGGAACGAGGACACCTCGACCCGTCCGACCAGGTCCCGCCGGTGCATGACCTCGGCCAGCGCCCGTGCCGCCGCCAGGTCCTTGATCTCGGCCTGGAGCGGCGAGCGGACGGCGTCCAGGACCTCCTCGAAGGTGGGTACGCGCTCGCCGCGGCCCGCGTCCAGGGTGCGCAGTTCGTCCAGGGTCCGCGCGGCGATCGGACCGGTCCCGTCGGTCGTACGGTCCACGTCGGCGTCGTGCATGACGACGAGGGCGCCGTCCCTGCTCAGATGCAGGTCGAGTTCGATGACGTCGAGGCCCGCCTGCTCGGCGGCGACGAAGGAACGGAGAGTGTTCTCGGGTTCGAGACCCATGACTCCGCGGTGACCGATGGTAAGGAAGTTCAAGGTTCAACTCGCTTCCGTCGACGGCGGCTCGGCACGCGCGCGTGGGCGCGGCCGGACAGCGGCGTCCACGCGGCAGAGCCGCAGCCTAACGGCCCGGCCCGGCGTTGGACCCGCGCGTACACGGAGGAGCGGGGAGCCGGGCTGCGGAGGCGATCGGCCGGTGGCCGGTTTCGGCGGCTCGGTACCTGGGTAGCCGCGCGGTGTCTCTTCGGCGGCCTTCGCGGTATCCGGCAGGAAAAAGTTCGGTCACGTCCCGGGGTGCGCAGGATAATTTCCCGAGGATCCCCTTGCTGGGAGAAACCACATATGTATACGGTTTCCATACGCAGGGTTCTCCCGTGGAGGATGGGACATGACGGAAATTCTTGTGCAGGTGGGTTCGGAGGAGCGGGTTCCTCCCGTGACCAGGGTGGTGGAGCATCCGGCATGGCCCGTGCTCAAGGATGCGGTGGAGCGGATCCGGCCATGGCAGGCCAAGGACGGATCGATCGACTTCGCCGCCGAGGGCGCCCCGGACCGCGCGGAGGCCGAGCGGGCCTTGCGCCGGGTGACGGCCGCCGTCGAGGAGCTCTCCCCGCTGCTCCCGCACGACGCGCCGTATCACGCGGCCCTGGTCGGGGATCTCGCGCGATGGGCCGACGACGGCTTCCAGGTGCCCGACTTCCTCGACTCGCTGCTGGCCTTCCAGCCCGCCGCGAACCGCCGGGACGGCCTCCAGCATCTGGTCGTCTTCCCGATGTACACGCAGAACGGCAACCCGGACCGCAACCTCGAAGCGGTCGTCCTGCGCATGGTCTGGCCGGACTGGCTGGCCGAGCTGGAGGCGACCCGCTACGACAACCCGCTGTTCTGCGGCATCACCTTCGAGGCCTTCACGTCCGGCTACGACACCAACTCGGCCGTGCTCTTCCCGGAGACCATCGCCGTACGCCAGGCGCCGGAACGATTCTCCTGGGGTGGCATCTTCTGCGACCGCGAGGCCGCCCGCTTCCGCCGGGTCACCGAGGCCGCCGTCGACATCCTCGGCATGCGCCTGCCCGAGGACATCGCCACGATGGTCGACGACCAGAAGCGCTGCGAGGAGGCCTTCGTCCTGTGGGACATGGTCCACGACCGCACCCACAGCCACGGCGACCTGCCCTTCGACCCGTTCATGATCAAGCAGCGCCAGCCGTTCTGGATGTACGGCCTCGAAGAGCTGCGCTGCGACCTCACCGCCTTCAAGGAGGCCGTGAAGCTGGAGGCCGAGGGCGTCCCGCAGGCCCGTGACGTGCAGTACGCGGTCATCTGCGACCGCATGTTCCGCTTCCCGGTCACCGGCGAGCGCGTCCGCAACTACGACGGACTCGGCGGCCAGCTCCTCTTCGCCTACCTGCACAAGCACGACGTCGTCCGCTGGACCGACAACAAGCTGCACATCGACTGGCAGCGCGCCCCCGAGGTCACCAACCAGCTGTGCGCCGAGATCGAGGACCTCTACCGCGCGGGCATCGACCGCCCCAAGCTCGTCCACTGGTTCAAGGCCTACGACCTGGTCGCCACCTATCTCGCCCCGCACCCCGGCTCCAAGTGGGCCAAGGGTCCGGACGCCCTGGACCTGAGCCAGCCGCCGCGGAAACTCGTGGATGACGTGCTTCCGGACGAGTTTCCGCTGAGCATGTTCTATGAGGCACTCTCCAAGAAGCTCAAGAACGTGATCGCGTCGACCCGGGGCATCACGGCCGAGAGCGCCGAGCGGATCGCCGCGTGAGCGACCGCAGGACCGAAGCGGCTCAGGAGGCGAGGACCATGGGGAACGGGGCGCTCGACGGCGCGGTGATCGCGGTGGCCGGAGCGGGCGGGCCGGCGGGCCACGCCGTGCTGCTGCGGCTGGCGGAGGCGGGCGCGACCGTCATCGGCTCGGACGCGCATCCCGAACGTCTGGCGGAGGCCGTGGACGCGGCCCGCTACGCGCACGGCGGCGCCACCGTCGTCGGCGACACCGTCGACCTGCTCGACCCGCAGGCCACCCGCGACTGGGCCGCGCACATCGAGAAGGACTTCGGCCGTGTCGACGGCCTCGTCCACCTCGTCGGCGGCTGGCGCGGCAGCGCCACCTTCACCGACACCGACCTCGCCGACTGGGACCTGCTGGAGAAGCTCCTCATCCGCACCGTCCAGCACACCTCCCTGGCCTTCTACGACGGCCTGGAGCGCAGCGACCGCGGCCGTTACCTGCTGATCAGCGCGGCCGGCGCCAGCAGGCCCACGGCGGGCAACGCGGCCTACTCCGCGTCGAAGGCCGCCGCCGAGGCCTGGACCCTCGCGATGGCCGACGGCTACCGCAAGGCGGGCGGCCCGGACGGGCCCACCTCCGCCGCCGCCGTCATGGTCGTCAAGGCACTGGTGCACGACGCGATGCGCGCCGAACGCCCGAACGCGAAGTTCGCCGGCTTCACCGACGTCAAGGACCTCGCCGAGGCCATCGCCGGCGTCTGGGACAAGCCCGCCACCGAAGTGAACGGAAACCGTCTGTGGCTGACCGAGAAGCCGTGAACCCTCCGAAGACCGACGCACGGCGCCACCACGACCCGGAGATCCGCGGCTTCGCCAGCGACAACTACTCCGGCGCTCACCCCGAGGTGCTCGCCGCCCTCGCCCTCGCCAACGGCGGCCACCAGGTCGCCTACGGGGAGGACGACTACACCGACCACCTCCAGGGCGTCATCCGCAGCCACTTCGGTGCCACGGCCGAGGCCTTCCCGGTCTTCAACGGCACCGGTGCCAACGTCGTCGCCCTCCAGGCGGTCACCGACCGCTGGGGCGCGGTGATCTGCGCCGAGAGCGCCCACATCAACGTCGACGAGGGCGGCGCCCCCGAGCGCATGGGCGGGCTGAAGCTGCTCACGGTGCCCACTCCGGACGGCAAGCTCACGCCCGAACTGATCGACCGGCAGGCCTACGGCTGGGAGGACGAGCACCGTGCGATGCCGCAGGTCGTCTCGATCACCCAGAGCACCGAACTCGGCACGCTGTACACGCCCGACGAGATCCGCGCGATCTGCGACCACGCCCACGCGCGCGGGATGAGGGTCCACCTCGACGGCTCCCGGATAGCCAACGCGGCGGCCTCGCTCGACGTCCCCATGCGGACGTTCACCAACGCGGTGGGCGTCGACATCCTCTCCCTGGGCGGGACGAAGAACGGCGCGATCTTCGGCGAGGCGGTCGTGGTGATCAACCAGGACGCCGTCAGCCACATGAAGCACCTGCGCAAGCTGTCCATGCAGCTCGCCTCCAAGATGCGCTTCGTCTCCGTGCAGTTGGAGGCGCTGCTCGCCAAGGACCTGTGGCTGCGCAACGCCCGCCACGCCAACGAGATGGCCCAGCGCCTCGCCGAGGGCGTCCGCGCGGTGCACGGAGTGGAGATCCTCCACCCGGTGCAGGCCAACGGCGTCTTCGCCCGCCTTCCGCACGAGGTGAGCGTGCGCCTCCAGGAGCGCTTCCGGTTCTACTTCTGGGACGAGGCGGCCGGCGACGTCCGCTGGATGTGCGGCTTCGACACGACCGAGGACGACGTGGACGCGTTCGTGGCGGCGCTCAAGGAGGAGATGGCGCGGTAGCCCAGCTCGCCTTCCGCTTGCATAGATATGCGGTCACCCGGAAAGTAATTGACTCTCGGGTGATCGCTTTCCTATGCTCTCCGTCCATGGAGCTGATCCAGAACACCCCCGATCTGTCCGCGTACTTGGCCGCCGACGAGGTCATCGACCATGACCATCCCCTGGTGCGGGAGACGGCCGCGCGACTGGCGAGGGACGCGGCGGACTCGTATGTCTATGCGCGACTGGCCTTCGAGTTCGTGCGCGACGGGATTCCCCACTCGCACGACAGCGGTGACCCGCGCGTCACCTGGCGGGCCTCCGACGTCCTGGAGCAGGGCACCGGCATCTGCTACGCCAAGGCGCACGCGCTGGCCGCCCTGCTGCGCGCCGAGGACATTCCGACGGCCCTGTGCTATCAGAAGTTCGACGTGGTGCACGGGCTGGTCGCCGTGCGGTTCAACGGCGCCTGGCACCGGCAGGATCCGCGCGGAAACAAGCCGGGCGTGGACGCGCGGTTCTCGCTCGACGGCGAGCGGCTGGCCTTCGTGCCCGATCCGGAGTTCAATGAGCTGGACTATCCGGTCCTGTACGCTGAACCACACCCGGTCGTGCTCCGCGCCCTCCAGGCCGCGCCCGACCGGTCCCACCTGTGGCAGACGCTCCCGACCGCACTCTGAGGCACCTCATGACGCTCACCCTGACCGTGTCCGACGCGGTCCGCGCCCTCGCACCCGGTTTCACCCATCTCGCCATCGAGGCGCACGGACTGGTCAACGGGCCGAGCACCGAGGCGAGTTCGGCACTCCTCGACGACGCGGCCCGCCGACTGGCCGTACGGCTGGACGGCCGCGCCCCGCACGAGGACCCGCACATGGCGGCCTGGCGCGAGGTGTACACCGCGTTCGGGTCGAAGCCCTCGCGCACCCGCAACTCGGCGGAGGCGCTGGCCAAGAGGGCGCTCACGGACGCCGGGCTGCCCCGGATCAATGTGCTGGTCGACCTCTACAACGCCATCAGCGTCGCGCACCTGATCCCCGTGGGCGGCGAGGACGCCGACCGTATCCAGGGCGGCATGACCCTGCGACGGGCCACTGGGGACGAGGAGTTCGTGACGGTCGCGGGCGGCGAGGAGGTGGTCGAGCACCCCGACGCCGGCGAGGTGGTGTGGGCCGACGCGGCCGGTGTCACCTGCCGCCGCTGGAACTGGCGACAGGGCCCGCGCACCAGGCTCACGGAGGAATCGGTGTCCGCCGTCTTCCTGTTGGAGAGTCTGGCGCCGATGCCGGTCGCCGAGGTCGAGCGCGCGGGTGCCGAACTCGCCGAGCTGCTGGAGAAGTTCAGCCCCGGGGCGCGGATCGCCGTCCACGCCCCGGCGTGACGATTCAGTGGGCCTCGGTCGCCTTGACCTCTTCGGCGGTGGGTGCGGTGCCGCCGAGATGGGCCGGCATCCACCAGGTGTCGTCCGGGCCCTTGGGGCGGACCGGATAGGCGCGCTGGGCGGCCTCCAGGAGTTCCTGGACGCGCTCGCGCAGCCGACGGGTGATCGCGCCCGCGTACTGGTCCTGGGGGGCCTCCACCGGCTCGCCCACCCGGATGGTGATCGGGGTGTGGCTGCGCTTGAAGTTCTTCGGGTGGCCCTTGGTCCACAGCCGCTGGGTGCCCCACAGGGCCATCGGGATCAGCGGGACGCCCGCCTCCTGGGCCATGCGTGCGGCACCGGACTTGAAGCTCTTCAGGGTGAAGGACTGCGAGATCGTCGCCTCGGGGAAGACGCCGACGATCTCACCGGACCGCAGCGACTCCAGCGCGTGCTGGTAGGCGGTCTCGCCCTGCTTGCGGTCCACCGGGATGTGCTTCATGCCGCGCATCAGCGGGCCGGAGATCCTGTGCCGGAACACCGACTCCTTCGCCATGAAGCGCACCAGGCGCTTCTGCGGCAGGGCGGCCAGGCCGTCGAAGATGAAGTCCAGGTAGCTGATGTGATTGCTGACCAGCACGGCGCCGCCCGAGCGCGGAATGTTCTCCGACCCCTTGCAGTCGATCTTGAGGTCCCAGACCTTGAACAACGTTTGGGCGAGACCGACGACGGGACGGTAGACAAGCTCAGCCATGGACGGGGTGGACCCTTCTCTCTGCCTGGAAGGGGTTCTCCGGGCGGGAAAGTTACGCAGCCGTAGGTTTACGGCATTGCGCAGATCGTGCCCGAAGAACGGACGACTGGCCAGTCCCCGTGCCCCAGAACGGCGAGATCCTCGTCACGTCCATTGCTTGATCCACCTCGGACTTTTAAGTGGCCTTTACTCCGCGCGAACCGTCACCCGGCGTACGAGCAGGTACATCTCGCACCCCAGGCAGTACCCGAACGCGGCATTGAGGAACGCGGCGGCGAGCGCGGCACCCGTCGCCGCCAGCCCCAGCCAGGTCGGTCCCACGCCGAAACCGACCAGACCCACCCCGGCGAAGACCAGCCCGACCGCCTGCGCGAACCGCGGCGGCTCCGGTGACTCGAACTCGGTCGGCGGGCCGATCCGGGGCCGTACCGCCGTACGGAACAGCCGGCCGTACGGCGAGCGGCCCACCCCGCCCGCCGCGCCCAGCGCGAACGCCAGGGTCTGCCAGGCCAGCAGCCAGAAGCTGCCGGTGACCAGCACGACCGCCAGTACCGCGGTCGTCAGGGCCGCGCCGAAGCGCGGCCCTCTCACGTCGATGTCCATGAATCTAGGATTCCGCAGCAGAAACGATTCTTGGTGCTGGGAATCTTTGCAGTCTCGTGAACGCTGGAGCAGGGGATGACCGGACTCGTGGTGTGCGTGGCGGTGCTCGTGGCGGCGAGCGCCTACGGAGTGCTGCATCGGCGGCGGAGCGGGAGAGTGCGGGTGCGCGGGCGCGACGGCGGAAAACGGCTCGGCGCGGCCGAGTTGGGCGGCGACCTCGGTGAGAAGGCGACCCTGGTGCAGTTCTCCAGCGCCTTCTGCGCCCCCTGCCGGGCCACGCGCCGGGTCCTGGGCGAGGTGGCGGGCATGGTCCCCGGAGTGCGTCACATCGAGATCGACGCCGAGGACCATCTGGAGCTCGTACGGGAACTCGACATCCTGAAGACCCCCACCGTGCTGGTGCTCGACGCCGACGGCCGGGTCGTACGGCGGGCCACCGGCCTCCCCCGCAAGGCGGACGTCATCGCGGCCCTGGGGGAGGCGGTTTGACGATTCGGGCGGAAGCGGTGAGTCATCTCCCATATGCCGGAACGTACTTGACTGCGCACACCACCTATCGTCAGCCTGACCGTATGCCTTCGGAACTCCTTCTTTTCGGGCGGGCGCACGTCGACCTCGCACGCACCGCGAGCGCGTGCTGTCCGGGCTGTTGAGCAGCGACGGTCCCGCTCATCGCCTCCCCAAGAAGGACAGCCCCATGACGGCCACGCCCGGTCTCGGCACCCGTACCCCCCAGCACGCCTCTCCCGATCTGCTGCGTTCCGTCTTCCGGCAGCACGCGGCCGGTGTGGCGGTGATCACCGCACGCGGTGCGGGCGGCCCGGTCGGTTTCACCGCCACCTCCCTCAGCTCCGTCTCCGCCCAGCCCCCGATGCTCTCCTTCGGGATCAGCACCGGCGCGTCCAGCTGGCCCGCGATATCCGGGTCCGAGCACGTCGGCGTGCACATACTCGGCGAGCACCAGGAGCAGCTGGCCGCCACCTTCGCGCGCAGCGGCGCCGACCGGTTCGGGGCGCCCACCGTCTGGCGCGAGGGGCCCGAGGGTGTGCCGGTCCTCGACGGCGTGCTCGCCTGGCTGGTGTGCCGGGTCGTTGCGCGGGTGCCCGCCGGGGACCATCGCATCGTCCTCGCCGAGGTCGTCCTCGGGCAGCACGCGGGCTCCGGCCGCCCGCTCCTCTACCACCAGGGGCGCTTCAACGGGCTGCGTGACTGAGACCACTCCCGGTGGGTGACGGGCCACCCTGCGGAAGCGTCTGGTTCCGATTACGCTGCGTTGCACAGGTCACAGTTCAAAGCGCTTGCTTAGCGGGCACCTGCTGAGGGAGCGTAGTGCTGCGTACTGGCGAGTAATATTTCGCTCGGGGCACCGGCCGCCCGCACCGGGAACGGCCGTTCAGGGCGCCTATGCTGCCTGGAAGTAGGCAGCCGAAAAATGACGATGCAGTAGGAGAGCCGGCGTGAGCTTGAGGATCGTTGTCACTGTGAAGTACGTGCCCGACGCCACTGGCGACCGGCACTTCGCCGATGACCTGACCGTCGACCGGGACGACGTGGACGGTCTGCTCTCCGAGCTCGACGAGTACGCGGTCGAGCAGGCGCTGCAGATCTCCGAGAACTCGGACGACGACGTGGAGATCACCGTCCTGACCGTGGGCCCGGAGGACGCCAAGGACGCCCTGCGCAAGGCGCTGTCCATGGGCGCCGACAAGGCGATCCACGTCGAGGACGACGACCTGCACGGCACCGACGTCATCGGCACCTCCCTGGTGCTGGCCAAGGCGATCGAGAAGGCCGGCTTCGACCTGGTCGTCTCGGGCATGGCCTCCACCGACGGCACCGCCGGTGTGATCCCCGCCCTGCTGGCCGAGCGCCTGGGCGTCCCCCAGGTCACGCTGCTCTCCGAGGTCTCCGTGGCGGACGGCGTCGTCAAGGGCCGCCGGGACGGCGACTCCGCCTCCGAGCAGCTGGAGGCCTCGCTGCCGGCCGTCGTGTCCGTCACCGACCAGTCGGGCGAGGCGCGTTACCCGTCCTTCAAGGGCATCATGGCCGCCAAGAAGAAGCCGGTTCAGGCCTGGGACCTCTCCGACCTGGAGATCGACAGCGACGAGGTCGGCCTCGAAGGCGCCTGGAGCACCGTCGACTCCGCGGCCCAGCGCCCCGCGCGCACCGCCGGCACGATCGTCAAGGACGAGGGCGAGGGCGGCAAGCAGCTCGCCGAGTTCCTCGCGGGCCAGAAGTTCATCTAAGGGCCCCGACCCGCCGCAGGCTCCCTCACCGCCCCCTCAGACTTCGCACGCACGCAGGAGACCATTCCCATGGCTGAAGTTCTCGTCTACGTCGACCACGTGGACGGTGCCGTCCGCAAGCCCACCCTGGAGCTGCTGACGCTGGCCCGCCGCATCGGCGAGCCCGTCGCCGTCGCCCTCGGCTCCGGTGCCGAGAACACCGCCGCCGCGCTCGCCGAGCACGGCGCGGTGAAGGTGCTCACGCACGACGCCGCCGAGTACGCCGACTACCTCGTCGTACCGAAGGTGGACGCCCTCCAGGCCGCCTACGACACCGTCTCCCCGGCCGCCGTCCTGGTGCCGTCCTCCGCCGAGGGCAAGGAGATCGCCGCCCGCCTCGCGGTGCGCATCGGCTCCGGCATCATCACCGACGCCACCGACCTGGAGGCCGGTGACGAGGGCCCGGTCGCCACGCAGTCGGTGTTCGCCGCCTCCTTCACCACCAAGACCCGGGTCTCCAAGGGCACCCCGGTCATCACCGTGAAGCCCAACTCGGCCGCCGTGGAGGCCGCCCCGGCCGCCGGCACCGTCGAGGCCCTCGCGGTCACCTTCTCCGACAAGGCCACCGGCACCAAGGTCACCGCGCGCACCCCGCGCGAGTCGACCGGCCGTCCGGAGCTGACCGAGGCCGCGATCGTCGTCTCCGGCGGCCGTGGCGTCAACGGCTCGGAGAACTTCGCGATCATCGAGGCCCTCGCCGACTCCCTCGGCGCGGCCGTCGGCGCCTCGCGCGCCGCCGTGGACGCCGGCTGGTACCCGCACACCAACCAGGTCGGCCAGACCGGCAAGAGCGTCTCCCCGCAGCTCTACATCGCCAACGGCATCTCCGGCGCGATCCAGCACCGCGCGGGCATGCAGACCTCGAAGACGATCGTGGCAGTCAACAAGGACGCCGAGGCCCCGATCTTCGACCTCGTCGACTACGGCGTGGTCGGCGACCTCTTCGACGTCGTCCCGCAGCTCACCGAGGAGATCAACACCCGCAAGGGCTGATGTCCGCAGGCCGGAGGAGGCTCCCGCGACCCGTGTGGTCGCGGGAGCCTTCGTTCATCCCAGGGTGATCGTGGACTGCACCGGCAGATGGTCGCTCGGGAACTGGCTGTTCTCCGAGAACGTGTCGATGACCGTACGGCGCACGGTGACCCCCGGGGTGACCAGGATCCAGTCGATGCGGTTCCCGTCCGGCACGAGCGCGCGATAGCCGTGGAAGGTGCCGTACAGCTGCCCGCGCCCGGCCGCCGCGTCCCAGGTGTCCCTGAGGCCGGCGCCCAGCATCGTGTCGTAGACCGAGGTGGTGTGCGCGGCGGTGTTGAAGTCGCCGGTCACCACGATCGGCAGGGAGCGGTCGAGGCGGGCCAGGCGGGCCGCGATGAGCGTGGCGGCCTGTTCGCGCGCGTACTGGCTCGCGTTGTCCAGGTGGGTGTTGAGGACGTAGAACTGCCGCCCGTCGTCCCCGAGGTCGCGGAAACGGATCCAGGTGGCGATGCGCGGATGGGCGCCGCCCCAGGTGTTCGAGCCGATCACGGACGGCGTGTCCGAGAGCCAGAACTGGTCGTACTCCACGGGGGCGAGCCGGCGCGTGTCGTAGAAGATCGCCGTCTCCTCGTCGTGGCTGCCGCCCTTGCGGCCGCTGCCGATCCAGTCGTAGTGCGGCGCCAGGTCCTGCCTGATGTCCTGGAGCTGCTGGTAGAGGCCCTCCTGGGTGCCGATGATGTCGGGGGCCGCGCGCAGCAGCAGGTCGCGCATCACCGGGCGGCGGACCTGCCAGCTGTTGGGCTGCGAGCTGCTCGCGTAGCGCAGGTTGAAGGTCATGACGTCCAGCAGACGCGTCTCGTGCCGTACGGCGTCGGCGCGTACGGTTCCGATCAGGGGCACGGCGATGGCCGCCGCCACCAGCGTGGTCAGCCCCGCGCGACGCGTCACCGTCCAGGCAGTCGACATGTGCATCCCTCCCCTTGCGAGTCAGGATGAGGGGGCGGGGCGTCGGGCGGAAGAGGGCCTCGGGGCGGGAGTGAACACCGTGGGTTCACGCCGTGGACAGGGTGTTGACCGGCGGGAAGCTCCATGGATAACTTCATTCTACGGATTGTGGATTCCGCAGAGCGGAAAACTGGAGGCTGTGGGATGGGTCAGGGCGAGCAGGAGAAGGTCGCGACGAGCCTCGCGGGCGCGGTGAGCGAGCAGATCAGCGCCTCCCTGGCACCGGTCGACGCCGAACTGGAGCGCCGCTACCCGGGAGACCCCGGCACCCGCCAGCCGGTCCACACGGTCTACGTCCCCGGAGACGTCTTCGCCGCCGACACGATCCGCACCTGGGGCGACCGCGCCCTCGCCGTCCTCGACGAACACGCCCCCGACGCCGCCTCCTTCGCCGCCGTCCTCGGCCTCTCCGCCGAACTCGCCGAACCCGTCCACGCGCGCGTGCGGGCCAAGTTGGAACGCGAGCCGATCGAGGACCTGCGGGTCGACTTCGAGGACGGCTACGGTGCCCGCCCCGACGCCGAGGAGGACGAGACCGCCGCCCGCGCGGCCCGGCTGATCGCCGAGGCGTACCGGAAGGGCACGGCGGCGCCCTGCATGGGCATCCGGATGAAGTGCATGGAAGCGCCCGTGCGCGAGCGGGGCATCCGCACCCTCGACATCTTCCTCACCGGACTGATGGCGGCCGGCGGACTGCCCGAGGGCCTGGTCCTGACCCTGCCCAAGGTCACCTACGCCGAGCAGGTCACCGCGATGGTGCGACTCCTTGAGGCCTTCGAGAAGGCGCACGGGCTCGACGCCGGCCGGATCGGCTTCGAGATCCAGATCGAGACCAGCCAGTCCATCCTGGCCACGGACGGGACCGCCACCGTCGCCCGCATGATCCAGGCCGCCGAGGGCCGCGCCACCGGCCTGCACTACGGCACCTTCGACTACAGCGCCTGCCTCGGCGTCTCCGCCGCCCACCAGGCGAGCGACCACCCCGCCGCCGACCACGCCAAGGCCGTCATGCAGGTCGCCGCGGCGGGGACCGGCGTCCGCGTCTCGGACGGCTCCACCAACGTGCTCCCGGTCGGCCCCACGGCCCAGGTCCACGACGCCTGGCGGCTGCACTACGGCCTCACCCGACGGGCCCTGGCCCGCGCCTACTACCAGGGCTGGGACATGCACCCCGCCCACATCCCCACCCGCTACGCGGCCGTCTTCGCCTTCTACCGCGAGGGCTTCGAACAGGCCGCGGTCCGCCTCGCCCGCTACGCCGACCGGACCGGCGGCGACGTCATGGACGAGCCCGCGACCGCCAAGGCCCTCAGCGGCTACCTGCTGCGCGGTCTCGACTGCGGCGCGCTCGACATCGCGGAGGTGGCCCGCGCGACCGGGCTGACCCGGGCCGACCTGGAGGGCTTCGCCGCGCCCCGCCGCGGCGACCTGACGGCGTCCGCCAAGTAGCGGACCTGTCACAGCTGCCGCCGCCCCCTTCTGTTGTCACTGGCGCCCCGTAGGCTGTACGGCGTTCATCGATGTGCCACAGGAACGGAGCAGCGGTGTCTTCGGGGGAGAGCGGACGCGTGGACGGAGTCGGCAAGCTGCTGGCCGGACGCTATCGCGTGACGGCCCGGCTCGGGCACGGCGGCATGGGCGTGGTCTGGCGCGCCGTCGACGAGGTCCTCGGCCGTGAGGTCGCGGTCAAGGTACTGCGCACCTTCACCGACGACCACGGACCCCAACTCGCCGATCTACGGCTGCGGATGCAGCGCGAGGCACGGGCGGCGGCGCGGGTCCGCCATCCCGGTGTCGTCGCCGTGCACGACATCGCGGAGGTCGACGGACGCCCGCTGATCGTCATGGAGCTGATCGACGGCCCCTCCCTGGACCACGTGCTGGAGGAGCGCGGCCCTCTCGACCCGCGCGAGGCGGCGGAGATCGGCGCGAAGGTGATGGACGCGCTGGCCGCCGCCCACTCCGTGGGCGTGCTGCACCGCGACGTGAAGCCCGGGAACATCCTCCTGGAGCGCTCGGGCCGGGTCGTCCTCACCGACTTCGGCATAGCGACCATGGACGACCCGGGCGACGGTTCGGCCACCCACCTCACGCGCAGCGGCGAACTCATCGGCTCCCTGGACTACCTGGCCCCCGAGCGGGCGCAGGGCGCGCACCCCGGCCCCGCCTCCGACGTCTGGGCCCTGGGCGCCACGCTGTACGCGGCCGTGGAGGGAGCCTCGCCGTTCCGCCGCACCTCGACGTACTCGACTCTCACGGCGATCGTCGACGAGCCCCTGCCGGAACCCCACCGCGCCGGCCCGCTCACCCCCGTCCTGCGCCAACTCCTCGACAAACGCCCCGAGTCACGCCCCGACGCCGAACTGGCACGCACCCTGCTGGAGGCGGTGGCGCGGACATCGGCGGCGGACTCGCCGACGACGGTGCTGCGGGGGGCCGGGAGCGGGCTCGCCGGTGCGGAGCAGGGGACACCGGGCGGCCCGGCGCCCCAAGGCCCCGACGCGCGAGTACCGCCGGGCCCGGACGCACCGGTGCCGCCAGGCGGATCGGACACCCTCCCCCCAGCCTCCGCCTCCGTGCCCGTGCCTGCGCCAGGGTCTGCGCCCCAAGGCTTCGGCCCGCCCCCGGCACTCTCGATACCCCATCCGACCCCACCGACCGGCCCCATCACCCAACCCGCCCGTCCCCGCCGCCGGACCCGCGTCCTGATCGCCGCCGCTGCCGCGGTGGTCGTCCTGGCCGGTGCCGGAGTGGCCGTCGCCCACTTCGTCAACTCCGGTGACGCGAAGGTCACTTCACAGGGCGGCTCGCCCCCGGTCCAGGACGTCGGCGCCGCCACGCCCACCGCACGCGCGGACGCCAAGCGCTCGGAGTCCGCCGCACCCACCGGACAGGGCGCCGACGGCACCAAGGCGCCGACGCAGAGGCAGACCGGCAAGGGCGGGGACACGACGGCCGGACCCTCGCCCACCGCCTCGCCGACGAAGTCCACGTCCTCCGGCGGCGGAGGCACGGGCGGCGACAGCACTCCCACCACTGGAACCAGTCCCAGCGCCAGTCCCGCCGCGGCCTGCCAGTCCATCGGGGGCGGCAAGTACAACTGCCAGGTGTGGCGCAAGGCCAAGTCCTACACCGCGTCCGGCACCGAGGCCGGCGTCCTGGGCTCGGGCACCAACTACTTCTACTGCCAGCAGAACCTGGGCCGCCGCGAGACCTACGGCCAGTGGACCAACGTCTGGTGGGCGAAGACGGACGACGACAGCGGCAACACGAACGTCTATGTCAGCGTCGTCTACATCAAGGGCGGGGGCAACGACGAGCCGGTCCCGGGCCTGCCGGTCTGCTGAGGACCCACGAAGCGCTCCAGCCCGGACACCGTCACCAACCCCTCCGCCCGGAACAGCCGCGTACCGCGCTCGCACACCTCCCGGTCCCCGCGCGCCCGCGCGCAGAACTCCTCCGGTGTCCGCCCGAACAGCCTCCTCAACTCCGCTGAGGCAGCGAGCAGTTCGGTGAGCAGCGCGCGCTCGCCCGGATGCCGACGCGGCACACCGGTGCCGTCGTGCAACACCCCGTGCCGGTTGACGTACACGTACACGCCCCGCGGTGACTCCCCGCACTCCGACGCGAACCGGAACCCGGACCCGCTCAACCACGCCCGGTCGTACGCCCCTTCACTCGCGTCCACCACCGCGAGCTGCCGCGCGTCGAACCACGTGACGAACAACTCCCTTACGACATCGGGTGAGTTGACCGGTGACGCGGACACATAGCCCACACCGCTCACATGCGCCGAGACGCCGACGTCGATCCCGGTGACCCGTGTCCGCACCATCGGGACGGGCGAGGAGATGCCGAACTCCGCCATCTTGTGCCGCAGTTGACCGGGGCAGGCGTTGGAGCCGATGGCGAGGACGGGAGTGCGGTCCTCGTAGGTGACGTGGTTGTCGAGCGGCAACAGCCGGTCCCCGACGAGGAGTCCGGAGGCGGTGGGCCACACGCCCGGGTATTCGAGCGGGAAGTCGCGGGGCGCCCGGGCCAGTCCCAGAGCCGCCAGCGTACGGTCGGGCACCGCTCGGCTCAGTCCGTGGGCGGGAGTTCGCCCGAGCCCCGGGTGATCAGCCGGGTCGGCAACTCGATGCGTTCCGGGGCGATGAGCGTGCCGTCCAGCTGGCGGAAGAGGCGCTCGGCGGCGGTACGGCCCAGGGCCGCCGCGTCCTGGGCGACGACGGTCACACCCGGCTGGAGCAGGTCGGCGAGTTCGAAGTCGTCGAAGCCCACGAGGGCGACCCGGCGGGACTGTTCGGCGAGCACCCGCACCACGGTGACCGTCACGCGGTTGTTGCCGGCGAAGACGGCGGTGACGGGGGAGGGGCCGGACAGCATCTCCTCGGCCGCCCGGCGCACCCGGACCGGGTCGGTCACGCCGAGGGACATCCAGGCGTCCTCGACCGCTATGCCGGCGTCCTCCATGGCGGCCCGGTAGCCGCGCAGGCGCTCGGCGGCCGTGTGGATGCGGGGCATGTCCCCGATGAAGCCGATGCGCCGGTGGCCGTGGGCGATGAGGTGGCTGACCCCGTCGTGCGCGCCGCCGTAGCTGTCGGACAGGACGACGTCGGCGTCGATCCGCCCGGCCGGACGGTCCACGAACACGGTCGCGACGCCCGCCTTGACCTCCGGTTCCAGATAGCGGTGGTCGTCCCCGGCCGGGATCACCACCAGTCCGTCCACCCGGCGGGCGCACAGCGCGAGCACCAACTCCTGCTCGCGGTCCGGGTCCTCGGCGCTGGAGCCGTTGATCAGCAGGGCGCCGTGGGCGCGGGCGACCTCTTCGACCGCGCGGCTGAGCGGGCCGTAGAACGGGTCGGCGAGGTCCTCCAGGACGAGGCCGATGCTGGCCGTGCGGCCCTTGCGCAGGACGCGGGCGCTGTCGTTGCGCCGGAAGCCGAGGGCGTCGATGGCCTCCTGGACGCGGCGCTCGGTGTCGGGGGTGACGCCCGGCTCGCCGTTGACCACCCGCGACACCGTTTTCAGGCCGACACCGGCGCGCGCGGCCACGTCCTTCATGGTCGGACGGTTGCCGTAGCGGTTCTCGGGGCGGCGGGCGGTCTCTGGCACGATGCGCTGTCCTGTCCTGTCGTCCACGGGGGATGCATAGGTCCATGGGTTTGTATGAGGATGTGGCGTCGAGCATAGAGCCTGGACAACGTTGTCATGTGCGAGAGAGACTGTCCACCGATATCTCCGGCCTGCGCCCCCACCGCGAGACCGGTCCAACTCACCTTCTGGTGGTTCTCATGTTTGACGGGGAGATCTGACACTGATGCACACCGACCTCGTGGCCGCGCTCGACATCGGCGGCACCAAGATCGCCGGGGCGCTGGTGGACGGCCACGGCAAGATCCTGGTGCGCGCGCAGCGCCCGACGCCCTCGCAGGACGACGGCGACACCGTGATGCGGGCCGTGGAGGAGGTGCTCGCCGAACTCACCGCATCGCCCTCGTGGTCCCGCGCGAGCGCCCTCGGCATCGGCAGCGCGGGTCCCGTGGACGCCTCCGCGGGCACCGTGAGCCCGGTCAACGTGCCCGGCTGGCGCGACTATCCGCTCGTGGAGCGGGTCCGCGCGGCGACCGGGGACCTGCCCGTGGAACTGATCGGCGACGGCGTGGCGATCACGGCCGCCGAGCACTGGCAGGGCGCGGCGCGCGGGCACGCCAACGCGCTGTGCATGGTGGTCTCCACCGGAGTCGGCGGCGGTCTCGTCCTCAACGGGCAGCTGCATCCCGGGCCGACCGGCAACGCGGGCCACATCGGCCACATCAGCGTGGACCTGGACGGCGACCCCTGTCCGTGCGGTTCGCGCGGCTGCGTCGAGCGGATCGCCAGCGGTCCCAACATCGCCCGGCGGGCGGTCGAGGGCGGCTGGCGGCCGGGCCCGGACGGCGACACCTCGGCCGCCGCGGTGGCCGCCGCCGCCCGTGCCGGGGACCCGGTGGCGGTCGCCTCCTTCGAGCGGGCCGCGCAGGCCCTGGCGGCCGGCATCGCGGCCACCGCGACCCTCGTCGAGATCGACATCGCCGTGATCGGCGGGGGCGTCGGCAAGGCGGGCGACGTGCTCTTCACCCCGCTGCGCAAGGCGCTGAGCGACTACGCGACGCTGTCCTTCGTGCGACGCCTCACGGTGACCCCGGCCCAGATGGGCACGGACGCGGGGCTCGTGGGAGCGGCCGCGGCCGCGCTCGCCGGCCAGACGAGCAGCACGACCGCGGCCGGGGTGTGAGGCCCGGACCGGACGAAACGTTCGTTCAGTGCCCTACGTCCCTGTCGGGTCCCTGAGGTGCCCGGCGCTCAGCAAGTGAGCTGTGCGTCCGCCCAGTCCGCGTGGTCCGAGTCGATTCCGTCGCCGCCGTCGGTGACGACGAGTCGGACCACCTGGGCGCCGGTCACGTCTGCCGTGACCGGCTGGGCGGGCATCGCGTTGGTGAGGACGCCGGTCGAGGCGACCTTCGTGCCGTCCGCCCAGATCTCGAAGGCGACGGTCCCCTTGGCGCCCTTCTCGTCGTCCACACCGACGTCCGCGGTGACCTTCTCGCACGCCTTCCCGGTGTAGTACTCCACATCGCTCGCCGCGTGCACACCGAGCCCCTTCGCGTACACCACTCCGCCCAGGGTGATCGGATGACCGTCCCCGGCCGCGCTCTCCCCGTTGCTGGTGTTGCGTTCAACGGGACCGTAGCCATTGGTAGTTGAGAGCCACGGCAGGTCGCCGAGGTACGAGGTCCCCGAGGCGGGGGCCACCACCACGGACGCGGTGAACGGCAGGGTGCTGTCGGCACGCGCGCCCGTCGGCGAGCGGTAACTCGCCCTGAGCGTCAGGTCGTACGACCCCGTCGGCGTCCCCGCGGGCGCGGTGACCGCCCACTTGGTGCGGAGCGATCTGCCGGTCGGTACCGCCCGCGCGGTCGTCGGCGACACGGCCCGCACCGTCCAGCCGGCGGGCCCGGTCAGGGTCACGGAGACGTGGTCCGCGCTCGTCCGGCCGAGGTCGGTGACCGTCGTGGTGAGCGGGGTCCGCTTGGCCGCCTCGACCAACAGGGCGCCGTCCAGGCCGAGTTCGACGGCGGGCGGGTTCTTGAGCGCGCGCCGGTCGGCGGCGACCCGGACGAGGACCGTGCCATGTGCCGGGACCGTCGCGGAGATCGTGCCCGCCGTGTTGTAACTCCGGTGCCGCCACAGGTCGCGCAGGGCGTAGGCGCGGGCCGCGGGCAGGCCTACGGCGGTCGCGGTCGTGGCGATGCGCTGGGCGCTGCCGGACTCGTTGAACAGGGCCACCGTACGGCTGCCGTCCTCCATCTCCTTGGCGACGACCCAGCGTCCGCCCTCGGACGAGACGACCGTGCCCTGCCTGCCCAGCGGGTCCTGGTCGACCGCGATGACCTCCTTGTTGTCGAGGATGTCGAAGGTCGCGTCGGTCGCCTTGCGCAGGTCCGAGCCGATGAGGAGCGGGGCGGCCATGATCGACCACATCGAGAAGTGCGAGCGGTACTCGGTGTCCGTCATCCCGCCGTTGCCGACCTCCAGCATGTCGGGGTCGTTCCAGTGCCCGGGTCCGGCGTACGGCGCGAGCGGGAGGTTCTGCTTGAGGATCGACAGCATCGAGCCCCAGTTGTCGCTGATGTCACCGGTGGTGCGCCACAGGTGGCCGACGTCCGAGGCCCACTCCCAGGGTTTGTACTGGCCCCATTCGCAGATGCTGAAGACGATCGGGCGGCCGGTCGCCTTCAGGGCGTCGCGCATGGTGGTGTAGCGCAGCTTGGCGTCCACGCCCTGGTTGTTGCAGTTGTCGTACTTGAGATAGTCCACGCCCCAGTCGGCGAACTGCTGCGCGTCGCTGTACTCGTGGCCCAGTCCGCCCGGGAACCCGGCGGTGTTGCACGTCTTGGTGCCCGCGCTGGTGTAGATGCCGAGTTTGAGGCCCTTGGCGTGTACATAGTCGGCGACGGCCTTGATGCCGTGCGGGAAGCGGACCGGGTCGGGGACGAGCTTGCCGTCGGCGTCGCGGGACGGCAGGGCCCAGCAGTCGTCGAGGTTGACGTACTGGTAGCCGGCGGCCTTGAGGCCCTTGGCGACGAACAGGTCGGCGATGCCCTCGACCATGGACTCGTTGAACTCGGCACGGCAGTGGGTGGAGTTCCAGTTGTTGAAACCCATCGGAGGTGTGAGTGCCTGGCCGTCGGCCAGGGTGGGGGAGACGGGGTCCTGCGCGGGGGCGGCGACCGCGGGTGCGGCGAGGCCCGCCGCGCACAACAGGCCTGCTGCCAGCGCTCCGATCACTCTTCGGCGGGTCGTGCGGGTGTGGGGGTGACGCATGGTGACGTTCCTCCGGACTCGCGAGAGATGGGATCACTTCCTGTGCGTGTCATGTGCGCGATTACGGTAGGACGTGTCGAACTCTGTTGGAAGAGTTGCGTATTGGGGGACCGAAATTCCGTCGCGTAAGTTTTGAACACGTTCAACTTTCTGCGCTAGGCTCACTCCCGAACAGAAGGGGGAGCCTTGTGAAGATCGTCATTCCCGGTGGTACGGGACAGGTGGGCGCGATCCTCGACCGCGCTCTGACCGGGGCCGGTCATGAGGTCGTCGTCCTGACCAGGCGGCCCGGGCGCGACCGCGAGGTGTGGTGGGACGGCGAGCACCCGGGCTCCTGGGTCCGGGAGATCGACGGCAGCGACGTCGTGGTGAACCTGGCGGGCCGCAGCGTCAGTTGCCGCTACACATCCGCCAACCTGAAGGCCATGATGGACTCGCGGGTGAACTCCACCCGGGTCGTCGGCGAGGCGATTTCCGCCGCCGCGCACCCGCCGCGCGTCTGGCTCCAGATGAGCACCGCCACCATCTACACCCATCGCCACGACGCCCCCAACGACGAGGCCACCGGCCTGATCGGCGGCGCCGAACCGGGCGTCCCCGGCTACTGGTCCTACAGCGTCGAGATCGCCAGGAACTGGGAGCGCGAGCAGGAGCGCGCCGACACCCCGCACACCCGCAAGGTGGCCCTGCGGGCCGCCATGGTGATGAGCCCCGACCGGGGAGGTGTCTTCGACGTGCTGCTCGCGCTGGCCCGGCTCGGGCTCGGCGGTCCGGTCGCGGGCGGCGCCCAGTACGTGTCCTGGATCCACGACCAGGACTTCGTCCGTGCCGTCGAGTTCCTCCTCGCCCGCGACGACATCACCGGGCCGGTCAACCTCGCCGCCCCGGGGCCGCTCCCGCAACGTGCCTTCATGCGTGTCCTGCGCGCCGCCCGGGGCATCCCCGTGGGCCTGCCCGCCACCAGGCTGATGGCCGAGCTGGGCGCCTTCGCGCTGCGCTCGGACACCGAACTCCTCCTGAAGAGCCGGCGGGTGGTGCCGGGGCGCCTGCTGGCGGAGGGTTTCACCTTCGACCACCCGCAGTGGCCCGAGGCGGCCGTGGATCTCGTACGGCGCTCGCGCGGCGGAGCCGTTTCCACCCGGCGGCCGGTCCGGGCGTGACCCGGGCGCGCTTCGTCAGTTGAACGGGGCATGAAGAAGCGCAGCATGCTGGCCATCGCCTCCCTCGCCACCGGTTTCGTCGTCGCCGCGATCACTCCGTCGCACTCGCACGACCACGACGTGCTCGGCGATCTCAACGTCAAGGACACCGTGGGCTCCATGGACCACCTGGTCAGCGACGGCAGCCTCGCCGTCGACGAGAACACCCTGGGACAGAACAGCTGATACCCGTCACGAGTGTGCGGCGCCGGTGCCCCGTCGGAGGGAGCACCGGCGCCGTCGTATGCGCGCTCTCAACTGGGGCTGGTTTCCGTGGCAGGGTGGAACGGGCAAGCCTCAGGGGGCCAACAGAAGAGGGGGACCTGTGACCGTCGTCTGGATCAACGGCGCGTTCGGTGCGGGCAAGACCAGCACCGCACGGGAACTGATCGACCTGATCCCGAACAGCACGTTCTTCGACCCCGAGATCATCGGCGGAGCACTTCCGAACCTGCTCCCGCCCAAGCACCTCGCGGAGGTCGGCGACTTCCAGGACCTGCAGATCTGGCGACGGCTCGTGATCGACACGGCCGCCGCCATGCTCGCCGAGCTCGGCGGGACCCTCGTCGTCCCGATGACCCTGCTGCGCCAGGAGTACCGCGACGAGATCTTCGGCGGCCTCGCGGCCCGCCGGGTCGCGGTCCGGCATGTTCTCCTGGCACCGGCGGAAACGATCCTGCGCGAGCGAATAGCCGGCCGGGAGATCCCCCCGGACCTCCCCGACGGGGAGCTGCGGACACAGCAGTGGGCGTACGACCACATCGAGCCGTACCGCGCCGCACTCGCCTCCTGGCTCACCGCCGACGCGCATCTCGTCGACACCAGTGTCCTCACCCCGTACGAGACGGCCTGCCGGATCGCCGACGCGGTCGGCAGCGGCACCGTCCCCGTCTGCGACATCGTGCAGACCCCCGAGCCCACCGCCGAGACCGTCGCGGCCGGTGTGCTCCTCTTCGACGAACAGGACCGGGTGCTGCTCGTCGACCCCACCTACAAAGCCGGCTGGGAGTTCCCCGGCGGTGTCGTCGAGCCCGGCGAGGCACCCGCGCGGGGCGGTATGCGCGAGGTCACCGAGGAGACCGGCATCGTCCTCGACGACGTACCCCGGCTGCTCGTCGTCGACTGGGAACCGCCCGCCCCGCCCGGCTACGGCGGGCTGCGCCTGCTCTTCGACGGCGGCCTGCTGGGCGCCGCCGAGGCGGACCGACTGCTGCTGCCGGGACCGGAGTTGCGCGGCTGGCGCTTCGCCAGCGAGCAGGAGGCCGCGGACCTGTTGCCGCCGGTCCGCTACGAGCGGCTGCGGTGGGCGCTCAGAGCCCGGGAGCGCGGGGCCGCGCTCTATCTGGAGGCGGGCGTGCCGGTCGGCTGACGGCCCGTGAATTTGCGGTCCGATCAACGATGTTGAACGGGACTTTGCCCTTTCGGGGACACCGCCTGGCGATTTTGCGGGGCATGGGTCATTCCGATAACAAAGCGAGGGTGAATTGTCGCCTTCCCGGTATGAACAGGAACGTGAAGAAGGTACATCGGAGCTCTAACGTCTTTGCGCAGCTCAGTTCTCTCGCGGCCGCCGGCCGCCTCTACGGGACCGGACCTCTGGCCGGTCGAAGGAGAGGAACATGCGCGCGCCATCCTCGGCCCTCACCCGGGCCCTCACCCTCGCCGCCGGGCTCACCCTGGTGCTCACCGCTTGCAGCAGCGGCGGTGGGGGCGGCGGCAGCTCCAGCAAGGGCACGTCGGCCGGACTCACGTCCTGCAACACCGTGGGCCAGGCCAACACCTGCAACTCGGCCGCCACCAAGTCCGGCGGAACGTACACCTATGTGCTGGAGAAGAACATCCAGCAGTGGAACGTCCAGGACATCAACGGCAACACCTTCGAGAACGGGGAGGCCCTGGAGGTCGTCCTGCCGCAGGTGTTCATACCCCAGCCGGACTTCACCGTCGCCCTCAACACCGACCTGGTGACCTCGGCGACGCAGACCAGCGTCAGCCCGCAGACCATCGTCTACAAGATCAACCCCAAGGCGGCGTGGAACGACGGGACGCCCATCACCGCCGACGACTTCACCTATTACTGGCGCACCAACAACGGCAAGGACTGTCCGCCGCCGCCCGCCAGCGACTCCAGCCAGACGCACGGCTGTCTGCCGCAGAGCACCGCGGGCTACGACCGGATCAAGTCCCTCACCCCGTCCGACAACGGCAAGACCTTCACCATGGTGATGTCGAAGCCGTACTCGGACTGGAAGTCGCTGTTCGGCGCGGGCTATCCGCTCTATCCGGCGCACACCGCGGAGAAGATATCCGGCGCCAAGGTCGGTGACGCCGCCGCCATGACGGCCACTCAGATGGCGCAGGCCTGGCAGTACTTCCTGAAGACACCGCCCACCAAGTACCCCACCGCGGGTGCCTACAAGATGCAGCAGTGGGTCGACAACGACCACGCCACCTTCGTGCCCGACCCCAAGTGGTACGGCGCGAAGAAGGCGACCCTGCAACGGCTGATCTTCAAGGTGATCTCCGACGCCACCCAGGAGCCCACCGCCCTGAAGAACAACGAGGTCCAGGGCATCTACCCGCAGCCCGAGGTGGACCTGGTCAACCAGGTCAAGGACATCCCCGGCATCACCTACAGCATCGGCAACGGGCTGACCTGGGAGCACTTCGACCTCAACCTGCACGACCCGGTGATCGGCAAGTACCTGGCACTGCGGCAGGCGATGTTCACGGCGATCAACACCAAGGACATCATCGCCAAGACGGTCGGCCAGTTCGACCCGGCCGTGAAGCCGCTGGGCAACCACAACTTCGTTCCCGGGCAGGCCGGTTACAAGGACGTGGTCAGCGCGACGGGCCAGGGCTCGGGTGATCTGACGAAGGCGAAGAAGTACCTCACCGACGCCAAGTTCACCGGGGTGGGCACCGCGCTCAAGACACCGGACGGCAAGGCGGTCGGACCCTTCAACTGCCGCTACACCACCGGCAACCAGATCCGGCAGAGCGAGTGCCAGATCCTCCAGAGCAACCTGGCGAGCCTCGGCATCAAGATCACCATCAAGCCGATCGGCGCCGCCGACCTCGGCACGGTCCTCGCCGGGCACCAGTACGACATCATCGTCTTCGCCTGGGTCGCGGCACCGTTCCCGAGCAGCGGCGCCCAGCAGAACTGGTTCACCGGCGGCGGCGGCAACTACGGCGGCTACAGCAACAAGACGGTCGACTCCCTGATCGCCCAGGCCGTGGGCGAGACGGACGCGACCAAGGCCGCCGCGCTCCTCAACCAGGCCGACCAGCTCATGGTGAACGACGCCTATGTGCTGCCGCTCTACCAGAAGCCGACGTTCTTCGCCTCGCAGACGCGGTTCGTGAACATGCGGAACAACTCCACGAACGTGGGACCGGCCTACAACACCGGTACGTGGGGCCTGAAGAAATAGCCCGCCTTCCCGGGCAGGCACCAGCTCCACCGGCTCGCCTGCCGGGCCCGGCCCCGCGACACCGGGGCCGGGCCCGGCCCGGACGGCACCACCGACCCGCCGGCCTCCGAGAGAAGACCGCATGCTCGCCTACACCGTGCGTCGCATCCTCGTCTCCATCCCCGTCCTGATCGTCTCGACGTTCATCGTGTTCCTGGTGGTCATCAACTCCGGTGACCCGGTGGCGAATTTCGCCACCTCACGCCAACCCGCGCCCAGCAAGGCGGCGGTGCTCGCCTTCGCCCGGCACATCCACGCCAACCAGCCGGTGATGGAACGCTATTGGAACTGGATCACCGGCGTCCTGCACGGCGACTTCGGCCCCTCCGTGCAGGCCAACCTGAACATCGGGCACGACCTGTTCACCCGCTTCAAGGTGACCATCACCCTGGTTGCCGCCGCGATGGTCCTCGCGCTGATCATGGCCGTCGTCTTCGGTGTGTTCAGCGCCGTCCGCCAGTACTCCGCCGCCGACTACACCATCACCTTCTTCGGCTTCCTCTTCCTCGCCATGCCGGTGTTCTGGTTCGCGGTCCTCCTCAAGCAGGCCGGGATCTGGTTCAACCAGAAGACCGGCAGCCAGTTCCTCGGCACCATCGGCGAGAAGTCCCCGTACCTCGAAGTCGACACCACCTGGAACCAGTTCACCGATCACGTCGGCCATCTCATCCTGCCCACCATCACCCTCGCCCTGGTCTCCTTCGCCTCCTGGACCCGCTACACCCGCGCCTCCATGCTGGAGGTCCTCAACAGCGACTACGTACGGCTCGCCCGCGCCAAGGGCCTGCGGCGCGGCAAGGTGATGACCCGGCACGCGCTGCGCACCGCCCTCATCCCGCTGGCCACCGTCACCGCGCTCGACATCGCGATCATCCTGGGCGGCGCGGTGATCACGGAGACGATCTTCCAGTGGCACGGCATGGGCGAGATGCTGGTCCAGGCGGCGACCACGCTCGACGTCTACCGCACCATGGCCTGGCTGCTGCTCTCCGCCGTCGTCGTCATCGGGTTCAACCTCGTCGCCGATCTCCTCTACGCCGTACTCGACCCGAGGATCCGCTATGACTGACATCGAGGCACCAGGGTCCGCGGGCGCCCAACTGCCGCGAGGGGACCACGAGTTCACCGTACGGCAGCGCACCCAGACCCAACTGGTGCTGCGCCGCTTCGTCCGGCACCGGGCCGCGATGGCCAGCCTGGTCGTGTTCGTGCTGATCCTGCTGTGGGCGTTCATCGGCCCGCACCTGTGGCACTACTCGTACGCGAAGTACACCGAGGACAATTCCCAACCCCCTTCCTGGAAGCACCCGTTCGGCACCGACTCCTCGGGCTACGACGGCTACGCGCAGGTCATGCGCGGCACCCAGACCTCGCTCAAGATCGCCATCATGATCGCGCTCGGCTCCACCCTGCTCGGCGCGGTCTGGGGCGCCATCGCGGGCTTCTACCGGGGCTTCGTCGACTCGGTCATGATGCGCGTCGCCGATCTCGTGCTGACGCTGCCCCTGTTCGCCATCGCCCTGGTCATCTCCTCCCGCACCGGCGGCTCCTGGTACTGGATCGCCATCGTCATCGCCGGACTCACCTGGGCGTACGTGGCCCGCGTGGTGCGCTCCTCGGTGCTGTCGCTGCGCGAGAAGGAGTTCATCGAGGCGGCCAGGGCGCTCGGCGCCTCCGACGTGCGGATCATCTTCCGGCATCTGCTGCCCAACGCGCTGGGTCCGATCATCGTCAACGCGACGATCCTGGTGGCGACCGGCATCCTCACCGAGACCGCGCTCTCCTTCCTCGGGTTCGGCGTCCAACCGCCCGACACCTCCCTGGGGTTGCTGGTCTCCCAGGCGCAGACGGCGGTCGACACCCGGCCCTGGCTCTTCTACATCCCCGGCGCGTTCATCATCGCCATCGCGCTGACCATCAACTTCATCGGCGACGGCCTGCGCGACGCCTTCGACCCCCGGCAGCAAAGGGTGCGACAGTGACGACCACGAGTCATGGAGTGCACGAGGTCCCCGTGACGTCCGCCGTGCTCGAAGTCGAGGACCTCAGTGTGGAGTTCGGCACCGAGGACGGCACCGTACGGGCCGTGCGCGGGGTCGGCTACCGGCTCGACCGCGGCGAATCGCTCGGTATCGTCGGCGAGTCCGGGTCCGGGAAGTCGGTCACCGCCCTCGCCGTGATGGGGCTGCTGCCGGCCGGTGCCAAGGTGCGCGGCTCGGTCCGCTTCGAAGGCACCGAACTCCTCGGCCTGTCCGACGCCCGCCTCTCCGACCTGCGCGGCAGCGGCATCGCGATGATCTTCCAGGACCCGATGACCTCCCTCAACCCCGTTTACAACGTGGGCTACCAGATCGCCGAGACCCTGCTCCGCCACAACCCCGGCATGACCCACAAGGACGCGCGCGCACGCGCCGTCGAACTGCTCGGCACGGTCGGCATCCCGAGCCCCGAGCGGCGCGTCGACAGCTACCCGCACGAGATGTCCGGCGGGATGCGCCAGCGCGTCGTCATCGCCATCGCCATGGCCAACGACCCGGACGTGATCATCGCCGACGAGCCGACCACCGCCCTCGACGTCACCGTGCAGGCGCAGATCCTCGAAGCCCTGGAGACCGCCCGTGCCGAGACCGGCGCGGCCCTGGTCCTCATCACCCACGACCTCGGCGTGGTGGCCGGACACACCGACCGGGTCGCGGTCATGTACGCGGGCCGGATCGTGGAGACGGGGTCGGTCGAGGACATCTTCTACACCCCGCGCATGCCCTACACGCTCGGCCTGCTCGGCTCCCTGCCCCGCCTCGACCGGGAGGAGGCACGGCTCACCCCCATCACCGGCTCACCGCCGAGCCTGCTCAACCTGCCTCCCGGCTGCCCCTTCGCGCCCCGCTGCCCGATGCGCCGGGACGTGTGCGACACCGACGAACCCGTCCTGCGCAGGGCCGGCGGCGACCTCCACCTCAGCGCCTGCCACTTCGCCGACGAACTCGTCGACACCGGCGCCGGCCAGGTCTTCGACGCGGTCGGCGCGGACACCGAGGCCCTGGCCCGCTTCGCCGACGCGGCCCCCGCCACGAACCCCGAGGAGGACCCCGTATGACCGCGCCCGCGCGGGCCGCCGCTCCGCTGCCGCCGCTGCCCGGCCACGGCGGCACCGGCGCCCCGGTCCTCCAGGTCCGCGACCTCGTCAAGCACTTCCCGGTCATGTCCAAGGGCGTCGTCCGCCGCCGCGTGGGCGATGTGCACGCCGTGTGCGGAGTCTCCTTCGACCTCCACGAGAACGAGACCCTGGGCCTGGTGGGGGAGTCGGGCTCCGGCAAGACGACGATCTCCCGCACCGTCCTCGGCCTGGAACGGGCCACCGCCGGACAGGTCCGCTACGGCGCGCACGAGCTGACCGAACTGAGCAGACGTCAGATGCGGCCCCTGCGAAGGGAGTTGCAGATCGTCTTCCAGGACCCGTACGCCTCGCTCGACCCGCGGATGACCGTCCACGAGATCGTCGCCGAACCACTGCGCATCCACGGCCGGTACGGGTCCGGGGCGGGCGCCGAGGTGAGCGAACTCCTGCGCCTGGTCGGGCTCAACCCCGAGCACGGCAACCGCTTCGCCCACGAGTTCTCCGGCGGGCAGCGCCAACGCATCGGCATCGCGCGGGCGTTGGCGCTGCGCCCGAAGGTCGTCATCCTCGACGAACCGGTGTCGGCGCTCGACGTGTCGATCCAGGCCGGCGTCCTCAACCTGCTCATGGATCTGCAGAACGAACTCGGGCTGTCCTTCCTGTTCGTCGCCCACGACCTGTCGGTCATGCGGCACGTCGCCGGCCGGGTGGCCGTCATGTACCTGGGCCGCCTGGTCGAGATCGCCCCCGCCCGGCAGCTCTTCGCCCGCCCCGCGCACCCGTACACCCAGGCACTGGTCTCGGCGATTCCGCTGCCCGACCCGCGCAAGGAACGCGCCCGGAAACGGATCACCATCCAGGGCGACGTCCCGAGCCCGGTGCGCCCGCCCAGCGGGTGCCGCTTCCGCACGCGGTGCCCGAAGTTCGCGAACCAGCTCACCGAGAGCGAACGCGGGTCCTGCGTCGAGGAGGTACCGGAACTCGTCGACCGGGGCGGCGGCAACCCGGTCGCCTGCCACTACGCGGAGAGCGTGGAGCTGCTGTAGCCGAGTTCCCCGGCGGACGGGTACGGGGTCAGCCTGCTCCCGTGCGTGAAGCGCCGGTTGAAGTCGCCCACCGTCAGGGCGAGTCGGGCGTGGCGGGAGATGAGTTCGGCGGCGGCCTCCGGGATGCCCTCGGGCCGCCTGCCGTCGTCGGCGCACGCGCGGATGAACTCCCTTCGTTCGTCCGGGCCGTAGCCGTACAGGTCCACGACGAGCCAGTGCACCAGGTACGAGAACGCGTAGGCGCGGTCGTAGTGGAGGTGGCGGTCGTGGAAGGCGCGTTCGTCCGCGGTGAGCCGGAAGCGCGGGGAGAGGGCGAGGCCGTAGTCGGCGAGGTGGAGCCGGTGCCCGTCCGTGAGGATGTTCCTGAAGTGGACGTCGAAGTGCACGAGCCGCTGCTCGCGGAGGAAACCGGTGACGGCTTCGAGGCCCTGCTCCACGAGGGCGCAGGCGGTGGCGGGGTCGTCGCCGCGCAACTGTCCGGGGAGCCAGTCGTGGAGGGTGAGCGGCAGGTGCTCCATGAACAGGGTCAGGCTCGCGGTGGCCGTGCGCAGGGCCTCGATGTGCTCGCGTCCGGCGCCCCAGTAGGCCACGGTCCGCTCCACGTCGGCGAGTTCGTCGGGGAGCGGCTGCTCCGGGCCGGGCAGCACCCGCCAGTGGTGCAGCAGCGGGAAGCCCGAGAACCGGCCGGACAGCGCCCAGTTGGTGGTCATCTCGTGGACGGCCAGCTCGCGCCAGACGCCGAAGCCGGGGCTGGGCAGCGCGCCGATGCCGAAGTGGCAGTAGGCGGGAGCCCCGAACACGTTGGCCGTGGACCGCACGTTCTCCGGCCGCCGCTCCAGGTCCGTCAGCGGCATCCGCTTCACGAACAGCTTTCTGCCGTCCACCTCGACCAGCATCGAGCGCCCGCCGACGCCGGACCCCAACGGTGTGGCCGCGTCGAGGAGTTCGGCGAGTTCGTGGTCGGAGAGCAGGGCGAGGGCGGTGGCGGTGTCGGTGTGGGCGGTGACGCGCGAGGCACGGGACATGTCCCCATCCTCGCGCTTCGTCAAGGCGGCCCGGGACGTGCTCAGTTGGCCGCGTAGTTCCGCAGGAACAGCGCCTCCGCCACCGACAGCCGCTCCAACTCCGCAGGAGACACGCTCTCGTTGACCGCGTGGATCTGCGCCTCCGGCTCGCTGAGGCCGATGAGGAGGATCTCCGCCCGCGGGTAGAGGGCCGCGAGGGTGTTGCAGAGCGGGATGGAGCCGCCCTGGCCGGCGTACTGCATCTCCTCGCCCGGGTAGGCGACCGCCATCGCTTCGGCCATCGCCGTGTACGCGGGGCTGGTGGTGTCGGCGCTGAACGGCTGGCCCTGGCCGATCTGTTCGGTGCGCACCCGGGCGCCCCACGGGGTGTGGGCCTCCAGGTGGGCCGCGAGCAGCTTGGTCGCCTCGGCCGCGTCGGTGCCCGGCGGGACGCGCAGGCTGACCAGCGCGCGGGCGCCGGCCTGCACGGACGGGGTGGCGCCGACCACCGGCGGGCAGTCGATGCCGAGGACCGTGACGGCCGGGCGCGCCCAGATGCGGTCGGCGACCGTGTCGGAACCGATCAGCCCGACGCCGTCCAGCACCTTGGCGTCCTGCCGGAACTGCCCCTCGTCATACGCCAGCCCGTCCCAGGTCGCGTCGGCGGCGAGCCCGTCGACGGTCGTCGAGCCGTCGTCGGCGCGCAGCGAGTCCAGTACGCGGATCAGCGCGGCCAGCGCGTCGGGCGCGGCGCCGCCGAACTGGCCGGAGTGCAGGTTGCCTTCGAGGGTGTCGATCTGGACGCGCACCAGAGTCATACCGCGCAGCGTCGAGGTCACGGTGGGCAGGCCGAGGCGGAAGTTCCCGGTGTCGCCGATCACGATGGTGTCGGCCGCGAGGAGTTCGGGGTGTGCCTCGGCGTACCGCTCCAGGCCGCCGGTGCCCTGCTCCTCCGAGCCCTCGACGATCACCTTGATGTGCACCGGGATGCCGCCGTCGGCCTTGAGGGCGCGCAGCGCGAGCAGGTGCATGATCAGGCCGCCCTTGCAGTCGGCGGCACCGCGCCCGTACCAGCGGCCGTCGCGCTCGGTCAGTTCGAACGGCGGGGTCGTCCAGGCGGTCTCGTCGAGCGGCGGCTGCACGTCGTAGTGGGCGTACAGGAGCACGGTCTTCGCGCCCTCGGGGCCCGGCAGGCAGCCGTAGACCGACTGGGTGCCGTCCGGGGTGTCGAGCACGGCCACGTCCTGGAAACCGTCGGCGCGCAGCGCGTCGGCGACCCAGTTCGCGGCGCCCTCGCTCTCGCTCTTCGGGAACTGGTCGAAGTCCGCCACCGACTTGAAGGCCACCAGCTCGCCGAGCTCAGTTCTTGCCCTGGGCATCAGCGAGGCGACGGTCTCGGCGACCGGATTCGACGACATGGGCACGCTCCTTGTGGGTGCGACGTTGTACGAATGATGCCGTCGATCCTCCCACAACGGCCTGTGGCGATGTCCGCCGTAGGATGCGGGGGACAGGTGCGGCAGCGGCTTGATCGGGAGCAGTAGACCATCGTGAGCAGCGAGAACTCTTCGGCGGACGACGAACAGCGGGTGTGGGACGTCGTCGTGGTGGGCGCGGGACCCGCGGGGGCCTCGGCCGCCTATGCGGCGGCCGTCGCGGGACGGCGTGTGCTGTTGCTGGAGAAAGCCGAATTGCCCCGGTACAAGACGTGCGGCGGCGGCATCATCGGACCCTCGCGCGACTCGCTGCCGCCCGGCTTCGACCTGCCGTTGAAGGACCGGGTGCACGCCATGACGTTCTCCAACAACGGACGTTTCACGCGCACCCGCCGCTCCCGGCAGATGCTCTTCGGGCTGATCAACCGGCCCGAGTTCGACCAGCAGCTGGTCGAGCACGCGCAGAAGGCGGGCGCCGAGCTGCGCACCGGCGTCACCGTGACCCGCGTCGAGCAGCACGGCTCCGCGGTCCCGGACCGGCGTACGGTCGCCGTCGTCCTCCAGGGCGGCGAGACGGTCCTCGCGCGGTGCGTCGTGGGCGCCGACGGCAGTGCCAGCCGCATAGGAGCGCACGTCGGGGTCAAGACCGACCAGGTGGACCTGGGCCTGGAGGCGGAGATCCCGGTGCCGGACACGGTCGCCGAGGACTGGAAGGGCCGGGTGCTCATCGACTGGGGCCCGATGCCCGGGAGTTACGGCTGGGTCTTCCCGAAGGGGGACACGCTCACGGTCGGCGTGATCTCCGCGCGCGGGGAAGGTGCCGCCACCAAGCGGTACTTGGAGGACTTCATCGCCCGGCTCGGCCTCGCCGGCTTCGAACCGAGCATCTCCTCAGGGCACTTGACCCGCTGCCGGGCCGACGACTCGCCGCTGTCGCGGGGCCGGGTGCTGGTGTGCGGGGACGCGGCGGGCCTGCTGGAGCCGTGGACCCGGGAGGGCATCTCGTTCGCGCTGCGCTCGGGGCGGCTCGCGGGGGAGTGGGCGGTCCGGATCGCCGAGGCGCACGACGCCGTGGACACCCGCCGCCAGGCGCTGAACTACGCGTTCGCGATCAAGGCGGGGCTCGGCGTGGAGATGAGCGTCGGCAAGACCATGCTGGCGGTCTTCGAGCGGCGCCCCGGACTGTTCCACGCGGCCCTGACCGGCTTCCGGCCGGCCTGGAAGGCCTTCATGGACATCACCCGGGGTTCGACCACGCTGGGCGAGCTGGTGCGCAGCCACCCCATGGCGCAGCGCGCGCTGACCGCCTTCGACCGCAGGACCGCGGAGCCCGTGACGCCGGTACCGCCCGTGCCGCCTGCGGAGTCCGCGCAGGACGAGGTCAGTTCCTGACCGTGACGTGGAAGACGGGGTGGTCGTCCGCGATCCCCCGCAGTTCGTCGTCGGAGGAGTCCGGGCCGACTCCTCCGAAGAACACGCCGACCTCGGCCTTCCAGCGCTTGAGGTAGGCGCGCAGCAGCGGCACCTTGTCGTCGCCGGTGACCTCGGTCGCGGTGAAGGCGTCCACCTTCTTGCCGAGCCGCAGCTCACCGCCGCCCGCCGCCCGCATGTTGTGCGTCCACTGGACGTGACCGCGCGGCGCGACGAGGTACTGCTGTCCGTCCACCGTCAGCAGGTTCACCGGGGTGGTCCGCCACTCGCCGCTCTTGCGGCCGCGGACCGCCAGCACCCGTGAACCCCAGACGCTGAGGCCGCGGCGGGTGAACCAGGCGACGGCGCGGTTCATGACGTTGACGGTGAACCAGCCGGGCTTCTGGACGTGCGTGCTCATGGCTACTCCCTGGTGTGGAGAGCGCGGCTCCCTTTTGTGAGCACTGCTCTCGCTCTCGGGCACCAGTCTGCACCGGCCCGGCGGGCCAATGCAAGAGCGGTGCTCTCTTTTTTATGCGGTGCTCTCGTTTGTGTGCGCTGCTCTGAATCCGTGCCACACTGGCTCGTATGAGCACCACACAAGGAGCCCGCGCCCGAGCCAGGATCGAGGTCACCGCGGCCATCAAGGACGAGGCGCGCAGACAGCTCGCCGCCGAGGGCGCCGCGAAACTCTCGCTGCGCGCCGTGGCCCGTGAACTGGGCATGGTCTCCTCCGCCCTGTACCGGTACTTCCCCAGCCGCGACGACCTGTTGACCGCTCTCATCATCGACGCCTACGACTCCCTCGGCGAGGCCGCGGAGACGGCACACGCCGGTGTCGCGGACGCGGTCCCGTTGCTGCGCTGGACCACCGTGTGCGAGGCGGTCCGCGTCTGGGCGCTCGGCCATCCGCACGAGTACGCCCTCATCTACGGCTCACCGGTCCCCGGGTACGTCGCCCCCGAGACGACCGTCCCGTCCGCCGCCCGCGTCGCCCTCCTCCTCATCGGCGTCGTCCAGGACGCCCAACGGGCCGGCACCCTCACCGAGCCCCCGTTCCCGGTCGGCCTGCGCCCAGAGGCGGACCGCATGATCGCGGACTTCGCGACCGGCCTCCCGCCCGGGTCGGCCCTCGCCGTCGTCGCCGCGCTGGCCGAGACGTACGGACTGGTCAGCTTCGAACTGTTCGGCCAGTTCCGCCGAGTCGTCGAGGACCGTGAGCCGTTCTTCCACCACTCGGTACGACGCCTCGCACTCGGGGTGGGCCTCGCGGAAGGCTGACCGGGGGACGTACTCCCCGGGGAGTACGCGTGAGCACCCCGCCCGGCCGACGCCCCCGGCCCCGCCCGGCGGCTAGCGTGACGTGCATGGACGAGCAGCGCGTATCCGGCGGCGGGCCACCCCGGTGGTCGCGCCACGGGCCGCCGTGGGGCGGGGCGGCGGCACCGGACCGGTGGCCGTGGCGCTCCACGTTGTTGGTCACCGCGGTCGTGCTGGTGGGCAGCGGCTTCGCCGGGCACAGCCAGCCCGGCCGCGTCCCGATCGACCTCTCCGCGCGCGTGCTGCTCGTCCTCGGTTCGGCAGTGCTCCTGTGGCGCCACCGCCACCCCGTAGGGGTCGCCTTCGGGACCGTGCTCGCCGCCGTGCTCTACCTCGGCGCCGGATACCCCTACGGGCCCGTGTTCCTGCCCGTCGCGCTCGGCTGCTTCGGCGCGGTCGTCGCCGGGCGCCGCCGGGCGGCCTGGGCCGCGCTCGGCACGCTGTGGGCGGCGCACCTCCTGATCGCGCACTGGCTCTACCGGTGGCTGCCCCCGCAGCACGACCACGCGACGCCCTGGAGCCGTGAACTGGCCGTCGCCACCTGGGTGGTGGCCGTCGCCGCGCTCTCCGAACTGGCCCGCGCCCGCCGCGACCAGTGGGTCCGCGACCGCGCCGAACGCGCCCAGGCGGCCCGCCGCCGCGCCGACGAGGAACGGCTGCGGATGGCCCGCGAACTGCACGACGTCCTCGCGCACAGCATCTCCGTCATCAACGTCCAGGCGGGCGTCGGCCTCGCCCTCCTCGACTCCGACCCCGAGCAGGCCCGTACCGCCCTCACCACGATCAAGGCCGCCAGCAAGGAGGCGCTCGGCGAGGTCCGCCAGGTCCTCGACACCCTGCGCGCCCCCGGCGACGCGCCCCGCGCCCCGGCCCCCGGTCTGGACCGGCTGCCGGAACTGGTGCGGCAGGCGGCGGACGCGGGCCTCACCGTCGAGGTCGCGGGAACCTGGCCCCGCCTCCCGCCGGGCGCCGACCTCACCGCCTTCCGAGTCGTCCAGGAGGCCCTGACCAATGTCGTACGGCACTCGGGTTCACGGCACGCGCGCGTGCATGTCGACCATGGCCCCCGGGAGTTGCGGTTGCGGATCGACGACGACGGGCCCGCGACCGGCACCGACGCCGGAGGCAGCGGCAACGGACTGGCGGGGATGCGGGAGCGGGCCGCCGCGCTCGGTGGCGGCATCGAGGCGGGCCCGCGCCCGGACGGCGGCTTCCGGGTGCTCGCCGTACTGCCGTTGAAGGCCACACCGAAGGAGGACGACCGGTGATCCGGGTACTGCTCGCCGACGACCAGTCGCTGGTCCGTGCCGGGTTCAAGGCGCTGCTGGGCGCGCAGTCGGACATCGAGGTGGCGGGCGAGGCGTCCGACGGCGAGGAGGCGGTACGCAAGGTGGCCGAACTGCGCCCCGACGTCGTCCTGATGGACATCCGCATGCCGCTGCTCGACGGGCTCGCCGCGACCCGCCGCATCACGGGAGACGGCGGCCTGGAGGAGGTCAAGGTGGTCATGCTGACGACGTTCGAACTCGACGAGTACGTCTTCGAGGCGATCCGCTCCGGCGCCTCCGGCTTCCTGGTCAAGGACACCGAACCGGACGAACTCCTGCGCGCCGTAAGGGCGGTGGTCGACGGCGACGCGCTGCTGTCGCCCGGGGTGACCCGCCGGCTGATCGCCGAGTTCGCGGCCCGCTCCAAGGAACCGGCGACAGCCGACGTGCTCGGCCGGCTCACCGAGCGGGAACGGGAGGTGATGGCCCTGGTCGGCATCGGCCTGTCCAACGACGAGATCGCCCGCCGCCTGGTGGTCAGCCCGCTCACCGCGAAGACCCATGTCAGCCGCACGATGGTGAAGCTGGGCGCCCGGGACCGGGCCCAACTCGTCGTGCTGGCCTACGAGTCGGGGTTGGTCCGCCCCGGCTGGCTGGGCTGACCACCCGCACTCCGCCGGTACTGGTACAGCACGGTCGCCACCCGCACGAGGAACACCACGGGCAGCAGCACGAGCCCCGTGCGCGTCAACACCGTCTCGACGGTGCCCGGCAGTTCGAACAGCCACACCGGACCGGCCACCGCCCCGAACACGACGACCGCCGCGAACACCGCGCTGACCAGCGCGTACCCGATCTCGACGGTCATCGCGTCCCGCTCGGCCTGTGTACGCCGTCCCCCAGTCACGCTCATCCCGGAAGTCTCACACGCACGCGCCCGGCGGGCAATCGGCCCCGCCGGGCGCGCACTTGGGAGGCGTTCCCCTAGTCGCGCAGCGCCACGCGCTCCGCCTCCGCATCCTTCACGGTGGACTTGGCGACCACGAGGGACGGTCGGGGCCGCCGTGCGCGCAGCCCCGGCAGCGTGATCAGCAGACCGGCGGCGGCGACGAACGTCACCACCACGAGACCGGGCCGGTAACTGTCCAGCACCGCCTGCGGGGTGGCGTGCGGGGGCGTGTGCGCGGTCACCACGGCCGTGACGACGGCCAGGAAGATCGCGCCGCCCACCTGCACCGAGGTGTTCAACAGCCCCGAGACCATGCCCTGTTCGTGGTCCTCGACCCCGTTGGTGGCCTGGATGTTCAGCGAGGGGAAGACCAGCGCGCAGGCCGCGCCGATCAGCAGCATCGACGGCAGGATCACCGCCGCGTACCCCGGGTCGAGACTGACCCGCAGGAACAGCGCGTACCCGACGACCATGAGCGCGAAGCCGGTCGCGATCAGTCTCTGGGTGCCGAACCGGTCGACGATCGAGCCCACCTTCGTCGAGGACACCGCCACCACCGCGCCCGCGGGCAGGAACGCGAGCGCCGTGTGCAGCGCGGACCAGCCGAGCAGCGACTGCATGTACAGCGTGACGAGGAACTGGAACCCGACGTACGACCCGAAGAACGCCATCGCGCCGAGCTGCGCGCGGAGTTGGCTGCCGGAGCGCAGCACCCCGAGCCGGATCAGCGGCCCGGCGGAGCGCCGCTCCACGTACACGAAGACGGTCAGCAGGACGGCAACGGCCAGGAAGGAAAGGAGAGTTCGCGCCGATGCCCAGCCGGCCTCGGGGGCCTGTACGACCGTGAAGACGAGCAGCAGCATCGACGCGGTGCCGAGGACGGCGCCGGGGACGTCGTAGCCGTTGTGGTCCTTCTCGCGTTCGCTGCGGGGGAGCAGCTTCAGGCCGGCGAGGAGGGCGAGCAGGGCGATGGGCGCGGGCAGCAGCATGGTGAGCCGCCAACTGGCCTCCGTGAGCAGGCCGGAGAGCACCAGGCCCATCGAGAAGCCGGTGGCGGCGCAGGTGGTGTAGATGGACAGGGCGCGGTTGCGCAGCGGGCCCTCGGCGAAGGTCGTCGTGATGATCGACAGCCCGGCCGGTGCGGTGAAGGCGGCGCTGAGGCCCTTGACGAAGCGGCTGGCGATGAGCAGCGGACCCGAGTCGACGAGCCCGCCGAGCAGCGAGGCCACCGCGAAGACTCCGAGGGCGACCAGGAAGACCTGGCGGCGGCCGAGCAGGTCGGCGGTCCGGCCGCCGAGGAGGAGCAGGCCGCCGTATCCCAGGATGTAGCCGCTGACGATCCATTGGAGCGTCGAGGTGGAGAGGTCCAGTTCGGAGCCGATGGAGGGCAGGGCGACGCCGACCATCGACACGTCCAGCGCGTCCAGGAACATCGCGGCGCAGAGCACCAGCAGGGTGCCCCACAGTCGCGGGGTCCAGCGCACCGCCGAGGAGGGGGACGCGGGAGGGGAGAGCGGAGAGGTCATGCCGCAGAGACTACATGCGCATGCATCGAATGCAACCGCATTTAATTACGGTGCAATGAACCTGTCTCTCTGCTACGGTGCGCTGTCATGGCGGCGAAGAAGGCCGAGCAGGCGCTCGTGGACCAGTGGCGGGAGATGCTGGCGCTGCACGCCCGCACCCAGTGTGAACTCGACCGCACCCTGCATCGACACGGCCTGTGCGGCAGTGACTTCGAGGTGCTGGACGTGCTGGCCGGTGACGCGTGCGCCTACCGCGTCCAGGAGATCTCCGAGCGCGTCCACCTCAGTCAGAGTGCCCTGTCCCGGCTGATCGCCCGGCTGGAGAAGGACGGTCTCGTCGAGCGCGGCATGTGCGCGGAGGACCGCCGGGGCGTGCGGGTGACCCTCACGGACAAGGGGCGCGACCTGCACGGCGAGGTACTCCCGTTGCAGCGCGCGGTGTTGACGAGGATGCTGTCGGACTGACGGACCGTCAGCTCCAGGTGATCGCCGACTTCTCCCGCCACAGCGCGGCGAGCGAGGCGTCCCCGCGCACACTCGGGAACGGCGCCCGGTTCCACAGCGCCGGGTACAACTCCCCGACGGAACCGGCCAGTTCACAGTCGGCGGCCTCGGTGCCGCCCCGCTCGGCGGCGGGCGGTTCCTGGGAGAGCCGTACGGTCCACACGGCGTCCGTGTCCGTGGCCCGTACCCGCAGTACCCGGGGCTCGGGGGTGCGCACCCGGCTGCTGTCGCGGGCGTGGAAGCCGCGCAGCAACTCGTCGATGCCGTCGGCCGCGAAGTCCGGGTCGACGGCGGTGGGGGAGCCGCCGCGTGCCGCCTCGGCGTCCAGTCGGTGCACGGTCGTCTCGTGCGCCTGTCGGCGGGCCCAGAACGCGAGCGGCGAGGGGGCCGGCAGGAAGTGCCAGCACGCCACGTCGGGCGGGGCGGCGGCGAGCGTGTCCACGAGGCGGCGGTGCCCCGCCCGGAACCAGGCCGGCAGCTCGGCGTCGTCCAGGTCCGGCAGCCCGGCGTCGGGGTGGTACCGGGTGTGCCCCTCGGCGACGAACGCGGTCGCCCAGCGGTGCACCATCCCCGTGTGCCGCAGCAGGTCCCGCACCCGCCACCGCGGACAGGTCGGGACCTCGGCGTCGATCCCGGCCGCCTCGGCGGCCTCGGCCAGCAGGCCGCCCTCCCGGTCGAGTGTCCCCACGAGCGCGTCGGTGTCCATGCGGTCGAGTGTGCCGTATGAAGCGCGGTCGAAGGCGGGGGAGGGCGGCGGGTCGGGTCAGCCGGTGGCGAGCGCCTTGCGCAGCACGGTGACGGCGAGGGTGATGGCGGCCTCGGCCGCGTGGGTCTCGCGCAGGGCGTTGAGCATCACGAAGTCGTGGATGGTGCCCTGGAAGCGGACGGCGGTGACGGGGACCTCGGCCTCGCGGAGCTTGTTGGCGTAGGCCTCGCCCTCGTCGCGCAGGACGTCGGCCTCGCCGGTGATGACGAGGGCCGGGGGCAGCCCGGTGAGCTGCTCGGTCGTCGCCCGCAGCGGGGAGGCGGTGATCTGGGCGCGCTCGGTCTCGTCGGTCGTGTACTGGTCCCAGAACCACTGCATGCCGTCGCGGCGCAGGAAGTAGCCGGTGGCGAACTGGTGGTAGGAGGCGGTGTCGAAGCTCGCGTCGGTCACCGGGTAGAACAGCACCTGCTGGACCAGGGGCACATCGCCGCGTTCCTTCGCCATCAGGGTGAGCGCGGCGGTCATGTTGCCGCCCACGGAGTCGCCGACCGCGGCGACGCGGGTGGCGTCCAGGTCCTTGCTCGCGCCCTGCTCCACGACCCACTTGGCGACGGTGTAGTTCTGCTCGATGGCGACGGGGTAGCGGGCCTCGGGGGAGAGGTCGTACTCCGGGAAGACCACGGCGGCCCGCGCGCCGACGGCGAGTTCGCGCACGAGGCGGTCGTGGGTGTGGGTGTTGCCGAAGACCCAGCCCGCGCCGTGGATGTAGATGATCACGGGCAGCGGGCCGGAGGCGCCCGCCGGCTTCACGATCCGGGCCCGGACGCTGCCGGTCGGGCCGCCGGTGACGGTGATCCACTCCTCGTCGACGGCGGGCTTGGCGATCTCCCCGGACTGGACCTCGTCGACCGCCTTGCGGCCCTCCGCCGGGGCGAGGTCGAAGAGGTAGGGCGGGTTCGCGGTCGCCTCCACGAAGGCCTGCGCGGCGGGTTCGAGGACGGGGCGGGGTGCGCTGCTGTCGGTCATGACGGTCTCCTCACGAACGGGTGCCGCGGACGGGCCCCGGTGGGGTCCGGGCCGGTGGTGCGGCACGGGAACGACAGTAGCGCGCGACTAAGTCGTGCACAACTTAAGCGTGCTCGATATGATCGACCGGACTCGAACGATAAGGTGGTGATCGCCCTGAAGAGCACCGGAGCCAGGAGTCCGACCATGAGCTCAGCCGCCGCGGAACCGGCCGAGGGATCACTGCTCCTCGACGACCAGCTGTGCTTCGCGCTGTACGCGGCCTCCCGCGCGGTGACCGCCCGCTACCGGCCGCTGCTCGACGAACTGGGCCTGACCTACCCGCAGTACCTCGTCCTGCTCGTCCTCTGGGAGCAGGACTCGATCTCCGTACGCGATCTCGGCACCGCGCTCCAGCTGGAGTCGAGCACCCTCTCCCCGCTGCTGAAGCGGCTGGAGGCGAACGGCCTGCTGCGCCGTGAACGCCGGCGCGACGACGAGCGCTCGGTCGCCATCCGGCTCACCGACACCGGCGCCGGGCTGCGCGAGCGGGCCGCCGCCGTGCCCCTCGCGATCGGCGACGCCATGGGCCTGACCCCCGCTCAGGACGCCCTCGCCAAGCAGCTCCTGCGTCTGATCACGGCCAACGTCTCCGCCGGCTGACCGGCTCCCACCTGCGCTTTCGCCCGCCACGGCACGCTGTGTCGTCGCCGCTGTTCAGCTTAGCTTGCAGGTTCAACGGCATCTCCAGGACCGGGTCCCCGGGATACGGTCCGAAGCGATTTCCCGCAACGAAATGGCTTACGTCAATGGAGATTCAAGCCGAACAACCACGTCAGCTTCCGGAACCCGGGACACGACTGACGGAGTCGGCACCGTCACCCCCGCCGTAGCCGCGCACAGCACGCCACGCGCAATCCCACACCCGGTCAATCAGCCCCCGACGACGTCGAAGAGGTGCCATGCCGACCCCGGTCTCCGAAGTCACGCCTCCGTCCCCCCGGCCGGACTCCCCGTCCGGCCCCGCCACCGCCACCGTCCTGCTGGCCTGCCTGGGAGTCTTCGTCTCCTATCTGCCGGTCGTCGGTGTGTCGGTGGCGCTCCCGGTGATCCAGCAGGCGCTGGACGCCTCCACCACCGGACTCCAGTGGATCACCGACGCGTTCATCCTCCCGACCGCAGCCCTGCTCCTGACCTGCGGTGTCATCGGCGACCTCTTCGGTCGCAAGAAGATGTACCTGATCGGCCTCGCGCTGTCCTGCGTCGGCTGTCTGGTCGCCCTCACCGCGCACGGCGTCGTCCAGGTCTGCGTCGGCCAGGCCCTCACCGGGGTCGGCACCGCCGCGCTGCTCCCCGCCACCCTCGGCCTGATCAGCCACGTCTGCCCCGACCACCGCAAGCGGGCCGGCGCGATAGCCCTGTGGACGGCCGCCCTCGGCCTCGGCCTGACCCTCGGCCCCCTCTTCAACGGCCTGATCGTCGAACACACCACCTGGCGCTGGATCTTCCTGCCCACCCTGGTCATCGGCGCCCTCACGGTCCTGGTCGGCGCCTTCGTCCTGGTCGACTCCCGCTCCGACCGCGAACGCCACCTCGACCTCCCCGGCCAACTCCTCGCCGTCGTCGCCATCACCGGCATCGTCTACGGCGTCATCGAGGGCGGCGGTGCCCCCGGCTGGGGTTCGGCCGAGGTCGTCACCGCGTTCGTCGTGGCCGCCCTCGCGCTGCCGGCCTTCGTCCTGGTCGAACTGCGCTCCCGCTGCCCCATGTTGGACATGCGGCTCTTCAGGTCCACGGCGTTCTCCGGCGCCGCGTTCGTCATGGCGCTCACCCTGTTCGCCCAGGTCGGTCTGGTCTTCTCGCTCAGCGAGTACTTCGGCCTGGTGCACCACGCCTCGACCTGGGACATCGGGGTGCGCCTGATCGCCCTCAACGGCTTCACCGTCGTCCTCGGCCCGGTCGTCGGCCGCCTCATGCACCGCTTCTCGCCCGGCCTCGTCCTGGTGGCCGGCCTGCTCGTCGGCGGTGTCGGCGCGCTCCTGGTCAACCTCTTCGACGCCACCACCGGCACCGGCGAAGCGGCCCTGGTCATCGCGGTGTTCGGCATCGGCATCGCGCTGGCGATGGCCCCGATCACCACCATCGCCATGAACAGCCTGCCCCGCCGCCTGGGCAGCACCGCGGGCGCCGCCAACAGCGCGCTCCGCCAGATCGGCAGCGCCCTCGGCCCGGCCATCTTCGGAGTCGTCCTCACCCACCGCACCCTGGACACCCTGCCCGCTCACGTCGCCGCGTCCGGCCTCGGCCCCGCCGACCAGGGCCAGGTCATCGGCACGGTGAACGGCGTCGGCATCCAGGCGGGCGCCTTCCTGCACCTCGACTCCGGCGAGGCCACCGGCCGGGCACTGGCCGCCTACGGGGCGAGTTTCACCGACGCGCTCCACACCTGCGCCCTCGTTGGCGGAGTCGGCATGCTGGTGGCCGCCGCCGTAGCCCTCGTCACGATCGGGGTCCGCGCCCGCGCCCCGCACCCGGAGACCGCCCCGGCACCCCGACCCGCCGCCGGAGCGACGGCGATGGGCGAGACCGGCTGACCAACACCCGCTCCGCCAGGGGTGGTTGCTCATCGGTTACGCCACCGGGAGCCAACCACCCCTGGCCTACGGCCCGTTCAGGCCGCGGCGCCGTCGCGTTCCACCGCGGGGGCGAGCAGATGGCAGAGCGAGTCCGCCAACAGCCCCAGCGGGTCCGCGGTTTCGAGCGGCCACTCGACGGCGATCCAGGCGGAGAAGAACGACTCCGTCTGAAGTACGGCCATCAGCGCGCGCTGCCGGGCCTCCGCCGGATCCACCTCCCGCCACCGCCCGTAATCGCCGACCAGCATCCCGACGTACCGCTCGTGCGCCTCGACGTACTGCCGCCGCCCGTCGCCCAGGCTGCGCAACGCGGTCGGGGCCGCCGCGTTCGCGACCCGGCGGATCGGCGCCATCTCCCGCCAGCGGACCACCGCCCCGTCCAGCCACGCCCGGACCTCCGCGGGCGTCCATCGGGGGAGCGCCGCCAACTCGGCGTACGCCTCGCCCATCAGGCCGTACAGGCGCTCCACCAGCGCGTCCACGATCTCGGCCTTGCCGGGGAAATGGGCGTAGACCGTCACTCTGGTCACCCCCGCCGCCCGGGCGATGTCCTCCATCCGCGCTTCGAGAAAGGGCTTCTCGGTGAACACCGTCACGGCCGCTTCGAGCAGTCGGCGATGCGTGAGGATCTTCTGCTCCTCACGCAGGTTCTTGCGCGGCGTCGGCTCCATCCGCCCAGTCTCTTGCATACCGCGACTCTACGGCGGACGGGGTGCGCCGCAGCGAGCGATGCCGCCCTGACCTGGTGTTCACGAGCGCCTCCGCCGGGCCTTCCCACCCGCTGGAGGACGTCGACGACGGCTACGGCGACCCGGAGGCGGTCCGTACTGTCTCCCGTCGCTGTACACGATGTATGGTGAGGCGATCTCGCTATACAGCGTGCATAGCGAGCTGGTCGCAGGGGGTTCGTCGGATGAGCACGGCAGGGAACGGGGCGAGTCCCGCGGACGTCCCCCCGGCGGTCCGCCGCGAGGTGCTGAAGGCGCTCAGCGGGCTGCTGCTCGCGCTGTTCGTGTCGACCCTCAGCAGTACGGTCGTCTCCAGCGCGCTGCCGAAGATCATCGGGGCGGTGCACGGATCGCAGACCCAGTACACCTGGGTCGTCACCGCGACCCTCCTCACCACCACCGCGACGACCCCGATCTGGGGCAAGCTCGCCGACCTGTTCAGCAAGAAGACCCTGGTGCAGGCGTCCATCGCCGTGTTCGTGCTGGGCGCCCTGGCCTCCGGGATCAGCCAGACCGCCGGGCAGCTCATCGCCGCGAGGGCCTTGCAGGGTGTGGGCGTCGGAGGCGTGCAGGCCCTCGTCCAGATCTCGCTCGCGGCGATGATCCCGCCCCGCGAGCGCGGTCGCTACAGCGGCTACTTGAGCAGTGTCACCGCGACCTCGACGATCGGCGGGCCGCTGCTCGGCGGGGTCGTCGTCGACACCTCGTGGCTGGGGTGGCGGTGGTGCTTCTTCATCGGCGTGCCGATCGCCGTCGTAGCCCTGTTCCTGCTCCAGCGGACACTGAACCTGCCCGTCATCCGCCGTGCGAACGTCAGGATCGACTACCTGGGCGCCACCCTGATCGCCGCCGGGGTCAGCGTGCTGCTGGTGTGGGTGTCCTTCGTCGACAACTCCTTCGGCTGGGCCTCCTGGCAGACCGGGGCCATGGTGGGCGGCGGACTGGCGCTGCTCGCCGTCGCCGTACGGGTGGAGTCGCGGGCCGCCGAACCCGTCGTACCGCTCGCCATCGTGCGGCAGCGGACCACGGCGCTGGCGATCGTCGGCAGCCTCGCCGTCGGTACGGCGATGTTCGGCGCCGCCGTCTTCCTCAGCCAGTACTTCCAGCTGGCCCGGGGACACAGCCCGACGCAGGCCGGGCTGCTGACGATCCCCATGATGGCGGGCATCCTGGTCGCCTCCACGGTCGCCGGGCGCCTGATCAGCAGGACCGGGACGATCAAGCCGTTCATCATCACCGGGGCCGTGCTGCTCACGGTCGGGTTCGCCGGTCTCGGCACCCTCGACTCCAGGACACCGATCCCGCTGCTGAGCGTGGAGATGCTCTGCGTCGGGATGGGCGTCGGGATGACACTTCAGAACCTCGTGCTCGTCGTGCAGAACACCGTGCCGCTGAAGGACATCGGCGCGGCCAGCTCGACCGTGTCCTTCTTCCGTTCGCTCGGCGGCACCATCGGTGTCTCCGTGCTCGGCGCCGTACTGGCCCGGCAGGTCCAGGACCGGATCGCGCACGGCCTCGCCGACGCGGGACTGCGCGGCACCGCCACCGGATCGGACGCCGTGGCCGTGCGGGGGATCGTCCGCGCCGCCTACGGGGACGCCACGGCACAGATCTTCCTGCTCTCCGCCGGGGCGGCCCTGCTCGCGGTGATCGCCGCGATCCTGCTGAAGCCGGTGAGCCTGCGCAGCAGCCTCGATCTGACCGGGAAGAACGAGGACGCGGCGGTTCCCGCCGAGGCGGGGTGACGGCCGCCTGGCACCCGCTGCCAGACAGCGCGCGCACGGACTCGCCCATGGGGGCGCCGCCGCGGTGCAGGGGAGAGCAAACTCCGGAGCACGGCGAGTCGACGGCCGACTGGCCCTAGGATGACTGCCCGTAGCGCTTGTCCCCACACAACGTCGCGTGCACCGCAGGGAGTTCGACCATGGGATCCGACGAGGTCTTAACCACACCGCCCGACCACGCGCTCCTGGACGGCCGGTCGGCCGGCCCCATGGTGCCGCGTCTGGTACTGGGCGCCCGGCTGCGCGAACTGCGGGAAGCACGGCACATCTCCCGCACGGCCGCCGGTGAGACCATCCGCGCCTCCCGCTCCAAGATCAGCCGACTCGAGGCCGGCCGGCACGGATTCAAACTGCGCGACGTGACCGACCTGCTCACGCTCTACGGCGTCCTGGACGAGGCCGAGCGCGGCACCCTGCTGGCCCTCGCGGAAGAGGCCAACGCCCCTGCCTGGTGGCAGTACTTCAACGACGTGGTGCCCAGCTGGAAGCAGGCCTACCTCGGCGCCGAACAGGCCGCGAGCCTCATCCGCTGCTTCGAAGTCCAGCGCGTGCCCCAGCTGTTGCAGACCCCCGACTACGCGCGCGCCTCGCTCCGCCTTGCCCACACCGACGCGCGCGGGACGGAACTCGACCGGCGGGTCATGCTGCGGATGACCCGCCAGCGCGTCCTGCGCCGCAGGCCGGCCGCGCAGCTCTGGGCCGTGATCGACGAGGCGGCGCTGCGCCGCCCGGTGGGCGGCCGGCGCACGATGCGCGCCCAGCTCAGGCATCTCATCGAGATCTGCCGACTGCCTCAAGTCACCGTCCAGATCATGCCGTTCGTCACCGGCGGCCACGCCGGGGAGGCCGGACCGGTGACCATCCTGCGGCTGCCCGGCGGCCGGCTGCCCGACATGGTCTACCTCGAACACCGCGTCACGGCCCTCTACCCCGACCGGCCGAACGAGATCGAGTGCTACTGGGACGTCATGAACCGCCTGGTGGTCGAGGCGGAACCGCCGGAGGAGACTCCGACGATCCTGCATCGCATCCTTCAGGAGACCTGACCGACAGGCGGTCCGAGCCGGGCGGGGTCAGCGCTTGAGGCCGACGCCGCCGTACTGGTGCACTTCGGCGGGCAGGCCCCAGGCGCTGTCGTCGGGGCGCCAGCGCGAGCAGGACGCGACGCCCGGTTCGAGCAGTTCCAGACCCTCGAAGAAGCCCGCGATCTGCTCGGGGCCGCGCAGGATGTACGGGATCGAACCGCCCTCGTTGTACTGCCGGATGGCGTCGACGTAGTCCGCGCTCGTGTCGGTGCTGTCGTACTGCACGAGATAGCTGCCGGCGGGCAGCGCGTCCACCAGCCGCCGCACGATCGAGCGGGCCTCGTCGTAGTCCTCGATGTGGCCCAGGATGCCCATCAGCATGAGCGCGACGGGCTGGTCGAAGTCCAGCGTCTTCGCGGCCTCCCGGATGATGGTGTCCGGGTCGCGCAGGTCGGCGTCGACGTAGTTGGTGACGCCTTCGGTGGTACTGGTGAGCAGGGCGCGGGCGTGGGCCAGCACCAGTGGGTCGTTGTCGACGTAGACGATGCGGCTCTCGGGGGCCACCCGCTGGGCGATCTCGTGAGTGTTGTCCACGTTGGGCAGGCCGGTGCCGATGTCCAGGAACTGCCGGATGCCCTCCTCGGCGGCGAGCTGGCGCACGGCGCGGGCGAGGAAGTAGCGGGCGGCGCGGGCCCCGGTCTCGATACCGGGGAAGATCTCGCGGAAGGCGTCCCCGGCGACGCGGTCCACCTCGTAGTTGTCCTTTCCGCCTAACCAGTAGTTCCAGATCCGGGCCGACTGCGGCACCGTCGTGTCGAACTTGGAGAGCGCTTCCTGCTCGGAGCCGGCTGTCTCGTCCGTCATGGTCACTCCTGTGGGTGCGTGGTGGGGAGCACGGAACCGTCGAACTCTGGCCGTGGAGGCCCACGTTATTCCCCCACGGCTCGGCTCATGCGTCCCGCCTGCCCCAACGGGCCTTGTTCGGACGCCTGTTGGCTTGTTTGCCACTCCGGTCCGGGGGAACGGGCCTCAGCGTTCCGCCGCGTGCCGGGTGAGGAACCCGATGAGCGCGGCCGTGGCGGCGAGGACGGCCACGCTGGTGAGGGCGGCGGGCAGCGAGTACCAGTCCGCCATGAAACCGATGGCGGGCGGACCCAGGAGCATGCCGCCGTAGCCGAGGGTGGAGGCGATGGCGACTCCGTCGGGGCCGGCCAGGGTGCCGGCGCGCTCGACGGCGACCGGGAAGAGGTTGGCGAGGCCGAGCCCGGTGATCACGAACCCGAGGACCGCCGCCCACAGCGTGGGTGCGAGCGCCCCGAGCAGCATGCCCGCGGCGGCGGTCGTGCCGCCGGACACGAGGGTGCGGGTCCGGCCGAGACGTTCGAGCAGCCGGGTGCCGCTGAGCCGGCCGACGGTCATGGCCAGCGCGAAGCAGGAGTAGCCGATGGCGGCGGCGCCTGCTGTGGCGTCCAGATCCTGTTGCAGATGCAGCGCGCTCCAGTCCGCGAGGGCGCCTTCCCCGAAGGCCGTGCAGAGAGCGATCAGACCGAAGGTGACGACGAGACCGCGGGTACGGGTGTCGAGGCGGCGGGGGGCGGCCTCCTCCTTCCGGGAGTCGGGAGCCGACGCGGGCGGGGGCGGCGGCGGGGGCTGGAGGCGGAGCAGCGGGGGGCCGATCAGGGCGGTGACCAGGAGGCCGAGGACCGCGAGACCGAACAGGTGCTGCGTGGGGGTCAGTACTCCGGCGACCAGCCCGCCGAGCCCGGCGCCGACCATCCCGCCCAGGCTGAACGCGGCGTGGAAGCTGGGCATGATCGGCCGCCGCATGGTCCTGACCAGTTCGACGGCCGCGCTGTTGAACGCGACGTTGATGCTTCCGTAGGCCGCGCCGAAGACCAGCAGGACGAGACCGAGGGCCAGTGCGGAGTGCGTGAGGGGCGGGAGCGAGACGCTGAGGGACAGCAGCACGGCGCAGACGACGGTGACCTGGTGGTTGCCGTAGCGGCGGCAGAGGCGGCCGGTGAGCATCATGGTGATCACGGCGCCGGCCGAGACACCGAGGAGGGCGAGCCCCAGGGTGCCGGCGGAGGCGCCGGTCTGGTGCTTGATGGCGGGGATGCGGACGACCCACCCGGCGAAGATGAAGCCGTCGAGGGCGAAGAAGGCGGTGAGGACGACTCGGAGCCGGGTGAGGTCGGTGGGGGTGCCGGGCACGGCGTTGTGCGTACGGCTTTTGTTTATTTGCGGCACAAAGTCAGGCTAGGCGGGTCGCGGCACAGGGGCAAGAGTCAAAGGACGGGGGAGGGGGGGCGAGGGGCGCGGGTCACGGTGCACGGGCCGGGGCAGGCCGTCCGTCGAGCCCCGGCCCTCTCCGGGCGTCGACGGACGGCCAGCCCTCCCCTTCCCCCTCGCCCTCCCCGCGCTGTCAGTCGCGGCTCGGCGGAGTGTAGAAGTCGCCGACCGATGTCCAGACGCCGTTCTTCACGACCACGCGCTGCACACTGCGCGTCCCGAGATGGTCGCTCGCGCTGAACTTCATCACCGGTGAGACCCCCGGGTCCACGGAGGACGCCTTCTCGTAGGCCTCGGTGATCGACTTGGACGTGACGGGCCCCTTGATGGTCTTCGCGATCTCGGCGAACACCTTGGCGTTGCTCCAGCCCCACAGCGCGAGGAATCCCGCGTCCTGGCCCGGCTCGTACTTGGCCATCGCGGTCCGGAACTCCTTCACCGCGGGATCGTTGTCGGAGGGCGCCTTCACCAGCTGTACGGCCTTCAGGCCCTCGGCGGCGTCCTTGGCCAGCGCGATCGTCGACTCGGCGGCGACCGGGGCGTAGGCGTAGGTGGGCAGGGACAGGCCCTGGAGCTTGGCCTCCTTGAGGAAGGCGGCGGCCTCGGGGGAGGTGAGGATCAGGACCACCGCCTGCGTCTTGGCGGCCTTCACCTTGCTGATCACGGGGGTGTAGTCCGTGGTCTGGTACTTGACCGGCAGCCGGTCGACCTCGACCGAGGGATCGAGCTTTTGCGCGACGGGCTTCACCTGCTCGGCCACGTTCACGAACGCGGCCGGGTCGCTGTGCACCACGAGGATCTTCTTCGCGCCGTCCTGCACAGCCCACGCGGCGATCGCCGCCGCCTGGTCCTCGTACAGCGTCTGCGTGCCGAACAGACCGGCGCGCGGCGGCTTGTACCAGGACTCGGTGCCGCCCACCTCGTTGAGGACGGGCACCTTGGACTGGTTGAGGACGAACGGGAAGGCCGCCTCCGCCTGCGAGGTGCCGTTCGCGTTGACGATGGCCACCACCTTGTCCTGGCCGACCAGTTCACGCGCGATCTGCACGGTCTGCTGCGGATCGGCCGCGTTGTCCTTGACGGTCCAGTCGATCTTGCGGCCGTTGACGCCCCCTTGGGCGTTGAGCATCTTGAAGTACGCGTCGGCGCCCGCCTTCTCCCCCACGCCGTAGGTCGCGGTCGCGCCGGTCAGCGGGAGCCACGCGCCGATGTGGATCTCGGCGGAACTGCCGCCGGCAGCCGTGGAGTCCTGGCCGGCGCAGGCACTGGCGGTGAGCGCCACCGCGGCCAGAACGGCCGACGCGGCCATGGCGCGGCGGGATTTTCTCTTGGTCCGGAACACGGTCCACCTCGTTCGCAACGGATTGTCAATTCACTGGTGAGATCCGGGCGTTGCCCGCCGCGGTGGGTGCGGCTCCGAGGCCGCCGCTGAAGTAGGCCGCTTCCGCGAGTGCCGCGAACTCCGGGTCGTCGGGCCGCCCGCGCGCCGCGACGACGCCCTCGTGCAGTACGGCCACCTCGTGGCAGACGGACAGGGCACGGCTGAGGAGTTGTTCGAGGAGTACGACGGTCAGCCCCTCGTGGGCCAGCCCGGTGAGCCGGTCGTACACCTCGTCGACCAGGGCGGGGGCCAGGCCGAGCGCCGGTTCGTCGACGATCAGGACGTCCGGCGCGCCCATGAGGGCCCGGGCGATGGCGAGCATCTGCTGCTCCCCGCCGGACAGCCCGCCCGCGGAGGCCGACATCCGGTCGCGCAGCCGGGCCGGCAGCCACTCGACGGTCTCCTCCAGCCGTGCGCGCAGCGCGCCGCCGGTGATGCCCGCCGCGTAGGCCGCGACTTCGAGGTTCTCGCGCAGGGAGAGCGTCCTGAACAGAGCCCGCCCCTCCGGCGCCAGACCGGTCCGGACGACTCCGGTCGACTCCCTTTCCCCGCGCGCCGGTTCGAGGGAGCCGTGCAGGATGCCGGCCAGCGTGCTCTTGCCCGCGCCGTTGGCTCCGGCGATGCCCAGCACCGCCCCCTGACGGACGTCGAGGTCGACGTCCCGCAGCGCGACGACCCCGCCGTAGGTGTGGCCGATCCCGCGCAGGCGGAGCATGCTGCGTTCGCCCACGTGCTCGGGCGGCCGGGTCCTGGTGCCGACCGTTCCCAGGTACGACGAGCGCACCTTTGGGTCCTTCAGCACGGTGTCCGGGGTGCCCTCGCCGATCGTGCGGCCGAAGTCGAACGCGAGGACGCGGTGCGCGACGGCGAAGAGGTCGTCGAGGACGTGGTCGATGATCACCACGGCGGTGCCGTCCGCGTGCAGCCGCCTGATGTGCCGTGCCAGCAGCGCCCGTTCGCCCGCGTCGAGACCGCCGAACGGTTCGTCCAGGACGAGCAGTCGGGGCCGCTCGGCCATCGCGCGCGCCAGGTCGAGGCGCTTCTGGAGGCCGAACGGCAGCTCCTTCGGGCGGCGTTCGGCCACCTCGGCGAGACCGACCGAGCGCAGCAGCCGCGTGACGTCGGCCCGGTGTGCGGCGGTGATCCGGCGCCGCGTGCACAACACGTTCTCGGCGACGGTGAGTTCGGAGAACACCTCCGCGTGCTGGAACGTCCGGCCGATGCCCAGCCGCCGTCGCGCGGTCGCCCTCGCGCCCAGCAGCGGCTGCCCGGAGAGGTCGGCGGTCCCGTTCACGCGTCCGGTGCCGGTGAGCCCGGAGAGCGCGTTCAACAGGGTGGTCTTTCCGGCCCCGTTGGGTCCGATGACCGCCAGGATCTCGTTCTGGCGGACCGTCAGGGAGGCGTCCTCCAGGGCCTTCAGCCCGCCGTACGACACCGACAGGTGCTCCAGGCGCAGCAGTTCGGGTCCGGCGCCGATCCCTTCGGCCGCGGCGGGCGGTGGGGACGGCGTGGCATCCGTCGACTCCGGTGGCGGTGACGTGTGTTGAGCGCCGGGCCGGCGCAGGACGCGGCCCGCGAGCCCGCCGAGGAACGGAACGACCCCGCCCGGCAGGAAGAGCAGCACCGCGATCAGCACCAGGCCCTGCACCACCGGCTGGGGCAGGCCCACGGCGGAGGAGAGCGAAGGGTTCCAGGTCAGGTAGACGCCGCCGGCCACCGCGCCGACGATCGTGCCGACCCCGCCGAGCACACAGGCCGCGATCAGCGAGATGCCGAACGTCAGTGAGAAGGGGTCCGGGCTCACGAATCCGGTGAGCAGTCCCAGCAGTACGCCCGCGAAGCACGTGCACGCCCCGCTCACCGCGAACGACAGCGCCGACTGCGCCTCCGGAGCGATGCCGATCGTACGGGCCGCGAGGGGATGTGACTTGGCGGCCACCAGGCGCATCCGCAGCCCGGAGGCGGCGGCCGGTACGGCCAGCGCGAGGACCACGGCAGCCGCGCCGACCGCGAGGTACTGCGTCTCGGTGCCCCCGCCCGCGAGGGTGCCGAAGCCCAGGGCGCTGCGCAGTTGGACCACCGGCACTCCCTGGTCGCCGCCGGTCACACCGCTCCAGCGGTTGATCAGCTCCAGGGTGACCGTGGTGAACGCGAGGGTCAGCAGGGCGATGTAGAGCACCGAGAACCTGGCACCCGCGTAGCCCAGGAAGGCGCCCAGCGCGGCACCGGCGGCGACGGCGGCGAGGGCCACCGTCTCCAGCGACCAGCCGTGACCGCTGCCGTACGCGGCGAAGTAGGCGCCGATGGCGAAGAACGCGGGGTGGCCCACCGACCAGATGCCGGACCAGCCGGCGAGCAGGCCGACCGACAGGATGACGATCGTGTACACGGCCGCGAGCCCCACCGAGTACATCTGGTACGCGGGGATCGCGCCGGAGGCCATGAACGCGATGAGCACCGCGCCGGCCGCCGGGCCCAGCGCGGCCCGCGCCAGGAGGGAACGGTTGAAGACCATAAATGCGACCCCTCAGACCCGCTGGAAGGTGCGGGTGCCGAACATGCCCTGCGGGCGGATCAGCAGCACCAGCACGGTGAAGGAGAAAACGAAGGTGTCCCGGAAGCTGGCGGAGACGTAGTTGGCCGCCAGGTTGTCCAGGACGCCGATGGTCAGCCCGCCGAGGACGGCCCCGTACATGCTGGTCAGGCCGCCCAGGAAGATTCCGGCGAAGGCGCGGAAGAGGGGGGCGACCAGCGCGGTGGGCACCAGGCCGGACCGGGGTGCGTACAGGCAGGCGGCGAGTGCGGCCAGGCCCAGGCCCAGCGCCCAGGAGATCCGGGCCAGCCGCTGCGAACTCAGGCCGACCACCCGGGCGGTCTGCGCCGATTCGGCGGCGGCGCGCATGGCCGAGCCGAGCGTGGTGCGGGCGAAGAGCCAGCCGACCAGTGCCATCGCCACGGCGGCGACGGCGATCGTCAGCAGGCTCTGGGCCGGGACCGCCGCCCCCGACCAGCGCACCGTTCCGTCGAGCAGGCTGGGGAAGGCCTTGGGCTGGTCGCCCCAGACGGAGCCGGCGATGTTCTCCGCGATCAGGGACACGCCCATCGTCACGACGAGCGCGGAGAACAACTGGCCCTGCCCCAGCGGCCGGATCACCGTCTCCCGGACGAGCAGGCCCGCCACCACCGTGATCACGACGGCGGCCAGGACGCCGAGGAGCGTGGCCACACCGCGGTCGTGCAGCGAGAGCGCCACGTACAGGCCCAGGGTCGCGAGCGAGGCCATCGCGAAGTTCACGACGTCCGTGGCCCGGTAGATGATGACCAGCCCGAGACCCATGAGGCCGTAGACGGCGCCACTGGCCACACCGCTCACCAGGACGAGCAGGAACTGACTCACAGTCCCTCCTTCGGGGAAGAGCGCGTTCGCGCCAGCTGTGCGGGAAGCGTGATCGCCTCACCACGGAGTCAAAGTGAACTCACTTCAGTAAGCTAGGCACGGCCGGGCCGGAGGGGCAAGCCTCGTGCACGGGATTTGTGCGGAGCCCTCAGCGCCCGGTCGCGGACGGTGTCCCGGCGAGCGCGGTGCGTGCCGCCGCCAGACCGAAGACCAGGGCCGGGGCCAGACCGCCCGCGTAGGCGCGCCGGTACAGGCCGCCCGCGTCGGCGCCGGCCGCCAGCAGGCCCGGGACCGGCGCCCGTCCGTCCGAGGCCGCCGACAGGGCGCGCGCTCCGGCGTCGATCAGCAGACCGCCGAAGGTGAACGTGATCGCCGGGGCCGCCTCGACGACGTAGAACGGCGGTTCGTCCAGGGGGAGCCGGTCGAGGGCGCGGCCGGGCGTCGTGCCGCCGTTCGCGCTCGCGGCGGCGTTGAACTCCTCGATCCGGTCCCGGATCGTCGCGCCGGGATAGCCCCACTCCTCGGGCATCGAGGCGAAGTCCTCCAGGCTGTCCGCCACCGCGCACCGGGCGCCGGCCCGATGGCACAGCTGGAACTTGTCCACGCCGGGGATGCCCGCCACGTACGAGGCGGTGATCCATTCCCGGTGCACGCGCGCGTCGGCCACCAACAGGCCGCGCGCGCCCGGTCGTTCGAGCAGCGCCATGGTCGTCAGATGGTCGCCGACCGTCTCGTCCACGAAGCGTTCGCCGGTCGTGTCGAACAGCAGGGCGTGCTCGCTGTAGTAGAGCGCCAGGTCGACGAAGCGTGCCGGGTCCGCCAGCGAGACGCCGGCCGGCATCAGATGGCCGTAGAAACCCGCGTCCTTCTTGCCGAAGGCCGCGCCCGCCGAGCGCCCGAGGGCGAGTCCGTCGCCCCTGCTGTGCGGGTTGGCGCGCAGCCCGATGCCGGCGGCCCGGGGGTGGATGTGCTCGGCGCGCAGGTCCGGGTCGCCCTGGAAGCCGCCGGTCGCCAGGAGGGTCCAGCTCGCCTCGACGCGGCGCGGGGAACCGTCCGGCAGCACGAGATCCGCCCCCTTCACCACGCCGTTCTCCGTCACGAGGGATGTGGCCGAGGTGCCGGTCAACACTTGTTGGCCCCGGTCGCGGATCAGGCGCTCGCAGGTGTCGAGGTAGTGGTTCGTGTCGAGCTGGTGCCCCCGGCCGAAGCCGAGCACCGGCACCGGTGGACGGCAGTCCACGCCGAGCGACCGGATCCACGCCACGCCGTCGGCGAACCCGTCCAGCAGGGCGGCGGCCAGCTCCGGGTCGCCGTCCGGATTGACCCGGCGCATCTCCTCGACGGTCGGGGCCGTCCACACGAAACCGGCGAAGCGGGCGGAACCGCCGGTGCGCTCCGCCTTCTCCACCAACGCCACCGAGCCGCCCGCCGCGGCCACGCGGGCGGCGGCCGAGAGCCCGGCCATGCCACCGCCGAGCACCAGCAGATCCACGTTGTCCGTATCCATGACAGGTCCCACCGCTTCCCTTCCGCCGACTGAAATATGACGCTAATTGAACTCACTTCTGGAGTCGAGGGGGTGGACGGCAGAGGATGCGGCCGCTCGCGTTTCGGCCGCGTGGGCCGTCAGTCGGGCACCAGGACCGCGCGCCCCCGTACGGCACCGGTCCGCAGCCTCCCGATCGCCTCCGCCGCGTCCGACAGTGCGAACCGCTCGACGTCCGCCTTCAGCACGCCCTCGCGGGCCAGCGCGACGACCGCCGTCAGCTCGGGCAGCGTTCCCTAGAACGGCAGTGAGATCCGTGTCCCGGGCGGGAGCGTCCCCGGTTTGCGTACGGCCACCTCGCCGCCGCCGCTGCCCACCACGGCCAGCTCGCCGCCCGCCCGCAGCACGGCCACCGCGAGGTCCAGGCTGGACCGGCCGCCGACGAAGTCGAGCACCGCCGCCGCCCCGGCACCGCCGGTCCGCCCCCGTAGGACGCTCGCCGTGTCGGGCCGCAGCAGGGTGCCGAAATGGGCTCCGCACGCGTCGGCGAGGGCGAGCGCCTCCTCGCGCACGTCCACGGCCAGGACCTGCGCGGTTGTCGTGGCGCGCAGGATCTGGACGGCGAGATGTCCGAGACCGCCGACGCCGAGGACCACCACAGAGGCGCCCGAGCCGTCGCCCACGGCATGCCGGACCATGGCCACGGCGTGGTACGCGGTCAGCCCCGCGTCCGACAGGGGCGCCGCCCGGACGGGGTCCAGGTCGCCCACCGGGACCAGCAGCCGCCCGGACGGTACGAGCAGCAGGTCTGCCATCCCGCCGTCGCGTCCGAGTCCCGCCCCGGTGCCGGTCCGGTCGGCGTCCAGTGCCGGGCGCCGGTCGCAGTAGTTCTCCGCGCCGGCCGCGCAGCGCGCACAACTCCCGCAGCCCCAGGGGCCGTAGACGAGTACGCGCTCGCCGGTCGCCGGTCCGGTGGCCAGTGGGCCGCGGTGCAGCACCCGGCCCGCGACCTCGTGTCCGAGGGTGAACGGGAGCCGGTAGGGGAGGGCTCCCGGTCGGGCGTCGATGACATGCAGGTCCGAACGGCACAGGCCGGCCGCCTCCACCTCGATCAGCACCTCTTGGCCCTCCGGGGTACGGGACGCCACCTCGGTGAGGACCGGTGGGCCGCCCCAGCGGGTCAGCCGGACCGCTCTCGTTCGTTCGTTCGCCCTGCCTGTTGACATACGGGGGAGAGTAACAAAAATGAAGTCAGTTCAGGAGATGGGAGTGTGCCTATGAGTGGTGAGCACGCGGGGCGTTTCGATGGGCGGATCGCGCTCGTCACTGGAGCGGGATCCGGCATCGGAGCGGCCGTCGCGCGGGGACTCGCCGCGCAGGGCGCGGACGTCGTCGTCACGGACGTCGACGGCGCGGCGGCCGGGGCCACCGCCGAGCACCTGCCGCGAGCGCACCCGCTGACCCTCGACGTGGCCGAGTCCGCCCAGGTCGACACCGTCTTCGACGAGGTCGTACGGCGGCACGGGCGGCTCGACGTCCTGGTGCACGCGGCCGGTGTGGACGACCCCGTGGCCAAGGAGTGGATCGCCGAAGCGCTGGTCGCGGACCGGCCGCCCGAGGTGACGCGGCGGCTCGGGGACGACGCGTGGCGGCGCGTGATGCGCGTCAATCTGGACGGCACGTTCCATGTGCTGCGGGCGGCGCTGCGGGTCATGGTGCCGCGCCGGTCCGGGGGCGTCGTCACGGTCGGTTCCTCCTCGGTCTTCGACACCCAGGCCGGCTATCCGCACTACGCCGCCTCGAAGGCCGACGCGCACGCGGTCAGCCAGTCCGTCGCCAAGGAGGCGATCGCGTTCGGCGTCCGCGTCAACACGGTGGCGCCGGGGCCGACGGAGACCGGGATGGCGGCGCGGACACCCGCGGCGCTTCGGCGTGGGTTCGCCGATCCCCGGGTCCGTTCCTACGCCACGGCGGAGGAGATCGCCGACGTCGCGCTGTTCCTGGCGAGTGCGGAGGCGGCGAATCTGGTGGGGGCCGTGGTGCTCGCGAACGGCGGGAGGTTCACGGTGTGAACGTCCAACCCGGCCTGTTCCGGAGCGAGTTGGCTACGACCGGTCGCGCCCGCGCGACGGAACCGCGCAGGCCGCGGACCCGCGCCCCTCGGGTGGATTCGAGTGAGGGAGGTTCGAATGTTTCGGCTCGACATGGGTCCCGAAGCGCTGCTGGAGACCGACGAGCAACGTCAACTGCGCGCGGTCCTGCGGGACTTGCTCGGCGCCTGTGATGTCCGCGCAGAGGTGGAGAACCCGCGCGGATACGACCGGGCGCTCTGGGACCGGCTCGCCCGCGAGATCGGGGTGCACGGGCTCGCGGTGCCCGAGGAGTACGGCGGCGCCGGGTGCACGTTCGCCGAACTGGGCGTGGCCCTGGAGGAGTTGGGGCGGGTGCTGTGTCCCGCGCCGGTGCTGAGCACGGTCGTTCTCGCCGGGCACGCCCTGGTGGCGAGCGGTGACCGACAGGCCTGTGCGCGCTGGCTGCCGGGCATCGCGTCCGGTGGACTCACGGCCACGGCAGTCGGATTCCTGCACCCGGCCGGCCTCACCGCCGAGCGCGGCCCCGACGGCTGGGTGCTGCGCGGAACCGCCGATTTCGTGCCCGACGGCGAGGGCGCCGAACTGCTGCTGGTCCTGGCCCGCGCTCCGGACGGGGAGCGGCTGTTCGCCTGCGAGCCGGACGCGGCGACGTGCGAACGGACGGCCCGCCGGGTCCTCGACCCCACGCGCCGCCAGGCGCTGCTGCGCTTCCGGGGCGCTCGGGCCGAGCCGGTCGGTGACCCCGCGACGACGGCCGCGACCGTCGACGCCGTGCTCGACGCCGGTCGGGTGGCCCTGGCGGCCGAGCAGGTCGGCGGCAGCGCGCACGCCCTGGACGCCGTGCTCGACCATGTCTCTCGACGGACTCAATTCGGGCGGCCCATCGGCTCGTTCCAGGCGGTCAAGCACCGGCTGGCCGATCTGCTCGTCGCGATCGAGGGGGCACGGTCGGCCTCGGCCTACACGAGCGCCTGCCTCGCCGCGGGAGCCGATGGACTCCCGCTCGCCGCGAGCGCCGCGGCGGTGGTGTGCACCGACGCCTACCGGCTCGCCACCGCCGAATATGTGCAGCTCCACGGCGGGATCGGGTTCACCTGGGAGCACGCCGCCCATCTCCATCTCCGCCGGGCGCGGGCCGACGAGGCGCTGTTCGGCACGGCCGACGACCACCGGCTGCGCCTGGCCGGACTGCTCGGCCTCGCCGACTGATCGCATCGGGGCCGATCGCCTCAGGGTCGATCGCCTCAGGGTCGGCCGATCGCCTCCCGATCCATTGACAGGGACATCCGTCCGACCACAGAATCGAACTCAATTCAGTTCAGTTTGGAGGAGCTCATGGCAGTCGAAGACGAGATCCAGTTCGAGCGCGACGGACACGTGGCGCGGGTCTGGCTGAACCGCCCGCACAAGAAGAACTGCGTGACCGTGCCGATCCTCGACCGGCTGGACGAGATCATCACCGAGGTCGACGCGGACCCCGAACTGCGCGTGCTGGTGCTGCGCGGGCGCGGGAACACCTTCTGCTCCGGGTTCGACCTGGACAGCCTCAAGGCCGACTTCGTGGGCAGGTCCAACGCCATCGACGTCGCCGTCCTGTCCGCGAAGGTGTGCGACCGGCTCTACTCGATGCGGACCCCGTCCATCGCCGTCCTCGAAGGGCATGTCACCGCGGGCGGCTTCGAGTTGATGATCTCCTGCGACTTCGCCATCGCCGCGGACGACGCCCTGATCGGCGACTTCCACATCCGCCGCGCCCTGTTCGGCGGCGCCGGCCCCATCTACCGGGTGCCGCGCATGATCGGCGTCCGCAAGACCAAGGAGCTGATGCTGACCGGCAAGCTGCTCACCGGGGTCGAGGCCGCCGAGTTCGGTCTCATCAACTCCTCGGCTCCCGCCGACAAGTTGGACGCCACGGTCGAGGAGTTCGCCGACCAGCTCGTCGACAAGAGCCCGTTCACCATGTGGATCACCAAGATGACCATCGACCGCAGTCTCGACGCCGACATCCAGTCGCTGATGGTCATGGAGCACCTCGCGGTCGGTGTGATGCTCAACTCCGAGGACGCCGCGGAGGGCGTGGCCGCCTTCCTGGAGAAGCGGGAACCGCAGTGGAAGGGGCGCTGACCGCCGTGCCGTCGCGCACCGGGGGCCGGCTGCGCGGCTCCCGGTGCGCCGACTGCGCGGTGGCCGCCTATCCGGCCGACCCGGCGTGCCCGCGCTGCGGGGGACCGGCCGAGCCGGTCGTGCTCTCCGGCACGGGCACGCTGTGGACCTGGACCGTGCAGCGGTACGCGCCGAAGTCACCGCCGTACGTCCCGCCCGCCGCCGGATTCACGCCGTACACCGTCGGCTACGTCGAACTGGCGGAAGGGGTACGGGTGTTGGCGGTCCTGGACATCCGGCCCGAGGACGCGGAGATCGGCATGCCGCTGACCGTCACGGCGGGGGACGGAGTGCCGAGGGCCACGAGAGCCACGAGGGCCGCCGGATGACCGCCGAGGAAGTCCTCGTCTGCGGGGCCGGGATCACCTCCTTCGCCCGGACCCAGGAGAGCGGCCGACAGCTCGCCGTGCGGGCCGTGCGGGACGCGCTGGCCGACGCCGGACTGCCGTGGTCCCGGGTGCGCGCGGCCTACGGCGGCAGCGACGCGGCGGGGAACGCCGACACCCTGGTCGCCGAACTCGGCCTGACCGGCGTCCCGTTCACCAATGTGCGCAACGGCTGCGCGACCGGCGGCAGCGCGCTCGTCGCGGCCGTCCACGCGATCCGCTCCGGGGCCGCGGACGTGGCCCTCGCCGTCGGCTTCGACAAGCATCCGCGCGGCGCCTTCGACCCGCGCCCCGCCGACTGGGGACTCGACGAGGCCTACGGCCGCGACGGGTTGATGGTCACCACCCAGTTCTTCGCGATGAAGATCCAGCGCTACCTGCACGACCACGGCATCAGCCCGCGCACCCTCGCCCTCGTCGCCGAGAAGGCGTACGCCAACGGGAGGCTCAACCCCCTCGCCTGGCGCCGCGAACCGCTCGACGCGGCCGAGATCCTGACGTCCGGCATGGTCAACGACCCGCTCACCCGGTACATGTTCTGCTCGCCGGGCCAAGGGGCCGTCGCCCTGGTGCTGTGCAGCCGGGCCGTCGCCCGCCGGCTCGGCAACACGCCCGTGGCGCTGCGCGCGGCCGTCGTACGCACCCGGCGGTTCGGCTCCTTCGAGGTGTTCAGCCCCTGGGCGCCGACCGGGACACCGACGAGCGTGACCGCCGACGCCGCCCGACTCGCCTTCGAGGAGGCCGGGTTGGGGCCCGGTGACATCGACGTGTGCCAGTTGCAGGACACCGAGAGCGGTGCCGAGGTGATGCACATGGCCGAGTGCGGGTTCTGCGCGCACGGCGAGCAGGAGTCGCTCATCCCCTTCGGGGCCACCGGCATCGGCGGCTCCCTGCCCGTCAACACCGACGGCGGCTGTATCGCCAACGGCGAACCCGTCGGAGCCTCCGGACTGCGCCAAGTCCACGAGATCGTGCAGCAGTTGAGGGGCCGGGCGGGCGAACGCCAGGTGCCCGGCGAGCCCGCCACCGGCTTCACCCATGTCTACGGGGCGCCCGGCGTCAGCGCCTGCACTGTGCTGACCCGCTGAGAGGAGGACCGCCATGGACGGCACACCCGACCCCGACGAGTTCCGCGCCGAGGCCCGGCGCTGGCTGAAGGGCGCGGCACCGGCGCGCGCCGCGCACCGGGAATGGGGCAGCGGCGACGACTCGGTGGCCGTCTTCGAGAACTGGACCGAGGCCGAGGAACGCGCCCACACCGACCGGACACAGGACTGGGAACGCACCCGGTACGACCAGGGCTGGGGCGCGATCGGCTGGCCCCCGGAGCACGCTGGGCGCGAACTGCCCGCGTACTACGAGCAGTTGTACCGCGCCGAGGAAGCCGCGTTCGACGTGCCCCGGCGCACCGAGATCTTCCCGGTCACCCAGCAACTGGTGGCCCCCGCGATCCGGATCTGGGGCACGGACGAACAGAGAGCGCGCTGGCTGCGCCCGATGCTGCGCACGGACGAACTCGCCTGCCAGCTGTTCTCCGAGACGGAGGCGGGTTCCGACCTCGCCGCCGTCCGCACCCGGGCCATACCGAACGGCGACGGCTGGACGCTGACCGGCCACAAGATCTGGACCTCCGGCGCCCGGGTCGCCACCTGGGGTGTCGCCGTCTGCCGCACCGACCCCACCGTGCCGAAACACGCCGGCATCACGGTCTTCCTCGTCCGCATGGACGCGCCGGGCGTCACCGTACGGCCCATCCGCCAGATGACCGGCGGCGCCAGCTTCAACGAGGTCTATCTGGACGACGTGTTCGTGCCCGACACCGACCGGCTCGGACCGGTCGGCGCGGGCTGGCGGGTGACCCTCACCGTGCTGGCCGCCGAACGCCTCGACTCCGGCGGCCTGGGACTCGACAACGCCGATCGCGCCCTCGACCTCGCACGCCACCTGCCCCGCCCGCTCACCGGCGGCGAACAGCAGCAGGCGGCCGACCTGTTCACCCGTTCCCTGGTGCAGCGGCTGATCGCCCTGCGCGTCACCGCCGCCCTGGCCGCCGGTCGCGAACCGGGCGCCGAGGCCTCGGTCGGCAAGCTGCACGCCACCGCCACCATGCGCGCCACCACCGACCTGGTCCAGCAACTCCTGGGCCCACGCCTGGCGGTGGACACCGGAGAGTGGGGCACCTTCGCCTGGACCGAGCACCTCCTCGGCGCACCCGGCTACCGCATCGCCGGCGGCAGCGACGAGATCCAGCGCAACATCCTGGCCGAACGCGTGCTGGGCCTGCCCAAAGAGCCTAAGGAGGAGCGACGTTGACCACCACGGCAGGGACCACCGCACTCGCGGCCCGGGTCCGCGCCCGCCTGACGGAACTCCACCCCGGCCTGCCCGTGGGGGAGTTGCGCACACTGCCCGGAGGCCATTCGGGGCTCACCTACCGCATCGCGGCGGGACCGGTTCCGTACGTCGTGAAGGCCGTGCCGCCCGGACAGCGCCCCCTCGGCCGCAACGACGTGCTCCGACAGGCCCGCGTGCTGCGCGCCCTCGCCGGATCACCGGTGCCCGTGCCGGGCGTGGTCGCCGTCGACATGACCGAACCGGCCTGGTTCGCCATGGAGTTCGTCGACGGCGAGGCCGTCGAGCCCGTCCTCGACGAGCACCGCCTCGACCCGGGACTGTGCCGGGAACGGATGCTGGCCCTGGCCCCCGTACTGAGCGAACTGCATCGAACCGACGCGCCGGACGCCGAACCCCTGGACCCCGCAGGCGAGTTGGAACGCTGGAGCCGCACCATGCGGGCCGTACCGACCGAACTCCGGCCGGGCGCCGAGGACCTGCTCGCCGCCCTCGCCGCCACGATCCCCGACCGCGTGCGACCCACCCTCACCCACGGCGACTTCCGCCTCGGCAACGCCCTGTGCCAGGGCGCACGCCCCGCCGCCGTCGTCGACTGGGAGATCTGGGCCCACGGCGATCCGCGCATCGACGTCGGCTGGTTCCTCCTCTTCGCCGACCACCGCAACTTCCCCCGGCTCGGCCGCGCCGTCCCCGGCCTGCCCGGCGAGGACGAACTGCTCGCCGCCTACCTCGACGGCCGGCCCGCACCCCCCGACCTCGACTGGTTCCGCGCCCTGGCCCGCACCAAGATGGCCGCGATCATGGGCCACAACCTGCGCCGACACCGTGAGGGCAAGCACCACGACCCCGACCAGGAACGGCTGCCGCCCACCATCGCGGCGATGATCCGCACCGCGCGCAACCTGCTCGCCCGACGGTCCTGAAGGAGCGACACCATGGATTTCGGACTCTCGCCGAAGGCCGGCGAACTCCGCTCACGCATGGCCGCGTTCATGACGGAGCACGTACTGCCCGCCGAGGACGCCTACGACCGACAACTCGCCGAGGCCGCCGATCCGCACGAACTGCCGCCCGTCATGCGCGCGTTGCAGGAGAAGGCGCGCGCGGAGGGGCTGTGGAACCTGTTCCTCGCGCACGGCACCTGGGGCGCCGGACTCACCAACCTTGAGTACGCGCCGCTCGCCGAGCTGGCGGGCCGCTCGATCATCGGCCCCGAGGTGTTCAACTGCTCCGCCCCCGACACCGGCAACATGGAACTCCTCGCCCTGTTCGGCACACCCGAACAACAGGACCGCTGGCTGCGCCCGTTGCTGGCCGCCGAGATCCGCTCCTGCTTCGCCATGACCGAACCCGAGGTCGCCAGCTCCGACGCGCGCAACATCCGTACCCGCATCACCCGCGACGGCGACGAGTACGTCGTCGACGGCCACAAGTGGTACACGTCCGGCATCCTCGACCCGGACTGTCGGCTGATCGTCCTGATGGGGGTCACCGACCCCGACGCGCCCGCGTACCGGCGGCAGAGCATGCTGCTGATCCCGCGCGACACCCCCGGGATCACCGTGCTGCGCGACCTGCCGATGTTCGGCTACACCGACCGCTGCGGCCACGGCGACGTGCTCTTCGAGAACGTACGGGTCCCGGCGTCGGCGATGCTCGGCGGCGAGGGCGACGGATTCGCTTTGGCGCAGGGGAGGTTGGGCCCCGGCCGGATGCACTACGCCATGCGGGCCGTCGGATTCGCCGAACGCGCACTGGAGCTGATGTGCCGCCGAGCCCTCAACCGCCGTGCCTTCGGAGGGCCGCTCGCCGAGCAGGGCGTGATCCGGGAGTGGATCGCCCGCAGCCGGATCGAGATCGAGCAGCTACGGCTCCTGGTCCTCAAGTCGGCCTGGCTGATGGACACCCAGGGCAACGCGGCGGCCCGCACCGAGGTCGCCGCGATCAAGGTGGCCGCCCTGGAGGTGGCGCACCGGGTCGTCGACCGGGCCGTCCAGGCGCACGGAGCGGCCGGGGTCAGCGACGACACCGTACTGGCACGGCTGTACGCGATCACCCGGGCGCTGCGGATCGCGGACGGTCCGGACGAGGTGCATCTGCGGACGGTCGCCCGGCGTGAACTGGCCGGATATCAGGAGGAGTTGGCGTGAACGGAAAGCCGCTGTACGGGCCGGTCCTGGACGGCCGGGTCGCCGTCGTCACCGGTGGCTCCCGGGGCATCGGCCTCGGGATCGCCAAGGCGTACCGGGAGGCGGGCGCCCACGTGGTCGTCGCCGCCCGCAAACCGGACGGACTGGCCGCCGCCCGCGCCGAGTTGCTGCGGATCGAGGCCGGCGGCGAGGTGCACGAGGTGGTCGCCAACGCCGGGGAACCCGAGGACGCCGAGCGCTGCGTCGAGGAGACCGTGTCCCGCTTCGGGCGCCTCGACGTCCTGGTCAACAACGCGGCCACCAACCCCTACATGGGCGATCTCCTCGACCTCGACCTGCCGCGCGCGGAGAAGACCGTACGCGTCAACCAGTACGGCATGGTCGCCTGGACCCGCTGCGCGTGGCGGGCATGGCTGCGGGAGCACGGGGGAGCGGTCGTCAACATCGCCTCCGTCGGCGGACTGATCGTCGACCCGCACATCGGCTGGTACAACGCGACCAAGGCGGCCATGCTGCACATGACCCGCCAACTCGCCTATGAACTGGGCCCGATGGCACGCGTGAACGCGATCGCGCCGGGACTGGTCAAGACCGAGCTGGCCCGCGCCGTATGGGAGCCGCGCGAGCCGATCCTGACCGCGAGGCTGCCGCTGCGCAGACTCGGGACGGTGGAGGACGTGGCACACGCGGCGGTGTTCCTGGCGTCCGGGGCCTCGTCCTGGATGACGGGGCAGACGCTAGTGCTGGACGGCGGGGCGACCGTGCTGCCGATCGGGGTGGAGGGATGACCGAGGCGCTCGCGGACCTGTTCTCGCTGCGCGGCAGGACCGCCGTGGTGACCGGGGCGTCGTCCGGGCTCGGGGCCCGGTTCGCCCTGGTGCTCGCGTCGGCGGGCGCCACCGTCTTCGCCGCCGCCCGCCGCCCGGAGAGACTCAAGGCCCTCGCCGACGAGGATCCGCGCATCCGTCCCGTCGTCTGCGACGTCTCGCGCGAGGCGGACCGCGTGCGGCTGATGGAGACGGCGCTCGACGAGACCGGACGGGCCGACGTGCTGGTGAACAACGCGGGGGTGTCCGGCGCGGTGCGCGCCGAGGACGAGAGCGCCGACGACTTCGCGGACGTCCTGGCGGTGAACCTGGTGGCACCCTTCCGGCTCGCGCGGCTGCTCGCGGAGGCTCCGGCCCACGGCGACGGTCGCGGGACCCGGTCGGTCGTGAACGTGTCGTCCGTCCTGGGCCTGGTCTCGGGCGCCCCGCTCGGTGGCGCGGCCTACGCCGCCTCCAAGGCGGGACTCGTCGGACTCACCCGTGAACTGGCCGGACAGTGGGGGCCGTCCGGGGTGCGGGTCAACTCGCTCGCGCCTGGCTGGTTCCGCTCCGAGATGACCGACGGACTCTTCGCCGACGAGGGCGCCCGGCGCTGGGTCGAGCGCGGCACGATGCTGGGACGGGGCGGCCGGCGGGGCGAACTGGACGGCGCGCTGCTCTATCTGGCCTCCGACGCGTCCGCCTACTGCACCGGACACGTGCTCACCGTGGACGGCGGGTGGACGGCGCGATGAGGGGCACGGTCGAGGCCGCCCATTTTGTATGGCCCGGGGGTGGGGGTGGTGGTTCGGGAGCGCAAGGTCGCGCGGTCCGGTGGCGTACCGGGACCGGGTCCGCGGGATCTCCGGCCGATCTTCGATTCGTAGCCGACTTGAACTTGGGTCTACTCTCGGACGACCGGACGGCGACGGACACCGGCCGTGGAGACGAGGGAGAGACGATGGCGAGGGCACGGATCGTGGATCCGGAGGAGGGGCCCAGGTCGAAGCGTGGCGCGATCCTCGTGGCGGCCGTGGAGCGGTTCGGCGAGGACGGCTACGAGAACACCAAGTGGTCCGAGGTGGCCGACCGGGTCGGCATCGGGCAGACCGCGCTCTACCACTACTTCGAGTCCAAGGCCCACTGCCTGCTCACCATCATGCGACTGGAACTCCAGCGCTCCCACGACCAGTTCGTGGAGGCGACGAAGGACGAGACGGACCCGGTGGAGGAGGTGCGGGCGGCGGTGCGGTCCGCGTTCGCCGTGACCGAGCAGGAGATCCGCCAGATGCGCATCCTCCAGGCCAACATGTCCCTGCTCGCCACCCCGCGCAGGTCCAAGCGCGAGGAGACCGAGCGCGTCGCGGCCCGCCAGCTGGTGCAGATGGTCGAGCGGGACTGGACGAGCCTGCTGATGCGCGGCATGTCGAAGGGCGCCTTCCCGCTCCGCGACGCGCACACGCTGGGACTGGCCGTCCTCGGCATGATCGTCAGCGTGTGGCGGTGGTACCGCCCCACCGGCGCGATCCCCCTCTCGGAGATCAGCGAGATGATCGAGGGATGCGTGGTGCGGATGGTCGCCGAATAGTCCCCGCCCCGCCCCTTGTCGGCGGCGGGGCACCCGTCCTACAGTCAAACTGAACTGAACTCAGGTTGTTTGAAGATGCCGGGAATGTGACGCTGAGGGAGTGCGATCGGCAATGGTGCTTCGCGAATACATGGCCAGAATGGACGGCCAGGACCCGGAAAAGGCCCTCGAACTCCTGGAACCCGACTTCCGGTTCCTGATCACGCTGCCGAGCGGCGGACGCGCCGGCACGTCCCGCGCGGACTTCGCCGGCTACCTCGCCGGCCGGAACGCGGTGGACCGCAGACACGAGATCGTCCGCTACTCGGTCGACGGCGACGTCGAGACGGCGTACGGCTTCGTCGTCGACGACGGCGTGACCAGCGGGGCCTTCCTGTCGGCCGTACGGGTGTCGCCGGCCGGGCTGATGGCGCGCTACCAGTCGTTCTTCACCCCGGACTTCGACCTCGTGGACCGGCCGTGAGCGCGCCGGCCGCGTCCGCCGCGCCGTTCCTGACCACCTGGTTCGGGATCCTCGACAGCGACGACGCCGACCGTATCCTCGGCCTGATCAGCGACGACTTCTCCTTCTCCATCCTGTTCTCCACGGGAGGCGACGCCGGCACCGACTTCCACGGCGGCCGGGCCGAGATGGAGGGCTATCTCGCCCAGCGCGAGGTGGGCACCCGCACCCACCACCTGCTCACCGGATCCGTCGTCGGCCGCGACGAGCTGTACCTCGGCGAGGTACGCAGGGCGGGGGTACCGGAGGCGACCTTCGTCGCCTCGGCCCGGCTGGACGACGCGGGCCGGGTGCGGCGGCTGCTGATCGGACGCTCGCCCGCCGTCCTGTTCACCTGAGGAGACACGGAGAGCCGCGATGTACAACCTCGTCCTGCTGGCCGCCCGGCCGCCCGAGTGGACCCACGAACGGTTCATCGCCTGGTGGCGCACCGAGCACGCCGAACTCACCCGGCGCCTGCCCGGACTGCGGTCCTGGCGGCACACCGACATCGACACGGCCCTCGAACCGCGCTCGGAGGGCTGGGACGGCCTCTCCGTCCTGGGCTTCGACACCCCCGAGGACCTTCGTGCGGCCCTGGCCAGCCCGGAGTGGGCCGCGGCCGTCGCCCAGGTCGGCGGCATGCGCGGACGCCGGATCGCCGTCATGGGCGGCGAGGCGGAGCTGTACGCCGACCCGGCGCGGGGCGCGGGGCACACCGGGGCATGACCGGGGCCACCCCGGAGCGCCCCCTTCGCAACGAGGCGAGGAAGCGGATGCGACAGACAGTACGGGAGTTCCAGCAGCGGTCCGACCGGGCCGACTTCACGGCCGTCGTCGACGACCAGGGACCGCACGGCGCGCGTGAACTCCTGCGGCGGGCACACGAGTTGGCCCAGGCGATGACTCCGGACGGCACATCCGGCGGCACCGTGCTCCTCCAGGCCGACAACTCCTGGCGCACGGTCGCGGCGACCCTCGCCGTGGGCCTGACCGGCGGGGTCCTGGCCCTCGTCAACCGGCACACGACCCGCGCCGAGTTCACCGCCGCCGTGGCGGACATCCGGCCGGACGTCCTGGTCGCCGAACCGTCCGCGATCCAGGAGTGGGACGCCGTCCCCGCCCTGCCGGCCGCGGTGACCGCCGAGGCCCTCGACGGCTGGACGGTCCGCGCCGGACTCGGCCCGCGCGATGTCTCCCGCTGGTCCGGCGGCAGCCTCATCGGCCTCACCTCCGGCTCCACCGGCCGGCCCAAGGGCGTCGTCCAGTCCGAGAGCGCCCTGCGGTACGCCTGCTCGTGCACGGCCGACGTCAACGGACTGCGCGAGGGGGACGCGGTGGCCGCCGTCGTCCCGCTCTCCTCGACCGCCGCCTACTGCTTCGGGGTCTGCCTCGCCCTCATGCTGGGCGGGCCGCTCGTCCTCGCCGGCCGCTGGGACCGCGAGGAGGCACTCGCGCGGATGGCCGCCCACGACGTCCGGTGGACCATGTGCGTACCGACCATGGCCCTTCAACTGGGCTCCGCCGCGGCCGGTTCGCAAGTCCTGCACGGACTCCGCGCGATCACCGTCGGCGGTGGCCCCATGGACCGCGGGGCGCTCGCCCGCGCCGAACGCTCCCTGGGGACGCGGATCCTGCGCGTCTTCGGCATGTCGGAGTGCCTCGGGCACACCTCGCCCCGGCCCGAGGACCCCGACGAGATCCGCCTCGGCCGCGACGGACGGCCCTTCCCCGGCACCGACCTCAGGGCCGTCGCCCCGGACGGCACCCCGCTCGGCCCCGGGACGACCGGCCGCGCCCAGGTCCGCGGCCCCTCCCTCTTCCTCGGCTACGCCCGTGACGGCAAGGTCGAACCGCCCGCTCTCACCGCGGACGGCTTCTTCCCCACCGGCGACCTGCTGGTGACCGGCGAGGACGGCACGGTCACGATCATGGGCAGGGAGAAGGACGTCATCATCCGCGGCGGGCGCAACCTCGACATCACCGAGATCGAGCGCGCCGTGGCCACCCACCCGGCGGTGGCGCGCGCCTGTGTGGCCCCCGTACCGGACCCGCTCCTCGGCGAACGCGCCGCCGTGCTCGTCGTGGTCGAGGACGGCGCCGGCGAACTCGGCCTCGACGAGATCACCGCACACCTCGCCCGCACCGGCCTGTCCAAGGCCAAGTGGCCCGAATTCGCCTTCACCGTGGACGAGTTGCCGCAGACCACGGTGGGCAAGCTCGACCGCTCCGGCGCCCGCGCGCTCGCCCACGACCTGCACGCGGGACTCACCGCGCACCCCGGGCACCACCGGCAAGGAGACGCATGACCACCCCCACGACCCGCGACTCCCGTCTCGACCGCGGCCGTTGGGCGCGGCCGGAACCCGAGACCGTACGGCCCGGGGTCCACCGCATCCCGCTCCCGCTGCCGGAGGACGGACTGCGGGCCGTCAACGTCTACGCGCTGGAAGGGCTGACCGAGGGACTGGTCCTGATCGACGGCGGCTGGTCGATTCCCGAGTCCCGCACGGCACTTGAGAACGCGCTGGCCCGACTCGGCCACGATCTCGGCGAGATCGACCACATCCTGGTCACCCACATCCACCGCGACCACTACACCCAGGCCGTCGAACTGCGCAGACTGCTCGGCTCCCGAGTCCACCTCGGCGCGGGGGAGCGGAACGGCCTGGAACTGCTGGGCGAGCTGCGCACGGACGCGCCGATCGGCTCACTGGAGACACTGCGCCGCGCCGGGGCCCACGAACTCGCCGAGCGGGTCGCCGCGATGTACGACGGCGCCTTCGACGCGAGCGTCTGGGAGGCACCGGACCGCTGGCTGGACGCGGAGGAACTCCGTTTCGGACAGACGCGGTTGACGGTGATACCGACACCGGGCCACACCCAGGGGCACGTCGTCTACCTCGACCGGGCACGGGGGCTGATGTTCTCCGGGGACCACGTCCTGCCGCACATCACCCCGTCCATCGGCTTCGAACTCGGCGGCCCCGCACTGCCGTTGGGCGACTACCTGGACTCGCTGCACCTGATGACCACCCTCGCCGACGCCCGGCTCCTGCCCGCGCACGGCCCGGTGGGCGACAGCGTGCACGCCCGGGTCGGCGAACTGCTGGCCCACCACGACGACCGGCTCGCGGAGGCACGCGCCGCCCTCGGCGACCGCGCCCGCACCGCGTACGAGGTGGCGGGAGACCTCGGCTGGACCCGGCGCAGAGTGCCCTTCACGGACCTCGGCACCTTCGACCGGATGCTGGCCGTCAACGAGACGGCGGCGCACCTGGACGTGCTGGTGGACCGAGGACGGGCCCGGTCCGCACGGACCGACGGGGTCGACCGGTACACGGCGACGGCCGGTCGACGCCCGACGAGCACAACGACGAGCACAACGGCGCGCACACCGACCGGCTGACCGCGCCGACCGGTCGCCCCTCTGCGCCGGCGGGTCGTCCCACCGTGGCGACCGGTCACCTCACCCCACTTCACTTCATCGTGCGGTCCAGCCTCCGTCGACGTAGAGCTCGGACCCCGTCATGAAGCTCGCGTCGTCGGAGGCGAGGAAGGCCGTGGCGGCGGCCACCTCCTCGGGTGTCCCCAGCCGTCCGAGCGGGGTCCCCTCCAGCATCGCGGTCAACCGGGGTGTGCCGCGCCAGAGTTCGCGCGACCGGGGTGTCTCGATGAAGCCGGGGTGAAGCGAGTTCACCCTGACCCCGCGCTTCGCCCAGTGCAGCGCGGCGTTCTTCGTCATCAGCCGTACGGCGCCTTTGGCCGCGTGGTACGAGAACTGGGCGCCGAAGCCGCCGACCGTGCCGAAGATCGACGCGACGTTGACGATCGAGCCGCCGCCGGATCGCTCGATGGACGGGCCGCCGTGCTTCATGCCGAGCCACACCCCGGTCTGGGTCACGCTCAGCACCCGCTCCCAGGACTCCACGGTCTCGGTCTCGACCGTGTGCATCGTGGCGATCCCGGCGTTGTTGACCAGCACGTTCAGCTCGCCCAGCGCGGCGGTCGCGGTGGCGACCACGGCACGCCACGCCGACTCGTCCGAGACGTCCAGGGCCAGCCCGAGGGCACCGCCCCCGACCTCCTCGGCGAGCTTCTCGCAGAGCCCGGCATCGAGATCGGTCACCACGACCGTCGCCCCCTCGGCCGCGAGCCGTCGTACGACCGCGTCGCCGATCCCTCCGGTGGCACCGGTCACCAGCGCCGTCTTCCCGGCCAGCCTCGACTGCATCGGAAACCCCTGTCTGTGTCTGATGGTGTCTCACATGCCTTGTTTGGAGGGTCAGTTATGTACGCCGCGCCACGCGAGCGCGCCGCCGTCGATGACGTACGACGCTCCCGTGATGAACGCCGCGTCGTCACCGGCCAGGAAGCAGGCCAGGCGGGCGACCTCCTCCGGGCGGCCGAGCCGGCGGACCAACTGCGGTGCGGTCAGCTCGCGTTCCATGGCGGCCCGGTCCGGCGCGGCGGCGAAGTGGTCCTGGGCGAGCGGGGTGTCGACGACGCCGGGACAGAGGCAGTTGCAGCGCACCGGGGCGAGGTCGACCGCGGTGACCTTCGTCAGATGGATGACACCGGCCTTGGTGACGCCGTAGGCCGGCGCGTCGGGGAAGCCGGTGAGGCCGGACACGGAGGCGGTGTTGACGATGGCGGGCCCGCGCCGTGAGCGGCGCAGATACGGCGCGGCGAACTTGGTCGCCAGCCACACCGCCTTGAGGTTGACCTCGTAGACCGCGTCCCAGACCGCCTCGGGCAGGGTGTCGACGGCGCGGTCCGGTCCGGTGGTGAACGCGGTCTCGATGACGCCGGCGTTGTTGACGAGGACGTCGAGTCCGCCGAAGGCCTCCGCCGTGCGGGTCACCATGTCGGCGACGCTGTCGCGAACGCGCAGATCGCAGACGATCACCTCGGCCCGCGCCCCGGCGGCGCGCACCAGCTCCGCGGTCTCGGCGGCCGTGTCCCGGGTCCGGTCGGCGACCGCCACGGCCGAGGCGCCCTGCCGGGCCAGCTGGACCGCTATCGCCCGCCCGATGCCCTGCCCCGCGCCGGTGACGAGGCAGGTCCTGCCGTCCGAGGAACCCGTCATGAATCGCTCCCAGCGCCCGTCGCCACACCTGAACTGAACTTACTTCATTTGCTGCGAGTCTAGATTCGCGAGCCGTGGGCGACAAGGCTCCGGGCGGGTCCGCGTCCGGTGCGTCGATCGTCGTGCGGCGGCGCTAGCCTCGCCGGTCATGGGAGCACGAGCGCAGTACGTGGTGGTCGAGAACGGCACCTGGCGGCGGTACTACTCGCACTGGGCCGCCGGCCGGGTCGCCGACGATCTGCTGGCCGGTCCGGCGGCGGCGACGCGCCGCTTCCGTGCCGACCGGGAGATCGACCAGTGGCTCGACGATGTGTGGTGCGAGGGCGCCGCGCTCGTCGACCACGACCGCCGGACCCTGCTCTGGTTCGCCTCCCCGGACGGCTGGGCCGACCATCTCGCCGCCCGTGCCGTACTGGTCCGGACCTGGCCCGGCTGGGACGTCCGCTTCGCGCACGACGGTCTGGGCGACCTGACCCGGCACCTGGGCCTGGGGCGGGAGGCGGCCCGTACGCCGGGCTGGTTCGAGACCTTCGAACCGGCTGGGTTCGCGTACACCGAGTACGGCGAGCCGCACTCCGTCGCCTCCCTGCGGCTGCCCGACGGAAGCGTCCGCGCGTGGGGCAGCGACTGGGAGCCGATCGAACACCTCGCAGGCGGCCCCGGCCTGATCGGCCATCTCGCCGCGTCGCCGGCCACCCCCGTGCTCACCGACATGCCGTACGGGGGCGTCCACTTCGACCCGGACGCCCGCATGGTCTCGCTCTGGGCGGTGCAGACCGTGGCGGGCGTGCACGACTGGCCGCTGCCGGGCTGGGAGGGCTGGACCCTGGACTTCCGCGGCGAGGACCACACCGCGCAGGCCGGTCTGCTCCCCGTGGACTTCCCCTTCCCTCGGCCCTCGCTCGCCGCCGCACTGCGCGCGCTCGGCGACGGTCTCGGCACCCCGCCGCCCGACCATGGGGCGCTCCTCGCCCGCGCCGCAGCCGCGCCCGGCCCCGAAGACGCGACTCCAGCGGTGACCCCGGCCGCGCGGGCGCCGCGCGAACCGGCCGATCCCACCCCGGCGGAACTGGCCCCCCTGCGCATGGTGATCGCCGCGCTCGTCGCGGAAGCGGAGGCCGAGGAAGCACTGCCGTAACACTTCTAACAGAATTATCATCGAAATTGTTAACAATCGAGGACCCCTGAACGCCAGTCTGGGACGCGACCGCGCAAGCCGCCTACAAGGAGGTCCACGGGTGGACGTCAATCGCAGAACTGTGATCCGGAGCGCCACGGCCGTCGCCGCAGTCGCCGCGTTCCCAGTCGCCGAGGGCTCGGCGGGCACGGCCTTCGCCGCCACCTCGTCGTCGAGCGGTTCGTCGAGCGGTTCGTCGGGCACGTCCTCGGCGTACTCGCTGGAGTTCGATGCCACCGCCTGGTCGTACGACGCGACCAACGACGTGTACTACCAGATCGGGAAGGTGTACGTCGCGAACCCGGCCGCCACGGACTACGAGAACCTGTCGATCTACGTGCCCGGCGCCTATCTGACGGCCACCGCGAACAGCGACGGGACCACGTACACCGCGAAGCTCAACCGCAAGGGCACCGCAGGCCGGTACACAGGAGGCACCGCGCCGATCGTGATCCCGGTCAACACCCCGGGCTACGCCCACCAGGGGCCCGCCACGTCCTACAGCTACAGCGCCGTCTCGCAGTACCTCGACGCCGGGCTCATCTACGTGTGGCCGGGCCTGCGCGGCCGGGACAGCTCCACGAGCACCCGTTCCGACGCGGCCCCCTGGGGCGTCACCGACCTGAAGGCCGCGGTCCGGTACCTGCGGTACAACCGGAGCGTCCTGCCCGGCAGCACGGACGACATCGTCCTGTTCGGCATGAGCGGCGGCGGCGCCCAGGACACCGTGGCGGGCACGTCCGGCGACAGCCCCCTGTACCACCCCTACCTGCGCACGATCGGCGCGGCGATGGAGGACGCCCACGGCCGCCCCCTCAGCGACGCGGTGGCCGGCGTCATGGCCTGGTGCCCGATCACCAACCTGGAAGAGGCCAACCTCTCCTACGAGTGGAACATGGGCCAGTTCGCCTCGACCGGCACCCGCGCCTCCGGCACCTGGACCAGCGCCTATTCGACGGACCTCGCCAAGGCCTGGCCCGCGTACGTCAACCGGCTGGGGCTGCGCGACGAGCACGGCCGGCGCCTGGAGCTGACCGGCTCCGCCGACGGCGTCCACCTGGCGGGCAGCTACTACGACCACCTGATCGAGGTGATCACCACCTCGCTGAACGACTTCCTGTCGGACAACACCTTCCCGTACACGATCACGACGATGGGCGGCCCGCCCGGATCGGGCCAGACGGGCACCTCGACGACGTACGAGACGGTCGACGACTACATCGCCTACCTCAACACCGCCAGTACATGGGTCAGTTACGACGCCACGAGCAACACCGCCACGGTGTCCGGCCTCGAAGGCTTCGTCAACAGCCAGAAGAACGCGAACAAGCCGGTCGGCGCGTTCGACGGGTACTCGCGCGGGCAGACCGAGAACGGCGTCTTCGCCATGGGACTGAACGCCCCCGCGCACTTCGCGCCGCTCTCCCGTGACGTCGTCAAGGCGAACGAGACGAAGTACGCCACCTACGCCGACTGGGACTCCGCCTACGGCGCCGCGGCCTACGACAGCGACTTCGCGCAGAAGGACAGCGTGGGCAAGGACATGGCCTGGCGCGGCGAGGCGTACAACCCGCTGTACTTCCTCTCGCCCGCCTTCGCCGGCTACCGGCGGTCCAAGGTGGCACGGCACTGGCGCATCCGCACCGGCATCATGCAGGGCGACACGGCCAACACCACCGAGATCAACCTCCAATTGGCCCTGCGGAACTACGGCGTCCGCGACGTCGACTTCGCCACGGTGTGGGCCCAGGCGCACACCATGGCCGAGCGCACCGGCGACTCGACGACCAACTTCATCAGCTGGGTGGAGTCGATCGCCGGGAGGTGACGGCCGGTACGGACACACCACCGGGGCCCGACCGGCACACCACGCCGGCCGGGCCCCGACGAGGTTTCTCCGGCGATCTCCGAAATCCTCCGGCGACCTCCGATGAGTTTCGCGGGCCGGGCCGGTCTACCCCGACGTACACCATCGAGCACCGTCGAGCCCTTGACCGGAGACCCGCCATGACCACTCCCGCACACCCCGGCCGCATGCTGTTCCTCAACATCCCCGTCGTGGACCTCCCGCGCAGCAAGGCGTTCTTCGCGGGGCTCGGGTTCGACTTCAACCCGAAGTTCACCGACGAGAGCGCCGCCTGCATGCTGGTCGGCGAGCAGGCCTTCGTCATGCTGCTCACCCGCGAGAGGTTCGCGGAGTTCGCCAAGCTGCCGATGGCCGATCCCACCACACACACCCTGGCGCTGTACTGCTTCAGCGTGTCGTCCCGTGAGGAGGTCGACTCGGTCAGCGCCGCCGCGCTCGCGGCGGGTGGCACCGAGGTCGACGGCGCCGAGGACTACGGCTTCATGTACTCGCGCAGCTTCTACGACCTCGACGGCCACGGCTGGCAGGTCATGTGGATGGACCCGGCCGCCGCGGAGCAGGGCCCCGAGGCGTTCACGGCCGCCGCGCAGGACGCCGACACCCCGGCCTGACCCACCACCGCGCGAGCCGCCGGGCTCCGGCCGTCCACGGGGGTGGCGGCCGGACGGCGGCGCCGACGCACGCCGGGCCCGCCGTCGCGGTTCGGCGGGTGGACGGCTATCTTGCCGGGCATGCCGACGGTGAACTGGACCGGTGTCCGCGAGCGGACCATCGCGCTCCACGCGCGACGGAACGGGCCGGCCGACACCGCCTTGCCGCCGGCTCTGAGCGAGACGCAGGTGCGCCGGGCCGAGGAACAGTTCGGTGTGGAGTTCCCCGGGGACTACCGCGCGTACCTGCTGCGCGTCAGTGCGGGCGGCCGGGTCCGTACGCTGCGGCCCGGCCCGGACGGCTGGCACTGGGACGGCGACCACCCCGCGGACCTCGCGCACCTGCGCCTTCCGTTCCCGGATCACGACACCGCCCTCGCGGCGAGCGAGGACGTCTGGCTGGCCGAACCGCGGGAGGAGCGGTACGCCTCCGCCGAGGACTTCCGGGCCGCTCACGAGACCTGGCGGGAAGCGGCCGACGCCGCCGAGGACGCGCGGACCCACGGGACCGTACGGCTCCGCGACGACGGCTGCGGTTTCTCCACCGTCCTTGTGCTCGGCGGGCCCATGCGCGGCACGATGTGGTTCGACGGACGCGCCACCTGCGATCGCCTCAACCCGCTCCTGAACGACGACGGACAGCCCGCGGGCTTCGGCGAGTGGTACCTGGACTGGCTCACCCGCGAGGAAGCGCTGACCACCCCGGAACTGCGGCGGGCGGCCAGCGACCGGTGGCACGCGGGGACCGACGTGCCCATCTGGCTGCGCTGGTTCGACTCGTGAACCCTCCGCGCGAGGCGACGACCCCGGGGGAATGGCCGCGGCCGGCCCCCGTGTTGCCACCGGCATGACAACGAACGCGCCGCGGCCCGAGGTGCTGCGCTACACCGCCTTCTCCAGCAACCCGTCCGGGGGCAACCCCGCCGGCGTCGTCCTGGACGCCACCGGCCTGGCGGACACCGACATGCTCGCCATCGCCGCCGAACTCGGATACTCGGAGTCCGCGTTCCTCACCCCGCCCCCGGAGGGCCTCGGCGGTCCCGAGGGACGGGCGTACCGCATCCGGTACTTCAGCCCCAAGGCCGAGGTGCCGTTCTGCGGGCACGCCACCGTCGCGACCGCCGTCGCGCTGGCCGAGCGGACCGGCACGGGGGAGCTGGTGTTCGCGACGCGCGCGGGCACCGTACCGGTGGAGGTGACCGAGGAGAACGGCACGCTGAGGGCCACCCTCACCAGCGTGGAACCGCACATCGAGGAGATCGCCGACGCCGAGCTCGCCGAGGCGCTCGCCGCGCTCGACTGGCCGCGGGCCGATCTCGACCCGGCCTTCCCGCCCCGGATCGCCTTCGCGGGCGCCCGCCATCTCGTGCTCGCCGCGGCGACCCGTGCCCGACTCGCGGATCTCGCCTACGACTTCGCCCGCCTCGAAGCCTTGATGCACCGACTGGACCTGACCACCGTCCAGTTGGTGTGGCGGGAGTCGGCCACCGTCTTCCACGTCCGTGACCCCTTCCCGGTCGGCGGTGTCGTCGAGGACCCGGCGACCGGCGCGGCGGCAGCCGCGTTCGGTGCCTACGCGCGCGAACTCGGCCTGGTCCCGGGGGAGTCCGTCCTCACGCTCCACCAGGGCGCGGACCTGGGCCGCCCCGGCGAACTCACCGTGACGCTGCGCGCGGGCGACCGGCGTGTCCACGTCGGCGGCGCGGGAGCACGGATCGACTGAGGCACCGCCCGTCGCGGCCACGCTTCTTGCCCAGCTCTTCCCTTCCCTTGGTGAACCTCGACGGCTCCCTTCACCTCTACGACATGTAGTAGAGGTGGCCCCGGCGTGAACCGCCGGCGGACAAGGGCGGAACGAGGAGGAGAAGGACGCCATGGATGACGGTCCCCGCGCCGGTGGCGGTCTGCGACTGCGGCGCCGTGACGCGCCCGCCACCGCCGGGCCGCCGCTGACCCGGCCGCCCACCGCCGGGCCCGCCGCACCGCAGCAGCTGCACCGGGGGATGACGCTGATCGCCACGATCAGCCTGTTCATCGGCACCCGCGACGCCTGGACCAGGGCGATGACCTCCCATCCGCCCGTCGCCGGGATCATCTCCGTCTGCTACGCCGGGATCCTGGTCGCCGGTGTCCTCGCCCTCACCACCCGCACCCGCCGCGCCCTGACCAGGGTCGACGCCGGAGTACTGGTCCTCGCCGTGGTGCTGGTGCTCTGCGGCTACTGGCTCGACCACGCCGGCACCGACGAGGGCGTGCTCACCGCGCAGGCCGCGAACCAGATCCTGCACGGCCACCCCGTCTACGGCCAGCCCTGGCCCTGGCTCTTCGACTCCTCCTCCGTCGGCATCACCAAGACCATGTCGGGCGGCGCCGACTACACCTACGGCTACCCGCCGCTGACCGCGCTGATCGCCGCCCCCGTGCACGCCGTGGTCCACTCGACGGCCGCCGCCACCCTCGTGACCACCGGCGCGCTCCTCGCGGGCGCCGTCCTGCTGTGGCTGCTGCTCCCGGCCCCCTGGCGGCCCGCCGCCACCGCCGTGTGCCTCGGCTTCGGCTTCCTGCCCGGCTACGCCTACTCCGGCTACCCGGCCGTCCTCGCCCTGGTCCTTCTCATCCCGGTGGTGGTGAGGTGGCCCGACACCGGAGCCGGCGGGCGGCTCGGCCTGCCCGGAGTGCTCCAGGCGCTGTGCCTCGGCGCGGCCTGCGCCACCCAGCAACTCGCCTGGTTCCTCACGCCGTTCCTCCTCGTCGGCCTCTACGCCGTCCGCCGCGGCGACCTCGGCCCGCGCCTCGCCCTCGGCGTGGTCGCCCGCTACACCGGCACCGCCGCCCTGACCTGGGCCGCGATCAACGCCTACTTCGCCGCCGAGGACTTCTCCAGCTGGCTGCACGGACTGCTGCTCCCGATCACCCAGAAGGCGATCCTGCACGGCCAGGGCCTGATGGGGATCTCGTACTACTTCACCGCGGGCAGCAGGCACCTCGACTACTACTCCTACGGCAGTCTCCTGCTCCTGTTCGGCCTGCTCGCCGCCACGCTGCTGTTCGTGCGGCGGCTCGGCCCGGCGATCACCGTGCTGCCCTGGCTGAGCTTCTACCTGGCCACCCGGTCGCAGGACGGCTACTTCCTGATGATGACCCCGCTGTGGCTCGCGGCAGCCGCGACCGTGCCCGCCTCGGCGCTCGCCTCGGCCTGGCAGCCCCGTATCCCGCGGCTGACCGCACGCCCGGTCCGGGCCGTGCTCGCCGCGGGGCTGCTCGCGCCCGCCGTCGTGTGTGTGACGATCGCCGCGGCCAGTCCGCCGCCGCTGCGCATGAACGTCACGGCGGACATCGTCCAGCGCTCCGGGCACCGTGACATCACCCGGCTCGTCGCCAAGGTCGTCAACACGACCGGCACCCGGCTCACCCCCCACTTCGCCAGCCGTCTGGGCCAGGGCGCCTCCGACTGGTGGACCGCCTCGGGCGGCCCGGCGTCCCTCGCCCCGCACGCCTCCGCCACGTATCTGGTGACGCCGCCCGGCGGTGTCCGGCGGGTGCCGGGCGGCTCGCATCCGCGCTTCTATCTCATCGCCGTCACCGGTACCCCGATGACCATCACCACCGCCCGCATTCCCACCAGTTGACCGACCTTGACGCAAAATGAAAGTCCGTAAATGAGAAAGCCCCTGCGGTGTTCTCATCTGAGATTGTTATATTGCGCAACCACGCAAGCGCGGCGGGAATCCCGCCTCGTCCGACCTGACACGGCCGCGCGCCCCCTGGCCGCAGCACCGACGGCCTGAACGGCCCGACCGTTTTGTGGGAGTGCCAGATGACCGACCTCGGGGACGGCCCCGTGGGCCACGCCACGCGCAGCCGCACACGAGGGGTGCCCAGACCGCGGGCGGGTGAGGCCGACGAGCCGCTGCCCACCGGCGGCCGGGCCGCCTCCCGCGCCGCGGCCCGCCAGGCGCCGCGCGGCGGGTCCCGCGCGGCCGGCCGGGCCGCCTCGCGCCGCAAGCCGCCCCCGCGCGGCAGGCGGGTGCTGAAGGTCAGCGCGATATCCCTGTCCGTGGTGATCATGGCGACCGCGGGCGCCGGCTGGTGGTTCTACGAGCACCTGAACGGCAACATCAACAGCGTCCCGATCGACGACGGCGCGGGCGGCAAGGAGAAGGCCGACGCCTTCGGCCGCACCCCGATCAACCTGCTGGTGATGGGCAGCGACGGCCGCACCAGCGCGGCCGACTGCAAGCTGGGCGGCGGCTGCTCGCAGACCGGCGTGCAGTCGGGCAACGGCAACGCGGACGTGGAGATGGTGGTGCACATCTCGGCGGACCGCTCCAACGCCACCGTGATGAGCATCCCGCGCGACACCATGACCCAGGTCCCCGCCTGCAAGGACCCCAAGAGCGGCCAGTCGACGTCCGGCTACTACGGGCAGATCAACAGCGCCCTCCAGTACGGGCAGGCATGCCAGGTCAAGACCGTGCACGCGCTCACCGGCATCACCATCGACCACTTCGTGCAGATGGACTTCTCCGGTGTGGTGAAGATGTCCGACGCGGTCGGCGGGGTCTCGGTGTGCGTCGACGCCGACGTCTACGACACCTACTCGCACCTCAAGCTCGCCAAGGGCACCCACACCCTCAAGGGCACCGCCGCGCTGGAGTTCGTCCGCTCGCGGCACGGCTTCGGTGACGGCAGCGACCTCGGCCGTACCGTCTCCCAGCATCTCTTCCTGAGCGCGATGATCCGCAAGTTCAAGAGCGCGGGCACCCTCACCAACCCCTCGGCGGTCTACAACCTGGCCGACGCGGCGACCAAGGCGCTCACCGTCGACACCGGCCTCGGCAGCGTGAAGAAGCTCATCGGGCTCGCCGCGGACCTGGACAAGGTCCCGACGAAGCGCATGACGTTCACCACGATGCAGACCGGCGCCGACCCGACCAACGCCAACCGGGTCGTGCCCGCCGCCGCGGCGAAGAGCCTGTTCGCGACGATCGCCAACGACCAGTCGCTGACCAGCTCGTCCGGCAAGAAGTCGGCGGCGGCCACCGCGACCGCCACGGCAGCCGCCGTACCGGCCGCGCAGATCGCCGTGACGGTGGAGAACGGCACCACCATCAGCGGCCGGGCCTCCACCGTCGCCACCGGCCTGATAGACGGCGGCTTCAGCTCGGAGACGACCACCGGCAACGCCTCCGTCAGCGCGACCACGACCACCCTCACCTACGGCACCGGGCAGAAGGCCGAGGCCCAGACCGTGGCCAAGGCGATCGGCCTCGCCTCCTCGCACCTCAAGCAGGGCACCGGCACCGGTCTGACCCTGGTCATCGGCACGGACTGGCCCAGCGGCTCGACCCTCCCGGGCAGCTCCTCGTCCCCGGCCCCGGCCGACACCAAGGCGGCCACCTCCAACGCCCAGGCCTCGACCGCCGACCAGTCGAAGTCCTGCGCCAAGGTCAGCACCTACAAGACGGTCAGCCTCAACGGCGTCGCGATGACGCCGACCCAGGCGTACCGGGCGGCGACCAACAAGAAGGACTCGGCGTCCTGACCGACGGCTAGTGCGTGGCGGCGGTCCACGTGATGCGCGGAGGTTCCACCCGCGCGCACAACGGGCCGCCGTTCGCGTCGGTCAGGCCGAGACGGCCCACGAGCAGGCCCTCGTGCGCGGCGGCGGCCAGGACGTCGGCGGGCACCGAGTCGAGCATGAGCTTGGCGCGCCGGAACATCGTGAAGACCCCGTCGCCGTCGACCGTGCCCCACGACAGATAGACGAACCGGCGGCCCAACCGGTGCTGCACATAGGGGCCGTCGACCACGATGCCGTCCGGCGTGGCCTGCGTCGCGCACTCCAGCGTCCAGGTCGCGGACACCGCGTCCCCCGCCTGCGGATCGAGCAGTTCGCCCGGCCGGTCCTTGCGCTGCACGGCGACATGGACGTCGTCGTACCCCGGGCCGGAACCGTCGGCGGAGGCGGGAAAGGTACGGCCGGGCAGGTCGACGGCGTCGATACGGAGGCGCATAGGGGCCATCATGCCGCGTGCGCGCTCCGCGACCTCAGTCGATCAGGGGGAAGTGGCAGGCGGTGTGGCGGCCGGACGTCGTCTCCGTCAGCTGCGGGCGTTCCCGCGCACATCGCTCACGCGCGTACGGGCATCGGGTGCGGAAGGGACATCCCGTCGGCTTGTCCACCGGGTTGGGCACCTCCCCGGTCAGCACGATCCGCTCGCGGCGCGGCACGTCCGCACCGTCGTCGATGTCCGGGACCGCCGAAAGCAACGCCTGCGTGTACGGATGCGCCGGCTCCTTGTACAGGGCCTCCGTCTCGCCGAGTTCGACGATCTCGCCGAGATACATGACGGCGATCCGGTCCGACACATGGCGGACCACCCCGAGGTCGTGCGCGACGAAGACATAGGTGAGCGCGAACTCCTCCTGGAGATCCGCGAACAGGTTCAACACCTGTGCCTGGATGGACACGTCGAGCGCGGACACCGGTTCGTCGGCGACGATCAGCTTCGGATTCGTCGCCAACGCCCGCGCGATACCGATGCGTTGCCGCTGCCCGCCGGAGAACTCCTGCGGATAGCGGTCCAGATGGGCCGCCGCCAGCCCTACGACGTCGAAGAGCTCGGCCACCCGACGGCGCACGGCGGCCCCGTCGCCGTAGCGGTGCACGAGCAGTGGTTCCGCCACGATGTCCCCGGCGCGCCGGCGCGGGTTCAGCGATGCCTGCGGGTCCTGGAACACCAGCTGCATCCCCGGACGCACCGGGCGCAGCCGGCGCGTCGACAGGGTGCTGATGTCCTGTCCGTCGAACTCGACGCGGCCGGAGGTGAGTTCGGTGAGCCGGACCAGGCAGCGGCCGAGCGTGGACTTGCCGCAGCCCGACTCGCCCACGATGCCGAGCGTCTCACCGGCGCGCACTTCCAGCGACACACCGTCCACGGCACGGAGCACCCTGCGGTGCCGGGAGAACCCGTCCGGGCGCAGGGGGTAGTGCTTGGTGACGTCCGAGGCGCGCAGCAGCACCTCTGCCGTTGTGGGCTGTGCGCTCACGGCGTCGCCTCTCGTTCCAGGTCCGGTACGTCCGTCGCCGCGGCCCGTGCCGTCAGGCGCAGTGAGTCGCGGTCGTCGTCGGGCAGCCAGCAGGCGTCGCGGTGCGTGCCGGCACCGAGGACCGGCCGTTCCTCGCACCGGTCGTGCCGCAGCCGGCAGCGTGGCGCGAAGGCGCACCCCTCGGGCAGGTTCCCCGGTGCCACCGGCGTCCCCGCGATGGTGGGCAGCCGCCGCAGCCGGGGTCCGCCCACCCGGGGCACCGAGTCGAGCAGCCCCCACGTGTAGGGATGTCGTGGCCCGTGGAACACCGCTCGGCGCGGACCCTCCTCGGCCGCCCGGCCGCCGTACATCACCAGGACCCGGTCGGTGATCTGCGAGACGACCCCCATGTCGTGCGTGATGAGGACCACCGCCGAGCCCTCCGAGTTCAACTCCCGTACCAGGTCGAGTATGTGGGCCTGGACGGTGACATCGAGCGCGGTCGTCGGCTCGTCGGCGATCAGGAGCGCGGGGCCGCAGGAGAGGGCCATGGCGATGACCGCGCGCTGGCGCATACCGCCGGAGAACTCGTGCGGATAGGCGTTCGCGCGCGAGGCCGCGTCGGGGATGCCGACGTCCGAGAGCAGGCCGACGGCCCGCGCGTGCGCCTCCTTGCGGGACACCTTCTCGTGCGCCCGGATCTGCTCGGCGATCTGCCAGCCCACGGTGTACACGGGAGTGAGCGCGGTCATCGGGTCCTGGAAGACCATGGCGATCTCCCGGCCCCGCACCGCCCGCATCTCCTGGTCGGGAAGCGTGAGCAAGTCCCTTCCACGGAAGCGGACTTCGCCTTCGACGGTGACGTTCGCACTGGTCAGCAGTCGGAGCACGGCCAGCATCGAGACACTCTTGCCGGAGCCCGACTCGCCGACGACGCCGAGGATTTCGCCGGGTGCCACCGAGAAGGACAGACCGTCGACGACGGTGACGGAGCCGTGACGGGTACGGAAGGACACCCGCAAGTCGCGTACGTCCAGCAGGGGTTGGTCAGGCATGGCGGGCCCTCGGGTCGAGTCGGGCGTACAGGATGTCCACCAGGGCGTTGGCGAGGACGACGAAGAACGCCGCGTACAGAACGGTCCCCATGATCACGGGCAGGTCCAGGTTCTGGAGGGCGTCGAAGGTGAGCTTGCCGATGCCGGGGAGGCCGAAGACCACCTCGGTGAGCAGCGCGGCGCCGCCCACGAGCGCGCCGAAGTCCAGGCCGAACAGCGACACGACGGGAATGAGCGAGCAGCGCAGGGCATGCCGGATCAGGATGCGCCGTTCGGAGAGGCCCTTGGCCCGCGCGGTGCGGACGTAGTCCTCGGACAGCGCGGTGACGACCTCGCCGCGCAGCAGCCGGGCGTAGATCCCGGCGTAGAGCAGTGCGAGCGTCAGCCAGGGGAAGAGCAGGTGCAGCGCCCACTGGCCGGGGTCCTGGGCGAGGCCGACGTAGCCCGGTGGTGGTACCCAGGAGAACACCGAGCCGTGCAGTTGTTTCTGCGTGATGAGGTTGACGACCTCACCGAGCCAGTAGGCCGGCAGGGAGACCCCGACCACGCCGACGAGCATGATCAGCGGGTCGGCGGCCCTGCCGCGCAGGGCCGCCGCGGCGGTGCCCATGACGATGCCGGCCACCATCCAGATCAGCGCGGCGCCGACGACGAGCGACAGGGTCACCGGGGTGGCCTGCACGATCTGCGGGATGACGCGGGAGCCGCGGTTGACGAACGACTCCAGGTCCCGGTCGATCAGCAGGTGACGCATCATCAGCAGGTAGCGGATCGGCATGGGCCGGTCGAGGCCGAAGGAGTGCCGGACCTGGGCGAGCGTGGCGGGGTCGGCGTTGCGGCCGGCGATGCGGGCCGCGGGGTCGACTCCCGGTGTGGCGAAGAAGATCAGGAAGACCAGCACACTGATCGCGAACATCACCAGGAGGGCGGACGCGAAGCGTTTGACGACGAACTGGAGCACGGCCCTCACACCCCTCCGCGCAGCCGGGCGCCGGGATCGAGCGCGTCCCGCACTCCGTCGCCGAGCACGTTGAGCGCCGCCGTGGTCAGCGCGATCAGCAGGCCGGGCGCGATGGTCACGGCGGGCCGGGTGTAGAGCAGCCCGAGTCCGTCCTCGATGATCGTGCCCCAACTGGCGTCCGGCGCCTGCACACCGACGGACAGGAAGGACAGCGCCGACTCGGTCAGCATCGCCAGCGCGGTCATCAGCGGGACGAACACGATGGCCGTGGGCAGCACGTTCGGCAGCACCTCGCGGCGCAGGATGCGCGCGGTCGACGCTCCCGAGCCCACGGCCGCCTGGATGTACTCCTTGTTGCGCAGCACCAGCACCTGACCGCGCAACGGGCGGGCGATGTACGGCACATAGATCGCCGCGATGATCGCGACCGGGAGCCAGAGGCTTCCCGCCTCGACGGTGAGGGGTCCCAGGCGCAGTCCGTCGGTGAGCAGGACGACCGAGAGGCAGATCGCCAGCAGGTACACCGGGAACGCCCAGATGACGTCCAGGACACGGGAGATGACGGCGTCCACGATCCCGCCCGCGTACCCGGCGACGACTCCGACGACCGTGCCGAGGGCGCAGGTCAGCAGTGCCGCGGTGAACCCGATGAACAGGCTCGTCCGGCCGCCGTAGAGCAGGCGGGCCATGACGTCGCGGCCCTGGTTGTCGGCGCCGAGGAAGTAGTGGGCGGGGTCCCAGGTCGGGCCGACCGGAGTGACGCCGAGACCGAGGCCGGTGCTGCTCGGGGTGAGCACCGGCACCGTCTTCCCGTCGATGACCGTGGTGCCGGAGACATGGGACTGGAAGGGGTCGGTGTGCGCGATGTGGGCCGCATACAGCGGCGCGCACAGGGTCGCCAGGACGACGACGAGGAGGACGACGGCCGCGGCCAGCGCCGGCCTGTCGCGCGCGAGGTCGGCGCCGGCCGTCCGCCAGGGGCCCGGCGGGCGCCGGGCCTCCGCGGTGACCGACTGCGGTGCGGCGGTGCTCACTTGACCCACGTCTGGCCGACGAGCATGTAGAACTGCTTGCTGAACTGGTAGTTGCCCAGCCGCTTCGACGTGAAGTCGATGAGCTTCGGGTTGATCAGCGGGACGACCGGCGACTGCCGCATGATGGCCTGGTCGATCGAGCCCCACTGCGTGTTCGCCGCCGTCGGGTCGGTCTGCGCGGTCTTCAGCGCGGTCTGCATCTTCGCGTCGACGCCCTTGTCGCAGAAGCCCGAGATGTTGATGCTGGAGTCGCTGCCCGGGTGGAACGCGGCGCAGGACAGCAGCACGTTGAGGAAGTCCGAGGCCGCCGGATAGTCCTGGTACCAGGAGGTCAGGGCGAGTTGGACCTTGTTCTTGGTGTTCTGGATGTAGGTGAACTGGATGTTCGCCGACAGCGGCTTGAGCGTCGCCTTGTAGCCGAGCTGGGTGAGCAGGCTCTGTAGGTACTGTCCGATCGATTTGTTGACGTCGTCGTCCTGTACGACGATGCCGACCTCCTGCCCGGCGGTACCGGACTGCTTCACCAGCGCCTTGGCCGTGGCGAGGTCCGCGGCGGTCCAGGTCCTGCCGCCGCCCTTGGTGTAGTCGCAGGAGTCGACGTGCCCGGGGAAGCCCGGCGGCAGGATCGTGCACGCGGGGGAGGCGAGGTTGGTGCCGCCGTAGAGCCGCACCACGGCGGACCGGTCGACGGCCCAGTTGATCGCCTGGCGTGCCAACTTGTTGTTGAACGGGGCCGTGTTGACGTTCAGCGTCGCGTACCAGAACGCGGTCAGCGGGTTCACATGGGCCTGGGAGGTGTACTTGGTGCCGATCTCGTCGAGCCGGTCGGCGGGCGGCGGGTCGAACATCCAGTCCGCCTGGCCGTTCTCGACGGCGGTGACCTCGGACTCGACGGTCTGTCCGAAGGTGTAGTCGATCTCGTCCGGGTATCCCTGCGGTTCGGCCTCCCGCGACCACTCCTTGAAGTGCGGGTTGCGCACCAGTCTCAGCTCGCGGTTCGGGTCGTAGGAGGCCGCCATGTACGGGCCGGTCGTCGGCAGCGGCTTCGTGCCCGCGTCCTTCACCGGCGAGTCCTTCGGCACGATGCTGGCGTGCGGGACGGCGAGTTTGTACGCGAACTCGGAGTCCGGCGCGGTGAGGTTGACGGTGACCGTGCCGGCCGCGGCGTCGCCGGTCACCCCGCCCTTGAGTGTGCAGGACGCGGGTGTCTTGAGGCAGGCGGCGGCCCCGACGATGCCGTTGTAGAAGGTGCCAGCGGTGGGGCTGGAGACCTTGAAGATGCGCTGGAAGGACGCCACCACGTCGTCTGTGGTCAGCGCCTTGCCGTTGGAGAAGGTGATGCCCTTGCGGAGGGTGAAGGTGTACGTCTTCCCGCCGTTGGTGACCTTGGGCATCGCCGCGGCCAGGTCCGGTACGACCGTGAACGACTCCTGGCCGCCGACCTTCTTGAACGACAGCAGCCCGTCGTACATCGACTGGTACAACTGCCAGTACTGGAGCGTGTAGTTGACCTGCGGATCGAAGCTGCCGGCCGCCGCGTGGGCGACCAGCTTCAGGGTCCCGCCCTTGTGCTGAGGCTGGAAGGCGGAGGAAGCGGATGCCGACGAGGACGCGGCCGGGTCGGCGGAGGAGTCGCTGCCGGAGGACGAACAGGCGGCGGTGGTCAGGGCGAGGGCGACGGTGGCGGCGGCGAACGCGCCCCGTCCGGTGCTGCGGGACATCCAGGGAACTCCCGTCGGGAAAACGGCTGTTGGTGGGCCGGGGAGCGGTTGCTCAGTCGGCGGAGTCGAGGAAGGTGCCCACGACCCGGAGGTAGAGCTCTTCCTCCTCGACGTGCGGCATGTGGCTGGAGTGCTCGAACATGTGCCAGCGCGCATCGGGGATGTGGTCGGCGAACGGACGCAGGGTCTCGGGAGTCGCCTCGTCGTACCGCCCGGACACCAGCAGGGTCGGTGCCTCGACGAGATGCAGCCGGTCGATCACCGACCAGTTCTTCAAGGTGCCCACGACATGGAACTCGTTCGGCCCGTTCATCGTGTGGTAGACGGTCGGGTCGGCCGCGATGTTCTCCCAAGTCGCCTGCACCTCGGGCGGGTTGGGGGTCAGCCGGCACACATGGCGCTCGTTGAAGACCTGCTCGGCGGCGAGGTAGTCGGGGTGGTCCGTGGTCCCGGCCGCCTCGTGGGCGAGCAGGGTCCGCTGGACCTCGGGCGGCAGTGCGGCACGCAGTTCGGCCGCCGCCGCGAGCCACAGCTCCATGGACGCGGGGGAGTTGGCGATGACCAGACCGCGCAGCCCGGCCGGTCGGCGTACCGCGTGCTCGGCGGCGAGCATGCCGCCCCAGGACTGGCCGAGGAGGTGGTAGGCGTCGGCGATGCCCAACGCGGCGAGGAGGTTGTCGAGTTCGTCGAGGAAGAGCTGGACGGTCCAGAAGTCGGCGCCCTCGTCGGGCAGATGGGTGGACAGCCCGGTGCCGAGCTGGTCGTAGTGCACCACCGGGCGTCCCTGCTGTGCGATGCCCGCGATGCTGAGCGTGTAGTTGTGACCGGCGCCGGGGCCGCCGTGCAGGACGACCAAGGGGGTCCGGCCGGGTTCGCCGGTGATCCGGTACCAGGTCGACCGGCCGTTGAAGTCGACGGTGCCGGTGTGGTTCGGTTCGGGAATCGCCACGCGAGGGCCTCCCAGAGGGGCCGGACGCGAGCCGGCCGATGGCGGAAACGGAAAAGGATGTGACGGATGGCAGCGATGGTGATTGGGTAAAAGGTCAGCGCACAAGACCTTTTAGTGGCGGCTGGGCAAGACGTAACGGCGAGTTCACGTGGCCCGCGCCCGTTTACAGAAGTGGCACCGAAGGGGGAGGACAACTGACATCCGTACCTGAGGCATCCGAAGCCGGGGACGAGTTCTCACGCGTGCTCGACCGCGTCCTCCTCGGCGGTTCCCCGTCCTCCGCGCTGCGCCCGGTACGGGTGGCCTCGGCGGTCGACGAGGTGTCCGACCGGCTGCTCACCGCGATCGCCGTCGGCGACTTCCTGCCCGGCGAACGGCTGCCGGCCGAGCGCGAACTCACCGGGCTGCTGCGGGTCAGCCGCCCCACCGTGCGCGAGGCGGTGGCCCGCCTCCAGGCCGTCGGCGTCGTCGAGATCCGCCGTGGCCGCAACGGCGGGACCTACGTCCGCGACAGCTGGACCGAGTCGACGGCGGCCGCCGTCCGGCACACGCTGCTGCCCCGCTGGGAGGAGTTCGAGCAGCTCTTCGACCTGCGCGGGCTGGTCGAGGGAATGGTCGCCGCGACCGCGGCCCGGCGCCGCCGCGCCGAGGACCTCGACGCCATGCGGGACGCCCTCTCCGCCTACCTCTCCGCCAGCACCCAGCGCGACGCGCACACCGCGGACAGCGCCTTCCACCAGGCCGTCCGCGTCGCCACGGCCAACCCGCAGATCGTCATGCTCAGCCAGGACCTGCTGGCCCGGATCAGCCTCGGCTTCCCGGTCGAACCCTGGGGCAAGGGCGAGCAGGCCCACTTCCATCAGGGCGGTGAGGACCACAGGGCCCTGTACGAGGCCATCGCGGCCGGCGAACCGGAGCGCGCCGAGGAGATCGCGCGGAGTCACTTCACGATCAGCGCCGACCTGATCCGTGCCGTGCTGGCCCGGGTCCGTTCCCGCTAGACGGCCAACTCCCTTGCGGCAGCTTCGACTTCCGCGACGCCGCCTACCTGCGGCACCGGCCGCGCGCTCGCGGTGATCGTGGCCGGGCTGCCCAGTGCGTCGCCCATGTCGACGGTGATCCCGGTGACGCCCCGGTCGGCCAGGTCGGCGGCGAGGCAGGCCGTGCTGTTGGCGTTCGCGATGTCCTCCGGGACGCCGATCGACGGCGCGAACATGCGCGCCGCGATCCGGCCGGAGCGCGTCGGCACCGAGTAGACGTAGCAGCCGAGGAACCCGAACCGGTCGCAGGCCGCCCGGAGGCGGTCGAAGTGCGGGGCGAGCGCGGTGAGCGCGGAGCGCGAGGTGACCGGGACCAGCAGGCGTTCGCGGCCGATCGAGGCCACGCGGGCACCGGGGGCGAGTGCGCCGGGCGGGACGCGCAGGGCCGGCAGGACGAGTCCGCGCTCGGCCGTCGTCGGTTCCCGCAGCCCGACAGGACCGGGTTCGAAGGCGGCGCGGACCCGGGCGCCCTCCCGTACGGCCCGTCCGGCGAAGGAACGCCCCGCCGCGCGCAGGGTGCCCCGGTACTCGGGACCTCCGGCGCGCTCCGCGAGGAACGCCAGGGCGGCGACCGTGCCGTGGCCGCAGGCGGGCAGCTCGCCCTCGGCGGTGAAGAAGCGCAGCGACACCTCGGACCCGCGCGGCGCGACGAACACGGCGTGCGAGGTTCCGACGAGCACCGGCACCCGGCACCGCTCGGCGTCGCTCAGCGGCACCTCGTCCAGCACGGCGGTCGGGCTGCCGCCGTGGCCCTCCCGCAGACACGCCCGGACGATTGTGACGGACAGTCGGCTGATCACGCGAGAACCGTACTATCTTCTGTCGCAACATCAGACATTCGGAGCAAAAATGCCAAAAACGGATGAGCTGCTTGATGTGACGGAGGCGGTGGCCCCGGCCGCCGTCCACCCACCCGAGCGACGGCGCCGCCGCCCGCGCAGACCACCGCCCGCGACGGTGTTCGCCGCCGCCCTCGGACTGGCGGTCTGCGCCCTCCTGCTGTCGGGCACCCCCTGGCTCGACGGCCCCGCCGTGGCCGCGTGGCGCACCGTCTGCCTGGCCATCACCGTGCAGGCGCTGCCCTTCCTCCTCCTGGGCACCGCCCTGTCCGGGGCCATCAACGCCTTCGTGCCGGCCGACCTGTTCACCAAGGTGCTGCCCAAGCGCGCCGTGCTCGCCGTCCCGGTCGCCGGGATCGCCGGGGTCGTGCTGCCGGGCTGCGAGTGCGCGTCCGTGCCGGTCGCCAACAGCCTGATCCGCCGGGGCGTCACCCCGGCCGCCGCGTTCGCGTTCCTGCTGTCGGCGCCCGCGATCAACCCGATCGTGCTGACCGCCACCGCCGTCGCCTTCCCCGGCAACCCCGCCATGGTGCTGGCCCGGCTGCTCGCCTCGCTCGCCACCGCCGCCGTCATGGGCTGGCTGTGGCTCTGGCTCGGCCGTACCGAGTGGCTGCGCCCGGTCGTCCGGCACACCGGACACCAGCACGGACACAGCCGCCTCACCGAGTTCCGGCTCGGCTTCCAGCACGACTTCCTGCACGCGGGCGGCTTCCTCGTGCTGGGCGCGATGGCCGCGGCCACCTTCAACGTGACCGTCCCGCGCTCCGTCCTCGACACCTTCTCCGGCTCGCCCTGGCTGTCCGTGCTGTTCCTGGCCGCGCTCGCCGTCGTCCTCGCGGTCTGCTCCGAGGCCGACGCCTTCGTGGCGGCCTCGCTCACCGGATTCTCACCCACGGCCCGGCTGGCCTTCATGGTCGTCGGCCCGATGGTCGACCTCAAACTGATCGCCCTCCAGGCGGGCACCTTCGGCCGGGCGTTCGCCGTACGTTTCTCCACCGCGACCACCGTCGTGGCCGTGGCCGCCAGCGTCCTGATCGGAGGCGTCCTGCTGTGAAGCGCACCGCGCAGATCACGCTCCTGGTCCTGACCGGCCTGGGCCTGCTGCACACCGCCCTGTTCACCGACCTCTACCTGCGCTACGTCAAGGAGGGCCTGCGCCCCCTGCTGATCGTCTCCGGCGCCCTCCTGCTCCTCCTGGGCCTGGCCCACGCGGCGCTCGACCGCGACACCGGCGAGCACGACGACCACGCGCACGCCCACGGCCACGACCACTCCACCGCCCCCCGCATCGCCTGGCTGCTCTTCCTCCCCGCGCTCAGCCTCCTCCTCTACGCCCCGCCCGCCCTCGGCGCCTACACGGCCGCGCACGCCGGCAGCGAGACCGTCGCCCGGCACAAGCGCTTCGCCGCACTGCCCGCGACCACCCCCCTCCCGATGACCCTCACCGACTTCACCACCCGGGTCCAGCAGGACAAGGAACACGCGATCAGGGGCCGTACCGTCGAGATGACCGGCTTCGTGACACCCGGACAGGGCGGCGCCTGGGACCTGACCCGGATCATCTTCACCTGCTGCGCCGCCGACGCCCAGACGGTGAAGATCCGGATGTACGGCACCCCCGCCCCGCCCGCCAACACCTGGCTCGCCGTCACCGGAACCTGGCACACCCGAGGCGCCCTCGGCACCAGGTCCGCTGCGGTCGCCCTCGACGTCCACGGCACCCGGACCATCGCCCAGCCCGTCAACGCCTTCACCGACGACCTGCCCCTGACCCCCTCCCGCTGACGCCAACCGCCTTCGACGACAGGGGTGTTGGGGCAACGGCCGCCCCACGGCGGGAGCCACGGCCGCCCGGCCTTGGCTAATCTGCACAGGTGACCACCGATCTCACCCTGCTGCCCCGCGTCGCCCACCGCGGACAGGAGGTGACCGCGCCCCGGCTCCGCGGCCTCCTCGCGCTGCTCGCCGGCGATCTGCGCACGGGGTGCAGCACCGAGCGGCTGGTCGCGGGGCTGTGGCCGGAGGAACTGCCCGAGCGGCCGGGCAAGGCGGTCCAGGTCCTGGTGTCCCGGGCCCGCGCCCAACTGGGCGCCGACGTCATCGCCAGCACCCCGACCGGCTACCGGCTCACCCTCGCCGAGGAGCAGGTCGACAGTTCCGCCCTGCTGCTGCACGCCTCGGTCGGCGCCGACCGGTCCAGGGCCGGGGACCACGCGGGCGCGCTGGCCGCCGCCGAGGCCGGACTCGCCCTGTGGGAGGGCACCCCCGATGGGGACCCCGACAGCGCCGACCCGGTGGCCGTCCTGCGCGCCGAACGCGCCCCCGTCCACGGCGCGCTCGTCCGCGCCCGGGCCCTCGCACTCGCCCGCCTGGGACGGCACGCGGAGGCGGCCGGCCCGCTCGCCGCGGTCGCCGCCGCGCACCCCCGCGACGAGGAGGTGCTCGCCGAACTGCTGCGCGCCGAGGCCGCGTCGGCCGGCCCGTCCGCCGCCCTGACACGCTACGAGGCGTACCGCAGGGAACTCCGCGACGACCTCGGCACCGACCCCGGCGCCGCGCTCAAGGCCGTGCACAAGGAACTGCTGCGCGGCGAGGCACCCGCGGTCAGACACGGCGTACCGCACGAACCCAACCCCCTCCTGGGCCGCGACGAGGACATCGCGGCGGTCGAAGGCTCGCTGCGCGCCTCCCGCGCCGTCACCGTCGTGGGCCCCGGCGGCCTCGGCAAGACCCGGCTCGCGCACGCCGTCAGCCGCCGGGCCGAGCAGCGCGTGGTGTACTTCGTGCCGCTGGCCGGCGTCACCGGCGACGCGGACGTGGCCGCCGAGGTGGCCGCCGCGCTCGGCGCGGGCGAGGGCCGGCCCGGCGCCGTCAACGGCCACGACCCGGTGGCCGGCATCCTCGGCGTCCTCGGCACCGGGCCCGCGCTGCTGGTCCTCGACAACTGCGAGCAGATCGTCCGGGGCGCCTCCGCCCTCGTCCAGGCCCTCGTCTCGTCCTCGAAGGACCTGCGGGTGCTGGCCACCAGCCGCGCCCCGCTGGGCCTGACCTCGGAGGCGGTGTACGCGCTCCCGGAACTCGGCCTCGACACCTCCGTCGAACTGTTCGCCCAGCGGGCCCGCGCCGCCCGCCCCGGCGTGGAACTGCCCCCGGACGCGGTGACCGAACTCTGCCGCCACCTCGACGGACTGCCCCTCGCCGTGGAACTCGCCGCGGCCCGGGTCCGGGTCCTGTCGGTGCCGGACATCGCCCAGCGCCTCGGCGACCGGTTCGCCCTGCTGCGCGGCGGCGCACGGGACGCGCCCGAACGGCACCGCACCCTGCACGCGGTCGTCGAGTGGAGCTGGAATCTCCTCGCCGAGGACGCCCGGGCCGCGCTGCGCACGCTCTCCGTCTTCCCCGGCGGCTTCCTCGGCGACGCGGCGGAGCAAGTCCTGGGCGAGGACCCGCTGTTCCTCCTGGAGCAACTGGCCGACCAGTCCCTGCTCACCGTCGCCGACACCCCGGCCGGCGTCCGGTTCCGCATGCTGGAGACCGTACGGGAGTTCAGTGCCGCCCGCCGCGCCGAAGCGGGCGAGGACGAGGCGGCCGTGGACCGATTCCTGCTCTGGGCGCGGGACTTCGGGGTCGCCCACCACGACGTGCTCTTCGGCTCCGACGCGCAGTCCGCCTGGGAGCGCATCAAGGCCGAACAGGACAACCTCCTGTCGGCCCTGCGCCACGCCCTGGCCCGCGCGGACGGCCCGACGACCGCCGCCGTGACCGCCGTCCTCGCCGCACTGTGGTCCACCGGCACCAGCTACCCCCGCCTCACCGCGCTCGCCGAGGACACCGGACCGCCGCTGTCGCACTACCGTCCCGAACCCGCGTACGTCGAAGTGGCCCGCACCGCCGCGGTGTTGGGCGCCGCGACCGTGTTCATGGGCCCCGGCCCCCGCGCGGTACGCCAGCTCGCCACCCTGCGCCGACTGCCCCCGGCCCCGCCGGACACCCTGATGCGCGCCACCGCGGTCGTGCTCAGCGCGATCCCCGAGATCCGGCCGCCCGACTACGGCGTGCTGCGCGCGCTGTGCGCCAGTGAGCAGCCGCTGCTCTCCGGTATCGCCGAGTGCGTGGCCTGCTACGTCTGGGAGTTCGAGCACGACATCGACCGCGCGCTCGTCTCGGCCCGCAGGGCGGTCGCCGGACTGGCGCCGGTCGACAATCCGTCCGTGCAGCTCATGGTGCACTCCCGGCTGAGCGAGCTGTGCCTGCGCACGGGACGCGGTGCGGAGGCGTACGAGCACCTGAGGGCGTCCCTCGCCGTGCTGCCGCGGCTCGGCGACGGCCACGACCACATCGGTGTTCGCTCGCTCCTTGTCTTCGCGTGTCTTCAGCGCGGCGAGCTGGAGGAGGCGGAGGAGTGGCTGCGGCGCGCCGAGCGCGACAACTCCCCGGGCCAGGACGACTTCTACCGGCCCGACCTGTGCGGGCGTGCCGAGATCGCGCTCACCCGTGGGCTGACGGAGGTCGGACTGGGCCTGTGGCGCGGGGTGGTGGAGCGGATGCTCGCGGCCGGCTCGGCGCGCGGCGGCCAAGCCCCCCTCGACCCTTGGGCGTTGGTGATCCAGGCGGTCGCGGTGACCGCGCACGCCTACGCTGGCCGTCTGGCGCCGGTCGCGGAGCTGATCGCCCGGTTGCGGCTGCGGCTGGGCGCGCTGCTCGCGGAGCCGGTCGGCTCGCCCGCCGAACTCCCCATGTTCGGGACGGTGTTGCACGCCCTCGGCCTGGTCGCGCTCGCCTCCGGCGACACCGCGGGCGTACGGATGCTCGCGCTGGCCGAACGGCTGCGGGTGATGCGGGAGTTCCATCCGACGATGTCGGCGGAGCGTGCCCGGGAGGCGGCCGAGGAAGCCGACAGGGCGGCGTACGCCGACGCGGTGTCGGAGTACGCCGCCCTGGGGCGCGACGAGTTGCGGGCGGCGGCCCGCGCGGTCATGGCGGTTACTTCGGGTCGCGCTTGAACGAGGCCATCGACCAGCGGTAGCCGAGCGCGGTCAGTGCGACGCACCAGGCCAGCGCGATCCACCAGTTGTCACCGATCTCCGTGCCGAGCAGCAGTCCGCGCAGGGTCTCGATCGCGGGCGTGAAGGGCTGGTACTCGGCGATCGGCCGGAACCAGCCCGGCATCGTGTCGGCCGGGATGAAGGCGCTGGAGATCAGCGGCAGCAGGATCAGCGGCTGGGCGCTGTTGGCCGCCGCCTCGGCGTTCGGGCTCGCCATCCCCATGCCGACCGCGATCCAGGTGAGCGCGAGGGAGAACAGGACGAGCAGTCCGAACGCGGCCAGCCACTCCAGCCCGGTGGCGTCCGTGGACCGGAAGCCGATGGCCACGCCGACGGCGCCGACGAGGACCACGCTGGCCACGCACTGGAGCACGCTGCCCACGACATGCCCGACGAGCATGGACCCGCGGTAGATCGCCATGGTCCGGAAGCGGGCGATGAGTCCCTCGTTCATGTCCATGGAGACGTGCACGGCGGCCCCGATCACCGTGCCGCCGATGGTCATCATCAGGATGCCCGGGACGATGTAGGCGATGTAGGCGGAGCGGTCCGCGCCGCCGCCGCCGATGCCCGCGCTCATCACGTCACCGAAGATGTAGACGAAGAGCAGCAGCAGCATGATCGGCGTGAGCAGCAGGTTCAGGGTGCCGGACGGGTAGCGCCAGGCGTGCAGCAGATTGCGGCGCAGCATCGTGTTCGAGTCGCGCAGGGCGAGGGCGAGGGTGCTCATCGGGCGTTCTCCTTCGGCTGGTGGGGGGCCTTGCTGTCGCCGGTGAGGGCGAAGAACACGTCGTCGAGGTCGGGGGTGTGCACGGTCAGTTCGTCGGCCTCGATGCCGGCGGCGTCCAACCAGTCGAGGACGGCGCGCAGTTCGCGCTGGCTGCCGTCGCTGGGGATCTGGAGCGACAGCGCCTCGTCGTCGCGGGTGACCTCGCGCAGCTCGGTGGCGGCGGCCTGGTAGGCGGCCGGGTCGGTGAAGCGGAGCCGGACGTGTCCGCCGGGGACGAGCCGCTTGAGTTCCTCCGCGCTGCCCTCGGCGGCGATCCTGCCGTCGTGCAACACCGCGATGCGGTCGGCGAGTTCGTCGGCCTCCTCCAGGTACTGGGTGGTGAGGAAGACGGTGACGCCGTCGGAGACCAGCGCGCGGATGATGCCCCACATGGTGTGGCGGGAGCGCGGGTCGAGGCCGGTGGTCGGCTCGTCGAGGAAGATGATCCGCGGGCCGCCGACCAGCGTCATGGCGATGTCGAGGCGGCGCTTCATGCCGCCGGAGTAGGTGGCGGCGGGCTTCTTCGCGGCCTCGGTGAGGTCGAAGCGCGCGAGGAGTTCGGCGGCCACCCGCCGGCCCTCCCGCCTCGGCAGATGGTGCAGATCGGCCATGAGGAGCATGTTCTCCTCGCCGGTGATCAGCCCGTCGACGGCGGAGAACTGCCCGGTGACGCCGATCATGGCCCGCACGGCCTGCGGGTCGACGGCCAAGTCGTGCCCGCCGACGGTCAGTTGACCGGCGTCGGCGGCGATGAGGGTGGAGAGGATCTTGACGGCGGTGGTCTTACCGGCGCCGTTCGGGCCGAGCAGGGCGAACACCGTGCCGGCCGGTACCGTCAGGTCGATGCCGTCGAGGACCGTCTTGTCCCCGTAGGCCTTGCGCAGCCCCTCGGCCGCGATGCCGAGTGCGGGCGATGTCGTTGTCGTCATGCCGCAGAGCGTGCGGCAGACCGCATTCAGCGTGGTTTCACGGCGGTTTCACCGCCCGGAGCCGCCCGCCCGTGCCCGCCGCCCCAGGTCTCCTCATGGGGTTCATGTCCCGATCTCCCGGCACATCCGAGAGTTAACGGGTCATTGGGGCACATGCGGTGTGAAGGCGGGGTCGAGCCGGAAATCATCTTGTCATGAACCTGCGATCCGACCGGCGGATCGCGGTCTCATGGAGGTGTTGGATGCACCGCAGACTCGCCACCGGTCTCGCCGCCTCGACTCTGGCCCTGGTCGCCGTCGTCGCCACCGCGACAGCCGCCACCGCCGTACCCGCCGACAAGCCCCAGGTCCTCTCCAGCTGGACGCAGACCAGCGCGTCGAGCTACAACCTCTGGGCCGCGGCCCGCGCCAACCAAAGCGCCTGGTCCGCCTACGAGTTCGACTGGTCCACCGACTACTGCTCCGACTCGCCCGACAACCCCTTCGGCTTCCCCTTCGCCACGTCCTGCGCCCGCCACGACTTCGGCTACCGCAACTACAAGGCCGCGGGCGGCTTCGACGCCAACAAGTCCCGGCTCGACAGCGCCTTCTACGAGGACCTCAAGCGCGTCTGCGCCGCCTACAGCGGTGCCACCGCGACCGCCTGCAACAGCACCGCGTGGACGTACTACCAGGCCGTGAAGATCTTCGGCTGACACCTCGTCAACCGCCGGGCAGCTGCGGGACGTCGCCCCTCGGCGTCCCGCGACTCCGGCTCCGGCGCGGCGGGTTCACACCGCGAGCACCGCGACCCCCGCCTCCTCGAACCGCCGTACCGTCTCCGGCGCCACCGCCGTGTCCGTCACCAGCGTGTCCACCGCCTCCACCGGGCAGATCCGGGCGAAGGCCCGCTGCCCGAGCTTGCTGGAGTCGGCCGCGACGACCACGCGCCCGGCGCGCTCGCACAGCAGCCGGTTGATCGCGGCCTCCGCCTCGTCGTGGGCCGCCGCGCCGTGCGTCACGTCGATGGCGACCACACCGAGCACCGCCACATCGACGGTGATCTGCGAGAGCACCCCGTCCGCGAGCGGCCCGACGAGTTCGTACGACTGCGGGCGCGCGACCCCGCCGGTCAGCACGATCTTGAACTGGGGCCGTACGGCCAGCTCATTGGCGATGTTGAGCGCGTTGGTCACGACGGTCAGCGCAGGTGTGCCGGAGCCGAGATCGCCGCGCACGGCCAGGGCGCGGGCGACTTCCGTGGTCGTCGTACCGCCGGTCAGGCCCACCGCCTCGCCCGGTGTGACGAGCTCCGCGACGGCCTTGGCGATGCGCTGCTTCTCGGAGGCGTGCCGCGCGGTCTTGTAGCGCAACGGCAGTTCGTACGACACCCCGTGCACCACGGCGCCGCCCCGCGTGCGGACCAGCATCTGCTGCTCGGCGAGCTGGTCGAAGTCACGGCGGATGGTCGCGGCCGACACCGCGAGATCGGCCGCCGCCTCCTCGACGTCGAGCCGTCCGCGCTCCACGAGCAGCTCCAGCAGCGCCTGCCAGCGGGCGTCGCGCGACATCCGCACTCTCCGTTCCTCGATTCTCCGGCGACCCTAGCGCACCCCATCCTCTTCAGTTTGCTTGATTCTGCTCGAAAGCTCGCTATATCTTGCATGAACGAGCATTTCTGGGAGGGGTGCGCCATGACCTATGTCGAGGACGAACTGAAGAGCCAGCCCGAGTGCTGGACCCGCGCCGCGTCGCAGGCACCGAGGCATCGGGAGGCGCTGCCCGCACCCGGGGAGCGGGTCGCCGTCGTCGGCTGCGGCACCTCCTACTTCATGGCGCAGGCGGTCGCCGCCCTGCGCGAGGGAGCGGGCCAGGGTGAGACCGATGCCTTCGCCGCCTCCGAGTTCCCCCACGGCCGCCCGTACGACCGGGTCCTCGCCCTCACCCGCTCCGGCACCACCACCGAAGTACTGGAACTCCTGGGCCGGTTGAAGGGCCGCACCCGCACCACCGCGATCACCGCCGACCCGCACACGCCCGTCATGACGGCCGCCGACGAGATCGTGGTCCTCGACTTCGCCGACGAACGCTCCGTCGTACAGACCCGGTTCGCGACCACCGCGGTCACCCTGCTCCGCGCCCACCTGGGCCTGCACAGCGACGCCGTGGTCACCGACGCCCGCACCGCGCTCGCCGCCGAGATACCCCAACAGCTCGTCGCCTGCACGCAGTTCACCTTCCTCGGCCGCGGCTGGACGGTGGGCCTCGCCAACGAGGCGGGCCTGAAGATGCGCGAGGCCTCCCTGTCCTGGACCGAGGCCTACCCCGCGATGGAGTACCGGCACGGCCCGATCAGCATCACCACCCACGGCACCGCCACCTGGATGCTCGGCGAGGCACCCGAGGGACTGGCCCAACAGGTGCGCGCGACCGGCGGGTTGTGGGTCGAGGGCGGCCTCGACCCGCTCGCCGAACTCGTCCGCGCCCAGCGCCTCGCGGTCGCCGTCGCCGCCCACCGCGACCTCGACCCGGACCGCCCGCGCCACCTCACCCGCTCGGTGATCCTCGAAGCCTCGGACAGGCCCTGACTCCCTGAAGCCCGGCACCCAGACTCCAGGAAAGGACCGGCCGTGCCGCTCGTCACCACCGGCGCACTCGTCCCCCGCGCCGCCGAGGCCCGCTCCGCCGTGGCCGCCTTCAACATCATCACGCTGGAACACATCGAGGCCGTCGTCACCGGCGCGGAGTCCGCCGCCGCCCCCGTGGTCCTCCAAGTCAGCGAGAACGCCGTCGCGTTCCGCCACGGCCGCCTCCTCCCGCTCGCCCGCGCGGCCGTCGCCGCCGCCGAACGGGCCGCCGTACCCGTCGCGTTGCACCTCGACCACGTCCAGAGCGACGACCTGCTCCGGCAGGCACCGGACGCCGGATTCAGCTCCGTCATGTACGACGCGGCCCGCCTGCCCTACGCCGACAACCTCGCCGCGACCCGCGCCGCCGCCGACTGGGCCCACGCCCAAGGACTCTGGATCGAGGCCGAGTTGGGGCAGGTCGGCGGCAAGGCCGGCGAGCCGCCGCTCGACGCCCACGCTCCCGGAGCCCGCACCGACCCCGCCCAGGCCCGCGCCTTCGTCGCCGACTCCGGCGTCGACGCCCTCGCCGTCGCCATCGGCAGCTCCCACGCCATGACCACCCGGACGGCCACCCTCGACCACGACCTCCTCAAGCGGCTCACCGCCGCCCTGGACGTCCCCCTCGTCCTGCACGGCTCCTCAGGGGTGCCCGACGACGAGCTGACCGCCGCCGTCGCCGGCGGCATCACCAAGGTCAACGTGGGCACGGCCCTCAACCTCGCGCTGACCGGCGCCGTCCGCGCCCACCTGGCCGAGCACCCCGACGCGGTCGACCCCCGCAAGTACCTGAGCGTGGCGCGGGAGGCGATGGCCGGGGAAGTGGCCCGGATCATCGCCGTGCTCGCCGAGCCCGGCCCGGCTATCGCCTGACGGCCTTCAGCACCACGAACTTCGGGTCGCTCGCGACGAGTTGACTGTTGCCGAAGAACCGCCGCAGTTTCACGTGATACGCGAGATGCCGGTTGCCGACCACCCACAGCTCACCGCCCGGTCGCAGCGCGCGCCGCGCGTCGGTGAACATTCGCCAGGCCGTCGCGTCGGTCGTCGCCTGGTGCGAGTGGAACGGCGGATTGTTCAGCACCAGGTCCACGCTCTCGGCCGGGACCCCGCTCAGCCCGTCCCCGACCCTGAACTCGGCATGCCCCGGCACCCCGTTGGCCTTGTACGTGGCCTCGGCGGACGCCACGGCCTGGAACGACTCGTCCACGAACAGGACTTCGGCCTCCGGATCGGCCAGCGACACCGCCGTACCGACGACACCGTTGCCGCACCCCAGGTCGACGACCCGGCGGGGGCCCCGGCCCGAGGGCAGATGGCGGAGGAAGAACCGGGTGCCGATGTCGAGACGCTCGGCGCAGAACACACCCGCGTGATTGACCACGGTCCGCCCCGAGACCGTACCGATGTCGTCGGGCAGGGCGTAGCTGTGCGGCCAGGGATTGGCGGCCCGGGTCCCCGGGGACCGGGGCGCGCAGTGGATCAGCCGGGCCTTCTTCTCGGCCAGCGAGGTCCGGGTCGGACCGAGGATCCGCTCGAACAGCTTCAGCGTCGAGGTGTGGATCTCCTTGACCATGCCGGTCCCGACCACGACCGTGTCGGCACGCACCCCGGGTGCCAGCCGCAGCAACTGGTCCTCCAGCAGCGCGAGGCTCTTCGGCACCCGCACCAGCAGCACGTCGACCCGCTCGGGCGGCGGATCCTGCGTGGTGAGCAGCCGTACGGAGTCCGGGGCGACCCCGTTGCGCGCCAGGTTCGCGCGCGTCGCCTCCTGGGTGAGGAACGAGTCCGTGATCTGCGCCGGACGGTGCCCCGCCAGCGCCGTGGCCAGGGCGCCCCAGCGGTCGCCCACGATCACGACCGCGCCGGACAGCGGGCTGTCGCGTTCCGCGAGGTGTCGCAGCAGGTACTCGTCGGACGCGTCCCAGGCGCGCAGCCGGTCGCGCGGGTCCTCGGGGAAGCGGGCCAGGGCGCGGTCGCCCCACGGAGTCGTCATGCGGTCGATACGGTCGTCCATCGTGCGCCAAGGCTAACCGAGCGTCGGCCCGCGACCGGTCGGGGCAGGATGGAGCGCATGGACGCCGAGCTGTTTCCCCGGGCCCGCACGGAGATCGCCCCGGGCGCGGTGCACCTGCCGGACTGGCTCGCCCCGGACCGTCAGCGCACCCTCCTGAGCGCCTGCCGCGAGTGGGCCCGTCCACCGGCCGGCCTGCGTACGGTCCGCACCCCCGGCGGCGGCACGATGACCGCCCGACAGGTCTGCCTCGGCTGGCACTGGTACCCCTACGGCTACTCCCGCACGACGAGCGACGGCGACGGCACCCCGGTCAAACCGTTCCCGCGCTGGCTCGACGAGCTGGGACGGCAGGCGGTCACCGACACCCTGGGGGCGCCGACGTCGTCGTACGACATCGCCCTGATCAATTTCTACGACGCCGACGCCCGCATGGGCATGCACCGCGACAGCGACGAGAAGTCCGGTGCGCCGGTCGTCTCGCTCAGCCTCGGCGACACCTGTGTCTTCCGCTTCGGCAACACCGCGACGCGCACGAAGCCCTACACGGACGTCGAGTTGCGCAGCGGGGACCTGTTCGTGTTCGGCGGCCCGTCACGACTGGCGTACCACGGCGTGCCGAAGGTCCACGCGGGTACCGCGCCCCGTGAGTTGGGACTGACGGGCCGGCTGAACGTCACGCTCAGGGTGAGCGGGTTCTAGCCTGCGCCCCTGGTGGCTCCGCCTGCGGATCATGGGAGACTCCCCCTCATGAGCGGCGAAGGGACAACCTCAAGGGCGCGACTGGACCGAGGACGCGGCGCCCTCGGCCCCGCGCTGGAACTCGTGCACACCGGCCGCGCTCCCACCCGCGCCGTCCTCACCGCCGAACTCGGCGTGACCCGCGCGACGGCCGGCGCGGTCGCCGCCGAACTGGAGGCGCTGGGCCTGATCAGGGTCGACGCGAGGCCCGGTGCGGCGGCCGGTTCGCAGGGCCGGCCCTCGCACCGGCTCGCGCTCGCCGAGGACGGCCCCGTCGTCCTCGCCGCCCAGGTGCACGCCGACGGCTTCCGCGCCGCGCTCGTCGGACTCGGCGGCCGGATCGTGGCGACGGCCCCTGGCTGCGAGGCCGTGGACGCCGACCCGGCGAAGGTGCTCGGCTCGGTCGTCGAGGCCGGCGCGGGGCTGCTGCGCGAGACGGGCCGACGCTGCGTGGGCGCCGGCCTTGCCGTGCCCTCCGCCGTCGCCGAGCCCGAGGGACTGGCGCTCAACCCGCTCCACCTCGCCTGGCCCGCGGGGGCACCGGTACGGCGGATCTTCACCGAGTGCGTGCGCGCGGCCGGTCTCACCGTGCCGGCGTTCGCGGGCAACGACGTCAACCTCGCCGCGCTCGCCGAGCACCGGCACGGCGCGGGCCGGGGCGCCCGCGACCTGCTGTGCGTGGCCACCGGACACCGGGGGGTCGGCGGCGCGCTGGTCCTCGACGGCCGTCTGCACACGGGGAGTTCGGGGCTCGCGCTCGAAGTCGGACACCTGACCGTCAACCCCGAGGGCCGCCCCTGCCACTGCGGAAGCCGGGGCTGTCTCGACGTCGAGGCCGACCCGTTCGCCTTCCTCGCCGCCGCCGGCCGCGACCCCGGCCCCGAGGTGTCCCTGCTCCAGCAGTCCAACGACCTGATCCGCGACCACTACGACGACCCGTCCGTGCGCGGCGCCGCCGAGACGCTCGTCGACCGGCTCGGGCTCGGGCTCGCCGGGCTGGTCAACATCCTCAACCCCGACCGGATCATCCTCGGCGGACTGCACCGCGCCCTCCTCGACGCCGACCCGGACCGGCTGCGCGCGGTCGTCGCCGACCGGAGCCTGTGGGGCCAGAGCGGGGGAGTGCCGATCCTCGCCTGCACCCTCGACCACAACAGCCTGGTCGGCGCCGCCGAGTTGGCCTGGCAGCCCGTCCTCGACGACCCGCTGGCGGCACTTTCCTGACCGCGCGGACGGCGGGTGACGGAAGGAATCGACGAGCCCGTTGGGAGCCGGGCCGGAGTAGGTCTATCGTCGGAAACCTAAGGCCAGAGGATGGAGGGCGGCCGGTGATGCCGCAGGATGAGCCCGTGATCGGATGCACGGGGCAGGTGATCATCGGAACCCGCGGCAGCGCGGGCCCCGGCGAGGTCCTGGTGCGCGTCCGGGGCGGCTCCGAGACCTTCCTCGCCTGGTCGGACGATCCTCTGCCCACGGGGGCGACCGTGCTCGTGATCGAGTCGCGTGGGGGTCGTGAGGTCCACGTCATCGAATGGGTGGATCCATTGGACGCGCTGGGCGGGGACCCCGCCGGCGCAGAGTGAGGAGTACCAGCATGTTCGGTTACCGCGTTCCCGCTCCCGACGAGGCGATGCTGATCTCGGGTGGCAGGCGGGGACTGGGGGGCGCGCCGTTCCGCGTGGTGACGGGGCACGGGAAGTTCGTGCTCCCGGTGTTCCGCAAGACCCGTTTCCTCACCCTGGCGATGTGCGAGGCGGAGGTCACCGAGACCTGCGTGACCCGGCAGGGCATCGCACTGAACGTCCGTGCCGTGATCGCCTTCAAGGTCGGCAACGACACCGAGAGCATCATCAACGCGGGCCAGCGCTTCCTGTCCGACCAGGACCAGATGTCGGTCCTGACCGGCCGTATCTTCGCCGGCCACCTGCGCGCGATCATCGGCTCGATGACCGTCGAGGAGATCGTCACCGAGCGGCAGAAGCTCGCCGCCGAGGTCCTGGACACCTCGAAGATCGAGATGGCGAAGATCGGCCTCATCGTCGACTCGCTCCAGATCCAGTCCATCGACGACGGCGCCACCGGCTACATCGACGCCATGTCCGCGCCGCACAAGGCGGCCATCCAGCGCCAGGCCCAGATCGCCCAGGCACAGGCCACGCAGGCCTCGGCCGAGGCGGAGCAGGCGGCGGCCCGCAACCAGGCCGAGTACGCCCGGCAGACCGCGATCGTCAAGGCCGAGTACTCCGCCGAGGTGGACCGCGCCCAGGCCCAGGCCGCGCAGGCCGGACCGCTGGCACTGGCCCACGCCCAGCAGGAAGTGCTCGCCGCGCAGACCGAACTGGCCCAGCGGCAGGCCGAGTTGCGCCAGCAGCAGCTCGTCGCCGAGATCGTCAAGCCGGCCGAGGCCGAGGCCCAGCGGATCAAACTGCTCGCCATCGCCGAGGCGGACCGCATGAAGATCCAGGCGGAGGCGGCGGCCTCCTACGACCGGGTCGCGCTCGACCGCATGCTCATCGACCAGCTTCCGCAGATCGTGAAGGAAGCGGCGGGGGGTCTCGCGGGGGCCAACGTCAACGTCCTCAACGGCGCGGACGGACTCGGCGAGATCGCGGCCGGGCTGGTCTCGCAGGGCCTCACCATCCTGGACTCGGTCCGGGGGAACCTCGGCAACGCCGACAACGACGGCCGCCGCCCCGGCGACGACGTCAAGAACCTGCTCCAGCTCCCGGCGAAGAAGGACGACAAGAAGAACGACGGGCCGGTCGACCTGGACTGAGCGCTCCACCCGGAGCGCGGTTCCGCGCGGCCCCGGTCGGCTACGGCGCCGTGAGACTCCACAGGGCCGCTACCAGGGGCCGGCGCAGGTCCGTTCGCCGTACGCACAGGCCGATCGGGAGCGGCTGCGGGGCGGGGTCCGCCGCGATCACCGCCAGCCGCTCCCGCACGGCGCTGCTCTCCAGCACCAGCCGGGGCACCACGCCCGTGCCGCAGCCCAGCGCGACCAGGGTCAACAGGCCCTCGTGGCCGTCCGGTTCGCAGGCCACGTCCGGTGTCGTGGCACGGGCCCGGAACCAGCGGTCGGCGGCCTCCCGCACCAGGCCCCGGTGCGGCAGGACGAACGGGCCGTCTAGATCCGGGTCGGGGCGGTCGCGGGCGGTGACCAGGACCAGTTCGGTCACCGCGACCGTCCGGCTCACCAGCGGTTCCGGCAGCCGCGCCGGGATGCCCGCGACCGCCACGTCCACCTCACCCTCGTCGAGCCGGGCCAGCGCCGCCGCCGCGTCACCGGTGCGCAGATCCAGCCGCACCTGGGGATGCGCGGCCCGGAACGGCGCCAACAGGTCGGGCAGCAGCGCCTGGCAGGCGGTCACCGTGGCGAACAGGGCCAGCCTGCCCGTGAGTTCGGCCGGATCGGGATGCTCCTCGCGGTAGGCGCGCCACAACTCCAGCGCCTGGACGGCGTATTCACGGAACCGGTGCCCCTCCGCCGTCAACGACACACCGCGCGCCCCACGGTCGAACAGCCGCTGCCCGAGATCGGCCTCCAGCCGCTGCACGGTCCGCGTGAGCGTCGCCGGACTGACATGACAGTCGAGGCTCGTCCGACCGAAGTTCAGCGTCTGCGCCAGATGGAGAAAAAGCCGTAGCTCCCGATGATCGTCCCGCATACCGCGACCTGGCCCTTTCATCTCACGCAACAGCCCGCTGCACATGTTGCGCTTGCCGCAACATGTGCCCGGAGCCTACAACTCCACCATGACCTCGACCACGCACCCCTCCGCCGTCTTCACCCTCGAAACGCTGGACGTGCCCGGCGGCACGGAGACCGTCCTGCGCGGCGGCCGGCACCTCTTCCCCCTGCTCCCGAAGGCTTTCGCCGGCGTCCGCCGCATCGGCGTCATCGGCTGGGGACCGCAGGGCCGCGCCCAGGCCCTCAACCTGCGCGACTCCCTCGCCGGTACCGACATCCGGGTCGGCGTCGGCCTGCGCCCCGGCTCGGCCTCCGCCGCCGACGCCCGCGCCCACGGCTTCACCGAGGCGGACGGCACCCTCGGTGACTGGCTCGCCGTCACCGCCGACAGCGACCTGGTCATCCTGCTCATCGCGGACGCGGCCCTCGCCGCCCACCACGAGGAGATCTTCGCGGCCCTCAGGCCCGGCGCCACCATCGGCCTCTCCCACGGCTTCCTCCTCGGCCATCTCCGCGAGAACGGCGGCGAGTTCCCGCCCGGACACGGCGTCATCGCCGTCTGCCCCAAGGGCATGGGCGACTCCGTGCGCCGCCTCTACGAACAGGGCGCACAGCTCAACGGCGCCGGAATCAACAGCAGTTACGCCGTCCACGCCGACCCGGACGGCCGGGCCGCCGACCGCGCGCTCGCCTGGTCGGTCGCGCTCGGCTCGCCGTACACCTTCCGCACCACGCTGGAGAGCGAGTACCGCTCCGACATCGTGGGCGAGCGCGCCATCCTGCTCGGCGCGGTGCACGGCATCGTGGAGAGCCTGTTCACCCGCTACCGGCTGACCGGCGACGACCCGGTGACCGCCTACGAGCGGTCCTGCGAGAACGTCACCGGCCCCATCGCCCGCACCATCTCGCACACCGGACTCCGCGCCGTCCGCCAGGAGTTGGACCCGGCCGGACGCGAGGTCTTCGACCGCGCGTACTCGGCGACCTACGGCCCCGCCCGCGAACTCGTCGCCGAGATCTACGACGAGGTCGCGGACGGCACCGAGCTGCGCAGCGTCGTCCTGGCCGAACGGCGGCTCGGCGCACGGGAGATGAGCGGGATCGGCGGTTCACCGATGTGGGCCTCCGGAGCGGCGGTCCGCGCCCGCCGGGCCGAACACGCCCTGCCCGTCGAGCCGTTCACCGCCGGGGTGTTCGTGGCGACGATGACCGCCCAGATCGACGAGTTCGCCGAGCGCGGCCACCCCTGGTCGGAGATCGTCAACGAGTCCGTCATCGAGGCGGTGGACTCCCTGCTGCCCTACATGCACGCCCGCGATGTGGCGTACATGGTCGACAACTGCTCCCGCACGGCCCGCCTGGGCGCCCGCCGCTGGGGCCCGCGCTTCCAGGCGGCCTACGAGCAGATCGCCTACCCGGCGTCCGAACTCCCGCCGGACGAGGCCCTGTTGACGGCCTTCGACACACACCCCGTGCACGAGGCACTGGCCGCGGCGGCGAAGCTGCGGCCGTCCGTGGACATCTCGGTGGCCTAGCCGTCGGCCACCGGTCCTCTCAGCGCGAGGCCGGGAAGGGCAGGGCGTCCTGATAGGCGTTCACCGGCTTGGCGACCTTTTCCACGGTGACGCCGTCGAGCGCGGCCGGGGCGGAACTCGTCCCCAGGGTTCCGCCCGCGTGCCAGGTCCCGGTGATCGTCACCCAGGTGTTGGCGGCCAGCGCCGGGATGCCGTAGACCCGCACCTTGATGGACTGGGCGTCCGCCGCGCAGCACGAGATCATGATGCGGGTCAGGTCCCAGGAGGTGCTTCCTTCGTCCGGCGTGACGAAACCGGTCATCTGGACGGTACGGCCCTTGATGGTCCCCTTGCGGTCCTGCTGCACGCGGGTGGTGAAGTCGGTGAGCGTCATCGGCAGCGGCGAGGTCGCGGGCAGCGGATCGAAGGAGTCCTGCTGGGCGACGGCCTTGGGGGCGGCCCGGGAGGCGGTGTAGGCGCCGAGGGCGGGCGGGGCGTAGAAGAGCAGGCTCAGCGCGGGGAGGAAGAGCAGCCAGGCGACGCGGGGCACCTTGGAGTGGTTGTGGCCCGCGTGCTCGTCGGCGGGTTCGGTGAGGTCGTCGTGGTCGTGACCGTGGCCGTGGGCGGCGCCCGGCTTCGGGCGGGACCACGCCTCCGCGATGGCCAGCAGGACCAGCAGGAACCCGGAGGCGACCAGCATCGGGCGCATGCTCGGCTTGACGTAGCGCAGGCACAGGTCGGTGAAGAGCGAGGCGTGCAGCAGGCCCAGGCCGCTGAGGACGAGCAGGGTCACCTGGAGAGGGCGTCTCACAGCAGTACGGCTCCGATCAGCGCGCTGGACAGCACCGCGACGACCGTCGTGGCGGCGGAGAAGCGGACCGCGAAGGCCCGGCCGAACGTGCCGGTCTGGAGGGCGATCAGCTTCAGGTCGACCATCGGGCCGACGACCATGAACGCGAGCCGGGCGGTGGGGGAGAAGCCCGTGAGCGAGGACGCCACGAACGCGTCGGCCTCGGAGCACACCGCGAGGATGATCGCGAGCGCGGCCAGGAACAGGACCGACAGCCAGGGCGAACCGGCGAACGTGTCGAGCACGGAGCGCGGTACGGCGACGTTGAAGGTCGCCGCCGCCATCGCCCCGACGACCAGGAACCCGCCCGCGTGCAGGAAGTCGTGCTGGAACCCGGTGCGGAACTCCGTGAATCGGCTGTGCCCCGGCTGGTGCCCGGTCTGGCGCGCGACCGGGCGCAGCCACTCCGCCCGCCCGAGCCAGAGCCACAGCCAGCCCATCACCACGGCGGTGGCGAGCGAGGCGAGCAGCCGGGCCAGCACCATGACCGGGCTGGCGGGGAACGCGATGGCGGTGGCGGTCAGCACCACCGGGTTGATGGCGGGCGCCGACAGCAGGAACGCGAACGCGGCGGCCGGGGTGACCCCGCGTCCGATCAGACTGTTCGCGACCGGCACCGACGCGCACTCGCAGCCCGGCAGCACGACCCCCGCCATCCCGGCGACCGGCACCGCCAACGCGGCCCGCTTCGGCAGGATCCGCGTGAACACCCGCGCCGGCACGAACGCGTTGATCGCCCCCGACAAGGCCGTGCCCAGCAGCAGGAAGGGCAGCGCCTGTGTGGTGATGGCCAGACACACGGTCCGCCAGGCCTGCACGGCCGGCGAGTCCAGCCACCGCCCGACGGAGAAGAGCACCAGGCCGGGCAGAACCGCGGCCCCCAGCAACAGCAGCGGCCAGGACCGGGGCCACCCGGCCCGCACGACTTCCGCCTCCGCCGCTCTGGGCGGCTCAACCGTCGTCTGCACACGAGCTCCACATGTTCGTTGTCCGCGTCGAACATAGCGGGCTCCCGTCAGCCCCCGGCGACCGGCTCCGGGAAGAGCGCCCGGGCGGCCACCCCGGCGCGGGGCGCGAGGCGCTCCACGGGCCGCCCCTCAGCTCGGTTCCACGGCCCGGCTCCGTTGCACGGCTCAGGCCCGTTCCACGACTCAGCCACGTGCCACGGCGAACGCCCGCGCCGGGTTCTCCCGGAACACGCGCCCCACCAGTTCCTCCCCCAGCTCCAGCGCGAGCCGCGGCCCCACCCGTCGCAGCAGATACGGCATCCCCGGCCCGCCGTCCACCGAACGCGCACCGGCGACCACCGTGTCCCCGCCGAGCAGCAGCCGGTCGCCGAAACCGGCCTCGGCCAGCGCCCGGACGCCCTCCGGCATACGCCAGTCCGTGGCGTGGTGGGCGCGGGACGGGCCGTCGAACGCCAGGTAGGCACCCGCCTGCGCGGCCTGACGCTGGACCACGGGATCGGGGGAGCGATTGAGATGGCCGAGGATCACCCGATGCGGTGCGACGCCCAACTGTCCGCACAGCAGGTCGAGTACGTCGAGCGCGCCCGTGCCCAGCTCCAGGTGGACGGCGATCGGCGCCCCCGTCGCACGGTGCGCCTCGGCCGCGGCGGTCATCGTCCAGCGGGCGTGCGCGTCGAGGCCGTGGAAGCCGCCCGCGACCTTGATGAACCCGGCCCGGACCCCGGACGGCCCGATGCCCTCCGTCAGCTCGGCGACGAAGACCTCGGCGAGCCCGCCGCGCAGTTCTCGGAGCAACTCCGGGCTGTAGTGCGCCGCTTGGTGCAGTCCGGTCGCGCAGACGATGTGCACCCCCGTGGCCCGCGACAGCACGGGCAGGTCGGCCACCCGCCGCCCCATGCCGTACGGCGTCCACTGCACGACACTGTCACCGCCGACCGAACGGAACGCGGTCAGCTCGGCGCGCGCGGTCGAGGCGTCGTCCAGTTCCTGTCCGGGGAGCCGCGGGCTGCGGAGGAAGAGATGGTCGTGCGCGTCGCACACGCCGAGCCGCCCCGGTTCCACATCCCCCAGCACCGTACGGACGGTGGCCGTGACGGTGTCACTCACCACTGACGGCCACGCGGCAGCGCGCCCCGCCCCGGCTCCGAGACGTGCAGGACCTGGAACACGTCCCCCTCCGCCTTCGGCGTCCCGTGCTCCCAGAGCGAGAAGTGGACCAGCTCCCAGCGGTACGGGTCGACGGCCGCCGCGGCGAGCACGGCACCCTCCTCGTCGGCCAGCCGCCGGGTCTCGCCTACCGCGTCCTCCATGACCGCGCCCAGTTCCACGCCCTGGGGTATCCGCCGTCGGCCGCGCACCGCGACGGCGGCCGGGGAGCCCGCGGCGCCGCCCTCCTCGTAGGCGAGGCCGGACCACTGCCGTACCTCCGGCCGGCCGAAGTCGTCGGCGAGCCGCTGGAAGGCGCCGCCCCAGAGGAAGCGGTTCATGCCCTCGACCGTGTTCCACAGATAGAAGGGCGCGTACTGGTTGACCGGTGAGCCGTGCACCCCGCGCTCGCGCATCAGGTATGTCTTGAAGCCGAGGCCGTCCCAGTCGTCGAGCAGTCGGCCGACGCGCGCCACCCGGCCCCGGATCGCGTCCATGTCGTAGTCGGCGGGAAGGGTGAGCTCGTACTGCATCGCGTGCATCAAATGCCCTCTCAGGAAGGGTAGTTCGCGGGGTCGACGTGCTCGTGCCAGTCGGCGGTGGTGCCGTCCTCGGCGGCCTCGACGACGGCGAGATGCGTCATGAACGTGCGCGGTCCGGCGCCGTGCCAGTGCCGCTCGCCCGGTTCGATCCACACGGTGTCGCCCGCGCGGATCACCTCGACGGCACCGCCCTCGCGCTGCACGAGCCCCTCGCCCTCCGTCACGTACAGCACCTGGCCGTGCGGATGGGTGTGCCAGGCGGTGTGCGCGCCGGGCGTGAAGTGCACGCTGAACATCCTTATCCGCGACGGCGGTTCGGGCGCGGCCAGCGGGTCGAGCCACACCGTCCCGGTGAAGTTCTCCGCCGAACCCTGCCGTGTGTCGGGGCGCTTCCTGGTGATCTGCACGTGCCTGGACTCCTATCGGGAGGACTTGGAAGTGGGGGAGGGCATGGAGGTGAGCGAGGGCATGGGGGAGAGCAGGGACAGCAGTCCCCTGACGCCCGCGTCGAACGCGCCCGGTGAACCGGACGCGCGGGCCAGGACGTACCCGCCCTGCACGGTCGCGAGGATCGTCGAGGCGATCTCCTCACCGTCCAGCTCCGCCCCGAACTGCCCCTGTTCCTTGCCTTCTTCGACGATTCCGGCGAGCCGCTCACGGATCGCGTCGAGCGCCGCGTCGACCGGCTCGCGCAGCTCGGCGCTGGCGATCACGTCCGGATCCATCGTCAGCCGCCCGACCGGACACCCGCGCAGCACCTCGCGTTCGCGCCGCAGATACGCCTCGATCCGCTCGTACGGCGTGCCCGGCCCGTCGAGTGCCCCTTCGGCGGTGGCGCGCAGCTCCTCGGCCGTCCGCCTGATCGCGGCCAGCGCCAGATCCGGCTTGCCCTTGAAGTGGTGGTACATGCTGCCCTGCCCGGCGCCCGCGCGCTCCAGGATCGCCTTGGGGCTGGTGCCCACGTACCCGCGCTCCCACAGCAACTCGCGGGTGGACTCGATCAACCGCTCCGGGGTGCTCATGGAAGGACTGTACATACTAGTAGTTACAGAAGTCGAGACCCCAAGGAGCAGCCGGAACGGTCCCGCGTACTCCCCGGGAGGTACACACACTGCCGCTGGCCGTACGACGACCCGCACCCCTCCCCGGAGTCAGTCTCGATACAGCGCCGGAACAGCACCGGCCCGACACCGAAAGCCCTTCACGGGCCCGGGACTCCTTGGAGATGAATCGACATGCAGACTCTCGCGAACTGGAACGGCGGCGGCCCCGGCCCGTGGATCCTGTTCTTCCCGCTGATCTGGGCGGCCGTGGTGGTCGGCGTGGTGACCGTGCTCCGCCGCACGGCGTGGCGCGGCCGGAGCGGCCCGTGGCGCGCGATGGGCGACACACGCCCCGCCAGCGACTCCCCCCTCGCCGTCCTCGGCTGTCGCTTCGCCTCCGGCGAGATCGACGAGGACGAGTACTGGCGCCGACTGTCCGTCCTGGACGAGCAGTTCGGCCGCGTGGGGAGGGGTGGCGGCCCGGCGTGACCACCATTCGCTCAGGCCGCGCGGGTATCTCCGTACTGGCCCGCGCGTCCCGTTCGCCGGGCGCGTTCGACCCAGGTGCCAGGGGGCTGCCGTGCCCGTCGAGCACCGGTCCGCTCGGTCCCCGAGCCCCCCAACTCAAGTCACCGCCCGGTCAACCGGCAACGGCCGACCGGGCGGGAGCGTGCTGGGCCCGGTGCTCATCGACCGGAAGCTCGACTTCGCCGACGAACCGGCGCGCGGGCTTCTCCGCGCCGACACCGATCCGACGCGCGGCCCGGGCCACCGCAGGCGTTGACGCCGACGGGGACACAGATGCCGACGGGGACACGGATGCCGACGCGGGCGCGGCCACCGGCGCGGCCTCCACCGCCGTGGGCGCAGTCGCCGAAAGCCGGAACCAGACGACCTTGCCCGACTCCCCGTCCGGCCGCACTCCCCAGCTCTCGCTGACGGCGGCCACCATCGCGAGTCCCCGTCCGCACGTGGCGGTCGCCGCGACGTCGGAGATGTCGCCGGCGACCGGGAGCCGGGGGTCGTGGTCGTGCACGGAGACGACGAGGTGGTCGAGCAGCAGCTCGATCTCGACGGTGCACGTCTTGTCGGGCTGGGCGTGCCGGTGGACGTTGGTCAGAAGCTCTGTCACACCGAGCGCCGCCCGGTCTATCAGTGGATCGAGATGCCAGTAGCGCAACTGCGCAGATACGATTCTGCGGACCTGGCCGATCCGCGACGGCAGGGCTTGGAGCTCTACCGCGCAGTGCCTGCTTGGGTGAGTGATCACGGCTGCGACTCCCCGACGAGAGGTCCGGAAGAACACGGAGTTCGGATCGGATCCAGCGGGCTGGTCGAGGGAAACAGGCCGCCTGCTGTTGTGCCCGGCGGCTGGTTCGCAGCGTTATCGCCGGTAAACCCAGAGTGACGTGAGACCAGAGTGGCGCAGGGTTCGCGGTACCGCAACTCGCGGCTCTCCGGCACTCGCCTCCGGCGCCGGGTTCACCCGCCCCGGCCGGAGGCCTTCCGCACCGCCTCGATGAACCGCCGGGCCGCCGGTGGCCCCGGCTGCCCCGGAGCGGGGTCGTGCTCGCCGAGCGTCAGCAGGTAGCGATTGCCGTTCAGGTCGGCCAGCGCCCGGTCCTCCGGGGCGAACCAAGGCTTCGACGCGCGTACCGCCTGTACCGGCGCGCTGTCGATCTCGCTGCCGTAGCTGGTGAGCAACTCCAGCCTGCCGTCGTTGATCCGGACCTGTCCGGCCCGGGTCAGTGACCGCAGCCGCTTCCCGATCCGCACGCCCGTGGCCGTGAACTCCGGCTCCGCCATGCTTCCCCGCCCCCTTGGTCCAGGACATGTCGTGATCCAGTGTGCGCCCCCGTTCAGGACATCCGTCCCGCTCCGGTGCAGTCTGCCCGCAGCGGGCGTCGAGCACCAGTACGTACGACGCGGTCACGGTGAGTACCCGGAGCACTCGCGCAAATGCGCCCCCCAGGATCCGCCGTGATCGCTCCCCAGGGGTCCCTTTGACCTTCCCAAAGCCATGTTTATGCAGGTGAGAAGCGTGCGGAAGGTGCATATGATCGAGGTGCCGGCCGCGCGAGGCGCCGTCGGCGCGAAGCGTAAGGAGCCCCCCGTGAGCAGCACCCCACTGGCCCCGACCGGTGCCACGCTCGATGTCGACCGCAGCGACGCCGCGTACCGGAGCTGGCTCAAAGAGGCCGTCCGCAAGGTGCAGGCCGACGCGAACCGCTCCGCCGACACCCACCTGCTCCGCTTCCCGCTGCCCGAGCAGTGGCGCATCGACCTCTACCTCAAGGACGAGTCGACCCACCCGACCGGCAGCCTCAAGCACCGCCTCGCCCGCTCGCTCTTCCTCTACGGCCTGTGCAATGGCTGGATCCGGCCCGGCCGCCCGGTGATCGAGGCGTCCAGCGGCTCCACCGCCGTCTCCGAGGCGTACTTCGCCAAGCTCATCGGCGTTCCCTTCATCGCGGTCATGCCCCGCACGACCAGCGCCGAGAAGATCCGCCTCATCGAGTTCCACGGCGGCCGGTGCCACTTCGTGGACGACTCGCGCAGGATGTACGAGGAGTCGGCCGCCCTGGCGGTGGAGACCGGCGGCCACTACATGGACCAGTTCACCTACGCGGAGCGGGCCACGGACTGGCGCGGCAACAACAACATCGCCGAATCCATCTTCCGCCAGCTGGAGTTGGAGCGTTTCCCGGAACCCGCGTGGATCGTCGCGACGGCCGGCACCGGCGGCACCTCGGCGACGCTGGCGCGCTATGTGCACTACACGCAGCGCGACACCCTGGTCTGTGTCGCCGACCCCGAGAACTCCTGCTTCTTCGAGGGCTGGACCACCGGCGATCCCGACGTCACCTGCGACTGCGGCTCCCGTATCGAGGGGATCGGCCGTCCCCGGATGGAACCGAGCTTCGTGCCCGGCGCCGTGGACCGCATGATGAAGGTCCCGGACGCGGCCAGCGTCGCCGCCGTACGGGCACTGGAACAGGCCATCGGGCGCAAGGCGGGCGGCTCCACCGGCACCGGCCTGTGGAGCGCCCTGAAGATCGTCGCCGAGATGGTGGCGGCGGGCCAACAGGGCAGCGTGGTAACCCTGTTGTGCGATCCGGGGGACCGCTACCTCGACAAGTACTACTCGGACGCATGGCTCGCGGAGCAGGGCTTGGACATCCGCCCGTACAGCGAGGCGATCACGGCGCTGCGGAAGACGGGACTGTGGCCCGACCCGAGCTGAGCCGCCCTGTCAGGGGCGCGGGGCCGTGTCGAGGTGCGGCCGACCGGCACTCTCGGGCACCTACCGCCCCAACCGCCGGTCCAAAGCCGTGACCGCTCCCTTGAACGCCCGCCCCAGCCCGGGCCCCGTCAGCCGGACGACCCCCCGGAACACCGCGGTTCCGTCCGCGGCGAACGTCCACTGGACCCGTGTCCCGCCGTCCGCCGAGGGCGTCAGCCGCCATTCCTCCGCCATCGCCCGCGCCCCCGGCGCGTTGGTGGTGTCGATCCGATAGGCGTACACCTCCGGCTCCTTCGCCGCGATCACGGTCTCCCGGAAGTGTCCGCCGCCCTTGAGCCGGATGTCGCGTCCGGCGCCGTCGTCGACCGACTCCGCCCGGGTCACGGCCGAGAACCACTCGGCCCAGCCGGGCACATCGTCGTTGAGGGCGTGGAAGACGGCGTCCGGCGCCGCCGACATCTCCCGGGTGAAGATCAGCCGTACCGGAGCGGTCTCGACGAAGTCGAGCCCCACGGGGCGGAGATGGTTGGCCATGGACGCGAACCCCCTTGACGGATAAGGGAAGTTGACCGGATCGGGGTCGACCGAAGTGAAGTCGACCAAGGCGAGGTCACGATAGCTGGCGATCCGTCAGTTGTCTCCGTCGTCTTCGCCGTCTCCGTCAGATGTCTTGCTCGTCGTCGTCGGGTTCGCCCGCGACCACCAGCCGCCGCAGATGCTCCGAGATGTCCTCGCGCGCCTCGGCGGGCAGCCCCGCGTCCGTCACCAGCGTGTCGACCTGCTCCAGCGCGGCGAACGAACTCAGGCCCACCGTCCCCCACTTGGTGTGGTCGGCGACCACCACGACCCGTCGCGCGGACTGCACCAGCCTGCGGTTGGTCTCGGCCTCCGCGAGGTTCGGCGTGGACAGCCCGGCCTCGACCGATATGCCGTGGACACCTAGGAAGAGCATGTCGAAGTGGAGCGCCGCGATGGCCTGGTCGGCCACCGGGCCCACCAGCGAGTCGGAGGGGGTGCGCACCCCGCCGGTCAGGACGACCGTCGCCGCGCCCTGCCGCTGCCCCGAACTGCGCTGCGCCGCGTGGAAGACGTCGGCCACCCGCACCGAGTTGGTGACCACGGTGAGATCGGCGACCTCAAGCAGATGGTGGGCGAGCGCGTAGGTCGTCGTACCGCCCGAGAGCGCGATCGCCGTGCCGGGCGCGACCAGTTCGGCCGCGGCCCGCGCGATGTCCTCCTTGGCGGTCAGCTCAAGGCCCGACTTCGCCTCGAAGCCGGGTTCGTGCGTGCTGGCCTCGACGACCGGTACCGCCCCGCCGTGCACCTTCTCCAGGACGCCCTGGCGGGCCAGTGCGTCGAGGTCGCGACGCACCGTCATGTCCGACACGCCGAGCTTGCGGGTCAGTTCGTTGACACGGACACCGCCCCGGCGCCGGACCTCGTCGAGGATCAGGGCGCGCCGCTGCTCCGCGAGGAGGTTCTGATTCTCACTCACGTACGCTCCGGTCCTTTCGCCGCAACCCGTCCGACCGTCCGGCGCACCGGCTCGGAGCAGGACGTTTCGTCCCGGCTGCGGTGCGCGGACGTCCCATCCTCGCACGCCCCCGCCGGCACTGCGCCATCGCCTGTCACGACATGCGCATGCCAATGGGATATCACCCGTCCCCCTCATGTCACACGGATCGGGGAGTTTCGGTGACAGGGCGTGTGCGACGCGCCGGGAGGGGCGATCCTGGTGGGCACACGAACACAGCCGGACGGTGCGTCACGGGGGATGTGCGAACAGTGGAGCGTGTGCAGGAACATGTCGTCACGAGCGGTGCCGACCAGCCCGCCGACCGGCCCGAACCCGCCCTGGAACTCCTGGTCCACGGAGTCGGCGGCGCCACACCGCAGGACATGCTCGGTGATCCGCGCACCGTACGGATCACCGGTGACGACACGGCGGCCGTCTTCCGGCGCGCCGCCGACGTCGACGCCGAGTCCGCGACCACCGACGGCCGCGCCGGGCCGATCCGCGAGGCCTACGTCTGGTGCAACCTGACCTCCGGCAACGGCACCCGGGCCCTGTGGCTGTTGCTCCTGCCGTTCATGGTCGTCAACCTCGCGCACTGGATGCGCCCCACCGCCCTCAACCGGAAACGGACGGTGCGCTTCTACGGCCTGCTGGTACGGCTCGCGGGCCTCACCCTGACCGTGCTGCTCGTCGCGGCGGCCTGCGAGGTCGCCCTCGATCTCGCCGCCTGGCAGTGCGCGGGCACGCGCGCGTGCGCCGAGCGCCACTCCTGGCTGGGCTTCCTGTCGCCCGCCCTCTCGCACGACAGCTGGTGGAGCCGCCCCGGCCGCCGCCTCGCGCTCGCCGCCCTGGTGCCGACCGCGCTGACCGTCCTGCTCTGGTACCTGTCCCGCCGGACCTGGAGCGCGTACGAGTCCCAGCGCCCGCTGCCCCGCAGCCCCGAGCCCGACGAGGAGACCGGCCGCGGCTCGCTCGGCCGCCCCGGCTTCTGGTACGGCCGCCGCCTGGTCGCCCGCCTGCGCGCCGCCCACACGGCGGCGGGCCTCCTGACCGTCGCCGCGGCCGTCACCGTCTCGACGGCGGCCTTCGACCGAGGGCCCGACGACCCGCACGCGCCCGCCTCCCACGCCCTCGCCTCCCTGGGCACCCTCCTGGAGACCGCGCTCGCCGCTCTCGCGTTCGTCGTGGTCTACGTGGTGTGCCGCCGGGGCCGCAGCGAGAACCGCCTAGACCAGGCGCTCGACCGCCGTCTCGTACGGTGGCTGCCGCTCGGCGCGCTCCTGCTGCTCGCCCTCGCCCTGCTCTACGCCGCCTGGCCGCGCCCGGGATGGGAGTCCTCCGGGCGGCTGCCCGGAGACGCCGCCTTCGGCGGGATCGCCCTGGTGCAGGGCCTGCTGGTGATCGCCCTCGCGGTCGTCGCCCGGCTCCTGCACCGCACCCACCCCGACCCGCGCGCCGCGATGCGCGGCCTGGGCGGCCCGGCCGTCGCGATGCTCGCCTGCGCCCTGGGCGGTGTGATGTCCGGCGGGGTGTCCCAGCGGGTCTCCGACTGGCTGGACGGCACCGGCACCTCCATCGCGGGCCCGCCCGTGCTGCTCACCTGGCAGGCCTCGGTGATCCCGCCGCTGCTCCTCGTCGTCCTCGTGCTCTCCGCCGGACTGGGGCACCGCACCTGGCGGCTGCGCCGCAGCGAACTGGGCGCGGTGGCCCACGACTATCCCGGCGAGCGCCGCGACCACGCCCGCACCGCCCGCATCGCGAGCACACGCGCGATGGCCGCGCTCACCGACCGCGGCCCCCTCCTGGTCGCCGTCACCTCCACCACGACCCTCCTCCTGGGCACCGGAGCGCTGGTCGGCGCCTTCACCACCGACCGGACACCGGAACGCGCGGGAGAACAGGGACACGCCTTCGTGCACGGCGCCGCCGAGACCGCCCAGGGACTCGGCTCCTGGCTGATCGGGCTCGGCTTCATACTCTTCGTCACCTGGGGCAGGCGCGCCTACAAGGACCCCGCCGCGCGGCGCACCATCGGCATCCTGTGGGACGTGGGCACCTTCTGGCCGCGCGCCGCCCACCCCTTCGCCCCGCCCTGCTACGCCGAGCGCGCGGTCCCCGACCTGACCTGGCGGATCGCCACCTGGACCCGCGCCACCGGCGGCCGGCTCGTCCTCTCCGGCCACTCCCAGGGCAGCGTCCTGGCCGCCGCCGCGGCCTGGCAACTCACCCCCTCCCAGCGCGGACGAGTCGCCCTCCTGACCTACGGCTCCCCCCTGGAGCGCCTCTACGGCCGCTGGTTCCCCGCCCACTTCGGACCGGCCGCGCTCAGCCGGCTGCACCAGGAGGTCGACTGCTGGCGCAATCTGTACCGGCTCACCGACCCCATCGGCGGCCCGGTGCGGCTGACCGGCGACTGCGGCCCCGAGGTGGACCGCGGCCCCCTCAAGGACCCGCTGGAGTACGGCCGTACCGCCCGGCACCCGCTGCCCGCGCCGATCCTGGGCCACTCCGACTACCAGGCCGACCCGGCGTTCGCGGAGGAACGGGCACGGCTGCTGGCCCGGCTGCGGCCCGACGTGCCGCCTCAGGGCAGCTCGGGGAGGTCCTCCGCGTAGAGCAGCGTCAGGTCGTCCTTGCTCGGCTCCTGGACGTGGGCGACCCGGCTCGCGTGCCGCTCCACCATCGCCTCGAAGGTCTGCCGCGCGGTACGGCCGTTGCCGAACGCGGCGCCCTTGGGGAGCGCCGTGAAGTACTTCGTCAGCTCCTCGGACGTCCCGTCCGCGAGCCGGTACTCGTGCTCCTCGGCCTGCTGCTCGACGATCCGCAGCAGCTCACCGGCGTCGTAGTCGCTGAAGGTGATGGTCCGTGAGAAACGTGACGCCACACCGGGGTTGACGGACAGGAACCGTTCCATCTCGGCGGTGTAGCCCGCGACGATCACCACGACCGCGTCCCGGTGGTCCTCCATCAGCTTCACCAGGGTGTCGATGGCCTCCTTGCCGAAGTCGCGGCCCGAGTCCTCCGGGGAGAGCGCGTACGCCTCGTCGATGAACAGCACTCCGCCGCGCGCCCTGTCGAAGGCCTCTTGGGTGCGGATCGCCGTCGAGCCGATGTGCTCGCCGACCAGGTCGACCCGGGACACCTCGACGAGATGCCCCTTCTCCAGGACACCGAGCGAGGCGAGGATCTCGCCGTAGAGCCGCGCGACCGTCGTCTTGCCGGTGCCGGGGGAGCCGGTGAAGACCAAGTGCCGCTTCACGGAAGCCGCCTTGAGGCCGGCCTGCTGGCGGCGGCGGCCCACCTCGATCATGTCGGTGAGGGCGCGCACCTCGCGCTTGACGCTGTCCAGGCCGACCAGCGCGTCGAGTTCGCCGAGGACCGCCTTGGAGGTGCGGGACTCCTGCTCCGGCTCGGGCGCGGTGACCGGGCGGGCCTGCTCGGCGGTGCGCTGGCCGGGGATCGCGCCCAGCACGCTCGTCGCCCGACTCGCCGTCTCCACGGCCGTCTCGGGCGCGGTGGGCTGCTTGAGGCCGCTCTCGTCGCTGGTGCAGTCCTCGACGACGGGCCCGGTGCCGGGTCCCGCGTCCGGTCCGGCGTCCGCGAACTCGTAACCGCCGCGCGCGCACCGCTCCGTACGGCACTTCTTGAGCGTCGTACGACAGCCGTCTATGACGTGGAAGCCGTAGCCGCCGCTGCCCGTCACCCGGCAGCCCTGGAAGGTGCCCCGGCCGCCCGCGGAGACGTAGAAGCCGGCCTCGGCGGGGGAGTCGACGGTGCAGCGCTCGATGGTGGGGTCGGCGCCCTTGGTGACGATCACGCCGGTCTGGGTCGCGTCCACCGTGCAGTTGTTCAGGGTGCCGCCGCTGCCGTGGTCGCGGAACCAGGCGCCCGTGGCCGCGTCCCGGATCCGGCAGTCGTCGAGCTGCGCGGTCGCGCCGTCGCTCACCGACACGGCCGTGTTGCGCACCTGGGAGATGTCGCTGTCGACGACGTCCGCGCGGGAGCCGCGGTCCAGGACGAACAGCGCGTCCGGCACGTCGTGCACCCGGCAGGAGTCGAGGACGACCGTCGCGCCGTCGCTGACCCACACCGCCGGATAGTCGCCCGTGCTGTCGAAGATCTCGCACTGGTTGGCGTCCACGCGCGTGCCCGGGTCCCACACCGACAGTCCGTTGCGCCCGAACTGACGCACCGTCGTCCGCGTCAGCGTCAGCACCGAACGGGAGCGCAGGTCGACCGCGTTCTCCGGGATGTCGTGGATACGGCAGTCGGCGAGGGTCAGCACCGCGTCCGTGTCGAGCGTGACGCCGTCCGCCGTCGTGCGGTGCACATCGCAGTCGGTGAGGTGCGCGGTGGCCCGCCCGGTGATCTGGACGCCGCTGCCGCGCGTCTCGTAGACCTCGCAACCCACCGCCTCCAGCGAGGAGTTCTCGCCGGTGGCGGACAGACCCACCCCCGACGCGTGGTGGACGCGGCAGCGCTCCAGGCGCGGGTGGCCGCCCGCGCGGACCGCGACGCCCGCCTGTCCGGCCGAGACGACCTCGCACTCCTCGAACACCCCGCCACCGCCGTCGAGCACGGCGATCCCGATGCCGGCCGGGTTGTCGACGGTGCAGCGCCGCACGGTGGGGCGGGCGCCGCCGCGCACCTCGATGCCGGACGCGGAGCGGGTGACGATCCGAAGATCCGTCAACTCCGGTGCCCCGTCCTCGACAAGGAGCGCGGGTGCCGCCGAGTCCTGGCCCTCGACATGCAGGTCCTGGACCACCGCCGAGGCGCGGACCGTCAACGGCACGCCGTCCAGCGGCGCGATGCGCACCGAGCCGGGCGAACCCTCGGGGCCGCGCAGGGTCACCGACCGCTGCACGACGAGGTTCTCCCGGTAGGTGCCGGGAGCGACGGTCAGTACGTCGCCCTCGGCCGCGGCCTCCAGGGCGGCGGCGAGCGACGCGTACTCACCTGTGCGGCGCCGCCACCGCGATGTACCGGTGTGCGTCACCTGGACCGTGCCCTGTGCCATGGCGCTGCTGTGCCCCCACCTCGTGGTACGCGGGTTGATGCCGAAGCCTTCGCCGGTCCACCGTAGCGTGCGTGCGGGCGGTGGGTTGACCAGAGCCGGAAGGCCGTCAGCTGCCGGTGCCGGTCCGGCCCCAGTCCGGGCCCGCCCGCTCCCATGCCCGGTCCCAACGCGCGTATCTGCGGCGGACCATGCGCCACAGCACCAGGCGCCGGCCGCTGTCGACGAGCCCGGCGGTCAGCAGCGCCGCGCCGAACCCGGCGAGCACGGCGTGCGTCGTCGCCGTGGCCGCGTCCAGCGGGCGGGCCACCACGCGGCCGTGCCCGTCCGTCCAGAGCGTGAAGTGGTCGCCCGTGTGCGGGGTGTTGAGGCTCGCCATCACCGCGCCGTGCTGGGCGGTGCCGTCCGGCCCGGTCCAGTCGGCGAGGACCCGGCTGCGGACGTCCCGCGCGGTGGCCGAGTCGGGGTCGGGGTCGATCTCGGCGCCCTTCAGCTTCTTGACCACCGTGGCCGTCACGACGTGCCGGTCCGCGTGCTGCTCGCGCACCGACCGCTGCAAGGCGTCCTGGGCGAGCGCGCCGACGAGCGAACCGGTCAAGGGCGCGGCGACCAGGACCAGCAGCAGGACCACCAGGGCCAGCCAGGCCTCGACCAGATCGGTCGCGCGACGCAGCGGATTGCGGCGCCAGCGCCACAGGCCCCTGATTGCTCCCACCGTCCGCACCCCCTTCCCGCTCCGTGATAACCCCAGGCAGAGCCGTTCACGCGAGGCGGGGATCAAAGAGAGAGCGAAATCACCTCTCCCCGGTCTCCCGGACCTCTCATGAACTTCTCACGGGATCTCAACGAGCGGGCCCACGGGGAGGGTTCCCGTCCGGCGTCCACAGCACGGCAGGAGGCGCGACCGGGCGCGGACACACGGAAACCGCCGCCGGGCGGAAGCTCGGCGGCGGCTGGTGTCAGGCACGAGTGCCCGCGTTGTGTGACGACCTTTCCCCCGCGGTACGGACAGCGCAGGGCGCGGATCAGTAACCGCGGTACTGCTGCTGGTTGTTGCTGTACGGGTCCTGCTGGTACGGAGCGGGGGCCGGGCGCGGAGCCGCCGGACGCATCGCCTCGTAGCCCGCCGGGGCCGCCATCGGGCGCGGCTGCTGTTGCTGCTGGCCGTAGCCGCGCGGCGGGGCCTGCTGCGGGATGTAGGCGGCGGGCGCCTGTTGCAGCGGCGAGGGCTGCTGCGCCTGCGGGTAGCCGTAGGGGGTCTGCGAGGGACCCGCCGGGAGGGCGGGCAGCGCCGACGGCAGCGCGGGCAGGTTGCTCCCCGGCATGTCGTAGGCGGCGGGAACCCGGATCGGGGCGATCTGCGGGGTCCCCCGCTCGGCCACGAGGGAGTCGTAGATCGGAGTGTCCGGGAAGGAGGCGGAGTAGTAGCCGCCGCCATAAGTGGAGCGGGGGGAGGTCATGGCACATAAGTTAAGCCCACGATGTGGTGGTTGGGGAGACCGATTAGAGGGTTGTTTTCCGTGTCGGCGGTGGCATGGGATCCCCAATGCGAGCGAACTTGTCAAAAAAGGGCGCGGATCCGTGTTCTGATCGTGTAAAGGCCGAGTTCCCGGCGGGTTACCAGCGGTTGGCCGCGGGTGTTGCCGCGCCCCTCATGGGCGTTCGCGGCCTCGGGGAATAGGTTGTGCGACAAGGACCCAATGGACTGCCGGGGTGTGTCCTGGCGCGGCGACACGTGATGGGGGCAGACATGTCAATGCCGAAGGGATCGAATCTTCCGGTGCCGACCACGGCACTGCGCGTCGAATTGGGGTGGCGGCCCGGCCCCGGTGTCCCCGACGCGGACGCCTCCGCCCTGCTCCTGGTCGGCGGGAAGGTCCGCTCGGACGGCGACTTCGTCTTCTACAACCAGCCGGCGCACTCCTCCGGCGCGGTCCGCCACGAGGGCAAGAGCAACGCCGGCGGGCGGATGACCGACACCCTGCTCGTCGATCTCGCGCGCGTGGAGCCCGCCGTGGACCGCGTCGTCCTCGCCGCCTCCGCCGATGGCGGAACGTTCGGCCAGGTACCCGACCTGTACATCGAGGTCCGGGACGCCGCGCGGAACACCGTGGTCGCCCGCTTCGACAGCGCGGGCGCGACGGTCGAGACCGCGTTCGTGCTCGGCGAGTTCTACCGCCGCCAGGGCGCCTGGAAGTTCCGGGCGGTCGGCCAGGGCTACGACAGCGGACTCGGAGGCCTGGCGACCGACTTCGGGATCACCGTGGACGAACCGCAGCAGGCGGCGCCCGTCCGCACCCTGCCGCCGCCCTCGGGACCGCCGGTGAACCTGCCCCCGCCGCCCGTCACCGTGGCCCCGCCCGTGACCGCGCCGCCCCCGCCGCCGCTGCCGCCCACCGCGCCCCCCGCTCCCGTCCGGCTGTCCAAGGTGACCCTCACCAAGGCGGCCCCCTCGGTGTCCCTGACCAAGCAGGGCGGCACCTCGGGCGCGATGCGCGTGAACCTCAACTGGCAGGTGCGCAAGCAGTTCACGGGCTGGGGCAGCAAACTCGGCCGCGCGGTCGCGATGCACGCGGACCTCGACCTCGACCTGTGCGCCCTGTACGAACTCGCCGACGGCCGCAAGGGCGTCGTACAAGCCCTCGGCAACGCCTACGGCTCGCTGCGGCTGCCCCCGTACATCCACCTCGACGGCGACGACCGCACCGGCGCGTCCGCGAGCGGCGAGAACCTCACCATCAACCTCGACCACATCCGGGACTTCCGGCGCATCCTCGTCTTCGTGACCATCTACGAGGGCGCCCGCTCCTTCGCCGACCTGCACGCCACCGTCACCCTCCAGCCCCAGCACGGCGCCGCGATCGACTTCTCGCTCGACGAGTGCACGGTCCCCTCCACGGTGTGCGCGCTCGCCCTGATCACCAACACCGGGGGCGATCTCGTCGTCCAGCGAGAGGCCCGCTACCTCGTCCCGGACCGGGGAGTGAGTCCGCAGCGGACCGTCGACCGCGTCTACGGGTGGGGCATGAACTGGACCCCGGGCCGGAAATAGGCCCGCATCGGCTCTCAGCCCTCCTCGCCGACGACGGCCTCCGGACGCGTGTAGGTGCGGCCCTTCCAGGCCGCACCGCGTCCCCTGTAGTGCTGCACCGCGGAATCGACCGTCATGAAGAGGTACAACAGCGCGGTGCACGGCAGCAGGGGAGCCAGCCACCACGGCTGCCCGTAGTAGCGGAGCATCGGGAGGTACGTCCCCGTCATCACCAGCCACGCGAGCCCGCCGAGCACTGCGGCCCCGGTGCTTCCCGTGCCCAGGCCCACGAACAGGGCCACCGGGGGCACCAGATACACCAGCGCCAGCCCCACGACGGTGCCCAGGAGGAGCAGCGGGTTGTGCCGCAGCTGCGCGTACGCGCTGCGCGAGACCATCCGCCACAGGTCGTGCAGCCGCGGATACGGACGCACACTGTCCACCCGCTCGGCGAGCCCCAGCCAGATGTGACCGCCCCCGCCCTTGACGGCGCGCGCGAGGGCCACGTCGTCGATCACGGCGTGCCGGATGGCGTCCGGGATCCGCGCCCGCTCGGCCGTGTCGGCGCGCACCAGGACGCAGCCGCCCGCGGCAGCCGCCGTACGGGCCCCTTTGCGGCCGATCCGGCGGAACGGATACAGCTGCGCGAAGAAGTAGACGAACGCCGGCACCACCAGCCGCTCCCACACGCTCTCCACGCGCAGCCGCGCCATCAGCGAGACGACGTCGAAGCCGCCGGTGCGCGCCGCCGCCACCAACTCCCGCAGACTGTCCGGGGCGTGCGCGATGTCCGCGTCCGTCAGCAGCAGGTACTCGGGGCCACGCGCGCGTGCCGCCTCGACACCGTGCCGTACCGCCCACAGCTTGCCCGTCCAGCCCGCGGGCGGTTCACCGGGGGAGTCCACGGTCAGCGGCAACCCGCCGTGCGTCCGCGCGAGTTTACGGGCCAGTGCCCCGGTGCCGTCCGAACTCCCGTCGTCGACAAGGAAGATCTCCGCCCGCCCGGGATAGTCCTGGGCGAGCAGCGACGGCAGACTCCGCGGCAGCACGGCCGCCTCGTCGCGGGCCGGCACGACCACACAGACCGACGGCCAGTCGTCCGGTTCGCTGCGGGCCGGCAGCCTGACGTCCGTGCGCCAGAAGAAGCCCTGACACAGCAGCAGCCACAGCCAGGCGGCGAGTGATACGGCGGCGGTCCACACAAGGGTGCTCACGGGCGCAGTGTGCCCCAAGGGAGGGGCTCCACAGAGGCCATCGTCTATCGTGGCCGGGTGAAGATCGCGCTCATGGACTCCGGAATCGGCCTTCTGGCGGCCACCGCGGCCGTACGACGGGCCCGCCCCGACGCGGATCTCGTGCTCTCCCTGGACCCCGACGGCATGCCCTGGGGACCGAGGACTCCGGAAGACCTCACGCGGCGCGCCCTCGCCGTCGCCGAGGCCGCCGCCGCGCACCGGCCCGACGCGCTGATCGTCGGGTGCAACACGGCGACGGTCCACGCCCTGACCGCGCTGCGGGACCTCCTGGAGCCGGGCATCCCTGTCATCGGCACGGTCCCGGCGATCAAACCGGCCGCCGCCGCGGGCACGCCCTTCGCGATCTGGGCCACCCCCGCCACCACCGGAAGCCCCTACCAGCGCGGCCTCATCGAGGACTTCGCCGAGGGTGTGCCGGTGACCGAGGTGCCCTGCTGGGGACTGGCCGAGGCCGTGGAACACGCGGACGAGGCGGCCATCGACACCGCCATCGCGGCGGCCGTCGCCCTCACCCCCGACGATGTAACGACCGTCGTCCTGGGCTGCACCCATTACGAGATCGTCGCCGAACGCATCCGCGCGGCCGTCCAGCGCCCGGACCGCCCGCCGCTCGTCCTGCACGGCTCCGCCGACGCCGTCGCCGCCCAGGCACTGCGCCGGATCGGCGTGCCACCGGCCCCCGAGGCGCCCGCCGACGGCACCCTGACGGTGCTGCTGAGCGGTCGCGAGGGCCCGCTGCCCGCCGAGGCGGCGGCCTACGCGGAAGGCCGCCTGCTGCGGGCCGTCACCCCCGCCCACTGACCACCGGCGCCGAAGCGGACGCCGTACGTCCACGCTGTCGTCGCGCAAAACGGTCACCCTCCGCAACGCGGTACCCGCGCGGCGAAACCTGAGTAGTCTCGTAGCCATGAGGGACCACCCCCGCGACGAAACCTCCCCGCAGGCCGAGATCTGGACCGGACGCGCGACCAACCGGTTCCAGTGGCTGCTGGCGCTCGCCGGTGCCGCCTGCATGGCGCTCGGCATCGAGCTGGCCGTGGACTCCGCCTGGACCTCCGGCATCGCCCCGCTCGCCATGTCCGTCGTCGGGTGCATCGCGGCCGGACTGCTCATGCTGTTCGGCACGCTCGCCTTCGTGCACGTCGCTCTGAAGGTCGACACGGAGACCCTCGAAGTGCGCTGCGGCCACATCGGCCTGCCGCGCCGCCGTATCCCCCTCTCCAGCGTCGCGGGCGCCGAGTTCGCCCCGCACGTCACCCCGCGCCAGTGGGGCGGCTGGGGCTACCGCTGGCGGCCCGAGAAGGGCACCGCCGTCGTCGTGCGCCGGGGCGAGGGCATCGTGCTGCGGCTGTGGGACGGGCACACGTTCACCATCACCGTGGACAACGCGGAGGCGGCCGTACGGATCATCACGGACCGGCTGGTACCGCCCACGCCCGGCGCGGCGCACTGACGTCACCCCGGCCCGTCACGGGGCGAGGCGATCGCCACGCGCGCGTGCCTCCGGGACGGTGTGCGAGGCGTCGTCGGCGACCGGGTGGGCCGTGGCGAGACCGGCCAGGAAACCCGCGCCGGCCGTGACCGCGGTGAAACTGAGCGCGTCGCCCACCGAGGCGATGACCGCGAGCCCGGTCAGCGCGGCCCCCGCCGTGAGCGCCACCGGCGTGGGACGCGGAGTGCGCCACAGGGCGTGGAGCACCCAGCAGAAGGCCGCCGCCAGCAGGAGCACGCCGACGACCCCCTGCTCCGCCACCATCTGGAACGGCGCCGAGTGCGGCTTCCCGTCCGGCAGCAGCGCCTCGGCCGCCGCGTTGCTCAGCTCCCCGAAGCGCCCCGGGCCCACCCCCAGGCCGGAATCCCGATGGGCCATGTGCAGCGCGTCCTGCCACAGCCGAACCCGGTGCGGACCGAGCTGGCCCTCCAGGGACTCGGTGAGCCCGCCCGGCAGGACGTTCCCGGCGACGGCCCAGGTCGCCCCGGCCACCAGGGCCGCGGCCAGACCGAGGCCCACGACCCCGAGACCGCGGTGGCGCATCCGGCCGGCGGCGAGCGAGCACAGCAGCACCGCCGTGCACAGGACGAACCCCGAGTCCGAGCCCAGGACGAGCGCGGTGCCGGTGATCCCGACGGCCAGCAGCCACAGCGGGACGCGCACGACGGGCGCCGACGCGGCCCGGGCCGCGCAGCACGCGGAACCGGCGGCCAGGGTCAGCAGGGCGGCGGTGGCACCCGCGTGGCCCAGCGGGGCGTCGAACTGGGGCCCCGGGGCGATACGCGGTTCAGCCAGCGCCAGACCGAGGCCGGCCAGCGCCCCGGCACAGGGCGCGGCGACCGGCACGAGCGCCCCGGAGATCCGCCCCGACGCGTACCCGGCGGAGACCGCCAGGACCGCGAGCAGCACCCCCTCGGGCCGGCCGTCGTGCATCGCGGCGGTGATCAGCGACCATGCGGCACACGCCCCGAGCACCGCGACACCCACGGCGTCCGAAACGTTTCGTCTTTCGCTGTCGGCGTCCGGACCGGTCGCCGACGCCATCCCCGTGGAACCCACCCCGCCGCCCCCTGAACCGAGCCCCCCGACCCGTGACCGACCCCGGCCGCGGACCTGGACCGACCGCACGACAGGGGCTCCGGCACACCGTAACGGCTGATGACCGATTTGTGGACGAGTCGCGCAGGAACGACGCGGCTCCCGGCCTGTTCAGTGCCCCCTGCCGCCATCCGGACCGCGCTGTCGGCCCCCAAGCCGACCGCCGTACACTCCCGGAGTGACCGTCACCGCAACCTCCGTGGACGAGTCGGACCAGCTGGAGCCCCAGGCCGCGCCCGCAGCGCGCCTCGCCCGGCTCGTCCGCCTGGTCCCGGCCGCCGTAGCCGCCCTCTCCGGAGTGCTGCTCTACGTCAGTTTCCCGCCGCGCACGCTGTGGTGGCTGGCGCTGCCCGCGTTCGCCTGCTTCGGGTGGGTGCTGCGGGGGCGCAGTTGGAAGGCGGGGCTCGGTCTGGGCTACCTCTTCGGCCTCGGATTCCTGCTGCCGCTGCTGGTGTGGACCGGCGTCGAGGTCGGCCCCGGCCCCTGGCTCGCGCTGGTCGCGGTCGAGGCGATCTTCGTCGCACTGGTCGGCGCGGGCATCACCGCGGTCTCGAAACTCCCCGCCTGGCCGCTGTGGGCGGCGGCACTGTGGATCGCCGGCGAGGCGGTACGCGCGCGTGTCCCCTTCCACGGCTTCCCCTGGGGCAAGATCGCCTTCGGCCAGGCGGACGGCGTCTTCCTCCCGCTCGCCGCGGTGGGCGGCACCCCGGTCCTCGGCTTCGCCGTCGTCCTGTGCGGCTTCGGCCTGTACGAGATCGTGCGGCTGGCCCTGGAGACCCGGCGCACCCGTGAGGTACGGCGGTCCGCCGCGACCGTGGCCCTGCTGAGCGTGGCGGTACCGGTCGTCGGCGCGCTGGCCGCGCGCTCCCTGGTGAGCGACAAGGCCGAGGACGGCACCACGACCGTCGCGGTCATCCAGGGCAACGTCCCGCGCGCGGGACTGGAGTTCAACGCCCAGCGGCGTGCCGTCCTCGACTACCACGTCAAAGAGACCCTGCGGCTGGCCGCCAAGGTCAAGGCCGGCAAGGTCGCCAAGCCCGACGTCGTCCTGTGGCCGGAGAACTCCTCCGACGTCGACCCGTTCGCCGATGCCCAGGCCTACTCCGACATCGACGAGGCCGCGAAGGCGATCGGCGCGCCCATCTCGGTCGGCGGTGTGGTCGAGCGGGGCGGCAAGCTCTACAACGAGCAGATCCTCTGGGACCCGGTGAAGGGCCCGACCAGCACCTACGACAAACGGCAGATCCAGCCGTTCGGCGAGTACCTCCCGATGCGCTCGCTCCTCGGGGCCATCAACAAGAACTGGACCAGCATGGTCCGCCAGGACTTCAGCCGGGGCACCAAGCCGGGCGTGTTCACCATGAACGGCGCCAGGATCGGCCTGGTCACCTGCTACGAGGCCGCCTTCGACTGGGCCGTGCGCTCCGAGGTCACCGACGGCGCCCAGCTGATCTCTGTGCCCAGCAACAATGCGACCTTCGACCGCAGCGAGATGACCTACCAGCAGCTCGCCATGTCCCGGGTCCGCGCGGTCGAGCACAGCCGGACCGTCACGGTCCCGGTGACCAGCGGCGTCAGCGCGATCATCATGCCGGACGGGAGGATCACCCAGAAGACCGGCATGTTCGTGGCCGACTCCCTGGTCCAGAAGGTGCCCCTGCGCTCCTCGGAGACACCGGCCACCAAGCTCGGCATCCTGCCCGAAATGGCCCTGGTCCTCGTCGCCGCCGGCGGCCTCGGCTGGGCGATCGGCGCGGGTGTGCGCAGGCGGCGCGCGGGCGACGCCTAGCCGTACGCGGGCCGTACGCCCGTCGTCCGTCCGCCGCGCGCACGGCAGTTCACGAAGTGGCCATGGACCGTCCCGCTAGGGTCGGACCATGGCTACTCCTGATTTCATCCGTACGATCCGGGAATCCGCCGGGCACCAGCTGCTGTGGCTTCCCGGGGTGAGCGCGGTCGTCTTCGACGACGCGGGACGCGTGCTGCTGGGCAAGCGGTCCGACAACCACGAGTGGGCGCTGCCCTCCGGCATTCCCGAGCCCGGCGAGCAGCCCGCGGTGTGCGCCGTGCGCGAGGTGTTCGAGGAGACGGCCGTCGAGTGCGTGGCGGAGCGGGTCGTGATGGTGAAGGCCGGCGGGCCGATCAGCTATCCGAACGGTGACGCCTGCCAGTTCATGGACATCACCCTGCAATGCCGGGCCACAGGCGGCGAGGCGGCCGTCAACGACGACGAGTCCCTGGAGGTCGGCTGGTTCGAGCTGGACGCGCTGCCCGAACTCAGCGACCACCAACTCTTCCGGATCAAGCAGACCCTGGCCGACGCGCCCACGTGGTTCGACACCACGACCACTGACTGAACCGGGGTCCGCCCACGCGCGCCAGGACCCGGCGCACGCCGTGGAGCTGCGACTCGCCCTGTGGCTACGACGGTTGGCGGCGCGTGGGCGGACCCGTCACACGGACTCGGCGGTACGGCGGCCCCTGAGCGTGGCGAGCGCCAGCAGCGCCGAGAGCAGGGCCGCGCTGCCGCAGACCACGAAGCCGATCGAGTAGCCGTGGCCGAGGGCGTCCAGGGCGAGCGGATGCAGCTCGGCCAGCTTCGGGGACGCCGCCGAGGCACCGTTCACCGCGAGCGGGCCGCCCTCTTCCAGTACGGCCGTGCCCGCGCCCTTCAGAGCTTGCGGCAGGGCGGAGTTGTCGAGGGAGTCGGTGAAGCTGCTAGCCGCGCGGCTGAGCGCGACGGCGCCGATGACGGCCGGGCCGAGGGTGAAGCCGAAGTCGCGCAGCAGGTTGGTGGTGGCGCTCGCCATGCCCGCCAGGTGGGTCGGCACGGTGTTCACGGCGGTCGCGGTGATCGACGAGACGGTGATCGCGAAGCCCAGGCCGACCAGACCGAGCGGCAGGATCAGCGAGGTGAAGGCGGTGTCGGTGATCGGGAGCGTGGCCGCCCAGTAGTCGCCCGCCGCGATCAGCACCAGCCCCGTGCCCAGGAGCAGGCCGGGGGCGACGGTCCGCAGCAGTCGTTCCGTCAGCGGCAGCATCACCAGGGTGACGCCGTTGAGGAGGACGAACGCCAGGCCCGTGCGCATGGGCGCCTGGTCCTGCACCGGGCCGAGCCGGATGCTCACGGAGTAGGCGGTGCCGAGGAAGGCGAACATGCCGACCACCGCGACGACCGAGGCGACGGCGAAGGCGCGGTTGCGGAACAGGTCGAGGCGGAGCAGCGGCGACTTGGCCCGCTTCTCGGCCAGCACGAAGGCGGCGAGGAACACGGCCGCCAGGACGAAGGCGATGACGATCGAGGGCGAGGACCAGCCGTCGGTCGGGCCCTGGATGATCGCGTAGAGCAGGGCGAACAGGCCCAGGCCGATCGTGACCTGTCCCGCGATGTCGAGTGAACGGCCCTCAGGCGCACTGGAGTTCACGGCGAACAGGGCGCTGACCGCGATGCTCGCCACGGCGATGGCGGTGACCACGACGAAGGACCAGCGCCAGGAGCCGTATGTCGCGGTGACACCGCCGAGCAGCGGGGCGATGAACCCGCCGGTGGACAGCAGGGCCGCCCACATCGCGATCACGCGGGCCCGTTGCGCGGGTGAGGTGGTGCCGGCGGCCAGGATGGCCAGCGAGGTCGGGAACAGGGCGGCGGCACCCAGCCCGGCCAGGGCCTGTCCGGTCCAGAGTTGGTGCACACCGGAGGAGGTGGCGCTGACCAACTCGCCCACGGCCAGCAGCGACGCGCCGCCGACGAGCAGCCGTTTGCGGCCGAAGAGGTCGCCGAGCAGGCCGAAGGTCAGCTCCAGTACGGCGACCGGCAGCAGGAACGCGTCGGAGATCCAGGTGAGTTGGGAGCCGACCGGGTGCAGGTCGGACTGGAACAGCCCGTTGAGGGTGGCCGGTATGGCCAGGCCGATCTGCGCGAGGCAGACGGCGAGGAGACCGGCGACCAGGGTGCCGGTGGTCAGGCCGGGGCCGGTGGCGGTTCTGGCGGAGGATTCGGTCGTCATCGACACGGAGGACTCCTGAAGCGTGCGGAACGGGGACGGAGGAGGAGACAGGGGAGGGGAGAGAGGTGGGGACGGTGAGCGGAGAGCAGGCGCCGGGGGAAAGGGAAGGCGCGGGCGGCCCGGGATCAGCGGGTGCCGGTCAGGCGGTCCGGGCGGTAGTCGGTGAAGGCGGCGCCGTCGAGGCCCAACTCATCTGCCGTGCGCTGGAGTTGGGCGGCGGAGGCGGAGTCGCCCCAGCGCCCGGTGTCCAACCGGTGTTCCACCGCGTGCAGTCCGGCGACGACTTCGGCGGTGGTGAAGTTGCAGTGGCTCTGGCGGGCCACATAGGCCTGGCGCAGGAGCGCGGAGTCACCGGCCGCGCGCACCCGCCCGGCGAAGGCCGACTCCTGTTCCACCGGCACCAGTTGGTCGGCGGTGGTGTGGATGTCCAGCAGCGGTACGGACAGTCCCTGCCCCGCGGTCGAGGTCCGCCGCAGCCGGGTCACCGCGACCGGGTCGGCCGTGACGTCCGCACCACGGGTGAGCCGGTTCAGATCGGCGCGCAGACCGAGACCGGCGTCGCGGTAGAGCGCCTCGACCTGCTTCAGGTGGGTGGACCCGCGCAGCAGGCGGGCGTAGTCGACGCCCTTGTTCCAGGACGTGTTGCCACCGGCCGACTGCTCCACCGACCAGCGCGCCGGGACGATGAACCCGAGCAGCCCCTGAGCCAGCCACGCGTACTGCTGCCGCTCCTGGTCCGCGAAGTCGCCGCGCGCGGGCGGCTGTTGACCGGGAGCCCAGTCGGCCAGGTTGAGATAGGCGGCGGCCAGGGCGATCCGGGCGCGTCCCGCCGGAGTCTGCTGCGCCGCTTCCACGGCCGCCGTCAGACGCCCGGCGAGGGCGCCCGCGTCGGCCTGGCCGTCGAGGTTCACCAGGGCGTCGGCGTCGGCGGGGTCGAAGAACGTGGCCAGGGTGTACTCGGCGTCCAGCTGGTAGTTGTCCAGGTCGACACCGCCCGCGACCAGGCCGCACAGACCGAGCGCGCCGTCGACGCGTCCGGCGCCGTCGCGGGCGATCTCCGCGTTGACCAGGCCGCCCATGGACTGGCCGACCGAGATGACCCGTTGCGGGGTGCCCACCTGGTGGCGGAACGCGGTGAGCGTGGCGAACTGGTCCCGTTCGGCCGAGTCGAGCGCCCACATCGAGCCGTTCGGGTCGTAGGAGGAGCCGGCGAGGGCGTATCCGGCGGCCAGCAGGGTCTGGGCCACGGCGGGCGACGGGGCGTCGGCGGCGGTCGTGGGGCCGAAGCCGTGGCTGAAGAGGAGGAGGGTGCCGTTCCAGTGGTCGGGTGTGTCGGCGATCCAGGTGGCGCCATCGGCCAGCGTGCCGGAGTGGTGGGCGGCGGCGCCTGTGGCGTGGGCGGTGGTCGCCGGGCCGATCAGGGCCGCGGCGAGCGCGGTCGCGCAGGCCGCGGCGAGGGTCGAGAGACGGGGTCGGGGCATGACGGCGGCTCCGTGGGTCGAGGGGGACCGGAGGAAGGAGCTGGCGGGAAGGCCGAGCTGGGAAGCCGAGCGGGGGAAGCCGAGCGGGAAGAGCGCTGCGAATGTAGGGCTCTTTTTTCATTGCCGTCAATAGAATGACCAATATTACGGCGGACGGGTGCGCGCCTCGGGGCATGCCGGGGCCGGGCGCGGACCGGCGGGGCGTCGAGGGGGAGATCAGTCCAGCGTCAGGGTGTCCAGCAGGCGGGCGGCGGCGCGGGCGGCCGGGCGCTCCCAGCGGCGGGCCAGGCCGCGGAAGACGGTCTCCGCCTGGGCGGCCGGCCAGTCCGCGGGCAGGTGCTCGGCGGGCAGGTGCGGGTCCCGTCGTACGAGGTCCAACCAGTCGGTGTGCAGCAGGAGTTGGCCCGCGAGTTCGTCGCCTGCGGCTGTCGCGGGCAGGGGGTCGGTGCGGTCCCAGCGCTCCAGGAACGCCCGGTAGCGCGCGCCGATGGCCGGCACGTCGAAGGCCTGCTCAAGGACCTCGCGGACGTCGGTGGGCGACTCCACCTCCGCCCGGAACACCCGCAGATACGGTTCCAGGCCCAGGCCCGCCACCATCTCGCGGACGTCGACGGGTGCCGGGGCCACCCACAGGCCGTTCTGCAAAGGGCCGAAGCCCGCCCAGATCAGCCGGGAGCGCAGATCGTGCCGTTCGCGGTTCCAGGCCTCGGGCAGGGAGAAGCCGACCATTGTCCAGCGCCCGTCCCAGTCGCGGTTGACCGCGCCGGTGCGCCAGATGCGGTCGCGGCCGTCCGTCAGTACCTGGACGGCGTGCGGTGTCAGTCCGAAATAGGTCTTGCGGCCCTGGCGGCTGCGCTCCAGCAGATCGCGTTTGACCATGCGGTTCAGGGTGGTCCGCACGGCTTCCTCGGTGCTGCCCAGCCTGCCGAGCGCGGCGATCACACTGCCCGACGACACGGCGACGGGCCGCCCCAGGACATGGGCGCCGAAGAAGGTCAGCATCAGGGACTGGGTGCGCGGTTCGGGGCCGCTCTCGGCGGCGGGTCCGGCGGCGACATCGACACTGGTCACCGGCACAGCGTAGGCCCGGGGCGGGCGGGCGATGCCCTTGCGCCGATAAATGTGTCAGGTCTGTGACGGCTGTTTGCCATGTGCCAAATGATGGTGTCGCCCCGGCGCCGGGGTGGTCAGAAGGCGAACGCCTCGGTCAGACGGAGGGTGTAGCCGTCCTCCTCCATCAGGACGACCGTGACGCCGAACGGCGAGGGGTGGTCCAGATCGAGGGGGGTGAAGGCGTAGTCGACCGCGGCCCGCACGGGCGGCAGCAGGTCGGCGTCGGGCTGGGGAGCAGGAGCCGGCAGCCACCGCGGTCCGGCCGACGCCTGGTCCTCGGTGTAGGGGAACTGGTGCAGCACATGGCCGTCCTTCGTGGCGACCGCCATGTTGAGGCAGGGCGACGGGCCGTCGACGGGGAGTTCGCAGACGGTGGCGACGTCGTGGGTCTCCCAGGCGAGGACGATCTCGTCGGCGCCGGCCGCCGCGGCGATGTTCGACAGCGACGCGATGGCCGTGAGGGCGTCCCGGCCGGGCTCGACCGGCCGCAGCCAGATCAGGCCGACCAGCTCGCCGCGCACGAGCGGCATGATGACCGGGCGGGGCACGGCGCCTTCGCTGAGACCCGCGACGTACGCGCTCTTCATCGACTCCGTCAGCGCGTCGAACGTACGCGTGTCCATGAACTCCCCATCCGCAGCGGCTGTGTGGCGTCCATTCTGCCCTTGCCGCGGAGTGCCCGAGGTCGCTCCCCGGAGTGAAAAAGGCCCCGACTGGACGGGGGAGACCAGCCGGGGCCGTACGCGGTGGCCTGCGGAGGGCGGTCGCCTCTCGGCGAGGGGCTCCATGGGGCTTCAGCCGGACGATCGTCCCCATGGGCCATGGGTGAGGCCCGGGGACACTGTCCCCTCCGCAGCCACGTAGGAAAGAACGGGCGGGAGTCGTCGGTTGTTCCCGGCCGGGCCCTCGGGCGACTGTGAGCTGCGGAACACCTCCTGCGACGGCGATCAGTCGAGGTAGTCGGCGATCAGGGTCGCGAACTCGTCCGGGGTCGCGAGGCGGACGCCGAGGCTCTCGGCCTTGGCGCGCTTGGACCCCGCGTTCTCGCCCGCGACGACCAGGGTGGTCTTCTTGGAGACGCTGGAGGAGGAGCGGCCACCGGCGCGCTCGACGAGTTCGTTCATCTGGTTGCGGCTGAGCTTCTCCAGGGGGCCGGTCATCGCGCCCGTGACGACCACGGTCATCCCGGCCAGCGGTCCGTCGGCCACGGCCGGGGCTTGCGCGCCGTCCGCCTCGGTGCTGCCGGTCTCGTCGTCGCCGGTCTCGGGGGCCGGCGGGGTCGCGCCGGGTTCGGTCATGTTGACCCCGGCGGCGGCCAACTTGTCGATGAGCGGGGCCAGTTCGACCAGCTCGGCGACGATCGAGGGCGCCTTCTCGGTGCCGATGCCCTCGACCCGCCGCATCGCCTCCGCGTCGGCGGCGCGGATGCCGTCCATGGTGGCGAAATAGCGGGCGATACGACGGGACATGGACCGGCCGGTGCCGCGCACCCCGAGCGCGCACAGTACCCGGGACAGCGGCTGCCCCTTGGCCGCGGTGATCGCGGCGAGGAGGTTGTCCGTGCTGGTCTCGCCCATCCTCTCCAGGCCCAGGAGCCCGTCGCGGGTCAGGGCGAACAGGTCGGCCAGATCGGCGACCAGACCCGCCTCGACGAGCTGGACGACACGGGTGTGACCCAGGCCCTCGATGTCGAGCTGGTCGCGGCCGGCGGCGTAGGAGAGCGCGGCGACCAGATGGCAGTTGCGGCCCTGTTCGCATCGCCAGCGCAGTTCGCCGGTGTCGATGCCGGAACCGCAGCGCGGGCACACCTCCGGGAAGACGATGGGCTGCTCCTCGCCGGTCCGCAGATGCGCGACGGGGGCTTCGACGCGCGGGATGACATCGCCGGCCCGGTGCACCATGACGTGGTCGCCCAGGCGCAGATCGCGACGGGTGATGTCCCCCGGGTTGTGGAGGGTGGCGTAGGTGATGGTGGCCCCGTCGATCTCCACCGGTTCCAGGACGGCGCGCGGGGCGATGATGCCGGTGCGGCCCACGTTCCACTCCACGGCCAGCAGCCGGGTGATCTTCTCCACGGCCGGGAGCTTGTAGGCGATGGCCCAGCGCGGGGCCCGTGAGCCCGAGCCGGCGGCCCGCTGGTCGGCGGCGAGGTCGGCCTTGACGACGATCCCGTCGATCCCGAACGGCAGCCCGGCGCGCAGCGCGGCGATCTCCCGCACCCGGGTCAGCACCTCCTCGACCGTGTCGGCGGTGCTGCCGGGCACGGGGGTGGTGGCGGTGGTGTTGACGCCGAGCGCGGCGGTGCGGTCCATGAGTTCGCTGTGCGCGAGCTCGCCCAGCCGCTCGGCGAGCGCCGTCCCGGTGCCCGCGAGCGGCAGCAGGCCGTAGCCGAAGAACGTCATCGGCACGGTGTAGGCGCGTTCCCTGGCGCGCAGGGTGCCCGCCGACGCGCCGCGCGGGTTGGCGAACGGCTGTCCGTCGTGCGCGGTGCGAACCTCGTTGGCGTGCTCGAACTGGGCGGTGGTCATGAGGACTTCGCCGCGCACCTCGACGGTGACCGGCTCGGTCAGTTCGGCGGGCAGGCCCACGATGGTGCCGATCGCGTGGGACACGTCCTCCCCGGCGGTCCCGTCGCCGCGGGTGATCAGCCGGGTGAGGCGGCCGTCGACATAGCGGGCCGCGACGGCCAGGCCGTCGAGCTTGGGCTCCACGCTGAACCGCGTGACCTCGTGGCCGGTTCTTCGGGCCAGCGAGACGGTCCAGGCCGTGAACTCCTCGGCGGAGAACACGTTGTCCAGGCTGAGCATCGCCACCGTGTGCGGGACGTCGCCCTCGACCGCGCCGCCCGCGACCTTCCCCGAAGGGGAGTCGGGCAGCACCTGATCGGGATGGTCGGCCTCCCACGCGGCGATGCCGCGCACCAGCCGGTCGTAGGCGTCGTCGTCCAGCACGGAGGTGCCGCCCGTGTAGTAGGCGGCCGACGCCTTCACCGCGTCCTCGACCGCCTGCGCGTAGCCGGCGGCGTCCACGATCACTGCAACTGGTGTGGTCATGGCGTTCATCCTGCCTGCCACCACTGACAATGCCCCGGGAGCGAGCGCCGCGCCCTCTTCGATGCCGGGGCGCGTCCGGGCCGACTCGCCGGGCTCAGGGGATGCGCGCGACCGCCGCGTAGATCCCGCTGTCCTCCGGGGTCTCGTCCGGTGTCGGCGGGTGCCACTCCGGCGCCGTCACCAGGCCGGGCGGCACCAGGTCGAGGCCGTCGAAGAAGCGGGCGACCTCCGGGCGGGTGCGGAACCCGAGCTTGATGCCGCCCTTGGCGTACTCGGCGGTGACCCGCGCCGCCAGCTCGGGGTAGAGGTCGGACGCGGCGTGCGACAGGACCAGGTGGCTGCCGGACGGCATGGTGGCCACGAGGTCGCGGACGATGCCGTGGGCGTCCTGTTCGTCCGGGACGAAGTGCATCAGCGCGATCAGTGAGAGGGCGATCGGGCGGTCGAAGTCCAGGACGTGGCGGGCGTGTTCGACGATCGCCTCGGGCTCGCGCACATCGGCCTGGATGTAGTCGGTGACCCCGTCCGGGTGGCTGACCAGCAGGGCCTCGGCATGGCGCAGCACGATCGGGTCGTTGTCGGCGTAGACGACCTTCGCGGCCGGTGCGGTCCGCTGGACGATCTGGTGCAGGTTCGGCGCGGTGGGGATGCCCGTGCCGATGTCCAGGAACTGGTCGACGCCCCGCGCGGACAGCCAGGTCGCCGCGCGGTGCATGAACTGCCGGTTCTGCCGGGCCGCGTCCCTCGCCTCGGGCGGCAGTCGCTCGCCCACGGCCTCGTCGGCCGGGTAGTTGTCCTTGCCGCCCAGCAGCCAGTCGTAGACCCGCGCGGGATGCGCCTTGGCGGTGTCGATCTGCGGGGCCGACCGCGGGTCGGTCGTCATGGCGACTCCATCGTGGCCGTCGGGCCGTCGGGCAGGAAGGCAGGCGGTGGGGCGGATCCGGGCGAGCGCTCGATCATCGTACTCGGGACGTCATGTTGCTTGTGGGGGAGGGGAGTTGGCCTGCGGCGGACCGACCGGACGTCACCGCTCCCGCAGGTCCTTGACGCGGCGGATCTTGCCCACCGAGCGCTCCAGCGTCTCCGGGTCGACGATCTCGACGTCCACGGTCACGCCCACGCCGTCCTTGACGCCCTTGCCGATCGCCGCCGCGGCGGCCGTCCGCTGCTCGGGGCCGGCGCCGGGGCGGGCCTCGGCGCGGACCGTCATGTGGTCCATCCGGCCGCGCCGGGTCAGCTGGATCGTGAAGTGCGGGGCGACGGCGGGGGTGCGCAGCACGATCTCCTCGATCTGGCTCGGGAAGACGTTCACCCCGCGCAGGATGAGCATGTCGTCGCAGCGGCCGGTGATCTTCTCGATCCGCCGGAAGGCCGGGCGGGCGGTGCCGGGCAGCAGCCGGGTCAGGTCGCGGGTGCGGTAGCGGATGATCGGCAGCGCCTCCTTGGTGAGGGAGGTGAAGACGAGTTCGCCGCTGTCGCCGTCCGGGAGCACCTCGTCGGTGAACGGGTCGACGACCTCCGGGTAGAAGTGGTCCTCCCACACATGGAGGCCGTCCTTCGTCTCCACGCACTCCTGCGCCACTCCGGGGCCGATCACCTCCGACAGGCCGTAGATGTCGACCGCGTGGATGTCCATGCGCTCCTCGATCTCGCGGCGCATCTCCTCGGTCCACGGCTCCGCGCCGAAGATGCCCACCTTGAGGGAGCTGGTGCGCGGGTCGACGCCCTGGCGCTCGAACTCGTCGAGGAGGGTCAGCATGTAGGACGGGGTGACCATGATGATCTCGGGCTCGAAGTCCTGGATGATCTGCACCTGACGGGCCGTCATGCCACCGGAGGCGGGGATCACGGTGCAGCCCGCGCGCTCGGCGCCGTAGTGCGCGCCCAGTCCGCCGGTGAACAGCCCGTAGCCGTACGACACATGGACCTTGTGACCGGGACGGCCGCCGGCCGCGCGGATCGAACGGGCCACCACGTCCGCCCACATGGAGAGGTCGTTCTCCGTGTAGCCGACGACCGTGGGGCGCCCGGTGGTGCCACTGGAGGCGTGGACGCGGCGGACCTCGGCCATGGGCACGGCGAACATGCCGAAGGGGTAGGTGTCCCGCAGGTCGGCCTTGGTGGTGAAGGGGAACCGGGCCAGGTCCTCAAGGGCGCGGCAGTCGCCCGGTCCGACCCCGGCCGCGTCGAACTTGCGGCGGTACAGCTCCACGTTGTCGTAGGCGTGCCGCAACGTGGCCTGGAGCAGGCCCAGTTGACGCGCGCGCAGCTCCTCGCGGGTGAGGCGCTCGGCGGCGTCCAGCAGCGCTTTCGGCAGCGGCTCGCCCAGCCGCGGGCTCGCGGCCACCGGGGCCTTCTGGTCGCTGCTCATGGAGACTCCTTCGTCTTCGCCTTCGTCCTTGTGCCGTCGATGACGCGGCTGCGCCCGCGGAACTCCGCGATCACCTGGTCGCCGCGCAGCACGCTCACGTCGTAGACGCCGCTGCGGCCGAACCGGACGCGCTCCCGCGCGGTCGCCGTCAGGACGTCGCCCTCGTAGGCCGGAGCGACGAAGTCGATGTCCGCGGCGGCGGCCACGGTCACCGGGCCGTGGCTGTTGCAGGCACAGGCGAAGGCGGAGTCGGCGAACAGGAAGAGGAAGCCGCCGTGGGCGGTGCCGTGTCCGTTGACCATCGCCGGGGTCACGGTCATCCGGAGTACGGCGGTCCCCTCGCCGTGCTCGACGAGCGTCATCCCGAGCGCCCGGGACGCCGTGTCCGCGGCGAACATCCGTTCCGTGGGATTGGCGGCCGTGTTCGTGGCCTGCGTCATTCTCCACCACCTTGTGGACCGACCGAACATTCGGTTAGCGTGCGGCACGGCCAAGTAATCCAGCATCGCCACCGCCTGTCAAGAGATGACCGAGGAGCTCGCCGCGCTCGACGGCGTCACCCGCGTGGAGCTGTCGACCCGGCAGGTCTTGCCTCGCTGGCGGAAACCCATCACACTGGATACCGAACGAATGGTCGGTTGGGGAGTTGAGGTGTCGATGACCAGCACAGGCACGGAGGCGTCAGCCGCCGACCGGGACGAGACGTGGTTCGAGGAGCGGTTCGACGCCACGATCGCGAAGGACCAGCGGATCGAGCCCCGCGACTGGATGCCCGAGGGCTACCGCAGGACCCTGATCCGGCAGATCGCGCAGCACGCGCACTCCGAGATCATCGGGATGCAGCCGGAGGGCGACTGGATCACCCGCGCGCCCTCCCTGCGCCGCAAGGCGATCCTCTTCGCGAAGGTGCAGGACGAGGCGGGACACGGGCTGTACCTCTACTCGGCCGCCGAGACCCTGGGCGCGGACCGCGCCGAGCTGACCCGGGCGCTGATCGAGGGCCGGCAGAAGTACTCGTCGATCTTCAACTACCCGACGCCGACCTTCGCCGACGTCGGCGTGATCGGCTGGTTCGTGGACGGCGCGGCGATCTGCAACCAGGTCCCGCTGTGCCGCTGCTCGTACGGGCCGTACGCGCGGGCCATGGTGCGGGTGTGCAAGGAGGAGTCCTTCCATCAGCGCCAGGGCTTCGAGCTGCTGCTCACGATGATGCGCGGCACGGACGCGCAGCGGGCCATGGTGCAGGACGCGGTGGACCGTTGGTGGTGGCCGTCGCTGATGATGTTCGGGCCGCCCGACGACGACTCGCCCAACTCGGCGCGCTCCATGGCCTGGAAGATCAAGCGGCACAGCAACGACGAACTGCGCCAGCGCTTCGTCGACATGACGGTCCCGCAGGCGGCCAAGCTCCAAGTCGTGCTGCCCGACCCGGAGTTGCGGTGGAACGAGGAGCGCGGGCGGCACGACTTCGGCACCCCGGACTGGTCCGAGTTGCAGCGCGTGATCCGCGGCGACGGACCGCGCAACGCCGAGCGGGTCTCCCGTCGCCGGGCCGCCCACGAGGAGGGCGCCTGGGTCCGCGAGGCGGCCACCGCCCACGCGGCCAAGCAGGCGGCGCGCACCCGCAAGACCGAAGGAGCGGTGGCATGACGCAGGACTGGCCCCTGTACGAGGTGTTCGTCCGCGGCAAGCGCGGCCTGAACCACGTCCACGTCGGCTCGCTGCACGCCGCCGACGACGCGATGGCCCTCACCCACGCCCGCGACCTCTACACCCGGCGCAACGAGGGCGTGTCCATCTGGGTCGTGCGCTCGCAGCACATCGCCGCCTCGACCCGCGACGAGAAGGACCCGTTCTTCGCGCCGAGCGCCGACAAGGTGTACCGCCACCCCACTTTCTACGACATCCCCGACGACGTCCCGCACATCTAGGAGCAGGGAATGAGTGACGACCACGTCTATCTGTCCCTGGCCGAGGGACACGACGACGGCGACGCCCGCTGGGCCTTCGGCACCGGCTTCGAGGACCCGCTGCACGGCGTCGACCAGAGCGTGCCGGAGGGCACGGACACCGCCCGACTGGCCGCACTCTGCCTGGCACTCGGCGACGACGCGCTCGTCGGCGCCCAGCGGCTCGCCCAATGGTGCACCGCCGCCCCCGAGTTGGAGGAGGAGGTCGCCCTGGCCAACATCGGGCTCGACCTCCTCGGCCAGACCCGCCTGCTCTACGCGCGCGCCGGCCAGGTCGACGGCACCGGACGCGGCGAGGACGCCTACGCCTACTTCCGCGACGCCGACGCCTTCCGCAACGTACGACTGGCCGAACTCCCCAACGGCGACTTCGCGTTCTCCATCACCCGCCTGCTGGTGCTGTCCTCATGGCGGCTGGCCCTCTTCGAGCGACTCGCGGTCACCACACCGGACCCGGTGCTCGCCGCCATCGCCGCCAAGGGCGTCAACGAGCTGGCGTACCACCGCCAGTACGCGGCCGAGTGGGCCGTCCGGCTCGGCGACGGCACCGAGGAGTCGGCGCGGCGGATGCGGGACGCGCTGACCGCCGTCGCGCCCTACACGGACGAACTCTTCGATGACGACGGCGAGTTGAAGGACGACGGCGAGTTGAAGGGCGAGGTGCTGGCCGTGCTGCGCCAGGTCACCGACGCCGCCGGGCTCGTCTGGCCCGAGGCGGCACCGGTACCCGGACACGGTCGCGCCGGCGACCACACCGCACACCTCGCCCCGCTCCTGGCCGAACTCCAGAGCGTGGCCCGCGCCCACCCGGAGGCGACATGGTGACCGCCCTGCTCGACGCGCGGCGCGCCCGGCACATCGCCGCCCGGGTCCCCGACCCCGAGATGCCCATGCTCACGCTGGCCGACCTGGGCGTCCTGCGCGAGGTCGAGGTGCGCGAGGACGGCACGGTCGTCGCGAGCCTCACGCCGACCTACTCCGGCTGCCCGGCGATGGCCGAGATGCGCGCCGAGGTCGCCGCGCGGCTGACGGCCGCCGGCTACCCGCGCGTGGAGATCCGCACGGTCCTCGCCCCGTCCTGGACCAGCGACTGGATCACCCCGGCCGGCCGCGCCAAACTCGCCGCCCACGGCATCGCACCGCCCGGCGCCGCCCCGCGCGGTCCACTCGTGCTCACGCTGTCGCCGACCCGCCGCACGGTCGCCTGCCCGCGCTGCGGGGCGACGGACACCGAGGAGACCTCGCGCTTCGCCGCGACCTCCTGCAAAGCCCTGTGGCGGTGCCGGGCCTGCCGCGAGCCGTTCGAGTACGTCAAGGAGATCTGATGGCGAACTCCCAACTCCCCCTCGCGGAAAGGACGGTGGACACGTGACCGCCCCGGCCCCCACTGCCTCCACCACCCCCGCCCGCCCGGCGCGCCGCCGCCCGGCCTTCCACGCGCTGCGGGTGGCCGCCGTCGAGCCGCTGTGCGCGGACGCCGCCGCCATCGGCTTCGACATCCCCGAGCACCTGGCCGAGGAGTTCGCCCACCGGCCCGGCCAGTCGCTCACGCTCCGCCGCGAGGTGGAGGGGCGCGACGAACGGCGCTCGTACTCCATCTGCTCCCCGGCGGGAGCGCGACCGCGCATCGGTGTACGGACCGTCCCGGGCGGCCTGTTCTCCTCCTGGCTCGTCCACGACGTACGCCCCGGAGACATCGTCGAGGTGATGGCCCCCACCGGAGCCTTCACCCCCGACCTCACCCGCCCCGGCCACCACCTCCTGATCGCCGCCGGATCCGGCATCACCCCGATGCTGTCCATCGCGGAATCCGTCCTCGCCGCCGACAGCCGCTCCCGCGTCACGCTCTTCTACGGCAACCGGCGCTCCGACACCGTGATGTTCGCCGACGAGCTGGCCGATCTGAAGGACCTGCACCCCGGCCGGTTCCAGCTCGCGCACATCCTGTCCCGTGAACCGCGCGAGGCCGAGATCCTCTCCGGCCGACTCGACGCCGACCGGCTCGGCACGCTCGTGGGCGCCCTGGTGGACGTGGAGAGCGCCGACCACTGGTGGCTGTGCGGCCCGCACGGCATGGTCCGCGACGCCCAGCAACTCCTCACCGGACTCGGTGTTCCCGCCGAACGCGTGCACCAGGAGCTGTTCTACGCCGACGACGAGCCCGTGCGTTTGAACGAGCACGTCGACAAGGCCTACGCCGGACCCGTCAGCCAGGTCCGCGTCACGCTCGACGGGCGGACCACCGACTCCGCGCTGCCCAAGGACCGTTCGATCCTCGACGGCGCGCAGCAGACCCGGCGCGACCTGCCCTTCGCCTGCAAGGGCGGGGTCTGCGGCACCTGCCGGGCGCTGGTCACCGACGGGACGGCGGACATGCGGCGCAACTACGCCCTCGAACCCTCCGAGGTCGACGCCGGTTACGTCCTCACCTGCCAGAGCTTCCCGGTGTCCGACACCCTCGCCGTCGACTACGACAGCTGAAGCGGGCCGGGGAGGATCCCGGCCCGCTCGGTCCTGCGCCGTGGGTCAGCCGAGGAGCTTGGCCGCCAGGGTCGCGGCGTTGTACGAACCCCAGCCGGTGGTGAAGTCCCAGCCGCTGGCGGCGGAGTAGGCGCCGTTGCTGCCGCTGGTGATGTCGTGGAAGCCGGTGCCCTTCGCCGCGTAGAGCGCGGGGTTGGCGAAGCCGAGGTTGGCCTTGCCGGCCGCCGCGGCCTGCTGGTTGTAGAGCGCGCCGAAGGCCGCCCACTCGGGCGCGGCGGCGCTGGTGCCGCCGACCGAGCCCCAGCTGCCCTGCGAGTAGATCGAGACACCGGGGCTCGGGTTGGCGAGCGCCGACACGTCGGGCACCTGCCGGTAGCCGCCGCCCGCGGTCTTCTGCACGGCGGTCTGCCAGCTCGGGATCTTGAAGACGGAGGACTTGCCGCCGCCACCGCCGGACCAGGCGGTCTCCCTGCTCCACGCGTTGGCGGAGGTCACGGTCAGCGTGGTGCCGCCGACACCGGTCACGTACTGGTCGCTCGCCGGGTAGTCGACGGTGGTCGTACCGTCGCCCGCGTCGTCGGAGCCGTCGTCGCCGGAGGCCGCGTAGAAGCCGAGGCCCTCGGCCGCGCCCGCCTTGAACACGGCGTCCACGGCGTTGATGTTGGAGGTGGTGCGCTGGCTCTCGGAGGCACCCCAGCTGATCGAGGTGGTCGGGATGCCGCTGTCGACGATGGCCTGGTAGGTGTCGACCTCACCGGCGTCGGAGTTGGGGCCCTCGAAGACGGTGACGTTGGCCTTCGGGGCGATGGCGTGCAGGACCTCGATGTCCAGCTCGACCTCGACCTGTCCGTCACCGAGCGCGCCGGAGCCGCCGTCCACCTTCGACACGGTCGGAGTGGGCGAGCCCAGGCTGTAGTTGGTGTCGTACTTCGTGATGTTGGACTGCTGGAAGCCGTCGAACTCCAGCAGCGCGATCTTCTGCCCGCTGCCGGTGTACGTGCCGGAGACGTTGTAGCCGCCCTTGATCTGGGCCGGGGTGTAGCCGCCGCCGGGGCCGTTGTGCGGGTTGACCTTGGCGGACCCCTCGTGGTGCAGCTGGGCCCGGTTGTTGAGGCCGGTGACGTCGCTGACCAGGCCGGCGATGCCGGTGGGCAGGGTCGGCGCGCTCTCGTTGGCGTAGAAGGCGCGGCCCGACCGGGCGTCCTTCCACGTCGAGAGCTTGGTGCCGAACGCCTTCTCCAGCTGGGCGGCGGTGCCGCTGGCGTCGACCAGCAGGTTCCCCGAGTGGACCTTGCCGACGGTCAGGCCCTGGGCGCGCAGGAAGTCCTTGACCCGCTGGACCTCGGCGTCGGTCCGGCCGAAGCGGGCCGCGAACTGGGCCTTCGTCAGATAGTGGCCGTACGTGCTCGACCGCGGATCGCTGACGGCGGCGACGAACGTGTCGAGCGCCTTGTCGTTTCTCGGTGTCAGGCTGATGGCCACCGATATGCGTTTGCCGGCCGCGACGGCGCCGGTACGGGACGCGTCGTGGTTCAGGCCCTTGAGGACATCTCCCGCCACGGCGGCGCGAGTTGTGTGCGGCTGGACGGCGGCGTAGGCGCTGGGGACGGCGGCGGCGAGCAGGGCCGGTACGGCGACGAGGCCGACCAGCTTCAGACGTGACGTCACGGAAGTCCTCCGAGGAGTGGGGGGTTGCTGTCCCGGAAGCGGAACGGCCTTCACCGTAGGAACAGCGGCCCCACCCGCGTAAGCGGGGGAACCCTTGCGTCCTGTGTTAACTGCGGGTGTCACATGAACCGTTGATGTCGGCTCAGCGGCGGGTGTCGAGGGTGCGCGGAGTCCGCAGCCGGCCCGGCTGACTGATCGTCACCGCCTGTGTGGTGAGCTGCTGTTGGTCGTCGTCGCCGACGCCCACGGTCGCCGCGCCGGACGCGATGACGGCGACCGCCATGGTGTGGGCGAGCGCGGTGCGCGAGCGGACGCCGAACTTGCGGTAGACCCGGGAGAGGGTGCCCTCGACGGTCTTGACGCTGATGAACAGCTCGGCGGCGACCTCCCGGTTGGTGGCCCCGCCGCCGACCAGCTCGGCCACCCGGGCCTCCGTGGGCGTGAGTTCGGGCCGCCCCTCCCCGTCCCGGTCGCCGGCCTCCAGCCGGGCCAGTTCGTCGCCCGCCCGTGCCGCCAGCGGAGCGGCGCCGATACGGGTCGCGGTCTCCAGCGCCTCGCCGAGCGCGGTGCGGGCCGCGTTGCGGTGGCGGGCCCGGCGCTCGACCGCGCCGAGCGAGATGAGCGTGCGCACCAGCTCGACGGGCAGGGGGAGTCGGCGCAGTCCGTCCACGGCGCCGCGCAGCCGCACCGCCCCCTCCTTGGCCCGCCCGAGGCCCGCCTCGCGCAGTCCCTCGGCGCGTTCCAAGGCCGCCAGTACGCTGCCGGGCGCGTCGCCCGGCACCCGTGCGCGGGCCTCGTCGAGCACCGTCCCGGCCGCGTCCGTCTCGCCCAGGACGACCAGGGCCTCGGCCAGATCGCCGTACCAGTGCAGCAGCGGCGGGTCGGCGGCCGACATGGCCTCGCCGAGTTCCTTGACGCGTTGCAGTGCCTCGACCGCCGCGGCGGCCCCGCGCGGATCGCCGGTCAGCAACTCGGCCTGTCCCAGCACCGCGAGGGCGCGCAGCAGGAACAGCCGGTCGCCGTCCGCCTCCGAGGCCCGCACCGCCTGCCCGGCCAACCGCCTGGCCTCGTCCGCGCTCCCGCCCGCGGTCGCGGCGAGTGCCGCCGCGTACAGCGCGGGCGCGGCCTGTACGCCGGTCTCGGCCACGGCGCGGGTGCAGCGGGCGGCGGTGTCCAGCGCCTCCCGGCAGTGCCCGGCGCGGACCTGGATGCGGGTCAGCGCGACCAGGGTCGCCATGACCTCCTCGACCCCGGCGAACTCCCCTATCTCCGAGAGGAGTTCGGAGACCCGCCGCTGGGCCTCGGTGACCTGGTCGGAGTCCAGCGCGAGGATCGCCCGCATCCGGATCAGCCCCCAGCTCTCCGGTCCGGCACCCGCGCCGCCGGTCAGCGCGAGGGCCTCCGCCAACGCGGCGTCGGCGGCGACCGGTGCACCGCCCAGCGAACGCACCCGGGCGAGGGTGGCGAGCGCCCCGATCCGGGTGTCGGTGTCACCGGCCACGGCCGCCTGCCGGGCGGCGCGCCGGGCATGCCGGGCGGCCCGCCCCAACTCCCCACACAGCAGGCCCCGTACGGCCGCCCAGTGGTGCAGCCACGCCTCCGCCTGCGGGTCGCCGGCCGCGTCCCGCAGTCCCTCCTCGATCAGCGCGTGGGTGCCGTGCAGGGCCTGGCCGGCGTTGCGCAGCAGGACCAGCCGTGCCCGCACCCGCTGCCGGGCCGAACCCGAACCGGCGAGGACGGTCTCGGCCGCCTGCCCCGCCTCCTCCAACTGCCCTGCATCACAGGCGTATTCGGCCGCCGCCAGCAGCCGGTCGGCGCGCTCGGCCGGGCGGTCGCCCGGGGTGCGCAGGGCCGCGAGCGCGGCCAGTTCGAAGGCCGCGTCGGGCGCGCCGTCGCGGCGGGCGGACTCGGCGGCGGCCAGCACGGTACGGGCGGTGGTCTCGTCCTCGTAGGGGTGCGCGAGCGCGAGGTGCCGGGCCCGCTCCACCGGATCGCCGACCGCGCGGGCCAGCGCCGCGTGCGCCTCCCGCCTGCGGTGCTCCGGAGCGTCCGCGTACACGGCGGCCCGCAGCAGCGGATGCCGGAACCGGACGGTCCCGTGGGCATCGGCCGTCGCGACCCCGAGCCGTTCGGTCGCCGTCAGGTCCGCGGCCGGATCGTCGAACCCGGCGGCACGCAGCAGGGTGAGCGTGGGGCGGGCGGCGGCGCTCGCGACGAGGAGGGTGTGCCGGGCACGCTCCGGCAGGGCGCGCACCCGCTCCAGCAGCAGGGTGCGCAGCCGGTGCGGCACGGGCAGCGTCCGGCCGGGGCCGAGCGCCGCCGCGTCGCGCGGGGCCGACCGTCCCAACTCCAGTGCGTACCAAGGGTTTCCGGCGGCCGTGTCCTGGACGGCGCGCAGCACCGCCGGTGGCAGCTCGGCGGGCAGCAACCGCGCCACCTCGTCGTCCGTCAGGGGTGGCACAGGCAGTTCGACGGTGTCGGGCGGGCAGCAGTGCGGCCGTAGGGGCTGCTCGCCGTCCGCCACCCGCTCGGCGGCCACCACGCGGATGCCGAGGCCCTCGACACGGCGTACGACGAAGGCGAGCACCTCGGCGGTCGGTTCGTCGAGCCACTGGAGACCGTCGAGGACCAGCAGCACCGGGCCGGTGGCGGCGAGGGCGCGCAGCACTTCGAGCACGGCGACGCGCACCGCGAGCCGGTGGTGGCCGTCGTCCGGTTCCCGGCCTCGCAACAGGGCGGCCCGCAGCGCCTGTTGAGGTTCGGGCGGCAGGGCCGTCAGGCAGCTCTCCGGCACCCGGGCGAACAGGTCGACGAGGCCGGCGAACGGCAGCCGGGCGTCCGCCTCGGCGGGGGAGCAGTGCAACACCGTTCCGGTCGGCTGGAGTCGGGCGCCCGAGGAGGCCACGAGGGCGGCGAGGAGCACGGACTTGCCGATGCCCGCGGGACCGTGCAGCAGTATTCCCTGACGGTTCGTCAACTCGGCGCGGGCGGTGCCGATCAGCTCGCGGTGCCCGGTCAACGACCGCACTTCCGCGCCACGGCGGGGCGGGCGGGTCGGCGCGTGCGGCGGGTCTCCGGGCAACTGGGCATGTGTTCATGACAACCGTTGCGGAATCGCCTTGTCAATGACGGTTCGCGTGGCGCGGTCTCGTCAGCGGGTCGGCATCGTCCTGATCGCGGCGATGTCGAACTGGAGCCGTACCTTCTCGCTCACCATCGCACCGCCCTCCGCCAGCCGGGAGTTGTAGGTCAGGCCCCAGTCGGAGCGGTCGATCGTGGTGGTGCCGTCGAAGCCGACCCGTTCCACGTCGAACGGGTCGGTGACATGTCCGATGTAGGTGAGTTCAAGGACCACGGGACGGGTGACGTCCTTGATGGTGAGGTCGCCGAGCATCCGGTAGACATCGTTGCCGGCCGTTTGCACGGCCGTACTGGCGAACCGCATCCGCGGATAGGTCGCGGAGTCCAGGAAGTCGCGCCCCACCAAGTGGGCGTCGCGCTGTTCCACTCCGGTGTCGACACTGCCGGTGGACACGATGATCTCGGCTCGTGAACGGGCCGGGTCGCGGCCGTCGAAGTAGAGTCGGCTTTTGTATTCGGCGAAGGACCCGCGCACGGTCGTCACCATGGCGTGCCGGACGGAGAAACCGATCCGGCTGTGCGCGGGGTCGATCATCCACTCGCCGGTCAGCGCCGCCAGACCGGGATCGGGCAGGCCGGAGGCGCTGAACGCCGGTGGGGCGGCGGGTCGTTGCGGAACGGCGGGGGAGGCCGGGCGGCGGAGGGGCGCAGCACGGTTGAACAGATTCATGATTCACGTAGTTACTGCACGGGTGATAGCGCCGCAACCCCGCACGGTGAATCGACAGCAGCGCGAATCGGCACTGACACGGTTAAATACCGCCACCTCACCGGCCGTTCCACATTTCCCTCACATATTCGCCACCCGAGAACGGCGACCGTCAATTCGAGCGCGCTCTTCAGCGCACCGGGAAACCGAACGAATAGCCCTGCTGCTTCAGCCACGGCAGGATCTCGCGCAGCGCGGCCACGGTCTCGGAGCGGTCGCCGCCCGCGTCGTGGAACAACACGGTCGGCCCGTTGGGCAGTTCGCTCTTGACGGTGGTCACGATGGTCGCGGTGCCCGGGAGTTCGAAGTCCTTGGAGTCGACGTTCCAGCCCAGCGGGCGCATGCCGTGCGCGGCGGCGAGATGACGGCTGTACGGAGTGAACGCGCCGCCCGGCGCCCGGTAGTACAGCGGCCGTACGCCCCCGGAGGCCTTGGTGATCATGGCGGCGGCGTTCAGGATCTCCTGCTTCTGGTAGGCCTCGGACTTCTTGTCCATGGTGGTGTCGTGCGACACCGAGTGGTCGCACAGCCGGTGCCCGGCCGCCACGACCGCCTTGACCAGGTCGGGATGGGCCGCGGCCTGGGGGCCCACCATGCAGAAGGTGGCCTTCACCCCGTACTCCTTGAGCACTTGGAGCACCTGCGGGGTCCAGGTCGGGTCCGGACCGTCGTCGATGGTGATGTTGACGCCCCGCGCGCCCTTGTCGGAGGCATGCACGATCTCCGCCGACACGGCCGCCACCTCGGCCTGGGCGGGAGCCGCGGCGCCGGGGCGCGCGTGGGCGCCGCCCCGCTGCGCGTCCACCACACCGGCCTGCGCGGTCCACACCGACGTGGCCGCCGCCACCGCCGTCACACCCAACGCCGCCGCGATGACCCGGCCGTACCAACCCCGCCCGCCATGACGTGCCATGTCCGCCCTGTTCCCTGTCCTGTTGTCCGCTTCCGTGCATTCGTCAGGACGGTTTAAACGAGCGAGGGGATCCCGCTGTTACGGATTACGGACAATTTTCCGGGAGTTCGAGACCGGCGCACGCCCTGGCGCGCAACGGAGAGCACGGGCGCGTGAGTTGAACGGGCCCGCCGTCCGGTGACCCGCGTGCGGAATTGATCGGCTCCGGGGCACGGCTGGCGATCAACCACCCCGGGGGGAACGTTGGTGTCGACGCAGGTCGCACGGTTGATGCGGCCTACCGCGCCGACCGCGCAGAGGAGACACGACGGTGACCATCAACATCGACACGCGCCCCGACGGGGATGCCCCGACGCCACGCGCGAAGCGGGCCACGGGGCGCAAGCTGATGGGGCTGCTGGCGTTCGGACTGGCCCCGCTCGTGGTGATCGCGGCCCCCGGGACCGCCTCGGCGGCCGGCTCGGTGTGCCTGGAGAACGCGGACGGCTCGCAGGACGACATCGCCGGCAACTGGTCGACCCCCGACAAGACCGTCTCGGTGACCACTCAGCAGGCCTCCAACACCTGGCAGGACTGGACGTGGCGGGGCCCGACGTTCCAGTGCCCCTGGAACGTCTCCAGCTGCTCCTACGCCTGGCAGCAGTCCAAGACCACGGGCTGGAGCTGGTCGGTCGGACTCAACGTCAAGACCCCCACCGCCCTGGGCAAGTTCGTGAGCGAACTGGCCGCGCTCACCCCCTCGTACGGGCGCAACGGCTCCACCACCACCTCGTACACCTTCACGACCACCCTGAGCCCGGGCCAGTTCGCCCAGCCGATCCAGGTCGTGCAGCGCCGCTGGACGCAGGGTGTCTACCGGGGCGTCTACCACTCGACCGGGAAGCGGTGCACGTCGAGCCCGTCCAACCCGAACCACAGCGCGTACTTCTTCACCTGGTCCCCCAACGAGCGCTGGGGCAGCTGGACGACCAACCTCAAGGTCAGCGACTACGGGACGTACAACGTCTGGAAGTGACCGCTCCGGTGCGGCACCTCGCCCACCGCGGCGGAGTGCCGCACCGGCTCACCGGCCCACCGGCTTGTCCGAGACGGCGCGCAGCCCGTTCCGCCCCGGATCAGTGGCCGCAGACCTCGCGATACGGCGCGTCGGGTACGTAGGTGTGCCACTGGGCCCGCGTCAGTTCGGCCTCGCCGGTGCGGGCGCAGATCGTGTCGACGGCCCGGTCGGCGCGGATGTCGTAGCGCTGGAGCGGGGCGTGGGCGCCGGTCGCGTAGACCGTGGTGCTGTCCGGGGCGAAGGCGAGCGAGGAGATGGCGTCGCCGGGGGTGGTGAGGGGGTCGCCCAGGGGCTGCTGGGTGGCGATGTCCCACAGCTGGAGTGTGCCGGCGTCGCCGCCGACGGCGAGGGTCCGTCCGTCGGGGCTGACCGCGAGCGCGCTGACGGCCTCGGCCGAAGCGCCGAGCGGCGCGGGAAAGGCGGTGCGCAGGACACCCGCGCGGTGCTCCAGCGAACCGTCCCACAGAGTGACCCGTCCGGCCCGGTCACCCACCGCCAACAGCGAACCGTCCTGGGCGAAGGCGAGGGCACCGACCCCGTCGCCGCGCACGAGACCGTGCACGCGGACCGGGCCCAGGGGCAGCCGCACGACGTGGTCTGCCCCCACGAGCAGACGCCCGTCCGGGCTGACGGCCAGATCGGTGCCCGCCACGTCCCGGTACACGGCCGTCCGGCGGTGCCGTGCGGTGTCCCACGCCTCGTCGCCGGGTTCACCGGTGGTGGGAGTGCGTACGGCGTACAGGGAACGGCCGTTCGGGCCCAGGGCGAGTGACGTGACCGTTCCCTCGGACGCGGGGTCCGTGAGGTCCAGTGTGGTGCGCGGGTGGTCGCGAACCAGGTCCCAGAGGGCGACTCGCTGCGGTGCGGTCGGCACGCCGGGAGCGGAGACACCGTAGGCGAGCGTGTCGCTCCCGGGGCTGAAGGCCAGTAGCGCCCGGGTGGCCCGCGCGAGGGCCCGACCGGTGCGGGGGACGGGCAGCGGCGGCAGTGTTCGCAGCACATGTCCGTCGTGGGCGTCGAGCAGTCGGAACCGGTAGCCGGTCGTGGTGCGTTCATCTTCGGCAACGCCACCGCGGTGTTCGACCGGGACAACATCGCCGTGCGGAACTGGACCGGCGGCGCGATCCTGGCTCCCAACACCGTCGCGAGCAAGAAGTACGGCATCCTCGTCACCGGCAGCACGATCTACACCAACGGCGTGCCGGCGAACACGATGTACCTGGGCCGGCCCTGGCACAACGCGGCCGACGTCTCGCCCCAGGCGGTCGTCCGTGACACCACCGTCAACTCCGGCATCACCGCCGCGCACCCGTGGACCGACATGACCACGGACTACTCGTGGACCCAGGCCCGGTTCAAGGAGTACGACAACACCGGTCCCGGCGCGGGCGTCGGCGCCAACGCCCCGCAGCTGACGGCCTCCGAGGCCGCCGACTACACCGCTCAGAAGTACCTGGCGGGCACGGACGGCTGGAACCCCGTCTTCTGACGGTCCTCCGTCCCGCGCCCCACCCGTCGGGGGGCCGGTGACGCCGTTCGCGGCCGAGAGAGCGTGACACCTCCGTGCGTGGTGTCACGCTCTCTCGGGTACGACGGCCCGCGCGGAGAGCCGCCCTGCTGTGCCGGGCCTTCGTGGCTGGTTCACGTGGGGTGGCTCCTGACCACCACCGGCTCATTCGGGACAGTGCGTCCTGCGGTACTCCCGCGGCGGCACACCGTAGACCGACCGGAAGTTCTTGCTGACCATCGCCGCGTCCGGCATGCCCCAGTCGGCGGCCAGTTCACCTATTCTCCGGTGCCGCATATCCGGATCGGCGAGGTCGTGCGCGAAACCTTCCAGACGGCGGCGCTTGATGTACTGCATGACGGTTTCGCCGGTGGGCTCGAACAGTCGATGCAGTTGCCGTAACGATATGTGATGCTCGGCCGCGAGTGTCGCCGGAGTGACCCCGAAGCGGCCGAGCTGCCTTTCGATGGATTCCTTCACCTCGGCCAGGAGCCGGACACTGTCGTCCGGGTGGTGGTCGCCCATCTCGGCGTACGTGATGCGCGCCATGGACATACCGAGAATACGAACGATGTGCTCCAGGCCGGGGTCGAGTTCGCCGTCGGTGTTCCATATTTCCGTGGCCAGCGCCCCGAGAAGGGGAAAGAGCAGCGATCCGGCCGGTGTCTTCTCGTGCCTCCGTACGACCCGGAAGGCTCCGCCGTTCGCGGTCGGCATTCCGTCCGTCGTCCCGCCCGCGAAGCGTATGACGAGCAGCCGCGAGAGGGGCGGCGCGTGGAACGAGAAGTCGACAGTGCCGTCGGTGACGATCAGGGTGTCCGCGTCGATCTCCACGGCACGTCCCTCGTGGACGGTGGCTGCGGTCCCGGCCGGCGTGTAATAGATGGCGCATTGCCGCTGAGGAATGGAATGGATTGTGCCGTCCTCGAACTTGATGACGGTCGGCCCGCAGTCGACGGTCTTCACTTCGAGTCCATGCTCATCAGTAAGGAAAGGAGATTTCCCGGAATTATCCACGGAGGTCCAACCCACGCTGTGCAGGCTCAGGCTTTTCTCTTACTTTCTCACCTTGTCCAACTTTCAAGGAATTAATTCTTTCCGAATACACTCAACGATATGAAGCCGATTTTCGGCCATCCTCTCCGGATGGCCGAATCCAATCGGATGGCAAAGTTATCCCATCCTGTCGGCCATGTATGGTTGCCCCGGAGTAAGGAAACCTGTTACTAAACAAAAAGCCCTCCCCTCCTTACCTGTCGGGGAATTGGCATATTCCCTCGCGCGGTCGCACTTCCTCGAATGGGTGGACGGGTCGCGGGGAGGGGCCCGGTCAGGGCAGTGGGCGCCGGGCGACCTCGTGGGCGTCGTCCGGTGCGAGGCCCAGCATGAGCAGGACCATCTCGGCGAGCGCCGAAGCGGCCTCGTCGCCGTCCAGGTCGGGGCGGGCGAACCGCAGCTCCACCAGCGACAGCAGGGTGCCGCCCAGTGCGGACAGGGCGACGACCGGCTCGGCGGTGGCGAAGCGGCCGGAGGCGATGCCGGCCTGGAGGTCGCGCAGGGCCCGGCGGGTCAGGCCGTTGTCGGTGTGCAGATGACCGAGGCCGCGGTGGCGCACCACCTGCATGAGTTCCGGATGCGACTCGGCCATGCGGGCGCTGAGCCGGAAGCCGGACGCGAGCAGTTCCGCCGGGTCGTCGATCCCGGCCAGCCGCTCGTCGAAGGTCTGCCCGAACTCCTCCAGGGCGTCCACCACCGCCGCTTCGAAGAGGTCCGTCTTGGACTCGAAGTGGTTGTAGAAGGAGCCGAAGCCCACATCCGCGCGTTCGGCGATCGCCTGGATGCTGGCGCTGGTGTCCCCGGTCTCGGCGAGGATCTGCCGGGCGGCGCGGACGAGCGCCCTGCGGGTCTCGGCGCGGCGTCGCTCGAACCGGTTGCTGGGCGGGGCTGACGTGGGCATGCGGCCGATTCTAGCCGCGGGGCCCGAAGGTTCCACAACTCTGATGCACTCATCACTTTATTGGCCCTGATCTATTGACGCGTGTTCCTCCAGAGTTGATGATTTCCTCATCAAGGAACGTCACTGGAGGACGCCATGTCTGAAACACGCGAGGCCGCGGCGGTCGTCGCGACCCCCCACCGGGACCTCCACGGCGAGCGGGGCGCCCTGCGCGGCGAGCACCCCGGCCGCTCCCGGAACCCGGTGATCAAGGTCGCCGACCTGGCCTGGCTGGAGTTCGAGAAGCCCGACCTGGACCGCGCCGAGGTCTTCGCCCGCGACTTCGGCTTCGGCGTCGCCGCCCGCACCGCGAGCGAACTGTGGCTGCGCGGCACCTTCGCGGGCTCGCCCTGCATGGTGATCCGCCGGGGCCGTACGTCCCGGTTCATCGGCCCGGCCTTCCGCGCCGCCGAACGCGCCGACCTGGACCGGCTGGCCCGGCAGACGGGTACGGCCGTACGGGACGCGCAGGTGCCCGGCGGCGGCAGGGCGGTCCACCTGCTCGACCCCTCCGGCTTCCCGGTACGGGTCGTCGACTGCGCCGAGCGGCTGCCCACGCTGCCCGGACAGCGGCCCCTGCCACTGAACTTCGGCACGGAACACCGTCGGACGAACACCGCGCAGCGCCCGCCGCGCGAACCGTCCCGGATCCAGCGCCTGGGTCATCTCGTCCTGGAGACAAGGGTGTTCGGCCGCGCGCTCGACTGGTACCTGGACACGCTCGGCATGCTCGTCTCCGACTTCCTGTTCCTCGACGGGCAGCGCGACCGGGGACCGACCATGGCGTTCCTCCGCTGCGACCTCGGCGACGTGCCCGCCGACCACCACACGCTGGCCATGCACCTGGGACCGGGCACGGGATACGTCCACTCCGCCTACCAGGTCACCGACCTGGACTCCATCGCGGCCGGCGGCGCATACCTCAACGAGCGCGGCTACCGGCGCAGTTGGGGCATCGGCCGGCACATCCAGGGCAGCCAGCTCTTCGACTACTGGCGCGACCCCGACCACTTCATGCTGGAGCACTTCGCCGACGGCGACCTCTTCTCCCACGACCTGGAACCCGGCTGGGCACCCATGTCGGCGAGCGGACTGGCCCAGTGGGGGCCGCCCGCCACCCGCGACTTCCTCGGCACGAACCCGTCCCCCGCGAGGGTCCGCGAGGTGCTGCGCGCCCTGCGCGGCGACAACGAACTCGACCCGGCACGCCTGTTGGGCCTGATGAAAGCGATGACCTCATGAGCACCAATGTCCTGCGCACGGCCGACGGCTGGTGGGTGGTGCGCGCCGCGCACGCCGTCCCCGTGGCCACCAAGGCCGCCACGACCGCCGAACTGCTCGCCGACCGGGACGCCGTACGCGAGGCGGCCGACTCCGGCCGACCCGGCGCGCCCCTCGCCGACCTGGTCGCGCTGTCGCCGGTCACCACCCCGTGCCGGGTCGTCGCCCAGATGGTCAACTACCGCAGCCACGCCCGCGATTCGGGCTTCACCGGCGACATCCCGCCCGCCTTCTTCCGCAAGGCGTCCGGCTCGGTCAGCGGCCCCGGCGACACCATCGTCCGCCCGCCGCACGTGCGGTTCCTCGACTACGAGATCGAACTGGGCCTGGTCATGGGCGCCCCGCTGCCCGTCGGCACCGTCGTCGAGGAGCGGGACCTGCCCTCGTACGTCGCCGGGCTCGTCGTCACCAACGACGTCAGCGCGCGCGACGTCCAGCTGACCAAGACCCAGTTCTACGAGAGCAAGTCGTACCCGACCTTCACACCGGCCGGCCCCTTCCTGGCCCTGCTGGAGCCCGAGGACTTCGCCCATCTCCTCGACCTGCGGCTGAAGTTGTCGGTCAACGGCGAGTTGCGCCAGGACCGCACCCTCGCGGACATGATCGTCCGTCCCGCGCGGGCCCTCACCCTGCTGGCCCGGTTCCAGGCCCTCGACCCCGGTGACCTGCTGCTCACCGGCACCCCCGGAGGAACGGCCCTGAAGGCCCCGCCCAAGCCGGTCGAGAAGATCGGCGCGCTGCTGCCGCCCGCGACGAAGTGGAAGGCGTTCTTCAAGACCCAGGCCAAGAACCCCCGTTACCTGCGCGCGGGCGACATCGTCACCGCCGGCATCGCCACCCCGGACGGCCGCATCGACCTGGGCGAGCAGCGCACGCCCGTGGCCGACGCGCACTGAGAACCGAAACGAGCCGCACATGACCGTCGAGCACACCTCGGCAGACGTACCCGTGGTGATCGTCGGCGCCGGGCCCGTGGGCGTCACCGCCGCCCTGCTGCTCGCCCGGCACGGCGTACGGACCGTCGTCCTCGAACGCCACCACGACGTCTACCCGCTGCCCCGCGCCGTCGCCACCGACGACGAGGTGCGCAGAATCCTCCAAGCCGCCGGAGTCGCCGACGAGTTCGCCACCGTCGCCCGCCCCGCGCGCGGCCTCCGACTCCTGGACGCCCGGCACCGCGTGATCGCCGAGTTCCCCAGGTCCCCGCACGGCCACCACGGCTACCCGCAGACCAGCATGTTCGACCAGCCCGAGCTGGAACGGCTGCTGCGGGACGAGCTGGGCCGCCGCCCGGAGTGCGAGCTGCGGCGTGGTGCGGAGGTGACGGCGATCGAGCAGGACGGCGCCGGACCGGTCCGCGTCACCTATCACGACGGCGAGGGCGAGCGCGTGCTGTCCGCCGCCGCGGTCCTCGGCTGTGACGGCGCCGGCGGTCTCACCCGCGCCTCGATCGGGGCGAGTTGGGAGGATCTGCGGTTCGAGGAGCACTGGACCGTCGTGGACGTCACGACCAACGCCCCCGTCCGCTGCTGGGAGGGCGTCGACCAGGTCTGCGACCCGCACCGCCCGGCCACCTTCATGCGGATCGGTGAGGACCGCTACCGCTGGGAGTTCCGGCTGGGGGAGGGCGAGGAACTCGACGACCGGCGGCTGCGCGAGCTGATCGCCCCCTGGATCCCCGCCACCGACGACCTCCAGGTCGTTCGGCAGGCCCGCTACACCTTCCGCGCCCGCGTCGCCGACCGCTGGCGCCGCGGCCGGATCTTCCTCCTCGGCGACGCGGCCCACCTCACCCCGCCGTTCGTCGGACAAGGCCTGTGCTCGGGACTGCGCGACGCCCGCAACCTGACGTGGAAACTCGCCCGCGTCCTCCAACAAGGCGCAGACGAAGCCCTGTTGGACACCTACGAACGGGAACGCAAACCGCACGCCCGGCATGTGATCCGCCTCGCCGTCGCCACCGGCTGGGCCATGACCGGCGGCCAGGACCGCGCGGCGGCCCTGCGCCGTATCGCGGTGGCGACCGCCTGCCGCATCCCCGGCGTGACCGCGAGAGCGGGCCGGGACCTCGGCCGACCACTCCCCGCCGGTCCACTCGTACGCCGTGGCCGGCTCGGCGGCACGCTCTGTCCGCAGCCCCGGGTGACGGCCGAGGACGGCCGACGCGTCCCCCTCGACGACCTGCTCGGCGACTCCTTCGCCGTACTGACCGCCGTCCCGCTGCCGCCCGCACCGCGCGCCCTCGCGGACGGACTCGGCGCCCGGATCGTCGACGTCCGCGAAACCGGCGACGACGGGACCCTCGCCGCCTGGCTGCGCGCGGGCCGCGCCGACGCCGTACTGCTGCGCCCCGACCGCGTCGTCCTGGACACCGTCCCGTCCGGCGGCGACGACCTCACCGACACCGCCGCCTGGGCTCCGCTGCTCCGCACCGCCCGAGGGCCCGCCCAACAGCCCCTGACCACCCGCCTGTCGAGGAGCACCGCCCGATGACGACCCCGCAGCCCACCCCGTTCTGGACCCCCGACCCGGAATCCGCCGCGAACAGCCGGATGGCGGACTTCGCCCGCCGGGCCGGGCTGGACCCCGCCGACCATCTCGCCCTCCACCGCTGGTCGGTGACCGACCTGGAAGGCTTCTGGGGCGCGGTCTGGGACTACTTCGACATCGACGCGGACAGTCCCTACGACCGGGTCCTCGCCGAGGAGACCATGCCCGGCGCCCGCTGGTTCACCGGCGCCACCCTCAACTACGCCCACCACGCGCTGCGTAGACCCGGCGACGACGACGTGGCGATCGTCGCCCTGGACGAGACGGGCTCCGGCCACGAGGTGACCGGCGGACGGCTCCGCGCCCAAGTCGCCTCGGTCGCCGCCACCTTGCGGGACCTCGGGGTCGGCCAGGGCGACCGCGTGGTCGGCTATCTGCCCAACACCCCGCACGCGATCGTCGCCTTCCTGGCCGCCGCGAGCCTCGGCGCGGTCTGGTCGGTGTGCGGACAGGACTACGCGCCCAGGGCGGCGGCCGACCGCTTCGCCCAGCTCGAACCCACCGTCCTGATCGCCGCCGACGGCTACCTCTTCAACGGCACCACCCACGACCGCCGCGAGGCCGCCCTCCAACTCGCCCGTACCTTGCCGACGTTGAAGGCGACGGTCCTGGTCGACCACGTCGGCCTGCCGGGCCTGTCCGCCGACTACCCGTCGCTGATCGTCTCCTGGGAGGATGCCGCCACCCGCACCGAACAACTCGCCTGTGCGCCCGTGCCGTTCGACCACCCGCTGTGGGTCGTCTTCTCCTCCGGCACCACCGGCCTGCCCAAAGGCATCGTCCACGGACACGGCGGTGTCCTGCTGGAGCACCTCAAGACGCTCGGCCTCCAGTCCGACCTGGGCCCCGGCGACCGGCTCCTGTGGTACACCACCACGCACTGGATGATGTGGAACCTGGTCGCCTCCACCCTGCTCACCGGCGCCACGACCTGCACCTACGACGGCAGCCCTGCCCTCCTCACCCGGCCGGACATCCTCTGGGAGCTGGCGGCCCGGCACCGCGTCACCCTCTTCGGCACGAGCCCCCAATACCTGCTCGGCATGGCCAAGTTCGGCATCGACCCGTCCGTCCACGACCTGTCGGCCATCCGCGCGGTCGGCTGCACCGGCTCCGCCCTGCCGGCCTCCGCCCACCCCTGGGTCCGCGACCACCTCGGCGACCGGGTCCAGCTCGCCTCCGTCAGCGGCGGCACGGACGTCGTCTCCGGATTCGCCGGCGGAGCCCCCCTCGCCCCCGTCTGGGCGGGCGAACTATCCACCCCCTGCCTGGGCGTCGCCCTGGCCGCGTACGACGAGGAGGGCTACCCGGTCGTCGACCAGGTCGGCGAACTGGTCGTCACCCGCCCCATGCCGTCGATGCCCCTGTACTTCTGGAACGACCCCGACGGCACCCGCTACCGCGAGGCCTACTTCTCCGCCTACCCCGGCGTCTGGCGCCACGGCGACTGGATCACCCTCACCTCGCACGGCTCGGTGATCGTCCACGGCCGCTCCGACTCCACCCTCAACCGCAACGGCGTACGCCTCGGCAGCGCCGACATCCACGACGTCGTGGAGCAACTCCCGGAGATAACCGAGGCGTTGGTCATCGGCGCCGAGGAACCGGACGGCGGCTACTGGATGCCGCTGTTCGTGGTCCTCGCGGCCGGCGCCGAACTGGACGACGCGCTGCGCGAGCGCGTCCGCGAGGCGATCCGGACCGGCGCCTCACCACGCCACGTCCCCGACGAGATCATCGAGGTGCCGGCCGTCCCGCACACGCGCACCGGGAAGAAGCTGGAGGTCCCGCTCAAACGCCTGCTCCAGGGAGCTCCCATCGAGCTGGTCGTCAACCCCGCCGTCGTAGACGAACCCGGCCTGCTCGACCACTTCGTCCGCCTCGGCGACGAACGCCGCGCCCGGCGGCTCGGCCGCCCGCGACCGGAGTCGACACCCGATTCCACACCCGACCGGACACCCGATTCCACACCCGATCCGACACCGGATTCCGCACCCGATTTCACACTTGATTCCGCACCCCCCACCCGCACGGCTCCGCTCGGGTCCGCCGAGCGACCCACCACCCACTGAGGCCTCATGACCACCACCCCCCTCCCGCAGAAGGCCGAGTCCGCGGACACCGGCCGTGCCGGAACCCGCGGCGTGCTCTTCGCGATGTGCCTGTCGCTCGTCCTGGTCGTCGCGTCCGTCTCCGCGCTCAACCTCGCCCTGCCCGACCTCGCCATCGATCTGTCGGCCTCCAACAGCGCCCTGACCTGGATCGCCGACGCCTACACGGTCACCCTGGCGGCCCTCGTCCTGCCGCTCGGCGCGATCGGCGACCGCGTCGGACGCCGTAACGTCCTGATCGTCGGCACCGTCGTATTCGGTGCCGCCTCGCTGGCCGCCTCCTTCGCCGACACCACCAACACCCTCATCGCCTGGCGGGCGGTCATGGGGCTCGGCGCCGCGATGATCATGCCGGGCACACTGTCGACGATCACCGCCGCCTTCCCGCCCGAGCAGCGCGCCAAGGGGGTGGCCACCTGGTCCGGGTTCGCCGCGGCGGGCGCCATCATCGGCATGCTCGCTGCGGGCGCCCTCCTGGAGCGGTTCTCCTGGCGGTCGATCTTCGTCACCAGCGCGGCGGCGGCCCTCGTCGCCGCGTTCGCCGCCCTGTCGCTGGCCCCCAACACCAAGGACGACCACCCGCACCGGCCCGACGTGGCCGGGGCGGTCAGCACCGCGCTGGCGATCGGCACGCTCGTCTTCGGGATCATCGAGGGCAACGAGAAGGGCTGGACGGAACCCGTGGTGCTCGGCGCCTTCGCCGTCACCGTCGTGTCCTTCGCGGTCTACGGCTACCTCGGCCTGCGCACCGAACACCCGCTCCTCGACCCGGCGTTGTTCGGCATCCGCGGCTTCCGCGCGGGCGCGATCACCGTCCTCGTGCAGTTCATGGCCGTCTTCGGATTCTTCTTCGTCGGCCTCCAGTACCTCCAACTCATCCTGGGCTACAGCCCGTTGAAGGCCGCCGTGGCCCTGCTGCCGGTGGCCGTGGTGGTCATGCCGGTCTCTGTCGTCACCCCGCGCATCGTGCGCCGGGCCGGTATGAAGGCGACGATGACCGTCGGCCTCCTCCTGCTCGGTGCGGGCCTGTTCCTCATCTCCCTGCTCGACGTGGACTCCGGCTATCCGCCGTTCCTCGGCGGCCTTGTTCTGGCGGGCTTCGGGATCGGCCTGAGCGGGGTGGTCGGCACCGCCGCCATCACCGGCTCCCTCGGCAGGGGGCAGCAGGGCGTGGCGTCGGCGATGAACGACACCACCCGCGAGGTCGGTTCGGCGGTCGGGATCGCCCTCATGGGTTCGATCTACGGCAGCCACTACCGCTCGTCCCTGCCCGACTCGGTGGCCCAACTCCCAACCGGGACGGCGGAGTCCGTACGCCACTCCGCAGCCGCCGGCCTCTACGTCGCCGACCGGCTGGGCGCACGGGGCGCCGCCCTGGCCGATGGTGTGAAGGCGGCCTTCATGGACGGCCTGTCGGCCTCGCTGATCGCGGTCTGCGTCATCGTCCTCGCCGCCGCGCTCGGCGCCCTGCTCCGCGCCCCGAAGGCCCCGCCCACCGAGCATTGACCGTGCCACCGAGCGTTGACCGCGCCGACCGAGCGTTGACCGCGCGCCGAGGCCCCCCACCCGCACGGGTGGGGGGCCTCGGCGCGCCGACACCAGCTCCCGTCACACCGGTTTCGGGGGACGCTCAGTCCGACGCGCTCAGTGCCGTCACCGGGCAGGACCGGACGGCGGCCCGGGCGGCGGACAGGTGCTCGGCGGGGACACCGGAGCCGCCGTAGGCGTAGACGGGCTCGGCGTCGTCGTTCAGGTCGAGCACGGCGGGCGCCTGTACGGCGCACAGGCCGTGGCCCTCGCAGCGGTCGCGGTCGATGGTGATCCTCATGATCGGTCTCCCCGGTCCCGCTCAGGCGGGGACGAGCCTGAGCGGCAGGCGCTCGAAGCGGCGGATGATGTTGTTCAGGGCCCACTCGGGGGTCCCGGCGGGCTCGATGCGCTCCACGCGTTCGGCCAGCGCGCGCAGCACGGCCTGGGTCTCCATGCGGGCCAGCCCCTGCCCGGCGCAGCCGTGTGCGCCGTAGCCGAAGCCGAGTTGGCGGGCGGCGTTCCGGCGCACGTCGAAGGTGTCCGGGGCCTCCCACTCGCGGGGGTCGCGGTTGGCGGAGGCGTAGACGATCAGCACGCGCGAGCCCTCGGGGACGAGCGTGCCGGACAGTTCCACGTCCCGGGCCGTCCTGCGTGCGAAGGCGCGCAACGGGGACTCGAAACGGACGACTTCGTTGACCGCGTTCGGGATGAGACCCGGGTCCTCCCTGAGCGCCCGCCACTGGTCGGGGTGAGCGGCGAACAGGTGCAGGGCGGTGGAGATCGCGCTGATGGTGGTGTCGAGGGACGGCGCCAGGTAGTCGATCATCATCGCCGGGCACTCGGCGTGCGGGAACCGGCCCTCGTCGGCGGCGCGCAGGACGTCGTGGCCGAGGCTCCCCTCGGGCGCCGAGCGGTCCCGGACCACGCGCCGGGCGAACCGCAGCATGCCGAGGGAGGCGGGAGCGGTGCGTACGGACCGCCGGTTGAGCGGGCCGAGCGCGTCGAAGGTGGCTCCGGCCCAGCGCAGCAGGTGCGCACGGCCCTCCTGCGGCCAGCCGACGAGGTCGGGCACCACCGCCATCGGCAGCGCGGTCGCCAACTCCACGCCGTCCACGCACTGTTGGGCCACGGCGGCGTCCACCACCTCGACGGCCTGCCGCTCGACGGTCTCCGTCATGGCGCGCAGTGCCCTCGGGGTGAGCCGGTGGGCGACCAGGGCGCGGCGGCGGGCGTGGTCGTCGCCGTCGCTGCTCAGGGTCGTGCCGCGGCTGAGGCGGTTGGCGACGGGATTGAGGGCCACGCCTTCGCCGGAGAGGAAGGAGTCGGGGTCGAGCAGCGCGGCCCGGCACTCGCCGTAGCGGGGCAGGGCGTAGGCCTTCTGGCCGCGCAGCCGCACCACGGGGCCGAGTTCGCGGAGCCGGGCGTAGTGGGGGTGGGGGGTGCGGATGGCGTCGGCCGAGTAGAGGTCGGGGTCGTAGACCGGGACTTGGGTACGCGTGGTCATCCGGATCCTTTCCGGGCGGAGCCGCGAGGTCGGCAGCCGGCGAGGGAGTGGGGGCAGGTGCGCGTCCCCGGTCCCGATGGGGCTGTCCGGTCCGGGTGGTGCCTGCGCCGGACGCGATCCCCGGGGCGGTCATGATGAGGGACGGGAGTCGCGTGCGGTCGTGCGGCCGGGCGCCCTCGCCATTTATCGGATACATCGTTACCGTAAACCGTGTGGAGGTCAACCCCGTGCCCAGTCCCGAAGTCGACGGTCCCGCTCCGGGGACACCGCAGTGGTGGGCCGCGCGCCAGGACCGCGCCGCGCCGCCGCCGAGGCGGGGCCGGCCGGCGCGGTCGCCGGAGCCGATCGTCGACGCGGCCGTCCTGCTCGTGGACGAGGTCGGCGCGGACGCCTTCGGGATGCGGCTGCTGGCCGAGCGGCTCGGCACCGGCACCGCGACGCTCTACCGCCACTTCACGGGCAAGGAGGAGATCGCGGTACTGGTCGTCGACCGGCTGTTCGCCGCCGTCGCTGCCATCGACGCGACCGGCGCGACCGGCGTGGAGTCCGGCGACGCGCGCCGACCCGAGACCTGGCAGGACGCGGCCCGCGAGATCTGCGGACGCTTCCTGCGGACACTCGCCGACCACCCGAACGTGCTGCCGCTGCTCGTCTCGCAGGTCCCCGTCGGGCCGAACGCCCTGCTGGTGCGCGAGCGGGCCGTCGCGACACTGGTCGGCTTCGGCTTCCCGCCCCGCCTGGCCGCCCGCGCCTACACGACCCTCGCGCACTACGTCATCGGATTCGCCGTCCAGCAGTACGCCCCCGGCTCGCCCGGCCCCGCGGAGTCGGCGGCCCTCGGCGACTACTTCCGGGCCCTCGATCCCGAGGTGTACCCCTGCACGGTCGCCGCCGCCGACGCCCTGACCTCGGTGTCGGTCGAGGACGAGTTCATGGAGGGGCTGCGCTTCGTCCTCGCCGGCATCGAGGGCGCGCGGACGTGGGCGGCGAACACGTGAGCGCTTGACATTCATGAATAACGGATACATCGTATCCGTTATGAGTGAACGGAGTCAGCGGAGTCAGCGGAGTCAGCGGACCCAATGGTGTGCACCGGATCCCGACGCGACGTTCGTGTCGGTCGACGGCCTGCGCGTGCACTACCGGCGCACCGGACAGGGACGGCCCGTCCTGCTGCTGCACGGCAGCGGATCGTCCCTGCACGGCATGGAACAAGTGGCGGAACTCCTGGCCGCGACCGGGGAGTTCGAGGTCGTACGGCCCGACCTGCCGGGCTTCGGTTTCACCGGCCCGCGGGCCGACCGCGACTACCGCGTGCGGACCTACGCCTCGACCCTCGCCCGGTTCATGGCTGCCCTGGGACTGTCCGCATACGCCGTCATGGGCAACTCGCTGGGCGGCAACATCGCCTGGAACCTCGCACTGGACCACCCGGAACGCGTGACGGACCTCGTCCTGGTCAACGCCACCGGCTACCCGGAGAAGTCGCTGCCCCAAGGTCTGCGCCTGGCCCGCAACCCACTGCTCGGGCCGCTGCTGCGCAGATGGCTCCCGCGCGCCGCCACCGCACGCAATCTGCGCGCGCTCGTCGGACCGGGCTCCACCCTGGTCGACGACGACCTGGTCGACCGGGTGCACACCCTGATGAGCCGCCCGGGAAACCGGTCCGCGTTCGTCGACCTCGCCAACACCCAACAGGCCGACCGCAGCGCCGAGATCGCGCGGATCTCCGTGCCCACGCTGGTGCTGCGCGGCCCCGGGATCGACGGGCAGCACTTCGCCCGGGACATTCCCGGAAGCGTGGAACTGGTGCACCGCGACGGCGGGCATCTGCTGCCGGAGGAGGACCCGCAGTGGGTGGCCGGAGCGGCGGCCCACTTCCTCGGCGTACCGGGGGAGGCGCGATGAGGTACTTCACGGCGCACGGCGAGCACCGCCGGCTCGACAGTGTCTCCCGACGCGAACTCCGGGGAAGTTTCGTGGAGTTGTCCGACGGCGTCACCCACTACGAGCTGACCGGACCGGACGACGGCGAACTGGTCCTGCTCCTCGGCGGGCTCACCATCCCGCTCTTCTACTGGGACGACCTCGTCGCCGTACTCCACACACACGGACTGCGCACCCTCGCCCTCAGCGCCTACGGGCGCGGCTACTCGGACCGCGTCGAGGCCGTCCACGACGAGGACCTGTTCGTACGCCAGCTCACCGAACTCGGCGCAGCCCTCGGCCTGGACGGCCCCCGGCACGTGGTGGGCACCTCGATGGGCGCCCTCGTCGCGATGGCCTACGTCACCCGGCAGCCCGCCCTGACCACGACCCTGACCCTGGCCGGTCCCGCCGGGCTCGGCGCACCGGCCGCGCCCGGGTGGCTGCTGCGCAGCGACACCCTGGTGCGGACGGTCGCCCGCCGCTTCGGCCGGCGCATCCTCGAACGCCACCTGTCCCACAACGTCGGCGACCCCCGTTTGGCCGCCCGGCTGACCGCGATGATCCTCGACAGCTACACCTACGAGGGCTCGCTGTACGCCATGTTCGCGACCCTCCAGGGCATCCCGCTGGCGGACCGCGCCGAGACCTACCGGCGAGCGGCCCAGGCACGGGTACCCACCCTGCTGCTCTGGGGAGCCGACGACCGCGTGACCCCGCTCGACGGCCTCGACCGGGCGGTCGAACTGCTCCGCCCGGACCGCTTCCACGTCATCGAGGACTGCGGCCACATGGCCCCCTACGAACGCCCCGGCGAGGTCGCCGCCGAACTGGTGGCGTTCATGACCTCCGCCGAAGCCCGAAGGCCCCGCTCATGAACGACACCCCGGACCGCGCCACGCACCGCACGACCACCGACGTCCTCGTCGTCGGCGCCGGACCCACCGGCACCGCGCTCGCCGTCGACCTCGCCCGCCGGGACGTCGACGTCCGCGTCGTCGACCGGTCCGCGCACGCCTTCGACGGTTCCCGTGCCAAGGGCGTCCAGCCCCGCACCCTGGAAGTGCTCCACGACCTGGGCGCACTGGCCGACGTCCTCGACGGAGGCAGCCCCTACCCGCCCCTCGGCATCCACCTCGGGCCGCTGACGCTGCCCTGGCGGATGTACCGGGTGCGCCGGGCGACGGTGGACGTGCCGTACCCCAACACCTGGCTGATCCCGCAGTACCGCACCGACCGCGTCCTGCACGCCCGGCTCGGGCGCCTGGGCCACGAGGTCGAGTTCGGCAGGACGCTGGAGCACTTCACCCAGGGACCCGAGACCGTCACCGCTACGGTCGTCGGCGAGGATGGCGCCGTGGAGGAGATCACCGCCCGCTACCTCGTCGGAGCCGACGGCGGCTCCAGCACCGTACGCAGGCAGCTCGGGATCGAGTTCACCGGGACGACCGACGAACAGGACCGGATGATCATCGTGGACGCGGAGACGAGCGGTCTCGCGCCGGACCGGTGGCATGTGTGGCCCGGTCCCGGCGGCAGGTTCGTCGGCGCCTGCCCCCTCCCGCACACCGGCCTGTTCCAGTGGATGATCCGGCTGGCGCCGGGGGAGGAGCCGGAACTCGACGAGCGATGGCTCACCGAGCGCATCCGGTCGCACACCCGCGACCGCCGCCTGACGCTGAGCGGAATCCGCTGGACCTCGGTGTTCCGGCCCAACATCCGGCTGGCCGCACGCTACCGCCGGGGGCGGGTGCTGCTCGCCGGCGACGCCGCGCACGTCCACACGCCGGCCGGCGCCCAGGGCCTCAACACCGGTGTCCAGGACGCCTACAACCTCGGCTGGAAGCTGGCCCAGGTGCTCGCCGGAGCGGACCGGGGGCTGCTGGACAGCTACGAGGCCGAACGGCTGCCGATCGCCGCCGCCGTGCTCGGCCTGTCCACCGAGAAGTACGAGGCGGTCGGCGCGTACCGTGCCTCGGCCGTCCGGCGCGGCAAGGACGAGAGCCAGCTCGCGCTGAGCTACCGGGACGGTCCGCTCGCCGCGGGCGGTGGGGACCGTACGAGGACACTCCGCGTCGGCGACCGGGCACCCGACGCCGAAGTGCCCGTCGCCGCCGACCTGTTCCGCCTCTTCGACCTCTGCCGCGGGCCGCACTTCACGGCCGTCGCCCACGGCACGCACGCCGAAGCGGCCCTGGACCGGATCGCCCGGCTCGACTGGCCGTCGGCCGGCGCGCGCCTGAAACGCGTCGTCCTCGCGACCGGCGACCCGCAGGCCCGTGGCATCCGCCGCGTCTATGGCCTGACCGGCGACACCCTGCTGCTCATCCGCCCGGACGGCTACATCGGCCACATCGCCACCAGGGACTGGTACGTCTCGACCCGCGCCGCCGTGCGCGCCCTGACACCGGCCCTCTTCAAGAAGCCCGCCGCCCCGGAGGTCTCCCGATGACCCGCACCCTGTTGCGCGGCGCCCGCGTGATCACCATGTCCCCGGGCCGGCCCGACGCCGAGCGCGTCGACATCCTCATCGACGGCGACCGCATCGAGGCCCTCCTCCCCGAAGTCCCCGAGCAGGTCCGGGAGGACACAGGAGAGCAAGCCGGAGGGGACGAGCACGGGGACATCGACGGGCACACAGAAGTCGTCGACCTCACCGACCGGATCGTCGTCCCCGGCCTGGTCAACGCCCACCTGCACACCTGGCAGACCGCGCTCCGCTCGGCCGGCGCCGACTGGACGCTGCTGGGCTATCTGCTCCGCCTCCACCTCGGCGTCGCCGCCCACTACACCCCCGACGACATGTGGATCGGGACCTTCGCCGGCGCCCTCAACCAGATCTCCCACGGGACGACGACCCTGGGCGACTGGTGCCACAACAACCACACCCCCGAGCACACCGACGCGGCGGTGCGGGGCCTGCGGGACTCCGGCATCCGCGCCGTCTATCTGCACGGCGTCCCGAACCGGGCCCCGGACGTCCCGCACCCCGTGGCCGAGATCGACCGGCTGCTCGCGGGCGCGTTCCGGGGCGGTGAGCTGCTCGGCCTCGGCATGGCCGTCAACGGACCGCACTACTCGAGCCCGGAAGTCGCCGTGGCGGACTTGCGGGCCGCCGAGGAACGCGGACTCGTCGCGTCGATGCACGAGAGCGGCGGCGCTCCGCCACCGGCCTGGGAGTCCGTGCGCGACGCCGGACTGTTCGGCCCGCGGACGAACATCGCGCACGGTGTCGGCCTCACCGAGGACTGGTTCAGGACCCTCGTCGAGGCCGGGGTCACCTTCACCAGCACCCCGGAGAACGAACTCGGCCAGGGACACGGAACGCCGGTCACAGGACAGTTGCTGCGCCTGGGTGCCGCCCCGTCGCTGGGCACCGATGTCGAGAGCGTCGTACCCGGGTCCGTCCTGTCCGCCGCCCGCATCGCGCTGGCCCATCAGCGCGGCCTCGACCACGAGCGGCGCCGCCGCGAGGGACTGCCGGCCGCGGAGACGCCGTCGGTCACCGCCCGGCAGGCCCTGTCCTGGGCCACCGTGGAGGGAGCCAGGGCACTCGGACTGAGCGACCGCGTCGGCCGGATCGCCCCCGGCATGCGGGCCGACCTGGTCGCCGTGGACACCCGCGTGCTCAACCTCTGGCCCGCCCACGACCCCGTCGCCACCGGGCTGCACGCCGACCTCGCCAACATCGAGGCGGTGATGATCGCGGGCCGCTGGCGCAAGCGCGACCACACCCTCGTCGGTGTCGACGTGACCGCGGTGAACGACGCCCTGCGCGCGTCGGGCGAACGGCTCCTCGCCCACTGACACCCGTCGGCCGACGTCCGGCGCCGCCCGCCCGAGGATGACGGGGTCTAGTACCGGGGTACTAGACCAGCCCTCGCTTTTGGGTCCCTCCGTACCGCTGAGCAGCCACGAACCGCTCCTAGCGTGAAGTCCAGGCCCGAGAAGGCCTCTCTTCCCTCCACTTCTCCGATCTCCGGGAGTACACCGTGGCCACGTTCCTGTACCGGCTGGGCCGGCTCGCCTTCCGGCGACGCCGACTGGCCACCTTGTTGTGGATCCTCGTACTGGCGGGTCTGGGCTTCGGCGCCGTCAGCACGTCGGGCAGCGCCAGCGACAGCTTCACCATCCCCGGCAGCCAGTCCCAGCGGGCCCTGGACCTGCTGGGCAAGGAGTTCCCGCAGGCCTCTGCCTCGGGAGCCACCGCGCGTGTCGTCTTCGAGACGGCGGATGGAAAGAAGCTGACGTCCGGCAGCGCCAAGAGCGAGGTCGACACCCTCGTCGCCGACCTGAAGAAGGCACCGCAGGTCGCGAACGTCTCCGACCCGTACACCGCCGGCGCGGTCAGCAAGGACGGGACGATCGCCTACACGCAGGTGACGTTCAAGGTCGCGCAGTCCGACGTCAGCGACGCGGCGAAGGACGCCCTGCACGAGGTGGCCGGCGCGGGTGACAAGGCGGGCCTGACCGTCAGCATGGGCGGCAACGCCGTCAAGGAGAAGACCTCCAGCGGCGCCGCCGAGCTGATCGGCATCGCGGTCGCGGCCGTCGCGCTCGTCATCACCTTCGGCTCGCTCGCCGCGGCCGGACTGCCGCTGCTGACCGCGCTGTTCGGGGTCGGCATGGCGATGCTGTCGATCACCCTCGCGACCCACCTGTGGAACCTCAGCTCCTCCGCCCCGACCCTCGCCCTGATGCTGGGCCTCGCGGTCGCCATCGACTACGCCCTGTTCATCGTCTCCCGCTACCGCAACGAACTGGCCGACGGCCACGACCCCGAGGAGGCCGCCGGGCGCGCCCTGGGCACCGCCGGATCCGCCGTGGTCTTCGCCGGTCTCACCGTGATCATCGCGCTGGTCGGACTCAGCGTCATCGGCATCCAGATGATGACCGACATCGGCCTGTCCGCCGCCTTCGCCGTCGCGGTCGCCGTCCTCATCGCACTGACCCTGCTGCCCGCCATGCTCGGCTTCGTCGGCCCGCGCATCACCAGGGGCAGGCTCAAGACCGAGAAGATGAAGAAGCTGGAGCGCGGCGAGGGCGAGGCGACGGGCGTGCGCTGGGCCCGTTTCGTCACCCGCAACCCGGTCAGGATGCTCGCCGTGTCCGTCGTAGGACTGCTGGCCCTCGCCGTTCCCGCCCTGTCGCTGGAGACGGCGATGCCCGACGACTCCGTCGCCGCCCCCAAGAGCAGCGCCCGTGTCGCCTACGACACCGTGACCAAGGGCTTCGGCGCCGGCTACAACGGCCCGCTGACCGTGGTCGTCGACGCCCGCGACAGCTCCGACGCCAAGGGCGCGGCGGCGGACGCGGTCACCCTGCTCGGCAAGATGGCCGACGTCGCCACCGTCAGCCCCGCCCAGTTCAACTCCTCCGGCGACGTGGCGCTGATCCGCGCCGTACCGAAGAGCTCCCCGAACGGCCAGCAGACCATCGACCTGGTCTCCGACATCCGCGACCAGGGCTCGGCGTACACCAAGGACACCGGGGCCGACATGATGGTCACCGGTACGACCGCCCTGAACATCGACGTCTCCGCGAAGCTCTCCGACGCCCTCGTGCCCTACCTCATGGTGGTCGTCGGACTCGCCCTGGTCCTCCTGCTGCTGGTCTTCCGCTCGGTGCTCGTCCCGCTCAAGGCCGCCCTCGGGTTCCTGCTGAGCCTGGCCGCCACCCTCGGTGTCGTGGTCGCGGTCTTCCAGTGGGGCTGGTTCGCGGGCGCCCTCGGCGTCGACCAGACCTCGCCGATCGTGAGCGTGCTGCCGATCTTCCTGGTCGGTGTGGTGTTCGGCCTGGCCATGGACTATGAGGTCTTCCTCGTCACCCGGATGCGGGAGGCCTACGTCCACGGGGCCGAGCCCACCGAGGCGGTCATCGCCGGTTTCAAGCACAGTGCCCGGGTGGTCACGGCCGCGGCGATCATCATGATCTCGGTCTTCGGCGGCTTCCTCCTCGACGACGTCGCGCTGATCAAGTCGATCGGTCTCGGCCTCGCCTCCGCCGTCCTCTTCGACGCCTTCGTCGTGCGGATGACCCTGGTGCCCGCCGTGATGACCCTGCTGGGCCGCCGGGCCTGGTCCCTGCCGAAGTGGCTCGACCGTGTCCTGCCCGACGTGGACGTCGAGGGCGAGAAGCTCCAGCACGCCCTGGCCGAGCGGCAGGACACCGACGACGAGGACGTCGTACGGCAGGAGCCGCTGACGCCCGCGTCACCCGGCCGGAGCTGACCCGACGGCCGTGCGCCCCGAGCACCCGCTCGATCGGTACGGCCGCACGACCCCGTCCGCCGGTCCCCACTCCCCCCAGGGATCGGCGGACGGTCTTCCCCGCACCGCGGAGGCGTACATCGTGACCTCATCCCCGCCGACGAGGCTGGCAGCCGATCCCGCGGCCCTGCTCAACGCGCCCGAGCACCGCATGATCGTCCGGCTGGTGGGCTGGTCGACCCGACTGCACCGGGCCGACCGGGCGCATCCGGGGGTCAGGCGCTGGGGGTTGCCGACCCTGCTGGCCGTGTTCGGCCTCCCGGCCCTGGCCGAGGCCGTGGACGGCGACGGGTCCGGTGTCCCCACGGTGGTGGCGCTGGTGCTCGGGCTCACCGTGCCGCTGCTGTGGCGGGAGCGCCGGCCCGCTCCGGTCTTCGCGATCATCTCGGTCGTGTCGCTGGGGGACATGGCCACCGGCGTGATGGCCGGCTCGAACGCCGGCCGTCTGGTGGCGCTGTACAGCGTGGCCCGCCTGGGGACCTCGGCCGAACTGGCCTTCGCTCTCGCGGTCAGCCTCCCCGAGGCGGTCCTGACCGGCCTGCTCATCTCCTCGTACGGTCCCACGTCCTATCTCACGCAGGTCCCGGCGATGGTGATCGTGCTGGTCGTCGGCACCCTGGCCGCGGTCGGCCTGGGGCTGGCCGGCCGGATCGTCCGCGCCTACGTCGCCGCCCTGGAGGACCGCGCCGTACGGCTGGAGACGGAGCGCGACCAGCGGGCCCGCCTGGCGGTGGCCGGGGAACGCGCCCGGGTCGCCCGGGAGATGCACGACATCCTCGGCCACACCCTGTCCGTGATGGTCGGACTCGCGGACGGCGCGGCGGGCCTGGCCGAGACCACGCCCAGGCGCGGCGCCGACACGCTCCGGATCATCGCCGAGAGCGGTCGCGGCGCCCTGGCCGAACTGCGCCGCCTGCTCGCCGTCGTCCGCGCCGACGACGAGAAACCGGACGAGTCGCCGCTCGCCCCGCAGCCGGGGCTCGCCGACCTCGACGCCCTCCTGAACCGGGTCAGGGCCGCGGGCCCCACCGTCACCCTGCACACCGAAGGCGACCTGACCGGCCTCACCCCGGGCTTCCAGCTCACGCTCTACCGCATCGTGCAGGAAGCCCTGACCAACACCCTCAAGTACGCGGCCTCCGACACCCTGGTCACCGTCGTCATCACCCTCGACTCCGACGTCGTCCACCTCACCGTGGACGACAGCGGACCGGCCACGGCGCCCCGCAAGGGCGACCGGAGCGGCGGCGGCCACGGTCTCGTGGGCATGCGCGAACGGGCCGCCCTCTACGGCGGACAGATCGCCGCGGGCCCCAACTCCCGCGGCGGCTGGGCCGTCCGCGCCCGGCTGATCCCGACCCCGCTCACCCCCGCCCCGGCCCACACGGAGAACCGACCGGTATGACCACTGTCCTCATCGTCGACGACCAGTCCCTGCAACGCCTCGGCTTCAGCATGCTCCTGGAACAGCACCCCGACCTGACCGTGGTCGGCGAGGCCACCCACGGCGCCGAGGCCATCCGCAAGACCGCCGAACTCCGTCCCGATGTCGTGCTGATGGACATCCGGATGCCCGGCATGGACGGCATCGAGGCCACCCGCCGCATCGTCCGGTCCGGAGGCCGCTCCCATGTCCTGGTCCTGACCACCTTCGACCTCGACGAGCACGCCTACGCGGCCCTGCGCGCCGGCGCCAGCGGGTTCCTGCTCAAGGACGCGCTGCCCGACGAACTGGTCGCCGGCATCCGCGCGGTGGCCGCCGGCGACGCGGTCATCGCCCCCGGGCTGACCCGTAAGCTCCTCGACACCTTCGGGGACCGCTTCCCCGGCCGGACACCGGACCAGGAGGAGATGCTGTCCAGCCTCACCCAGCGCGAGGGCGAGGTGCTCAAGGCCATCGCCTCCGGCTGGAGCAACCTGGAGATCGCCGAGCGGCTCAGCCTCGCCGAATCGACCGTCAAGACCCACGTCAGCCGCATCCTCGCCAAGATCGGCGCCCGCGACCGGGTCCAGGCCGTGATCTTCGCCTACGACACCGGACTGGTCAGGCCCGCATGACCGGCCCGGCGCTCAGGTTCCTCCCAGGGACCTTTCAGCGCCGTCGGCGGGTCGGCGGACTTCTCCGGCGGCCCCGGCGGGGGCTGGTACAGGTGACCGACCAGATCCTACGCCCGCCCGCGCTCTCCCTCAACGACCGGTGAACGCCTCGATCAGCGCCGTGGCCTCCGGCCGGGCCACCGCTTCCGCGATCACCCGGGCCTCCGCACGGCCGACCCGCTCCCGGGAGGACTCCTCGGACCGCAGCAGCAGCTTGGCCTGCCCCAGCGCGAACGCGGGCCCGGCCGCGAGGCGCGCGGCGAGCCGCCCCACGTGCTCGTCCAGGTCGCCGTCCGCCACCACCTCGGTGACCAGCCCCCAGCCGAGGGCCTCGGGCGCGCTCAACACCCGTCCGGTCAGGGCCAGTTCGAGGGCACGCTGGCGGCCGACGGCCCGGGGGAGCAGATAGGACACCCCGCAGTCGGGGGTCAGGCCCACCCCGGAGTACGCGAGGACGAACCGCGCCTCGGCCGCCGTGACGACCACGTCGCAGCTCAGCATCAGGGCGAGCCCCGCCCCCGCGACCGGTCCCCGTACCGCGGCGAGCACCGGCTTGGGCAGCGCGGTCAGTTCCCGGAAGACCTCGGCCAGCGTGGTGGCCAGTTCGGCCACATACTCGGGCCGGTCGGGGGCGTCCAGCATCGAGCCCAGGTCGCCCCCGGCGCAGAACCGGCCGCCCGCGCCGGAGACGACCACCGCCCGCACCCCGGGGTCGGCGGCCTCGCGCACCGCCTCGCCGAGCGCGTGGGCGGTGGGCAGGTCGAGGGCGTTGGCGCGGTCCGGGCGGGCGAGGACGATCCGGGCGACACCGGCTGCGTACTCGTAGCGGACGAGGTCGGTCATCTGTGTCTCTCTTCCGCTCCAAACGTACGAGCGCTCGGTCGGTCAGTGTTTGGAAAGCATGAATCAGCGGCGACTGAGCAGTCAATATGTGAGTCGATGGCTGTGCCGTCGAGGAGTGAGTCGAGTGTTTAGGAATACTGAACACTCAAGAAGGAGTGGACGGAGGCGCGGATGGCCACGAACGGACCGGGGGCCCGGGTGCGGGCGGCACGGCAGGCGAAAGGGGTCGGCCTGCGGGCGCTCGCCGGGCTGATCGGGGTCAGTCCGGCGACCCTGAGCCAGATCGAGAACGGTCGCACCGGACTGAGCGTGGCCCGCCTGGACGACATCGCCGACGCGCTGCACACGACGGCGGCCCGGATCCTCGCGGGCGCGGACCTCCCGGCGGCCGGGTGCACGGAGAAGGACGCCGGTACGGGCTGGCGGGCCTACGGTCCGCTCGACCTTGATCCGGTGCTGGCCGCCGCGCTCGCGGAGTTCCTGGAGGTCGGCTACCACGGCGCCACCGTCCGGGACATCGCCGCACGGGCGGGGCTGTCCGTCTCCGGGATGTACCACTACCACGCGAGCAAGCAGCGGATGCTGGTCGGCATCCTCGACCACACCATGACCGACCTCCTGGCCCGTGCCCGGGCGGCGCGCGCCGAAGGGCGCGACCCGGTCGAACGGTTCGCGCTGCTCGTCGAGAACCTCGCCCTCTTCCACACCCACCGGCGTGAACTCGGCTTCGTCGGCGCCAGCGAGATGCGCGGTCTGGAGGCCGCCGACCGGGACCGGATCGCCCGGCTGCGCACCGCCCAGCAACGCCTGGTCGACCACGAGGTCGAACAGGCCGTCGCCGAGGGCAGGTTCCGCGCGGACCATCCGCACGAGGCGGCCAGGGCCGTGGTCACCATGTGCACCGCCCTGCCCACCTGGTGGCGTCCGGGCGGCCCCAGCGGCCCGGAGCGGATCGCACGGCAGTACGTGGGCTTCGCCCTCGACCTCATGGCACCGCCGGACGGCCGTCGCTCTTGACGCCCGTCAGCACCGCACCTAGCCTCGGCTGAACACGTCTAGACAGGTAGGTCGACGATGGCGGACTCCCAGACTTCCCAGTCCCGGCAGCTTCAGGTCGAGACCCACGGCCTCGACGTGATCGGCGACGCCGAACGCAAAGGCACCCCGCGCACGCTGTTCTGGCCCTGGTTCGGGGCCAACGTCTCCATCCTCGGACTCAGCTACGGCGCCTTCGCGCTCGGCTTCGGGATCTCCTTCTGGCAGGCGCTCGTCGCCGGGGTGATCGGCATCGTGTTCTCGTTCCTGCTCTGCGGCTTCATCGCGGTCGCGGGCAAGCGCGGCTCCGCGCCCACCATGGTGCTCAGCCGCGCCGCCTACGGCGTCCGCGGCAACCGCCTGCCCTCGGTGATCTCCTGGATCCTCACCGTCGGCTGGGAGACCGTCCTCACCGCCCTCGCGACCATGGCCACCGCGACCGTCTTCGACCGGCTCAGCTGGGGCGGCGGCACCGAGACCAAGGTCGTCGCGCTGATCGTCGTCGGCGCGCTCATCGTCGTCGGCGGAGTCATGGGCTTCGACCTGATCATGCGGCTCCAGACGGTCATCACCGTGGTCACCGCCGTGCTCACCGTCGTCTACGTCGCCCTCGTCGCCGACCACATCCACTGGAGCACGGTCAGTGCCGTACCGGCGGGCTCCGCCCAGGAGTTCATCGGCGCGCTGGTGTTCATGATGACCGGCTTCGGCCTCGGCTGGGTCAACGCCGCCGCCGACTACTCCCGCTATCTGCCCCGGAGTTCGTCCAGCAGAGGCGTGATCGGCTGGACCACGTTCGGCGCCAGTGTCGCTCCGCTGCTCCTGCTGGTCTTCGGCCTGCTGCTCGCCGGTTCCTCCAGCACCCTCAACAAGGCGGTCGCCGCCGACCCGATCGGCGCGCTCACGACGATCCTGCCCACCTGGTTCCTGGTCCCCTTCGCCGTGGTCGCCGTGCTCGGCCTGGTCGGCGGCGCGGTCCTCGACATCTACTCCTCCGGCCTGGCGCTCCTCTCGGCCGGCCTGCGCGTGCCGCGCTATCTCGCGGCGCTCGTCGACGGCGTCCTGATGATCGCGGGCTCCATCTACATCGTGTTCTTCGCCGACGACTTCCTCGGCCAGTTCATGGGCTTCCTCACCACCCTCGGCGTCCCCATCGCCGCCTGGTGCGGCATCATGCTCGCCGACCTCGCGCTGCGCCGCCGCGACTACGACGAGGCCGACCTCTTCCGCCCGGCCGGCCGCTACGGCGACGTACCGCTCACGCCCCTCCTGCTCACCCTCGCCGCCACCGCGATCGGCTGGGGCCTGGTCACCAACACGGCCGCCAGCTGGCTGACCTGGCAGGGCTACCTCCTCGCCCCGCTCGGCCTCGGCGGCAAGTCCGGCGCCTGGGCCTACGCCAACCTCGGCGTCCTGGCCGCCCTCGCCCTCGGCTTCCTCGGCACCCTGGCCCTGGACCGAGGCCGCGTCCGGCGCCAGGAGCGGCAGGCCGCCGACCCCGAGGCGGTGGCCGCCGTATGACCACCGTACCCGGCCACCTCGCCGTCATCGACATGCAGCGCGTCTTCGCCGAACCCGACAGCCCCTGGGCCACCCCCCGCTTCGAGGAGGCGGCGGCGGGCGTACGACGGCTGCTGCCGGCCTTCGGCCAGGACGTCACCTTCACCCGCTTCCTGGCCCCTGACAAGCCCGAGGGCAGTTGGCGCGCCTACTACGACCAGTGGCCCTTCGCCCTCCAGCCGCCCGACGCCCCGCTCTGGCGGCTGACCGACGAATTCGCCGCCCGGGCACGGCACTTGGTGGACGCGCCCACCTTCGGCAAGTGGACCCCGGCACTCGCCGAACGCGTCGCCCCCACCGGCCGCCTCGTCCTGGCCGGAGTCAGTACGGACTGCTGCGTGCTGTCCACGGCGCTCGCCGCCGCCGACGCCGGAGCCGAGGTGCTGGTCGTCGCCGACGCCTGCGCGGGTGTCGACGACGAGTCCCACGCCAAGGCGCTGCACGTCATGGACCTCTACCGCCCGCTGATCAGGGTGGTCACGGCCGGCGAGGCGATCGGCGGGACCGCATGACCGGCATCCGCCTCAAACACCAGCGCATCACCGAGGTCCTCGCCAAGGAGATCCGCAGCGGCCACCGTCCCGCCGGAGAGCAACTGCCCGGCGAACACGCCCTGGCCCAGCGCTTCGGCGTCAGCCGTACGACCGTCCGCGCGGCCCTCGCCGAACTCAGCGAGGCGGGCCTGATCGCCACCCGCACCGGCAAGGGCTCCTACGTCCTCTTCGACGGCCGCCCGCTCGACGACAGCCTCGGCTGGGCCCACGCGCTCGCCACCCAGGGCATCGACACCCGGGTCAGGACGCTCGCCGTGGACGCCCGGCGGGACGAGGAGCTGGCCGGCGAACTCACCCTGAAAACGGCCGAGTTCGTGTGCGTGGAGCGGATACGCGAACTGGCCGCGGACGCGGTCGTCGTGTCGTACGAACGCAGTTTCCTGCCCCCCGTGCCCGGTGTACGGGACCTGCCGACGCGCGGTCTCGGACAGGAGTCGCTGACCGATGTCATGCTGCGGGCCGGACTCCGCCCCGACCACGGCGAACAGCGGGTCGGCGGACGGCGGATCGACGGCCGGGAGGCGGAACTGCTGCGCCGCGAACCGGGGGACTGGTTCCTCGACACGCGCCGTACCAGCCGGGCCGCCGACGGCTCCTTCGTCGAGCACGTCGTGAGCCTCCTCGACCCCGACCACTTCCAACTCACCCTGGCCTTCGGCTGAACCGCCGAAACCGCCGAAACCGCCGAACCGGTGAACAACCGCCGATCGCGCCCAGGAAAGCACCCATGACCCTCCAGAGCCGTGCCACCGGAGCCCTCCACGGACTCGCCCTCGGCGACGCCCTCGGCATGCCCACCCAAATGCTCTCCCGCCCACAGATCACGGCCCGCTACGGCCCCTTCCTCACCGGCTTCCACGCGGCCGACGCCGACCATCCCCTGGCCGCCGGAATGCCCGCAGGAGCCGTCACCGACGACACCGAACAGGCCCTGCTGCTGGCCGAGTTGCTGCTCGACGGCAAGGGCCGCGTGGACCCGGCGGAACTGGCCCGGCGCCTGGTCGCCTGGGAGGACGACATGCGGGCCCGGGGCTCGCTCGACCTCCTCGGACCCTCCACCAAGCGGGCCGTGGAGCAGGTCCTCGCGGGCACCCCCGTCGACGAGGTGGGCCGCCACGGCACCACCAACGGCGCGGCGATGCGCATCGCCCCCCTGGGCATCGCCGCGCCGGCGGCGGACCCGGCCGCACTGGTGGACCGGGTGGTGGAGGCGAGCAGCCTCACCCACAACACCGGGGTCGCCCTCGCCGGTGCGGCGGCGGTGGCCGCCGCCGTGAGCACGGGACTTGACGGGGCGTCGGTCCCCGAGGCGATCGAAGCGGCCGTGGCGGCGGCCCGGTCGGCGGCGGGGCGCGGACACTGGGTGGCCGCCGCGGACGTCGCCGAACGGATCGTCTGGGCGACCGGCCTCGTCCGGGGGCTCACGGCGGACCAGGTCTGCGAGCGGGTCTACGCGCTGGTCGGGACGAGCCTCGCCACCCAGGAGTCCGTACCGGCCGCCTTCGCCGTCCTGGCCTCCTGCCCCGACGACCCCTGGCGCGCCGCACTGCTCGCCGCGTCGGTCGGCGGCGACTGCGACACCATCGCCGCCGTCGCGGGCGCCGTCGGCGGCGCCTGCCACGGCGTGGACGCCTTCCCGGCCGACGCGCGGGAGACGCTTCACCGCGTCAACCCGGGACTCGACCTCGACGTGACGGCGGCGGCCCTGCTGGAGCTGCGGGAGCGGACATGAGCGCACGGCTCTGGCACCTGGGCAACGTCGTCGTGGACCTCGTCCTGGCGGTCCCGGCCCTCCCCGAACGCGGTGGTGACGTCCTCGCCACGCGCGCCGAACGCACCCCCGGCGGTGGCTTCAACGTCATGGCCGCCGCTGCCCGGCAGGGACTCCCCGTGACCTACGCCGGAGCGCACGGCACCGGGCCCTGCGGGGAGCGGGCCCGGGCCGCGCTGCGGGCCGAGGGCATCGACGTGCTCCTCGCCCCGCGCCCGGCGGCGGACACCGGGTTCGTGGTGTGCCTGGTCGACGCGGGCGGTGAGCGCACCTTCGTCACCAGCCCCGGCGCCGAGGCCACCCTCACCGCCGCCGACCTCGCCGAACTCCGGCCCGCCGCGGGCGACTTGGTGTACGTCACCGGATACAGCCTGCTGCACGACAGCAACCGGGCCGCCCTGCTCGACCTGCTGCCGCGACTGGACCCGGCCGTCACGCTGGTCGCCGACCCGGGCCCGCTGGTGGCCGAAATCCCGGGCGCCGCACTGGAGTTGCTGCTCGCGCGCGCCGACTGGTGGAGCTGCAACGCCCGCGAGGCCGCGTCGCTCACCGGTCTCGACGACCCGGCCGAGGCCGCCCGTGCTCTCCGATCCCGCCTGGGGCGTGGCTCGGTGCTGGTCCGTACCGGTCCCGACGGGTGTGTCGTCGGCCGGGACGGACTTCTGGTCGGAGTCCCCGGGTTCGCCGTGGACGCCGTCGACCTCAATGGCGCGGGCGACGCGCACACCGGTGTGTTCATGGCCGCGCTGGCCCGGGGGCTCGACCCGGTGGCCGCTGCCCGCCGGGCCAACGCGGGCGCCGCGCTGGCCGTCACCGCGTCGGGTCCGGCGACCGCGCCGGACGCGGCACGGCTCGACGCGTTCGTGAACTAGCCGTGTCCCACTGTCAGTTGCCGTCCCGGCGGGAGACCTCCACGTTCTCCAGAATGCCGATCGCGTCCGGTACCAGGACCGCCGCCGAGAAGTAGGTACTCACCAGGTAGGAGATGATCGCCTGCTCGTTGATGCCCATGAACCGTACGTTGAGGCCCGGTTCGAGCTCGTCCGGGATGCCCGTCTGGTAGAGGCCGATCACGCCCTGGTCGTCCTCGCCGGTGCGCATCGCGATGATCGACGACGTACGGGACGCGCTGACCGGGATCTTGCCGCACGGCAGGAGCGGTACCCCGCGCCAGGCCGGCAGATGGTGGCCGCCGACGTCGATGCCGCTGAAGTAGACGCCCCGTTTGTTGCACTCGCGGCCGAACGCGGCGATGGCCCGCGGATGCGCGAACAGGAAACGGGTGTCGCGCCGCATGCTCAGCAGCTCGTCCAGGTCGTCGGGGGTCGGCGGCCCGGAGTGGGTGGAGATCCGCTGGTCGTAGTCGGCGTTGTGGAGCAGCCCGAAGTCCCGGTTGTTGACCAGCTCGTTCTCCTGCCGTTCACGCAAGGCCTCGACGGTGAGCCGGAGTTGCTGCTGGGTCTGGTTCATCGGCTGGTTGTAGAGGTCGGTGACACGGCTGTGCACCTTCAACACGGTCTGCGCGACGCTGAGTTCGTACTCGCGCGGCGCGAGGTCGTAGTCGACGAACGTGCCCGGCAGGTCCGGCTCGCCCACATGCCCGGCGCTGAGCGCGATCGCCGCCTCGCCGAAGGTGTTGAGCGGACCGGGCTCGTCCCCGGCCCGCGCCTCGACATGCGCGCGCAGCTCCGCGTGCCGGTCCGCGACCGCCTGGTACGCCGCGTGCGGCAGCGCCAGCACGGTGGTGGCGGTCGCCGCGCGTGCCGTGAACTCCCAGGCGCCGTCGCCTTCGGCGAGCACCTGTCCGCCGAAGGTGTCCCCGTCGGCCAGCAGCCCGACGACCGCCTCGTCGCCGTAGGGCCCCTCCCCGAGCTGCTCCACCTTGCCGTGCGCGACCAGGAACACCGAGTCGGCCGGCTGGCCCGACTGGACGATCAACTGCCCCGCCGCGTAGTCGCGTTGCTCGAACCGCTCGGCCAGCGCGCTCAGCGCCTCGTCGTCGGCGAAGCCGCGCAGCAGCGGCAGTTCGGTCAACTCGGCCGGGACGACCCGCACCTGCGCGCCGGTCTGCACGAACGTCACGCGTCCGTCGCCGCGCGTGTACGACAGCCGGCGGTTGACGCGATAGGTGCCGCCGGGCACGTTCACCCAGGGCAGCATGCGCGTCAGCCAGCGGGAACTGATGCCCTGCATCTGAGGTTCGGACTTGGTCGTGGTCGCCAGGGTGCGTGCCGCGGCGGTGCCGAGGCTCTGCTGTTCCCGCTCCTCTGCGCCCGCCTCGGGCCCGGTACCGGTCTCGACCGACATGGTGCCTTCTCTCCTGTCGCACGGATGACGGAACGCCTCCGCCCCGTCACGTTCCGTGCGTACAGCTACCCGCCATCGGTCACGACGAGTGATGAACCCGGACGGCGGTCGAGGCACATGCCGCTCGCACGTGCCTCCGCACGACCCCCGGTTGACCCGGCATCACCCTTTCGGGGGATCCGGTCGGGGCGGCCCGCCGGAGTTCCGACCCGGTGACGGAGATCGGCCGGAACTGTCCCCTGCGGCGCGGTAGTCCGGCCTGTTTCGGAGGAAAGATCCCCCGGGGAGATTCGCCGAGTCGATTCCGATTCGGGCTCCGATTCCGGCTCCGAAGCCGATGCCGATCCTGCAAGGGGGCGCGATCGTCGTGAGGGTCGTCCTGCTCGGTACCGCCGCCGGTGGCGGTTTCCCGCAGTGGAACTGCGCCTGCGCGCTGTGCGCCGCCGCCCGCGACGGGAAACTCCCCTCGCGCACCCAGGACTGCGTGGCCGTCACCGGCAACGCGCGCGACTGGTGGCTGCTCAACGCCTCGCCCGACGTCCGCGTCCAGGTCGCCGCGACCACCGCCCTCCGGCCGGGACCCGGCCCGCGCGACACCCCCGTGCGCGGTGTGCTGCTCACCGACGCCGAGCCGCACCACGCGACGGGGCTGACCGCGCTGCGCGGAGCGGCGGACCTCAAGGTGTACGCCCCGCGGCCCGTCCTCGCCGCGCTCGCCCCGGCGCGGGCCGTCCTGGACCGCTACGCCCCCTGGCAGTGGGCCGACAGCCTCGCCGACGGCGGGTTCGTGCTGGCCGGAGGGCTGGTCGTCACGGCCCGTCCGGTGGGCGACAGGCCGCCCGCGTACGTGCCGCCCTCCCGCCGGCCGGACGACCGCTGGACGGTCGCGTACCGCGTCGAGGACCTGGCGACCGGCGGGGCGTTCGTCTACGCACCGCGCGTCGCCGCCTGGACCCCCGCCCTGGACGACCTGCTGGAGACGGCGGACTGCGCGGTGCTGGACGGCACCTTCTTCGACGCGGACGACGCGGGGACCGGACAGCTGCCGGTCACCGGCCCCGGCGGCAGCCTCGCCGCTCTCGCCCGTCATGCCGGGGTCCGCCGGATCTACACCCACCTCGACCACACGAACCCGCTGCTCGACCCCGACTCGACGGCGTGGGCACCGGTGACCGGGGCGGGGGCCGAAGTGCTCATGGACGGAGCCGGGTTCGTGGTGTGAGCCGGGCGGCGGCTATCGCCCCGTGTCGCCCAACATCCGCGCCAGCACGTCCCGTTGCAGCGGCAGCACCCGCGTGTGCAGGTCACGGCCCTTGCGGGTCAGCGCGACCCACACCCCGCGGCGGTCCTCGACGCACACGGAGCGTTCCACCAGGCCGTCCTTCTCCAGCCGGCCGATGAGGCGGGAGAGCGCGCTCTGGCTGAGATGGACCCGGCCGACCAGGTTCTGCACCCGGCACTGGTCGCCGTCCCGGGGCGCCTGGGAGGCGAGCATGTCCAGCACCTCGAAGTCGCTCGCGCCCAGTCCGTGCGGGTGCAGCACACGGTCGATCTCGCACATCGTGCGCGCGTGCACGGACAGGATGTCCCGCCACTGGTCCTCTAGCTGCCGGGCTCCGGCCGACTTCACCGCCATGTCCGCACGGTAACACCGATCCGGCCAATCGTTGAGTCTGCAACTAGTGTGTGTGCAAGCAGCGCGCGCGGTGACCGGAGCTGCGCCGGCGGTGTCAGGCGGCCGGATTCTGCGTCAGCCCGACGAAGTTCCCGTCCGCGTCCTTCACGAAGGCGATCAGCTTGCCGCCGCCGACGTCCTGGACGTCCTGGACCAGCTCGGCCCCCGCCTCCACCATCGCCGCGAGCCGCGTGCGGATGTCGTCCACCGTCCAGTACGGCACCGGCCCGGTCATGCCCCGGGCGTGCCCGTTCGGGTCCAGACCGACGTCCTGCCCGGCCGCCTTGTAGCCGACGTAGTACGCCTCGTCCGCGTACGGCTCGACCCCCAGCAGGGCGCCGAACAGGGCCTTCGCGCGCTCCAGGTCCTTGACGGGGTAGATGATCGTGTTCAGGCCGTCGGTCATGGCGAGCTCCTCCGTGCAGCGTGCTCCGGCGGATTTCGCCGGTGGATCCAGGCTAGGACGGGGAGCGGGCGGCGGCTTCTCCGATCCTGACCGGCTGCCGCGCGGGGGCGGCTCAGGCCGCTGAAGCCCGGCCCGGCCTCACCCGCCGGGGATCGTCGGCGATCGTGGCCAATCCGCCGCCCGACCTGCTCCGGATTACGCGCGGACCCCCGTTTCCGAGGGGGCGCGACGGGAGGCGGGCGATGGAGCGGACGGCTGGGGCTTCGGGGCGGCGGACGGCCGTGATCGGTTCCGGGGTGGCGGGGCTGACCGCCGCGTACATCCTGGGCGGTGCCGGTCACGTCACCCTCTACGAGGCCGACGACCGGCTCGGCGGGCACGCGCACACCCACGAGCTGACCTCGCCGTACGACGGGCGGGTGCACCGCGTCGACTCCGGGTTCATCGTGCACAACCGGCGCACCTACCCGCGGCTGCTGCGGCTCTTCGACGAACTCGGCGTCGCCACCCAGGAGTCGGAGATGAGCATGTCGGTACGGTGCGAGGGCTGCGGTCTGGAGTACGCGGGCGCGCGCGGCCCGGCCGGACTGTTCGCGCGGCCCCGCAACCTCGTGCGCGGCCCCTATCTGCGGCTGCTGGCCGAGGTGCCCGCCTTCCACCGCGCCGCCCGCCGACTGCTCGCCGAGGACTCCGGACAGGCGCTCACCCTGGGCGAGTTCATGGACCGCGAGGGCTACTCCGCCTATTTCCGCAGCCACTTCATGGCACCGGTGGTGTCGGCCGTGTGGTCCTGCGACGCCGTCACCGCCCAACGCTACCCGGCGGCCTACCTGTTCAGGTTCCTGGAGCACCACGGCATGCTCTCGGTCGGCGGCTCGCCGGTGTGGCGGACGGTCACCGGCGGCTCGCGCTCCTACGTCGACCGGATCGCCAAGCACCTCGGCGGGACCGGCGAGATCCGCACCGGCACCCCGGTCCGCGCCGTGCGCCGCCACGCGGACGGCGCCGACGTCACCGCCGAGGACGGCACCACGCAGTCGTACGACGCGGTGGTCGTCGCCGTCCACCCCGACCAGGCGCTGCGCCTGCTCGCCGACCCGACCGGGCGGGAGCGCGAGGTGCTCGGCGCGTTCCGCTACTCCCGCAACACCACCCTCCTGCACACCGACACCCGGCTGCTGCCCCGCGCGCCCGGCGCCCGCGCGTCCTGGAACTACCTGATGCCTTCCTGCACCGCCGACTCCGGCCGGGTGCGGGTGAGTTACGACATGAACCGGCTGCAACGCCTCGACGCCGCCGAGACCTTCGTGGTCACCCTCGGCGGCGAGGACCGGGTCGACCCCGACCGGGTACTGGCCCGCATGGTCTACGAACACCCCGTCTACACACCGGAGTCGGTGGCCGCGCAGCAGCACCTGCCCGAACTGGCCACCGACGTCTGCGCGTTCGCGGGCGCCTACCATGGCTGGGGCTTCCACGAGGACGGCTGCCGGTCGGGCGTGGAGGCCGCCGCGGCACTGGGGGTGCGCTGGTGACCACCGAACCCGCCCTCTACACCTGCACGATCGCCCATGTGCGCACCGCGCCCCGGCGGTACACGCTGCGCCACCGCACCTACATGTGGCTCGTCGACCCCGACCACCCGCCCCGACTGCCCTACCTGCTGCGCCCGTTGGCCCGGTTCGACCCGCGCGACCACTTCACCGGCGACCGGCCCTCGATCCGGGCCGGACTCGACGACTTCCTCGCCGGGCACGGCATCCACCTCGACGGCGGCCGGGTGCTGATGCTCACCCACGCACGGGTGCTCGGGTACGTGTTCAACCCCCTGACCCTGTACTGGTGTCACGGCCCGGACGGCCGAACACGCTGTGTCGTCGCGGAAGTCCACAACACCTACGGCGGACGGCACAGCTACCTGCTGCACCCGGACGGCTCCGGCATCGCGCGCGCCGAGAAGACGTTCTACGTCTCGCCGTTCTTCCCCGTCGACGGCGGCTACCGCATGCGCCTGCCGCGGCCCGCGGACCGGCTCGACCTGACCGTGCACCTCGACCGCGAGGGCGGCCGGGCCTTCACCGCGACCGTCCGGGGCACCCGGCACGCCGTGAGCACCGCGGCCCTGCTGCGGCTGGCGCTGCGCCACCCCTGGTCCACCCTCGCCGTGTCGGCCGCGATCCGCGTCCACGGCATCCGCCTCTACCTGCGGGGACTGCCCGTCCAGCCCCGCCCCGACCACCGCACCCCGGAGACCACAGCATGAGGACAGCAGAGCCCCGCGACGACGCGGACGGGCAGCACACCGCCGCCACCCGGAGCGAACCCGCGCCCGCCCGCTGGCCGGACATCACCTCCGTACCGGCCGCCTCCCGCCCCCGCACGGCCGTCACCGCGGCCCTGGTCCGGCGGGCCCTCGGGCGGCTGCCGCTGCGCGCCCGGTTCGCCGGTTCCGGGGACGTCGGGCTGGGCGGGCCGCTGATCGAGGTGCGTGACCCCGCCGCCTTCCACGCCCGCGTCGGGACCGGCGGCCTGGTCGGGTTCGGCGAGTCCTACATGGCCGGCGAGTGGGACGCCCCCGACCTGGTGGCCGCCCTCACCGTCCTCGCCACGGACGCCGGCGGCCTGATCCCGGCCCCGCTGCAACGGCTGCGTGCCCTGTGGGCGCCACGCCATCCGCACGCCGAGCGCAACACCCCCGACGGTTCGCGCGCCAACATCAGCCGCCACTACGACCTCTCCAACGAGCTGTTCGCCCTCTTCCTCGACGACACCCTCAGCTACTCCGCCGCCGTCTTCCGCGGCTTCCCCGCGCACCGGGACCTGTTCGCCGCCGCTCAGCACCGCAAGATCGACCGGCTGCTCGACCTCGCGGACGTCGGCGCGGGCACCCGCCTGCTGGAGATCGGCACCGGCTGGGGCGAACTCGCCCTGCGGGCCGCCGCCCGGGGCGCCCACGTCACCTCGCTCACCCTCTCCGCGGAGCAACGGCGGCTGGCACTGGAGCGGGTGCGCGCGGCCGGACTCGACGACCGCGTCCGCGTCGAACTGCGCGACTACCGCGAGGCCCGCGGCACCTACGACGCGGTCGTCAGCGTGGAGATGATCGAGGCGGTCGGCGCCGAGTTCTGGCCCGTGTACTTCCGCGCGCTGGACCAACGGCTGGTCCCCGGCGGCCGGTTGGCGCTCCAGGCCATCACCATGCCGCACGAGCGGATGCTCGCCAGCCGCGACACCTTCACCTGGATCCACAAGTACGTCTTCCCCGGCGGCCTGATCCCCTCCACCCGCGCGATCGAGGAGACCGTCCGCGACCACACCGCGCTCGAACTCGCCGGCCGCGACGGCTTCGGCGCCCACTACGCGGAGACGCTGCGGCTGTGGCGCGAGCGGTTCACCGAGCGGACCGACGACGTCGAGGCACTCGGCTTCGACGCCGTCTTCCGCCGCCTGTGGACCTTCTATCTGGCCTACTCCGAGGCCGGGTTCAGGTCCGGCTACCTCGACGTGCAGCAGTACCTCTTCACCAAGGGGAACCCCGTCGCGGGGGGCCGGTCGTGAGCGGCTTCCCCTGGGGCGCCTTCGCGCTCAACCTCGCATGGGCCGCCGCCGCTGCCCTCGCGGTCATGCTCGTGACCTTCGCCGTCGCGGTCCGCAAGGGCATGCACCGGATCGTGGACGTCGCCTGGGGCATCGCCTTCACGGCGGTGGCCGCCGTGACCCTCGCGGCCTCCGCCGGGCACGGCGATCCCGTACGACGACTGCTGGTGACCGTACTGACGGCGGTGTGGGGGCTGCGGCTCGCCGCGCACATCGCGCGCCGGGGCCGGGGGCACGGCGAGGACCCGCGCTACGAGGCGCTGCTCGCCAAGGCGCCGGGCGGCCGGAACGCGTACGCGTTCCGTACCGTCTACCTGTTGCAGGGCGCCCTCGTCTGGCTGGTGTCGCTGCCCGTGCAGGCCGCGCAGTACGTGCCCGGCCCGTCCTCGCCCCTGCTGCTGGCGGCCGGTACGGCGCTGTGGGCGGTCGGGGTCGGCTTCGAGGCGGTGGGGGACGCCCAGTTGGCCCGGTTCCGGGCCGATCCCGCCCACCGGGGCCGGATCATGGACCGGGGACTGTGGGCGTGGACCCGGCACCCCAACTACTTCGGGGACTTCTGCGTCTGGTGGGGCCTGTTCCTGTTCGTCTGCGACTCGTCGGCGGCGGCGACCGTGTCCCTGGTCTCCCCGCTGGTGATGAGCGCGCTGCTGACCCGGGGCAGCGGGAAACGGCTGCTGGAGCGGCACATGGCCGACCGGCCCGGGTACGCCGCGTACACGGCCCGCACGAGCGGCTTCTTCCCCCGGCCGCCCCGGCGCCGGGGCGGGGGACCGGACGGGGGAGGATCATCTCCGTGAACCGCGACCCGCGGGGCGCGGGCAGGCCGGAACACCGGAACAGGGGGCACACCGTGGTGCAGCAGGACGAGACCGAACTTCCGCCGCCCGCGCTGCTGGTCCGGCACCGTCCGGCCCGGCCGCGGGCGGCCGTCCTGGTCCTGCACGGCGGCCAGGAGACGAGCCACCGTCCCACCAGCCCCTGGCAGCTCGCCGCGCTGCGGATGGGCCCGTTCGCGCGGGCGGTGTCCGGCGACGACGTCCTCGTCGCCCGGGCCCGCTACCGCGTGCGCGGCTGGAACGGCGAGAGCGCCGACCCCGCTCAGGACACCCGCCGGGCGCTGGACGAACTCGCCGAACTGACCGGCCCCGTACCGACCGTGCTGCTCGGCCACTCGATGGGCGGCCGGGCCGCCCTGCGCGCCGCCGGTCACCCGCAGGTGCGCGGTGTGGTCGCGCTCGCGCCGTGGTGGCCGCCGGGCGAACCGGTGGAGCAGACGGCCGGCCGGTACGTCATGTGTCTGCACGGCGACCGGGACCGCGTCACCTCACCCACCGAATCCGCCGACTGCGTGCGCCGCGCGCGGGCCACGGCGACCCGTGCCGCGATGGCCTTCGTCGGCGGCGGCGATCACGCCATGATCCGCCGCCACCGCCTCTGGCACGACACCACCGCGGCCCTCGTCGCCCACCTCCTCGACCCGGCGGGCACGCCGGACCCGTTCCCCGAGGAGTCCTACGGGACGGCCGGCTTCCCCGTGCTGTGACCGGGTGACCCGGCATCCGGCGCGGCCAGTTCCGCGGCGAACTGCGCCCCCGTGAGCAGCGCCAGGTTGGACAGCCACAGCCAGACGAGGAAGACGACGATGCCCGAGAGCGAGCCGTAGAGCCTGCTGTAGGTGCCGAGGGTCGAGGCGTACGACGAGAAGCCCGCCGAGACCGTCAGCCACAGGGCGGCGGCCAGGGCGCCGCCGGGCAGGCTGTGCCCGCGCCGGCGCGCGGCGGCCGGGCCGGTGTGGAAGACGACCACGACCAGGAGCGCCACCAGGCACAGCAGCACCGGCCAGCGCAGCAGCCGCCACGCGAGGGCGGCGGTGCTGCCCATGCCGAAGGTCCGGCCGACGACCTCCGCGAGCGGACCGGTCAGCAGCAGGGCGAGCGAGCCCACGAGCAGCAGGCCGAGCAGCACGAGCGCGGTGAGCACGATGCGGTGCGCCTTGCGCCAGGTCGAACGCCGGTCCTCGGTGCGGTGCATCCGGTGCAGGGCGCGGCGGAACACGGCGAGATAGCTGGAGGCCGACCACAGCGCGCTGCCCGCACCCGTCACGAGCAGCGGCCAGGCCGTGCCGTCCGCCGTCAGGGCGTGCGACAGGAGGGTGTGCAGATCGGCACCCGAGTCGGCCGGGGCGTACGCGGCGACATGGCTGATGAACTCCTCCGCCGTGTCCGGGCTGATCATCCCGAACCCCAGGACCGTCGCCAGCATCGCGGGGAGCACGGCCAGGATCGCGTAGTACGTCAGCGCCGCCGCGTAGTCCGTGATGTCGTCGTTCCACAGTGCGACCGGCGTCCGCCGCAGCGCGGGCCACCAGGCGGCGGGCGGCCGGACCCCGGCCACCCGGCGGGCCCGGCCGGCGTACGGCTCAGCGGACATGGGGCATGCGGTGCGCGGCGGCGCTCAGCCGGATCCTGGTGTGCACGGTGTACGGCTCCGCCGCCCGTCCGGCCTCCGCCGCCACCGCGCGCAGGGCGGGCAGGACGGCGCCGGGAGGCGTGTCGGGCGCCAGCCGGACCCGCAGGTCCGCCTCCAGCCGCCTGCCCCGCCGGGGCGTCACCCGGGCCCGCCCGCCGACGACGCCCGGCACGGCGAGGACCCGTTCCGTCAGCGCGGCGGACAGCGCCTGGGGCCGCACCGTGCAGCCCGGGGCGGGCAGGGCGAGCCGCCGGCCCGTGCCGGCCCGGCGCAGCCGCGCCAGGGACAGCCACGCGAACAGCACGGTCAGTCCGATCGCCGCCGCCATGACGGCGGGCGTCCACCAGCCCGCCCCGCGCCACCGCGCCAGCCGGTCCCCGTCCAGCAGGACGGTCCCGGCCGCCGGAGCGGGCCACCAGGCCGGCAGCCGCTGCGCGAGCGCGCGATCACCGGCGGCGAGCCAGACACCCCCGAGCAGCAGCGCCACTCCTACGGCCCCCAGGGCCGCCCGGTCCACGGCCGTACGGATGGAGCGCATCAGACGTCACCTCCCGCCGCACGCACGGACACGGACAGGGGGACGGGTGCGGTGGCGTCCGTCGTCTTCGGCGCGGGCGGCTGCCAGGCCGGCTCGGGTACGACCGTGACCCGCAGGCGGGGGGCACGGCCCAGGAGACAGGCGTCCAGAGTGTCCTGGGCGGCGGTCGTGGCGGCCAGGCGCGCGGCCGACCGGTCGCCGAACGCGAGCCCGGCCCGCACGGTGACCCGCCCGCGCCGCACCCGCACCCGTACCGCTCCGACACCGGGCACGTCCCCCACCGCGTCGCGGACCAGGGACGCCACCGCCGAACGGTCCACCGCCGCGTCGACGCGGTCCGCCGAGGTGCGGACCGGTGACTGACGGCGCCGGCCCGGCGTGAGCGCCAGCGTCACCATGCAGACGCCGGTCAGGGCCAGCAGCACACCCCCGACGACCACGGCCGGGTCGCCGGGCCCGTGCGCGGACAGCCAGTGCACGGCGGAGACCCGCCAGCCCGCGGCGGCCCGGTGCGCGAGGTGGACCCGCACCAGGTCGAAGGCGAGCGCACCGCACCCCACGGCGGCGACGGAGGTCAACAGGGCCACGGGGAACCGCCGTCGGGACCACCAGCGCCGGGCCGTACGACGCTCACGAGGCTCCGGCACGGCCGCTTCGGCGGACGTCACCACGGCGAGCGAGGTGACACCGACCCGGGCGGCCGGTACCTGAAGGCCCGTCAACTCCCGTGTGCGCTCGACGACATGGCGCTGGACTTCGCGCACCGTCTCGGCGAGCGGAGCCGGGTAGGGGAGTGTCACCCCGAGGGACAGTTCCGCCCTCCGGCCGCGCACGGACGCCGAGGCCCGCGCGTCGCCCCGCCCCGGCAGCGCCTCGGCGCCCGCCCGCTCGGCGATCCTGCGCACCGCCCGCTCGGACACCGTGGTGGTGCCGCGCCGCGCGGCGCCGCTCATCGACGGTTCCGTTCGAACGCGTCCCGTACGTCCCGGACGCTGCCGCCGCCCTCGACCCAGCGGCCCGCGGCCCAGCCCAGGGCGCCCAGCGCGGCCACGAGCAGGAAGGCGCCGAAGCCGCCGAACCAGCCCGCGAACGCCAGGGCCATGCCGGCGATCATCCCTACCAACGGTGTGCTCATGCCCGTCCACCTCTCACCCGGATCCCCTTCTGCCCCTGCTCGGACGCGCTACTCCACGCGGGCCGCGTCCGCGTTCGCGGAGTTCTCGTCCTCGGGCAGGTGGACGTCGTTGACCGTGACGTTCACCTCGACCACCTCAAGGCCGGTGATGCGCTCCACGGCCGCGATCACGTTCTCCCGGACATCGCTCGCGACGTCCATCACGGACACGCCGTACTCCACGACGAGGTCCAGGTCGACGGCCGTCTGCCGCTCGCCCACCTCGACCTTCACCCCGCGCCCCACGTTGGGCCGGCCGCCGGGCACCCGGTCGCGCACGGCGCCGATGCTCCGCGAGAGGCCGCCGCCCATGTCGTACACACCGGGGATCTCCCGGGCGGCGATGCCCGCCACCTTCACGACGACGACATCGGCGATGGACGTACGGCCCCGGCTCGCGGCGGGCTGGTCGGCTCCCGAAGTGCCGCCGGACACGGCCGTCGTGGTCTGGGGCAGGCGGTTGGTGGGGAGGTCCTTGACTGCCGGCGCGGTCTGGGTGCTCATGGCGTTCCTCTTTCCGTTGTCCGTCTTGCTCGTCCACTTCTTCGACCCGCCTCCGGCCGGCGTGTGACGCGGGTTCCGGAAAAACCTCTCAGGTCGGGAAGGCCAGCAGGGCGACCGGGGCGGAGGTGGGTGTCGTCGAACCGCCGTCCGGTTCGACGGTGACGCCCAGCCCCGAGGCGCCGTCGACCGCGCCGCGCAGCAGGACGGCCTGGTCGGCGCGCGCCGGGTCCATCAGGCCCGCCGACCGCATGGTGCCGGCGTCGTCGAACCACAGCTGGTAGACCTTGCCGCCGGGCGGCCGGGCCATCCCGGAGACGACGAACACGGCCCGGTCCCGCTCCCGCGAGACGACGACGGTACCGGTGGCGCCGCCGGTCAGGACGGCGGCCCGGGTCCTGGCGTCCGGCGCGGCCAGCACGGAGGCGATCTCCTCCGCCGTCTGCCGTGAACTGCGCGCCTGGGCACGGGCGTTGTCGGCCTGCTGGTGCTGCCACAGGGCGGTGCCGCCGAGCGCGGTGGCCGCCGCGAGGCAGGCGGCGAGCGCCCACCGGGACAGCGCGCGGGCGCGCCGGCCGGACCGCGCGGGGAGCGCCGGGGACGGTGTCCTGCCGGGGGTGTCCTGGCGGACCGTGGTGATCCGGCGCAGCACCTGTTCGCGCAGCTCGGGGGCGGGCGCCGTGGTGACGGCGAGGGCCAGCCGGGCGGCGGTGGCGGAGAGTTCGGCGGCCTCCTGGGCGCAGGCCGCGCAGCCCGGCAGATGCCGTTCGAAGGCCGCGTTCTCCTCGTCGGACAGGGCGTGCAGGGCGTAGGCGCCGGTCAGCAGGTGCGGGTCGGGGGTCGTCACGCGGTCACTCCCAGGCAGTCGCGCAGCCGGATGAGTCCGTCGCGCAGTCGGGTCTTCACGGTCCCCAGCGGAAGCGCCAGCGCCTCCGCGACCTCGCGGTAGGTCAGTCCGCGGTAGTACGCCAGGGTCACGGCCTGGCGCTGCAACTCGGTCAGCGTGCGCAGACAGCGCCGCACCTGTTCCCGTTCGAGCCGGGCCTCCACGTGCTCGGCCACCTCGTCGTACTCGGGCAGCCGGTCCAGCAGCGCGGCCTTGTGGTCGCGGGCCGCCGCGGCGTCCACCGAGCGGACCCGGTCGATGGCACGGCGATGGGCCAGCGTGAGGATCCAGTTGATCGCCGTACCCCGGTCGGACCGGTAGCGCGGAGCGGTCCGCCACACCTCCACCAGCACCTCCTGTGTCACCTCCTCCGACTGCGCCAGATCGCGCAGCACGGACCGTACGACCCCCAGCACCGGCCCCGCCACGACGTCGTAGACACCGGCGAACGCGTCCTCGTCGCCGAGCGCGACCCGGCCCACCAGCTCCGCCAGGTCGGGGCCGGCCGGCTCTTTTCTTCCGATATGTACTGCTTCTTTCACCGAGGGCCTCCGCAGTGTGGACATGTCCGGGCGTAATCCGTTCCTGCCGAGCCACCGGATTGGTTGCGGCGAGGACGAAATGCGTGGTCAGTGGCGGTGCTTTGGTCAAGAGCTGTTAAAGCAGGGTCAAGAACGTGTAAGGTTCACGGAGATCTGCGAGGAACAGGGGGAGAGGTCATGGGCACTCCACGCGTGAGCAGTACGCCGCTGCCGGGGATCGGCGTCCGGTACGACCTGACGACACGTGAGCACCGCGTGCTGTCGGTGGTCGCGCACCGGGACGGCGAGCGGACCCTCAACGCCTACCGGTCGGACGACCCCGACGCCTGCGCCCTGTCCGTACGGCTCACCACGACGGAGACGGCCGCGCTCGTCGACGCCCTGCTGCCCGAGCACCACAGCCCGAACCTGCTGTCCACCACCGAACTGGGGCTGGTCGCCGAGCGCATCCAGCTGTCCGCGCTCTCCTACTGGAACGGGCGGGTGCTGGGCGAGACCCGGATGCGCACCGAGACCGGAGTCTCGATCGTGGCCGTGCTGCGCCGGGCCGAGGCCGTGCCCTCCCCGACACCGGACTTCCGGCTGGCCGGCGGGGACACCCTGATCGTGATCGGCACCCGCGAGGGCGTCGAGTCGGCCGCCGCGATACTCGGGCGGGAGTGAGCGCGATGCACTCCTCCGCGAGATTCCTGATCGAGTTCGGCGCGATCATCCTGGCCCTCGGCCTGCTGGGCCGGTTCGCCGCGCGCTTCCAGTTCTCCCCGATACCGCTCTACCTCCTGGCCGGTCTCGCCTTCGGCGAGGGCGGACTGCTGCCCCTGGGCACCAGCGAGGAGTTCGTCGCCATCGGCGCCGAGATCGGTGTCATCCTCCTGCTGCTGATGCTCGGCCTGGAGTACACGGCCAGCGATCTCGTCTCCAACCTCAAGACCCAGTACAGCGCGGGTCTCGTCGACGCGGCCCTCAACGCGCTGCCCGGTGCCGCCATGGCGCTGCTGCTCGGCTGGGGACCGGTCGCCGCGGTGGTGCTGGCCGGGGTCACCTGGATCTCCTCCTCCGGCGTCATCGCCAAGGTCCTGGGCGACCTGGGCCGCCTCGGCAACCGCGAGACCCCCGTCATCCTGAGCATCCTCGTCCTCGAAGACCTCTCGATGGCCGTCTACCTCCCGATCATCACCGCCCTGCTCGCCGGCACCGGCCTCGCCTCCGGCAGCGTCACGCTCGTCGTCGCCCTCGGCGCGGCGGCCCTGGTCCTGCTGGTCGCGGTGCGCTACGGCCGGCACATCTCCCGCTTCGTCTCCAGCGACGACCCCGAGAAGCTGCTGCTGGTCGTCCTCGGCCTGACCCTGCTGGTCGCGGGCCTCGCCCAGCAGCTCCAGGTCTCCGCCGCCGTGGGCGCGTTCCTGGTCGGCATCGCCCTCTCCGGCGAAGCCGCGGAGGGCGCCCACAACCTGCTCTCCCCGCTGCGCGACCTGTTCGCCGCCGTGTTCTTCGTCTTCTTCGGCCTGCACACCGACCCGGCGAGCATCCCGCCCGTCCTGCTGCCCGCGCTCGCCCTGGCGGTCGTCACCGCGGGCACGAAGATCGCCACCGGGTACTGGGCGGCCCGCCGCGCGGGCATCTCCGCCAAGGGCCGCTGGCGGGCGGGCGGCACGCTGGTCGCCCGCGGCGAGTTCTCCATCGTCATCGCCGGCCTCGCCGTCACCGCCGGCATCGAACCCTCCCTCGGCCCCCTGGCGACGGCGTACGTGCTGATCCTGGTCGTCGTCGGTCCGCTCAGCGCCCGCTACACCGAGCCGCTGGCCACCTGGCTGACCGGACGCCGACGGGAGCGGGCCGCCGCCCCGGCCGACGCGGAAGGCACCGCGAGCAGTACGGCCCCGGAGCCGCACGAGGTCGCGTAGGTCCCTGCGGGCGCGCCGCGCCGGTCCTCACCAGCCCGTCAGGAGCAGGTGGTTGAGGAGCAGGGCCAGCGCGGCCTGCGCGGTGAGCCAGGCACGGGGGCGGGGGAGGAACGCGCAGGCGGGAAGCAGCCACAGCGCGAAGGGCAGCCAGATGCGTTCCGTCTCCGCCTTGCTCATCCCGGAGAGATCCGCCACGAGCAGGGCGATCAGCGCGGCGAACACCAGCAGGGCGAGCCGGAGTTGGGGCGCGGCGGTGCGGAAACAGGCGCGCAGGTCCGGGAGTCGGGGGCGTACCGGTGCGCTGCCCGCCCGGCGCAGGCCCGCCACCGTCGCCGGGCCCACGATCAGCGCGGTGCAGGCCAGGTCGGCCCACACCCAGTAGCCGTACGGCCTGATCCCGCCGACGCCCTCGTAGTAGCGGGTGATCAACAGGCGGTACGCCTCCCACCAGTTGAAGCCCAGCAGCGTGAACACCGCGGGTACGACGGCGAGTCCCGCGACGACGTACGGGAGCGGGCCGAGCCGTCGGTGGCCGAGCAGCAGCGCGGCGCCCGCGATCAGCGCGAACAGCGTGAGCCCGTACGACAGATACACGGTGAGGCCGAGGAGCAGCCCGGCCGCCAGGCCCGTCGCGCGCGGGCGGCGGCCGGTGACCGCGAGGGCGAGGAACGCCACCGCCCAGGCGGCGACCGCCGCGAAGTACCCGTCCGCCGACGTGCCCATCCACACGGCGGCCGGGGCCGACACCAGGAACGGGGCGGCGCGGCGCGCGAGTTGCTCGTCGGCGAGCGCGCGCACGGCGACCAGGACCGCCGCGCCCGCCGTCGCCCCTACGGTGATGCACCAGACGCCCGCCCAGCCCCCGCCGCCCAGTCCGATCCGGTCCAGGAGGACGAAGGTGACGGTGGCCGCCGGGGGATGCCCGGCGATGTGCGCGGGCCAGGGCGCGGGCGAGTGGCTCAGGATGTGGTGGGTGAAGTCGCGCAGGGCGGCGGGGATGTCGTGGAAGCGGCCGATCACCGTGAGGTACTCGTTCGTCGTCGTCAGCCGTCCCGCGATGCCGCGCTGCCAGCCGTCGACCAGGGCCAGCGAGAACGTCCACGCCACGGCGGTGCCCCACACCGTCAACAGCAGTGCCCGCCAGGGGAGTCGGGCGGCCACGACGGGACCGTGGGCGACCACCGCGACCGCTAGAGCGAGGGCCGCCGGGGTGCCGGGGCCGACGTGCGGCTCCCACTGGGCGAACACGGGCGGCAGGCCCACGAACAGCGAGTGGTGGCGGCGCTGGATCGCGCCGCCGACCAGCCCCGCCACCAGCACGAGCAGCGCGGCGGCCAGAGCGGCCGACAGATCGCGGACGTGGTCGCGCGGCCTGCGGCCCGGAGCGTCCTGGCAACGGTCGGCGGGGCGGGCGCTCCGGTCGCGCCCGCGGTCGACGAGAAGATCGCGGTTCACATCGTCACGCTAGGCCGGGGCACGCGGGGCGGAGCCCGCGCCGGGGCGGACGTCAGGGTTTCGTCATGGTTCGCGAACCCGTTCGGGGGGTGTCCCCGGCCTACGGTCGGGGCATGCCACGCTCCCCCTCCTCACCCGCCTTCTGGCGCAGCCCGCTGCGCGGCCCCTGGTTCACCTCCGTGCTGGGCGTCGTGCTGCTCGTCGGGATCACCGTGCTGTTCGTGACCGGTCTGCTGTCGTACGCCGCCTACAACCCGGACCTCTCGCCGGTGAACGACCAGACCCCGGACAAGGGCCTGTTGGGCTTCTACCTCTTCGCCTGGCCGACCGACCCGTCCTGGCTGTACCGCCTCACCCAGGGCACGCACGTCACCCTCGGCATCACGCTGATCCCCGTCCTGCTGGCGAAGCTGTGGTCGGTCGTCCCCAAGCTGTTCGCCCTGCCGCCGGCCCGCTCCCTCGCCCACGCGCTGGAACGCCTCTCGCTGCTCCTCCTCGTGGGCGGCGGCCTCTTCGAGTTCACCACGGGCGTGCTCAACGTCCAGCTCGACTACGTCTTCCCCGGCTCCTTCTACCCCCTGCACTTCTACGGCGCCTGGGTCTTCTTCGCCGCCTTCCTCGCCCACGCCGCCCTCAAGACACCGGCGGCCCTGCGTAACCTCCGCCGTGAACTCCCCGCCAAGGAAAGCGAGTTGATCTCGCCCGACCCCGCCGAACCCACCGTCTCGCGGCGCGGCGCCCTCGGCGTGGTCGGCGGCGGATCGCTGCTGCTGTTCGGCACGACCGCGGGCCGGGGCTTCGACGGACCGCTGCGCGAGACGGCCCTGCTCGCACCGCACGGCGGACCCGAACCGGGCTCCGGACCCGGCGCCTTCCAGATCAACAAGACGGCGGCGGCGGTCGGCATCGACGACCGGGAGACGTCCGAGGACGCGTGGCGCCTGGTGGTCGGGGGCAACGGCCGCACGGTCCGCCTCGACCGGGCCGCACTGCTCCGACTCCCGCTGCACAGCGCCGCGTTGCCCATCGCCTGCGTGGAGGGCTGGTCGACCTCCGACCAGTGGTGGCGGGGCGTACGGCTGCGCGACCTGGCGGCACTCGTCGGCTACGACGCGGACACGGCCCCCGACGTCCTGGTGGAGTCCCTGCAACGGCACGGGGCGTTCCGCCGGTCCGCCCTGCGCGACAACCAGGTCCGCGACCCGCGCTCGCTCCTCGCCCTGTTCGTCAACGGCGCGGACCTCACCCCCGACCACGGCTACCCGGCACGCGTCATCGTCCCCGCCGCACCCGGCGTGCTGAACACCAAGTGGGTGGCCCGTCTGACCTTCGGAGACCTGTGATGCGCGTACGTGGACCTGCGACGCGTGTACGGCGACCTGTGACGCGCGTGCCGTTCCGGCGGCCGGCCCTCGGCAGCCCGCTGCAACTCCTGCTGTCGGCCTGCTCGTTCGCGCTCGCGGGCTACGCGGGGGTACGGCTGCTCGCGGACGACCGGTTCGGGGTGGCGCTGTGGTGGGCGGGCGCGGCGGTGCTGCACGACCTGGTGCTGCTCCCCTTGTACGCGGGCGCGGACCGGGCGCTCGTCCGGGTGCTGGGCGCCGCCGGACACCGGGACTGGACGGGTCACGTCCGCGTCCCGGCCCTCCTCTCCGGCCTCCTGCTGCTGGTGTGGTTCCCGCTGATCAGCGGGGAGGTCGCCGACCGCTACCGGTCCGCCACCACGCTCCCCGGCGACGGGTTCCTGTCCCGCTGGCTGCTGATCACGGCGGTGCTGTTCGGCGGCTCGGCCGCGCTGCTCGCCCTGCGGTCGCTGCGGCTGCTGAGGCCGCCGCGACGGCGCAGGGCGAGGAAGGAGCGGTCGTCGGCCGTCCACTGACCCTCCGGGCGCCACCCCGCCCGGCCCGCGTGGCGCAACAGGGCCGGGGTGCCGAGCCGGGCCCACGGGAAGGAAGCGCCGGAGGCTCCACGGCCGTCCGCGACCCGCACCCGCACTCGCTCGTCGACGTCGACCGGAGCGGTCTCCACGACCAACAGCCCGCCATCGGTGAGGAGTTGGGCCATCCGCCGCAACAGGGCGTGCGGGTCGCCGCCGATGCCGACGTTGCCGTCGATGAGGAGGGCGGTGTCCCAGCGGCCCTCGCCGGGGACGGGTTCGAAGACGGACCGGCGCAGCGCCTGCCCGCCCAGCCGGACGGTGCGCGCGACGGCCGCCTCACTGACGTCGATGCCCAGGACCGGCCGCCCCTGGGCGGCGAGCGCCGCGACGAGCCGCCCCGGCCCGCAGCCCACGTCGAGCACGGCCCCCTCGCAGCGGCGCAGCACCTCCCGGTCCGCCGCGTCGGCCTCCGCGCACCAGCGCTCCACCTCCAGCGGCAGCAGCCAGCCGTCGGTACGGCGCAGGAAGAGCGGGCCGCGACCGGCGCGCAGCGCGTCCGTGTAAGGGTCGGCGGACCACGGGCGGGCGGCGGAGTCCGGGGGCGGGCCGTCGACGAGCGCGCTCACCGGGCACGGGCCCTCGCCGGTCGTCGTCGGCACCGGCCGCTGTGCCGCACGCGCCTCACTCACCCGCCGACTCCCGTCCTCAGCCGCGCCAGTTCCCTCGCGAACCGGCCCTGCGGCGCCTCGGCGGCGACCAGTTCGGCGTCGTAGGCCGTGTCGACGTCCCGCAGCGGCGGGAGGTCGCGGACGCGCAGGCCCGCGCCGGTCAGCCGGGCGCGCTGGACGGCGCCGGTGGCCGGTGTCGACATCGGCACACCGAGCAGGAGCGCCGGGTCGGGCTCGGCGAGGCCGAGCGCCCAGAAGCCGCCGTCCTCGGCCGGACCGAAGTACGCGTCGCAGTCGGCGAAGTCGACGGTGAGGAGCGCGGGCGTCACCTGCGGGGTGTCCATGCCGATCAGCAGCGCGGGCCCGGCGCAGCCCGCGAAGGCGGCGGCCAGGCGTGCGTCGAGCCCGCCGCCGCACTGCGGTACGACATCGAAGCCCGGCGGCAGCCAGCGGCCCGGCGCCCCGTCGAGCACCAGCACCCGCCGCCGCGCGGGCGTCGCCAGCACCGCGTCCAGGGTGTCGGCGAGCGCGGCCTCGGCGAGCGCGGCGGCCTCCTCGGGCGTGAACGGCGGAGTCAGCCGGGTCTTCACCCGTCCCGGCCGCGGCTCCTTGGCGATGACGAGAAGGGTGGTCACCGGGAAGGCGCTCCTTGGGGTGAGGGGGCGATGGCCGGCCCGCCCGCGGGCGCCGGGGGTTCGGCCAGTACCCGGCGCATGTCCGCCACCGCCTGCCAGGTGCCGCGCCAGGTCCCGGTGACCTTGGAGGCGCCGGTGCGCGGCAGATACGGCACGTCGTGCTCGGCGACGCGCAGCCCCGCGTCGGCGGCACGCACCACCATCTGGAGCGGATAGCCGCTGCGGCGGTCCGTGAGGCCGAGCGCGAGCAGCTGAGTGCGCCGGGCCGCCCGCAGCGGGCCGACGTCGCCCAGGCGCAGCCCGGTGCGGCGGCGCAGCATCCGGGCCAGCGCGAGATTGCCCGCCCGGGCGTGCGCGGGCCAGGCCCCGCGCCCCTGCGGCCGACGCCGGCCGAGCACGAGATCGGCCTCGCCCGCGCGCACCTCGCGCACGAAGTCCACCAGCAGGGCCGGATCCAGCGAGGCGTCGCAGTCGCAGAAGCACACGATGTCCGCGGTGGCGGCCAGCAGCCCGGCGTGGCAGGCGGCGCCGAACCCGCGGCGCTCCTCGCGGACGACGCTCGCGCCGAGGTCGTGGGCGAGGGCCGCCGAGCCGTCCGTGGACCCGTTGTCCACGACCAGCGCGCGCCAGCCTCGCGGGACGCGGGCCAGCACCCACGGCAGGGCCTCGGCCTCGTTCAGACAGGGGAGGACCAGGTCGACGGGCGCCGGGTCCGGTGGTGGTGGGGGAGAGGTCGTCACGGCTTTCACCCTACGAGCGCGAATCCGGCATACCGGACTCCGGTTCCTTACGAAACGCGGACGTCGAGGCGGCCGGGCCGAGCGGCGGAGGCGGCCGGTGGGACCCTGGAAGACATGCAGCAGCCGTACGAATCCCCAGGTGCCGGGCCCGCCCCGAGCGGGCCCGCGCACCCGACGCGCATCCTCGTGGTCGACGACGATCCGACCGTCGCCGAGGTCGTCTCCGGATACCTCGACCGCGCCGGCCACCTCGTGGACCGAGCCGAGGACGGGCCGGGCGCGCTCGCCCGGGCCGCCGCGCACTGGCCGGACCTGGTGGTCCTCGACCTGATGCTGCCGGGCATGGACGGACTTGAGGTGTGCCGTCGGCTGCGCGGCCACGGACCCGTGCCGGTCATCATGCTGACCGCGCGCGGCGACGAGGACGACCGGATCCTCGGTCTGGAGGTCGGCGCCGACGACTACGTCACCAAGCCGTTCAGCCCGCGCGAACTCGTCCTGCGGGTGGAGTCCGTGCTGCGCCGCAGCGGCCCCCCGCCCGTGACCCGCCCCCTGCGCTCGGCGGGACTCACCGCCGACCCCGCCGCCCGCCGCGCCACCAAGAACGGCAGCGAACTCGCCCTCACCCTGCGGGAGTTCGACCTCCTCGCCCATTTCCTGCGGCACCCCGGCCGGGCCTTCAGCCGGGAGGACCTGATGCGGGAGGTGTGGGGATGGGACTTCGGTGACCTGTCGACCGTCACCGTGCACGTACGGCGCCTGCGCGGCAAGGTCGAGGACGATCCCGCCAGACCCCGCCTGATCCAGACCGTGTGGGGCGTCGGCTACCGCTTCGAACCCGCCCGCGCGGACTCCGCCGAGGAGCGCTGACCATGCGCGACATGCTGCTCATCGCCCTGTACGCCTTTCTGGGCGCCGCCGGTGCCGGGGTGCTCGGCGCGGGCGCGCTGTGGCTGCTGCGCCGGCGCTCGCTCACCGCGTCCGTGTCCGTGGTCGCCGCCGTCGCGGTGACGGCGATGCTCGCGGGCACGCTCGCGGTCGCGCAGGCGATGTTCCTGTCCTCGCACGACCTGTCCGTCGTCACCACCGTCGTCGCCATGGCGGCCGTGGTCTCGCTGGCCAGCGCGGTGCTGCTCGGCCGCTGGGTCGTCGCCCGCAGTCGTGAACTCGCCCGCGCCGCACGGGACTTCGGTGACGGCGGCGACTTCTCGGCCCCCGAGGGCCCGGCGACCGCCGAACTCGCCGACCTCAGCCGGGAGTTGGCCGCGACCAGCGCGAAGCTCGCCGAATCCCGAGACCGCGAACGCGCGTTGGAGTCCTCCCGCCGCGAACTCGTCGCCTGGATCTCCCACGACCTGCGCACCCCGCTCGCCGGACTGCGCGCGATGTCCGAGGCCCTGGAGGACGGGGTCGCCGCCGACCCCGACCGCTATCTGCGCCAGATCCGCACCGAGGTCGAACGCCTCAACGACATGGTCGGCGACCTCTTCGAACTCTCCCGCATACACGCCGGGACCCTCACACTCTCCCCGTCCCGGATGTCGCTCTACGACCTGATCGGCGACGCCCTCGCCGGCGCGGACCCGCTCGCCCGCGAGCACGGCGTGCGGCTGGTCGGCGACCCGATCGCGGCCGTCCCGGTCGAGGTGGACGGCCGCGAGATGAGCCGCGTGCTGGGGAACCTGCTGGTCAACGCGATCCGCCGGACCCCGGCCGACGGCACGGTCGCGGTCGCCGCCGAACGGTCCGCCGAGGGAGTGGTCCTGTCCGTGACGGACGGCTGCGGCGGCATCCCGGAGGAGGACCTGCCCCGCGTCTTCGACACGGGCTGGCGCGGCACCCACGCCCGGACACCCCCGGCCGGAGCTGGCCTGGGCCTGGCCATCGTGCGCGGCATCGTGGAGGCCCACCAGGGCCGGGCCGCCGTCCGCAACGTCACCGGCGGCTGCCGCTTCGAGGTGACCCTGCCGATGGCCGAGGGATAGCCGCCGGGGCGGGCGGAACGGGGAGAACGTCGCCGGGCTGCCCGCCCGCTACCGCTCCCCGCGCAGCTTGGCCCCCGCGAACTCGCGCATCCCCTCCGGGAACCGGACCTCCGCCCGCCAGCCCAGCTCGGCGCGCAGCCGGGAGGAGTCCGCCGTGATGTGCCGGACGTCGCCCAACCGGTACTCCCCGGTCACCACGGGCTCCGGCCCGCCGTACGCGGCGGCCAGCGCCCGCGCCATCTCGCCGACCGTGCGCGGGTCACCGCTGCCGGTGTTGTACGCGGTCAGCGCTCCGGCCGCGGGCCCGGACTCCAGCGCCGCCACATTCGCCGCCGCCACGTCCCGTACGTGCACGAAGTCCCGCCGCTGGCCGCCGTCCTCGTACACGCGCGGTGCCTCGCCGCGGGCGAGCGCGGACCGGAAGAAGGAGGCGACCCCGGCGTACGGGGTGTCGCGCGGCATCCTCGGGCCGTACACGTTGTGGTAGCGCAGCGAGACGGCCGTACCGCCCGTGGAGCGGGCCCACGCCGACGCCAGATGCTCCTGCGCCAGCTTGGTCGTCGCGTACACGTTGCGGGGGTCGGCCGGAGCGTCCTCGCCGACCAGCCCGGGCCTCAACTCCGCGCCGCAGCGCGGACACCGGGGCTCGAAGCACCCCGCGTCCAGATCGCCTGCGGCCCTGGGCCCCGGCCGTACCGGACCGTGCCGCCCGCAGGTGTACGCGCCCTCGCCGTAGACAACCATCGACCCGGCGAGCACCAGTCGGCGCACCCCCGCGTCGGCCATCGCGGCCAGCAGCACGGCCGTACCGAGGTCGTTGTGCGAGACGTAGTCGGGCGCGTCGCCGAAGCGCGTGCCCAGTCCCACCATCGCCGCCTGGTGGCACACGGCGTCCACGCCCGGCAGCGCGGACGCGACCGCCTGCGGATCGCGCACCTCGTGGCCCTCGCGCAGGTCGAAGACGACCGGCTCGTGACCGCGCGCGGCCAGCGCCTCGACGACATGGGACCCGATGAAACCGGCACCGCCGGTGACCAGTACGCGCATGGGACAGACGCTAGGACCGCCGCACCACCGCCCGGCACCGGCACGGCCGCCGTGTCACCGGTCCGTAAGACATGGTCGGCGTCGGCGTCGGCGTCGGCACCGCCACCGGCACGGTTCAGGTGAGGCCCGCCCGCTGCGCGAGCAGGGCGGCCTGCACCCGGTTGTCGAGGCCGAGGCGCGTGAGGACGCGGTTGACGCGGCTCTTCACGTTCGCCTCGCTGAGCCCGAGGTCCGTGGCGATCCGGGAGTTGGACAGGCCGCGCGCGACCAGGACGAGAACCTGGAGTTCGCGCTCGGTGAGCAGTTCCGTCAGCGCGGGCTCACCGGGCTGCGCCGGCGGCGGGCCGGGCAGGAGCGCGGTGGGCAGCGCGGTCAGCGTGTCGATGAGCCGGCGGGTCACGCTCGGCGCGAGCACGGGCTCCCCGCCGGCCGCCGCGTGGAGGGCGCGGGCGAGGTCGTCGGGACGGCTGTTCTTCAGCAGGAAGCCGGCCGCGCCCGCGCGCAGCGCCGCGTGCACGTACTCGTCCAGGTCGAACGTGGTGAGCACGACGACCCGCGGCGCCGGGCCCGGCCCGGGCCAGTCGCCGACGATGCGCCGGGTGGCCTCGACACCGGTCGTGCCGGGCATCCGTACATCCATCAGCACGACGTCGGGCCGGAGTTCGACCGCCCGCGCCACGGCCTGTTCCCCGTCCGCCGCCTCACCGACGACTGTCAGGCCCGCGCGGCGGTCGATGACCAGCCGCAGCGCGGTCCGGACGATCTCCTGGTCGTCGACGACGAGCACACGTACGGTCATCCGGCCGCCCCCGCCGGCCGTGACGCCGTCCCGGACAGTACGGCGCGCAGCCCCCAGCCGCCGTCCGCGCGCGGCCCCGCGGCCAGTTCACCGTCGAAGGCCGCGACGCGTTCCCGCATACCGATCAGCCCGCGCCCGGAGCCGGTGACGGGCCGATGACCCGGCGCCGCCGGGCCGTTGCGCACCTCGATCACGAGGCCGCTGTCGTCACCGCGCACGCTGACCTCCACATCCACCGGCCCTGCGTGCCTGACCACGTTCGTCAGCGCCTCCTGGACGATCCGGTACGCCGACACCCGCATCCCCGCCGACGGCGCCGCCCCCGCCCGGATCTCCGGCGCGTACGTGACCCGGCACCCCGCCGACCGGGCGGCGTCGAGGAGCGTGTCGAGGTGGTCCAGGGACGGCTCGGGCGCCGGTTCCCGCTCCCGGAACGACAGCAGCCCGAGCAGCCGCCGCATCTCGACGAGCGCGGTGTCGGCGGTCACGGCGATCAGCTCCACCCCGCGGGCGGCGAGCGGCGGATCGTCGTCCATGACGTCCTGCGCGGCACGTGCCTGTACGGCGATGGCACTGACGTGGTGGGCGACGACGTCGTGCAGATCGCGGGCGATACGGGCCCGCTCGGCGACCGCCGCCTGCCGGGCGTTGAGCTCCCGCTCGGCCCGCAGCCGCCGGTTGAGGTCGCGCAGCCGGTCGGCGTCCGCGCCGATCCTGCGTGCGCCGTGTCCCAGGACCCAGGCGAGGGCGAAGAAGAAGACGAACGTGGTGGCGCTGATCGGTTCGAGGGACCCGGGACGCGGTGTCTGCCAGTGCCCGCCGAGCGCGTCGGCGGTCATCGCCGCGGCCAGGCACAGCACGGTCCCCGGCAAGCTGACCGCGACCGGCTCGTACCGGGCGAGGGCGTACACCCCGAGCATCAGCAGGAACGGGCCGGGGATCTTCCCCGGGATCGGGTCGAGCACCTGGAAGGCGACGTAGAGGACGGTCATCGCGGCCATCACACTGCGAGGACGGGTGCGCCGCCACAGCAGCGGGACGGTCTGCGCTCCCCACAGGGCCACGGCCCATGCGCCCGGCGCGGGGCTGCGGCCGAGCACGGTGGCCATGTCGAACAGCGTCAGACCGCCGCCGAGCACGACATCCGTCAGACGCGGCCGGGCGGCGAACCAGCGCTGTGCGGTCCGTGGCAGGGCCCTTGTCCGCATGACCGTCTCAGTGACCATCTCAGTTCATCAGGCTAGGGCAGCGGCGGTCCGCCGGGATCCTCCGCGAGACGCGCATCGAAGGTTGCGCGGTCCCGCGGGAGATCGCCGCGGGGACGGAGGCGCCCGAGGGGCCCGCGCTCCTAGCGTCGTTGTCCATGACGAACCTCCCCGCAGCACGGACCCGCCCTTCCATCGCTACGGCTGAAGCCGCCAAGTCCCTTGACCGGGAGCGGAGTTCGCGGCCCGCCGTGAGACGAGCCCTGTTCCTCCTCGGCACCGGGACGGCGTTGTTCGCGGTCGGTGGACGGTGGGACGTCCCGGCCGCCGCCTGGATCTCCCTGACGCTTCTGCTGCGCTTCACGCGGCTCGGCCGGGCGTGGTCCGGCGCCCTGTGGATCTGGGCGGCGCACGCGGTGGCCGCCGTCTTCTGGGTCCAGGAGTCGGCGATCGGCCTCGGCCCGGTGGTGGTCACGGGCGCCGTCGCGCTGGCCGCCCTCCAGACACTGCCGTTCCTGGCCGACCGACTGCTGACCGGCCGGCTGCGCCCCGGGTGGGCGGCCCTCGTCTTCCCGGCCGGCGTCGCGGCCACCGAGTTCCTGATCACCGTGGTGTCCCCGTTCGGTACCGCCTACGGCTCGCTCGCGGTGACCCAGTACGGCGACCTTCCGCTCCTCCAGGTCGTGTCCGTCACCGGACCGTGGGGGATCGGTTTCCTGATCGCCTACTTCGCCAGTACCGTCAACCGCGTCTGGGAACGGCCCAGTTGGCGGGCCGGCCGGGTCTACGTGGCCGTACTGCTGACCGTCGTGACCGCCGGAGGCGCCCGTCTGGCCCTCGCCCCCTCCACGGCACCCACCGTCCGCGTCGCCGGTGTCAGCCCCGCCCGGAGCGTCACCGACGCCCAGCGGGCGGTGTTCGCGCGGGTCCCGGACATCGCCACCGCGCCCGCCGCGACGGTCGAACCCGCCATGACCGCCGTCGAGAACGACCTGCTGGCCGCGACCCGGCGCGAGGCCGCCGCCGGGGCGCGGATCGTGATCTGGCCCGAGGAGGCCGTCAAGGTCCAGGAGTCCCACGCGCCGGCCGCCGTCGCCGCGGCCCAGGACCGGGCCCGCCGGTCCGGCGTCTACCTGGAGATCGGAGTCCGCGTCTACAGCAGGAGCGGCCCCGCCCACGACAAGGACGAGGCGCTCCTGATCGACCCGCGCGGCAAGGTGCTGTGGACCTACCGGAAGGCCCACCCCATCCCGGGCTCCGAAAAGTTCGCGCCGGGCGACGGCCGCGTGCCCGTGGCCGACACCCCGTACGGCCGGATCGCCGACGTCATCTGCTACGACGCCGACTTCCCCGCCCTGACGCGGATCCGCGCCGACATCATGCTCGTCCCCTCCCACGACTGGCGGGAGTACGGAGCGGCGCACACCGAGAAGGCGAGCCTGCGGGCCATCGAGGGCGGCTATTCACTCATCCGCCAGGACGCGGAGGGCGTCTCGGCCGCCTACGACGACGAGGGTCATGTCCTCGCCGCCACCGACTACTTCACGACCGAACGCCAGACCATGGTGGCCTACGTGCCCATCCACGGAGTCACCACCGTCTACGACCGGATCGGCGACACCTTCGCCTGGCTCTGCCTGCTCTGCGTCCTCGCCCTCACGGTCACCGCCCTGGCCCGCCCGAAGTGACGGACCGTGCCCGCCGAACGGTACGGACCCGCCTCCCGCTACAACCTTCCGTCCCGCCAGACCGTCCAACTCCCGCCCGGCACAGCTCAGTTGCCGGGCCTCGGCCGTACCAACATGGGGGATGTCATGAGATCTGTCTCCGTCCGGCGTCGCTTGCGTCGCGGAGCCTGCGCGGGCGCCGTGGGGGCGTTGGTCCTCACCGGTCTCGGGAGCGGGGCCGCCTTCGCCGACGACGAGCCGCAGACCGATCAGCTGTCGATCCAGGCGCCGTACGACCAGTCGATCACCGTGGCGCCGGCCGGCGGCACCGCGCAGTACCGGACGCTGAAGCTCGGTCTGTACCACGACAACGGCAACTTCACGGTCACGGACGGCCGGCTGACCGTCGACGCCTCCGGGCTCGCCGGGGTCGCCGAGGTGGCCTGGCCCGACAACTGCACGCCGGACGACGCGGGCACCGTCGCGGTCTGCGACACCGGGGACGTGCCCACCACCTGGACCACTCAGGTCCAGCTCCAGGTGCGGGCCGTCGCGGGCGCCGCCGTGGGGGCGCAGGGCACGATCGAGTACTCCGCCGAGGCCACCGGCGGACCCGACGGCACGCTCACCGCCCCGGAGGGCAGCGCGGAGACCCCCGTCACCGTCCGCTCCGGCCCGGACCTCGGCGTCGAGGCCCCGCACGCCACGGCCGGCGTCGCGCTCGGCACCGACCTCACGGTGCCGTTCGCCATCACCAACACGGGCAACGAGACCGCCCACGGCTTCACGGTCCAGCTGTACGCGACGTACGGCCTCGACGTCGTCACCCGCTACCCGCAGTGCACCTACACCGAGCCGGACGCCAGCGGCACCTACATGCCCATGACGCACGCGACCTGCGCCTTCGACACCGACATCGCACCCGGCGCCACCGTCGAACTGCCCGCGCCCCTGCACCTCACCGTCAACGACCACGCGCTCTTCGAGCGGTTCGACTACGACATCGAGCCCGTCGACGGCGTCACCGACCTCGACAGCTCGGACAACAGCCGCGCCTGGAACATCGACGCCGACAACACCGCCGACTTCGCCGCGCACGGCAACGAGGTGAGCGGCGCGGTCGGCGACACCGTCACCGCCGCCGTCCGGTTCACCAACGACGGACCGGCCTGGGTCGCCAACGCCGGCTCCGGCGACCCGGTCGCCGTGGTCGACTTCTACGTCCCGGAAGGCACCACCGCCACGTCCGTGCCCGCGGACTGCCACGGTGCCCGGACATCGGGCGACGACCCGGCCGTCGCCCACTACGCCTGCTCCCTGCCCATCTGGGCGGGGCCCGGCACGGACATCGGCTTCCCGTTCCAACTGCGCATCGACCGGGTCGTCCCCGACGCGACCGGCCGCGTCCTAGTGACTCCGCACGCCGACCGGCCCGTCGCCTTCGACCCGAACACCGCGAACAACACGGCCGAGGTGGTCGTCAACCCGACCGCCTGAGAACGCTGAGCGACGAGGGGGCGGGCCGACGGCCCGCCCCCTCCCGCGTCTCGTGCGTGTCCTACGTCTTCTACGTCGACTCGCGCTTCACCAGCTCCGTCGGCAGGATCACCGCCGCCGTGTCCTCGCCGCCGATCTGCGCCAGCAGCACCCGCACCATCTCCGCGCTGATCCGGTCGAACGGCTGCCGCATCGTGGTGAGTTCGGGGCTGGAGGCGAGCGCGGCGGGGGAGTCGTCGAAGCCGCCCACGGCCACGTCCTCCGGCACCCGCCGCCCGGCCCGCTCCAGCGTGGTCAGCACACCGCGCGCCATCAGGTCGGAGGCGACGAACACGGCGTCCAGGTCCGGCACCTGGGCGAGCAGCCGCTCGGCGCCCCGCTCGCCGCTGAGCCGGCTGTAGTCGCCGGAGACGACGAGCCGGTCGTCCGCCTCGACGCCCGCCTCGGCGAGCACCTCCTTGTAACCCGCGAGCCGCTCGACACCGCCCGGGGTGTCCAGCGGGCCGGTGACCGTGCCGATGCGGCGGCGGCCCAGGGAGAGCAGGTGCCGGGTCATGTCCCGGGCGCCGTCCCGGTCGTCGGCGGCCACATAGCTGATCTTGGAGCCGAGCCCGATCGGCTTGCCGCACGCGACCAGCGGCACGCCCGCCTCGTTCAGCTCCTCCGCCACCGGGTTCCCGGAGTGGCTGGAGACCAGCAGGACGCCGTCGACATGCCCGGAGGTGATGTACCGCGTGATGCGCCGCCGCTCGTCCTCGGTGCCGGCCAGCATCAGCAGCAGCGGGATGTCGTGCGCGGCCAGCGCCTGGGTGCAGCCGCGCAGCAGGACGTTGAAGTTCGGGTCCTCGAAGAACTTCTCCTGCGGTTCCGTCAGCAGGAAGCCGACCGAGTCCGAACGCCCGGTGATCAGCGAGCGGGCGTGCCGGTTCACGACGTAACCCGTCCTGCGGATGGCCGCGTTGACGGCCTCCTGCGCGGCCGGGCTCACATAGTGCCCGCCGTTGAGGACGCGCGAGACCGTGCCCCGCGAGACGCCCGCCTCGCGTGCCACGTCATGGATCGTCGGCGGCCTGCGCCGACCCCCCGTAGTGCTCATGGTCACGACTCTACGGCTCCCGGGCCCGGAGCTTGAAGCACCACTATGGGAGCGTTCACAGCATTCCTGGCACGGAAACGACAGGCGCACTTGTCAGCGGTCACGGACGTGCGGTTATGTTGAGGTCGCGCCGCACGGCGTGTTGTGTGCACGTTCCCAAATGATCGACTACGGGAGAGATCCATGCCGGAGACCACACCCAAGGGGCTCACCAGGCTCGCCTTCGGTGGGGACTACAACCCCGAGCAGTGGCCGGAGAGCGTCTGGCAGGAGGACGTCCGGCTGATGCGGGAGGCCGGCGTCACCATGGTGAGCGTCGGGATCTTCTCCTGGGCCCTGCTGGAGCCCGAGCCCGGCGAGTACGACTTCGGCTGGCTCGACCGGATCATCGACCTCCTGCACGCCAACGGCATCCGCGTCGACCTCGGCACGCCCACCGTCGCCCCGCCCGCCTGGTTCTACCGCGCCCACCCCGAGGCCCTGCCCGTCACCGCCGACGGCACCCGCCACGAGTTCGGCTCGCGCGGCGCGATCTGCCACAGCAACGCCGACTACCGCGCCGCCGCCGCGAACATCACCACCCGGCTCGCCGAGCGCTACGGCACCCACCCCGCCCTCGCGCTGTGGCACGTCTTCAACGAGTACGGCGTCCCCGTCTCCGCCTGCTACTGCGACTCCTGCGCCGCCCACTTCCGCCGCTGGCTGACCGGGACGTACGGGAGCGTCGACGGCGTCAACGAAGCCTGGGGCACGGCCTTTTGGGGCCAGCGGTACGGGGACCTCGGCCAGATCAATCCGCCGCGTCTCACGCCGACCGCCGTCAACCCGGCCCAGGCGCTGGACTACACGCGGTTCGCGGACGCCACCATGCGCGAGAACTTCGTCGCCGAACGGGACATCCTGCACCGCCTCGCCCCCGGCATCCCGGTGACCACCAACTTCATGGCCGCCCTCAGCCAGTGCGAGTCCGTCGACTACTGGGCCTGGGGCCGCGAGGTCGACCTCGTCACCAACGACCACTACCTGATCACCGACGGCCGCCGCACCCATGTCAACCTCGCGATGGCCGCCGACCTCACCCGCTCCGTCGCGGGCGGCGCCCCCTGGCTGCTCCTCGAACACTCCACCTCGGGCGTCAACTGGCAGCCCCGCAACCCCGCCAAGGCCCCCGGCCAGATGGCCCGCAACGCCCTCTCGCACGTCGCGCGCGGCTCGGACGGCGCGATGTTCTTCCAGTGGCGCCAGTCCCGGCGCGGCGCCGAGAAGTTCCACTCGGCGATGCTCCCGCACGGCGGCACGGAGACCCGCGTCTGGCGCGAGGTGGTCGAACTCGGCACGTCGGTCGAGCAGTTGAGCGCCGTCCGCGGCAGCCGCACGCGGGCCGACGTGGCCGTCGTATGGGACTGGCACTCGTGGTGGGCGCAGAAGCTGGAGTGGCGCCCCAGCCAGGACCTGGACGCCCGCGAGCGCGCCGACGCGTTCTACGAGGCCCTCTACGACCGTCACCTCACGGTCGACTTCGCCCACCCGGAAGCCGACTTGTCGGCCTATCCCCTTGTCGTCGTGCCCGCGCTGTACCTGATGACGGAGACGGCCGGCCGCAACCTGAAGCGGTACGTCGAGCGGGGCGGCACCCTCGTCGTCTCCTGCTTCTCCGGCATCGTCGACGAGCACGACGCCGTCCACGAGGGCGCGTATCCCGGCGCCCTGCGGGACGTGCTCGGCCTGACCGTCGAGGAGTTCTCGCCCCTGCTGGAGGGCGACCGGGTGCGCGTCACCGGCCCGGACGGCTCCGAACTCACCGGCGACGTATGGACGGAGTTCGTGGTCCCGCGCGGCGCCGAGACCGTGTGGACGTACGCCGAGGGCCTCACCGCCGGCCGCCCCGCCGTCACCCGGCACCGCCTCGGCGAGGGCACCGCCTGGTACGTGTCCACGCGTCTCGACCCGCGCGGCCTCGACGCGGTGCTCGGCCGGGCGGCCGAGGACGCCCGGGTCGCCCCGCGCGCCGACCTGCCCCGCGACGTCGAAGTCGTCCGCAGGGAAGGCGAGTCGGGCGGTTTCCTCTTCGCGATCAACCACACCGCCTCGGATGTCAAGGTGCCACTGAGCACCGAAGGCACCGAACTCCTCACCGGCGAACGGGCGGCGGGCGGTCTCGCCGTTCCCGCCGGTGCCGTCCGGGTCGTACGACTCGACGGCTGAGCGGGCTCCCCTCCGCCCGCGCGAGCCGTGTGCCGCGGGCGGAGGGGGACGTACCGGGGCCGGTGCGCGTGCGTTCCTGTGCGACTGAGGCGGTGTGGTTCGGCCAACTCCGCTGCGGGATAACGGAGTTCACTCCCGGCGGTCTCGTCGTGTCCCGTGCGTCGCCGCCTGCCTCAGCGGTGGCGGTCGCGGCGCACAGGAACGGCCGGTCCCGGACAAGGGGCACCGAGTCCGGGACGCGGCGGGGCGTGCTGCGGGAGAGTGGGAGGACGCGGCGAGCGGCGCGCAGGACGGAGGGGCACGAGATGCTGAGGACTCCGGCAAGTCAGCGGCGATGGGACATCCTGGAGTGGCTGAGAGACCCGGCCGCCCACTTCCCGGCACACCGGTGTCTCGCCGAGGCCGGGGTCAGTTCGGAAGCGGTGGCGGCCAAGCTGGGCGTGTCCCGCCAGGTCGCCGAGACCCACCTCGAACTCCTCGTGTCCCTGGGCCTGTTGCGCACCCGGCGGATCCGGCTGCGTACCTACTACCAGCGCGACGAGGTCCGGATCGCCGAGGTGGCCCGGATGTTCGAGAAGGGCTGGTAGCCCCGGCCGTCGCTCCGGGCCACGCTCCGGCCCATGCCCCGGGCCTCACACCGTGTCGTGCCCGGTGTCCTGCCCGGTGTCCGCGTCCCGCGCTCCCTCCGGCCCGGTGCGGAACGGCGCTCGCGGGTCCGCGAACCGTTCGCACAGCAGCCTGCCCACCAGCGCGCCCCCGTAGAGCACGAACCCCACGCCGACCAGCCAGGACTCCACCACCAGCACCGTGCCGACCGGGCCGTAGCTGACCGCGTTGGTGACCAGGAGCGGGGTGAACACCAGGTACGAGAACCAGCGCAGGCCGACCAGTCCCGCCATCGTGGCGACCGCGCCCGGCAGGAGGTAGCGCCAGTGGACCTGGCGGCTGAGCAGGAAGTGCGGGCCCCACCAGAAGAACAGCAGACCGGCCGCCATGCCGAGCAGGACGCGGGGCGTGCCCGCGAGGACGTCACGGGTCCGCACCTGCGCGTACAGATAGCCCATCAGCATGACCAGCCAGATCAGTTGGCGCCAGACGCGGTGCCAGGGCGCGCCGCTCGGGCGCCACACGTGCTCGTAGCCGCTCTGCACGCTCGACGCGAAGGACAGCCCGAAGAGCGCGAGCAGTGCCACGCTCCAGGCGCTGGTGGTGCCGATGACCTTGCGGGGCGGGGTGAAGACGTCGGTGAGCGCGCGGGCCGAGCGGCCGGACAGGTCCATGCCGTCCACCAGCCACAGCGCGAAGCCGCCGTGCCCGATCGGATCGGCCGCGGCCACCACGATCAGCAGCGGCGCCAGCGTGACCAGGGCGAGCGTCGCGAACCCCATGGCCCGGTGCAGCAGCTCCAACTCCCGCCCGCGCCGGGTGAGTTCGGCGAGGCCCAGCCGCCGCCAGACGGTGCGGACGCGGTTCACCGGCGGATTCCCGCGCGACGGGCGGCCGACCATGTCATCGTCGGCCCCCTTTCCCGCTTCTCGCCTCCCCGCCTCTCGCCGAGCGGCAGCGCGATCCGGGTCACCGGGAATGGGCTCGGCAAACGTGCCCGGGTGCCACGACGACCGGCGGGAACAGCAAGCGTACGCGCGCCGGACCCACCCGTGGAGGTGTGCGAGCCGCCCGCCCCGAAGTGACCCCGGCACGTCACCGGCGTTACCCTGATGCCCGGCCGCGAGCACTCCTCGCGGCGCGGCGGTGGGGCCCGCCGTACCCGAACCGCGGCAGAGGTGCCGCCAACGGTCCCTACTTGTAGAGGCGTGTGCCCGAAGGGCCCCCGACGAGTAGGAGACGTACGGTTATGACAGCCCCCGAAGCCGAGAGCGTGCGCGCCCGGCCACAGGCCTCGCGGCCGTCCGTCTGGCACGGTCAGGGACCCGTGGTCGCCGTCGTCGCGCTGGGCGGCGCGATCGGCGCGGTGGCCCGGTACGCGGCCTCCCTGTGGTGGCCCGCGCAGAGCGGCGGATTCCCCTGGACGACGTTCTGGATCAATGTCGTCGGGTGCGCCGTGATCGGCGTGTTCATGGTGGTCATCACCGATGTGTGGGCCGCCCACCGGCTGGTCCGGCCGTTCTTCGGCACGGGTGTGCTCGGCGGCTTCACCACCTTCTCGACGTACGCCGTCGACATCCAGAAACTGGTCGACGCGGGCCATCCCCGCACCGCGCTGGCCTATCTCGCCGCGACCCTGCTCGCGGCCCTCGCGGCGGTGCGGCTCGCGGTGACGGCGGCCCGGCGCGTCCTGAAGTGGAGGCAGCGATGACCAGGCTGACCGGCAGCGCCCTGCGCGTGACCGTCTTCATCGGCGAGAACGACACCTGGCACCACAAGCCCCTCTACACGGAGATCGTCCACCGCGCGCACACCGCCGGCCTGGCCGGTGCCAGCGTCTTCCGGGGCATCGAGGGCTTCGGCGCCTCCTCCCTGATCCACACCACCCGGCTGCTGTCGCTCAGCGAGGACCTGCCGGTGGCGATCGTGATCGTGGACACCGAGGAGCGCGTACGGGCCTTCCTGCCGCAGCTCGACGAACTGGTCACCGAGGGCCTGGTGATCCTCGACGACTGCGAGGTCATCAGCTACGTCGGCCGCGCGGACGAGCCCGGCGAAACGGACGTGAAGGGTAAGAGCTCGTTGTGAACTGGCTGTTGGTCGTGGCGGGAGCCGTCGTCGGCGCCCCGCTGCGCTATCTCACCGACCGCGCGGTCCAGACCCGGCACGACTCGGTGTTCCCGTGGGGCACCTTCGCGGTGAACGTCACCGGCTGTCTGATCCTGGGCACCCTGACCGGTGCGGTGTCCGCCGGTGCGGCGGGCTCGCATCTCCAACTCCTGGTCGGTACAGGCCTTTGCGGGGCCCTGACGACGTACTCGACCTTCTCGTACGAGACACTGCGACTGACCGAGACAGGGGCGGGGCTCTACGCCGCCGCCAATGTCGTCGGCAGCGTGACGGCGGGCCTCGGTGCGGCATTTGTCGGGGTGTCGATCGCGCAGGCCCTGTGGGCGTAAGAAACCGGGCGGATCCCGCGCCCGAGCGGTACCGCCTCCAGCGCTATTGTCTACAGCACTGTCGACCAATCCCGAAGAACTGGATCCCATGAGCGTCATCAGCGTCGGTCAGGCCGCCGTCCTCGGAGTCGTCGAGGGGGTGACCGAGTTCCTGCCCGTTTCCTCCACCGGCCATCTGAAGATCGTCGAGGGGCTGATGAACATCCCCGTCGACGACAACGCCGTCGTCGGGTTCTCGGCCGTCATCCAGGTCGGCGCCATCGCCGCCGTGCTCCTGTACTTCTTCAAGGACATCGTGCGGATCGTCACCGCCTGGGGGCGCGGTCTGTTCAACCGCGAGGAGCGCTACCACCACGACTACAAGTTCGCGTGGTGGGTCATCTACTCGACCATCCCGATCGTGATCGTGGGCCTCGCCGCGAAGCCGCTCATCGACGGCCCGCTCGGCTCGCTGTGGGTGGTCGCCGCCTCGCTGATCGTGGGCAGTGGCGTCATGTGGGCGGCGGACCAGATGGGCCGGCACAAGCGCGGCGAGGACGACACCACCTTCAAGGACGCGATGCTGGTGGGCAGTTCACAGATCCTCGCGCTGCTCTTCCCCGGCTTCTCGCGCTCCGGCGCGACCATGTCCACCGGTCTCATCCTCGACCTGGACCGGCTCGCCGCCACCCGGCTCTCGTTCTTCCTCGGCATCCCCGCCCTGACCGGCGCCGGCATCTACGAGCTGAAGGACGCCCTGGGGGCGGGCGTCGGCGCCGCCCCGCTCGCCGTCGGCACGATCGTGTCCTTCGTGGTGGCCTACGCCTCCATCGCCTGGCTGCTGAAGTTCGTCGCGAAGCACTCCTTCAACGCCTTCGTGATCTACCGGATCATCATCGGCGTCCTGCTGTTCGGGCTGCTCGGCGCGGGTGTGCTCAACAGCTGACAGCGGAGCGACGATCATGACAGCGGGCGTGAAGCCGGAATTTCAGGCTTCACGCCCGCTGTATTTTTCTTTTCCGGGCGCTTGACAGCACTGTCCCGTCACCCGCAGGATCACGTCCGTGAACCTGTCAGACAGCCAGACAGGTGGAGTCGGACCGCGGCGCGTCAGCGCCATGGAAGCGGTGCTCGTCCACCTCCGCGGCGCCATCGAGCGCGGCGACTACGCCATCGGCGCCAAGCTGCCCTCCGAGGCCGAGCTGTGCCGCACCCTGGAGATCAGCCGGCCCGTGCTGCGCGAGGCCCTGCGGGCCCTCCAGACCATGGGCCTGACCGTCTCCAAGACGGGCAAGGGCACCTTCGTGGTCGCCAACGCCGTGGAGGACCCCACCTTCGGCGACTACGCGGCCAGCGACCTGCTGGAAGTCCGCCGCCATGTAGAGATACCCGTCGCCGGGTACGCGGCGCTGCGCCGCACCCCGGAGAACCTGGACCATCTCGCCCACCTCCTGGACCGCATGGAGCGGGAGACGGACACCACCGCGTGGGTCGCCATGGACACCCTCTTCCACCTCGCGGTGGCGGAGGCCGCCCAGAACCCGGTGTTCCGCCGCGTGATCGAGGAGATCCGCGACGCGCTGGCCCGCCAGTCCGCGTTCCTCAACGAACTCGGCGGCCGGCGCGAGCAGTCCAACCGCGAGCACCGGGCGATTGTCGAGGCGCTGATCGACGGCAGCGAGCCGGACGCCGTCGAGGCCATGTCCCACCACCTCGACCGGGTCGAGACGACCCTCACCGACATCGTGCGCCCCGCGCGCACCGACACCCCCACGGAAGGCGGCCCCGAGGCGTGAGCGAGCAGTCCCTGCACGACGGCGTGCAGAAACGATCCGGCCATGTCGACGCCGGAGACGCCGGCTACAGCAAGTCCCTGAAGTCCCGGCACGTCAACATGATCGCCATCGGCGGCGCGATCGGCACCGGCCTCTTCCTCGGCGCGGGCGGTCGCCTGGCCGACGCCGGCCCGTCCCTCTTCATCGCGTACGCGGTCTGCGGCCTCTTCGCCTTCCTCGTGGTCCGCGCCCTGGGCGAACTCGTCCTCTACCGGCCCTCCTCCGGCGCCTTCGTGTCGTACGCGCGGGAGTTCCTCGGAGAGAAGGGTGCCTACGTAGCGGGCTGGATGTACTTCCTGAACTGGGCCACCACCGGCATCGCCGACATCACCGCCGTGGCCGTGTACACCCACTACTGGGGCATGTTCTCCGACATCCCTCAATGGTTGATCGCATTGATCGCCCTCGCGGTCGTGTTGACCGTCAACTTGATCTCGGTACGGCTCTTCGGCGAGCTGGAGTTCTGGTTCGCGATCATCAAGGTCAGCGCGCTCGTCGTCTTCATGCTGATCGGCATCTTCCTGCTGGCCACCCAGCACCAGGTCGACGGCACCACCCCCGGCCCGTCCCTGATCACCGACAACGGCGGCGTCTTCCCCAACGGCCTGCTGCCGATGCTCCTGATCATCCAGGGCGTCGTCTTCGCCTACGCCTCCGTCGAACTCGTCGGCGTCGCCGCGGGCGAGACCGAGAACCCCGAGAAGATCATGCCCAAGGCGATCAACTCGATCATGTGGCGCGTCGGCCTCTTCTACGTCGGCTCGGTGCTCCTGCTCTCGATGCTGCTGCCGTGGAACAAGTACAGCGCCGCCCAGAGCCCCTTCGTGACCGTGCTGTCCAACATCGGCATCCCCGCGGCGGGCGGCGTCATGAACCTCGTCGTCCTCACCGCGGCCATGTCCTCGCTCAACTCCGGCCTGTACTCCACCGGCCGCATCCTCCGCTCCATGGCGATGTCCGGCTCGGCTCCCAAGTTCACCTCGGTGATGAGCCGCAGCCAGGTCCCCTACGGCGGCATCCTGCTCACCAGCGGCATCTGCGTCCTCGGCGTCGGCCTCAACTACGTCGTGCCCGCCGACGCGTTCGAGATCGTCCTCAACTTCGCCGCGATCGGCATCCTCGCCACCTGGGGCATGATCATGCTCTGCCACCTCGTCTTCTGGCGGAAGACCGAGAACGGCGAACTCACCCGGCCCACCTACCGGTTGCCGGGTTCCCCCTGGACCGAACTGGTCACGCTGGCCTTCCTCGCCTCCGTCCTGGTCCTCATGTACGCCGACGGCGGCGCCGGACGCACCACCGTCCTGTGTCTGCCGCTGATCGCCGCCGCGCTGGTCGCCGGATGGTTCGCCGTCCGCCGCCGCGTCACGCACCCGTCCACCACCGCACCCGACGCGTGAGACCCACGCCGTCCTCACCTGACAGGCAGTGATGTACAGCAGTCCCCTCGCGGACCCACCCCTCATCCGTGAACCCCTCCACGCACCCGTCGCCCACCTCATCCGCGACGGACTGGTCGAGGGCATCCACTACGGCTCCGTCGTCGTCCTCGACACCGACGGACAGGTCCAGCTCCAACTAGGCGACATCGAGGCCGCGTTCTACCCGCGCTCGGCGATCAAGCCCGTCCAGGCCGTCGCCATGGTGCGGGCGGGCCTGCCCCTCGACGGCGAACTGCTCTCGCTCGCCGCCGCCAGCCACTCCGGCGAGGAACGCCACCTCGCCGGGACCCGGCGCATCCTCGACCTCGCCGGGCTCACCGAGGACGCTCTGCGCAACGTCCCGGACCTCCCCTTCGACCCGGCCGTCCGTGACGCGTGGATCCGCGCGGGGCGGGCGCCGTCCCGGCTCGCGCAGAACTGCTCCGGGAAGCACGCGGCGATGCTCTACGTGTCGAAACTCAACGGCTGGTCCCTCGACGACTACCTCGACCCCGGGCACCCGCTTCAGCAGGCCATCGCGGAGATCGTCGAGGATCTCACCGGGCAGCGGATCGCACGGGTGAGCGTCGACGGATGCGGGGCTCCGCTGTTCTCCATCTCCCTGCACGGGCTCGCGCGGGCCGTCGCGCGGATCACCACCGCGGCGCCGGGCACGCCCGAGGCCCGGGTCGCGGACGCGATGCGGGAGTTCCCGGAGATGGCGTCCGGGGACGGGCGGGACGTGGCCGCGCTGATGCGGGCCGTTCCCGGCCTGCTGGCCAAGGACGGCTTCGAAGGCGTCGAGGTCGCCGCGTTGCCCGACGGGCGGGCGGTCGCGGTGAAGATCGCGGACGGGGCCGGCCGGGCACGTGTGCCCGTCGCCGCCGCCGGGCTCGCGCGGGCCGGGGTTCCGGCGTCGCTGCTCGGCGAGTTCGCGGGGGAGCCGCTGCTCGGCGGCGGGGAGCCGGTGGGGTGCGTCCGGCCGGTGCGCGCACTGGACCCGGTGCCGCCGTTGTCGCCCTGCGCCTAGACCCGCCGTGGGGATGCGGGGGCCCGCCGCGGCCCGCCGCGCCCACGCGGCGGCAGCCGCACCTGGCTGCGGCCCGCGCCCCTGAACGATCTCAACCCTGCCGGAAAGAGGAACCCATGTCTGCCGTCAGCCGCCGCGAACACGACCTCCTCGGGGACCGGGACGTGCCCGCCTCCGCCTACTGGGGTGTTCACACCCTGCGGGCCACGGAGAACTTCCCCATCACCGGGACACCGATCTCCGCCTATCCGCACTTGATCAACGCCCTCGCCGCCGTCAAGGAGGCCGCCGCTCTCGCCAACGCGGAACTGGGGCTGCTGTCGGCGGAGAAGACGGCCGCCATCGTCGCCGCGTGCCGGGAGATCCGGGACGGCAAGCTGCACGACCAGTTCGTCGTGGACGTGGTGCAGGGCGGCGCGGGCACCTCCACCAACATGAACGCCAACGAGGTCGTCGCGAACCGGGCGTTGGAGCTGCTGGGGCACGGCAGGGGCGAGTACCGGCACCTGCACCCCAATGAGGACGTCAACCTGGGGCAGTCGACCAACGACGTGTATCCGACCGCGGTCAAGGTGGCGACGGTCTTCGCCGTGCACGAGTTGATCGCGTCCATGTCCGTACTCCAGGACGCGTTCGCCCGTAAGGCCGTCGAGTTCCATGACGTGCTCAAGATGGGCCGTACACAGTTGCAGGACGCGGTGCCGATGACGCTCGGTCAAGAGTTCTCGGCATACGCGGTCATGATGGACGAGGACCGTCAACGTGTTGACGAGGCCGTCCAGTTGATCCATGAAATCAACCTGGGGGCCACGGCCATCGGCACCGGACTCAACGCGCCCGCCGGATACGCGGAGTCGGCCCGCCGCCACCTCGCCGAGATCACCGGGCTGCCGCTGGTGACCGCGGCCAACCTGGTCGAGGCCACGCAGGACTGCGGGGCGTTCGTGCAGATGTCGGGTGTGCTGAAGCGGGTCGCGGTCAAGCTCTCCAAGAGCTGCAACGACCTGCGGCTGCTGTCCTCGGGGCCGCGCGCGGGGCTCGGCGAGATCAACCTGCCGCCGGTGCAGGCCGGTTCGAGCATCATGCCCGGCAAGGTCAACCCGGTGATCCCCGAGGTCGTCAACCAGGTCGCCTTCGAGGTGATCGGCAACGACGTCACCATCACGATGGCCGCCGAGGCGGGACAGCTCCAGCTCAACGCCTTCGAGCCGATCATCCTGCACTCGCTGTCGGAGTCCATCACGCATCTCGCTGCCGCCTGCCGCACCCTCGCCGAGCGCTGCGTGGACGGCATCACCGCCAACACCGAGGTGCTGCGCGCGAGCGTGGAGAACTCCATCGGCCTGGTCACCGCGCTCAACCCGCACATCGGGTACACGGCCGCCACCGACATCGCCAAGGAGGCCCTCGCCTCCGGCCGGGGGGTGGCCGAACTCGTCCTGGAGAAGGGCCTGTTGCCCGCCGAGACGCTGGCCGGCCTGCTGCGGCCCGAGGTCCTGGCCGGCAGCGGCCCGCTCGCCGGCTGACCGCGCACGCGCACCAGGACCGGCCCGGAGGCACAATGGTGATCATGTCCCCCTCGATGACCTTCCAGCCGGTCCTGGAGCGCATCGCCGGCGAGATCGAGCGGACCCCCGGCCGCGGCCGGCCCGCCGACTACATCCCGGCGCTGGCCGCCTGCGACCCGCGCAGCTTCGGCATGGCCGTCGCGGAACTGGACGGCACGGTGTACGGCGTGGGGGACTGGCGGCAGCCGTTCTCCACCCAGTCCATCACCAAGGTCTTCACCCTCGCCCTCGACCTGGCCCGCGAGGGCGACGAACTCTGGGAGCACGTGGGCCGCGAGCCCTCCGGCAACCCCTTCAACTCCCTCGTCCAGCTGGAGTACGAGAACGGCATCCCGCGCAACCCGTTCATCAACGCGGGCGCGCTCGTCGTCACCGACCGCCTCCAGACCCGTACCGGAGACGCGGCGGGCGAGCTGCTGGCCTTCCTGCGCGCGGAGAGCGGCAACGCGGGTCTGGACTTCGACAAGGAGGTCGCCGCCTCCGAGTCGGCGCACGGCGACCGCAACGCGGCCCTTGCCCACTTCATGAAGTCCTACGGGAACATCGACAACGAGGTGCCCGTCCTCCTGGACCAGTACTTCCGGCAGTGCTCCATCGAGGCGTCCTGCGCGGACCTCGCCCTCGCGGCCGGGTTCCTGGCCCGGCACGGCAGCCGCGCGGACGGCTCCCGGCTGCTCACCCTCAGCCAGGCCAAGCAGGTCAACGCGGTGATGCTGACCTGCGGCACGTACGACGCGGCGGGCGAGTTCGCCTACCGGGTGGGCCTGCCCGGCAAGAGCGGAGTGGGCGGCGGGATCATCGCCGTAGTGCCCGGTCGCTGCACGATCGCCGTGTGGAGCCCGGGACTCGACGAGCGGGGGAACTCGGTGGCCGGGGTCGCGGCCCTGGACCGTTTCACGACGCTGACCGGAGTGTCGGTGTTCTGACCGGCGGCGGCCGATCGTGGAGCGGACCGACCGTCCGGCCACGGTCGACGCACGGCTTCCGGGGCCCGATCACACGGAGGTCACGCGCAGTCCGCCGCCCGGAGAGCGGGACGTCGCTTTCCCGCCATCCCGTGTTGACACGCTGACCGAGTGTTGGCCATGGCTTTTCCCGTCGATCTCCGCCGCTGCCAGATTCTGGGTCTGGCCGGTACCGCCGTCCTCGCGCTGGGCGGCGAGACGGCCGGAGCACTCCCGTCCGCCGACCTCTTCTCCCCGGCCTCCGCGCAGGCCGCGCTGGGGCTGGTGGGCGTCTACTTCGGTGTCGTCCTGCTGATAGCGGCCTGGCTGCTGCTGGGCAGGCTGATCCGCGGTGCCGAACCGCCGAGCCCGCGCTCCCTGCTGCTGGTGCTCGCGGTGTGGGCGGCCCCGCTGCTGCTCGCGCCGCCGCTGTTCAGCCGGGACGTCTACAGCTACCTCGCGCAGGGCGCCATGGTCGACGCCCACATGGACGTCTACGCGCACGGCCCCGCCGCGCTCGGCGGCCCCCTCGCCGACGAGGTCGCCCCCCTGTGGCAGCACACCGGGGCGCCGTACGGCCCGGTGTTCCTCGCCGTGGCCTCGGGGCTGTCCGGTCTCACCCGGGGCGAACTCCCCGCCGGGCTCTTCGGGATGCGGCTCGTCGCCCTGCTCGGGGTGGGCCTGATGGCCGCCGCCCTGCCCCGGCTCGCCCGGCACAGCGGCGCCGACCCGGCCGCCGCGCTCTGGCTGGGCGCCCTCAACCCACTGGTCCTGCTCCACCTCGTCGCGGGCGCCCACAACGACGCGATCATGCTCGGGCTGCTCGGCATCGGCCTGGTCGCCGCACGCGGCCGGTGGCCGGTCCTGGGCGCCGTACTCGTCACCCTCGCCGCCCTCGTCAAGGCGCCGGCCGCGCTCGGGCTCGCCGCGGTCGTGCTGCTCCAGATCCGCGCGGGCCACCGCCCGGCCAGGGCCGTGGCCACGACCGTCGTGGCGTCCGCGGTCACCACGGTCGCCGCCACCGCGTTCGCGGGCACCGGCTACGGCTGGATCGGCGCCCTCGACACACCCGTCTCGGCGCACAACTGGGCGCTCACCAGCCTCCTCGGCCGTGCCACCGGCGCCCTCCTGGAACACCTCGGCAGCGGACTGGCCCCCTTCGCGATCCCCGCCTGGCACGCCCTCGGCCTGCTGGTCACCGGCGCGGCCGTGCTCGCCATCTGGCTGCGGCTGCGGCCCAGCCCGGTCTACGCCCTCGGCCTGAGCCTCGCGGTCGTGGCCGCCTTCGGCCCGGCGATCCGCCCCTGGTACGCCCTGTGGGGCCTGTTCCTGATCGCCGCCGCCGCGCCCAGCACGTCCGTACGCCACCGGGTGGCCGCCGTGACCGGGGTCCTGGCCCTCGCGGTCCTCCCGAGCGGCGGCCCCGCCGACATCGGACAACTCGTGCTGGCCGTCTCCGGCGGCGTCCTCGCGATCGTCGTCCTGTGGCAGGCCCGCCAGGCGGCACAGGCCCCGGCCCTGGGACGTACGGCATGAGAGCACCGAGCACCGACCGCGGCCGACTCCTCCTGGTGCTGGCCCTGGCCACCGCCGTCACCGTGTTCACCGCGACCGTCCCGCTGCTGCGCGACTGGTTCGACCTGCGCGTCTACTACGGCACCGTCCACACCTGGCTCCACCACGGCGGCCGGATCTACGACTACCACGTGCCCGGGACGACCTACGGCTTCACCTATCCGCCGTTCGCGGCCGTCAGCATGGCCCCGATGGGATACCTCGGGCTCGGCGCCGCGATCGTCGCCGCGCTGGTCCTGAACCTGCTGGCACTCGCCGTGGTGCTGCGCATCCTGGCGGGACCCGGGTGGCGCCGCCACGGCTGGTTCGGGTGGGCGCTGGTGGCCTGCGGGCTGGCGCTGTTCGAGCCGCTGCGCGACACCTTCAGCTTCGGGCAGGTGAACCTCCTGCTGCTGGCCCTCGTCCTCGGCGACGGCTGGCTGCTGTCCACCGGCCGGGGCCGCTGGGCGGGCGTCGGCATCGGCCTCGCGGCGGCCGTCAAGCTCACACCGGCGCTGTTCATCGGTCTGTTGCTGCTGGCCAGACGCTGGAAGGCCGCCGCGGTGGCGACGGCCGTGGCCCTCGCGGCGACCGGGCTCGCGGCCCTCGTCGTCCCGTCCGCGTCGGCGTTCTACTGGACCCGGGCCCTGTGGGACACCACCCGGGTGGGCCGCCTCGACTACGTCTCCAACCAGTCCCTGCAAGGCGTCCTGGCCCGCCTCGGCGAGACCGGCCGCCCGCTGTGGGCGACGGCCGTGCTGCTCGTGCTGTGCGTCTGGGCGGTGCGGGCCCGGCGCGCGGTCGTCGCGGGGGACTGGACGGCGGCCTTCGCGCTGACCGGGCTGACCGCGTGTCTGGTCAGCCCGATCACCTGGGTGCACCATCTCGTGTGGCTGCTGCCCTCGTTCGCCGTGCTGGTCCGCGCCGGGCACCCGCGGATCGCGGGCGCCCTGTACGCGGTGATGTGCACCAGCGTCGTATGGCTGTGGTTCGACGACTCCTCGGGCATCGACGGCTTCCTCGGCAGCAACACGTACACCTGGGTCACGCTCGGCCTGCTGCTGTGGCTGCCGACCGGTCAGGCCCCCGGCAGCCGTCGGCCCTTGAACCGCAACACCAGCGCCACCGCTCCCGCACCGAGCACCGCGGCCGTGACGACCGCGGCCGTCTCCGCCCATCCGGGGCCGTCGTCCGCCGCGACCGGGGCGGCCACCCGCACGGCGGCCGGACCCGGCCTCGGGCTCGTCCGCAGCGCGTCCAGCGACCCCACGGGACCGACCCGTCCGGCTGCCGCGAAACCCCAGTCGAGCAGCTCGCGCGCCTCCTCGTACACGGTGAAGCCGCCGCCGACCTGAGGGTTCATCACGGTGACGACGAGCGACCGCCCGCCCCGGCGGGCCGCCGCGACCAGGGTGTTGCCGGCGTGGGTGGTGTAGCCGTTCTTCACACCGATGAGCCCCGGATACGGCTCGACGCCGTCGTTGCCGGTCAGCAGCCGGTTGGTGTTCTGGATCGCGTACGACGAGCCGCCACCGGGGAACTCGGCCTCGGCGGTGGAGCAGTACCGCGCGAAGTCCGGGTTGCGCAGTCCGGCCCGGCCGAACACCGCGAGGTCGAAGGCGGAGGACACCTGGCCGTCGGTGTCGTAGCCGTCCGGCGAGATGACATGCGTGTCGAGGGCGCCCAGGGAACGCGCCTTGGCCTGCATCCGGGCGGCCGTGGCGTCCCAGCCGCCGTTGAGCGCGGCCAGGACGTGCACGGCGTCGTTGCCGGAGTTGAGGAAGACCCCGCGCCACAGGTCGGCGACGCGGTAGGTGTGGCCGGCCTCGACCCCGACCATGCTGCTGCCCTCGCCGATACCGGCCAGGTCCTGTTCGGTGACGCGGTGCCGGAGCCCACCGGGCAGGGAGGGGAGGACGGTCAGGGCGAAGAGGGTCTTCAGGGTGCTGGCGGGCGGGAGTCTGCGGTGCGCGTCGTGGGCGGCGAGGATCTCGCCGGTGCCGGCGTCCGCGACGAGCCAGGAGAGGGCCGAGATGTCCGGGAGCTGGGGGGCGCCGGGGTGGAGCTGGACCTGAGTGCTGGGATCCGGCCCGGTGTCGGCGCTCGCCGCGGTGGGGGTGAACGCGAGGACACCCGTGAGGCACAGGGCGCAGGCCGACAGGGCGAACCGGGATGAGAATCCGATAGTCATATCGCAAACGTAGGAACGAAGGGGCTGCTCAGGGCGTTGGCCGGGCCGATCGCGGCGCCTCAGCACCCGGATGCGCTAGTGACTCGGGTCAGTTCGACGGCAGCGTGGGCTGGATGCGGCGCAGGAACGTCGCGTTGTCCGGGGTCTCCCGCATGCGCTCCAGCAGCGTCTCCGTGCTGCTCTGGCCGTCCCGGTTCTGAAGGACGCGACGAAGCCCCCGTACGGCCGTCAACTCGGCCGGAGTGAGCAGGAGTTCCTCACGGCGGGTGCCGGACGGGTTGATCTCGACGGCCGGGAAGACCCGGCGGGAGGCCAGCTCGCGGCTGAGGCGCAGCTCCATGTTGCCGGTGCTCTTCAGCTCTTCGAAGTAGAAGTCGTCGGCACGGGAGCCGGTCTCGACCAGCGCGGTGGCGAGGATGGTCAGCGAACCGCCCTCCTCGGCGAGCCGGGCGGCACCGAAGAACTTCTTCGGGCCGATCAGCGCGGTCGCGTCGACACCGCCGCTGAGGGTACGGCCGCCGGAGGCCGCCGCGTTGTTGTGCGCCCGGCAGAGCCGGGTGAGGGAGTCGAGGAGGATCACCACGTCCTCGCCCTCCTCGACCAGCCGCTTGGCCCGTTCGATCACGAGCTCGGCCAGCGCGATGTGCTGCTTGGGCGCCTTGTCGAAGGTGGAGGCGTACACCTCGCCGCGCACGGAGCGCCGCATGTCGGTGACCTCCTCGGGCCGCTCGTCGAGCAGCACGACCATCAGCCGGGCCTCCGGGTGGTTGCCGGCCACGGCCGCCGCGATCTGCTGGAGCAGGACGGTCTTGCCGGTCTTGGGCGGGGCCACGATCAGCCCGCGCTGGCCCTTGCCGACGGGGGCGATCAGGTCGGCGACCCGTCCGGTCAGGCCGGCCGCCGGGTGTTCGAGGTGCAGCCGCTCACGCGGGTGCAGCGGGGTGAGGTCGCGGAAGTGGCGTCGGCCGCGCAGTTCTTCGGGTGTGCGGCCGTTGACGAACGCGACCTCGGTGAGGGCGCGCTGCCCGCCGCGGACACCTGCCACGAGGTCGCCCTTGCGCAGGCCGTGACGGCGGATCAGCGCGGGGGAGACCTGGAGGTCGATGGGCGAGGACTGGCAGTTCAGCGCCCGAAGGTGCCCCTTCCCGTTGCCGTCGATGTCGAGGACACCGGTGGCCGGCTGGGTGCGGGGCTGTTCCTGTACTGGGGGTTCGAGTGTGGTGGTCATGATGGGTGGTCCTTTCGAGGACGGATGCATGTGTCATGCGGAAGGAAGGGGGGAGAAGCCGCGGGTGGAGGGCGTACGAGCGCTCCTCGGGGCGGCGGGAACATCACCTCGGGTGCGACGGGAGTCGCGTTCGTCAAAAGACGTCGGTCACGAAGTGGTGTGAGAAAGCCGGTGTGCCGGTCCGGATGGACGGGCCGCTCGGCGGAGAAGAAGTGGTGCTGGCACCGGCGCCCGGAACGGGGCGTACACAAGTGCTGACCGCACCGTAGCACACTCGGTGCGGATCCGGCTGTGAGCCACGACTCAGCGGCCGGCCAGCAGGGCGTAGAGCAGGGGGATCCGGGGCTCGGGCAGTCGCCACCAGCCGGACGCGGTCCGCTCCATGCGCTCCCAGCGCGGCCACGGGAGCTCGTCGCTCTCGCGGAGCCGTCGGATGTGCAGTCCCGCTGTCGTCAACGCGTTGACGACCTCGTCCATTCCGTGCATCCACTCGTAGCTGTCGGTCGCGTCGGCGACGGCCGGGCCGTCGGTGTACGTGAACGTCGCGTCCCGGTGCACCGGACCGCCGCCGCCCAGGTAGTCGTGGCGCAGCAGCAGCTCGGGGCCCTCGCCCGGACGGGGCTTCGGGCCCAGCGAGTTGAGGAGGGGGTGGAACTCGACGATGTACAACAGGCCGCCGGGGCGCAGGAGTCGGGCGATCACGTCGGCCCAGCGCGGCAGGTCGGGCAGATAGCACAGGGCGCCCTTGCCGGTGTACACGACGTCGAACCGCCTCCCGCCCAGGGCCTCGACGGCGTCGTACACGTTCGCCTGTACGTAGTCGACGTCGAGGCCCGCCTTCGCCGCGATGCCCGTCGCCGCGGTGACGGACGCCTCGGAGAAGTCGAGGCCGGTGGCGCGCGCGCCGCGCCGTGCGAACGCGAGGGTCTCCGTGCCCAGGTGACACTGGAGGTGGAGCACGTCCCGCCCGGCCGGGTCGCCGAGGTCGTCCCACTCGAAGGAGGCGAACCAGCGGTCCGGGTCCGGGTCGCCGTCGAGGCCGTAGAAGCGGCTGGCGAGGTGGACGGGGGTGCGGGCGTCCCAGTTCGCCTGGTTGGCGCGCATCAGTCGGGCCTGGTCCTCGGTGCTCATGGGGACATCCTGCCGTGCTGCCGCGCGGAGTTCCCGGCTTCCCGCCTCATACCAGCCATACGAACCCCCGATGGCCCTTCACCGACCCATTTCTTGTTCTGGCCAATGGCCGTACCTACGCTGCCACCACCGCACCACGGCGGCACGGGACAAGGGACTTGGCAATCATGGGTCGACTGGCCGGGAAAATCGCTTTCATCAGCGGAACGGGGGCAGGAATAGGGCGGGCCGCGGCGCAGATATTCGCGGCCGAGGGCGCCGAGGTTTTCGGCTGCGACATCGACGAGGACAGCGCGGCCGAAACCGTGGAACTCGTCGAGAAGGCCGGCGGAATCATGCGGTCCCTGGCGCCCGTGGACCTGTCCACCCAGGACGGCGCCCGCGAGTGGATCGAGGCCGGGATCGTGAGCTTCGGCGGGATCGACATCCTCTACAACAACGCCTCCGCGCTGCGGAACGGCCCGTTCGAGACCATGCCCGCCGAGGACTGGTACTTCACCATCAAGAACGAGCTGGACATCCCCTACTTCTGCACCCAGGCCGCCTGGCCGCACCTGATCGCACGGGGTGGCGGGGCCGTTCTCAACGTCGCCTCCGTGGCCGCCGTACGCGGGGCGCCGTTCATGCCGATGGTGCCCCACGGAGCCGCCAAGGGAGGGGTGTTGGCGATGAGCATGCACCTGTGCGCGGCCGGAGCCGCGCACGGCATCCGCGTCAACACCATCGCTCCGGGCATGACCCGCACCTCCGCCACCGCGCCCTTCCTCGACGATCCGGACGGTCCCCGGGCCCAGTTCGAGGCGCGCATCCCGGTCGGGCGGGTGGGGCAGCCCGAGGACATCGCGCGGGCCGCCGCCTTCCTCTGCTCCGACGAGGCGGCCTTCGTCAACGGCGCCAACCTCATGGTCGACGGCGGCGACAGCGCGATGGCGGGCTGAGCCGCCATGACCACCCGACTCGACCACGTGGGCGTCAACGTGCGCGACCTGACCGCCCAAACCGCCTGGTACCAGGGCGCGTTCGGCCTCAGGACCGTCTTCGAGTTCCATCTCGAAGGACCCGGTCTGCGAGGTGTCGTACTGGAGCATCCGCGGGGCTGGCGCATCGAGCTGCTCGCCAGGCCCGGTTCCGCCCCCGGCCTTCGCCCGCCGGACCCGATGACCGCCGTACTCACCGAGGGATACGGGCACTTCGCGGTCACCACCCCCGAACTCGACCCCGTCCACGGCGCGTTGGTGGCCCACGGAGCGGGCGAGGTCATGGCACCCGGGCCGTCCCCCGAGCCCGGAGTGCGGATGGCCTGGGTCAGTGACCCCGAGGGAAATCTCATCGAACTCATAGAGAAAAACGCAGAGTGAGGGCACGCACGATGACGGATTCGATCTCCTTGAAAAGACTGGACCCCGGAACGCTCATAGCGTGCTGTCTCGCGGTCGCGGCGGCACAGTTGTGCATTACCGTTCCCTCGCCCATCAACGGGGAAATTCAGGCAGCATTCGGCGCCTCCGGTTCGCAGGTCGCCTGGGTCACCTCCGCCTTCATTCTCCCCACCGCGATTCTGGAACTGAATTTCGGTGTGGTGGGCGATCTCTTCGGCCGCAAGCGGCTGTTGGTGCTCGGCGGACTCGTCCTGGCACTCGGTGAACTCCTCAACGCCACCTCGCAGAACATCACCATGATGTGGACCGGGCAGGCCCTCGCCGGTATCGGTGCCGCCGCGCTCTTCCCCAGCTCCCTCGCGGTGATCGCGGCTGCCACACCGGACGGCAAGGACCGGGCGAAAGCCGTCTCCACCTGGGCGTTGTCGATCTCGCTGGCCTCCGCCCTCGGCCCGCTGTCCTCCGGGATCCTCGCCACGGTCGCCGACTTCCGCTGGGCGTTCGTGCCGCCGGTCGTCCTCGGTCTCGCCGTCGCCGTCGCCTGCTGGCGGCTCGTCACCGACTCCAAGGCGCCCGAGGGGCGTGCGCTGGACTGGCCGGGACAGATCACCATCGCCGTCGGCCTCACCGCCCTGCTCTGGGGCATCATCGAGGGCGGCGACCGCGGCTGGGGCAGCGCGGCCATCGTCGGCTCGCTGACCCTGGCGGCCGTGGCGCTCGTCGGCTTCGTCGTCGCGGAGACCCGCGCGGCCTCCCCGATGTTCAACCTCGGCCTGCTGAAGATCCCGTCGTTCGCGGCGGCGGCCGTCGTCGCGCTGGCCGGCATGTTCGGCTTCATCGGCACCGCGTACTGCGTCTCGATCCGCCTCGGCGCCGTGATGCATCTGAGCCCGCTGCGGGCCGGCATGCCCTTCGTGATCCTTCAGCTGATCCCGCTGCTGCTGGCGCCGGTGCTCAGCAAGATGCTCACCCGCATCGACGCCCGCTGGCTGCTGATGGGCGGCCTGCTGCCCATGGCCGCCGGACAGTTCTGGATCGCCGCCCTGCCCATCACCACCACCTCCCTGGCCGCCTTCATCGGCCCGGTGCTGCTGCTCGGCGTCGGCTTCATCTGCGTGGTGTCCTCGCTGACCTCGGCCGCCGTCAACGCCGTACCGATCAACATGACCGGCATGGCCAGCGGCGCGACCAGCCTGGTCCGCGAGTTCGGCCAGGGCCTCGGCCCGGCCGTCATCAGCACCATCGCGATGAGCGCCGCGTCCTCCGCGCTCGTCGGCAAGCTCAGCGGCGCCGACGCGGGCATGGAGAAGGCGGCCGGACCGCTCGCCGTCGTCAACGCGGGCAGCGCCCAGGCCAAGGCCGCCGCGCAGACCGCCCTGGCCCACGGCATGGCCCTCGGTGTGGTGATCTGCGGCTGCGCCTCCCTGCTGGGCGCGGTCGTCACCCTGCTGCTGGTCCGCAAGAACACCGAGCGCTCGACCGTGGACGCGGGGGAGCCGTCGGTGCAGGCGGCGACCGCGTAGGCCGTACGTCACGGAAGGAGGCCGGGGCCCTGTGGCCCCGGCCTCCTCATGTTTTCCCGAAGGGGGTGTCGATTCGGCGCGGCTGCGTTCGTCGGTGGGGTGTAGGAAGCTCATGAGGACCGGGAGGATCCATGAAGTACATGCTGCTCGTGTGCGGAGACGACACCGCCGACGCCTCCGGAACGGCACCCGTGGAACCCTGGGTGGAGGAACTGGGCGACCGGGGCGTACGGCTGCACGGTCACCGGCTCGCGCTGCCCGCCGAGGCCGTCACCGTACGGGTGCGCGGCGGCGAGGTGCTCCGTACGGACGGGCCGTTCGCGGAGACCAAGGAGTACGTCGCCGGATTCGACGTCCTGGAGTGCGACACCCTGGAGGAGGCCGTCGAGGCCGCCGCCAGGCACCCCGTCGCCACCGTCGGCGCCATGGAGGTGCGCCCCTTCTGGCCGTTCGACGGCGAGCAGGGCGCCGAGGACGAGATCCGCGCGCTCGACGCCGAACGACCCGGGACCGCCGCCTTCCGCGAGGCTGTGGAGGACGTCCTCGGAGGCGTGACCTGGCCGCTGACCCGCCAGGTGCTGGAGTCCCGCGTCCACGTCGACGAGTCCGTCGCCTTCGGGCACGCCCTCGTCCGGCTGCGCGGCACCCGCGGCGACGGCCGGCCGCTGGAGGAGGTCCTGCGGGTGACCACCGGCTACCGCAACCCCGGCCTGGGCTGGCGGATCGTCCACGAACACATCTCGCCCGCCACCGGGCGGGCCGGGGAGCGGTCATGAAGTACGTCCTGCTCATCTGCACACCCGTCGACGGCGAGGAACTCGGCCCCGCCGAGATCGCCGCCGACCCCCGTTTCGCCTCGTACATCGACGAGGTCCGCAGCCGCGACCTGATGCGCGGCGGGGCCCGGCTGCGGCCGGCCTCCGACGCCACCACCGTCCGTGTGCGGGGCGACGAGGTCCTGCTCAGCGACGGGCCGTTCGTCGAGTCCAAGGAGTACGTCGCCGGCATCGACCTCGTCGAGGTCGCCGACCTGGACGAGGCCATCGCGCTCGCCTCCCGGCACCCGGCCGCGCTCTCGGGCGGCTCGGTCGAGGTCCGGCCGGTCTGGGAGTGAACGGGCCGGACGCCGAGGAGGCGGTCGCCGCCGCCTTCCGCGAGGAGTGGGGCCAGGTCGTCGCCACCCTGATCCGGGTGACCGGCGACTGGGACCTCGCGGAGGAGTGCGCGCAGGACGCCTTCGCCCAGGCGCTCGACCGGTGGCGGCGCGACGGAGTCCCGCGCCGCCCCGGCGCCTGGCTCACCACCACCGCCCGCAACCGCGCCCTCGACGTCCTGCGCCGGGAGGCGGTCGGGGCGGCGAAACTGCGGGAGGTCGCGGTGCTGGGGCGGGAGCGGGAACCGTACGACCCGGAGTACGACGGCGACGACAGCGGGGTCGGGGACGACCGGCTGCGGCTGCTGTTCACCTGCTGCCATCCCGCGCTGCCCATCGAGGCCCGGGTCGCCCTGACCCTGCGCACGCTCGCCGGGCTGACCACCCCGGAGATCGCCCGCGCCTTCCTCGTCCCCGAGGCCACCATGGCGCAGCGGCTGGTGCGCGCCAAGAAGAAGATCCGCAACGCCGGCATCCCCTACCGGGTACCGCCCGCGCATCTCCTGCCCGAACGGACGACGGGCGTGCTCGGCGTGGTCTACCTTCTCTTCAACGAGGGGTACGCGGCCACCTCCGGCGCCGAGCTGGTGCGGACGAACCTCTGCGCCGAGGCGGTCCGACTGGCCCGCGTGCTGGCCGCGTTGATGCCGGACGAGCCCGAAGTGCTGGGCCTGCTCGCCCTGTTGCTGCTGCACGACGCCCGCCGCGCCACCCGCGTGGACGCGGCGGGCGAGTTGGTGACCCTGGAGGACCAGGACCGCACGGCCTGGGACCGGCCGGAGATCGACGAGGGCGCCGCCCTCCTGGAGACCGCGCTCCGCCGCGGCCGCCCCGGCGCCTACCAGATCCAGGCCGCCATCGCCGCCTGCCACACCACCGCACCCACCGCCGCCGATACCGACTGGGCCGATATCGCCGCCCTCTACGGCGAGTTGGAGCGCTTCGTGCCCTCGCCCGTGGTGCGCCTCAACCGCGCGGTGGCCGTCGGCATGGCCCGACACCCGGACGCCGGGCTGGAGTTGGTGGCCGAGCTGGAGCGGTCGGGCGAACTGGACGGCTACCATCTGCTGCCCGCGACCCGCGCCGATCTGCTGCGCCGCGGCGGCCGTAGCGCGGAGGCGGCGGCAGCGTACGAACGGGCTCTGGAGCTGGTGGAGAACGACGCCGAACGACGCTTCCTGGAACGGCGGTTGAAGTCCGTGTCCCAGTCCGTGTCCTAGTCCCGGCCGGTGCTCAGGTCGACCCCGTGGGCCTGCGCGTCGGCGGTCACGATCCTGGTCGCCAGACGGGAGAGCCGTGCGCGGTCGGGCTCGGGCAGCGGCGCGGCGCAGGCCTCGATCCGCTCGGCGAACCGCGCGGCGACGCGGGTCGCGAGCTCGCGGCCCGCGTCGGTGATCGACACCTGGAACGAGCGGCGGTCGACGGCACTGGGCGTGCGGGTGACCAGACCCCGGCGCTGTGCGCGGTCGACGAGACCGGTGACCGAGGACTTGTCGAGGCCGAGGTGCCGGCCGAGCTGGTTCATCGTCGGCTCCCGGTCCCGCAGGATCCCGAGCAGCCGGGTCTGGGTGAGCGAGAGGTCGTACTCGCCGGCGATCTCGGCCAGCGCGTTCTGCACCAGGAACGACAACTGGGCGAGGGCGTCGACCAGGCCGAGGTCCTCGGTCGCCGGGGGCTGTGCGTCGCGCGGTGAGGTCATGCCCGGCATCCTACTTGCAAAGGTACGTGACACCTACTACTTTGGTTTGTGCAACGTACTTTCTGTTCCGCGTACGTTCTGTTCCACGTACTTTCCGCCTCGCGTACTTTTCTGCGTCCGCCCCGCCCCGCACCCGACCCGAGGAGAGCTCTCATGGACGTCCACGCCGCCGTGGTCCACTCGTTCGACGCCCCGCCCCGCTACGAGCCGTTCGACCTGCCCGCCCCCGCCGACGAGGACCAGGAAGTCGTCGACGTCCTCGCGGTGGGCCTGCACCCCCGTGTGCGCACCGGCGCGTCGGGCCGCCACTACACGAGCACCGGGAAACTGCCGATGGTGCCCGGCGTCGACGGCGTCGGCCGCCGCGCGGACGGCCGCCTGGTGTACTTCGTGGCCGACGACGAGCTGTCCGGCTCGATGGCCACCCGGACCGTCATCGACAGCCGCCGTACGGTCCCGCTCCCCGACGGCGTGGACGTGGTGAAGATCGCCGCCGCGATGAACCCCGCGATGTCGTCCTGGGTGGCGCTGCGCCGCCGCGTCCCGCTGACGGCCGGGCAGTCGGTGCTGATCCTCGGCGCCACCGGAAACGCCGGCCAGATGGCCGTCCAGGTCGCCAAGCGGCTCGGCGCCGGCCGGGTCGTCGGGGCGGGCCGCGACCGCGACCGGCTCGCGGCGCTGAGCGGCATCGGCGCGGACGCGACCGTCGCGCTCACCGCCGACGCCGAGGCCACCGCGGCGGAACTGGCCAAGGAGGCCGCCGAAGTCGACCTGGTCATCGACTACTTGTGGGGCAAACCGGCCGGTGACGCGATCATGGCGCTGCTGCGGGCCCGCGCCGACCGCAGCCGCGCCCTGAACTGGATCCAGATCGGCTCCATGGCCGGACCCACCCTCGAACTCCCGTCAGTGGCACTGCGTTCGGCGAACTTCCGACTCCAGGGCAACGGCCAGGGAGCGGTGTCCACCAGGGCCTACTTGGAGGAACTCCCGTCCCTCGTCGACGAGATCGAGCGCGGCGGCATCGAAGTCACCGCCGCGCCGGTACCCCTCGCCGAGGTCGAGAGCGCGTGGAACGCGCCCGAACTCCCCGGCGTGCGTACCGTCCTGGTGTCCTGAGGCGGCTGGCCACCGCGTCGTCACGAGGCGTCGAGCGCGTTCGTGATCGCCTTCACCCCGCCGTGCGCCGCGTACCCGCCGTCCACGGTGATCTCCGCGCCGTTGACGTACGACGCCTCGTCCGACAGCAGATAGACGACCAGCGGCGCCACCTCGTCCACCGTCCCGGCCCGGCCCTGGGGTGTCAGCGACAGATGGGCCTGTACGAACACCGGGTTCGCGGACGCCATCAGCGGGGTCTCGATGTAGCCGGGGTGGATCAGGTTCGTGCGGATGCCGCGCGGCGCCAGCTCCAGCGCGGCCACCTTCGACAGACCGCGCAGCGCCCACTTGCTGGTCGTGTACGCGACCGCGTGATGCGCGGTGAGCCCCGCGACCGAACCGACGTTCACGATGGACGAGCCGGGCGGCATCAGCGGGGCGAGCGCCTGGATGCCGAGCAGGGCGCCCGTGGTGTTCACCGCGAACGCCCGGTTCCAGTCGGCGAGTTGCACCTCGCCGAGCCGGGCCCGCATGGGAATGCCCGCGTTGTTGACGAGACCGTGCACCGCCTCCAGTCCGGCCGCGAGGTCCGCCCAGTCCGCCTCGGACGTCACGTCCAGATGCCGGTAGCGCACGTCCAGGCCCGCCCCGGTCAGCGACGCGGCGAGCTTCTCCCCGGCCTCGTCCAGGACGTCAGTCGCCACCACGCTCGCCCCTTCCCGGGCCGCGGCGGCCACCTCGGCGGCCCCCTGGCCCTGCGCGGCCCCGGTGACGACGACGGTACGACCGGCCAGACGCGTGCGGCTCACGGTTGCCTCCAAGGTGTGCGGGCTGTCCCCGACCACGCTAGGAAGCCGCGGTCAGCTCCGGAAACGCACGATCGGCATGGGTGGCATCCGCGGCGGCGATCTCGTCGGCGATCTCGCGCGCCACCGGATCGTCCAGCGACGCCCCCACCTCCCGCACCGTCTCCCGCAGCCAGCGGTGCGCCGGGTCGGCGTGCCGGTTGTGGTGCCAGTACATGGCCTCCACCAGCGGCACGTCCGGGAACGGCGTCGGTACGACGGCACAGCGCGCGAAGCCCTCGTAGCGCCGGGCGAGCCGCTCGGGGACCACGGCGACCAGGTCGGTGCCGCTCACCAGGAACGGCAGCACGTTGAAGCCGGGCGTGCTGACCTGCACCCGGGGCGTGATGCCCAGGGTCTCCAACTGCCGGTCGGCGGGCGTGAGTTTGCCGACCGCGCAGGCCGCGTGCGGCATCTCGGCGAGGTCGCGCAGCGAGAGCCGGCCGTCCACCAGCCGGGGGTTGTCCGGGTCGACGAGACACACGAACCGGTCGTGCATCACCGCCTCGCTCACGCCCGGCAGCTGATAGCCGAGCGGCACGATCATCAGGTCGTGGCAGCGCAGATGCGTCTCGGTCTCCAGCTGCCCGATGACGATCGGGTGGAAGTCGATGCGGATGCCGGGGGCCTCCTGGGCGAGGGCCCGCAGCAGCGGTTCCACGAAGACCGTCATCACGTAGTCGGACATCACGACCGAGAACCGCTGCCGGCTGCGCGAGGGATCGAAGTGCCTGGTCAGCGAGAGGGCCTCCTCCGCCTTGTGCAGGGAGGACCGGACGACCGGCAGCAGCCGCTCCGCGAGCGGGGTCAGCTCGTACTCGCGGCCCACCCGGACCAGCAGCTCGTCGTTGAAGTGCCGCCGCAGCCGGGCCAGGGAGCCGCTCATCGCGGACTGGCTGGTGGACAGCCGCACCCCCGCGTGGGTGACGTTCTTCTCCTCAAGGAGGGCTTCCAGCGCCACCAGAAGATTCAGGTCGATCGCTCCCAGACCCATGCGCCTGTCCTTCCGGCCGCGTCGTTGAAGCTCGGTGAAACCGGAGCGTAACGACCGGCTTCCCGCCGAGGAAGAGGCCGGGAGGGAAGTCACAGCGATCCGATAGCTGCCATCGGATCCCCGGATGTGTGCAGGTCGGAGGCGAGAGGAGAGGTTCTATGGCCGGGCGGTCCGGCCGCGCTTGCGGGCCCGCGGCAGGTACACGTCCGTGCGGCCGGGCACCACGCGGTTGGACAGGGTGCCCAGGCGCTCCACCGCGAGGGTCACCTCGTCGCCGGGCTTCAGCGGCGGCGGGGTGCGCTCGCCGACCCGGCCCCAGAACTCCGCCAGCGCGCCCCAGCCGCAGGTGCCCGAGCCGAGGATGTCCCCGGGGCGCACCCAGGCGTCCCGGGAGGCGTAGGCGATCATCTCCTCGAAGGTCCAGGACACGTTGGCGAGGGTGTCGCGGCCGATCAGCGCGCCGTTGAGGGTGACCGTCATCTCCAGGTCGAGGAAGCCGTCCGGGTCGCGCCGGTCCTCGACCTCGTCGGCGGTGACCAGACAGGGACCCAGCGTGTTCGCGAAGTCCTTGCCCTTGGAGAAGCCGAGCCCGAGGTTCTTCTCCGGCTTCTGGAGGTCCCGCGCCGACCAGTCGTTGAAGACCAGATAGCCGACGATGTGCTCGCGCGCCCGCTCCGGTGTGAGATCGCGCCCGGCACGGCCGACGACCACGCCGACCTCCAGCTCGAAGTCGAGCACCGAGCAGCCCGCGGGCACCGGCACGTCGTCGTGCGCGCCGTAGGCCGCGTGGGGGTTGGTGAAGTAGAAGTTGGGCGCCCGGTACCACTCCTCGGGCACGTGCTCCAGTCCGTCCAGGGACTTCGACACCCCCTCGATGTGCGCCTCGAAACCGACGAAGTCCCGGATGGACGGCGGCTTCAGCGGGGGCAGCAGCCGCACCTGATCCACCGTCAAGTCGCTGGCCCGGCGCAGCGCTTCGACCCCCGCCGCGTGCAGCACCTCCTGCTCCAGGAGGGTCAGTACGGTGACGCCCTCGGGCAGCGGATGGACGGTGCCGTCCCGGACGACCCCGGCGCGCTCCACGCCCTCGTGCTCGTATGTCGCGAAACGCATCGCTCACTGCTCCCAGTGGTTGGTGTTGGTGACGGTCCCCGCGCTCAGATAGCCGGCGAACAGGCCCTTGGGGTCGCGGGCGGCCCGGATCTCCTTGAGCCGCCGCCACTGTTCGTCGCCCATGAACCTCAACTGCCGCACGGTGAAGTCCGAGTCGCCGAGGTACTGGCCGACGGTCACCGGCCGCATGTCGGCCATCGCGCCGTCCAGCCAGCCGCGCAACTCCGCGTCACGTGCCGGGTCGTCGTGGACGACGTAGGTGGCGCAGTAGATCTCCGACTGCAACGAGAAGGCCATGTCGGGGAGTTGACGCAGCGGGGCCATGGAGAACCAGATGGTGAAGGTCTGCCGGGTCGGGTGCTCGGTGAACGCCCGGCGGATCGCGGGTACGACCTCCTCGGCCGGGCCGGTCAGCCAGGCGTTGTCGACCAGGTAGCGGTGGCCCTCGGGATTGGCGATGCGCTGGCCCGCCAACTGCGCCGCCAGCGTGGTCTGTTCGGCCTCGACACGGAACAGGGCCCGGTCCGCGTACGGGTTGGCGTGCAGCGGCGCCAGCGCCTGCGCGGCCTCCTCGGCGGTGTCGGTCATCGACACCCCCGTGACCAGCAGCACCGGCCCCTCCAGGTCGGGCGGCGTCTGCGTGAGCGCGACGATCTCCACCAGGTCCGAGACCGTGTGGTGCATGCCGTGCAGCCAGGTCATGACCTCGTCGAACAGATCGAGCGGGTACGCGTGCACGGTGTGCCCGAGGTACCCGGGCAGCGGGCGGGTGCGGAGGTGGAAGCGGGTGACGACACCGAAGAATCCCGGGCCCGCCCCGCGCGCCGCCCAGAACAGGTCGCTGTGCTCGGTCTCGTCGGCGCGCACCAGCTCGCCCTCGGCGGTGACGACGTCGATCGCCACGATGTTCTCCGCCGCCCAGCCCCAGCCGCGCGCGTTCCAGCCCTGCCCGCCCTGGAGGAGGAATCCGCCGATGCCGACCGAGGGGCAGTGCCCGCCGTTGAAGAAGCGGCCGAACTCACCGAGATACGGGTTGAGTTCGTCACCGCCCTTGACGCTCGGCGTCGCCGTCACGATCCCGGTCCCCGGGTCGTACGCCATCTCGCGGAAGCCCCCGAGGTCGATCAGCAGCGCGTCCTCGCGCACCGACCAGGCGGCCCAGCTGTGCCCGCCGGAGCGGACGGCGACCTGCCAGCCGCGTTCCAGGGCCAGCCGCACGCCCTCCACGACGTCCTGCTCCGACTCGGCCAGCAGCACGGCGGCCGGTGAACGGTCGTACGGGACACGGGCGTTGAAGATCCGGCCGAAGCACGCCTCCTCGAAGCCCTCGTCGCCGGGGAAGTGCAGGGTGCCGGAGAAACGGTTCAGGTTCACGCGCGTACTCACTTGATCGCGATCGGGTTGACGGGGGCGCCCACCGCGCCGGTCACCGGCAGGGGCGCGGCGACCAGCAGGAACTCGTGCACGCCGTCGGCCGCGCAGTCCTCGGCCAGTGCCTCAAGATCCCACATCTCGCCCAGCGGAAGACCCATGTTGGGGATCGCTATCTGGTGCAGCGGGGACATCGCGGGCTGCGGGAACTCGTAGGGCCGTACCTCAAGTCCCCAGGTGTCGGAGGCGATGGCCGCGATCTCGGTGCGGTGCAGCCAGCCGAGGGTGGTGAAGGAGAGGCCGGGCGCGTCACCGGCCGCGTAACCGCCCCACGCGCCGAGCCGCCGTACCCGGCCCAGTTGCCCGGTGCGGATCAGGACGAGGTCGCCGCGCCGGACCGAACTCGTCGCGCCCTGCGCCTCGATGGTGGCGCGCAGATGTTCCTCCAGGATGGCGAATCCGTCCGGGAGCTCACCGAGCTCGTCGCCGACCGCGCGGCCCACGTCGAGCAGCACCCCGCGGCCGGTGAAGGCGTCCCGCATGTGCTCGATGCCGGTGACCGAGTCGCCGTCGCCGCTGACGATGGTGCACGGACGGCCGTTCCACGCCTGCTTGTTGTCGTAGATGTGGCCGAGCCCGTCCCACTGGGTGGAGGCCTGCAAGGGCATCACCACATGGTCGTCGGCGCCGCCGAAGCCGTGCGGGAAGCCCTGGGTGCCGGCCGCCGCGTCGGAGCCGGTGTCCTTCATGTAGTGCACCGGGTTGATCCGGCCGCGGAAACCGCGCTGCGGGCCGGACTCGTTGAACTCCTGGGCGAGCGAGAAGGACCGCCCGCGCCGCACCAGGCCCGCCGCGTGGGCGCGGATCGCGTCGTCGACGAAGTTCAGGGTGCCGAGCACGTCGTCCTCACCCCAGCGGCCCCAGTTGCGGTAGGCGGAACGGGCCTTGGCGAGTTCTTCCTCGATCGGGCCGAGGGCGGGGCGGGTCGTCATCGGGTGCGTCCTTTCAACAGCAGGTCGAGAGCGTTGCCCCCGGCGATCGCGGCCCGGTCGGCGGGCGCGAGCCCGGCCGCGTCGAGGCGGGCCACCGGGTCGTCGATCCCCATGTCGAAGGGGTGGTCGGTGCCGAGGACCACCCGGTCCGCGCCCACCTCCTCGACCAGCCGGCGCAGCGCGCGCGGGGTGTACACCAGGGCGTCGAACCACATCCGCCGCAGATAGGAGCCGGGGGACTCGGCGCAGCCGCGCGCGTCCTCGCGGACCTGCCAGGCGTGGTCGGAGCGGCCGATGTACGTCGGGAGATAGCCGCCGCCGTGGGCCGCCACCAGCTTCAGCCGCGGGAAGCGGTCCAGGACACCGGTGAAGACGATCCGCGAGAGCGCGACCGTCGTCTCGACGGGCTGACCGACCGTGTTTCCCAGGTAGTTGGTCGCCAGGCGCGCGCCGAGCGAGCAGCCCCAGGGGTGCACGAACACGACCGCGCCCAGCTCCTCGGCCCGCTGCCACACGGTGTCGTGCGCGGGGTCGGCCAGTTCGCGGCCGTCGACCGTCGTGGAGACGCTGACGCCGTACAGGCCATGGTCGTTGACCGCCTGGTCCAGCAACGCGACCGCCAGGTCCGGGTGTTGGAGCGGGACGGTGCCCAGGCCGAACAGCCGGTCCGGCGCGACGGCGCAGTGGGCGGCCACGGCCGCGTTGACGGTACGGGTGAGCCGGATCGCGAGATCCTGGTCGGCCCAGTAGTGGTGCATCGGCATCGGGCCGACGACCTGGATGTCCACGCCCATCGCGTCGAGGTCCGCGAGACGGGTCGTGACGTCCGTCAACTTGGTGGCCAGGCGCTGGAGTTGGGCGCGGTTGACGGCCAGGGACGCGGGGGAGTGGGCGCGCTGTTCGGCCGCCAGCTCGGCCGCGAGCCCCGGCGTGTCCGCGACCAGGGCGTCGGCGGCGGGGACGGCGAGGTGGCCGTGGAAGTCGACCACGGGCGAGCCGGTCATGCCGCCGCCGTCAGGTTGTCCAGCGTCTCCGACATGATCCGGGCCGGGTCGGCGCCGGGCGTGCCGGGATGGATCTCCCAGTCCGCGAGCTGGAGGGAGTTCTCCAGGACCATCCGCACCCGGGGCAGCCGCCGGGCCATGAAGGTGTCCAGGGCCTGGTCCGTCGGCTCGTCCCCGGTCACCAGCTCGGCCAGCAGCACCGCGTCCTCCATGCACATCGCCGCGCCCTGCGCGATCAGCGGCGGACAGGCGTGCGCGGCGTCGCCGATGACCATCGTGCGCCCGCGGTGCCAGGGCTCGTCGACGAGGATCGCCTCGATCCAGCGGTAGTCGACCGCCGTGTCCTCGGGCAGCGCGGCGAGGATCTTCCCCCAGGTGCCGCCGTACCCCGCGCCGCGCTCGCGCAGCAGGGAGAGCGGGGCGCGCGGGCCGATGAGCGAGGTGTCGAGGTTCTCGTCGAGGAGGTAGGCGTAGCACTGGTCCGGCGAGATCGGGCTGTAGCCGGCCTTGAAGCGGGGCCCGCCGTAGTACACCTCCGCACAGTCCATCTCGGCCGGGCGGTCCGCGACCACCCGGAAGATCGACATGCCGACCGGACGGGGCTTCGCGTCGATGCCGATCAGGGCGCGTGTCGCGGAGTTGATGCCGTCGGCGCCCACGACGAGGTCGTAGCGGCCGGCCGAACCGTCCGTGAAGGACACGTCCACATGGTCCGGCGAGCGGTCGAGGCGGTCCACGCTCAGCCCGAGGCGGACCCGCACCCCGTGCGCGCGCACCGCGTCGCACAGCGCGTCCTGGAGGTCCGAGCGCAACGCGCCCGCCGTGGACGGCAGTTCGGGCCCGCCGGTGTGCGGGGTGGCCAGTTCGGTGATCAGTTCGCCGTCCGCGCGGCGCAGCCGCATGATGTCGAAGGGCACCGCCCGGGCGAGCACCCGGTCGAGCACGCCCACGGAACGCAGCGCCTTGAGCGCGTTGCCCTGGACGGTGATGCCATGGCCCACACCGAACCACTGCGGAGAGATCTCGACCAGCTCCACCTCGACGCCCCGCTGGGCGAGCGCGAGACACAGCACGCTTCCGGTGATGCCGCCGCCGACGACGAGCACCTTTTGTACGGGCATGGGCGATCCTTGCGAACGTAGACAGAAGTGGGGGTCAGCCCGAGAAGCGGGCGCCGAGCTCGTGGAAGTGCTCGACGGCCGGCGGCCCGGCGAAGAACGGTCCGACCAGGGCCCGCCAGCGCCCGAAGGCCTCCGACTCCCGGAAGCCGACCATGTGGGCCTCCACCGAGTCCCAGCCGACCAGCAGCAGGAAGGTCGACGGCCGTTCCGCACCGCGCAGCAGCTCGGCCCAGCGGAACCCGTCGGCCTCGGCCAGCACCTCACGGGCCTTGCCGAACACCTCCGCGAACTCCTGCTCACGCCCCGCCTCGACGGTCAGCTCGGCATGCTCGACGATCACGTTCTTCTCCTCGGGAAAGTGGGTGCTCCGAGCCTGCGTGGACGGCCGATCCACGGTCAACGGATCGAGGCATCGGCAAGGGGGACGTCATGCATCCCGTACGGCGATGGAGCCCCCGGTGAAGGGCCCGCGCGGGCGCCGATGGCAGGCATCGCGGATCGCCATTTCCGCCGGGTCCCCGTGCTGCCTAGCGTCGAGGGCGAGCCCCCACCCGTACGAGGAGAGCGCCGTGCCCGATCCACTGCCCACCCACGCCGGACCCTTCGCCCTCGGCACGTTCGCCTCGGGCGCGGCGGTCTTCCCCGGTCTGGTCACCGGTTCCCGCGTGCGCGACCTCTCCGATCTCGTGCCGTCGATCCGGGCGCTCGTCGAGGACTGGGCCGAACTGCTGCCCCGGCTCGGCGACCTCGCCCGGTCCGCCGAAGGCGGCCGGCACGAGCTCGCCGCGCTGCGCGTGCTGACCCCGATCGAGCCCGGCCAGATCCTCCAGAGCGGGGCCAACTACCGCAAGCACGTGGTCGATCTGGTCGCCGCCGAGAAGGAGAGCGTGCACGGCGCCACCCCCGAGGAGGCCCGCGCCGACGCCGAGCTGATGATGGACGAGCGCGCCCGCAACGGAGTGCCGTACATCTTCCTCGGCTCCCCCCGCGCCCTCACCGGGCCCTACGACGACATCGTGCTCCCCGCGCTCGGCGAGCAGCACGACTGGGAACTCGAACTCGCCCTGGTCATCGGCAAGTCGGGAAGGAACATCCCGGCCGAGGAGGCGATGGAGCACGTCGCCGGATACACGATCTCGAACGACCTCACCACCCGCGACCGCCTCTACCGGCCCGACCTCAAGGCCATCGGCACCGACTGGTTCACCGCCAAGAACGCCGACACCTTCCTGCCCACCGGCCCCTTCCTCGTACCGGCCGCCTTCGTCGGAGACCCCGGCGACCTGCGGATCACCCTGCGCCACAACGGAGTCGTCCGCCAGGACGAGTCGACGAAGGACATGATCTTCGACATTCCCAAGCTCATCGCCTACGCCTCCACGACCACCACCCTGCGCCCCGGCGACCTGCTGCTCACCGGCTCCCCGGCCGGCAACGGCGCGCACTGGGGCGTCTTCCTCAAGCCCGGCGACGTCGTCGAGTCGGAGATCACCGGCCTGGGCCACCAGCGCAACACCGTCAGGAGCGGACAGTGACCTTCCAGCCCATCACCCATCTGCGCCATGTCGACCTGGCCGTACCGGACTTCGCCCGCCAGCGCGCCTTCTACGGCACCACCTGGGGCCTGACCGAGGTCGCGAACGACAGCGGCATCGCCTTCTTCGCCGCCGAGGGCAGCCCCGAGCAGTACATCGTCCGCATCCGGGAGGACGAGCGCAAACGCATGGACCTGGTCGCCTTCGGGGCCGCCTCACCACAGGACGTGGACGAACTGCACGGACGACTGGGCCGGGCCGGCGTCCAACTCCTCGGCGAGCCCACGGCGTTGGACACCCCGGGAGGCGGCTACGGCTTCCGGTTCTTCGACCCCGACGGACGGGTCGTCGAGGTCTCCGCCGACGTCGCCACCCGCACCCACCGCAGGATCGAGGAGCGCGAGGCGATCCCCGTCCGCCTCTCGCACTGCGTGGTCAACTCCCAGGACCCGGAAGGGCTCAGGGACTTCTACGTCCGCCACCTCGGGTTCCGGCTCACCGACACCCTGTACTCGGCGCACATGGGCGACCTCATGTACTTCCTGCGGTGCAGCCCGCTCCACCACTCCTTCGCCATCGCCCGAGGACCCCATGTCTCCCTGCACCACGCCTCGTTCGAGATGCGCGGGGTCGAGGAGTACATGCGCGGCACCGGGCGGGCGCTGCGCGCCGGGACCCGGCTCACCTGGGGGCCCGGCCGGCATCTCGCCGGTGACAACACCTTCTCCTACTTCCACGACCCGCACGGCAACACCGTCGAGTACACGACCGAACTCGCCGTCCTCGAAGAGGACTTGTGGCACCCGGGCCGCCACGACGTCGACGACCCGATCACCCAGGACCAGTGGGGCACCGCCGACCCGATGAGCGAGTCGGTCGCCAAGGAGCAGTTCAACGACCCCGACGTGCTGTTCGTGGCACCCCCCGTCTGATCAACCACCCGCAGAAAGGCCGCAGTCGTGGCAGAGATCCTCAAGCACGCCGTACCCAGGGCGGAGGTCGCCGCCTCCCTCGACCAGGTCCGCGAGACCGTGACCGGTGTCATCGCGGACATCCGCGAACGCGGCGACGCCGCCGTGCGCGCCTGCTCCGAGAAGTTCGACAAGTGGAGCCCCGCCTCCTTCCGGCTGACGGACGAGGAGGTCGAGAAGATCGTCGCGTCGGTGCCGCAGCAGGTCATCGACGACATCCGCTTCGTCCAGGACCAGGTACGCGGCTTCGCCCGCCGTCAGCTGGACTCCCTGGGCGAGTTCGAGGTCGAGACGCTTCCCGGTGTGCGCCTGGGCCAGAAGCACATCCCCGTACAGGCGGCCGGCGCCTACATCCCCGGCGGCCGTTACCCGCTCACCGCCTCCGCCCACATGACCATCGTCACCGCCAAGGTCGCGGGCGTACCGCGCGTGGTCGCCTGCACCCCGCCCATCCACGGCGAGATCCCCGCCGCCACCGTCGCCGCCATGCACCTCGCCGGAGCCGACGAGATCTGGCTGCTCGGCGGAGTGCAGGCGGTGGCCGCCATGGCGGTCGGCACGGACACGATGCGGCCGGTGAACCTCATCGCCGGACCCGGCAACGCCTATGTCGCCGAGGCCAAACGGCAGCTCTTCGGGGAGATCGGCATCGACCTGTTCGCCGGGCCGACCGAGATCCTCGTGCTCGCCGACGAGCAGGCGGACCCGTTCGTCTGCGCCGTCGACCTGCTCTCCCAGGCCGAGCACGGCCCGGACTCCCCGGCCGTCCTCATCACCACCTCCCGCGAGGTCGCCGAGCGCACGATCGCCGAGGTGGAACGCCTGCTGCCCGGCATGCCCACCCGCGACTTCGCCGGGCCCGCCTGGCGCGACCACGGCCAGGTGCACGTCGTCGACACGCTCGACGAGCTGTACGCCCTCGCCGACGAGTTCGCCTTCGAGCACGTCGAGGTGCTGACCGCCGAACCCCGCCTCGCGCTGGAGCGCATGACCCAGTACGGCGCGCTGTTCCTCGGCGAGGGCACCTGCGTGTCGTTCGGCGACAAGGTCATCGGCACGAACCATGTGCTGCCCACCCGCGGCGCCGCGCGCTACACCGGCGGCTTGTGGGTGGGGAAGTACCTCAAGACGGTGACCTACCAGGAGGTCACCGACACCGACTCCCAGGCGCTGCTCGGCCGGCTGTGCGGACGGGCCGCCCGCGTCGAACTGTTCGAGGGCCACGCCCGCTCCGGTGACGTACGCGCCGCGAAGGCCGCCGGCGACGAACTGCCCTGGAACACCGCATGACCCTGGACGGCCGTACGGCACTGGTCACGGGCGGCGGCGGACCGCTCGGGCGCGCCTTCGCGCTCGCCCTGGCGGAGGCCGGTGCCCGGGTGGTCCTGGTCGGGCGCCAGGAGGCGGCGCTCGCCGAGACGGCGGCACGGGTGGTCAAGGACGGCGGACAGGCCCGTACGGCGGTGTGCGACGTCTGCGACCCCACCGCCGTCGACGCGCTGGCCGCCCGGCTCGCCGACGAGGACGTGTCGCTGCTCGTCAACAACGCCGGGGTCGCGGGCCCCGTCCGGCCCCTCGTCGACATCGAGCCGGACGAATGGGACGACGTGTTCGCCGCCAATGTCCGGGGCGTCTATCTGCTGTGCCGGGCCTTCCTGCCGCCGATGCTCGCGGCCGGACGCGGCGACATCGTCAACGTGGCCTCCGTCAGCGGCAAACGCCCGCTGCTCAACCGCACCCCGTACACCGCCTCCAAAATGGCGCTGCTCGGTCTGACCCGGACCCTCGCGGGGGAGGTCGGACCGCGCGGGATCGCGGTCAACTCCCTTTCCCCGGGCCCGGTCCGGGGCCCGCGTATGGACCGCAACTTCAGGCTCACCGCCGAACTGACCGGCTGCACCGTGGCCGAGGCCGAACACGACTTCGCCTCCCGGGCCGCCCTCGGCCGGCTCGTCGAGGAGCACGAGGTGGCTCAGGCCTTGGTGGCGATGCTCGCGATGCCCGGCCTGTGCGGCGCCGACATCGACCTGTCGGCGGGGATGATCGCCCCGGCGTAGCGGCACGGCGTTCGGGAAACGGCGAGGTGGACGGCCGACGGGCCGCCCGCCTCGCCGTCGCGCGTACGGGAGTTCAGCCGCTATGACGACTCTGTGTGACCGCCATGAAATGGTCGGCGTGATCCGAGGCATCGGACTCCCATATGTGTGTGCCGCCCGCCTGTTACCGGGTTCTCCCGGCTGATTCACTCCCTCGTGCGCACCTTCGGTGCCACCGCCGGGCCCGTCCGCACCCCGCGTTCGACGGCCGGTCGGTCACACTGCGCAACGGCGCATCGATCCCTGGGAAGGCAAGCAATGACGCTGATCACCCGACGCTCGGTCCTGATCGCCGGTACCGCCACGGCCGGAGCCGTACTGGTGCCGGCGGTCTCCGCCACCGCCGCGCCGACGGCCAAGAAGGCTTCGGGCACCCGGATCTCGGTCGGATCCGGTGAGACGTACACGGTCTCCGCGACCACCCGCGTGAGCGAGCTGACCATCGCCTCCGGCGGGAAGATCGTCGCCCCGGACGGATCCAGCCTCTCGCTGACCGTCGACGGCGTGGAGACCGGACAACTGCTCACCGCCACCGGCGCCACGGCCACCCTCATCCAGGCCGGCACCTACCGGGGCGACGTCGTCCTGACCGTCGCCGCCGCCAACGAGGTGACGTACCAGACGCTCACCTTCCCCTTCCGGCAGGCGGTGTACGTCGACGCCGACGGCGTGGTCAAGGACAAGTCCGTACTCGCGGCCGTCCGCGGCGGCAGGCTCACCGACGCCTACGCCAGGAACGTGTCGATCACCTCGACCGGCGAGTGCTTCGACGGCGTGTACGTCCAGGACGCCACCTACACACTCGACCGCCCCACCATCTCCCTCACCGGCAACGGCCGTTCGGACTTCGCGGGCTACGGCGCCGCGGTGGTCGGCGACGGCGCGGGCACCACGCTGGTCCTGGACGGCGCCCGCATCGACACCAAGGGAGTCGTCCGCACCGCCGTCATCGCCGACGACGGCGCCAACGTCCTCGTCCGGGACTCCGTCCTGCGCACCCGCAACGGCGTCCTGCCCGCCGACTACCAGGCCACCGTCGAGACGCCGTACATGGAGTCCGTGCCCTGGATGCTCGGGCTCGACGGCAACGTCCGCGCCACCAACCTGATCGGCAAGGACAGCAAGGCCACCTACCTCAACTCGACGATCTTCTCCGAGACGTGGGGCGCCCTGTCGGTCGAGGGCGGCAGCGGGCTCAAACTGACCGCGATCAACAGCCACTTCGGGAACACGGGGGAGTACGGCTACGGCACCTACGCCATCGGCGACGCCACCGTGCGGGTGCTCGGCTCGCGGCTCGACGTCGGCAGCTACGCGACCATCATCGCGGGCCCGGCGGCCGTCGTGCACTACGGCGACAGCACCAGGGCCGCCGTCTCCGCGCTCAACACCGAGCTGGAACTCGGCCTGTCCAAGGGCGAGTTGGCGTCGATACCGGTACGCAGGACGGTCGTGAACTCCGGCCACTTCGGCTACATGTTCTTCGGGACCGGCCAACTCACCCTCGACGGCGGCACGCAGATCAACTCCGAGCGGGCCACCTTCCTCAACAAGGGCCAGCAGACCACGATCAGCGTCGACGGCTCCCAGGGCGCCCGGCTCAACCCGCGCGACGGGGTCATCCTCCAGATGATCGAGCTGGACGACCCGGGCCCGGTCCCGGTCGACGGCAAGATGATGAACATCGGCGTCTACACCGAGCCGACCGGCGACCCGGCCAAGGACGCGAGCTTCGATGCGACCGCCGTCCACACCACCGACGGCGCCGCCACCTTCAACTCCATAGCCCTGAAGGGCGACTTCTACAACGGCATGCGCAAGGGCAAGAACATGGTCCTCACCTTCGAGGACGCGAGCGTCGAGGGCGTCATCTCCGCGACGGCCGCCAAGCACCGGGTGTCCAGCATCGACGCGTCGACCTTCTACGAGCTGGGCATCGTCACCAACACCACGCAGGCCGCCGTCAACAACGGCGTGATCGTCCAGCTCGACAGCGGCTCGACCTGGACGGTCACCGGCACCTCCTACCTGACCCGGCTGGTCCTCGCCGCCGACGCGACCGTCAAGGCACCCCGGGGCAAGAAGCTCACCCTCACGGTCGACGGGACGGCCACCGCCGTCACGGCCGGCCGGACCTACACGGGCGCCCTGACGCTGACCGTCGCGTGAGGGAGCGCGGAGGCGCCGGCCGCCGTGTCACGTCTGCCGTGCCTCCGCCTCCTCGGCGATCCGCTCGAACTGGGCCGCCATCGCCGCCTGGAGGGCCTTCGCGCCCGACAGCGGGCGGACCATGACCGTCAGGTCGTCGATCAGGCCCTCCTCGTTGACGTGGATGAAGTCGCAGCCGGTCAGCTCACGGTCACCGACCCGCGCGCGGAACAGCAGCGCGTGGTCGGTGCCGTCCGGGTCGCCGATCTCCCGCTCGTAGCGGAAGTCCTCGAAGACCCGGACGACGGCGTGCAGGATCGACGCGGTGATCGCCTTCCCGGTGTACGGCTTGAACACGACCGGGCTGGTGAAGACCACGTCCTCGGCCAGCAGCGCCTCGGCGGCGGCCATGTCCTGCGCCTCGACCGCCTCACGGAACGCACGCATCGGTTCACCTCGTAGTCAATTAGTTGAGTAGGTGTGGATGAGACTAATCAACCGCTGTTAGCGTGTCCACATGTCCCTCAAGTACGCCGTCCTCGCGGCCCTCCTGGAAGGCGAGGCCTCCGGCTACGAACTGGCCAAGACCTTCGACGTGTCGCTGGCGAACTTCTGGCCCGCGACACCGCAGCAGCTCTACCGCGAACTGGAGCGCCTCGCCCGGGACGGACTGATCGAGGCACGGGTCGTACAGCAGGAACGCAGGCCCAACAAAAGGATGTTCACGCTCACCGAGGCCGGCCGCCGCGACCTCGACACCTTCGCCGCGCAGCCGCCCCGGCGCCCCACCGCCGTCCGCGACGAGTTCCTCATCAAGATCCAGGCCATGGACGGCACCGACCCCGCCGTCATCCGCGAACTGGTCGAGGAGCGCAGGTCGTGGGCGCGCGGCAAGCTGGACCGCTATGAGCGGGTACGGCTCCGGCTCCTCGACGGGCGCACCGAGGACGAGTACCTCAGGGACGACGAGCGCATCGGGCCGTATCTCACCCTGCTGGCCGGGATCACCTTCGAGGAGGAGAACCTGCGCTGGTGCGACCGCGTTCTGGCCGTCCTGAGCCGGCGAGTTCGCCTAGGCTGACCCGGATGTTCAGCCCCGAAGGTCCCACACTGCGCGAACTCGCCGTCCAGGCACTGTCGTCCGTCGAGCACGGCTACGACCTGCTGGCGCCCAAGTTCGACCACACCCCCTTCCGGACACCGGCCCCGGTGCTCGACGCGGTCGCCGCCGCGCTGCGGAGCATCGGGCCCTTCGACGACGGACTCGACCTGTGCTGCGGCACCGGCGCGGGCGCCGAGGCACTGACGACGGTGTGCCGCAGGAGCGTCACCGGCGTCGACTTCAGCGCGGGCATGCTCGCCGTCGCCCGGGAGCGCGTGAAGTGCGAACAGCCGGGCGTCTCCTGGGTGCGCGGCGACGCGCGGGCCCTGCCGTTCCGGGCCGGATTCGACCTGGTGGTCAGCTTCGGCGCGTTCGGCCACTTCCTGCCCCGCGAACTGCCGGGGCTCTTCGGCCAGGTGCGCTCCGTGCTGCGGCCCGGCGGCTGCTTCGCCTTCCCCGTCCTCGCGCCGCCGCGCCCCACCTCGCCCGCCTACTGGGCGCTGTCCGGCTTCGACGCGGCGATGAAGGTCCGCAACGCCGTGTGGCGACCGCCCTTCGTCATGTACTACCGGGACTTCCGACTCGGCTTCGTGCAGCGGGAGTTGCAGCGGATCGGCTTCGACGTGGAGCGCTACGCCCTGCCCGAGTTCGGCCACCGCGACGACGGCAGCCCCCGCGTCCGCATGATCGCGGCACGACGGCTGCCGTAGCGGGTGGTGCGGACGGCGCTCGGTCGTGGGCGACGCCATTGTCGCGGCACGGGTGATCTCCTACGCTGGGCGGCGTGTGGTCAAGCACGCTGTCCGGGAACGGAGTTGTGCATGCTCAGCAAGGGTGAGGCCGCCGAGGCGGTCCGGCAGGCCAAGGTCAAGACCGGTGTCACATGGGCCCAGTTGGCGGAGGCCGTGGGCCGCCCGCTCGCCTGGACCACCGCGGCCCTGCTGGGCCAGCACCCCATGACCAAGGACGAGGCGGCGACCGCCGCCGCCCTCCTCGAACTCGACGAGGACGCCGCCCTCGCCTTCCAACTCCAGCCCACGCGCGGCGCGTTGGACGCGGCCGTGCCCGTCGACCCCACGATCTACCGCCTCTACGAGGTCGTCCAGGTCTACGGCCCCACCATCAAGGAACTCATCCACGAGCAGTGCGGCGACGGCATCATGAGCGCCATCAACTTCCGCCTCGACGTCAGCCGCGTGCCCGACCCGGCGGGAGACCGGGTCGTCATCACGCTCGACGGGAAGTACCTCCCGTACCAGTGGGAGTGACCGCCGGGCGGTACGGCGGCCGGTGCGCGCGGGCGGTCGTCGCGCCGGTTCGGCTCAAGCGGACCTGAGGGTGTTGAGCCGGGCGGCCTGGCGGGTCAGATGGTCGCGCTCCGCGAGGCTGGGCGCCTTGTGGGCCGCCTCCGCGTAGAGCCGCGCCGCCGTCGTCAGGTCGCCGTCGCGCTCGTGGAGGTAGGCCGCCACCGCCGTGTGCCGGGGGAGCGAGTCGTCCAGCGCCGCGAGCGCGGCGAGACCGGCGCGCGGGCCGTCGGCCTCGCCGACCGCCACCGCGCGGTTGAGGCGGACCACCGGACTGTCGGTCAGGCCCACGAGTTCGTCGTACCACTCGACGATCTGCACCCAGTCCGTCTCCTCGGCCCTGGGCGCGTCCGCATGCAGCGCCGCGATGGCGGCCTGCGCCTGGAACTCGCCCAACCGGTCCTGGGTCAGGGCGAGTTGGAGGATCGTGACGCCCTCGGCGATCAGCGTCGTGTCCCAGCGGGCGCGGTCCTGCTCGGCCAGCGGCACCAGGCTGCCGTCCGGCGCGGTGCGGGCCGCGCGGCGGGCGTGGTGCAGCAGCATGAGCGCGAGCAGCCCGGACACCTCGGGGTGGTCGATCACGTCCGCGACCTGCCGGGTGAGCCGGATCGCCTCGGCCGCGAGGTCGACGTCACCGGAGTAGCCCTCGTTGAAGACCAGGTAGAGCACACGCAGCACAGTGGCCACGTCGCCGGGCCGGTCGAACCGCACACCGGACACCGTGCGCTTGGCCCGGCTGATGCGCTGCGCCATGGTCGCCTCGGGCACCAGATAGGCCTGCGCGATCTGCCGGGTGGTGAGCCCGCCGACGGCACGCAGGGTGAGCGCGACCGCCGACGACGGCGTCAACGACGGGTGGGCGCACAGGAAGTACAGCCGGAGCGTGTCGTCCGTCGCGGGCGCGGGCCCGGGAGCCGACTCCTCCTCCACCAGGTCCTCGCGCCTGCGACGGGCGGTGTCCGCGCGCGTCGCGTCGAGGAACCGCCGCCACGCCACCGTCACGAGCCACCCCTTCGGGTCGCGCGGCGGATCGTCCGGCCAGACCCGCACCGCCTCCACGAGGGCGTCCTGTACGGCGTCCTCGGCCGCCGCGAAGTCTGCTCCGCGGCGGACGAGGATCCCGAGCACGCTCGGGGTGAGGCTTCTCAGCAGGACCTCGTTCACTTGAAGGTGCAGTCCGCGGTGGTCGAGTGCGCGCCCAGGAACGGGCGCAGCTCCAGCCACTCGTGGATCGGCTCGCCACCGGCACCGGGCGCGGCCGACAGCTCACCGGCCAGCTCCAGGGCGCGTTCGTAGCTGTCGACGTCGATGATCATCCAGCCGGCGATGACGTCCTTGGTCTCGGCGAACGGGCCGTCGGTGACCGGGGGACGCCCCTCGCCGTCGTAGCGGACGAACGTCCCCTCGGGCGAGAGGGCCTGGCTGTCGACGTACTCGCCGGACTTCTCCAGCCGGGCCGCGAACTCGTTCATGTACCCCACGTGGGCCGTGATCTCCTCGGGCGTCCACTGGTCCATGGGAACGTCGTTCACGGCGGCGGGGGCGCCGCGGTAGTGCTTCAGCAGCAGGTACTTGGCCATGGTCGTTCTCCTCGGTGCCGGTGCGACCCATTGTGGTCGCACTCACCTCGGGGACGGAGCCGGGCGCGGGTTCTCGACATCGCCGGGCGGATTTCTTCGCGCGAGTCTCGCGCGGGCTACGAGGGAGGGCGGAACGGGAGGTGTGCTCACTCCTCTTCCCTTCTTAACGTATAGCGCACCGGGGGGCTTGCGGCAAGGCCCCCGTGGTGCCGCAGAATGTCCGGCCTGAGGGCATGACCTGCGGAAATGGGAGTCGTGGAATGCGTGTGCTGTTGACGACGTGGGGGTCGCGCGGGGATGTCGAACCCGTCGCGGGACTCGCCGCCCGGCTGCGGGAACTCGGTGCGGAGGCGAGCGTCGCCGCGCCGCCGGACGAGGAGTTCGCGGAGCTGCTGGACCGGGCCGGGGTGCCGCTGCTGCCGCTCGGCCCGACGGTGCGCTCGGTGGTGACCGGGGCGCGGCCCCCGTCCGCGGCGACCGCGTTCCAGCTCGCGCCCGAACTGGTCGCCGCCCGCTACGAGACGCTGCTGCCCGCGGCCGAGGGCTGCGACGTGCTGCTGGCGAGCGGTCTGATGCCGACCGGCGCCCGCTCGGTGGCCGAGAAACTGGGCATCCGCTATGTGTTCGCCTGCTTCCACACGGCCGGGCTGCCGTCCTCGAAGCACCGGCCGCCGTCGCGGCCCGGCCACCAGTCCTCGGCGGCGGAGACCGACATCAAGGTGCTGTGGGACGAGGACGCCCAGCGGGTGAACGCCCTGTACCGCGAGGCGGAGAACCGGCACCGGGCGGCGATCGGCCTCCCGCCCGTCGACAACGTCCGCGACCACGCGTTCACCGAGCGGCCCTGGCTGGCCTCGGACCCGGACCTGTTCCCCTGGCAGGACCGGACGGATCTCGACCTCGTGGTGACCGGACCCTGGATCCTGCCCGACGAGCGCCCGCTCCCGGCGGAGCTGGAGGCGTTCCTGACGGCGGGCGAGCCACCCGTGTACGTGGGCTTCGGCAGCATGGCGCTGCGTGACGCGCCCGACATGGCCCGGGACGCCGTCGCGGCGGTGCGGGCCCACGGCCGCCGGGTCCTGCTCGGCCGGGGCTGGGCCCGGCTGGCCGCGACCGACGACCGGGACGACTGCTTCGTGGTCGGCGAGGTCAACCACCAGGCGCTGTTCCGGCGGGTGGCGGCCGTCGTGCACCACGGCGGGGCGGGCACCACCACGTCGGCCACCCTGTCCGGAGTGCCGCAGGTGGTCGTACCGCAGATCGTCGACCAGCCATACTGGGCGGCACGGGTGGCGGAACTGGGCATCGGCGTCGCGCACGACGGTCCGACGCCGACCTACGACTCCCTGTCGGCCGCCCTCACCACCGCCCTGGCCCCCGAGGTCCGGGACCGGGCACGGACGGTGGCCGGCCGCCTCCGCACCGACGGGACGACCGTGGCCGCGCGGCTGCTCCTCGACCCGGCCGGCGGGGAAGGGCCGACCGGCCGCGCGTGAACCGCCCCGACCCCGCACACGAGAACCCGTACACACCGGTCCGGCCCGCCCGCCCCGCGCACGGCCGGCTGCGACCTCAGAACGGAACTGATGCCGTGAACCCCCTGACCACCAGCGCCTTCGACCTTCCCGACCGCCTCCTCGCCAAGGCCGACCCGGCACTGATCGGCGGCGACGAGCGGCACTTCGCGGCCATCGCCGAGTGCCTCGACCAGTCGATCGCGGACCTGACCGAGCAGCTCGACGCCGAGCGCAGGGCGCCCGGGGGCATCGGCCGGGCGGCGATGGACCGGGACACGGAGATCCACCGGCTCACCGCACGGCTGCGGACCCTGCGGCGCTTCGGCCTGGACCTCTGCCTGGGCCACATGGTCGACGCCGACACCGCCGAGCCCGTCTACATCGGGCGGCTCGGCCTCACGGACAGCACGGGCCGACGACTGCTCCTCGACTGGCGCTCACCGGCCGCCGAGCCCTTCTTCGGGGCGACGCACGCCAACCCGATGGGCCTGGCGAGCCGCCGCCGCTACCGCTGGACCCGCGGCCGGATCAGCGACTACTGGGACGAGGTGTTCACGGCGGACGGCTTCGCCGGGCACGCCGCGCTCGACGACCAGTCCGCGTTCATCGCCAGCCTCGGAGGCAACCGCTCGGGCCGGATGCGTGATGTCCTCGGCACGATCCAGGCCGACCAGGACGCGATCATCCGTGCGGGATCACGTGGCGCGCTCGTCGTCGACGGCGGCCCCGGCACCGGCAAGACCGTCGTCGCCCTGCACCGCTCCGCCTACCTCCTCTACTCCGACCCGCGCCTGGGCCACCGCAGGGGCGGTGTCCTGTTCGTCGGGCCGCACCGGCCCTACCTGGACTACGTCGCCGACGTCCTGCCCAGCCTCGGCGAGGAAGGCGTGCAGACCTGCGTCCTGCGGGACCTCGTCGACGAGGGCGCCGCGGCCGGCGTCGAGGCCGACCCGGAGGTCGCCCGGCTCAAGTCCTCCGTGGAGCTGGTGCGGGCGATCGAACCCGCCGTCCGCTTCTACGAGGAGCCGCCCACCAAGGGCATGAACGTCACCACGCACTGGTCCGACATCTGGCTCGGCGCCGAGGACTGGGCCGTCGCCTTCGAGGCGGCCGAACCCGGGACCCCGCACAACGAGGGCCGCGAACAGGTCTGGCAGGAACTGCTCACGATCCTGGTCGAGAAGCACGAGGACACCACGAGCGCCCAGGACGGCGCCGTCACCCCCGCCCTGCTCCGCAGGTCCCTGCGGCAGAACCGCGAACTGCTCACCGCCTTCAACCACGCCTGGCCGCTGCTCGAAGCGGCCGACCTGGTGGGGGACCTGTGGACGGTACCGGCCTATCTGCGCAGGTGCGCCCCCTCGTTGAGCCGCGAGGAGGTCCAGCGCCTGCAACGCGCGGACGCCCGGGCCTGGACGGTCTCCGACCTGCCGCTGCTCGACGCGGCGCGCCAGCGGCTCGGCGACCCGGAGGCGGCGCGCCGCAAGCGCCGGCAGGAAGCCGCAGTCGCCGCCGAACACGCCCGCAGGACCGACGTCATCGACAGCCTGCTGCAGAACGTCGAGATCGACGAGAGCGAGGGCGCGATGGGCATGCTGCACGGACAGGACCTGCGCGACGCCCTGATCGACGAGGCCGCCCGGCCCGGCGTCGAACCCGACCTGCTCGCCGGGCCGTTCGCGCACATCGTCGTGGACGAGGCGCAGGAACTCACCGACGCGGAATGGCAGATGCTGCTGCTGCGCTGCCCCTCCCGCAGCTTCACCGTCGTCGGTGACCGCGCGCAGGCTCGGCACGGCTTCACCGAGTCGTGGCGCGAACGGCTGAAGCGGATCGGCCTCGACCGGATCGACCTCGCCTCCCTGACCATCAACTACCGCACCCCGGAAGAGATCATGACGGAGGCCGAGCCGGTCATCCGCGCCGCGCTCCCGGACGCCAACGTGCCGACCTCGATCCGCAGCAGCGGCATCCCGGTCGTGCACGGCCCCGCCTCGGACCTGGAGACGGTCCTCGACACCTGGCTCGCCGCACACCCCGAGGGGATCGCCTGTGTCATCGGCGACCCGGCGTTCCGGGCGACGCCTCGTGTGCGGTCGCTGACTCCCGAGCTGTCGAAGGGACTTGAGTTCGACCTGGTCGTGCTCGTCGACCCGGAGAGGTTCGGCGAGGGCGTCGAGGGAGCGGTCGACCACTATGTGGCGATGACCCGGGCGACACAGCGGCTCGTCGTCCTCACGAGCGCGTGACGCCGTCCGGCCCGGGGCTCAGCCCGCCGAGGGCACCGTGAACTCGTAGATCAGGGCGTTCTGTTGGGCCGCCACGACCAGGTCGGTGATCTCCAGCGGGCGCGCGTACTGGTCGTGCACGCGGCGGGTCACCCGCACCGAGGGCGTGTGCGCGGCCCGGGTGATGGCGTCCCGGTGGTGCAGGGTCAGCCCGGCCCGGCGCATCCAGTCGTAGGCGCGCCGGAGCTGGGCCGAGCCGGAGTCTCCGGCGCGGTCGCGGTAGCTGGCCAGTTCCGCCACCTCGGTCAGGGCCACCGCCGAGAAGGAGGTGACGGCCGTACGCAGGCCGCTGCCGTCCGCCGCGGCCGACGCGTACCGGTGTACCAGCGTCGGCCGGTCCGGGGCGATGCCCAGGGCCTCGGCGTGCTCGGGCGGTGGCGTCTCCCAGGCCACGGAGGTGCGGTCGAAGCCGGTCGGGTCGGTGCTCCGGGCGCCGACCGGGAAGGTGAGGGAGGACGGGGTCTCGACCGGCAGACCGGACAGCGTGGCGTGGCTGCCGCGCCGGTCGGTGGCGACCAGGCCGTCCCGGCGCAGCACCTCCAGCGCCTGTCGTACGGTCTCCCGGCTGACCTGGAAGCGTTCGGCCAACCGCCGCTCGGAGGGCAGGCGTTCGCCCGGCGGGACGGTGCCGTCGTGGAGTTCGTCGAGCAGCCGGGCGGCGACCTTGCCGTAGAGGGGCTGGTGGTCTGCGGTCGGGTGGCGGGGGGTGGTGCGGGCCATGCCGCGCCTCCTGTGGGTGGCAGGACTGAGGGCGGAACCGGTGACGAGACGGAGCCGTGCGGGCTCGTCGCGCGACCAGATCTAGCATTGGTCTAAACCACCAGGGAAGGGCGGCAGGGCGATCAGGCTGAAACCGGCCCGCGCCGATCGGCCCTCACAGCGCGCCGTACAGGGCGTCGATGAGGGCCAACTTCCTTGGGTCGTTGGCGATATGAGGCCCCATCCGGTTCATCGTGTAGCCCAGCGACACACCGGCGTCCGGGTCGGCGAGACCGCAGGAGCCGCCGAAGCCGTCGTGTCCGAAAGCCCTCGGGTCGGGTCCGTAGGAGCCGTTCGGGCCGCTGAGCCACAGGCCGAGCCCGACCTCCGTCTCGTGCTCGAAGCCCGCGCCCAGCACCAGGTCGCGGCAGCTGCCCTGGCCCTCGCGCACCCGCTCGGCGGCCTCGGGGGAGAGGATCCGGTGGCCGCCGTAGGAGCCGCGCCCGGCGAACACTCCGTAGAGCGCGGCGACGGCGCGGGCCGTGCCGTGGCCGTTGGCCGCCGGGATCTGGGCGGCGCGCCACTCCGGGCTGTTGGCATCGGCCGCGCCGGTGATCGGGTTGGTCAGGGCGGCGAGCGCGACCGGTGCCAACTGGCTGAAGATCGCGGCCTGTTCACTGCTCGACGCGGCGGGTGGATGCACCAGCTCGGCCGCCCGGCCCGCCTCCTTCTCCGGCAGCCCGATGGTGAAGTCGATCCCCAGCGGGCCGGTGACCTCCCGCTCCAGGAAGGCCCCCGGCAGCAACCCCGAGACCCGGCGCACCACTTCGCCGACGAGGAAGCCGTAGGTGAGCGCGTGGTACCCGGACTGAGTGCCCGGTTCCCACCAGGGCTCCGTCGCGGCGAGCCGGCCGGTCGTCAGCTCCCAGTCGTAGAGCTGCGCGAGGGAGTGCGGCTCGCGCAGTCCGGCCAGGCCCGCGCGGTGCGACAGCAGGTGCCGTACGAGGATGTTCTCCTTGCCGGCGGCGGCGAACTCCGGCCAGTACGTGGCCACCGGGGCGTCGAGGTCGAGCAGGCCCCGGTCGACGAGGATGTGCGCGCACAGGGCCACCGGGCCCTTGGTGGTGGACCACACGTTGACCACCGTGTCCCGCTCCCAGGGGCGGGTCCGGGCCGCGTCGGCCCAGCCGCCCCACAGGTCGACCACGGTCTCGCCGTCCACCGTGACGGTCACGGCGGCGCCGAGTTCGTCCCGGTCCCGGAAGTTCTCCTCGAACGCCGTGCGCACCGCCGCGAACCGGGGGTCGCAGTGGCCGTCGATGGCTGGCTGGTGCTCGGACATGGTGCCTCCGTGGTCCGCCGTGGGCCCGGACCGCGCCGCTGCGGTCCGGACCCCCTGAACATACCGACTGGTCGGACTGGGTGGAAGGTGTCGGACGCTCAGTCGAGGAACAGCGTGCCCGAGGGCTCCCGGTGACCGGCTTCGGTGTGCCAGTAGTCGCGGGTCTCCACGGCCGCCCCGGACGCGTCGAAACGCACGAAGACGCACCCGGCGAGCGTCGACGGCTCGCCGTCCTCCTCGGCCAGCACCCTGAACTCGGCCACGGCGACCCGGCCTCGGCCCACCACGGGCTCCGAGAACCGCACGTCGCCGACCCGCTCCGCCGCGAACGACCAGCGCAGATACGCGGCCAACTCGGCCCGCCCCCGGTGCGGTTCGCGGAACGGCATCGAACGGTGGACGCAGTCCTCGGCGTACAGCTCCAGCAGCGCGTCCACGTCGTGCGCGGCCCACGCGCGGGCCCAGACCCGCACGAACCGCTCGGCGGCCTCACCGGTGTTCATCGCGCGCCTCAGACGTAGGACCGCAGCCAGTCCACCTTGACCGCCTCCTGGTAAGGGCCGCCGCCCTCATGGTCGTTGAAGTCGTAGACCTCGATCCTCTTGTTCTCGTGCGCCCAGGCGTTGAACGCGGCGAACACCGTGGAGGGCGGGCACGTCTGGTCCTCCAGGCCCGTCGAGAAGAGCGCGGGGGCGCGGCCACGGGCGGCGAAGTGGACGCCGTCGAAGTACGAGAGCGTGCGCAGCACGTCCTCGGTGCGGCCACGATGGGTCTTCAGGTAGTGGCCGATCTCCCGGTACGGGTCGCGGTCCGTGAGGGTCGCGGCGCGCGGGTAGTCGCACAGGAACGGCACGTCCGGCGCGATCCCGGCGAGGTCGCCGACCAGTCCGCCCACGGCGAGCGTGATCCCGCCGCCCTGGCTCGCGCCGAGCGCCACCGTGCGCGCGGGGTCGGCCAGCGGATGCGAACGCGCCGCCTCGACCGCCCGCACACCGTCCGTGAACACCCGGCGGTAGTAGTAGTTCTCCGGCGCGTCGATGCCCCGGGTCATGAAGCCGGGGTACGACGGCGCGCCGCCCACCGGGTCCGGGGTGCCACCGCCGCCGCCCCACGCGCTGCCCTGGCCGCGCGTGTCCATGATGAAGTGGGCGCGGCCGGTCGAGGCCCACAGCAGGTTCTCGTGCGGGAGCCCCCGTCCGCCGCCGTAGCCGACGAACTCCACGACCAGCGGCAGGGGCCGGTCCGCGGCGGCCGGCAGCCGCAGCCAGCCCTTCACCGGGTGACCGCCGAACCCGGCGAACGTCACGTCGTACACCCGCACCGTGGACAGCCCCGCGTCGACCTCCTCGAAACGGGCGTCGAGATCGTGCTCGCGGGCCTCCTGGAGGGTCTTGGACCAGAAGGCATCGAAGTCCTCGGGCGCGGCGGACGCACTGCGGTACTCACGGAGTTCGTCGAGCGGAAGGTCGAACAGAGCCATCGATGACCGCCTTTGTGAAGGGTGAGCACGGATGATCACACCGTACGTGCGACATCGGAGGACTCGCCAGGCCCGACAACTCCTCGCGGATGGCGGCGCCCCGGCCGCTCCCGTCTCACGCCCGTCCGCGGGTCCACCGCGGTTCGGTGAGTGCCCAGTCCCGTTCCCACTCGGCCAGCCGGTGGCGCAGTGAGATCCGGCGCACGAGTGCGGACGCGAGGAGGACCAGGGCCGCCGTACCGCCCGTGGTCCAGGCACCGACCGTCAACGTGTGCTGCCAGACGGCCACTTCGCCCGGAGGCGGTGCCACGGCGCGGCCCTTCGCGTCGAGCCACACGTCCACCGTGTCACCGCGCGCCGTTCCCTCCGGGACCGCGACCGTGCCCGTACGCGGCCCCTCGCCCGGCTGCGTCCAGCGCACCGCGACCAGGAAGTCCTGCGGGCGGCTGCCCTCCACGGAGGGGAGTCCGGCGGGCGGGGAGCCGATCACCTCGGCGCGGACCCGGTGCCGGTCGGCGCGCGCGGTCGCGGCGACGGACCGGGCCTCGTCGTGGGCCCACAGCCCCGCGGCGGCCCCGGCCAGCGGCGCGCACACGAACAGGAGGACGGCGACGGCGACCGCCGTCCACATCTCCACGACGTCCGACCGGCGCCGCAGCGGATTGCGCCGCCGGCGAAGACTCCGGACCCGGTTCCGCACGTCGACCTCCTCGCCGTCACCGGAGCCGAGGAGCGCGGGGAACACCGCCGCCTCGACACCGCGCACGGATGCGAGCGTCCACACAGAAGTCGTACCCCCTCCGGGGCACTTCCCTCAACCGGAGGCCGGGGCCCGCCTCAGCCGAAGCGCTCGATGCGGATGCGGTCCACCGGCTGGCCCGCCTCGACCAGCAGCCGCGAGGCATGCTCGGCGAAGCCGTTCGAGCCGCACACATAGGCCTCCCAGCCGCCGGCCGGCCGCTCGGCCAGCAGCGGCGCCACATGAGCCGCGGCCAGCCGCCCCACCGGCAGCCCCGCCGGCGCGCTGCGCGTGAAGACGGTCGTGGTCTCGGCGCCGTACTCCCGCGCGTAGATCAACTCCTGCGGGCCGCGCGCCGACACCACCAGCCGCAGCGGCACCGACAGCCGTCGCGCCCGGTGCTGCCGGAGCATCGACATCAGCGGTACGACCCCGGAACCGGCGCCCAGCAGCAGCGCGGGCCGGTCGCCGGGCCAGGCGAAGAAGCCGCTCAGCGGGCCGCGCACCTCGACCTCGTCGCCGGGCCGGGCCACCGTGTGGAACCAGCCGGAGACCTCGCCGCCCGCGACGTGGTCGAGGGTCAGTTCCACATGACCGGTGTCGTCCGGGTGGGAGGCGATCGAGTAGTGGCGCTGCGCCACATAGCCGTCCTCGGCGCGCAGCCGCAGCATCAGGTGCTGGCCCGCCAGATGGCCCGTCCAGCCGGGCACCGCGAACCGGAACGTCGAGGCGTCCGGGGTCTCCCGGCGGATCTCGGTGAGCGTGGCGGTCTGCCACACGGCGGCGGCGCGGTTGCTCACCGCGATGCGTCCGGGCACCGCGAACCTGGTACTGGGGGCGAAGGTGTCAGTCACCGGAGTACCGCTGTTCCTCCCAGGGGTTGCCCCGGGCGTGATAGCCGTTCTGCTCCCAGAAGCCCGGCTCGTCGTGGTCCAGGAGACGAAGGCCCGCGATCCACTTGGCGCTCTTCCAGAAGTACAGGTGCGGCACCAGCAGCCGGGCGGGCCCGCCGTGCTCGGCGGGCAGCGGCCGGCCGTCGTACTCCCAGGCGATCCAGGCCCGGCCGCCGGTGACGTCGGAGAGCGGCAGGTTCGTGGTGTACCCGGTGTGCGCGTAGGCGACCACATGGGTGGCGGACGCGTGGGGGCGTACCGCGTCGAGGAACGCGTCCAGCGAGACGCCTCCGAACCGCACGCCGAACTTCGACCAGCTTGTCACGCAGTGGATGTCACCCTCGTAGGCCGACGCGGGCAGTTCGTGGGCCTGCGTCCAGTTCCAGGTGCGGGGCTCGGCCACCAGTCCGTCGACGCGGAAGGTCCAGTCCGCCGGTGCCAGGTCGGGGGTGACCTCGGCGGACAGGACCGGCCAGTCGTCGCCCGCGTCGTACTGGCCGGGCGGCAGACCGGCGTCGGGGACGCGGGGGCGTCCGGTGAAACCTCGGGTGACGTGCATACGGGTGGAGCCTCCAGGTCGCTGCGGCGCGGGTCCGCCGGGCGAGCGTGATCAGCGGTTCTCACTTCAACGGTACGCGTTCACCGGGTATGCCCAGGTCCGAGGGGTAGCGCCGATCATTGCGGCCGTATGAACTCTCCGGGCCGCGGGGAATAGCCGTCCGGTGATCGGCCTTGGTCCTGAGTGCCGGTGAAGTGGCGACTGCGAAGGAGAGTGAGGGAGCCGATGCCGAAGGCATACGTCTTCACGCGATACGGGGGACCCGAGACGGAGGCGCTCGTCGAGGCGGACCGGCCCGGTCCCGGTCCCGGTGAAGTCCTCGTCGCGGTACGCGCCGCCGGGGTCAACCCGGTCGACTGGAAGCAGCGCACCGGCTACCGGCGGCCCGGCGAGAGCGACACGCGCACCTTCCCCGCGGTCTTCGGCAACGAGGTCTCCGGCGTCGTCGAGGAGATCGGCGCGGGCGTGGACGGAATCGCCGTCGGCGACGCGGTCTTCGGCAACACGGTGGCCGGCGGCTACGCCGAGTACGCCCTGCTGCCCGTGACGGTCACCGCCCACAAGCCGGCCGGACTCTCCTTCCCGGACGCCGCCGCCCTGCCCGTCGCCGCCGCGACCGCCTACGACGGCGTCCGCCAGCTCGACCTGCCCGCCGGCGCGACCCTGCTGGTCACCGGCGCGGGCGGCGGCGTCGGCTCCGCGGCCGTGCAGATCGCCCGCGCCCTCGGACTGCGCGCCGTGGGCGTGGCGAGCGAGGGCAAGAAGGACTTCGTGGAGTCGCTGGGCGCGCTCCACGTCCCCTCCGGCCCCGACCTGGCCGCCCGGGTGCGCGCGGCCGTGCCGGACGGTGTCGACGGCGTCTACGACCTCATCGGCGGCGACGTGCTCGCCGAGGCGGCGACCCTGCTCGACGACCCCGCGAAGCTGATCACCGCCGGGGCGCCCGCCCCCGAGGTCGAGAAGCTCGGCGGCGCCCGCGTCGAACGCGCCCGCAACAGCGCGGTGCTCGACGAGGTCGCACGGCTCGTGGTGAGCGGCCGGCTGGACCCGCACGTCACCCGGACCTTCCCGCTCGAACAGGCCGGCGAGGCCCTGCGCACCGTCGAGGACGGTCACGCGCGCGGCAAGATCGTGATCGAGGTCACCGCATGAGCACGTCCGACGAACGCGTCCTGGACAACCCGGCCCGCGCCTCCCTCACCGGCCCGCACGCCCGCTTCGCCGAGCGGCGCGGCCGGATCCTGCGCTACCCGGCCGACGTGTCCCCGTGGCTGGCCCTGCCCGGCGAGCCCGACGCCGACGACTGGGCGGACGTCGCCGCGTTCTCCGGTCCCGGCGCCGAGATCGCGCTCTTCGGCTGCCGGGAGCAGGTCCCGGACGACTGGGAGATCACCTTCGACATCGACGGCGTCCAGATGGTGGACGACGGGCTGGCCGCGGCGCCGGATCCGGAGGCGGTCCTCCTCGGCCCGGCCGACGTGCCCGAGATGCTGGACCTGGTGGAGCGGACCAGGCCGGGCCCCTTCCTGCCCCGGACCGTCGAACTCGGCACCTACCTGGGCATCCGCCGGGACGGCGCCCTCGTCGCCATGGCCGGCGAGCGGCTGCACCCGCCCGGCTGGACCGAGATCAGCGCCGTCTGCACCGACCCGTCCGTCCGCGGCCAGGGCCTCGCCAGCCGGCTGGTCCTCGCCGTCGCCCACGGCATCCGCGAACGCGGCGAGACCCCGTTCCTGCACACCGGCGCGGGCAACACCAGCGCGATACGGCTCTACGAGACGCTGGGCTTCCGGCTCCGCCGGACCACCGAGTTCCTCGCGGCGCGGGCGCCGGAGCATCTGACCGAGGGCCGTGCGGTCGGAGTGTCGTAGCGCGGGGCCGAACCCCTCACCCCTGCTCGGCGGGGTGCCGCGGCCACGCGTTGTAGCGCTCCAGATAGCCGGCGAAGCGCCGCAGATCCTCCTCCGGCCAGTCCGCCAGCCGCTCGCGGAAGGCGGCCTGGCGGTTCTCGGTGACCTGGGCGAGGATCCGGCGGCCGGCGTCCGTCAGATGGAGGACCTGGACACGCTGGTCCTCGGGAGCGGGACGCCGTTCGACGAGGCCGGCGCGCTCCAGGGCGGACACCTGGCGGCTGACCGTGGACTTGTCGAGCGCGTAGTGCGCGGCCAGATCGGTGGCCCGGCGGCCGTCGCGCTCCTCCAGGTGACTGAGCAGGGTGTACGACACCAGGGACAGCTCGGGGTGCAGCCGGCCCGCCGAGGCCCGGGCGCGCCGCGCGAAGGTGGTCATCTCGCGCTGGATGGTCTCCACGGCCCGGTCCGCTCGCACGCTGTGTCCCCTTCGACGTCCTGGTTGCACAGTACAACTCGGCCGGGAACCCGGCTCCCCGCGGGCGTGGCCCTTCGGGTACTGTTGCCCTCCGTCGCGGACGTCCCGCGGCCCAGAACTCGTGGGAGGTGAGACCCATTTCCGCTGTGTCGTGCCGGGTGCTCTCACCTCTGGACAGCTCGGATCACCGGTAGCGGGTGACCGCGAGAGCGCCCTTCGGCCCCCTTCCGAAAGGCTCTCGGCTTCCATGCCCTCTCTTTCCCCTGTTCCCCCCGCCTCCGTCGTCGCCGCGCTCCGCGCCGCGGGCTGCGTCTTCGCCGAGGACGAGGCGCGGCTGATCCTCGCCGCCGCCCGCACCTCGGACGAGGCCGCCGCGATGGTGGACCGCCGCGTCGCGGGACTGCCCCTCGAACTCGTCGTAGGCCACGCCGAGTTCGGAGGTCTGCGCATCGCCGTGGAACCCGGTGTGTTCGTGCCCCGGCGCCGTACCGAGTTCCTCGTCGAACAGGCCCTCGCCCAGGCGCCGGACGCGGCCGTCGTCGTGGACCTGTGCTGCGGTTCCGGCGCGGTCGGCGCGGCGCTGGCGGCGGCCCTCGGCCGCGTCGAACTGCACGCGGCCGACATCGACCCCGCCGCCACGCGCTGCGCCCGCCGCAATGTCGCCGCCTTCGGCGGACACGTCCACACGGGCGACCTGTTCGCCGCCCTGCCCGACGCGCTGCGCGGACGCGTCGACATCCTGACGGCCAACGTGCCCTACGTCCCCAGCGCCGAGGTCGGCCTCCTGCCGGCCGAGGCCCGTGAACACGAGCCGCTGGTCGCCCTCGACGGCGGCACGGACGGCCTCGACATCCTCCGCGCGGTCGCCACCGCCGCCCCCGGCTGGCTCGCCCCCGGCGGCTGCCTGCTCGTCGAGACCAGCGAGCGCCAACTCCCGTCAGCGGTCGAGGCGTTCAGGGGCGCGGGGCTTGAGACGCGGTCGGCGTACTCCGAGGAGATGTACGCGACTGTCGTGATCGGTGTCGGATCGGGGGGCGTGGTCAGGTCGTAGCGCCGCTGCCGGACGGGCTGGGCAGAGCGCTCGGGCCGCCGCGCCCCCAGGGGCCGTGGCCGCCGCCGAACCTGCCCGGTCCGCCCTGGCCCTTGCGGTCGAGGGTGCCCGTGAACGCGCGGTCGGCGGTGCGCTTGCCGCTGTCGGAGCGGGTGCCGATCAGGGAGGCGGTGTCACCTTTCTTGAGGGCGGCGGAGTTCTGGGCCGTCGCGCCGGACCCCACCGTCCAGGTCCACGAGGTTCCGTCGTCGCTCTTGACGGTGACCTGGTCGCCGTCGACCTTCGTGACCGTTCCGCGCTGCCAGATCCGTACGACCCACTTGCCGGTGGAGTCGTCCTTGACCGTCGCCTCGCCGTGCACGGCCTTGCCGCCGACGCCGAAGCCGAACCACATGCCGCCCCCGTGCCGGAAGCCGGGCCCGCCGGGCGACGGCGAACCGGACGGGGCGGCGGACCCGGCCGCGGCGGGCATCGCGGCGCTGCCCGAACCTCCCGAGGTCGCCGCGTAGGCGACGCTGCCGCCCAGCGCGAGCACACCCACGGTGACCGCCGCGATCACCGCCCGGGACCGCTTCGAGCGCTGCCGCCACAGCCGGCCGAGACCGTGCTCCCGCTCGGCCCCGCCGGGCCCGGTGAGCACCTCCCACTCGGGCGCGTGGTCCGGCATCGGCGGTATCGCCCCGGAACGGTGGTCGTCGTGCTCAGGGTCGTGCGTCACGGCTCGCTCCCTCGGCCCGGGCGCCCGGCATCCCGCGGCACGCCTCCCTGTGATTCTCGACTCCCCCCGATAAGGAACGGGTAACGGATCCCTGTGAATCGCCCGGTGGATCCGGTGACCGGCTCGCCCACGCCTTTGTGCAACTAGTTGCACAAGCGGCTGTCCGTCCTCTACAAAAGACGCACCACACCGCGCACGGAGGGCCCGATGAGCCGTTACCCGCACCTGCTGAAACCCCTCGACCTGGGCTTCACCACACTGCCCAACCGGGTCCTCATGGGCTCCATGCACATCGGCCTGGAAGAGGCCGAGCGCGGTTTCGAGCGCATGGCGGAGTTCTACGCGGCCCGCGCGCGGGGCGGTGTCGGCCTGATCGTCACCGGAGGCATCGCGCCCAACGAGGCCGGACGGCCCTACGAGGGCGGCGCCAAGCTGACCACCGACGCCGAGGCCGAACAGCACGCCGGGATCACCGCCGCCGTACACCGCGAGGGCGGGCGGATCGCGCTGCAGATCCTGCACTTCGGGCGGTACGCCTACCACCAGGACCTCGTCGCACCGAGCGCCCTCCAGGCGCCGATCAGCCCCTTCCGGCCCCGCGCGCTGACCGACGACGAGGTCGAGCAGACCATCGAGGACTACGTCCGCACCGCCCGCCTCGCCCGCCGGGCCGGCTACGACGGCGTCGAGATCATGGGCTCCGAGGGCTACCTCATCAACGAGTTCATCGCCGCCCCGACCAACCACCGCACCGACCGCTGGGGCGGCTCCTACGAGAACCGGACGCGCTTCCCCGTCGAGATCGTGCGCCGGGTGCGCGAGGCGGTCGGCGAGGACTTCGTCATCGTCTACCGGCTGTCGATGCTCGACCTCGTCCCCGGCGGCTCCACGCTCGACGAAGTCGTCGGCCTCGCCAAGGCGGTCGAGGCGGCCGGGGCGACCATCATCAACACCGGCATCGGCTGGCACGAGGCCCGCATCCCGACCATCGCGACCTCGGTACCGCGCGGCGCCTACACCTGGGTGACCAAGAAGCTGATGGGCGCGGTGTCCGTCCCGCTCGTCACCACCAACCGCATCAACACCCCCGAACTCGCCGAGCAGTTGCTCGCCGACGGGTACGCCGACATGGTGTCGATGGCCCGCCCGATGCTTGCCGACCCGGACTTCGTCGCCAAGGCCGCGGCAGGCCGCTCCGACGCCATCAACACCTGCATCGGCTGCAACCAGGCCTGCCTCGACCACACCTTCAGCGGGAAGATCACCTCCTGCCTGGTCAACCCGCGCGCCTGCCACGAGACCGAACTCGTCCTCTCCGCGACCCGGTTGAGCAAACGCGTCGCCGTCGTCGGCGCGGGCCCGGCCGGACTCGCGAGCGCGGTCACCGCCGCCGAACGCGGCCACCGCGTGACGCTGTACGACGCCGCGAGCGAGATCGGCGGACAGCTCAACGTCGCCCGACAGGTCCCGGGCAAGCAGGAGTTCGACGAGACGCTGCGCTACTTCCGCACCCGGCTGGCCGAGCACGGCGTGGACGTACGGCTCAACACCCCCGTGACCGCTGGGGACTTGGCGGACTACGACGAGATCGTCGTCGCCACCGGAGTCACCCCGCGCACCCCCGACATCCCCGGCGTCGACCACCCCAGCGTCGTCGGCTACCTCGACGTCCTGCGCGACCGCGTCCCGGTCGGCGAGCGCGTCGCGATCCTCGGCGCGGGTGGCATCGGCTTCGACGTCGCCGAGTTCCTCACGGACGGCGCCGACAAGGCCGCCGAGGACCCGGAGACGTACTTCCGCGCCTGGGGCGTCGACATGGACTACGCGGCCCCCGGCGGCCTCACCGCCCCCGAGCGCCCCGCCCCGCCGCGCACCGTCCACCTCCTCCAGCGCAAGGAGACCAAGGTCGGCGCCGGACTCGGCAAGACCACCGGCTGGATCCACCGCGCCGAACTCAAGCACCGGGGCGTCACCATGGTCCCGGGCGTCCGCTACGACCTGATCGACGACGCCGGGCTCCACGTCACCGTGGGCGGCGAGAGCACGGTCCTCCCCGTCGACACGATCGTGCTGTGCACCGGCCAGGAGCCGCGCCGCGACCTCTACGACCAACTGGCCGCCGCCGGACGCAGCGTGCACCTGATCGGCGGCGCCGACGTGGCCGCCGAACTCGACGCCAAGCGGGCCATCAAGCAGGGCACCGAGGTCGCCGCCGCCCTGTGAGGGCCGTCCCTAGGATGACCCCATGTCACTCCCGCACGCGATCCTCACCGCCCTCCTGGAGAAGCCGTCCTCGGGGCTTGAGCTGACCCGGCGCTTCGACAAGTCGATCGGCTACTTCTGGTCCGCCACGCACCAGCAGATCTATCGCGAGCTGGGAAAACTGGAGGCCGAGGGCCAGATCCGGGCGCTCACGCCCGAGCAGCCGGCCCGTGGCCAGAAGAAGAGCTACGAGGTCCTGCCGGCGGGCCGGGCCGAACTGGCCCGCTGGACCGCCGCCGCCCAGGACCCCAAGCCGCTGCGCGACACCACGCTGCTGCGGCTGCGCGCGGCGGCGGTGGTCGGCACCGACGGCATCGAGGCCGACCTGCGCCGCCATCTCGACCTGCACCGGCGGCAGTTGGCGGAGTACGAGGCGATCGAGAAGCACGACTTCCCGCCGGACCGGGACAGCCCCCAGGACCGGCTGCGGCACCTCGTGCTGCGCGCGGGCATCGACCTGGAGACCTTCTGGACGCGCTGGCTCACCCACGCGATCGAGGAGTTCGCCGAGCTGCCGTAGGACAGGGTCGATGGGCCGCCCGACGACAGGGCGGCCCCTCGGCCATGGGGACGGGAACAGGGACAGAGAGGGGGACGGTCAGAGTCGGTAGGGCTTCGCGCGTCTGCGCAGGAACCAGGCGGTCGCGATGACACCGGTTCCCACCAGGCCCGCGCCGACTCCCAGGGTGAGCGGGCCGTAGTCCTTCGTGGCCCCGCCGAGCCCGCCCATGACCCCGCGCGAGGGCGTGGCCGTGGCGGTGGCCCTGGGGGTCGCGGCGGCGGAGACGATCAGGGACTGGGTGCCCGCGGGGGTGCTGGAGTTCTGGCACATGACGATGACGGTGTAGGTGCCCGGTGTGACGTTCGTCCAGGCCGTGGACTGGCTGACGGTGGTGCCCGCCAGGGTCGCCTTCCGCCCCTCGGCGAAGCTCGCCTGGCTGCTGGTCAGCAGTGAGCCGGTGCCCCAGACTCCGGTGGTGCGGTTCTGGGAGCACGCGCTGGTCGTGACCGAGACGGTGGTCCCGGTCGTGCTCACGGAGATCCCCGAGGCCGCGCCGGCCGGAACGGCGGTCAGGGCGAGGGGAAGAGCGGCGGCGGCTGTCACGGTCAGGCCGGAGCGGAGTAGGAGCTGAGAAGTGCGCATGGGACTGCCCTCCAACGGCACGGTTGGCGGAACATCCCTTGCGCCGCCGGGATCGGGAAACGGCCGTGCTGCCTCCAGGGAAGCCAACGCGTCCCGGGCGCGTCCCGCACCCGGACGGCGACCGGGCAGGTGACGGATTCCTTCGTCCGGCTCAGGGGGGCGGGGCGCAGCGGTTCCCGGGCCGGCAGGCGTCCGCGTGGCCGGGGCGGGGGGTGATCACCGGCCTCGCGGACATCCCGGCGGTTCGAGGCGATGACGGCGGGAACCCTCAGGGCGCGGCCTCGCCGGTCGTCACCGTCCGCTCCGCCGAGAACCCGCCCCACGTACCGTCCGGCAGCCGTGCCCGCAGCCGCACCCGATGGCTCTCCCCGGCCGTCCGGCCCGCGTAGAAGCTGTACGTCGCCCGGTCGCGCGGGGCGGTCCCGCCCCAGACCAGAGAGGTGGCCGGCCGCCCGTCGAGGTCGATCTGATACTCCGTGACCACGCCGTCCGTGCGCGGCGGCACCCAGGACAGGTCGATGTAGTAGGCGCCGTCGTCGCCCCGGTGCGTGCTCGCGCCGAAGCCGGTGGGGGCGGTGCCCCGCCCGTCGTCACCGCCCGGCGCCGTGGTGAGCCGGACGGCCGCACTTGCGGGCGAGAGGTTGTCGGCGGCGTCCCGGGCCCGCACGGTGAAGGAGTAGCGCGTGCCCGGCCGCAGCCCCGTGACCACGGTCGCCGTCTGCGCGCCGCCCACACTGTGGATCTTCGCCCCGCCCTGGTAGACGTCGTACGACACCACGCCCCGGTCGTCCGTCGAGCCGCCCCAGGAGAGCTGGACCGCCCGGCTGCCGACGACCCGGCCCCGCGGGGCGCTCGGGCGGGTGGGCGCCGAGCGGTCCGCCGCGACCGCGACCGGGGTCCGGGCCCGCACCTCCCGGCTGCTCGGTCCCAGGCGGCCTGCGGTGTCCCGGGCCCGCACGGTGAAGGCGTACACGGTCGCGGACTTGAGCCCGGTGACGTCCACCATGTGCTCGGAACCCGGCACTTCGTCGACCTTCGTGGTGCCCCGGTATATCTCGTAGACGCGGATGCCCGGGTCAGCCGTCACCGCGTCCCACATCACGTGCACGGTGGTCGCGCTCCCCGCCGCGGCCGTGACGCCGACCGGGGCACCCGGCGCGTGACCGTCTCCGTCCCCGCCGCCGTCCGCACCGCAGGCGGTGAGCAGCAGGAGCGCGGCACAGGCGCCGGCGGCACGGGGGAGAGCGGGAATGACCCGGACGCGTCGCACGATTCTGCCTCCCCGGTCCGGCACGGGCATCACACGAGCTGAAAGGTCCGGACCAATATGACGCGGGTGGGGCAATCGCATCAAGAGGGGCGCCGCTGAAGATCGGTCGCGAAGGTTACGTATGCTGAACACCTCACGGCTGAACTCACCCCTGTGAGTGGGGAGTTCATGCCGGTGGCGCGGACCGCTGTCGTCGCTGATCCCGCGCCGGCGCGGGCGGTCGGGCGGCCGGAGCCGACACGGCTCGGGCCCCCGGCCCCCGTCGGGAGTGCCTCGGACCCCCCGTAATTCGGGGGCGTGCACCGTCCGGCCCCCTATCAGTGGCCGTGCGATCGGACCGGTACCAGGGTGGACTGAGTGTCCGTCAGATCCCCCAGGAGAGGGTCCTCATCGTGCGTGTCCAGACGCTGACGCTGGTCGCGGCCGGCGCCGCCCTGCTCGCCCCGACCACGCTGCCCGCCGCCGGAGCGACCGAACCCGTCCGTCCCCTGGCGGGTCCCGCGGCGCCGCGGGGCGAGGGCGATGTCGCGGCGGCCGACCTGCTGGCCAAGGTGCGTGACTGCGCCCCCGTCTCGCGCGGCCGGTACCGCACCGACGACGGGGCGCCCGCGACGATCCCCGTCTGCGGCACCAAGGAGGCCGTCTACTGGAAGGCCGACATGGACATCGACTGCGACGGACAGGCCGGCGCCCGCTGCAACGCGCGCACCGACCCGCTCTTCTCGGCGATGACCGCCTACCAGCAGTCCGACGGCCGCTATCTCGACGCCGAGCGGCTCCCGTACATCGTGGTCCCCGCCGCCAGCGCCCGTTGGAACCACCGGGACCACCGGATCGGCGGCGGCTCGGTCGCCGCCGTCGTCTACCGGGACCGGGTGCAGTACGCCGTCGTGGGGGACGTCGGCCCGCACGACATCATCGGCGAGGCGTCGTACGCCACGGCCAAGGGCCTCGGCATCCGCGCCGATCCGCGCGGCGGCGGTACGGATGCCGGGGTCACCTACATCGTGTTCAAGGACTCCCGGGTGAAGCCCATCGAGGACCACGCCGCCGCCGTGGAGACCGGGCGGCGGCTGGCGCGGCAACTCGTGGCGGGAACGGCCGCCGGAACGACGCCGACGCCGCCGGCGACACCGGGGGCGGGGGCGGGGGTGAGGTCGGGGTCGTAGGGCGGCGGTCGACGGGGGTCAGACCGCCGACCAGCCGTCGTCGACCGGCAGGATCACGCCGTTGATGTTGCTCGCCGCGTCCGAGGCGAGGAACACGATCGCGGCGGCCTGCTCCTCGGGGCCGGCCACGCGACCGACGTTGACGAAGTGCGGGCCGAGAGCGGCGGGCCCGAGGGCCTCGGGGTCGGCGTCCACGGAGATGTTGGTCGCGGTACCGCCCGGGGCGATGGCGTTGGCGCGGATGCCCTGCTTGCGGTACATCACCGCGAGGTTCTTGGTCAGACCGACGACCCCGTGCTTGGAGGCCGTGTAGGCGGCGCCCGCCGCGCTGCCCCGTAGGCCCGCCTCCGAGGCGGTGTTCACGATCGCGCCCCGGCCCGCCGCCAGCATGTGCGGCAGCACGGCCCGGGTGAGCAGGAACGGCGCGGTCAGATTGACCCGGATGACCCGCTCCCACTCCGCGTCGGCCACGTCCGCCAGGGCCGACATGCGGTCCATGATCCCCGCGTTGTTCACCAGGACGTCGACCCCGCCGAACCTCTCCACGGTGGTCGCCGTCACCTCGTCGACGACCGCCTGCTCGCTCAGGTCGCCCGTGACCGCGAGCGCGGTGCCGCCCGCCTGCTCGATCTCCTTGACGACCGCCTCGGCGCCGTCGGCGTTCAGATCGGCCACCACGACCTTGGCGCCCTGCGCGGCGAAGGCCAGGGCGGTGGCGCGCCCGATGCCCGAACCCGCTCCGGTGACGATGACGCTGCGTCCGTCGAGTCCACTGGTGATGAGGTTGGTCATGAGGTGCTCCTGTTCGTGGTGCGAGGGCTCCGCGCCCGTTGTGCCCTCACCATACGACTTAATGTCTGCGAGTGACATAAATTGGTGGGCGGATCATGGTGCAGAATCCCCGGAGGTCACCGCACGACCCCAGCCGGAGGGAACTGATGACCGCATCCAGCGGACGCACGGGACGGCCCCCGCTCACCGAGGCGCGCAAGGCCGAGATCCGGCTGGAGATCGCCCGGGCCGCGGTCGAACTGTTCGTCGCCCAGGGCGTCACGGCGACCACCGGCGAACAGATCGGACAGGCGGTCGGCGTCTCGGCGCGTACCGTGTGGCGCTACTTCCCGAGCAAGGAGAGCTGCGTACGACCGCTGTTCTCGGCCGGCATCGACGTGATCGCCGCCCGGCTGCGGGAGTGGCCGCCCGGCCTCCCCCTGGAGGACCTCCTCGGCCCGGACCTCACCACCGGCCTCCTCGCCGCGACCGGCCCCGACGGCGCCACCGGCAGCGCACTGGTACGCCTCACCCGCACCGAACCGGGCCTGCGCGCGATCTGGCTCCAGACCTACGACGAGGCCGAACCGGCGTTCGCCCGCGCCCTGGCCGAGCGCGCCGGCCTGCCCGCCGACGACCTGCGCCCCCTGATCCAGGCGGCGATGCTCAACGCGGCACTGCGCGCGGCGGTCGAACGCTTCGCGTGGAGCCCCGCCGAGACCGCGCCGGACGCGACGGCGGGCGACGCCGAGGCGGCGAGGACGCTGCGCTCGGCGCTGGCCATCGCGGCGGAGGGCGTGTCGTAGCGCACGGGACGGAGGCGGCCCGGGCATGGAGGCGGCTCGGGGATGGAGATGGCCCGGGGACGGAGGCGGTACGGGGGCGGAGGCGGCCCGGACTGATCCGGGTGTGCCTGGACCGGCTGGGAGTGTGCGGATCGGTCGGCTGTCCCCGGATCAGGCGGGTGTGCTCCGAGCGGCCGGGTGTCCTGGGATCTGGTGGGTGTGCTCCGAGCGGCCGGGTGTCTCACACCTTCCGGTACGTGTACGCCTCCACGGCCGCAGCCTCCACCGCGTCGAGGTCCGCTCCGGTCGAGGCCGTGACGACCGCCGCCACCGCGCCCTCGACGAACGGGGCGTCCACCAGGCGGGTGTTGGGCGGGAGTTCGTCGCCCTCGGCGAGCAGGGCCTTCACGGTGAGCACGGCGCTGCCCAGATCGGTGAGGACGGCGACTCCGGCGCCGCGGTCCACGGACGCGGCGGCGGCGGCGATCAGTTCGGAACTGGTGCCGAGCCCGCCGCCCTCGGTGCCACCGGCCCCGACCAGCGGCACGGCCGCGCCCGCGCCGGCCAGTCCGCGCGCCAACTCGGCCACGGAAGCCGCGACTTGGGCACTGTGCGACACCAGCACGATCCCCACGAGCCGCTCGTCACTCACCGCCGGGCTCCTCGTTCTTTGCGGTTTCCCCGGTTTCCCCGGTTTCCCCGGTGTCCTCGGCTTCCTGGAGCGCGGCGATCAGCAGCGCGGACGAGGTCGCGCCCGGATCCTGGTGCCCGATGCTCCGCTCCCCGAGATAGCTCGCCCGGCCCTTGTGGGCCTGGAGCGGAGTGGTCGCCGCGGCGCCCTCCTCGGCGGCGGCGCGCGCGGCGGCGAAACCGTCCGGGAGCGCGTCGACCGCCGGGACCAGTGCGTCGATCATGGTCTTGTCGCCGGGTGCGGCCCCGCCGAGCGTCATCACCGCGTCGACTCCCACGCGCAGCGCCGCCGCGAACTCCTCCTCGCTCACCTCGGCGGCGTCCCCGAGCGCCTTGCCGGTACGGCGCAGCAGCGTGCCGTAGAGCGGCCCCGAGGCGCCGCCGACGGTGGAGATGAGCTGCCGCCCGGCGAGGGTGAGGACGGCACCCGGGGTGGCCGGCGCCTCCTTCTCCAGGGTGGCCGTGACGGCGGTGAACCCGCGCTGGAGGTTCGCGCCGTGGTCGGCGTCGCCGATGGGGGAGTCGAGGTCGGTCAGGTGTCCCGCCTCGCGGGCCACCGAGGCGGCGGTCGCCGTCAACCAACGGCGGAAGAAGTCGGCGTCGAGCACTGGATCTCCTTGCGTGGTGGGTGAGTTGGCCGGCCGCGCTGCCGTGTCACACGCCCCAGCGCAGTCCCGGCGTCTTCACCGGCGCGTCCCACAGCCGCAGCAGTTCCTCGTCGAGCTGGCAGAGCGTGACCGAGGCGCCCGCCATGTCGAGGGACGTGACGTAGTTGCCCACCAGTGTGCGGGCGACGGTGACCCCGCGCTCGGCGAGCACCCGGTGCACCTCGGCGTTGAAGCCGTACAGCTCCAGCAGCGGGGTCGCGCCCATGCCGTTGACGAGGACCAGCACCGGGTTGCGCGCCGGCATGTCCTCCAGGATGGCGTTCACGGCGAAGTCCGCGATCTCGCCCGAGGTCATCATCGCCCGCCGCTCCCGGCCCGGCTCGCCGTGGATGCCGACGCCCAACTCCAGCTCGCCCGGCGGCAGATCGAAGGTGGGGCTGCCCTTGGCGGGCGTGGTGCAGGCGCTGAGCGCGACGCCGAAGCTGCGCGAGTTCTCGTTGACCTGCTCGGCTATCGCCGTCACCCGCTCCAAGGGCTGCCCCTCGGCCGCGGCGGCCCCGGCGATCTTCTCGACGAACAGGGTGGCGCCGGTACCGCGCCGCCCGGCGGTGTAGAGGCTGTCGGTGACGGCGACGTCGTCGTTGACCAGCACCTTGGCGGTCCGGATGCCCTCGTCCTCGGCCAGCTCGGCCGCCATGTCGAAGTTGAGGACGTCACCCGTGTAGTTCTTCACGATGAACAGCACCCCGGCCCCGCTGTCCACGGCGGCGGCGGCACGCACCATCTGATCCGGCACGGGCGAGGTGAACACCTCACCGGGACAGGCCGCCGACAGCATCCCCGGACCCACGAACCCCCCGTGCAACGGCTCGTGCCCCGACCCACCACCGGAGACCAGCGCGACCTGCCCCGCCACGGGGGCGTCCCGCCGTACGACCACCCGGTTCTCGATGTCCACCGTCAACTCGGGGTGAGCGGCTGCCATGCCCCGCAGCGCGTCCGTCACCACGGTCTCCGCGACGTTGATCAGCATCTTCATGGGTACCTCCTGGCGAGACTGGTAGATATGTCCCTGACCTGTGCTTTTGCTGATCAGAGAGAGGGGGCTCATCGGTGATCGGTCCGGGCGGTCCGTGGGGGTCCATGGCGGTCGGAAGCGGGTTCTGGCGGGGGTGGCTGGGACGTTCCTGCGACAAGTATCGACCTTGCGGCAGTGAAGGTCACGGGCTCGGACGAGTGTGGGCCTTCACCCCGCCCACCGCCCGGGCGACGCCCTGTGCGACCTCAACCCCACGCACACCTTCGTCGGCGGCCTCCTGGCGATCCCGACCGGGACGCGGTAATCAGTCCACTCGGCCGTGACTGGCCCTGTCACGGTGACGTGGGCAGCCGTTGAGATGGCCCCAGTGACGGCCTCTGCTGAAAGGTGTTCATGACCATGTCGCGCACCCGGGAGTTCATGCAGGTCGACGTGTTCTCCACGACCCCCTACTCCGGCAACCCGGTCGCGGTCGTCCTGGACGGGACGGACCTCAGCGATGAGCAGATGCGGCAGCTGGCGCGCTGGACGAATCTGTCCGAGACCACGTTCGTCCTGCCCCCGACGGTCCCCGAGGCGGACTACCGGCTGCGGATCTTCACGCCCGGCGGCGAGTTGCCGTTCGCCGGGCACCCCACCCTCGGCTCCGCCCGCGCCTGGCTGGACGGCGGCGGTACCCCGCGTCATGCCGGGCACCTCGTGCAGGAGTGCGCGGCCGGCCTGGTCACCGTGCGCCGCGGCGAGGACGCCTTGTCCTTCGCCGCCCCGCCCCGCATCCGTACCGGCGCACTCGACGAGGACTACCTCAAGCGGATCGTGGCCGCGTTCGGCATCACGCGGGAGCGGGTCGTGGCTCATCAGTGGGTCGACAACGGTCCCGGCTGGGCCGTGCTCCAGCTGGCCACCGCCGAGGAGGTCCTCGCCCTCGAACCCGACCTGGCCCTGATCCCGGACGCGATGGTCGGCGCGATCGGCGCCCGGCCCCAGGGATCCGAGTACGCCTTCGAGCTGCGTACGTTCGCCCCGGGCGCCGGCGTGCCCGAGGATCCCGCGTGCGGCAGCATGAACGCCGCCGTGGGACAGTGGCTCATCTCCACCGGCGCCGCACCTGCCCACTACCGGGTCTCCCAGGGCGCGAGAGTGGGACGCGCCGCGAGGATCGAGGTCGGCGCCGATGCGGACGGCACGGTCTGGGTCAGCGGCGCCGCCGTCATCCGTGTCCGCGGCACCATCACCCTGTGACCGGCTAGGCCACGACCGTCAACTGGGGCCGGCGGAGAGCGTCTTCATGGTGACGTAGCTGGTCACCGTGGCCACAGCGGGCAGGGCGGCCAGCTGGTTGGCGTGGAAGTCCTCGTAGGCGGGCAGGTCGGCGACCTCGACCTGGAGCAGGTAGTCGAAGTTGCCGGTGATGTGGTGGCAGGCGACCACCTCGGACAGCCCAGTGATCCCGCGCTCGAACGCGATCACGTCCGCGCGGGTGTGCCGCATCAGCCGTACCCCGGCGAACACCCGCAGACTGCGACCGACCGCCGCCGGATCGATCAGCGCCCGGTAACCGCGGATGATCCCGGCCTCCTCCAACTGCCGCACGCGCCGCAGGCAGGGGGACGGCGACAGCCCGACCCGGGCGGCGAGCTCGTTGTTGCTGATCCGGCCGTTGTCTTCGAGCACGGCGAGAATCGCCCGGTCCACCTCATCCATGACGGCAGATTATTGCGCCAGGCGATCGAGTACCACAATCCTGAGCCCACGGTGGGCGCAATTTACTGCCGAAGTTGCCGGGATCAGGACATTTCCTGGCGTTGGTCGCTCACGCTTCATGGCGTCACCTCAACGGTCCACGGAGGGCAGCCATGCCGGGCAAGAGCACCATCACCGTCCACGCCGATCGCGGGATCCATCCCACCCGTGCCGTGGCACCGCCCATCTACCAGACGGCGACGTTCTGGGCCGAGGACGGCGAGACGTTCGCCCGCGGCGCCGTCGAACCGCGCGGCAAGGACTTCTACACCCGCTTCGGCAACCCCAACCACGCCCAGGTCGCGGCTGTCGTCGCGGAGCTGGAGGGGACCGAGGCGGCCCTGGTCACCGCGTCCGGGATGGCCGCGCTCACCACCGCCGTCCTCGCCCTGGTCTCCGCCGGCGACCATGTGATCGGGCAGAGGTCCACCTACGGCGGCACCGGCTCGGTACTGATGAACCTGCTCCCGCGCCTCGGTGTGTCCACCACCCAGGTCGACCAGACCGACCCCGAAGCATTCGCCAAGGCCCTGACCCCCCAGACCCGTCTGATCCTGGTCGAGACGCCCAGCAACCCCCTGCTCCAGATCACCGACCTGCGGGCCGTCGCCGACCTGGCCCGCGCGCACGACGTGCTGACCATGGCGGACAACACCTTCGCCACCCCGCTCAACCAGCGCCCGGCGGAGTACGGCATCGACCTGGTCTGGCACAGCGCGACCAAGTACCTCAACGGCCACTCCGACGTCTCCGCCGGAGTGATCGCCGGATCCGCCGAACTCCTCGACCGGATCTGGGACGTCGGCCTCCTCACCGGCGCCACCCTCGGCCCTGTCGACGCCTGGCTGCTGCTGCGCGGCATGCGCACCCTGCCCCTGCGCGTGCCCCGCCACAACGCCAACGGCCAGGCCCTCGCCGAGGCGCTGAGCAGGCATCCCGCCGTGGCCGAGGTGCACTACCCCGGCCTGCCGTCCCACCCGCAGCACAAGCTGGCGGCCGACCAGATGAGCGGCTTCGGCGGGGTGCTCGGCATCGAGTTCACCGGCGGCTTCGAGACGGCCGACGCGTTCCTCGGCAGGCTGCGCTACTCCCTGCGCTCGGCCAGCCTCGGCGGCGTTGAGTCCCTGGCCGTGCACCCGGCGTCCATGTGGCGCGGGATGCTCAGCGAGGACCAGATCGCCGAGTCGGTTCCGCCGGGCCTGGTCCGGCTGGCCGCGGGCACCGAGGACACCGCCGACCTGGTCGCCGACGCACTGGCCGCCGCCGACGCCGTGCACACCGCCACAGCCACTGCCTGAACCACACCATCAGAGCCGGTTCCGGCCGTAAGCGGCCCTTGAGCCCAGCAGCTCGACGAAGAGGTGCATGTCCATGTCCCACCTGCACAACCGTCGCTCCGCCAACACCGCGTTCGCGGACACATCCGACGGCGACTCGCCCCGTACCGACACCTCGCTCGCCCACGGGCTCAAGCAGCGCCATCTGTCGATGATCGCCCTCGGCGGTGTCATCGGCGCGGGCCTGTTCGTCGGCTCCGGCGCGGGTATCGCGGCGGCCGGACCGTCGATCGTCCTCGCCTACGCACTGTCCGGCGTGCTCGTCATGCTGGTGATGCGCATGCTCGGCGAGATGTCGGCGGCCGACCCGGCCTCCGGATCGTTCTCGGTGCACGCCGAGCGGGCCATCGGCCCCTGGGCCGGCTTCACCGCCGGCTGGATGTTCTGGACCCTGCTGTGCGTGGGCGTCGGCGCCGAGGCGATCGGCGCCGCGGGCATCATGACCGGCTGGTTCCCCGGCACGCCCTCCTGGATGTGGGTCCTGCTGTTCATGACCGCGTTCTGCGCCACGAACCTCGCGGCGGTCCGCAACTTCGGCGAGTTCGAGTTCTGGTTCGCCGCGCTGAAGGTCGGCGCGATCTCCCTCTTCCTGATCCTCGGCGGCCTCGCGATCTTCGGCGTGCTGCCCGGCACCCACGCCCCGGGCACAACGAACCTCACCGGGGACGGCGGCTTCCTGCCCCACGGTACGAACGGCCTGGTCATCGGCCTGCTCACCTCGGTCTTCGCCTACGGCGGCCTGGAGACGGTGACCATCGCCGCCGCCGAGTCAGAGAACCCGGTCCGCGGCGTCGCCACAGCCGTACGCACCGCGATGTGGCGGATCGCCGTCTTCTACGTCGGCTCCATGCTGGTCATCGTCACGCTGATCCCGTGGAGCGACCCCGCCGTCACCACCAGCGGCCCGTACGTGGCGGCCCTCGACCACCTCGACATCCCCGCAGCCGGCCAGGTCATGAACGTGATCGTCCTAGTCGCCCTGCTGTCGGCGATGAACGCCAACATCTACGGCTCCTCCCGCATGGCGTACTCCCTGACCGCCCGCGGACACGGCCCGAAATCCCTCGGCACGGTCTCCGGCGGAGTCCCGAGGCGCGCGGTGATCGCCTCCTCCGCCTTCGGCTTCGCGGCGGTGCTGCTCAGCTACTGGTGGCCGCAGACGGTCTTCGCCTGGCTGCTCAACATGGTCGGCGTGGCCGTGCTGGTGGTGTGGGGCTTCATCGCCGCCGCCCAACTGCGGACGCGCCGCCGGCTGGAACGGGAGGCACCCGAGAAGCTGATCGTGAAGATGTGGGCCTTTCCGGCCCTGACGTGGGTGGCACTGGCCGGAGTGCTGGCGGTCCTGGCCCTCATGGCCCGCCAGGACGACACCCGCGTGCAGCTGTACTTCACCGGCGGCCTGGCCCTGACGCTCGCCCTCATCGGCCACCTACGGCAGAAAACCCAAGCCGTCCGCGCCTGACCGGCGTCCGGCTGCGCGCGATCGCGACGGCCGCCACCACCTGACCTTGATCCATCCGGAAACATCTGCGAAGGAGCGCATCCGATGAAAACCCTGCTCAGTGGCGGCACCGTGGTCAGCATGGACCCGGCCGTCGGGGATCTCGCCCGCGGCGACGTGCTCATCGAGGACGGCGTGATCGTCCAGGTCGCCGCACGGATCGAAGCCCCGGACGCCGAGGTGATCGACGCGACCGACCGGATCGTCATGCCCGGCTTCGTCGACAACCACCGCCACACCTGGCAGACCGCGTTCCGAGGCGTCGGCGCGGACTGGACGTTCGCCCAGTGGGCGGCGGCCATGCACGGCACCGTCAAACCCCACTACCAGCCCGAGGACGTCTACGCGGGCACCCTCCTCGGCCGCCTGGAGGCCCTCCACTCCGGCGTGACCACGATGCTGGACTGGTACCACGTCGCCCAGACCCCCGAGCACGAGGACGCCGCCGTCGCCGCACTGCGCGACGCGCCCGGACGGTCGATCTTCTGCCTCGGCGCCGGATGGGGCACCGCCGACCCCGTCGACGCCGCCGTCCGCCGCGTCCGCTCCCGACTCGACGGCGGCGCGGTCACCATGGCGTTCGGACTGCGGGGTCCCGAGGCCACCGACATGGACACCGTCGCCCACGAACTGAAGCTGGCGGCCGAACTCGGCCTGCGCACCAGCCTGCACGTCGACATCGTGAGCGGGGCCGTCGCCGAACTGCGCGACCACGGCCTGCTGCGGGACACCACCACCTTCGTGCACGGCAACGGGCTCAGCGACGACGAACTGCGCATGCTCGCCGACGCGGGCAGCTCGCTGTCCATCAGCCCCGACGTCGAACTGAAGATGGGCTTCGGCACCCCGATGACCGGCCGCGCCATGGCCGCCGGACTGCGCCCGACACTGTCCGTCGACGACGTCCCCTCCGCAGGCGGCGACATGTTCTCCACCATGCGCACGGCCTTCGCCGTCCAGCGCGGCCTGGACGGCGGCCTGCGCTCCCGCGACCTGCTCGCCTTCACCACCGTCGACGCCGCCGCTTCCTGCGGACTCGCCACCCGAACCGGCAGCATCACACCCGGCAAGGACGCCGACATCATCCTCCTGCGCACCGACGACCTGACCGTCTTCCCCGTCACCGACCCGGCCGCCACCATCGTCAGCGCCGGCCACCCCGGCCTGGTCGACACCGTCCTCGTCACCGGCCGGGTGGTCAAACGCAACGGCACACTGGTGGACGTGGACCTGCCGGCCCTAAGGGCTCGCCTCCTCGCGTCCAGGGACCGGATCGCAGCCGCCGCCGACATCCCCCTCGACGGCACCTGGCGTCCGCAGCCGCCAGCCCAGTAGACGCACCGGGTGGTGGAGGACGAACTCAGCGCCGGTACGGTTCGCGGAGCCCCGGCGGAGTTGAAGTCAGTCGCCCATGGACAGCCGGCCGAACCGCCCCCGGAAGTACGCCAGCGGCAACCCGGCCCGTCCGCCCGCCACTTCGACCACTCCGACGATCACGACGTGGGTCCCGGCGACGACTTCGTCGGTGACCCGGCATTCGAAGCTCGCCGCCTACTACCTCGCCGCCGAGATCGGCATCCGCCCCGGCGAGGTCGTCGGCGACTTCACCGCGCGACTGGCCGACGCCCACGGAGTGCGCCTGGCGGCGGAGACCGGCGGCCGTCTGCACCGCTACGACGAGCCGACCCGCACGCTCCACCTCGCCGGCCGGCTGCGCCCGGGCCGGCTCGCCTTCCGCACTTCTCCCGGGTGGGCGGCACCTGCCCTTTTGGAACCCGCAGACGGAGTGTGGACGTCCACAGCTCTCCCGTGACCGACGTGGTCTCACTATCGTCGAACCGTCACTGCCGGGACGGCCACGCGTCGACCCGCTCGACCTTCTCCTCGGCTTCGCCCCAGGGCGCCGCACGAGGCCGGCCACGGGCGGTTGGTAGCGTCGGCCCGGCACGGTGTGCCCGCCTGCCGGCGGGTGCCGCCCGACCGGAGAGAGACGTGATGTCCCCGACGATTCGCAGGGCCGTGATTCCCGCCGCAGGGCTCGGCTCCCGGCTGCTGCCGCTGACGAAGGCCACGCCGAAGGAGATGCTGCCGGTCGGCGACAAGCCGGTCATCGAGCACACCGTCCGCGAGCTGGTGGACTCCGGGATCACCGACATCACCATCGTCGTCTCCGGCGGCAAGTCCCTGATCCAGGAGCACTTCCGCCCCAACCCCGCCCTCGTCGACCAGCTCCGCGAGGACGGCAAGACGGCCTACGCGGACGCGGTGGAGGAGGTCGCGGAGCTGGCCCGGCAGGGCCACATCACCTACCTCGACCAGTACGGCCCCTACGGCAACGGCACCCCCGTGCTCAACGCGGCCCGTGCCTTCGGCGACGAACCGGTGCTCGTGCTGTGGCCCGACGACGTCTTCGTGGCGGAGATCCCCCGGGCTCAGCAACTGGCCCGCGCCTACGAGCAGACCGGCTGCCCGGTGCTGGCCCTCATGCCGATGGACCCCGTCGAGTCCCAGCGCTACGGCGTGCCGGTCGTCAAGGAGGACCTCGGGGACGGCCAACTGCGCATCACCGGCCTGGTCGAGAAGCCCGAGCCGGCCGCCGCGCCCTCCGCGTACGCGGCCATCGGCGGCTATGTCGTCACCCCCGGGATCATCGACGAACTCCGCGAGCAGACCCGCCGCTGGTACGAGCGCAGGACCGGCGAGGTCTATCTGACCGACGCGATCAACGCCTACGCCGCCACCCGCGCGGTGTACGGACAGGTCATCCAGGGCCGCTGGTACGACACCGGGAATCCGGCCGACTACCTGGTCGCCCAGATGGCGTTCGCGCTCGCCCACCCCGAGTACGGCCCCGTCCTGCGCGGCCTGGTCACCGAACTCGACGCCGGCCGCGATACCGCCGCGCGACCCGAGAACGGCGTCTGACCTGCCCGGCGGTCGCGAGCGGGGCGCGAGGGCCGCCGTACGATGGGCGGGCGCTCGCGCGAACCGGGTCGGAACTGAAGGCGGCACGCATGGGTATCGGGGTCGGCACGGACTCCCTCGACGAGGCGGCGGACGTCTTCATGGCGGCGCGGCCCCGGCTCTTCGGCATCGCCTACCGCGTGCTCGGCAGCGCCACCGAGGCCGAGGACGTACTCCAGGAGGCGTGGCTGCGCTGGCAGCACACCGACCGTGACGTCGTCCGCGAGCCGAAGGCGTTCCTCGCCACCGTCACGGCCCGGCTGGCGCTCAACGTCGCCCAGTCCGCCCGGGTGCGGCGCGAGTCGTACATCGGCCCCTGGCTGCCGGAGCCGGTCGACACGCGCGCGGATCCGCAGCTGGGCGCCGAGCGGGCCGAGGCGCTCGACACGGCGGTGCTCCTCCTGCTGGAGCGGCTCAATCCCGTGGAACGGGCCGCCTACGTGCTGCGGGAAGCGTTCGACTACCCCTACGGGCAGATCGCCGACATGCTGGAGACCAGCGAGCCCAACACCCGCCAGCTGGTGAGCAGGGCCCGCCGACACATCGCCTCGGAACGCCGCAAGCCCGTCGACGCCACCGAGCACCGGCGGCTGATGGAGGTGTTCCTCGCCGCCGCGCAGACCGGCGATCTGGCGGTGCTGGAGAACATCCTCGCCGAGGACGTCGTCAGCTACACCGACGGGAACGGGCTGCGCGGGGCGTCCAGGTTCCCGGTCGTCGGCCTGGTGCACGTATCCCGGTACCTCGCCGCCTTCGCGCCGCGCTTCTGGCCGGAGAAGGAGACCCGCTGGGTCGAGGCCAACGGCGGCCCGGCCGTCCTCGTCTCGGCCGGGGGGACGCCGGTGGTGCTGCTGACCCTCGACATCTCGGAACGCGGTGTCGAACGCGCCCTGTGGGTCATGAACCCGGAGAAGCTCGCCCCCTACGTGACCGCACTGGACGGCGGCGCCACACCGCCCTCCTGACCGCCGTCGACGCAGGACGTCTCGGCCACGGGAAAACTCGTCGAACCGGCGGTGTCACAGACGGAGCCGGTGCCCGGTCTCTCTGTGTGCAGGCATCACGCACACCCGAGAGGAATTCCGTCATGAAGGTCGTAGTGATCGGTGGCACCGGGCTCATCGGTTCGAAGGCGGTCGCCGGGCTCGGCGAGCAGGGACACGAGGTGGTCGTGGCGGCGCCCAGCACCGGCGTCGACACGCTGACGGGCGAGGGGCTGGCCGAGGTGCTGAAGGGCGCGTCGGTCGTGGTCGACGTGTCCAACTCGCCCTCGTTCGAGGACCGGGCGGTCATGGACTTCTTCCGCACCTCGACGACGAACCTGCTGAAGGCGGGGGCCGAGGCGGGCGTCGCGCACCATGTGGCGCTGTCCGTGGTCGGCACCGACCGCCTCCAGGGCAGCGGGTACTTCCGCGCCAAGCAGGCCCAGGAGGACCTGATCAAGGCGTCCGGCAACGCCTACTCCATCGTCCACGCCACCCAGTTCTTCGAGTTCGCGAAGGGGCTCGCGGACGGGGTCACCCAGGGCGACACGGTGCATCTGCCCGACGCGAAGATCCAGCCGATCGTCTCCGACGACGTGGCCGAGGCCGTGGCCCGCGCCGCGGTCGCGGACCCGGTGGGCGGGGTGGTGGAGGTCGCCGGTCCCGAGGTGTTCCATCTGGAGGAGTTCATCCGCATGGGCCTCAGCGCCCAGGACGACCCCCGCAAGATCGTCACGGACCCGCAAGCGACCTACTGGGGCGCCGAGTTGGAGGACAGCACACTCCTGCCGGGTCCTGACGCGCACATCGCCGGAACGCGCTTCGCCGACTGGCTGGCGCGGCAGAAGTAGCGCGCGGCAGAAGCGTAGAGGCGGCGTCCCTCCGTCCGGCTCGGGTGGTCCTTTCCTCCGGAAGGGCCACCCGGATCCATGTGCGGAGCGCGCCGTGGCGCCGGTCACGGGCCGGGCGCGGTCGTCAGCGCGACGATCCCAGGACCACCACCACGCACGCGCCCATCGCCAGCGTGACCAGGACCATGGCGACGAGGGTGCCCCGCAGCCACTGCCGGATGCGGGCCTGGTGCCGTGCCTCCATCGCGTCGACGCGTTCGGCGATGTGGTCGGTCACCATGCGGGCGACATACCGCTGCTCGTCGACGTACCACTTCCCGATGTCCCGCCGCTGTTCGGCGGTGAGCCCCTCCACGCGCGCGGTGAGGTCCGCCAGACGGCGGCGGGCCGCTCCCAGGTGGGCCTCCTCGTACAGGAAGCCCTCGATGTCGCTCAGGCCGCGAGCGGCCTCGTCACGTGCGGTCATGGCGTACCCCCGGTGGAAACGAGAACCCCGCATGCCCATGCCGTGCTCCCTTCCTTCGTACGGTCGACCCGTCCGCCCGCGTGTACGCCCACCCGTGCCGAAGGCGTCCCGCGGACCGCGGATCTTCCGTTCCCGGCAGGCACCGCCAGTATGTGATGGCCCCGGTGCGTCAGCCAGGCAGGGAATCCCCTGACGGCGATGCCCTGTACTGGAAGATGCCCCGCCCGAGTCCCGGTGACGCCACCGCGCCGGGCCGCTGTGGTGGTGGTTCCGGACTTTCTCGCCCGCGGTCTCCGCTGCTGGGGGCCCCACTCGGAGAATCCGTGGGAGTGAAGTGGGAATCGGCGGGCACTCGGAGGCTCGGAGGTTGAAAACTATGATTCCGCTGCTTCTTGTTCTTCTGCTGGCCCTGGTTCTCTTCGGCGCGGGTTTCGCGCTGAAGATCCTCTGGTGGGTCGCGATCATCGTGCTGGTGCTGTGGCTCGTCGGTTTCGTGGCCCGTCCGAAGGGCGGGAGCGGCCGTTGGTATCGCTGGTAGCGCTGTCTGTCGGCAGCACCGCTCACGAGGGGATCGGCGGTATGGTCCGCCGGTCCCCTTCGGGGCGCCATGGTGGTGGTCGCCGAGGCGCCGGAGCGATGCTTCTATCACCGGCCGCACGCCGCTGACCAGGCGATCGGTCCTCGCGTTCAGGTTGTGTTCAGGCTCGGACGGGCCTCGGCCAACTCACGCACCAGAAGCGCAAAAGCTCTGGCAAAGGGGGCTGGGACGACCACCGGACACCGTGTCATCGTGCCTGCCATGACGACAGATCACCTCGCGCACCATCGGCCTCCGGGCCACGTACTCCGCACGGCGAGCAAGGTGCCGGAGGTGACCGTCTACTTCTGGATCATCAAGGTACTGACGACCGGCATGGGCGAGACGGCCTCCGACTTCCTGGCCCACGCCTTCGGCCCGATCCCCGCCGTGGGTCTCGGCTGCGTCGCCCTGGTGGCCGCGCTCGCGGTGCAGTTCGCCGTCCGGCGGTACGTGGCCTGGATCTACTGGACCGCGGTGGTCATGGTCAGTGTCTTCGGCACGATGGCCGCCGACGTCCTGCATGTCGGCCTCGGTGTGCCGTACGCGGTCTCGACACCGTTCTTCATGGCAGCCCTGGCTGCCGTGTTCGCCCTCTGGTACCGCTCCGAGGGCACGCTGTCCATCCACAGCATCCACACCCGGCGCCGTGAACTCTTCTACTGGGCAACGGTGTTGGCGACCTTCGCGCTGGGCACGGCCGCCGGTGACCTCACCGCCACGATCGGCCTCGGCTACCTGGGCTCCGCCGTCCTGTACGCCGTCGCGATCGCCGTACCGGCCGTCGCGCACCGGTGGGGCGCCCTGAACGCGGTGGCCGCGTTCTGGACGGCGTACGTCATCACGCGCCCGCTCGGCGCGTCCGTCGCCGACTGGATGGCCGTCAGTCACGCCCGGGGCGGCCTCGCCATGGGCCTCGGACCGGTCACGCTCTCCTGGACGGTCGCCATCCTCGGCTTCGTGGGCTATCTGGCGTTCTCCCGCAAGGATGTCGGGCAGGCCGTCGCGAGGTGAGGAACCGGTTCCCGCTCATCCCGCGGGCAGGGTGACCACGAACCGCGCCCCGGGCGTGTGCCCGGCGTCGTACGTCACCTCGCCGCCGGCGGAACGGGCCAGGCGGCGGGCCAGCGGGAGACCGAGGCCCGCCCCGGTGTGGCCGTCGCCCGGGTCCGCCCGGCGGCCGGGTTCGAAGAGCAGCCCGGTGAACGCGGACGGTACGCCCGGGCCGTCGTCGGTGACGTCGACGCCCACGCCCTCGGGGGCGGGGCGCACGCGGACGGTGACCGTGGAGCGGGCGTAGCGGCAGGCGTTGGCGAGCAGGGGGCTGACGATGCGTTCGAGGAGGGCGGGCGGTACTCCGGCCACCAGGCTCGGGCCGTCCACCGTCACCGTCAACCGGCCGGGCACGCACAGGACTTCGGCGGTCCCGCGCAGGGTGGGCAGCATCGGCGCGGTGCCCGGAGCGGTGAGGGTGCCCTCGCGGGCGTCGGCCAGGAGGGTGTCGCAGATGCTGCGCATGGACTCGGCGGCCTCCGCGATCACCTGATGGCTGGCGCGGGTCTGCTCGGCCGTGCGGGGGTGGGCCCGCCACCAGTCGAGCTCGGCGATGATCCGGCTCAGCGGGGTGCGCAGCTCGTGCGAGAGTTCCCCGGTCAGCTGCCGCTCGTGGCGCAGCAGGGTGCGGATGCGGTCGAGTATCGAGTCCAACGAGGCGCCGAGACGGGCGAGTTCGGCCGGAAGCCGCGTGCTGCCGAAGCGTTCCCCGGAGGCCACGGCGCTCCACTGGCCTGCCTGGTCGGTCATCGTGCGCACGGGCCGCAGGGCGCGGCCGACCGCCAGCCGGGTCAGGACGTAGGTGCAGGCGAGCATGACGAAGTCCAGGGCGAGCGACCCCAGGAGCAGGGTGTCTGCCGAACTCCGGTAGGGGGAGAGGTCCAGCGCGGTGACGATGGTGGCCCCGCCGGCGCGGCCGGGAACCAGGTGGGAGCACAGGCGCAGCGGGCCGTGCGCGTCGGCCGTGACGCACCGCTGCCCGCCGCGCCCGGCGAGCGCGTCGGCGACCCGGGTCAGGGAGCCCGCGGCCGGCGGCGCCTCCAGCAGCCGCCGCCCGGAGTAGATCCACACGTCGGCGTCGAGGAGCGCGTCGTGGGAGGTCTCCAGGACGCGTACCGTCGGGCCGCTGGTGTCGACGGTCGTCTCCACGGCGGCGGCGCGGGTGCGCAGTTCGTCGTCGGCCTGGTGCTGGAGGCGGTGCCCGGCCACCGAGTTGAAGGCGACGGTCAGGACCAGCATCAGCAGGGTGGCGGTGAGGAGCGCCACGAGCGAGAGCCGGCCGCGCAGCGTTTTCGGCGCCGAGCGGCGCAGGACGGCGGTCGCGCGCGCCCCGCCGCGGGGACCGCTCATGACAGGTGGTGGCCGATCCCGCGCGCCGTGCCGATCGTCCGCTCGCTGCCCGCCGCGCGCAGCTTGCGGCGCAGCCGGGTCAGGTACTGGTCGAGGGTGTTGTCGTGCACCACTGCCCCCTCGGGCCAGCCCGCCCGGATCAGTTCACGGCGGCTGACGATGCCGCCGTGGGCCGCCATGAGCGCGGCCAGCAGCCGGAACTCGGTCGGCGTGAGATCGATCCGGGCGCCCCGCACGTCGACCGTGTGCCGGACGGCGTCCAGCACCAGGTCGCCCGCCGTGGCGGCGGGCGGCGGCGCGGCCCGTTTGAGGGCCGCGCGCAGCCGGGCGGCGAGCTCGGCGAGATGGAACGGCTTGGGCAGGTAGTCGTCGCCCCCGGCCGAGAACCCCGCCAGCCGGTCCGGCAGCCGGTGGTGCGCGCTGAGGAAGACGACGGGGGAGCGGAACCCGTTGGCGCGCATCGCCTGGCACACGTCCCGCCCGTCGGCGTCGGGCAGCCCGATGTCGAGCACGGCGGCACAGATGTCGTCGGTGGCCAGCCGCAGCGCGGTGGCGCCGTCCGACGCGGGCACGGTGTCGAAGTCCTCGTCGCGCAGCCCGCGCATCAGCACGTCGCGCAGCGCGTGATCGTCCTCGACGACCAGGATGGTCCGGCGCATGGTCCTCCCCGTGTTCCGTCGTCCACCAGGTGACTACAATCCTGTAGACCGTCTACGGAACTGTAGACGATGACGGGCCGGGAGCGCGCCGCACGGCTGCCGGGCCGGAGGTGTCCGTCCGCGTGGATCTGCCGGCGAACAAATTTCCGTCCGCATGGACATGAAGTCGCCCGGAGGGGGCACGTGGGGTTCGTCCCGTCCCCCCACTGAAGGCGGCATCGTGGTCTCCTCCGTGCACACCCTCGGCGCAACCGCCCCCGCCCGCACGGGAACACGGCACACAGCCGACGAACTCCCCCGGATCGAGGACGGGTCGAAGGTTGCCCCCAAGGACGCGCGCGTCCTGTCGAGGCATTTCCTGGACCGGCTGCGGGAGTTGGAGGAGGGCACCCAGGAGTACCAGTACGCCCGCAACACGCTGATCGAGATGAACCTGTCCCTGGTGGCCTTCGCCGCCCGGCGCTTCCGCAACCGGGGCGGCGGGGACATGGAGGACGTCATCCAGGTCGGCACGATCGGCCTGATCAAGGCCATCGACCGCTTCGACCTGACCCGCGAGGTCGAGTTCACCTCCTTCGCGATCCCCTACATCGTCGGCGAGATCAAGCGCTTCTTCCGCGACACCACCTGGGCCGTGCACGTCCCGCGCCGCCTCCAGGAACTCCGCGTCGACCTCGCCCGCAGCAAGGAGACCCTCGCCACCGAACTCGGCCGCACCCCCACGGTCAAGGAACTCGCCGCCCACCTCGGACTGACCGAGGACGAGGTCATCGAGGGACTCGTCGCCGCCAACGGCTATGTCGCCGGTTCCATCGACGCCCCCGGCGGAGAGGACGAGAGCGACGGCGCGCCGAAGTACGCGGACACCCTGGGCGACGCCGACCCGGCCCTGGAACTCTTCGAGGACCTCCACACGCTCGCCCCGCTCCTGCAAGGACTGGACGAGCGGGAACGGGCCATCATCGAGATGCGCTTCGGCCGGGAGCTGACCCAGGCCGAGATCGGCCGCGAACTGAACCTCTCCCAGATGCACATCTCCCGCCTCCTGAACCGCACCCTCAAGAAGCTGCGCACCGGCCTGCTGTCCACGTGACCCGCGTGAACCCGCTCACGGAGCGGCCCTGTTCAGGTCGAGCCGGCCGACGTGGGCCACGTTGTCCCGGTCGTCGGCGTCCGGGCTCGGCCCGGCCGCGAACCAGGCGTCGAGGATCTCCCTGAGCAGCGGCTCGGAGGTCAGGCGCAGTCCGAGGGCCAGTACGTTGGCGTCGTTCCAGCGGCGTGCGCCGTCCGCCGTGTATGCGTCCGTGCACAGGGCCGCCCGTACGCCCGGCACCTTGTTCGCGGCGATCGACGCGCCCGTGCCGGTCCAGCAGCACACGACCGCCTGGTCCGCGGTCCCGGCGGCGACCTCACGGGCCGCCGCCTCCGAGCAGACCGCCCAGGCCGCGTCGTCGCCGTCCCGCAGCGCCCCGTGCGCCAGCACCTCGTGCCCGCGCTCGCGCAGCTCCGCGACGAGGGCGCGCGCCACGGGTTCGTCCATGTCCGAGGAAACAGAGATCCGCATGCCTCGGAGGCTACTCAGCGGACGGTTCCCGTGCCATCTCCGGGCGCGGGCGGGAGCGGCCCCCGCCGGTTGCGGCCGGGGAGCGCCCGCCCGCTACGTCGCCGCATCCGCCGCGCCCTGCCCCGCGGTCCCGTCGCTCCACGCCCGGTACGCGGCCACCGCCGTGGGCAGGGTGGGGAAGATGTGGTCCTCGCCGACCGACTCGACCAGCCCGTACGCCTCCAGGTCGTGGCGCAGATCCTGCTTCACCCGGGCCAGGGCGAACACCACGCCCCGGTGGGAGAGTTCGCGGCGCAGTCCGTCGACCGCGTCCAGGGCGGTGATGTCCACCTCTACGTTGGCCTCGGTGTTGAGGACGAACCACCGTACGGGGACCGCCTGTTGGTCGACGGCGGCCAGCGCGCGGCGGCGGAAGTCCTCGGCGTTGGCGAAGAACAGCGGCGAGTCGTAGCGGTAGACGACCAGACCGGGGACCGTGCGGGCCTGCGGGTAGTCGTCCACGTCGTGCATGCCGGCCACCCCGGGGACCAGGCCCTCGACGGCGTCGTGCGGGCGGGCCACCCGAGTGAGGAGTTCGGCCACCGACAGGCCCACGGCCACGATCACGCCGTAGAGGATGTCCAGGGCGAGGACTCCGGCCAGGCAGCCGAGGGCCAGGAGGAGTTCGCGGCGGCGGAACGCGGCGAGGCGGTGGAAGCCGGAGAGGTCGATCATGCGGACGGCCGCGTAGACGACGAGGGCGCCGAGCACCACCGAGGGGGTGCGGGACAGCAAGGGGCTGAGGAAGAGGAGGACCGCGAGGACCACCGCCCCGGCGACCAGCGAGTACGCCTGGCTGCGGGCGCCCGCGGAGGCGGCCAGCGCGGTGCGGCTGGCGCTGCTGCTCACCGGGAAGCCGTGCAGGACGCCGGCGCCGATGTTGGCCGCGCCCAGGGCCAGGAACTCCTGGTCGGCTTCGAGGCCGGGGCCCTCGTCCTCCTCGCCGCCGGTGAAGGCGCGGGCGGTGAGGATGAAGTCGGTGTAGGCGACGAGCAGGACGCCGAGGGCGGGCAGCACCAGGTGGGGGAGTTCGGTGAGGTCCGGCAGCCCGACCGTGGGGAGTCCCGCCGGGACATGGCCGATCACCTTGATGCCGTACCGGTCGTCGAGGCCGAGGACTGCGACGGCCGCCGTGCCCAGCACCACGGCCAGCAGCGGGCCGGGCACCGCCCTGGACAGGCGCGCCACCGTGAAGAGGAAGCCGAGCAGGACGGCCGCGAACAGCAGGGTGGGGGTGTGCAGGCGGTCCAAGTGCCTCACGAAGGACCAGAGTTGGGGGAAGAAGGCCGAGCCCGTCGTCGGCACCCCGGTGAGCTTGGGCAGCTGGTCCACGATCATGATCAGGGCGACGCCCGCCAGATAGCCGATCAGCACCGGTCGGGACAGGAGATCGGCGACGAAGCCCAGCCGTACCGCCCACGCGGCCAGACACAGCAGACCGACCGTGGCCGCGAGGGCGGCGGCGAGGGTGGCGTACCGGCCCGGGTCGCCGGCCGCGAGGGGGCCCACCACGGTCGCCGTCATCAGCGCCGTCGTCGACTCGGGACCGACCGACAGCAGCCGGGACGAGCCCAGCACCGCGTACAGGGCGAGCGCGGGCAGGATCGCCCACAGGCCCGCCACCGGGGGCAGCCCGGCCACCCCGGCGTACGCCATCACCTGCGGCACGAGATACGCGGCGACGGTGACACCGGCCAGCAGGTCGCCGCGCAGCCAGGCGCGCCGGTAGCCGGACAGTGCGGCGATGCCGGGTGTCAGGCGCCGCCACCGCACGCGGCGCCCGTCCGGGCGGTGGGACACGGTGTTCCTCGGCCCGGCCGGTTCAGAGGCTCGCCGCGTGGTCCGGGACGTAGGTCTGGAGGTCGCGCGGGGGACGTTCGTAGCCGGTGGACGGCGGGCGGGGCGGGAGTTCGAGGACCGGCGGTGCCACCTCGTGGTAGGGGAGCGAGTCGAGGAGATGGGCGATCATGTTGAGCCGGGCCCGGCGCTTGTCGTCGCTCTCGACGACGTACCAGGGGGCCTCCGAGACATCGGTGTGCACCAGCATCTCGTCCTTGGCCCGCGAGTAGTCCTCCCAGTGGGTGATGGACTCCAGGTCCATCGGGGAGAGCTTCCAGCGCCGCAGCGGATCCTCCAGGCGGCGCCGGAACCGGTCCTGCTGCACGGCGTCGCTCACCGAGAACCAGTACTTGCGCAGCACGATCCCGTCCTCCACCAGCATCCGCTCGAAGATCGGGCACTGGCGCAGGAACAGCTGGTACTCCTCCTTGGAGCAGAAGCCCATCACCCGCTCGACGCCCGCCCGGTTGTACCAGGACCGGTCGAACAGCACGATCTCCCCGGCGGCCGGCAGATGCTCGACGTACCGCTGGAAGTACCACTGCGTGCGCTGCCGGTCCGTCGGCTTCGGCAGCGCGGCGATCCGGGCGACCCGCGGGTTGAGATGCTCCGCGACCCGCTTGATGGTGCCGCCCTTGCCCGCCGCGTCCCGGCCCTCGAAGACGATCACCAGCCGGGTGCCCTCGGCCCGCACCCACTCCTGGAGCTTCACCAACTCCGTCTGCAGGCGCAGCAGTTCGGTCTCGTACGTCGCGCGCGGCAGCTTTGCCGCCTTCTTGCCGGCCATGCCGCCTCAACCCCTCGATGACGTGCGCGGTCTCCCGTGTCCGAGGTCGAACACCTGGACAGCACCGTACTGATCGCCGGGCGCCCCCGCACCCCCGGGCAGCCGCCCCCGGGTTTGCGGCGGCCCGCAGCGGCAACCCGGACGGCGTGACAGCGATGACGACCCAACAGGAGCTGGTCCGGTTTCTGGAGGACCGCTTCGCCTGCGCGCAGGCCTGCACCGCGTGCGCGCGGGCCTGTGTGCTGCGCGTCGGCCGCACGGATCCGAATCCGACCGACCACGAGGCGTTCCTGCGGGAAAAGGCGCTGTGGTGCGCCGAGGTGTGCGACGCGACCTGCCGGATGCTCGCCGAACACCACCTCCAGGACGAGCCCACCCTCCGCCTCCAGGCCAAGTGGTGCCTGCTCGTCTGCCTGGAGTGCGCGCAGCTCTTCGACGAGCGGCCGGACGCCGACTCCCAGGCGGACGCGCGGGCCTGCCGGGACTGCGCGCGAGCGTGCGCGGAGTTCCTGGCCACCCTGGACTGACCGGCACGGGCCTCCGCTGCGCCCGCATAGCCGCCTCGCCATTCCCAATTTCTGGAACACGTTCTACGGTGTGCGCCGTCAGGACCGGCCTTGGGAGCCTGGAGGCGCCGTGCACCTCGAATACACGCCCGAGCAGCAGCGGCTGCGCACCGAACTGCGCGCCTACTTCGCCGAGTTGGTGCCCGACCACGCCTACTCCCGGTACGCCGACCCCGCCGCCCAGAAACGTTTCTACCGGGAGACGATCCGCCGGCTCGGCACGGACGGCTGGCTCGGCGTCGGCTGGCCCACGGAGTACGGCGGGCGCGGACTGACGCCGATGGAGCAGTTCATCTTCTTCGACGAGGCCGCGCAGGCCGGGGTACCGCTGCCCCTGATGGCGCTCAACACTGTGGGCCCGACGATCATGCAGTTCGGCACCGACGAACAGAAGGCGTACTTCCTCCCGAAGATCCTCTCCGGCGAGATCGACTTCGCGATCGGCTACAGCGAGCCCGAGGCCGGCACCGACCTCGCCGCGCTGAAGACCCGGGCCGTACGGGACGGCGACGAGTACGTCGTCGACGGGCAGAAGATCTGGACCACCAACGGCGACACCGCCGACTGGGTCTGGCTCGCCGTCCGCACCGACCCCGAGGCCCCGCCCCACAAGGGCATCACCATGCTGCTGGTGCCGACCGCCGACCCCGGCTACAGCTGCACGGTGATCAACACCCTCGCCTCGCACGACACCACCGCCAGCTACTACGAGAACATCCGCGTCCCCGTCACCCGCCGCGTCGGCCGGGAGAACCAGGGCTGGCGCCTGATCACCAACCAGCTCAACCACGAACGCGTCACGCTCGCCGCCCACGGCACGATGGCCATCCGCGCCCTGCACGACGTCCAGCACTGGGCCATGGAGACCAAGCTCGCCGACGGCCGCCGCGTCGTCGACCTCCCCTGGGTCCGCCGCCTCCTCGCCCGCACCCACGCCAGGCTCGACGCCATGAAACTCCTCAACTGGCAGATGGTGAACGCCGTCCAGGAAGGCACCCTCACCCCGCAGGACGCCTCCGCCGTCAAGGTCTACGGCTCCGAGGCCCGCCGCGACGCCTACGCCTGGCTCATGGAGATCGTCGCCGCCGCCGGCGCCCTGAAGGAGGGCTCCGCGGGCGCCGTCCTGCACGGCGAGCTGGAACGCGGCTACCGCTCCGCCGTGATCTTCACCTTCGGCGGTGGCAACAACGAGATCCAGCGCGAGATCATCTCGTGGATCGGTCTGGGAATGCCGCGGGTACGGCGTTAGCCTGCGGACATGGATGCCCCTGGGACGGGCGACCCGGGGCTGTTCGGTCCAGGGTCCGTGACATGGCAGGTGCACAGCGACGCCATGATGTGGGTGGCCGGCGTCCGCGCGCTCTACCTCCAGGCCCTGCACCCGCGGGCGGTCCGCGGAGTCATGCAGAACTCGGACTTCCGGCGCGACGCCTGGGGCCGGCTCATGCGCACCGCGAACTTCGTCGGCACCCTCACCTACGGCACCACCGAGGCCGCCGAGAAGGCGGGCGCCCGGGTCCGGAAGATCCACGGCATGCTCGGCGCGACGGACCCCGACACGGGGGAGCGGTACGGCATCGACGAACCCGAGCTGCTGCTGTGGGTGCACTGCGCCGAGATCGACTCCTATCTGCACGTGCTGCGCCGCTCCGGCTTCCCCCTCACCGACGCCCAGGCCGACCGCTATGTCGCCGAACACTGCGAGAGCGCCCGCCTGGTGGGTCTCGACCCCGCCGCCGTTCCGGGCGAACAGGCCGCGCTGGCCGCCTACTTCGAGCGGGTCCGGCCCGAACTCGCCGCCGGACCCGAGGCACGCGCGGTGGACGACTTCCTGCTCCGCCCGCCGACGCACCCCCTCCTCGTCCCGGCGCGCGAGGTGCTCTGGCGGCGCGTGGCACACCTGGCGTACGCCTCCCTGCCGCCGTACGCCCACCGGCTGTACGGCAGACCCGCCCCCGCGCCCGCCGTCGTCACCCGGCGCCTGCGCGCCACCGGCACCCTGTTGCGCTGTGTTCCCGCACAGGTGCGCTGGCAACTCCCGCCCAAGCACATCATCCGCGCCGTGTCACGGCTCGGCCCCGGCTCCCGGCCCGCCCCGTACAAAGTCGGACGATCGCTCGCCATACTGGACGAGCCAGGGGAGGGCGGGACGAACACCTACGGGGGCGAACGCGGGAGATGGGGGACAGCAGACTGATCCAGGGCCGCTACCGGCTGCTCGATCTGATCGGGCGCGGCGGCATGGGCGAGGTGTGGCGAGCGCGGGACGAGTCGCTGGGGCGGCAGGTCGCCGTGAAGTGCCTCAAGCCGCTGAACCCGCACCACGACCAGTCGTTCACCCGCGTCCTGCGCGAGCGGTTCCGGCGCGAGGCCCGGGTCGCCGCCGCGCTCCAGCACCGCGGGGTGACCGTCGTTCACGACTTCGGCGAGTCCGACGGCGTCCTCTTCCTGGTGATGGAACTCCTCGACGGCCGCAACCTCTGCCAGCTCCTGGAGGACAACCAGCAGCGACCGCTGCCCGTAGCCGTCGTCGTCGACATCGCCGAGCAGGTCGCCGCCGCGCTCGCCTACTGCCACCAACAGGGCATCGTGCACCGGGACCTGAAGCCCGCGAACATCATGCGGCTGAGCGACGGCACGGTGAAGATCTGCGACTTCGGCATCGCCCGGCTCGGCGCCGACATCGGCTTCACCTCCCGGCTGACCGGCACCGGCATCGCGATGGGCACCCCGCACTACATGTCGCCGGAGCAGATCGGCGGCTCCGAGGTCGACCAGCGCAGCGACCTCTACTCCTTCGGCTGCGTCCTGTACGAACTCTCCACCGGGGCGCCGCCGTTCGACCTCGGCGACGCCTGGGCCATCCTCATCGGCCACCGCGACACCGCGCCCCGGCCGCCCCGCGCCCGGCGCGCCGAACTGCCCGAGTACCTGGAACAGGTCATCCTCGACCTGCTCGCCAAGCTCCCCGAGCAACGCCCGCACGACGCCCGCGAGTTGGGCCGCCGCATCACCATGGGCCGTACGACACCCCTGTACGTGCCGACCGTCGTGACCCCGCGGCCCGAACTGCCCGCGCCCGAACCGGCGTCCGGCGAGCCGCGCCTTCCGGCCTGGACGCGCGGGATGACCACCGGACACAAGGCGACCGGCGCCGGACTGCGCACCACCCCGCCGGACGCGGGCGCGGGCCTGACGGGCGAGTGGATCGCGCGCCCGGCCACCGGCCAGGTGGCGCGACCCGCGCCCGAGTCGCCGTCCGCGCCGCCCCCGGAGGCCGTCAGGTCCCTGGCCGGACGCCACAACGCGGGCCTGAGCCTGGGCCGCCTCGGCCGCTGGGCGGAGGCCGGCGAGGTGCACCGCGCGGTCGCCGCCGAACGCGCCGGGCTGCTCGGCCCGGACCACCCCGACACCCTCGCCAGCCGCTACGAACTCGGCTTCACCCTCAGCCGCACCGGCCACCCGGACGACGCCCTCGGCGAGTACACCCACGTGGCACGCGCCAGGGAACGGGCACTGGGCGCCGACCACGCCGACACGCTCGCCGCCCGGCAGGAAATGGCCTACGTCCTGGGCCAGTTGGGCCGCCACGTCGACGCACACCAGGTGTACACGTCCGTCCTCGCCGCCCGCGAACGCACCATGGGCCCCGAGCACCCGGACACCCTGCGCTGCCGCCACAACCTCGCCTTCAACCTCAGCAGGCTCGGCCGGCTGGAGGACTCGTACCGCATGGCCTGCGAGGTCGCCGCCGCCCGCGCCCGCGTGCTGGGCCCCGGCCACCCCGACACCCTGGTCACCCGCTACGAAGTCGCCTACGCGCTGGGTCAGTTGGGCCGCTGGCAGGAGGCCCTGCACACCTACGGCGAGGTGGCCGACGCCCGCGCCCAGGCCCTCGGCCCGGACCACGCCGACACCCTCGCCGCCCGCTACGAGATCGGCATCAGCCTGGGCCGCCTCGGCCGCAGCGCCGACGCCCTCACGCTCTACCGCGCCCTCATCGACGACCGCACCCGCGTCCACGGCCCCGCCCACCCCGAGACCCTCCGCGCCCGCCACGGCCTCGGCGTCAACCTGGGCCGCCTCGGCCGCTGGGAGGAGGCCCTCGCGGAGTCCCGCGACGTGTGCGCCATCCGCGAGCGCGTCCTCGGCCCCGACCACCCCGACACCCTGGTCAGCCGCCGCGAGGTCGCCGTCGGCCTCGGCTGGCTGGGCCGCTGGGCCGACGCCCTCACCGAGTACCGCCGCGTCGCCACCACCCGGGAACACGTCCTGGGCCCCGCCCACCCCGACACGCTGTCCGGCCGCAACGACGAGGCCCACTGCCTGGAACAGCTCGGCCGCACCGCGGAAGCGGCCGAGCTGTACCGAAGGGTGGCCGCACTGCGCCAGGGGCGGACGCCAGGGAACCACTGACCGTCCCGCGTCCACCCCTGGCCGACCTAGATCACCTCGTGTTACGAAGAACCATGCCTGCACACGAGGGACCCGCACAGCGGACGTACGACGCCGTCATCGTCGGGGGCGGCCACAACGGCCTGGTCGCCGCCGCCTACCTGGCAAGGGCCGGGCGTTCCGTGCTCGTCCTGGAGCGGCTCGGCGGCACCGGCGGGGCCGCCGTGTCGACCCGCCCGTTCGCCGGGGTCGACGCCCGGCTGTCCCGGTACTCGTACCTGGTCAGCCTGCTGCCCAAGAAGATCGTGCGGGACCTCGGCCTCGACTTCCGCGTCCGCGGACGCACCATCTCGTCGTACACCCCCGTCGAACGCGACGGCCGCCCCACCGGCCTGCTCGTCGGCGGCGGCGAGCGCCGCACCCGCGAGGCCTTCGCCCGGCTGACCGGCGGCGAGCGCGAGTACACGGCCTGGCAGCGGCTCTACGGCACGACCGGCCGGCTGGCCCAGCGGGTCTTCCCCACGCTCACCGAACCGCTGCCCGGCCGCGACGAACTGCGGCGCCGCGTCGACGACGAGGACGCCTGGCGGATGCTCTTCGAGGAACCGATCGGCGTCGCCGTCGAGCGGGACTTCACCGACGACCTCGTCCGGGGCGTCGTCCTCACCGACGCCCTCATCGGCACCTTCGCCGACGCCCACGACCCCTCCCTCGCGCAGAACCGCTGCTTCCTCTACCACGTCATCGGCGGCGGCACCGGCGCCTGGGACGTCCCGGTCGGCGGCATGGGCGCCCTCACCGACGCCCTGGCCACCGCCGCGCGCACGGCCGGCGCCGTCCTCGCCACCGGCCACGACGTCGTCCGCGTCGACACGGACGGACGCGCCGCCGAGATCACCTACCGCACCGCCGACGGCGAAGGCGTCGTGGGCGCCCGGCACGTCCTCGTCGGCGCCTCCCCGCAGCAACTGGCCGCCCTCACCGGCGACACACCGCCCGCCCCCGCCGAGGGCGCTCAGCTCAAGGTGAACATGCTGCTCAAACGGCTGCCCCGGCTCCGCGACACCTCGGTCGACCCGCGCGAGGCGTTCGCCGGGACCTTCCACATCGCCGAGGGCTACGACCAACTGGCCGCCGCGCACGCCCAGGCCGCGTCCGGATCGCTGCCCGCCGCACCGCCCTCCGAGATCTACTGCCACTCCCTCACCGACCCGAGCATCCTCGGCCGGGACCTCGTCGAGCAGGGCTACCAGACCCTCACCCTCTTCGGCCTGCACACCCCGGCCCGGCTCTTCGCCCGCGACAACGACGCCGTACGCGACGAACTGCTCAAGTCGACGCTCGCCCAGCTGGACGCCCACCTCGCCGAACCGCTCGCGGACTGCCTCGCCACCGACGCCGACGGCCGCCCCTGCATCGAGGCGAAGACCCCCCTCGACCTGGAGCGCGACCTCCGGCTGCCCGGCGGCAACATCTTCCACCGCGAACTGAGCTGGCCCTACGCCCAGGAGGGCACCGGCCGTTGGGGCGTGGAGACCCGGCACGCGAACGTGTACCTGTGCGGCGCGGGCGCCGTGCGCGGCGGGGGAGTGAGCGGGGTGCCGGGGCACAACGCGGCGATGGCGGTCCTGGAGGCGGCGGACCGCTGAGGCGGCCGGGCACCGCAGCGCCCCAGAAAATCTGACGGAGCATCAGAAAAAGCCTTCCGTCGTCCGGAGGACTGCGGCATTCTGCGCCCATGCAGACGGAGTTGAGCAAGAAACTCGGAGTCGAGCACGCCATCTTCGGCTTCACGCCGTTCCCCGCCGTCGCCGCGGCCATCAGCCGGGCCGGCGGTTTCGGAGTGCTCGGCGCGGTCCGCTACACCGCCCCCGACGACCTCAAGCGCGACCTCGACTGGCTGGAGGCGCATGTCGAGGGCATGCCGTACGGCCTCGACGTCGTGATGCCGGCGAAAAAGGTCGAGGGCGTCACCGAGGCCGAGGTCGAGGCGATGATCCCGGAGGGGCACCGGAGGTTCGTCACCGAGACCCTCGCCAAGTACGGCGTGCCCGAACTCGCCGAGGGCGAGGCGTCCGGCTGGCGCATCACCGGGTGGATGGAACAGGTCGCCCGCAACCAGCTCGACGTCGCCTTCGACTACCCGATCAAGCTGCTCGCCAACGCGCTGGGCTCGCCCCCGGCCGACGTCGTCGCCCGCGCCCACGACCGCGACGTGCTCGTCGCCGCGCTCGCGGGCAGCGCCCGGCACGCCCGCAAGCACGCCGAGGGCGGCATCGACATCGTCGTCGCCCAGGGCTACGAGGCCGGCGGACACACCGGCGAGATCGCGACCATGGTGCTCACGCCCGAGATCGTCGACGCCGTCGACCCGCTGCCGGTCCTCGCGGCGGGCGGCATCGGCAGCGGACGGCAGGTCGCCGCCGCGCTGAGCCTCGGCGCCCAAGGGGTCTGGCTGGGCTCCCTGTGGCTGACCACCACGGAAGCCGACATGCACTCGGCCGGCGTGACCCGCAAACTGCTCGCCGCCGGGTCCGGCGACACCGTCCGCTCCCGCGCCCTGACCGGGAAACCGGCCCGCCAACTGCGCACCGAGTGGACCGACGCCTGGGACGACCCGGACGGTCCGGGCACCCTCCCCATGCCGCTCCAGGGCCTGCTCGTCGCCGAGGCCGTCTCCCGCATCCAGAAGTACGAGGTCGAACCGCTGCTCGGCACCCCCGTCGGCCAGATCGTCGGCCGCATGAACAGCGAACGCAGTGTCCAGGCCGTCTTCGACGACCTCACCCGCGGCTTCGAGCACGCCGTCGACCGCGTCAACCGCATCGCCGGAAGGAGCGGCCAGTGAGCACACCCCCCGCCGGCTTCTGGGCCCAGGCCGCCCAGAACCCCGACCGCCCGGTCCTCGTCGCGCCGGACGGCGAGGAGTGGACCGCCGGCCGCCTGCACGCCGCCGCCAACCGGCTCGTCCACGGTCTGCGCGCCGCCGGACTGGAGACCGGCGACGCCTTCGCCGTCGTCCTGCCCAACGGCGTCGAGTTCTTCACGGCCCATCTCGCCGCCACCCAGGCCGGGTTCTACCTGGTCCCCGTCAACCACCACTTCGTCGCACCGGAGATCGCCTGGATCGTCGCCGACTCCGGCGCCAAGGTGCTCATCGCGCACGAGCGGTTCGCCGAGCCGGTCCGCCAGGCCGCCGACGAGGCCGGCCTCCCGGCCACCCACCGGTACGCGGTCGGTACGGTCGAGGGCTTCCGGCCGTACCCCGAACTCCTCGACGGACAACCGGAGTCGGCGCCTGCGGACCGCACCCTCGGCTGGGTCATGAACTACACCTCCGGCACCACCGGCCGCCCCCGGGGCATCCGCCGCCCCCTGCCGGGCAAGCCGCCCGAGTCGGCCTACCTCGGCGGCTTCCTCGGCATCTTCGGCATCAAGCCCTTCGACGACAACGTGCACCTGGTCTGCTCGCCGCTGTACCACACGGCCGTCCTCCAGTTCGCGAGCGCCAGCCTGCACATCGGGCACCGGCTGGTCCTGATGGACAAGTGGACCCCCGAGGAGATGCTCCGCCTCATCGACCGCGAGCGGTGCACCCACACCCACATGGTCCCCACCCAGTTCCACCGCCTCCTCGCCCTCCCCGAGGACGTACGGGCGCGCTACGACGTCTCGTCCATGCGGCACGCCATCCACGGCGCCGCCCCCTGCCCCGACCATGTGAAGCGGGCCATGATCGAGTGGTGGGGCGACTGCGTGGAGGAGTACTACGCGGCCAGCGAGGGCGGCGGCGCCTTCGCGACCGCGGAGGACTGGCTGAAGAAGCCCGGCACGGTCGGCAAGGCCTGGCCCATCAGCGAACTCGCGGTCTTCGACGACGACGGCAACCGGCTCCCGCCCGGTGAACTCGGCACCGTCTACATGAAGATGAGCACCGGCGGCTTCGCCTACCACAAGGACGAGGCCAAGACGAAGAAGAACCGCATCGGCGACTTCTTCACGGTCGGCGACCTCGGCTTCCTCGACGAGGACGGCTACCTCTTCCTCCGCGACCGCAAGATCGACATGATCATCTCGGGCGGCGTCAACATCTACCCCGCCGAGATCGAGTCCGCGCTCCTCGCCCATCCCGCCGTCGCCGACGCCGCCGCCTTCGGCATCCCGCACGACGACTGGGGCGAGGAGGTCAAGGCCGTCGTCGAACCGTCCCCCGGCCACGAACCCGGCCCGGAACTCGCCGCCGCCCTCCTCACCCACTGCGCCGGCCAACTCGCCGGCTACAAACGGCCCAAGAGCATCGACTTCATCACCGAGATGCCCCGCGACCCCAACGGCAAGCTGTACAAACGGCGTCTGCGGGACCCGTACTGGGAGGGACACGTCCGGCCGATGTGAGTCCGGCCGCCGCGCGCCGGGCCTCCCGGCTTGACCCGTCCGGGCGTCGGACCGAGGATCATGTGTCATGACGCCCGGACACGGCAGCACCGTCGACGGGGTACTGCGCCGCAGTGCCCGACGCACTCCCGCACGCGTGGCGGTGGACTACGGCGAGCGCTCCTGGACCTACCAGGAACTCGACGACGCCGTCTCCGGCGCGGCGAGTGTCCTGCTCGACCAGGGCCTCGCACCCGGCGACCGGGTCGGCTCCTACGGCCACAACTCGGACGCCTACCTCATCGGCTTCCTCGCCTGCGCCCGCGCCGGACTCGTCCACGTGCCGGTCAACCAGAACCTCACCGGCGACGACCTCGCGTACATCGTCGGCCAGTCCGGCAGCGCGCTGGTGCTCACCGACCCGGACCTCGCCGCCCAACTGCCGGACGGAGTAAGGACATTGCCGCTGCGCGACGCGGACGGCTCGCTGCTGGAGCTGCTGGCCGCCGCGCCGCCGTACGACGGTCCCGAGCCGCGCACCGAGGACCTGGTGCAGCTGCTCTACACCTCGGGCACGACCGCGCTGCCCAAGGGCGCGATGATGACCCACCGGGCCCTGGTGCACGAGTACTTGAGCGCGATCACCGCGCTGGACCTGAGCGCCGGGGACCGGCCGGCGCACTCGCTGCCGCTGTACCACTCGGCGCAGCTGCATGTGTTCCTGCTGCCCTATCTGGCGGTCGGCGCCACCAACCTCATCCTCGACGCGCCGGACGGGGACCGGCTGTTGGACCTGATCGAGGCCGGGCGGGTGGACAGCCTGTTCGCCCCGCCCACCGTGTGGATCGGCCTGGCCAACCGCCCCGACTTCGCGACCCGCGACCTGAGCGGCCTGCGCAAGGCGTACTACGGCGCGTCGATCATGCCGGTGCCCGTCCTGGAGCGGCTGCGCGAACGGCTTCCCGGGCTGGCCTTCTACAACTGCTTCGGCCAGAGCGAGATCGGCCCGCTCGCCACCGTGCTGGGCCCCGACGAGCACAAGGGCCGGATGGACTCCTGCGGCCGGCCCGTCCTGTTCGTGGACGCCCGGGTCGTCGACGAGCACGGCGAGGACGTACCCGACGGCACCCAGGGCGAAGTCGTCTACCGCTCACCGCAGTTGTGCGAGGGCTACTGGGACAAGCCCGAGGAGACCGCCGAGGCGTTCCGCGACGGCTGGTTCCACTCCGGCGACCTCGCGGTGCGCGACGCGCACGGCTTCTTCACCGTCGTCGACCGGGTCAAGGACGTCATCAACTCCGGTGGCGTACTGATCGCTTCACGCCAGGTCGAGGACGCGCTCTACACCCACGAGGGCGTCGCCGAGGTTGCTGTGATCGGCCTCCCCGACGACCACTGGATCGAGGCGGTCACCGCGGTGGTCGTCCCCCGCGGCGAGGTCACCGAGCCCCAACTCATCGCCCACGCCCGGGAGAAGCTCGCCCACTTCAAGGCACCGAAGCGCGTCGTCTTCGTCGAGCAGCTGCCACGCAACGCGAGCGGCAAGATCCTGAAGCGGGAACTGCGGGAGCGGTTCGGCGGCTGAACGGGAGTTTGCGCCCACACCCGGTCGGCCGTGAGGATCCACTGTCATGAGGACCGGGACCTTCACCGCCGCCGACGGCACCGAACTCGCCTACCACGTAAGGGGCGAGGGCAGGCCGCTGGTCGTCCTGCCCGGAGGGCCGATGCGGGCCTCCGCCTACCTCGGCGACCTCGGCGGACTGACCGCGCATCGACGGCTCGTCCTGCTGGATCTGCGGGGCACCGGCGACTCCGCGCCGCCGGCGGACCCGGGGACGTACCGCTGCGACCGGCTGGTCGACGACGTGGAGGCGTTGCGCGGCCACCTGGGCCTGGACCGCGTGGATCTGCTCGCCCACTCGGCGGGCGGCAGTCTCGCCATGCTGTACGCGGCCCGTCATCCCGAGCGAGTGTCACGCCTGGCGCTGATCACCGTCACCCCGTGGGCGCTGGGCATGCCGGCCACCCCCGAGGGGCGGCTCGCCGCGGCCCGGCTGCGGGAGGGCGAACCGTGGTTCGAGGACGCGTTCCCGGCGTTCGAGGCGTGGCTCGCGGGCACCGCCGACTTCGACCCGGTCTTCGAGCCCTTCTTCTACGGCCGCCTGGACCTCGCCGTCGCCGCGAAGCACTCCGCGCTCGCCGACGAGCAGACCAACGACGAGGCCGCCGACGCCTACTTCGCCGAGGGCGCCTTCGACCCGCCGACGCTCCGGGCCGCGCTCGGCCGGCTGCCGGCGCCCGTGCTGGTCGTGGCGGGTGAACTCGACGGCGGCCCCCGGCCCGAACTCGCCCGCCGCAGCGCCGAGGTGTTCCTGAACGCCACTGCGGTGGTGCAGCCGGGCGCCGGTCATTACCCGTGGCTCGACGACCCGGAGTGGTTCGCGCGCCGGGTGGTCGCGTTCCTTGACGCCGACGGTGGCTCTCCGCCCTCGGCAGAGTAGGCGGACGGTCCGGTGTCGGCCGGGCACCGAACCGGGAGCCACGGCCGACGTGTACGCCTACGAGGCGATGCGGGACGGCGTCCCGGCGGGCACCGTCACTTCGCGAAGGTCGTCATGAAGCGGTCCCGGAACTTGTCCATGCTCATCACCGGCGCGTTGTCGGCCGGCTTGAGCCCGTCCGTCCAGTTCCAGCTGGAGATCTTGTCCAGCACCTTCGGGTCGTGCGCGACGATCGTGATCGGCACGTCCCGGTCGGAGGTGCCGCCGGTGACGGTCGGGACGGGCTGGTGGTCGCCGAGGAAGACGAGCACGGTGTTCTTGTTGCCGTAGCGCTGCATCCACTGCGTCAGGCTGTCCACGGAGTACTGGATGGCCTTGCGGTACTCGGTGCGCACGCGCTTCGCGCTCTTCCAGACCTCCGTCGGGTTGGTGCCCTCCTTCTTGATCTTGTAGAAGATCGAGCCGTCCCCGAGGTCGTTCCAGGGGATGGTGTGGGCGATCGGCGACCAGGGGTTGTGGCTGGAGGCGAGGATGATCTCCGCCATGATCGGGTCGCGGTTCTTCTTGCCGTACTCCAGGTCCTCGAAGGACTGGAGGCTGAACTGGTCCGGCACCGGCGTCCAGCTGAAGTACGGGCCGTTGTAGCCGAGGTGCGTGGAGTCGTAGATGTTGTCGAGGCCGAAGTACTTGCCCTCGGGCCAGGCCTTGCGCACACCCGGGACGATGCCGACCGTGCGCCAGGCACCGGTCTTCTTGAAGTAGCTGGTGAGCGTCGCCCGGGTGCTGGTCGTCACGGTCCGGTAGCGCTGCTGGTTCTTGACCCACAGGCCGGACAGGAACGTCGAGTGGGCCAGCCAGCTGCCGGCGCCCGTCACCGGTGACCTGAGCCATCCGCTGCGCGAGGCGAAACCGGCCGCCTTCAGCCGGGCGTCGCCCGCCTTCAGCGTCGCGTCCATTTCCGGCGCCATCGTCGGATCGTCGATCGCGACCCGGCCGTAGCTCTCGATGAAGGTGAACAGCACGTCCTTGCCGCGCAGTCCGGTCAGCAGCTGGTTCGGCGGGGTCTTGGCGAAGGCGTCGACGTCGAGCTGCTTCCTGAAGACGTCGGCGTCCCCCAGCCCCTCACGGACGTACTGCACGCGGTTGGCGAGGAACGTGCTGTAGCCCTTCGTGGCGAGCGTGACGCCGCCCACCTGGAAGCTCAGCGTGAAGCACATGATCCACACGACACCCAGGACGAGCGTGGTGCGGACCGCCGTGGGGCGGTGCCTGGCCATCACGTCCGACAGCCGCACCATCGCGAGCGCGCTGCCCGCGAGCACGGCGATCAGCGCGACGATCACCCCGATGATCGCGAGCACCTCGCCCGAGCGGCCGACCGAGTCCTTCAGGAAGTCCGCCGCGTCGCTCAGCAGGACCCAGTCGAAGACCAGGTCGAACGGCCGCGCCAGGGTCTGGTAGAAGCCCATGTCGAGGCACTTCAGGACGGTCGACAGTCCGACGAACGCCCCCAGCACGACGGCCGCGATCCGCCGTGCCTTCGCGGGCAGCACGAGCAGCACGATCGCGAGGACGATCGCCTCGACCGGGAAGCGGAAGAACGACTGGATGGTGATCCGGTCCAGTCGGTCCGGCACGAGCAGCGCCACGAACAGCAGCACACCGGCCAGCACGGTCGTGCCGATCCCCACGCCCCGCGCGGTACGGGGAAAACGCGTCCGCCAGCCGAACCAGCCGGCCCGGGAGGGGAGTCGGGCCGAGCGCTCGGCGGGGTCGGCGACGGGATCGGCGGCTGAGTCGTCGGCCGAGTCGGCGGTGGGGTCCGCGGGCTCGGTCGCCTCAGTCGCTTCGCCCACCTCGGTCGCCTCGGTTGCTTCGGGCGTCTCGGGCGCGTCGACGGACTCGGTCCGCTCCGGCAGGTCCTGTTGTCCGGGAGGAGGCGCGGCGGCCTCCGTCGCCGCTGTCGAGTCGGTCTCCCCGGCGGCTTTCCGCTGTGCCGATGGGAGAGAGCGAGTGAAGAGCGGCACCCGAACGTCCTTCCGTGCTGAGCCCGGTGATGGCGTGGCGGACCTGGCCCGGGCCACCGGATCCGTCACCAGCAGTACGGTCGCACGCTACCGCCAGTTCAAACCGGGCGACGCGTTGACCTACTGTTGACTCACTGATCTGCGGCGACCGCCACCTCCCGGGCCCACCGGTAGTCCGCCTTGCCGCTCGGCGAGCGCTGGATCGAGTCCGTGATCACCAGCTGCCGGGGGATCTTGTACCCGGCGAGGTGGGAGCGGCAGTGCGTCTGGATGTCGTCCAGCGACGGCCGTACCGCACCCGCGCGCAGTTCCACGACGGCGGCCACATGATTGCCCCACCGTTGGTCCGGCACCCCGGCCACCAGCGCGTCGTAGACGTCCGGATGCGACTTGAGCGCCTGCTCGACCTCCTCCGGATACACCTTCTCCCCACCGGTGTTGATGCACTGCGAGCCACGTCCGAGCACCGTGACGACGCCGTCCTCGTCCACGGTCGCCATGTCGCCGAGCAGGACCCACCTCCTGCCGTCCTTCTCGAAGAAGGTCTCGGCGGTTTTCCCCGGGTCGTTGTAGTAGCCGAGCGGCACATGGCCGCACTGGGCGACCCGGCCGATCTCGCCGCGGGCCACCGGCTCGTGCGTGGCCGGATCGACCACCTGCGTACGGGCGTTGACCCGGATGCGGAAGGACTGCCCGGCACCGGAGTCGGCCGTGGCCGTGCCGTTGAAGCCGGACTCGGACGAGCCGTAGTTGTTCAGCAGCATGGTGTTCGGGAGCAGTTCCTGGAACTGCCGCCGTACCGTCTCCGACATGATCGCGCCCGACGAGGAGACGCTGAACATCGACGAGCAGTCGGTGCCCTTCATCGGCCCGCCCAGCGCGTCGATCAGCGGGCGCAGCATCGCGTCGCCGACCAGGGACATGCTGGTGACCTGTTCCTTCTCGACGGTCCGCAGCACCTCCTCGGGCACGAACTTGCGGTGGATCACGATGCGTTGGCCGAAGTTGAAGCCGATGAACGCGGTGAGCGTGGAGGTGCCGTGCATCAGCGGGGGAGTGGGGAAGAAGGTGATCCCGGCCCCGCCGGCCGCGACCCGCTCGGCCAACTCCTCGGGTTTCTTGACGGGTTCACCGGTCGGCGCGCCCCCGCCGAGCCCGGAGAAGAACAGGTCCTCCTGGCGCCACATCACGCCCTTGGGCATCCCGGTCGTGCCGCCGGTGTAGATGATGAACTGGTCGTCGCCCGAACGGGCCGGGAATCCCCGCTCGGGCGAGGCGGTGGCCTCGGCGTCGGTGAAGGCCACGGCCGGTACTTCCGGGGCGTCCGGGTCCGGTGTGCCCACCCGTACCAGGTGGCGGAGCCGGTCCGTGCGGGGCAGCGCGGCGGCCACCCGCTCGGTGAACTCCGTGTCGAAGACCAGCGCGACGAGGTCGGCGTCCCGGTAGAGGTACACCAACTCCTCTTCGACATAGCGGTAGTTGACGTTGACCGGCACGACCCGCGCCTTCAGGCAGCCCAGCACTGTCTGCAAGTACTCGACACCGTTGTAGAGATGGAGCCCGAGGTGCTCGCCCGGGCGTATCCCGGTGTCGATCAGATGGTGCGCCACACGGTTCGCCGCCGCGTCCAACTCCGCGTAGGTCAGGCGGCGTTCCGCGCCCGTCCCCGGGTGGTCGATGTACACGAGCGCCTCGCGGTCGGGGACCACGTCGACGACCGACTCGAACAGGTCGGCAATGTTGTACTCCACCACTCCTCCTGAGGTCGGTTCGCCGGTCATCAGAGCAAAGGGCGCGGCAACTGTGAAGGGTCCGCGCAGAAGAAATCTGACTGAGTGTCAGAAACCTCTTGTACTGGCAGGGCACCTCCTGCAACCTGTTCTCGTTCCGGAGGCGGTACGGCGACGGGAGGACGACCATGAGCGGTACGGAACACCTGACCGTGCGGCGCGAGAGCGCCACACTGGTGCTCACGCTCAACAGGCCCGAGGCGAAGAACGCGCTCTCGCTGCCGATGCTGGTCGGGCTCTACGACGGGTGGATCGAGGCCGACGCGGACGACGCGATCCGTTCGATCGTGCTGACCGGGGCGGGCGGCGCGTTCTGCGCCGGAATGGACCTCAAGGCGCTGGCCGGCAAAGGCATGGAGGGGCAGCAGTACCGGGACCGGCTCAAGGCCGACCCGGATCTGCACTGGAAGGCGATGCTGCGCCATCACCGGCCCCGCAAACCGGTGATCGCCGCCGTCGAGGGCCACTGCGTGGCCGGCGGCACGGAGATCCTCCAGGGCACCGACATCCGGGTGGCCGCCGAGTCCGCGACCTTCGGGCTGTTCGAGGTCCGGCGCGGGCTCTTCCCGATCGGCGGCTCGACCGTCCGTCTCCAGCGGCAGATTCCACGCACCCACGCCCTGGAGATGCTGCTCACCGGCCGCCCCTACAGCGCGCGGGAGGCGGCGGACATCGGCCTGGTCGGACATGTCGTCCCCGACGGCGACGCCCTCGCCAAGGCCCTGGAGATCGCCGAACTCATCAACTCCTGCGGCCCGTTGGCCGTCGAGGCGGTCAAGGCGTCGGTGTACGAGACCGCCGAGCAGACCGAGACCGACGGGCTGGCCGCCGAACTCAAGCGCGGCTGGCCGGTGTTCGACACCGCCGACGCCAAAGAGGGCGCCCGCGCCTTCGCGGAGAAGCGACCGCCCGTCTACAAGCGCGCCTGACCCTCGCAAGGAGGCAGCCCCTCATGCCCGACGTCCTCAAAGCCCCGCTCGTCCTCGAATTCCCCTTCACCCGCTCCCTCGGCCCGGTCCAGAGCGCCTTCCTCACCGGCCTGCGTGAACGGGTCGTCCTCGGGGTGCGGACCGGCGACGGCCGCACCCTCGTACCGCCCGTCGAGTACGACCCCGTCACCGCCGAGGAGATCCGCGACCTGGTCGAGGTCGCCCCCACCGGCACCGTCACCACCTGGGCCTGGAACCACGAACCCCGCCGGGGTCAGCCCCTCGACACCCCCTTCGCCTGGGTCCTGGTCCGCCTCGACGGCGCCGACACCGCCCTGCTGCACGCGCTCGACGCCCCCGGCCCCGACGCCGTCCGCACCGGAATGCGCGTCCGGGTCCGCTGGGCCGCCGAACGCACCGGCGCCATCACCGACATCGCCTGCTTCGAGCCGTACGAGGGCGAGGGCGACGGGACGCGTCAACCCGCCGATCACACGGGCGAGTTCGAGAACATGGTCACCGGCATCGTGGCCGCCGCCCGCCTCGACTACGTCTACTCGCCCGGCCGCGCCCAGACCGACTACATCCACGCGCTGTCCGAGCGGCGCACCGTCGGCGAACGCTGCCCCTCCTGCCGGAAGGTGTACGTCCCGCCCCGGGGCGCGTGCCCCACCTGTGGGGTCGCCACCTCCGAACACGTCGAGGTGGGTCCGCGCGGCACGGTCACCACGTTCTGCATCGTCAACATCAAGGCGAAGAACCTCGACATCGAGGTGCCGTACGTCTACGCGCACATCGCCCTCGACGGCGCCGACCTCGCGCTGCACGGACGGATCGGCGGCATTCCGTACGACCAGGTGCGCATGGGGCTGCGGGTCGAGGCGGTGTGGAGCGAAGGGGGCCGCTACCCGGACCACTACCGGCCGACCGGCGAGCCCGACGCGGACTACGACGCCTACAAGGAGCTGCTGTGATGCCTGGAGCCGCCGCGACCCGTGAGATCGCCGTCGTCGCCTTCGCGCAGACCGACCACCGGCGCACCACCGAGGAACAGTCCGAGGTGGAGATGCTGATGCCGGTGCTGCACGACGTCCTCGAACAGACCGGCCTCAAGACCGCCGACATCGACTTCACCTGCTCCGGCTCCAGCGACTACCTCGCCGGCCGCGCCTTCTCCTTCACCCTCGCGCTCGACGGCGTCGGCGCCTGGCCGCCGATCTCCGAGTCCCACGTGGAGATGGACGGCGCCTGGGCGCTCTACGAGGCCTGGACCAAACTCCTCACCGGCGACGCCGACACCGCCCTCGTCTACTCGTACGGCAAGTCGTCCCCCGGCTCCGTACGGGATGTCCTGACCCGGCAGCTCGACCCGTACTACGTCGCCCCGCTGTGGCCGGACTCCGTCGCCCTGGCCGCCCTCCAGGCTCAGGCCCTCATCGACGCGGGCGACACCGACGAGCCCGCGCTCGCCGCCGTGGCCGCCCGCAGCCGCACCGACGCGAGCGCCAACTCCCATGCCCAGGTGCGCGGTTCGGTACCGCAGGGGGAGTACGTCGTACGGCCGCTGCGGACCGGTGACTGTCCGCCGAGCGGGGACGGGGCCGCCGCCGTGATCCTCGCGGCCGGGGACCGGGCCCGCGAACTGTGCGAACGGCCCGCCTGGATCAGGGGGATCGACCACCGCATCGAGGCACACGGCCTGGGCGTACGGGAGTTGACCGACTCGCCGTCCGCGCGGCTCGCCGCCGAGCGGGCCGGGGCGTTCGAACGGCCCGTGGACACCGCCGAGTTGCACGCGCCGTTCACCGCGCAGGAGGTCGTCCTGCGCAAGGCGCTGCGGCTGGGGGACGAGGTGCGCGTCAATCCGTCCGGGGGAGCCCTCGCCGCGAACCCCGTCATGGCCGCCGGGCTGATCCGCATCGGCGAGGCCGCCGCCCGTATCCACCGGGGCGAGTCCGACCGGGCCCTCGCCCACGCCACCTCCGGTCCCTGTCTGCAACAGAACCTGGTCGCCGTACTCGAAGGGGATCCGCGATGAGCAAGGAGCCCGTGGCCGTCGTAGGGGTCGGCCAGACCAAGCACGTCGCCGCGCGGAGGGACGTGTCGATCGCGGGGCTGGTGCGGGAGGCGGCCCGGCGGGCGCTGGACGACGCCGAGCTGACGTGGGCCGACATCGACGCCGTGGTCATCGGGAAGGCGCCCGACTTCTTCGAGGGCGTCATGATGCCCGAGCTGTACCTCGCCGACGCGCTGGGGGCCGTGGGCAAGCCCATGCTGCGGGTGCACACCGCCGGATCGGTGGGCGGCTCGACCGCGCTGGTCGCCGCGAACCTAGTCGCGGCCCGCGTGCACGGCACGGTCCTCACCCTCGCCTTCGAGAAGCAGTCCGAGTCGAACGCCATGTGGGGACTGTCCCTGCCGATCCCCTTCCAGCAGCCGCTGCTCGCGGGCGCGGGCGGCTTCTTCGCCCCCCATGTGCGCGCCTACATGCGGCGCACCGGAGCACCCGACACGGTGGGCTCCCTGGTGGCGTACAAGGACCGGCGCAACGCGCTGAAGAACCCGTACGCCCATCTCCACGAGCACGACATCACGCTGGAGAAGGTCCAGGCCTCGCCGATGCTGTGGGACCCGATCCGCTACTCGGAGACCTGCCCCTCCTCGGACGGCGCCTGCGCGATGGTCCTCACCGACCGGGCGGGCGCGGCCCGCGCGCCGCGTCCGGCGGCCTGGATGCACGGGGGCGCGATGCGCAGCGAACCCACCCTGTTCGCCGGCAAGGACTGTGTGTCACCGCAGGCCGGCAAGGACTGCGCGGCCGACGTGTACCGGCAGGCGGGCATCGCCGATCCGCGCCGGGAGATCGACGCCGTGGAGATGTACGTGCCGTTCTCGTGGTACGAGCCGATGTGGCTGGAGAACCTCGGATTCGCCGAGGAGGGAGAAGGTTGGAAGCTCACGGAATCGGGGGTGACCGAACTGGACGGCGACCTTCCCGTGAACATGTCAGGAGGGGTGCTCTCGACCAATCCGATCGGCGCCTCCGGCATGATCCGCTTCGCGGAGGCCGCCCTCCAGGTGCGCGGCCAGGCCGGAGAACACCAGGTGGAAGGGGCCCGGCGGGTGCTCGGACACGCCTATGGCGGCGGCTCCCAGTTCTTCTCGATGTGGCTCGTGGGCAGTGAACCCCCCACCTCCTGAAAGGTCCCCCTCACGTGGCCTGTCGGCATCAGAAACCGATCGCTAGGCTGGCCGCGGACGACGAACCGGGAGGAGCACGGACGTGGCCGAGAGCACCATCCAGCAGCACCCGCTCGCGGGCTGGGACAAGCCGGAGCTGGACCTCAGTGACGCCGAGTGGCATTCAGGCAGCCGTGGACTGGGGGATGTCCAGATCGCCTTTGTCGAGGGATTCATCGCGATGCGCAACAGTGGCCGCCCGGAAAGCCCTTCCTTGATCTTCACACCCGCGGAATGGGGCGCGTTCGTGTCGGGGGCACGGGAAGGGGAGTTCGACCTGACGTGAAGGGCGTTCCGCCTGATTTTCCGGACACGCGACCTTGAGACCCCTTCCGGAGCCGGCGCCTGAGCCAGGCTGGCCCCGGAGGGGAAGGTCCCGACACTCCGGAGGTGAGGAACCCCCATGAGCGCCCCCAAGAGCATCCCGCCGGTCATCGCGGCGGTCGACGGTTCGGACGACAGCCTGCGCGCCCTGGACTGGGCCCTCGACGCCGCCCGCCGGCGCGCCGCGCCGCTGCGGGTCGTCCACGTCCGGCAGTACGCCGCCGCCTGGACACCGCCCGGCGCCCTGGTCGCCGGACCACCGGAACGGGACGAGGACGACCACGTGCTCGCCCAGGTCCGCGCCCGCCTCGACGGGCGCCCCGAGCGGCCCGCCATGGAGTACCTCGGGGTGCAGGGCGCGCCGGGTGCCGTACTGCCCGAACTCGGCGCGGGCGCACAGCTGTTGGTCCTCGGCTCGCGAGGCCGCGGCGGCTTCGCGAGCCTGCTGCTCGGCTCCAACGGCATGGCCGCGGCCCGGGACGCCGACTGCCCCGTCGTGGTCGTGCCCCGGCCCGGACGCGAGGTCCACGGGGAGATTTCCGCCGGGCCCGGACCCCGGGTCGTCGTCGGCCTGCACGTCGACAGCCCCGACGACACCACCCTCGCCTTCGCCTTCGCGGAGGCCGCGCTGCGCGGCGCCCGGCTCCAGGTCGTCGCCGCCTACCCGTGGCCGCCGCAGGCCTGGGCGGCGGTGGGAGAACTCGTGCCGCCGGTCCTCGACCCGGACGCGATCGAGGACGAGACCCGCGTCCTCACCGAATCCCTCCTCGCCCCGCACCGCGAGGACCACCCGGACGTCAGCGTCGAACCGTACGTCGCGCCGGGTGACGCGGCCGGCCACCTCGTCGCCGCCTCCGGCGGCGCGGACCTCGTCGTCGTGGGCCGCCACCGCAGGCGCCTGCTCTCCCCGGCCCGGCTGATCGGCTCGGTCACCCAGGCGGTGCTGCTGCACGCGGCGAGCCCCGTCGCCGTGGTACCGCCCACCGCCCTGGAGGAATGAGGCCCGTCCACCGGAAACCGGTCGGTACGCCTTCTCCGACAACCGGGTCGCGGAACCCCCGAAGAGCGTACGCTGAGGTCCCTGTAGCTCACGGTACGCGTTCGCTCCCCGCGCGGACGCACCACCGTGGCAGGGGGTATGGGATGGGACAGCGGAGCGCGCGCGGCAACCGGACGCTCTTCGAACGGGAGGGTGAACTCACCGCCGTCGACGAGGCGTTGGGCGAACTCACCGGCCTGCGCACGGACGGCGCCGAGCCGGGACACCGGCCTCGCGGTGCCCTGCTCGCCTTCGCGGGACGGGCCGGCATCGGCAAGACCACCCTCCTCACCGAGGTGCGCCGCCGTGCCGCCGCGCAGGGCTGCACCGTGCTCTCCGCGCGCGGCGGCGACCAGGAACAGCGCGTCGCCTTCCACGTCGCCCGCCAGCTGCTGCAACCGCAGTTCGCCGGCTCCGCCGACGCCGATCTCCGCGCCGCGCTGGGGAGTTGGTACGACATCGTCGGCCCCGCCCTCGGGCTGCGCGCCCCCACCGAAGGCTCCCCGCCCGACCAGCAGGGCCTGCGCGACGGCCTCGACTGGGTGCTCACCCACCTCGCGGTGAAGCGGGCCCCGATGGTCCTGGTCCTCGACGACGCGCACTGGGCCGACCCCGAATCCCTGGGCTGGCTGGCCGCGTTCGCACCCCGCGCCGAACAACTCCCGCTGCTGGTCGTCGTCGCCTACCGGCCAGACGAACTCCCCGACCACGCCGAGTCGTTCAGGGGACTGCCCGGCCGGGCCGGCGGCCGTCCCCTCGACCTGGAACCGCTCAGCGCGGACGCCGTCGCGGGCCTGGTGCGCGAGACGCTCGGCGAGCGCGCCGACGACGTGTTCTGCCGGGAGTGCTGGGTGGTCACCGCCGGCAACCCGTTCGAGACCGTGGAACTCACCGCCAAGATCCACGACCGGGGCCTGACCCCCACCGAGTCCGGCGCCCACCTGCTGCGCGATCTCGCCGCCGCCGTCAAGGGCAGCGGACTCATCAGCCGTCTCGAACGCCTCGGCACCTCGACCGTCCGCTTCGCCTGGGCCTGCGCGGTCCTCGGCACCGAGACCCGTCCCGCGCTCGCCGCCGCCGTCGCCGGACTCGGCCACGAGGAGGCCGCCGACGCCGCCGACGCGCTGCGCGGCGCCCGCATCCTCACCGGCACGCCGACCGTCGCGGGCACCCTCGAATTCGTCCACCCGCTCATCGCCACCGCCGTCTACCGGGCCATCCAGCCGAGCGTCCGCGTGGCCCTGCACGGCCAGGCCGCCTGGTGCGTCATCAACGACGGACAGGGTCCCTCCGCCGCCGCCCGCCACCTCATGGAGACCCACCCCGACGGCGACAACTGGGTCGTCCAGCAGCTCCGCGCGGCAGCGGGCGAGACCCTGCGCGCGGGCGCCCCCGACACGGCCCGCAGCTACCTCGCCCGCGCCCTGCGCGAACCCCCGCCCTTCGACGACCGGGCCGCCGTCCTCTACGAACTGGGCAGCGCCTCCCTCCTCACCGAACCGGCGACCACCGTCAACCATCTGCGGGCCGCGCTCGAAGAGCCGATCAGCGACGCGGGCCTGCGGCAGAACATCGTCTACCGGCTCTCCCAGGTCCTCGCCCACAGCGACCGCCTCGCCGAGGCCTCCGACACCCTCGCCCGCGAGATCCGTGTCACCGACGACGCCCGGGTCAAACTCCGCATGCTCTCCGAGCAGTTCATGTGGGACGCCTTCCGCGCCGACGAACCCGACCACCCCTCGCGCTCCCGCCGGCTCACCAAACTCGCCGACCGCCTCAAGGGCCGCGACCTCACCGAGCGGTACATCATCGGCCTGCGCACCTGGGACGCCGTACTGCGCGGCGAACCCGCGCAGGTGGCCCTCCAGCACGCCGAGCGCGCGCTCGAAGGCGGACTCGGCTGGGCGGAGGCCGACCGCGGCTTCGAAGTACCGGTCCTGGTGGCCCTCGCCCACATGTACTGCGACCGGCCCGGCCGGGCCGAGGAACTCTTCGCCACCGGCATCGCCGACTTCGAGCAACAGGGCTGGCGCGGCGCCCACTTGGCCTTCGGCTACACCCTCCTCGGCTACCTCCGCTACCGGCGCGGCCGGCTCGCCGAGGCCGAGGACTTCGCCCGCGCGGGCCTGCGCCTCGCCGAGCGGGTCGGCCCCGGCACCCCCGTCTACTGGTACGGCACCGGCATCCTCATCGAGGTCCTGCTCGCCCGCGGCCGGGTCGCCGAGGCGGCCCGGCTCGCCGAGGACCACGCGTTCGCGGAACCCTTCCCGGCCGCCGTCGTCTTCCCGGACGCCCAGACCGTGTACGGCGAACTGCTGCTGGCACGCGGCCTCACCCAGCAAGCGGCCGAGGAACTGTCCGCGGCGGGCCGCCGCCTCGACCCGCGCGGCATCCGCAACCCCGCGTGGTGCCCCTGGCAGCTCCACCTGGCCCGCGCCGAGCGCCACGACACCCCCGAACGGGCAATCGCCACCGCGCACGAAGCGGTCGCCCGCGCCCGCCTGTTCGGCACCCCCTCCGCCATCGGCCAGGCGCTGCGCGTCGCCGCCGAGGTCTCCTCCGGCGCGGACCGGGCCAAGCTCCTGGAGGAGTCCGTCACGCACCTCGAACGCTCCCCGGCCGCCTACGAGTTGGCGTGCGCCCTGGTCGCCCTCGGCACCGAACTCCGCCGCACCGGCCGCTCCGCGGAGGCCGCCGAATACCTCTACCGAGGCCTCGACACAGCCGTCCAGTGCGGCGCGGACGGCCTCGCCGACACCACCCGCGCCGAACTGGCCGCCGCCGGCCTGCGCCCCCGCCGCCTCCACAGCACCGAGACCGACACCCTCACCACCGACGAACGCACGGCCGCGACCCTGGCCGCGCACGGCAGCACCGACCAGGAGATCGCCGTAGAACTCGACACGGACGAACAGACGGCGGTACGGCTGCTCTCGGCGGCCTACCAGAAACTGGGCACGGACCGCACAGGCCTGGCAACGGCACTGATCAAACAGGCGCGGGCTCGAACCCCCTAGGGGCGCGGGGCCGTGTCGACATGCGGCTCCGCCGCGTGGGCGCGCCCAGCCCCCCACCCGCACTGAACGACGCACCCACCACGGCTCCACCGCCGGACGGCACCCCGTACCATGGCCCCATGTCGTTCCTCCGCCGCCGCAGCGCCACCCCTGCCGGCCCCGAATTCGATGTGCTGGCCATGGACCCGGGCGACTGGCCCGGCAACCTCGGCGCCGGTCTGCTGCCCGCCCCCGACGGCACCTGCCAGGGCGTGTTCCTGCGGTACGACCTGTTCGGGGGCCGGGGCCCCGCGATGGTCATCGGAAACCTCCCGGAGGGCTCCCCGGCCCGTGACGTGGCCGAGGACGAGGTCCCCTTCGAGGTCGCGCAACTGCTCCTCGCGCTGGAGAACGACGAGGAGGTGACCGTCGTCGGCACCGAGGACATGCCGGTGATGCAGGGCGACAACCTGCTGATCGTGCGCCGCCTCAAGCTCTCCGAGAGCCGGATCTCCTGCGTCCAGTTCGACCGCAGCGACAACGTCCTGGTCACCATCGCCGCCTGGGACCGCCCCATCACCGACGACCTCTACGCCCTGCTGAAACCGCTCCCGGCGGAACTCTTCCAGCAGGGCTGAGGCCCGGCTACCGGCCCGACCGCGCCACCGTCACATCGGCGGCCCGCACGAACTCCACGCGGTGCCCGTACTGGATCTCGTAGTAGAGATCCTTTCCTACGACGACCTTGTGCGTGTCGGTGGCGAAGGTGACCGCGTAGTAGTACTCACCGGGCACCTTGCCGCCGACCACGTACTTCTGGCCCTTGGGCAGTGTGTACGGCAGCGGGGACACCGCCTGGACGGGCACGCCCGCCGGATAGGCCGAGGCCTCCGGGTAGGCGCGGCCGTAGACCGGGACGCTGTCGAGACCGGCCTTCGGCGTGATCACCCAGCCCGCCGCCGGGACCGCCGTCGGGTGCTTCCTCGGGTTCTTGAACCAGGCCTCCTGGCCCAGGTACCAGATCGCGGTCCAGTCGCCGGAACGGTCCGCCACCGCGTACTGCTGGCCGGTGGACACCCGCGAGGAGAGGTCGTTGACGCCGGTGGTCGGGGTCGTCCCGAGGCCGACGTCCTTGATCAGCGGGTAGCTCTCGCCGGGCCCGGAGTACAGCCGCACCTCGCTCGAACCGTGCGCCGCGCACGGCTGGCCCGCGGTGACGCAGCCCGTGTACACCGGCTGGTTGGCGGTGTAGTCGGGGAGGACCGTGACCAGGCCGCCGCCCTTCTTCGCGGTCTGCCGGAACGGGTGGCCGAGCAGGGCGAAGTAGTGCGCCCAGTCCCAGAACGGGCCCGGGTCCGTGTGCATCCCGGGGATGTTGGAGGTGGTCGGCCCCGGCACGTTGTCGTGGCCGAGGATGTGCTGCCGGTCCAGCGGGATGCCGTACTTCGTCGTCAGGTACTTCACCAGACGGGCCGACGAACGGTACATCGCCTCCGTGTACCAGGCGTCCGGCGCGGCGAGGAAGCCCTCGTGCTCGATGCCGATCGACTTGGCGTTGATGTACCAGTTGCCCGCGTGCCAGGCCACGTCCTTGGCCTTCACATGCTGGGCGATCAGACCGTCGCTGGAGCGGATCGTGTAGTTCCACGACACATAGGTGGGGTCCTGGACCAGGTTCAGGACACCCTCCCACTGGCCTTCCGTGTCATGGATGACGATGTACTTGATGCTCTGCGACGCGGGCCGGTCGCCCAGGTCGTGGTTGCCGTAGTCGTTGTCCCCGAACTGGGCGTACGGCGCCGGGATCCACTCGCAGGACACCTTCTTCGGGCACTCCGTGCCGTCGGCCGACATGGCACGCAGCCCGGTCTTTGCCAACTGCGCGGTGTCGGGGGCGAGTTCGGGCTGTGCGGCCAGGGCGACCCGCTGCCCGGCGTCCGTGGTGCGCTCCTCGCCGGAGTGGATGACGTCGAAGACATCGTTGGCATAGGCGGCTGCCGTCGCGCTGTCGTCCGCGCCGGAGAAGCGCGCGATCGCGCCGTACCACTGGGCGGGGTCGGTGCTCAGCGGCTCGCCCAGGCCCTGCTGCGCGTCGGCCAGCAGGGCGGCACCGCCCGCGACGTTCGCGCTCTCGTCGCCGCGGAGTTCGGCCGCCGGAAGTCCGGTCAGCTCGGCCGCCTTCGTCAACGTCCGTAGCCGGGCCGGGAGTTGGGAGTTCGTAGGGATCTTCACCCGGGGGTGCAGGGCCGGGCGGGCGCCGTCGCCGCGGGCGTCCTCGGTGCCTTCGCTCAGGTGCTCCGTGGTGGCGAGCGCGGTGCGCGCGTCCGTGAGGTGCATCGGGCCGTAGCCGCCGGTCACGCTCGGCGCTCCGCCGTGGGTGTCCCAGCGGGACTGGAGATAGGAGACGGCGAGCAGCACGGTCTGCGGCACGTGGTACTCGGCGGACGCCGAGGCGAAGGCGCGCTGGAGGGTCGAGGCGGCGGAGCCGGTGGCGTCCGGGGCGGGGGCCGCGCCCAGCAGGGGCAGCAGCAGGGCGGCGGTGGCGAGCGCGCCGGCGGTGGTGCGCGCGCGTCTGTGCCCGGGAGCGCGGGTGGGGTCGGTCGAGGATCCTCGCAATGCAGCCTCCTGGGACGGTGGGGTGTGACGATCCGTTCGGGGCCGGGCGTGCGTCAGTGGTACCGGCTGGCCGACGATCCGTCAATCATGCCCAGAGGGAGGCGAATTCCCTTGTCAACAGGGGACGCGTGGAGTTTCGTGGCGGCGGCTTTCGGGCCTGCGGGGCGTCAGTGGACTACACCAATGAGTGAGTCCGGTGGTCGCGTGCTCAGGGGGAGGGGGACGCGCGAAGGTCCGCGGTGCGCCGCTTCGGGGCGCCCCGCGGACCTTCGTCCCCGTCAGCGAGTGCCGACCGCCGCACGCACGGCCCGTCGGGCCAGCTGGCAGTCGTCGTGCAGCCGCCGCAGCAGCAGCCGCTGTTCCTCGCCGGACGGCGCGGCACCCGGGTGGGCAGCCCCCGGTGCCGCCGGGGTCGTGTCGCGCATCGAACGCTGCACGGCCATCTCGTAGGTACGGATCTCCCGGGTCAGCACCAGCATCAGGTTCACCAGGAACGCGTCCCGCGACGCCGGTCCCGCCGACTGCGCGATCTGGCTGATCTGCCGCCGGGCCACGGGCGCGTCCGCGAGGACCGCCCACAGCGTGGCGAGGTCGTAGCCCGGCAGGTACCAGCCCGCGTGCTCCCAGTCCACCAGCACTGGACCGGCCGGGGAGAGGAGGATGTTGGACAGCAGGGCGTCACCGTGGCAGAACTGGCCCATCCCCTGCCGGCCCGCCGAGTGCGCGATCCCGTGCAGCAGCTTCTGGAGGTCTCCCATGTCCCGGTCGGTGAGCAGCCCCAGCTCGTGGTAGCGGGAGATCCGGGCCGCGTAGTCCAGCGGGGCGTCGAAGGTGCCCGCCGGGGGCCGCCAGGCGTTGAGCCGGCAGATCGCGCCGAGCGCCGCCCTGATGTCCGCCCGCGGCGGGGCCTCCGCCGGATGCCGGTGCAGCGCCGCCACCCGGCCGGGCATCCGCTCGATGACGAGCGTGCAGTTGTCCGGGTCCGCCGCGATCAGCCGCGGCACCCGCACCGGAGGGCGGTGCCGGACGAACGAGCGGTACGCCGCTATCTCGTGCCGGATCCGCTCGGCCCAGGCGGGGGAGTGGTCCAGTAAACACTTCGCTACGGCCGTGCTGCGTCCGGTCGTTCCGACCAGGAGCACGGAGCGCCCGTTGCGGCGTAGCACCTGCACCGGAGCGAACTCCGGACAGATCCGGTGCACCGACGCGATCGCCGTACGCAGCTGGGCCCCCTGAGGGCCGGACAAGTCGAGTCTCCCGCTGAGCGGTTGGGTGCCGAGCCCCGGGACGCGCCGCGGCCTGCCGGCACCGAGCACGGGGCCGGCCGCCGGGCGCGCCGGGTCGAGGTAGGGGCCGCCGGCGCCCGGGCGGGGGTGCAGCGACCGGGGCGGGGCGGACACGGAGGACGATGCTGTGTACATGGGAGAGACAGATCCCTTCGTGTGCCTGCAGTGCCTGTCCAAGCAAGTGCGCTGCCCGGCCCGGTCCCTCGGGCCCATCCTGGGGAATGTCCCTCGGTGACCGGGTCGGGGTGGCGCGTTCCTACCTGACACCAGATGCGCAGTGGCACACCATCTGGCGCACCCTGGCGAACCCTGGCGAATAGTCGCCCGGCACAGCGCACCGGGCTATGTTCAAGTCAGCCGAGAACCTGGGGGCTTGACGTGAACGGACAACCCAACTCCCGTCTCTCGGACCTGTTCGGCCTGGCCGGCTGGTCCAAGGGCGAACTCGCGCGGCTGGTCAACCGGCAGGCGGCGGCCATGGGCCACCCCCAGCTCTCGACCGACACCTCGCGGGTACGGCGTTGGATCGACACGGGAGAGATCCCGCGCGATCCGGTGCCGCGGGTGCTGGCGGCCCTGTTCACCGAGCGTCTCGGCCGTGTCGTGACCATCGAGGACCTCGGTCTGGTCCGGCACGGGCGCACGGGGAAACGGCCCGACGACGGGAATGTGGAACATCCCGACGGTGTGCCGTGGGCGCCCGAACGGACTGCCGCGGTCCTCACCGAATTCACGGGAATGGACCTCATGCTCAACCGACGCGGCTTGGTGGGCGCGGGCGCCGCGCTCGCCGCAGGCTCCGCACTCAGCAGCGCCATGTACGCATGGCTGCACTCCGATCCGACTCTCTCCGCCGACGCTCCCCGGTTCGACGATCCCCTGCACGCCGACCCCGCTGGGTTCGACCGCTATGAGGCCGCCCCCATCGGGACGCAGGAGATCGAGGAACTGGAGGAGTCCGTCCAGGTGTTCCGGGCCTGGGACGCGGCCCGCGGCGGCGGACTGCAACGCAAGGCCGTGGTGGGACAGCTCAACGAGGTGGGCGGCATGCTCGCCTACCGGCACCCCGCCGATCTGCAACGGCGCCTGTGGGGCGTCGCCGCCAATCTCGCGGTGCTCGCGGGCTGGATGTCGCACGACGTCGGTCTGGAGCCCACGGCCCAGAAGTACTTCGTCATCGCCGCCCACGCGGCCCGGGAGGGCGGCGACCGGCCGCGGGCCGGGGAGGCGCTCTCCCGGGCGGCCCGGCAGATGGTGCACCTGGGCCGGCCCGACGACGCGCTCGATCTCATGAAACTCGCCAAGACCGGTTCCGGCGACGAGGTGCTGCCCCGCACCCGGGCGATGCTCTACACGGTCGAGGCCTGGGCGCAGGCGTCGATGGGCAAGGGCCAGGCGATGCGCCGCACCCTCGGCCAGGCGGAGGACCTCTTCGTCTCCGACCGCGGCGACGTACCGCCCCCCAGCTGGATGCAGACGTTCAAGGAGGAGGACCTCTACGGCATGCAGGCCCTGGCCTACCGCACGCTGGCCGAGCACGAGCCGGGAGCGGCCGTGCACGCCCAGTACTTCGCGGAGAAGGCCCTGGCGCTGCGGGTCGACGGACGGCAGCGGTCGAAGATCTTCGACTTCCTGTCGATGGCGTCCGCCTGCTTCATCGCGGACGACCCCGAACAGGCCGACAGGTACGCGCGGTTGGCCCTGGCGTCGATGGGATCGAACTCCTCCCACCGCACCTGGGACCGGCTGCGCGAGATGTACCGGCTGACCGCCCAGTACTCCGACCACCCGAGAATCCACGAGCTGCGGGAGGAGATCAAACTCGCCCTGCCCAGGCCGCAGTCCAGGAGCGCGCGGGTCAGGAAGGGCAACATCGCCCAGGCGTGAGGAGCGCGGCTGTGAGGAGGAGTCCAGGTACGAGGAGGTCGGGCCCGGGCGCCCTGTGACCAGGTGATCCGGGGGCTTGTCGGTCAGGTGGTCCTGGCGACCAGCACGCAGGCGTCGTCCTCGCGCGCGGTGTCGCCGAACTCCTCGACGACCATGCGTACGCAGTCCTGTGCGGTGCGCGCCTCGCCGAACCGCGGGGCCAGGTCGAGGAGTTGGCCCACGGCATCGGCTCCGCCGTGCCCGGGCACCAGACCGTCCGTGTGCAGCAGGAGCACGTCGCCCGCTTCGAGGGTCTCCTCGGCCTGTCCGTAGGACGCTCCCGAGGTGGCGCCGAGCAGGACGCCGTCCGGTGCGCCCAGCACCCGCCCCGTCCCACCGCGGAACAGCAGCGGGGCGGGGTGTCCGGCCTGCGCCCAGGTCAGGGTGCGGGTCTCGGGCCGGTAGCGGCAGCACACCGCGCTGCCCAGGGCGGGTTGCACGGTGGCGTCCAGTAACTGGTTGAGCCAGGACATCAGTTGGCCGGGCTCGGTGCCCGCCATCGCCATGCCGCGCAGCGCGCCGAGCAGCATCGCCATGCCCGAGGTGACGGCGACCCCGTGTCCGGTGAGGTCACCGACGCTCAACAGGGTGGCGCCGTCCGAGAGTTGGAGCGCGTCGTACCAGTCGCCGCCGATCAGCGCGTTCGTCGAGGAGGGCAGATAGCGGGCGGCCAGGTCCAGGTTCTGCGGTCCCTGGTGCGGGAGTCGCAGGGAGCCGCGCCACGGCGGCAGCACCGCCTCCTGCAACTCGACCGCGAGCCGGCGCTCGGTCTGCGCGTGGTGCCGGTGGCGCTGGAGCGAGTCACGGGTCTCGCTCACCGTCCGCTCGCTGCGGCGCAGTTCGCTGACGTCCCGCAGCACGGCCCACATCGAGGCGGTGCCACCGTCGCCGTCGAGCACGGGCTCGCCCATCATGTGCACGGTCCGCACGGCGCCGTCGGGCAGCACGACGCGGAACTCGCCGTCGATGGGCTTGGCGTCGACCAGACAGTCCGTGACCATCGACGTCAGCCCGCGCCGGTCCTCGTCCAGGACCAGGGACGGCAGTTCGTCGAGGGTGAGCGGCGGGGCGGCCGGATCGCGGCCGAGGATCTGGTACAGCTCGCCGGACCAACTCACCGCGTCCGTCAGCAGGTTCCACTCGGCACTGCCGACCCGGCTGAGCAGCGAGTCGTCCCGGGGCGTCTGCGGTACGGCGGTCGGGGCCGGCGGTGTCCCGGCGGTCGTGGGCACCGGCGGCGGGCCGTCCCGCAGCTGGGCCAAGTGCTCGTCGAGGTCGCTGAGTTGATGCAGGGCCAGGTCGCACAGCGCCCGCTGCCACCGCTCCCGGGGGTCCGAACCGTCGCGTGCCGCGTCCCGTCGTACCGCGTCCACGTCGCCCATCAGCCGCCGGGCCTGAGATATCAGCGCGTCGACCGAGCCGCGCGCGGGCGGCTGGGCGGCTGGGCGGTCCGCGGAGAGGTGGGACGGCATGACGCACTCCGATGCGGGGACGGTTCGACCAAGGCGGATGGAGGGACCGGTTACGACTGTCGCACAGCCCGCGACGCCCTGTAAGGGATTTGGCAACACCCGATCCGGTGGTGCTTCTGGCATATGCCAGCGTCTTCACGGGCGCTGCGCGCCACGCCTGTGGCGGGGCTGTCCTGGTGAGGCAAGTCGTAGGCGCCGTACGCGAGTTGAGGGATGGGATACCCCCTCGGGGCGATATTGAACCACCTGTTCGTCGGTCGGGCGTTCGTGCGGGGCGTCGGCGTCCGACCTGCGGCCGAAAAGTGCGTCTCGGGTGGGTGATCCGCAGTGCGGAGAGGTCATTTTTGGCCGTTGATTTGTTATAGCCATGACAATTCTGTGGGTGTGATGCCACGCTGCTGTGCATCACGCTCACCGAGCGTTCACTTCATCCTCACTCTTCCTCCTCACACCCGCGCGCCGCCGGACGGCCGTATCCCGGCCCGACCCGCTCTCCAGGACTCCACCGAGTCCGACCACCCCACAAAAGGAGAACGCCTTGACCCGGCATGACCGTTATCCGCACCACCCCAGATACACCGCCGCTCTGGTGCTCACCGCAGTCGGCACCCTGCTGGCCGCCGGTATGCAGACCGGCGCCGCCTCCGCCGTTCCCGGCGCGGGCCACTCCCCGGCGAAGATCCTCGCCACCCCCCGGGCCGGAGCGGCCCCGGCCGCGCTGACGCCGGCGAAGCACGCCGCCCTCCTCAAGAGCGCGGGCGCCGCCGTCAGGAGCACGGCGAAGAACCTCGGCCTCGGTGCCGAGGAGAAGCTCGTCGTCAAGGACGTCACACAGGACGCCGACGGCACCACCCACACCCGCTACGAGCGGACGTACGCCGGACTGCCCGTCCTCGGCGGCGACCTGGTCGTGCACGCCAAGAGCGGCCGGCTCACGGTCACGAAGGCCGCGAAGGCCGACCTGACCCTGACGGACCTCACCCCGAACGTGGCGTCGGCGACGGTGAAGAGCCGGGCGCTGGCCGCCGCGGCGAAGGCGGGCGGCGAGAAGGCGGAACTCGACGGCGCCCCGCGCCTCGTCGTCTGGGCCGCCGGAGCCAAGCCCGTGCTCGCCTGGGAGGCGGTGGTCGGCGGCTTCCAGGACGACGGCACCCCCAGCGAACTCCACGTGATCACCGACGCCGACTCCGGCAAGCCCGTCTTCCAGTACCAGGGCATCGAAACCGGCACCGGCACCGGCCAGTTCAACGGAACGGTCCCGCTCAGCACCACGCTCGACCCGGCGACCTCGACGTACCAGCTCGTCGACGGCGACCGCGCCGGACACAAGACGTACGACCTGAACCAGGGCACCTCGGGCACGGGCACACTCTTTACGGATGACAACGATGTCTGGGGCGACGGGACGGTGACGAACCGTCAGACCGCGGGCGTGGACGTCGCGTTCGGCGCCGCGGCGACCTGGGACTACTACAAGGACGTCTTCGGCCGCAACGGCATCCGCAACGACGGCGTGGCCGCCTACAGCCGGGCCCACTACGGCAACAACTACGTCAACGCCTTCTGGTCCGACACCTGCTTCTGCATGACCTACGGCGACGGCTCGGGCAACACCCACCCGCTGACGGCACTGGACGTGGCCGCGCACGAGATGAGCCACGGCGTGACGGCCGCGACCGCCGGTCTCACCTACTCGGGCGAGTCGGGCGGCCTCAACGAGGCGACCTCCGACATCTTCGCCGCCGCCGTCGAGTTCCACGAGAACCTCCCCGCCGACGTCCCCGACTACCTGGTCGGCGAGAAGATCGACATCAACGGCAACGGCACACCGCTGCGTTACATGGACAAGCCCTCCAAGGACGGCTCCTCCCGCGACTACTGGAGCTCGACACTCGGCAGCGTCGACGTCCACTACTCCTCGGGCCCCGCGAACCACCTCTTCTACCTGCTGTCCGAGGGCAGCGGCGCGAAGACCGTCAACGGAGTCTCCTACGACAGCCCCACCTACGACGGCCTGCCCGTCACCGGCATCGGCATCGACAACGCCCAGAAGATCTGGTATCGGGCGCTGACCACGTACATGACCTCGTCCACGAACTACGCCGGTGCCCGCACCGCGACGCTCCAGGCGGCGACGGACCTCTTCGGCGCCTACAGCCCCACCTACCTCGCCGTCGCCGACGCGTGGGCGGCGATCAACGTCGGCAGCCGCATAGCGCTCGGCGTCAACCTGGCCCCGATCTCCGGCCAGATCAGCGGAGTCGGCCAGTCCGTGTCCCTCCAGACGGACGCGTACACCACCAACTCCGGTGCGGGGCTGACCTATTCGGCCACCGGCCTGCCGGACGGACTCTCCATCAGCGCCACCGGCCTGATCTCCGGCGTCCCGACCACCCTCGGCAGCAGTGACGTCACGGTGACCGTCACCGACGACACCGGCGCGACCGCCACCACCTCCTTCACCTGGCGGGTGGCGAACATCTACGCCAACAGCACCCGGGTGGACATCCCCGACAACGCCGCCGCCGTGGAGTCCCCGATCACCGTCACCGGCCGCGACGGCAACGCCTCGGCCACCACCCAGGTCTACGTCAAGATCATCCACACCTACCGGGGCGACCTGACCGTCGACCTCGTCGGACCGAACGGCACCGTCTACTCGCTGCTGAACCGGGCCGGCGGCTCCGCCGACAACGTCGACCAGACCTTCACCGTCGACGCCTCGGCCCAACCGGTCAACGGCACCTGGAAGTTGCGGGTGCAGGACCACGCGGCGATCGACGTCGGCTACATCGAGCAGTGGCAGCTGACTCCCTGACCCCGTTCGCACACTGAGGCCGTGCCCGCGTGGACGACTCGTCCACGCGGGCACGGCCACCGGCCCGCCGCGCCCCGCCGCTCCGGGCGGCGGTCAGTACCGTGTGTTGCGCAGGTCCGTCAGCCAGGCCTGGTCGGGATGCCGGTCCCAGTGCCGGCGCAGCGCGGTCTCCCGTTCGGCGTAGCGGCCCCGATGGCACAGGCCGCCGACCGAGAGGGTCACGCTCATGCTGAGCGGCGACTCGCCGGAGACCCAGTGCGGAGTCAGGAAGTGGCTCCACAACACGTCGCCCGGTTCCATCCGCGCGTCCTGGCGGTCCGCGTCGTCGTGGGGCGGTGGATCCTCGGCCGTGAAGTCGCCGCTGACCGCGAGGTCCGCGGGGACCGCGTCGTCGGGGGACACATAGCTGTGGAAGGTCTTGACCCCCTCGACCTGCCACACCAGACCGTGCGACTGGTCGGCGTGATACGTGGAACTCCCGCCGGGACCCGAGATGAACAGATCCGGCGCACAGCGCTGCCAGGTGAATCCCTGGGCCGCGAGGAACATCCGCCAGGGCACCATCACCTGCTCCTGGAATCCGCTCAGCACACTCCCGTACAGCCGGGAGAGGTTGAAGTGCGCGAGCCGGAACGACCAGGTGGCCACCTCCTCGACCGGCGCCCGCTCGAACGACATCGTCCTGGCCGTCCGCACGGCCGGGCTGTCCGCGCCGAGCAGGGTCACCCGGGCCTCCGCGTCCCGCCGGACCACGTCCAGCACCTCCAGGGCGCTGGGGAACGTGAAGTCCGGCCGGTACAGTTCCGGGCCGATGCGGAAGTTGGGCGGGTCCGGCCAGAGTTCCTCGAACTCGGCGACGGTCGTGAGTGTCTTGGGCATCGGTGTCCTCGCTCGTCGATGGTCGTCCGTCACACGCTGCTCGGGCCGGGGCCGGCACCCTGGGCGGCGACGACGTCCCGGACGAAGCGCCCACCGAAGTCCGTGTTCCACACGGGCCTCAGCGGCGGCAGCTCCTCCAGTGCCCCGGTCGCCGCGAGGGCGAGCACCAGCTCGCGCATCACCTGCCGCGTCAGCGCGGCCCCCAGGCACGCGTGCCGGCCGCGCCCGAACGCGACATGCCGTGCCCCGGTCCGGTCCAGCCGGAACGTGCCGGGGTCGGTGAACCTCCTCGGGTCGCGGTTGGCCGCCACCAGGACCAGGACCACGCGCGACTCGGCCCTGAGGGTGTGACCGTGCAGCGGCAGATCGGTCAGCGCGCGCCTCATGGCCAGGTGGAAGGGGGTGGCCAGCCGCAGCGCCTCGTCGATGGCGCCGTCGATGTCCGCCCTGATGTCGAGCGCGGCGCCCTCCGGACCCGTCACCGCCTCCAGGAGACGCGCGACGGCCGCCGCGGTGGGTTCCAGCGCCCCGCTGACCAACTGGGCGTAGACCGCGGTGGCGTCCAGGAGATCCAGCGAACCCTCGGACAGCGAGCGGCTCAGCGCGGTGGCCAGGGCTCCCCGCGGCGCCGTGCAGCGGCGGGCGACGAGGTCGGTCAGCTCGTCCAGCGCGTCCTCCGCGCGCAGACCGGCCGCGGGTTCATAGGTCTCCACCGACCCGAAGGCCAGGATCCGGGTGGCGCAGTCCGCCAGTTCCTCCAGCGCGTCCGGCGGCTCGTCGAGCAGACGGCAGAGACCGGCCGCCAGCGCCGGCCTGATCACCTCGGCGAACAGCCTGCCCGGTGCCACCGCGGGACCCGCCGCCGAGACGGAGTCCGCCACGGCGGCGGCCGTCAGACCGACGGTGGCGGGAGTGAACAGGGGGAGCAGCAGGCGTCGCATGCCGGTGTGCCGCGGCGGATCGGAGAACACCGGCCAGCGGTCGATGAACTCCGTCACCCGCCAGTACGTCTTCTGCTCCTCCTCGGTCAGACCGGGCGGGCAGTACGTCTCGACCTGCGCGCCGAGCCGGGTGTCCCGGAGCAGTTCGTACACGTCGTCGTAGCGCGTGACGTACCACGTGCCCGTGGTCTCGTCCCAGCCCGTGCCGCGTGACTCGCGCAGTTCGTCGAACCACTCCAGCGGCGCCGTCTCCTTCGCCGCCCGGAGCCGGGTGACCCCGGGCTCCGTCGTCCCCTCATCCATCGCGAACCGCCCTGTTCCTTCCGTCCGTTCGCGGGACCCGGAGAACACCGGATCCCTCCGGCCCCGGCTGCTCGCCGAGCAGGTAGTCGTCCAGTTCCCGCCGGGCCACGTCCGACTCCGGCACCGAGGCGTAGGTGGTGGTGATCCGGCGCCGTACGGCCGGGCCGCCGAACCAGGCGTGGTATGCGCGGGGATCGAAGGCCACGAGATCACCCGGGCGGGACTCGACCGTGAAGGCCGGCACCTCCGCCGGTTCCATGCCCAGCCGCCCGAGCGGGTCCTTGAGGTCCGCCGCGAACGCGTCCCAGCTCCCGCCGCGCCGGTGCGTGCCCGGGATGATCCGCAGCGCTCCGGTGCTGCCGTCGAGCGGCTCCAGGTGCTGGACGAACGTGACCAGCCGCAGGGCCTGGTGGTGGTCGCCGTCCCGATGCCAGCCGACGGCACCCTCGTACCGCGCGCCCTCCCCGCCGGCGTAGACGACGTCGGTCCCCAGCAGACGGCGTGCGAGCAGCGGGCAGCGGTCGTCCGCGAGCAGCGCCTCCCGAAGGATCTCGCTGCGCTCGGCGACCCGGGGGATCCCCGAGGGCTCCCGCCGCCCGTCCGCGGCGGACCGGCCGAGGACGTCCTCGAAGGCGCCGCCGATCGCCGGGGCGACGTCGTCCTGCACACCCCGCAGGTGCACGAACCCGAACGTCCTGAAACGGGTGACCTCGGCAGCGGTCACCGACAGGGACTTGAGTCTCATCCGATGAGCACCGATCCCGAGACGTAGCGGTTGAGGAAGTAGCGGCGGGTGTCGAGCTGTTCGGCCTCGGTCTCCGGTTCGCCGACGCAGTTGAACGCCAGCTGCCGGCGTACGTCGCCGTGCCAGGCCGCGTGCATGACGTTCGTGTCGAACACGATGACGTCACCGGGCCGGGACTCCACGACCACCGCCGGAACATCGCCCCCGGCGAGACCGAGGTCCTCCCGGTGCCGGATGACGTGCCGGGTCGGATCGCCCGTCCAGCCGTTGTCGGCCCGGTGCGAGCCGGGCAGGAAACGCAGCGCGCCGGTGTCGCGTGCGGTGTCGTCGAGGTACAGCACGAAACGCAGGAACGGCGTGTTGTAGAAGCCGTCCGAGTGCCAGTAGGAGTCACCGACCAGCGCGTTGGCGTCACTGGTGATGACCCGGTGGCGGCGCCCGAAGTACGCCTCGCAGATGCCGCGCACCCACGCCGACCGCGCGACCGACCCGAGGGCGGGCAGGCCGGTGAGGATGTCGAACTCGGTGACCCGTTCCTCGGGCCGGCCGTCCGACGGCAGCCGGATCAGCTGCCCGAAGCCGTGCTCCAGGCCCGCGACCGCGTCCTGGGCGGCCCGGCGGAGATGCGCGAAGCCGAACACCTGGAGCTGCCGGGCCACTTCGGTGTCACGAAACGGCATGGGACCTCCCGGCCGAGGCGACCGGACCGGCGACCGGCTCCCCGATCGCCACCGCCCCGCAGTCCGCCAACTGCTCCCGGTTGCGGGGACCCAGGACCACGGCCTCGGGGGCGTAGATCTCGTGGATCTCGGCGATCCTCGCGGCGATCGCCTCCGCCCTGCGCTCCGGCGGTACGGCGTGCAGCCGCGCGCCGCCCGAGAAGAGGCTGCGGACCACGAGTCGGTAGTCGGCGAGCAGGCGGAGCGTGTCCTCGTCCTCGGGATCGAGTTGGTCCGCCTCGCACATGATCACGCTGCCGGCGGGCAGCCGGCCGACGATCCGCGGCAGACTCACCTCCGGCAGCAGCACACTGACGCCGACCCGGTCCGCCCGGCCCGTCCGTGAGCAGTGCCGGGCGAAGCCCGCGAGGTCGATGTCCGGGATCCGCTTCGGGTCCGGGTTGTGCACGAAGGCGACCTCGACCCGCTCCCGCCGCAGCCGGTCGAGGCTGCCCCGCAGCGACCTGGCCAGTCCGTCGAGGCTGTAGTCGAGGGTCGGCAGCGGAGTGGCGGTGTCGATGCCCACCTTCGTCCACACCGCCGCGTCGCCGGGCGCGAAGGCCCCGAGATCCTCCTCCGCGTGGCCGCGGGCGTACACCGGGGACGTGTCGAAGGTGGTGAAGCCGCGCGCGACCGCGCTCTCGACGAACGCGCGACCGTCGTGCGTGTCACGGCCCAGCACCATCAGGCCGTTGAAGGAACCCGAGCATCGCATGGTGCCGATCACCACGGTCGGCCGGTTCTGCGTCGTGCTCATCGAGACCTCATCCCTGGGGGGTTTCCGAACGGCAGATCGCCATGCAGGCGAGACTCGTGCTCGGCGGTTCGCAGAACGACCTCTCAAGGGCGTCGCCGATCTCCTGCCGCGAGGCGAAGACCGACACCTGACCGGACTTGTCGTACGGACAGCGACGCAGGAAGCCGTCGGCGGACAGATACAGCCGCGCGGACTCGCAGCTGCGCACGACCGGACCGCGCAGCCACGCGTGGTAGTCGGACACCACGGTCCGCAGTTGCTCCGACATGCCGAAGAACGTGTCGATCAGGGCCAGATCACGCTTGAGGTTCGGGTTCTCGAACCGGAACGTCGGCGACGGCAGGAGCGGACTGACCTCGACCGGGACGTCCGCCGTCTCGACCACGCCGACGATCGACTTCAGGTCGTCCTCGTCCAGCTCGTAGGCGGTGACATGCAGACTGGCCCGGTGATGGCCCAGCGCCTCGAAGACGGCGGACGTCGAGGAGATCGTCCGGCCGGTGCGGCCCAGTTCCTCCGCCCGGCGGCTGTCGGCGGAGACGGTGACATGGCTGAGCATGCCCGCCACTGCGGCCAGCGCGTCGAGCCGCGGCCCGCTCCTGGCGGCGGTGACCACCGACGGACGGAACCCGAACTGGAGCGCCACGCGCACGAGTTGACGGAACTCCGGGTGGTCGGTGGGTTCGCCGCCCGACAGGCACAGCTCGTCGACGCCGAACTCGCGCAGCCGCGAAAGGGCCCGGGAGTACGCGTCGAGACTCAGGACGTCCCGCCCGACATCGGCCCGGAAGCAGAACCGGCAGTTGACCTCGCAGTTGTCGGCGGTCGAGATCAGCACCCCGTTGAGCGCGTCGAACCGGTCGGTCACTGCAACCCCGTCTGGTCGGTGAGGGCGAGTTCGAGACCCACCTGGAAGAAGTCGCACATCTGCGGATCGGGCTCGGGATTGCCGCGCAGCGAGACGTCGTTGCGGGACGGACCACCGCAGACGGCCGCCGCCGGGCACTCCCCGCACGCCTTCGAGGGCAGCAGGTTCTTCGCGGCACCGGCCAGCAGCTCCGGGTGCTCCCGCAGCTCGCTGATCGGGAACACGAAGGAATCGTCACGCCAGTTGAGGTCGAGGACCGAGATCCGCCCGCGCGAGAGCAGCGCCGCGTTGAGGCCGCCGTCCTGCTGGATGTGCTCGTACATCTTCGGCAGGCGGGTGTCGAGGGCCTGGTAGATGCGGTCGAGCGAGGAGAACAGCATGGCGCCGCGCGACAGGGCCAGCAGCCGGGAACGGAAGACCGCGCGGCACAACGCCTCGCCGTCGACATGCCAGCGGCCCGATATCGGGATCGGTGTGTTGACGTAGATGAAGTTGATGCCGAGCGAGAGCACGTACTCGACAGTGTCCGGCAGATTGCTCACATTGGTCGGCGTGGGGGTGAGATTGCAGCCCACGTACACGCCGGCCTCGATCAGCCGCTGGATATTGCGGTGGATGCGTTCGTCGGCCGGTTTCCCCGACAGCAGGAAGCGTTCCAGCTTGTTGTTCTCCGGGGTGCCGTCGAAAGACACACCGACGCCGTACTTGAACTCCTTGAAGTGCTCGATCATCGGGTCCTTGATCAGGACGCCATTGGTGACGACGGTGAACTGCACCCGTCCGACACCGTGTTTCGCGGCGAGTTCGAGCGCGTACTCGTCGCCGTACTTCATCAGGTCGAAGCGGGTGGTCGGCTCCCCGCCGAACCACTGGATCGTGACCTCCGGCTGGCCGGCGTTCTGCTCGAAGAGGTACTCAAGTCCCGCACGGAGGTCGGGGATCGTGATGTCGTCGGCGCCCGTGTTGGTGTCCACGAAGCAGTACGTGCAGGTCATGTTGCAGCGGTCGGTCACCACGATGCGGTATCCGCTGATCCGCGGCGGCCGGCCCGTCATGCCCATCCCGCGGACCCGGTCGAGGACGAGATCACGCTGGGGCGCGGTCGCCGGCTCCGGGGTGAAACCGATCTGCCGCATCTCCTCCAGGATTTCCGGCTCGTCGGCCCGGATCCGCCGCAACTCGTCGGCGGTGAGACTGGCGCTTCCCAGGGAGACGGGATCGAAGACAATGCCCTCCGAACCCTGAGCCACGAGTAGATATTTGTTCCAGAGCCGATCGGCGTCATTCGTCACGGAGACCTCCTGTAAGTGCGGAATCGGTCGTGCGCCGGAAAGCGAACGGCGGGAAGCCTGCTGCGGTGTCATCGCCGATCGCCGATGACACCGCAGCAGAAAAGGAACGTCAGTCTTCCTGCTCGATCTTCGCGGCCTTCAGAACGTCCTGCACGATCTCCGTGTAGTGCTTCTTGAGGTGCTCGGTGTTCTCGGCCGTGGCGCCGTCGGCGAGGACGATGATGCCGGGCAGCGACGGGTTGGGAGCCATCAGGACGATGCCGGGCGGGTCGAGGCTGATCGCCATGACGGCGTCCTCGACCGGGACCCACTCGACCCGTTCCTTCACGGCTTCCATCACGGTGACCTGCTTGGCCTTGATGTCTTCGCGCTCGCCGAACCACACACCCGACTTCCCCCGTGACCCCACCGCGTCGGCGTAGATCAGGTGGTTGTCCTTCTGTTCGCGAGGTTTGGGCATCTACACGCCTCCTGGAGAAAGTGTCGAATTCAGGATGTGCTGCGCCGGGAATTCAATCCCGAGGGCCCTGAAGCCTTTTCGCGCACATTCTGACCGGTCCTGGTGAGCGTGGCACGGCGGGCCATAAACGCGGTCCATTCCCGGTATATTCGATGAACTCCAAGAATTTTCGGTAATTTTTCTCCAAGGCGTCCGGCGCCAGGTGTCAGGCGGCTGACGGTCGCGGGCCCGTACGGTTCGCGCGGTGGTCCGTCACGACTCGCCCGCCGACACCGGGCGGTCCACCAGGCGGTCCAGGATCCGGCCGACGTCGTCCGCGTCGGGAAGCCCCAGACGCGCGAACAGCGTGCGCGCCCGGTCCAGTTGGACCCGCGCGGCCGAGGTCAGGCCCAGATCGGCCTGGGCCTCGCCGAGCACGGTCAGGGCGTAGGCCTGGTCCCGTACGGCGCCGATCTCCTCGCACCGGGTCACGGCCTCGGCCGCGTGCCGTACCGCCTCCTTGTGCCGGCCCGTCCTGCGCAGCGACTCGGCGAGCCGGTACAGGGCGTGGGCCTCGCGCCCGCGGATGTCGGCCGACCGGCACACGCCCAGGCACTCCGTGTAGCGGGCGATGGCGTCCTCGAACCGTCCCTCCTCGTGCAGCGCAAGCGCCAGCACGTACAGCGCGTACGCGACCCCCGGAAGGTCGCCCAGGGCACGCAGCACCGCCAGCGTGGCCTCGCAGGCCGCGGCGGCCTCGTCGGCCCGGCCGCTGCGGACCCGGGCGAGGGCCGCGTTGATCGTGGTCGCCGCCTCGCCGGACCGGTGGCCCAGCTCGCGGGCGAGCACGATCGCCTCGTCGAAGCACACCACCGCCTCGGTGTACCGGCGCAGGAACATGACGGCCACACCGAGGTTGTTCAGCGCCTGCCGGAGGATCACCGGGTCCTTCGTGTCCCGCGACGCGCCCACGGCGAGCCGGGCGTGCTGCTCGGTGTCGACGGGCCTGGCCGCCTGGAGCGCGAGGTCGCTGCACAGGAACCGGGCCCGGCCGAACGCCCGCCGGTCGCCCCGGAGTTCGGCCTCCCGGGCCAGCTCCAGCGCGGCGGACTCCAGCCCCTCGAAGCGGGCGTCGACGCAGAAGGGACTGACCGCGATGAGCAGATCCACGGCGGTCCGCAGCCGGTCGTCGTCCGGCTCCGCCGGGCGGCCCACGGTGCGCAGCGCGGCGCTCGTCACGACGCCGATCTCGCCGGTGATCCAGGACCGCGCCGCGTGGACGCCGTTGAAGCGCAGTCCCGGTGAGCGCAACGGGCCGAGGAAGTCGGCCACCGGGTCTCCCGGCACGGCGTGCGCGAAGGCGTGGCACGCCGTGGCGAGCAGATGGTCGAGCAGTCGGCCGAAGGCCCGCTCGGTGTCGGCCCGGTGCTCGTCGGCCGTCTGTTCGGCGAAGACGCGCAGCAGGTCGTGGTAGCGGTAGCGGCCGGGCGCGGGCGACTCCAGCATGGCGGCGTCCACCAGGGCCTCCAGCAGCTCCTCCGTGGTCGACTCGTCCGTCTGGAGCACGGCCGCGGCCACCGGCAGGCCGAAGCCCAGCGGTCCCGCGGCGGCCAACAGCCGGAAGGCGCGGGCCTGTTGCGGCGGCAGTTGCCGGTACCCGACCTCGAAGGCCGTGTGGATCGACACATCGCCCACGCGCAGTTCCTCGATGCGGCGCCGCTCGTCGGCGAGCCGGGCGGTCAGTGTCGAGATGTTCCACCGGGGGCGGGAGGCCAGTTTGGTGGCCACGATCCGGATGGCCAGGGGCAGGAACCCGCAGAGTTCGAGGAGTTCGAGCGCGGACGCCGGCTCCGCCTCGACGCGGGTGGGGCCCACGACCGCGCTCAGCAGCGACAGGGCCTCGTCGGGCCGGAACGTGTCCACGCCGAGCTGCCGGGTGAGCGGCAGGCCGAAGAGCCGCGACCTGCTGGTGATGATGATGCCGCAGCCCGCCGATCCGGGCATCAGGCCCAGGACCTGCGCGGCGTCCCGCGCGTTGTCCAGGACGATCAGCACTCTGCGGCCGTCCAGGAGCGAGCGGAACAGTCTGCATCGGTCGTCGAAGGTGTCCGGCACGGCCTCCGCGCCGACGCCCAGGGCGAGGAGGAACCCCGTCAGGACGAGGGCGGGCTCGACCGGGCTGTCGTCGTCCCCGCGCAGATCGGCGTAGAGCTGCCCGTCCGGATAGGCCCCGCGCACCCCGTGGGCGGTATGCAGGGCCAGTGTCGTCTTCCCGGCCCCGCCCATCCCGTCGATCGCCACCACGGCCGGCGTGCGGCGTCCGGACGTCGTTAGCACGGCCCGCATGTCGCTGACGGCCGCGGCACGTCCGGCGAAGTCGGGGAGATCGGGGGGCAGATGGGCCGGCACGGGCACCGGAACCGTTGCCGGCACCGGCAGTTGAGCTGTCTCAGGGGCACGGGTCGCTGCCACCTCGCGCCCGGTTCCGCCTGCCCGTCGGTCGGCCCCCGCGCGTTCCTCGGCCGCGGCGACCGCGATGGACAGCGCCGGATCGTTCTCCAGCACCTGCCGGTAGACGGTGGTCAGTTCGAGACCCGGATCGATGCCCTGCTCCTCCAGCAGCACCTTCCTGACCCGGCCGTACACGGCGAGCGCGTCGGCCTGCCGGCCGGCCCCGTACAGCGCGCGCATCAGCAGGCCGTGCGGACGCTCGCGCAGTGGGAACGTGGCGGTGAGATCCGCCAGGTCGGGAATCACCTGACGGTGCCGTCCCAGCGCCAGGTCGAGATCGAAACGCTCCTCCAGCAGCGCGATCCGCAACTCCTCCAGCCGATCGCGCTGGCGCATGGCGAAGGGACCGGGCACGCCCGCCAGGGTCTCTCCCTGCCACATGCCCAGCGCCCGGTTCAGCAGGTCGCTGGCCTGCTGGGCCTGCCCGGAGGCGCGCGCGTGTGCCGCCTCCCGGGTGAGCAGTTCGGCCTGCCCGGCGTCGAGGGAGGCGGGCGGGACGATCAGCCGGTAGCCGTCCCCGACCGACACGACCACGCTCGGCCGCGAGCGGTCCGGCTCCAGCAGACTGCGCAACTGCCAGGCATACGTGCGGATAGTGGTGGTGGCCCTGCTGGGCGGTGTCGCCCCCCACAGCGCGTCGATCAGTTGGGACTTGGACGCCGCGTGTCCGGGCCGCAGCAGCAGGACCGCCAGCACGGCCCGTAACTGTGGTGGCCGAACGGGCAGTTCGGCGTCGCCCCGGCGTACTCGCACCGCGCCGAGCACAGTGAAGCGCAGCTCCTCCATCACGTCGCCCACACCCTTCATGCCCCCACTGGTGAAATCGTTCCGCTACGAAGAGTGGTCACTGCAACGGTCGGTTCCCTGTCCCGGTTCCCTGCCCCGGCCGCTCGGCGGGCCACGGCGGCACCTGGGCCTGTCGACCCGCGGTCCGAGCGGACAAGGCGTCAGCGGACGACGAAGGGCACGGCCGTGAGCGGACGGGCTCGGCTCTGCGGACTTCTTGCGGCGTGGGGTCGCGGAGGAGCGCGGACGCCCGCTCGCGGGCACGGGAGCCGACGTGCCGTCGGACCGACCAGCCTCCCAGTCGACGATTTCCTCCACGAGATCGCGCACGGCGGCGAGCGGGCCCGGGCGGTCGATCCGGCTGCCGGGCGCGCCGAGTTTACCTCGCCGGCCCGTGCGGCGGCAGGGGCGCGAGGACATCCGTAGGACAGCCGTGGGGCATGCGCCATCGACACGTCGCCGCGCGACATCATGGCCGGTTCGCCGAGTGGCGATACTTGCCGGAAAAGGGGAGCGCCTAGGGAATCCACTAGTTTTCCCTGACCGTGCTTCGGGGATTCGAATCGCCGTGAGACCATGATTTCGAATAGGTGCGTGGAATTTCGCTGCACCTGTGCGACCCGCATTTCCGGGTGGCATCGCCATCAATTGGTGAGGGTTGAGAATTCCGGTGAGGATCTCTACGGTATAGCCGTCCGGTCACCCGGACGAGGAAGTGAATTCGTAGCATCCTCTGCGCTTCTTCCCCGTCGGACGGTCCGGTGCCCCCAGTGGATTTTTTCCGGCCATTCATTTCGGTGCGAAGAAGCCTCTTCGAAAGGAAAAGGTCATGGACAATTTCGACGACATCGACATTTCTGAGCTGTCGGACGAGGAGCTGGACGACATCGTCGGCGGCCAGTTCGCGATCACCAACGGCTGCGTCATCTGACGCCAGTCCGGATCCGGCTCCGCGACCCGTCTGCCGGAGGAGCGAAGGCCCCTCCGGCAGACGGGTCGGCGGCTCACCACGGGAAGGGACCCATGCCTGGCGAATCCCGTTTCAACGCCGAGGCGCTCGAACACCACCGCCGGGCCGACGGCCTGGGACCGGTGTTCGGCCACTCTCCTCCCGCGGCCCGGCCCCGGGGCGCGGCCGGACGGATCGCCGCCGTCCGCGAGCGGTTCGGGCGCCGCGCCCGCGCCCGGCGGCTCCAGGTCTGCTACCAGACCCAGGTCAGCGACTGCGGTCCCGCCGCCCTCGTCACCGTGCTGCGCCACCACGGCGTGGACGTGACCCTCGACGAGATCCGCGCGCGGGCCGGCTCCGGGCGCAACGGCGCGTCCGCCCGGACCCTGCTGGAGATCGCCCGTGAGCACGGCGTCAAGGGCCGCGGTGTGCGGGCCACCCCGGACGCGCTGGCCAGGCTCTCTCCCGGCTCCATCCTGTTCTGGAACTTCAGCCACTTCGTCGTCCTGGAGCGAGCCGGCCGGGACCATGTGGACGTCATCGACCCCGTGCACGGGCGGCGCCGGCTCACCATGGCATCGGTCGCCGAGTCCTTCACCGGTGTCGCCCTGGAGTTTGAGCCGCCGCTCGACACCGGCTCCGGCCGCAGGCGCTCGGGCAGCCAGCCCGGTCCCTGGCACCACCTGCGCCCGTACCTCCCGCGCGGCCGGGAACTGGCCCTCCTCCTCGCCGCCTCCACCGGACTCATGGCCTTCGAACTCGCCCTCCCGCTCACCACCGGGTTCCTGGTCGCGCGGGTCCTCGGCAGCCGGTCCACCGGAGGCGCGTGGACGGTCTGGGCGGTCCTGGCCGGGCTGGTCCTCCTCTACTTCACGCTGTACGCGGCGCGTTCCTTCCTGGTGACCAGACGCCAGGCCGTCATCGAGAAACGCCTCACCCTGGGCATCGTCGGACACCTGGCGGATCTCCCCTACGACTTCTTCACCGTGCGCAACTCCGGAGATCTCGCACTGCGCGTCCGCACCAGCAACGTCCTCGTCCAGGTGCTGAGCCTCACCGCGGTCTCGGCCGTGTTCGACAGCCTCCTCATCGTCTGCTACCTGGTCGCGATAGCCGTGGCCAGCCCGCTGCTCGCGCTGCTCGTCACCGTCCTGGTCGTCGTCCAGACCGGCATCCTCGTGCTGACCTGGCGACGCCAGACGGGCCTGAGCCAGGAGGTCCTGGACCGCCAGACCAAGGCGCAGGAGGAACTGGTGGAGATGCTGGAGAGCATCACCACCCTCAAGGCCGCCGGAATGGACGGCAGAGCGGTCGAGCGGTGGTCGCACACCCTCGTCCACGAGGTGAACAAGCGGCTCAGCGCCCGCCGCAACCTCGCCCTGTTCGCCTCGCTCAGCCGCACACTCCAGTTCGCCGCCCCCCTGATCGTGCTGGTCGCCGGGATCTGGCTGGTCCTCAGCCGCCACTACCCGCTCGGCGAGGCCATGGGCTTCATGACGCTGACGATCGCCCTGTTCATCCCGCTGGAGGGCCTCTTCGACGCCGGCTCCCAACTGGCCGCCGTCCGCCCCGCCCTCGCCCGGCTCGACGACGTCCTGAGCGCGCCCCCCGAACCCAGGGGCAGCTTCGTCGGCACCGGCGTCGCCCGGCCCGGCCGTATCAAGGCCGAGAAGGTGTCCTTCCGCTACCCGGGCGCACCCCGGCCCACCCTCGACGACATCGACCTCGACGTGCGGCCCGGCCAGTTCGTGGCCGTCGTCGGCCGCTCCGGCTCCGGCAAGTCCACCCTCGGCATGCTGCTCGCCGGACTCCACACCCCCACCGGCGGCACCCTCACCGTCGACGGCACCGACCTGACCGAACTCGACCGGCCCACGCACCGGCGCCGTATCGGCTACGTCAACCAGAACGCCCACCTGTTCGGCGGCTCCATCCGGGACAACATCGTCCTGGGCGCCGACGACATCAGCAAGGACGACCTGATCACGGCTGTCGGGCTGGCGCACATCAACGAGGAGATAGAAGCCATGCCCATGGGCTACAACACCCTCGTCGCGCCCGGCGGCCACGGCCTGTCCGGAGGGCAGCGCCAGCGGATCGTACTGGCCCGGATGCTGGCGAAGAAGCCGGAACTCGTCATCCTCGACGAGGCGACCAGCGCCCTGGACCCCGCCCTGGAGGAATCCATCATGCGGGGGCTGCTGGACGCGGGGATCACCGTCGTCGTCATAGCCCACCGCCTGACGGTCCTGGACGAGGCCGACCAGGTCGTCGTCATGCGCGACGGACGCATCGTGGAGAGGGGTTCCCCCGCCGTCCTGCGGGAGAGCGGAACGGAGTACCTGTGCCTGGCGTGACGGCGCCCGGGGCCGGTGTGCCCTTCCCGCTCACCTACGAGCAGGACCGGTTCCACACCAAGACCCGCGCCGACGGCTGGTCCCACAAGAACGTGCAGCTCGCCTTCGAGATCCTCGGCGACCTCGACACCGACGCCCTCGCGGACGCCGTGCGCGCCTTCGTCGTACGACACGACGCGCTGCACCTCCAGCTGGATCCGGCCCCCGGCCCGTATCCCCGGCAGTGGACCCGGCGGATCGACGCCGACGAGGAGGTCGTCCAGCGGCTCAACGTGAAGGCCGCCTCGCCCGAGCAGTTCTCCCGCTACGCCTCCGCCCTGCTGTCCCGCGACTGCGTCACCCCGTGGTCGTACGGCGCGCAACGGCCTTTCAAAATCCGGCTGTTGCGGCGCGACGAGCAGCACCACGCCCTGCTGGCCACCTTCCAGAACCTCGTCTTCGACGGCCGGGCCCATCACCTGTTCGGGCACGAGGTCTGGCGCGACTACGAGGCCCTGCGCAGGGGCCAGTCCCCGCCCGGCACCGCCCGCTCCTTCGCCGAGGCGGCGGTCCGGCAGCGGGCGGCGACCCCCGCACGGCAGCGCGAACGGACGCTGGCGAGCTGGCGGGAGCGCCTGACGCTCCTGACCCGCACCGCCTGGACCGGCCCGGCCGGGGCCTGCCGCACCGAGCCCGGCACGGTCGGCGCGGAACTGCCCGCCGCCACGGTCGCGGCGCTGCGCGATCTGTCCGCAGAGTTCCGCTGCACCGTCCTCCAGTCCACGGTCGGCCACTTCGTCGCCGCGCTGGCCGCCCGCACCGGCAGGGCCGAGGTGGGCCTGTGGACCTCGATGGACTCGCGCACGTCCCAAGACGCGGACGTGGTGGGCATGTTCGCCGCCTCCTGTCCGCTCGTCGTCCGGGACGCCGGGGCGGACACGCCGTCCGTACGGGCCCAGGTGCGTGAGCAGTTGCTCAACGCGCTCAGGCACCAGCGGCTGACCGCCGACGAGATCGCCGACCTCACCCGTGCGGCCGAGGAGACCGGCGGCGCGCCCGTCAGCCGCGACATCTACGTCAACCTCCGCCGGTACGAAGGGAATTCGTCGGTCCCGGACGACGGCGGACGACTCCGGATCACGGCCGACGCCTACCCGCTGCACCGGATCACCTTCCACGACAGCTTCGCCCTGCACCTGCGGTGCACCGAGTTCCGCGACCGCCTGGACATCGACCTCCTCTACGACGGACACCGGGCCGACCGCCGCCTGGCCCGGACGCTCCTGGACGACATGCTCACCGCGATCCACTCCGCCGTGGACGGCCCGCACGCGGGGGCGGAGTGAACCGGTCCCGCCCGGGCCCCGACGACGCCCCGACCGACCCCGCCCCTCCAGCCAGCAGGGAAGACACCATGCCCGACACGCCCATCGACGAGGTACTGACCGCCGTGAGCGAGGTGTTCGGCCACCCGGTCACGCCCGAGGACGACTTCTTCTCCCTCGGGGGCGACTCCATCACCGCGGTCGAACTGAGCAACCGCCTGGAGGAACTCCTGGACACCGAGGTCGACATCGAGCTGATCGTCGCCCTGCCGAGCCTCGCCGCCCTCGCCGCCGCGCTGGCGCGGCCGGTCCACCTCCTGTCGACAGCCGAGCACTGAGGAACCATGAAGCCCTACCTGTGGGACCCGTGGGCCACCGCGGCGACCGACCCGGACCGCACGGCCGTGATCGCGGACGAGGAGGAGATCACCTACGGCGAACTCGTCGGCCGCGCCGACGCCTTGGCCAGCGGACTGCGCGCCCGGGGGCTGCCCGACGGCGCCACCGTGTCGACCGACATCCCCACCGGGCCCGCCTTCTTCGCGCTGGCCCTCGCCGCGCTGCGCCACGGATACGGCCTGTTTCCGATCGACCCCGACCTGCTCGAACTCCCCTTGGGAGCCTCCCTGTTGGACTCGGTGGCCACGACCGCGCACATCTCCGCGGAACCGCGGGAGGGCGGCCCCGACCCGCTCCGTCCGGTCTGGACCGACGCGGAACTGACGACGCGTCGGGCCGACCGCGTGCGCGCGTCCGGGCTCCCGCCCGCCGCGGGCCGCCTGGTCTTCGCCACCTCCGGCACCACCGGACTGCCCCAGGCCGTGACCCGCGCCCGTCCACGCAGGCCCTACCGGGGCGTCGCGGTCGTCGAACGCTACGGCGCCGGAGCCGGCCGGGGCCCGCATCTGATGGCCAACCCCACCTACCACCTGGGCACGCTGGGCCCCGCCCTGTACGCGCTCCAGGCCGGCAGCACGGTCGTCGTCCAACGGCACTGGTCCCCGGGCGCGTTCGCGGAACTGGCCGAGCGCCACCGCGCGGACAGCGCCATGCTCAGCCCGGACCGCCTGACCGACGTGGTCGAGGCGGGCGAGCCGTCGTACGACCGCTTCCGGGTGCTCTTCCACGGCGGGGCCGCCTGCCCGCCCTCGGTCAAACGAGCGGCCATCGGCCTGTTCGGGCCGGTCCTGCACGAGTACTACGGCACCTCGCAGGGCGTTCTCACCGAGATCACCACGGCCGAGTGGCTGGCCAGACCCGGATCGGTCGGGCGGCCCCTCGCGGGGATCCGGGTCGAGATCACCCGGGACGGCAGACCGCTGCCCGCGGGGGAGACCGGGGACATCGACATCCGGCCGCGAGCCGCCGACCGGGACCCGTCCGACGGGGACGTGCTGAAGACCGGCGACGTGGGCCATGTCGACGACGAGGGCTACCTGTTCGTCCTCGGCCGCGCCGAGAGCCCCCGGGGCATCCGGCTGGCCCGCCTAGAACAGGACATCCGGCTGCTGCCCGGGGTCACCGACGCGGCCGTCCTCGACGGAGCGGACGAGGTACCGGTGTGCTTCGTGGAGCACCGAGGCGGCAGCGTCCTCCAGGACCCGCTGCCCGCCATCGAGGCCACGGCCGACATGCTCGAACTGTCCTGCCCGCAGGTCGTGTTGGCGGCCCCGGGCTCGCTGCCGCGCACGCCCAGCGGCAAACTGCGGCGGGCCGCCCTGCTCGACCTGCCCCGGAGCGCGCCCCATGCCGTCTGACGGCGGGGCAGCCGCACACCGCGCGGGCACCGCCGCCGGATGGCTCCGGCGGCACGCCCGGCGGCAGCCGGACGCCATCGCCCTGACCCGCTGGGACGAGGGGGGGATCGGAGACCGCCTGACCTTCGCCGAGTTGGCGCGTCTCGTGGACACGACCGTCCCCGCATTGTGCCGCCCGGGCACGGCACCCGGGGACCGGGTGGTCCTGGTGCTGCCGAACGACGAGTCGTTCACCACCGTCCTGCTGGCCGCCCTCGCCGGCGGACTCGTCGCGGTGCCCGCCCCCGTCCCGCGCACGACCCGAGCGGAGGCGTTCGAGCAGGGACTGCGCGCCATCGTCCTGGACTGCCGCCCGGCCCTGGTCGTCACCACCGAGGCATGGCGGGACACCGTCCGCCGCGCGCTGGACGGCCCGGCCATCCGCCCCGGCATCACCACCTGGGAGGAATTGCGGGCCGAGGCCATCGCGGCGCCCGGCGGCCCGCCCCGCGCCGGGGTGAGCCCGCACGCGCCCGCCTTCCTCCAGTACACCTCCGGTTCGACCGGATCTCCCCGGGGTGTGGTCGTCAACCACCGTGCCCTGCTGGCCAGTTGCCGTCAGGCGGCCTCCTTCTACGACGAGACCCCGGCCGACGTCGCCGTGACCTGGGTGCCGCTGCACCACGACATGGGCCTGATCACCGGCGTCCTCAGACCGCTGTTCACCGGATACGAGTCCGTGCTCATGCCGCCGGAACGCTTCGCCCGGCGCCCGGCGGAATGGCTCTCGGCACTCACCGCCTGCCGCGGCACGCTCTCCAGCGCTCCCGACTTCGCCTACGACCTGTGCGCGCGCAAGACCACCGACGCCGAGGCGGCCACCCTCGACCTGCGCGCCTGGCGGGTGGCGCGCAGCGCGGGAGAGGTGGTCCGCGCCGCCACCGCCGACCGGTTCACCGCGCGGTTCGCCAGCGCGGGCTTCCGGGCCGGCGGCCTGTGCCCCTCGTACGGCATGGCGGAGGCGACCCTGACCGTCACCGGAACCACCCCCGCCGTTCCGCCGCTCCGACTCGCCGTCAATGCCGAGGCGCTCCGCGCCGGCCGCGTGGACCCCGCCGGGCCGGGCGTCCCCTCCGTCGTGCTGCTCTCCTCGGGGGTGCCGCTGGCCCGTACCCGGGTACGCGTCGGCACCGGCCGGGCGGCCGAGGGGAGCGTGGGGGAGATCCACGTCCGGGGCCCGCAACTGACCGCCGGCTACTGGGGGGCGCCCGCCCGGCGGTCCCCGTGGCACGCCACCGGTGACCTCGGATTCCTGCACGGCGGCCAGCTGTTCGTCCTCGGCCGGACCGACGACGTACTCGTCCACCACGGCCGCAACTTCCACCCCGTGGACATCCTCACGGCCTGCGCGGACGTACCGGGTCTGCGGCCCGGCCGGTGCGCCGCCTTCGCCGTCCCGGAGAAGGATTCCGCCGACCGCCTGTGCCTGGTGGCGGAGTCGTCCGACGCCCCGGGCGCGCTGCCTCCCGACCAGGTGGCGGCACAGGTCCGGCGGTGCCTCGCGCGGGGCCTCGGGCTGTACGTGTCGGAGGTCGCCCTGCTGCCCAGGGGCACTCTCCCCGTGACGACCAGCGGAAAGGTCAGGGTCTCCGAGACGAGACGGCGCTTCGAGCAGGGGGCGCTGCCCGTCCTGTGGCCCGAGGCACCGCGGCGGGCACCAGTCGAGTACGAGAGGGAACGCACGCCATGAACATCGCACACGCCACGACACTGTCCCGGTGGGTCGGTGATCCCGCGGCCTTCGCCGCCGACCACTGGCGCCGCCGTCCCGGTGTCTTCACTCCCGGCGGGGGCGCGGCCAGCCCCTTCACCCTGGCCGACGTGGACGAGGCCCTCGCCACCGGCTTCCTGCACGAGCCGTACGTGGAGATGACCGGCCCCGAGGGACCGCTCCCCGCCGACACCTACTTCTCGGCACGCTCCGTCAACCACACCTCGTACGCCGGGTTCGCCGACCAGGAGAAGATTCGGGCGCTGATCGGGCGGGGCGCGACCCTGCTCATGCGCCGGGTCGACCAGTGGCACGGCCCGACCCGCGAGCTGCTCGCGGTGCTGTCGGCCGAACTCCGGCGGCCGGTCGAGGCGTTCTGCTTCGTCACACCTGCGGGCGCCCACGGCGCCCCGCTGCACCGCGACGACGCCGACGTGCTCGTCCTCCAGCTGGGCGGCAGCAAGGACTGGCGGATCTACGAGGGTCCGGCCGACGGCGACTGGCAGGAAGGGCGGGTGGAGGGGGAACCGCCCGCCGAGGTGCTGCGCACGACGGTGCGCGCCGGTGAGGTCCTGTACGTTCCGCGCGGCTTCCCGCACGAGGCCGTCGGCAGCGGTGGCCTGTCCGCGCACCTGTCGCTGACGATCCGTGAGGTCCACAAGGGGGACCTGTTCCGCAGCCTCCAGAGGCTGTCCGCCAAGGCCATGGAGGTGGAGGCCCGGCCGCTGGACGAGGCGGCCCTGCTCGCCGCCGCCACCGCCATGCTCGACCACGTCGGCAAGGCGGTGGCGGACCTGACCCCGCAGGATCTGGTGGACCACGCGCGGCGGAGCAGGCTCGCCGCGCTGCCGTCGCCGGGTGTCCCGGTCTCCCTCAGCGACCTGGGCGCCGAGCACACCGGTCACCCGTGAGCGGGTGACCGGCGGGGCCGGAGGTCACTTCTGGGAGCACGCCTCGCACTCCGAGCCCGTGCCGTTCCACAGCGACTTGGGAGCTTCCGCGACCAGTTGACGGTGGCTCGACGGGCCGGAGGACGGACGGTCCGGCGCCGCACCGGCCAGCGCGCTCGTACCGGCGCCGCCCACGAGGACCGTCAAGGCCAGCGCCGCGAACCAGCGACACAGACGCGAAGATTTATCGGTCTTGCGTAAAATCACTCTGTTGCCCGTTTCTGTGGTGTTTCCGGACTGTGCGCTGCCAGGGGTGTGCGGCGCTTCGCCATGATGGCAGTCCGCGATCAACGCCCGATCAATGCGCAGGTGGGGGCGGGGAACGGGGGCGAAGCGCGGACGTTACGGCGCGACGCTCCACTGTGCCGTGAGACCGCCCACGACCTCGGCGTCGTCGTCCAGGATCGCCTGGTGCAGGGCGTGCAGCTGCCGCCCGGGGATGATGCCCAGCTCGTCGCTCAGCAGCTGGTAGGCCTCGCGGTAGGCGGCGAGCGCGGCATGGCGCTGACCCGACCGCCACAGGGCCAGCATGAGATCGGCGCGCAGCCGTTCCTGATGCGGGTGATCGGCGACCGAGGCGAGCAGTTCGGGGATGATCTCGAAGTGCTGGCCGTCCGCGAGCTGGGCCTGGTAGTAGTTCATCAGCAGGCCGAGTCTGAACTGTTCCAGTCTGGCGGCCTCGCCCTGCATGAACAGGGTCTTGGTGAGACCGCTCAGCGGCTTGCCCCGCCACAGCTGGATCGCCTCGCGCAGGAGCCGGCCCGCCTCTCCGGGGGTGCCGTTGCGGAGCTTCTCCTTGCCGAGCTGCCCGAGCCGCCGGGAGCGCTCCAGGTCCACCTGACCTGATTCGGCCACGAGTTGATAGCCGTCGCCCGTGGTGACCAGCCGGACGTCGGTCGCCCGCCCGAAGTGCCTGCGCAGCCGGCTGACGTAGAGCTGGATGTTCTTCCGCGCGCTCGACGGCGGCCGTTCTCCCCACGTGGCCTCGATGATGTTGCCGATCGACACATGCCGGTTGGCGTTGAGGCACAGGTAGGCGAAGAGGATCTGCGGCTTCGCTCCCCCCGGGGAGACGGTGACGCCCGAGACGAGGATCTCCAGCGGTCCCAGGAGGTTCAGCTGGGTGAGGCCGGTTTCGGCCGCCGTGCCGCGGGCGGCACCGGTGCGCGGTGTTCCGTCGTTCAGCCATGCGCTGGGCGCGAACTCCACTCCAACCCCATTCTGTGAATCGGTGACACGTGATCGGCCCCTCTGCCGGACGGGAGCGGTGGCCGGGCTGTCCCGGTCCCTATTTGATGGACTCGTCGGCGACGCGCGGTGGCCAGGAATTGGGCTGGAGGATTCCCGTCGAATAGGCGTGCGCGATCAGCGCCACCCGGTTCGGTATGCCGAACTGCCGGAGCATGCGGGAGATGTGGTAGTCGACGGTCTGCCGGCTGATGAACAGGCGGGCGGCCAGGAACTCCGAGGTCAGTCCGGCGGCGGTGCCCTCCAGCACCTTCGCCGCCATCTCGCCGATGCTCGGGCCGGCGCTCGTGACTCCCTGGGCGGCGAGCTGTATGGCCACGGCCCGGTTCGGTGAACTGCCGTGCAGGGCCGTCGCGGTGAGGAGGACGTCGAGCGGCGGGGCGGACCGCCGCAGCAGTGCCGTGCGGTGGCTGAACTGGTCCAGGGTGCCGGCCAGCAGCTGGTCCAGGTGCCGGTCCAGCGAGGCGCGCAGGTCCGGTGCCACGAGCCGGCGGAACGGTCTGCCGTGCAGCTCCTCGCCCGTCCCTCCGAACTGCCGGAAGAACTCCGGACTTCCGTAGTGCACCTGCTGCCTTCGGCCGAGCAGGACCAGGACCTCTGTGTCGGTCGTCAGCGAAGAACGATTCATCCGTGCTCCAGTGGGCGGGAGACGTCAACCACCTCATGCTGGCCCACGGTGATCAAGCCCCGATCAGTGGTGGATCAGAGCGGCGCGAACCCCGGGACGTCGGAGTGACCCAGATCACATCAATTCATCGAGGGTTCCGCGTAATGCGAACGGCACCTACGAGGTCGTACAGGCACACGGCAATCCGGCCGACCTCTCACCCGCAGCGGAGACCGATCATGGACATCACGCTCCAGCAGCCCACCCGAGCCCGGCTGATCACGGCGGACGACACCGAACTCCCCGTGTCGGCCACGCTCCGCTACACGGCCTCGGACCCGCTCGCCGTGCACCTCGACTTCCCACCAGAGGTGTCCCTCGACGGCGACGGCGTCACCTGGACCTTCGCCCGGACCCTGCTGGAGGAGGGGCTGCGGCGGCCGGCCGGCAGCGGGGACGTGCACCTGTGGCCGTGCGGCCGGGCCCGCACGGTGCTGGAGTTCCACTCGCCGTTCGGCCTCGCCCTGCTCCACTTCCACACCCCGGAACTGCGCCGCTTCCTGCTGCGGACCTACGACGTGGTGGCCACCGGGCAGGAGGACATGGACGCCGTCGTCGACCGGGGCCTGAGCGCCCTGTTCGGGAGCGTCTGAGGGCGACTCGGCCGCCGGACGGCGGCTTTGACTTTTGTTCACCTCCGCCTAACCGCCCGGGTATGGACCTCGGCGATCACCCCGTGCACCCTTGCGCGCGGTGTGCCGCTCGGGCATGCCGGTGACGAGGGCGGAGCGCATGACACCGATCAGCCGAAGAGGCTTCGTGGGGCTCGGTGCGACCGTGGCGGCGGGCATGATGACGGGCACCGGCGCACGGCCCGCGAGCGCGGCACAGCAGGCGGCGACCGGCACGATCTCGGACGTGAAGCACGTGGTGATCCTCATGCAGGAGAACCGCAGCTTCGACCACTACTTCGGGCGCCTCAAGGGCGTCCGCGGCTTCGACGACCGCAGCGGCATCACCCTGAGCGGCGGCTACCCGGTCTTCAACCAGCCCAATGGCGGCGGCCGTCAGTACCCCTGGAAGCTGAGCGCCACCCCGGCCGCCGGCGGCCACGACGGCGAGACCCTCGCCCAGTGCAACGGCGACCTCCCGCACTCCTGGTCCTCGCAGCACTCCGCGTGGAACAAGGGCCGCCTCGACAACTGGGTCTCGGGCGTCGGCAACGTCCGCTCGCTGGGCTACCTGGACCGCTCGGACATTCCGTTCCACTACGCGCTCGCCGACAACTACACCGTCTGCGACGCCTACTTCTGCTCCACCCTCAGCGCGACCGGCCCCAACCGCACCTACCTGTGGAGCGGCAAGGTCGACTCCTCCAGCTACGACGGCGGTGACGAGTCCGGCCTCACCTGGCAGAGCTACGCCGAGGCGCTCCAGAACGCCGGAGTGACCTGGAAGGTCTACCAGAACGCGGCCGACAACTACGGCGACAACGGCTGCGCCTACTTCAAGAACTTCGCCGACTCCAAGGCGGGCAGCCCGCTCCACGACCGGGGCATGTCCTCCGTCCCGGCCGTCACCGGCTCCACCCCCGACGACATCGCCGCCGCCATCAAGGCCGACGTCCTCGCGGGCACCCTCCCGCAGGTCTCCTGGGTCGTCCCCAACCAGGGCTTCTCCGAGCACCCCTACGCCCCGCCCGGCGACGGCGCCCACTTCATCGGGCTGGTCTACCAGGCGCTCGCCGCCGACCCGGACGTCTTCGACTCGACCGTCCTGTTCCTCAACTACGACGAGAACGACGGCTACTTCGACCATGTGCCGCCACCGGTCCCGCCCGCCGGCACCGACGGCGAGTTCCTCAACGGAGTGCCGTACGGCTTCGGCTTCCGGGTGCCGATGGTCGTCATCTCGCCCTGGACGCGCGGGGGTTGGGTCTCCTCGGAGGTCTTCGAGCACACCTCGGTGCTGCGCTTCCTGGAGACCTGGACCACCGCCCTCGGCACTCCCGCGGCCTGCTCCAACATCAGCGCCTGGCGCCGCAGGGTCAGCGGCGACCTGACCGGAGTCTTCGACTTCGCCAACCCCGTGCACGGCCCGGTGTCCCTGCCCGCGACGAGCGTCATCGGCATCTCCACCTGCGGCCCGCTGCCCAACCCGGTCCCCACGGACAACGCCCTGCCCGCGCAGGAGAGCGGCACCCGGCCCGCCCGCGCGCTGCCGTACCAGCCGGGCGGGTACCTGGACCGGCTGGAGTTCGGGGCGAACGGCAAGATCCTCGCCTGGTTCGCGATGTCCAACCAGGGCGGCGCCGCCAGGAGCGCCGCCCATCTCTCCATCCACCCCAACGCCTACCGCGACACCACGCCCTGGCAGTACACGATCGACCCCGGCGGCACCGCCTCCGACTTCTTCAACATCGGTACCGGCTACGGCAGTGGCAAGTACGACCTCTCCATGGTCGGACCGAACCGCTTCCTGCGCCGCTTCCAGGGCGATGCCACCAAGGCGGGCAAGTCCGTGGAGGTGAGCACCCGTTACGCCGTCGAGCCGGGCACGGGCAAGCTCGCGATCTATTTCAGGATGGCCAACTCGGGTTCCGCGTCGGTGCGGTTCACCATCACCTCCAACCACTACCGCGGCGACGGTCCGTGGACGTACCCGGTCGCCGCCGGGGCGTCGGCGGAGGACTTCTTCAACGCCGTGGCGTATCAAGGCGGTTGGTACGACTTCACGGTCACCGTCGACTCCGACGCGACCTGGTCGCGCCGGTTCACCGGCCATCTGGAGTCGGGGGCGGCCAGTATCAGCGGCTGACGTCGGTGTACAGCTCCGGGCGCGGGGCGAGCTCCACGGCCACCCGGCCGCCGCTCTCCAGCGCCCGGACCCCGGCCTCCGCGACGACGGCGGACGCGTAGCCGTCCCAGACGCTCGGGCCGGTGACCCGGCCCCGCCGGGTGGCGTCCACCCAGGACCGCACCTCGCGGTCGTAGGCGTCCGCGAACCGCACGAGATAGTCGAGCGGCACGTCCTCGTGGGCGCTGCCCCGGGTGGTCACGGTCATCGCGTGGTCCTCGCCGATCCGGGCGCTGCCCGCCTCGCACACGGCCTCGCAGCGGACCTGGTAGCCGAAGCCGGAGTTGACGAAGACCTCGACGTCGACCAGGGCGCCGCCGTCGGTCTCGAAGAGCACCAGCTGCGGGTCGACCAGACCCTCCGGCGCGTTCGCCGAGGAGCGCGGGCTGAGCACCGTCACGGCCGTGAGTTCCTGACCGAGCAGCCAGCGCGCCGCGTCGATCTCGTGCGAGACGGAACTGTCGATGAGCATCGCCGAGGTGAAGTACGGCGGTGAGGACACATTGCGGTGGGTGCAGTGCAGCATCAGCGGACGCCCCAACCGCCCGCCGTCCAGCAGGGACTTGAGGCGCTGGTACTCCGCGTCGTAGCGCCGCATGAACCCGATCTGCGCCAGCCGCCGTCCGAGCCGTGCCTCGGCCTCCACCACCCGGAGCGCTCCGGCGGAGTCGGGCACCATGGGCTTCTCGCACAGCACCGGCAGTCCGCGCGCGAAGGCGGCGAGGAGTGCCTCCTCGTGCGCGGGACCCGGCGAGGCGATGAGCACCGCCTCGACCCCGGGGGCGTCCAGCGCGGCCACGGCGTCCTCGTGCACCGTGACCGCGTCCAGACCGGCCGCCGCCTCCTTGGCGCGCTCGGTGTCCGGGTCGGCCACCGCGGCGACCCGGGCGCCGCTCACCACCTGGTCGAGGCGTCGTATGTGGTCGGCTCCCATGTGCCCCGCACCCAGCACGGCCACGCCCAGCAGGTCACCCACGTGCGCTCTCCCTCTACGTCGACGATCACGCCGTAGCGTACGCCGCGGGGGAGAGGCGGCCTCTGGGGCGAGGCGGCGGGCTCAGTAGCGCAGCACGCCCGCGATGCCGGCCGCGTCGGTCAGGGTGCCGTCGGGGACGAAGCGGACCTCGGCGCCCGTCTCCAGGCACTGTTCGACGATCTCGTCCACGATGTCCTCGCGGGCGTCGAGGTCGCCGCTCTCGGCCGGGACCAGATGGTCGCCGTGGTCGTCGCGGACCGTGACACGGTAGTTCTCCTCGACGGCCAGCAGCCGGACCCGGCCCTCCCGGGCGTTCTGCCACACCTCGTCGACGCCGGCCGCGAACTCCTTGCGCCCGCGCGCCGATTCGAGCTCCCGGGTCACTGCGGCGGTGTTCTCGCGCGCCTCGCCTTCGACGAGCGGTCGTACCGCCTGCCACACCGCGTCGGGCGTGCCGTGCGCGAGACCGCCGTGCGGGACGTGCACCGCGCCCCTGGTGGCGCCGCCGACCTCGTCGAGCGCGGACAGGGCCGCCTGCTCGCCCGTGATGTAGAGCGGACGCCGGTGCTCGCGCAGCACGCGGCCCATCGCGGTGTCGGCCTCGCGCAGGAAGTGCCGGGTGTCCTCGTCGCGGAAGGTGCTCGGGATGTCGCCGATCCGCTCCTGGCGCTCGGCGTCGAAGTTGTCCCGGTGGTCGCGGGTCAGCGGGAAACCGCCCGTGCGGGCCTCGGCGACCCGGTCGACACCGCCGTTCCACAGCGTGACGCGGTCGGCGGAGACCGACAGGACCCAGAACGGCCGCTCGGAGGCCTGCGCGGAGACGAGATTGCGGGTGAGGAAGGTGTCGGAGAGCACCACACGCTCCGGCACCGATCTGGCGAGCGACCACACCTGGTGCTCACCGGGCGCGGCGAAGATCACCAGGCCCTCCTCGGCGTGCGCCAGATCGACCTCGGCGAGGGCCTGGTCGAGCTGCCGGACGACGTCGACGCGCCGCTCCCGGGGGACCGCGGGATCGGCCTCCAGCTGTTTCTTGGCCTCGGCCACCACATTGCGCAGCCGGACCGGATCCTGGGCGTTGTCGGGCTCGCGGCGATGGGTCGGGGTGAGCACGGAGACCGCGGGGTAGGGGCGCGGGCGCCGCAGTTCGGTCAGGGTGGCGGGACTCAGTGCGTGCTCCATACCAGCACGATAGGGCGGATTCACGGATGGGGCATATGGGGGAACCTCGCCGGGCAAATGGGGCAATTCATTGCTAACGTCCGTCGGGTGACGGAAGCCGCCACCACCACCGCCCCCCGGAGCACGGCCGCCAAGCTGAGCCTGCCGACGCTGACCACCATGGTGGTCGGCTCCATGGTCGGGGCCGGGGTCTTCTCGCTCCCGCGCCGGTTCGCGCAGGAGACGGGCGTGGCCGGCGCCCTCATCGCCTGGGCCGTCGCCGGTACCGGCATGCTGATGCTGGCCTTCGTCTTCCAGACCCTCGCCGTCCGCAGACCCGACCTCGACGCCGGTGTCTACGCCTACGCCAAGGCCGGGTTCGGCGAATACCTCGGCTTCTTCGCCGCGTTCGGCTACTGGGCCAGCGCCTGCGTCGGCAACGTGACCTACTGGGTGCTGATCATGTCGACGATCGGCACGATCGCCCCCGCGCTCGGCGAGGGCGACACCGTTCTCGCGGTGGTGCTCTCCTCGGCCGGGCTGTGGCTCTTCTTCCTCCTCATCAGCCGGGGCGTGAAGGAGGCGGCGGCCATCAACCGGATCGTCACCGTCGCCAAGGTCGTGCCGATCCTCGTCTTCGTCGTCCTGGCGCTCTTCTACCTCAAGCCCCATGTCTTCGCCGAGAACTTCGGTGGCGCCGACTACGCGGGCTCCCTGTTCCAGCAGGTCAAGGGCACCATGCTGGCCACGGTCTTCGTGTTCCTCGGCGTCGAGGGCGCGAGCGTCTACTCCCGGCACGCCCGCCGCCGCGAGGACGTCGGCCGCGCCACCGTCCTCGGCTTCCTCAGCGTCTTCGCCGTCTTCGCGTCGGTCACGATCGTGTCGTACGGCCTGATGCCGATGGGCGAGATCGCCGAACTGCGGCAGCCCTCCATGGCGGGCGTGCTGGAGCACGCGGTGGGCACCTGGGGCAAGGTCTTCGTGAGCGTCGGGCTGATCGTCTCCGTGCTGGGCGCCTATCTCGCCTGGACGCTGATGGCCGCCGAGGTGCTGTTCGTCGCCGCCAAGGACGACGACATGCCGCGCTTCCTGAAGAAGTCCACGGCGGCCGACGTGCCCGTGCCCGCGCTGGTGATGACCACCCTGCTCAGCCAAGTCGTCCTGATCGTCACCTACTTCTCCGACGACGCCTTCAACTTCGCGCTGGACCTGACCAGTTCACTGACGCTGATCCCGTTCCTGCTCGCGGCGGGCTTCGCCGTACGGATCGCCCGCACCCGAGTCGGCCCGGGGCGGGCCGAGCTGACGGTCGCCGTCCTCGCCACCGTCTACACCGCGTTCCTCATCTACGCGGCCGGCCTCAAGTACCTCCTCGTCTCCTTCATCATCTACGCGCCCGCCACCTTCCTGTTCGTCAAGGCCCGCAGGGAGCAGGGGCGTTCGCCCTTCTCGGCCCGCGAACTGGTGATCCTCGCCGTCTCGGTCGCGGGTGCCGCGGCCGGGATCGTCGCGCTGGCAGCGGGCTGGATCAGCCTCTGACCCTCGGAAAGGTGTGTGCACCGTGACCAGTCAAGACACCGTGGGCCGACATGAGTACGGCGTCCACTCCGAGGTCGGCCGACTGCGCAAGGTGCTGGTCTGCGCACCGGGCCTGGCCCACCGCAGGCTCACCCCGACCAACTCCGACGACCTGCTCTTCGACGACGTGATGTGGGTCGAGAACGCCCAGCGCGACCACGCCGACTTCGTCAACGAACTCCGCGAACGCGGCGTCGAGGTGGTCGAGTTGCACGAACTGCTCGCCCAGACCATGACGATCCCCGCCGCCAGGGACTGGCTCCTGGACCGGAAGATCGTCGCGGGCGAGGTCGGCCTCGGCCTCATCGACGCCACCCGCGCCTACCTGGAGAGCCTCGAACCGGCCGAACTGGCCAAGTACCTGATCGGCGGCCTCGCCACCACCGACCTCCCGGACGACTACCGCACCGACTACATCGCCCTCGCCCGCGAGTCCACCGGCGTCCGCGAATACCTGATGCCACCACTGCCCAACACCCTCTACACCCGCGACACCACCTGCTGGCTCTACGGCGGCCTCACCCTCAACCCGCTCTACTGGCCCGCCCGGCACGGCGAGACCCTGCTGATGAAGGCGATCTACACCTTCCACCCGGACTTCGCGGGCTCCCTCGTGTGGTGGGGCGATCCCGAACTCGACTGGGGGCAGGCCACGTTCGAGGGCGGCGACATCATGCCCGTCGGCAACGGCGTGGTCCTCATGGGAATGAGCGAACGCACCTCGCGCCAGGCCATCACCCAGGTAGCCAAGGCACTCTTCGACCTGGGCGCCGCCGAGCACGTTGTCGTGGCCGGCATGCCGAAGCTGCGGTCCGCGATGCACCTCGACACCGTCTTCACCTTCGCCGACCGCGACCTGGTCACCCTGTACCCGGCCATCATGGACGCCGTCCACACCTTCTCCCTGCGCCCCGGCGACAAGGGTCCGGGCATCGACATCGTCGACGAGGGCCCGGCACCGTTCACCGAGGTCGTCGCCAAGGCGCTCGGCCTGCCCGAGCTGCGGGTCGTGGAGACGGGCGGTGACAGCTACGCCTCCGAACGCCAGCAGTGGGACAGCGGCAACAACGCCGTCGCGCTGGAACCGGGCGTGGTCTTCACCTACGACCGCAACACGCAGACCAACACCCTGCTGCGCAAGGCCGGTGTCGAGGTCATCACGATCGTCGGTGCCGAGCTGGGGCGCGGCCGGGGCGGCGGGCACTGCATGACCTGCCCGATCGTGCGGGACCCGGTGGAGTTCTGAAGTACCGGCAGGGGCGCGGATGTTGATGAACTCTTTGCCCGTGGCCGGTTCCTGACGCGCGCCGCCCGGTAGGAGGCCGCCGGACGGATCCCGGGGACGCAAAGCGCGGCCGAAAGCGGTGGGGTGGCGCGGTCGTCGATGTTACGGACATGTTGACCGGCCCTGTCGCCGTGACCCACCCTCGAAATGTAGATGCTAGATACAACTGGTTCGGCCGGGGTGGCCCCGCACCGAGGAACACCCAGGTGGTACGGGCTTTTCCGGCCGGCCGGACGCGGGAGGTAACGCATGTGCGGCATCACCGGCTGGGTCTCCTTCGACCGTGAACTGCGCACCGAGGCCGCGACATTGGATGCGATGACCGAGACGATGGCCTGCCGCGGCCCCGACGACCGGGGCGTCTGGGCGCGCGGCCCCGCCGCCCTCGGACACCGCCGGCTCGCGATCATCGACCTGCCCGGCGGACACCAGCCCATGACCGCCGACACGGCGGACGGCACGGTCGCCCTCGTCTACTCCGGGGAGACCTACAACTTCACCGAACTCCGCCGCCAACTCGCCGACCGGGGCCACCCGTTCACCACCGACTCCGACACCGAGGTCGTGCTGCGCGGCTATCTCGAATGGGGCGACGCCGTCGCCGAACGCCTCAACGGCATGTACGCCTTCGCCATCTGGGACGAACGCCGCGACCGGCTCGTCATGGTCCGGGACCGCATGGGCATCAAGCCCTTCTACTACCACCCCACCTCCGACGGCGTCCTCTTCGGCTCCGAGCCCAAGGCGATCCTCGCCCACCCGCTCGCCCGCGCCAGGGTCACCCTGGACGGCCTGCGAGAACTCTTCACCATGATCAAGACACCTCGGCACGCCGTCTGGGACGGCATGTCGGAGGTCGAGCCCGGCACCGTCGTCACCGTCGACCGCACGGGCCTGCGCCGCCGCGCCTACTGGCAGTTGGAGACCCGCCCGCACACCGACGACCGCGACACGACCGTCGCCACCGTCCGCAGCCTCCTCGACGACATCGTGCGCCGCCAGCTCGTCGCCGACGTGCCCCGCTGCACCCTGCTCTCCGGCGGCCTCGACTCCTCCGCCATGACCGCCATCGCCGCCCGCCAACTCGGCGCGCACGGCGAGAAGGTGCGCAGTTTCGCCGTCGACTTCGTCGGCCAGAGCGAGAACTTCGTCGCCGACCAGCTCCGCGCCACCCCCGACGCGCCCTACGTCCACGACGTGGCCCGCGCCTCGGGCACCGACCACCAGGACATCGTGCTCGACGCCCACGCCCTCGCCGATCCCGACGTACGGGCCAGGACGATCAGGGCCCGCGATCTCCCCGTCGGCTTCGGCGACATGGACTCCTCGCTGTACCTGCTCTTCCGCGCCATCCGAGACCAGTCCACCGTCGCCCTGTCCGGCGAGTCGGCCGACGAGGTCTTCGGCGGCTACCAGCAGTTCTTCGACGAGGAGGCCCGGCGCGCCGCCACCTTCCCCTGGCTGGTGCGCTTCGGCCGGGACTTCGGGGACGACACCGACGTCCTGCGCGCGGACCTGACCGAGGCGCTGGACACCGAGTCGTACATCGCCGACGGCTACCGCACCGCCGTCTCGGGCATCCAACGCCTCGACGGGGAGAGCGACTTCGAGTACGGCATGCGGCGCGTCTGCCACCTCCACCTCACCCGCTTCGTCCGCATCCTGCTCGACCGCAAGGACCGCGCGAGCATGGCCGTGGGCCTAGAGGTGCGGGTGCCGTTCTGCGACCACCGGCTCGTCGAGTACGTCTACAACACGCCCTGGTCCCTCAAGTCCTACGACGGCCGGGAGAAGACCCTGCTCAGGGAGGCCACCGCCGACGTCCTCCCGAAGTCCGTGTACGACCGGGTCAAGAGCCCCTACCCGTCCACCCAGGACCCCAAGTACGCGGTCGCCCTCCAGGACCACGCCAAGGACCTGCTCGCCCGCCCCTCCCACCCGGTCTTCGACCTCGTGGACCGCGACCGGCTCCGCCGCGTGGCCCACCGCGACGCGCCCATCAGCAGCCAGGCGGGCCGCCGCGGACTGGAACGCGCCCTGGACCTGGCGCTCTGGCTGGACCTCTACAAGCCCGAGATCTCACTCGCCTGAGGTGGTGTCCGGCGCGCAGGAACTCCCGCTCGGCGGCAGCGAACCGTACAGCAGGAAGTCGTCGACCTTGGAGTGCACGCACTTCGAGGACGCGTAACCGGTGTGCCCCTCACCCTTGTTGTCGAGCACCACGGCCGAGGAACCGAGCCGGTGCGCCGTCTCCACGGTCCAGCGGTACGGCGTCGCCGGGTCGCCCCGGGTGCCGACGAGCAGCATCTTCGACGTGTCCACGTTCTTGACGTCGTCGCGGATGTAGTCGGTGCCCTTGGGGCGGCCGTAGCACATCAGCACCTCGGTGAGCCGGTAGCGGCCGAACACCGGTGACGCCGCCCGGTACTCGGCGCGCAGGCCGGCCAGGTCCTTGGTGATGCGCTCGGCGGTGGGGCGGTCGGGGTCGTCGGCGCAGTTGATCGCCATCAGCGCGGCGGGGAGGTTGTCGAGCGGGACGTTCTGCGCGTCGACTAGCCCGCCGCCCGACTCCTCGCCGCCGCGCAGCCCGGGCAGCCCGGACCCGCCGGACGAGAACGCCATCACGGCCCGGGTGTCACCGTCCTCGACCAGCGAGGCGATGGCCCGCTCCAGCGACGGCCACAACTGCTTGCTGTACAGCGCCTGACTGATGGCCCCCACCAGATCCTGACCGGAGAAGCCGTCCCCGAAGTCCGTCTGTACGGGATCCTGGTCGAGCGAGTCGACGAGTCCCACGACCCGGTCCGGCGCCGACCGCGCGTCCGTGCCGAACGGACACGCGATGTCCTGCACACACCAGTTGAGGAAGTCCTCCAGCGCCGTCTGCTGTCCCTCGGCGCCCGCCCGGCCCTGCTCGGACAGCGGCTCGGTGAGGGTGTCGACGCCGTCGAGGACGAACCGGCCTACCTTCTTGGGGAATTGGGCCGCGTAGACCGCGCCGAGCCGCGTTCCGTAGGAGAAACCGAGGTAGTTGAGCTTCTTGTCGCCGAGGGCCTGGCGCATGATGTCCAGGTCCCGGGAGGCGTTGACCGTGCCGATGTGCGGCAGGACCGGGCCGGAGTACTTGGCGCAGACGGCCGCCGCCTTCCGCAACTGCGTGAGGACGGCCTTCGGGTCGCCGCTGTCGATGTCCGCCGGTTCCTCGTCCGAGGCGGCCGAGCCCTGGTCGGTGCCCGCGCCGCAACTCACGGGCGAGGACTGGCCGACACCGCGCGGATCGAAGGTGACGACGTCGTAGCCGTTCGTCAGATCCATGAACTCCTTGCCGTCCGCGGCGAGTTCACTGACACCCGCGCCACCGGGACCGCCGAAGTTCAGCAGCACCGAACCCCGCGACTTCCCGGTCGCCCGATAACGGGCCAGCGCGAGATCGAGCGTCGCCGCGCCGGGCTTCGCGTAGTCGAGCGGGACGGTGACCTTCCCGCACTGCAGATCCCTGGGCGCGTCCTGGTCCTTGCACGCGGCCCACTTCACCTTCTGCCGGTAGAACCGGGACAGGTCGGGCTGCGGCCGGTCGGCGGCGCCGGCGAGCGTGGGCAGCCCCGCGCCGAGCAGTGCCAGCGTGAGGACCCCGGTGAACGCGCAGCGCCGGAACACGGGCCGCGATGACAGCCTGGCCAGCATCAATGCCTCCAAGGGAGCGCTGTGACCGGCGCCCTCGATCACGATAAGCGGGCCGCACGGGGCCCGCCTCCCGGCGGGCGGACCGGTGAGCGATGCCGTATTCTGCGCCCCTTCAATAGACATAAAAGGTGTTACGACAAATGCTTTTCGGATTGACCGGGGGTGCCGGACGGGGTTGTTACGAGTAGTTCGATAACCGTGACGCTCGATGGAGTGAAAGGCCGATAACCCATAACTCGGATGGTGCGCCCACGTTTTATTCGGTGCGGGCGACCGCCCGCGACCAAGTCTGGAAGGCAGGGAGCCTATGAAACGGGTCACCCGAAACGGAATGATCGCCGTCGCCGCCGCGTCCGGCGCCATGGCCGCCGCGCTGCCGGCGTTCGCCGACTCCGCCGCGGCCGGCTCGGCGGCCGGTTCGCCGGGCGTGGTCTCCGGCAACACGATCCAGCTCCCGGTGCACGTACCGCTGAACGCCTGCGGGAACACCGTGAACGTGGTGGGGCTGCTGAATCCCGCCGCGGGAAACACCTGTGTCAATGAGGGCGGCACGAAGAGCCCCGCCGGGCCGCGTACGGCAACCTCGGCGCACGGCGGCGAAAAGGACTCGCCCGGAGTGCTCACCGGAAACGGCGTCCAGCTCCCGATCCGGCTCCCGGTGAATGTCACCGGAAATTCCGTGAACGTCGTCGGCATCGGCAATCCCGGCGTGGGCAACCGCTCGGAGAACACCCCCGGCGAGCACCCCCACCACCCGGCGCGGCCGACCCCCCGGCCGCCGACACCGACTCCGGCACCGCCGAAGCGGCACCCGGACCCCGCTGCGCCGCCGCGCCACCCCGCACCGCCCGCCGCCGTGGCCTCGCTGGCCCACACCGGCACGGACGACCTGATCCCGGCCGCCGCGACGAGCGCCGCCCTCCTCCTCGGCGGCGCCGCCCTGTACCGACGCTTCCGCCCCGGTGCGCCCCGCTGACCCGGGCCCCGCGCCGGACCGGAAGGCCCCACCGGCCGCCCCGCCGGTGGGGCCTCCGCCGTCCGAACGACCGTGACGGATCAGGTGAGTTCGCCGCGCAGGATGCTGTACCGCACCCCGTCCCGCCACCGCCCGTCCCGGTACGCGACACTGCGCAGCACGCCTTCCCGGGTGAACCCGGCCTTCTCCAGGGCGCGTTGCTCGGCGAAGTTCTCCACCTCGGTGTCCGCCTCGACGCGCATCACCAGGGTGTGCGCGAACAGGTAACGCACCAACTGCCGTTGCGCCTCGGTCCCGACACCCTGTCCGCGCGCCTCGGGCAGCAGGGTGATGCCCATGTTCCAGTAGTGGCAGGACGGCGTCGTGGTGACCTTCCGCCAGGCGACGAACCCCACCCGCTGGTCACCCCGGACGACCATCAGATAGGACCGGTCCTCGCCGAGCAGGCGGTCCTCCGACCACTGCCGTCGCCAGCGGCGGGCGTCGCTCCAGCCGTACCACTGGAACTCCGACGCGGCCTCCGGATCGCTGAGGAAGCGCTCCATGACGGCCAGGCCGTCTTCGTCCACCGGTCGCAGCGCGATGTCGTCCGAGGTCATGCGCGACGAGTGTAGGTGACCTCGACTAACGGACGCCGTCCGGGCGTTCCTCGGAATCGACCGGGGACTTGAGGAGCGCGTGGGCCGCCCTGCGGAACGCGGACAGCAGGCGGTTGTGTTCGCCCGCCCGGGTCGCGAGGGCCACGTGGCTCGGTTCGACGCCGTGCAGGGGGATCGCGAGGATGTCGGGGCGGACCGTCTGGCCGGGGCGGACGCCGGCCGCGATGGCCACGGCCCGGCCGTCGGCGACGAACTCGAACTTGTCCTCCACGGCCCGGACGACCGGACCGCCGGGTGCCGGGCGGCCGTCCGGCCGCGGATCGATACGCCAGAACGCGGCCCACGCCGGGTCCGCTCCGGGGATCTGCGGCACGGGCTCGTCGGCGATGTCGTCCACCGTCACGGACTCCTTGCCGGCCAGCCGGTGATCGAGCGGCACGAGCACGACACGTGGCTCGTCGTAGAGGACCGTGACGTCCAACTCGGCCGTGGAGAACGGCAGTCGGGCCACCACCGCGTCCACCCGCCGCTCGAACAGGGCCGCGCGCACATCGTCGTGGGCCAGATGCACGACGTCCACCTCGGCGTCCGGATGCCGACGCCGTACCTCGCGCACCGCCGGAGTGACGAACAGGTTCGCCATGTACCCGACCGTGAGACGGCTGGGTGCCGCGGCGGCGCGGGTCTCGGCGGCGGCGTGGGCGGCGGAGCGCAACAGCCCCTTCGCGCGGGGCAGGAAGACCTCCCCGGCCTCGGTGAGTCGAGTGCCCTGCGGGGTGCGGTCCAGCAGCCGCGCGCCCAACTGCTCCTCCAGCCGACGGACTTGACGGCTGAGGGACGGTTGGGTGATGTGCAGGGCCTCGGCGGCGCGACCGAAGTGGCGCTGCTCGGCGACCGCGATGAAGTACCGCACGAGACGCAGTTCGAGGTCGGGCGCGGGAGACGGGTCCGTCATGCCCCCAGCGTACTGCCGGACTGGCCGCCCATCCCGCCGTAGACGCTTCTGATCTGCTGTGATGCCTGATGCGCATTGCTCCATGCGAAACAGGCTTTGGACCCGGAACCGGTGCCCCGCCCACGATGGAAGCACAGCAGCGACCAGTTCGACCCTCCAGTTCGACCCTCATCCGTCCGAGGAACACCGAAGGAACGCAGCATGCGCGTATTCGTCACCGGAGCGACCGGATTCATCGGCTCCGCAGTGGTCCGTGAACTGCTCGACGCGGGGCACACGGTCTCCGGTCTGGCCCGCTCGGACGCGTCCGCCGAGGCATTGACCGCCGCGGGCGCCGCCGTACACCGGGGTTCGCTCGACGACCCCGACAGCCTGCGCCGCGGTGCCGCCGCGGCGGACGGTGCCTGCCATCTGGCGTTCGTCCACGACTTCTCCGAACTCTCCGCGTTCGCCGCCAGCTGTGCCCTCGACCTGCGGGCGATCGAGACGATCGGCGAGGTGTTCGCGGGCACCGGCAAGCCCTTCGTGGTGACCTCGGGCACCCCCGGGCTCGACCGGGGCCGGGTGGCGACGGAGGAGGATCTCGCCGCCCCGGAGTCGTTCGTGTCGGTACGGCAGCCGTCCGAGGTCGCGGCGGTCGCGCTCGCCGAGCGCGGGGTCCGGTCGTCGGTCGTGCGGCTGCCCCGGTCCGTGCACGGCACGGGCGACAAGGGACTCGTCCCGGGGCTGATCGCCGTCGCCCGGCAGACGGGCCGCGCCGCGTACGTCGGCGACGGCACCAACCGGTGGCCCGCCGTGCACCGCCTCGACGCGGCCCGGCTGTACCGCTGGGCCCTGGAGTCGGCCCCGGCCGGCACGCGGTACCACGCGGTCGGCGACGAAGGGCTGCCGATGCGGGACATCGCGGAACTCATCGCCACCCGTCTCGGAGTCCGGGCGGGCAGCGTGACGCCCGACGAAGCGGCCGGGACCCTCGGCTTCCTGGGCCGTGTCGCCGCGCTGGACTGCCCGGCGTCCAGCACGCTGACGCAGAAGCGGACGGGATGGCAGCCGGTGGAGGTGGGACTGATGGCCGACCTCGAAGCGGGCCACTACTTCGACGACGCGCAGTAGGCGCGGAGCGGGAAGGGGAGTAGGCGCGCGGAGCGGGAAGCGGGGCCGGAAGTCGAGCGAGAAGCGGGGCAGGCAAGCGAATCCCGGCAGCGGTGGCACGCCCCTCCCGGCCGCGCCACGCCCCCCGGCGCGTAATCCCGTTGCCCGGTCCGCCCGCGGATGTTGAAGTGGGCGCATGGATCATGCCGAGGTACTCGCCCGCCACGACCGCGACCTGCGCCAGGGCGCCCGACCGGACGGGCCCGGTGCCCGCGTCGAGCGGACCGGGGGAGTGGTGCGCCACGTCGCCGACGCGGAGGGCTGGAGCGGCATCCTGTGGACGGACCTGGACGAGACCGACGCCGACGCGGCGATCGCCGAGCAGATCGCCTACTTCACCGGCCTCGGCCGCGACTTCGAGTGGAAGCTCTACGGCCACGACCTGCCGACGGACCTCGGACAGCGGCTGACGGCGGCCGGGTTCACGGCCGAACCGCAGGAGACCCTGATGATCGGCGAGATCGCCGAACTCGCCCTCGACGCCGAACTCCCGGACGGCATCCGCCTGTTGCCCGCCACCGACCGCGCGGGCGTCGACCTCGTGGCCGACGTCCACGAGAAGGCCTTCGGCACGGACGGCTCCCGGCTGCGCGCGAGCCTGCTCGACCAGCTCGCCGCCACCCCGGACACGGTCGTCGCGGTCGTCGCCCTGGCCGGAGACGAACCGGTGAGCGCGGCGCGGATGGAGCTCGTCCCCGGCACCCCGTTCGCCGGTCTGTGGGGCGGCGGCACGGTGGAGGGCTGGCGGGGCCGGGGCATCTACCGCGCCCTGGTCGCCCACCGCGCCCGCATCGCGGCCGACCGCGGCTACCGCTATGTCCAGGTCGACGCCTCCGACCAGAGTCGCCCCATCCTCGAACGCCTCGGCCTCGCCCCGCTCACCACGACCACGCCGTATCTGTACGAGCCGTAGAACCCGCAGGTCAGCGGTGCGATGTCACATTCGCGCCGACCCGATCCGTCGCACCGGTATGACGACGAATCCGAGCGGGCACAGCCCGCGGAACATCCTCCTCGCGGGCGCCGGCGGCGTACTGGGCCGGCATGTCACCAAGGCCCTCACCGACGCCGGTCACCGGGTCACCGGCCTCGGCCGGGGGCCGGACAACGACATCGGCGCCGACCTCATGGACCGCGACGCGCTGCTCCGCGCGGTCGACGGCCACCACTTCGACACGGTGATCCACGCGGCGACCGCCCTGCGCAAGGCACCCCTGCGCCATCGCGACATGCACGCCACCAACGCGCTCCGCGTCGAGGGCACCGCCCACCTCGTCGAGGCCGCGCGGGCGGTCGGCGCCCGCCGGTTCATCGCCGAATCGATGGTCTTCGGCTACGGCTACGGCGACTTCGGCCCCCGACCGCTGACCGAGGGCGACCCCTTCGGCCCGCGCGGCACCACGCCGGAACTGGAGCGGCACATCGCGGGCATGCGCACCAAGGAACAACTCACCCTCACCACACCGGGACTTGAGGGCATCGCCCTCCGCTTCGGCCTCTTCTACGGCCCCGGTGGCACCGACGCCGTCCTTCCCATGCTGCGCAAGCGGCAGTTGCCCGCTCCCGACGACCACGGCCGGGTCCTGCCCTGGGTCGAACTGACCGACGCGGCCCGCGCGGTGGCCGCCGCCGTCGTACACGGGAGGCCCGGGCAGGCGTACAACATCACTGATCGCACGCCGCTCGGCTTCCGGGCCCATGTCCTGTGCGTGGCACGGGAGTTCGGACTGCCCAAGCCGATGGCGCTGCCGCTGTGGGCGGTCCGCCCGATGGGGTACGCGCACACGATGATGGCGAGCAGTCAGCGCGTCTCCAGCGCGAAGGCCGAACGCGAACTGGGCTGGACGCCCGTGTACTCCTCCAGCCAGGAGGGCCTCGCCGCGCTCCGCGCCGCGCGCTGAGCGCCTCGGCGGGCCGGGCTGCGGATCGACGAGCGGGACGACGCGTGGTGCCCGGGGTTCTCCGGGAGGGACGCGTGCGGCGCGGGACCGGGCGGCGGGCTCGCGATGGCCTGCCGCCGCGCGGTCTCACGCGCGACACGCTGCCCGGCTCCCGCTCAGCGGCGCACCCTCGACCGGTCCAGCGCGGCGATGCCGACAGCGGCCAGCCCGATCTGGATGAGCCACTCGATCCAGTCGATGCCCTTCGTGTCGGCGACCCCCAGGCCCGAAGCGATCGCCGCGCCGAGCAGCGCGGCCACGATGCCGACCACGATCGTCAGCACGACGCCGATGTGCTGGCGCCCCGGAACGACGAGTCGTCCCAGTACGCCAATGATGATGCCGATGACGATGGCGCTGATGATGCCCGAGATCTCCATGTCCGCCCCTCTTTGTCGATGTCCTCGCTCTCACCTTGTGCCCACTGCGGGCCGACCCACTCCGGCGAGTTCTGTCGGCTGTTATTGCCGGGACTTTCTGTTCACCACCCCTTCATGCCATGTACCTTTCAATCGTTCAACGCGTGTAGAACTCCCCAACTACCGTTCTACGCGCGCAGATCAGGCGCCCGCACCGCACCTTTCCCATCCCCTCACGGAGGTTCGCCGGATGCTTGGATCCAGAAGATCCCGCCGCAGACTCACCACCGCCCTCGCCGGCCTGGGACTTTTCGTCACGGGGGCGGCCCTCCAGGTCACCACCACGGCCACGCCCGCGCACGCGGCCACCACGCACCGCGTCCTGTTCGACGACGGCCACGCCGAGGAGGCGGGCAACGCGGACTGGATCATCTCCACCAGCAAGCCCGACCCGCTGGCCGAGGACTCCTCCCCGTCCTCGGAGACGGACTGGACCGGGGCGCTGTCGTCGTGGGGCGTGGCCCTTCAGCAGACCGGCAGTTACAGCCTGAAGACCGCCACCAGCGCGCTCACGTACGGCGGTTCGTCGACGACCGACCTGTCGAACTTCGACACGCTGGTCCTGCCGGAGCCCAACACGCTGTTCACGACCGCCGAGAAGACCGCCATCATGACGTTCGTCCAGAACGGCGGCGGCCTCTTCATGATCTCCGACCACACCGGCGCCGACCGCAACAACGACGGCTACGACGCGGTCGAGATCCTCAACGACCTGATGACCAACAACAGCGTCGATTCGACGGACCCGTTCGGGTTCTCCATCGACTCCCTCGACATCAGCTCCGGCTACCCCGCCGCGATCAGCGACAGCAGCAACGCGGTCCTGAACGGCTCCTTCGGCACGGTCACCAAGAGCCTGATCGCCGACGGCACGACGGCCACGCTGAAGCCCGCCGACAACGCGAACGTCAAGGGCCTGGTGTACCGCAGCGGTTACTCCGGCAACACGGGCGCGTTCTTCGCGACCAGCACCTTCGGCAGCGGTCGCGTCGCGTTCTGGGGCGACAGCTCACCGATCGACGACGGCACCGGCCAGTCCGGCAACACGCTCTACGACGGCTGGAACGACACCGGCGCCACCAACGCCGCCCTCGCCCTCAACGCCACCGCCTGGCTGGCCGGTGACGGGAGCAGCAGCGGTGGCGGCGGAGGCAGCGGCACGTGCACCGCCGCCCAACTGCTCGGCAACCCCGGCTTCGAGTCCGGCAACACCACCTGGACCGCCAGCAGCGGTGTCATCACCAACTCCAGCAGCGAGGCCGCCCGCACCGGTTCCTACAAGGCCTGGCTCGACGGCTACGGATCGGCCCACACCGACACCCTGTCGCAGTCGGTGACCATCCCGTCCGGCTGCTCCGCCACCCTCAGCTTCTATCTGCACATCGACACGGCGGAGACCACCACCAGCACCGCCTACGACAAACTGACGGTCACTGCCGGATCCACCACCCTGGCCACGTACTCGAACCTGAACGCGGCCTCCGGATACGTCCTGAAGTCCTTCGACGTCTCCTCGCTGGCCGGCACCACCGCCACCATCAAGTTCAGCGGCGTCGAAGGGTCCACCCTCCAGACGTCCTTCGTCATCGACGACACCGCGCTCAACGTGAGCTGAGCCGTCCGGACGGTCCCGGCGAGCCCGCCGGGACCGTCCGCTCCGGCGTGTTCCAGCCGGAGACCCGCACCCGGGGCGACGACCCGTGCAGTTCTGACGTCCGGTAGGTCACCGTCAGCGTCCTCGACTCCCCGGGCCACAGGCTCACTTCGTTGTCGGACCACGTCACCGGCAGCACCGGCCGACCCGCCGCGTCCACGAGATGGACGTCGGTGAGGAGCGAAGGAGTCCTCCCCTTACCGGAGTTGCGCACCGTGACCGTCGTGGTCGAAGTGCCGTCCGGTCCCGCCGAGGTCGACGCGGTCGCCGAAACCGGCACGCTCGCCATCGAGTCGAGCCCCTTGAGATCGGCGTAGCTCGTCGTCGGCGTGTGGTACCAGTCGGTGTGCGCCCAGTCGAGCGTGTCGGGCCTGGTGGAGAGCCAGTACACGTTCCGGCTCACCTCCGCGCCGGACGCGTCGGTCAGCGTCAGCCGCACCAGGTACGTCGTCGACAGCCCGGCCACCGACGAGGGCAGGGTGAGCACGGTGCGGTGCGCGCCACCGCCGGCGACCGTGACCCCGGCCGCCCGCCGGTCGTACCTCTGCGTGCCGTCGGTGTCGAACAGCGTGGCCCGCGCGGTGAGCCGACGCGCGGACGCGTTCCGGTTGTTCACCACGACCACCGAGCGGTCGTCGTAGGAGTACTGGACGTGCAGCGGTTCGTTCGCCTTCTTCGCGCCGAAGTACGCGCCGCCCTGGTCGAGGTAACGGTCCGTCAACTGCCAGTGCAGGGAGGTCCAGCCGCTGTTGAACATCCAGTAGACGACTCCGGTCGCCGGTTTCGTGGCGTCGGTGGCGTTGCGCCCGTACGCCTCGAACTGGGCGCGCACGTTCTCGTACTGGGCGAGCTGGGCCTTGCGCACGTAGTCGGTGAGGCCCGTCGGCGGGCCGTAGCGGCCGGTGAGGGCGGTGTCGTAGATCTTGAGGGTGTTGAAGACCGGTGACGGGGAGCGGTGGTACTGCTTGGCGCCCGGGTCCTTCCAGAGGGTGGCCAGTTCGGCCGGGGTCATCATGCGGCGCAGGGTGTCGAGGGTGGGGATGTCGGGGCCCGCGCTGGTCTCGGAGTTGAAGCCGGTGGCGCCGCCCTCGCGTTTGGCGTACCAGTAGCCCGGCGGGACCCAGTCGTAGGGGCCGGTCATCTTCATGCCCGAACTGCCGCTGATCGGCGCCGAGTTGTCGGAGGCGGCGGCGACCACCGGGGTCCTCCAGTCGGCGGCCCTCAGCGCGTCGACGTAGATCTTCTCGATCCTCGCGTCGGGGGCGAAGTCGCTGCCGACGAGGAAGGAGATCACGCTCGGGTGGTCGCGCAGCCGGGCGGCCTCGGCGGCCATCGACGCCTCGGCGACCGGGTAGTCGGCGGCCGTCCACCTCTCGCCGGTCTCGTCGCCGTTGACCTGGCCCTCCCACTTGTCGCAGCACTCCCAGCCGGGGAGGGTCAGGATGCCGTAGCGGTCGGCCAGGTCGAAGAACTCGTCCGGCTCGATGTGCCCTTCCAGCCGGATGGTGTTGAGGCCCAGGTCGAGGGCGTACTTCAGCCGGTCCTCGGTATAGGTCCGGTCCCAGCGCAGGAACTCGTCGGGCGACCAGCCGCCGCCCTTGATCAGCAGCTTGCGGCCGTTGATCCGGTACTGGCGGTCGCCCGCGGAGTTCAGCGGGGCCCGGACGTCGCGGATGCCGAAGGTCCGGTGCGCGGTGTCGGAGGGGACGCCGTTCACGGAGGCGGTGAGATCGAGACCGTAGAGCGGCTGGCCGCCCATGCCCGCCGGCCACCACACCTTCGGGGAGTCCAGGTGGACGGCGAAGGTGACGGTCTTCGTCCGGTGGGCGGCGAGGGAGACGGTCGTGGCGAAGGACTTGCCGCCGACGTTGCCGCCGACCCGCGCGGTGACGGGCGCGCCCGAGTCGTTGCGGGCCAGTGCCTTGACCGTCAGGTCGGCGCTGGCGAGCGACGGGACGGCCAGCGCGGTCACCACATGCGCGTCGCGCAGGGCGACCGGGCCGCCGCGGCGGACCAGGACGTCACGGACGATGCCCATGTTCTGGTCGGGCGGCGGCTGGAGCCAGTCGATCCAGCCCATGGTGAGGTTCTTGTCCGGGTCGTTCGGCCGGATGCGGAAGGCGACCGTGTTGGTGCCGGGGCGGACGAGCGAGGTGACGTCCAACTCGTGCTGTGTATAAGCGCCGTTGACGTCGGCGGCCCGCGCGATCCGCTTGCCGTCGAGATAGACGTCGGCCGCCGAGATCACCCCGCTGAAGTCGAGGTAGGTGCGCTTGGCGCGGTCGGTGACCGTGAAGTCGGCGCGGTACCACCAGGGGACCTGGAAGGCGGCCTTGGGGATCTTCCGCTGGTCGGTCGAGTGGAAGGGGTCGGGGTACACGCCGTCCGCGATCAGGGCCGCGAGGACCGTCGAGCGCGCGCCGGCCGGGTACCAGCCGGTCGTCCGGTAGCCGGGGGAGGAGACGGCCGCGGGGGAGTCGGTGACCTCGGCGGAGGACCGGATCGCGTAGCCGGACAGCGGGGTGGCGGCCCCGGCGTCCGCGCGTACGGCGGTCACCGGGGCCTGCGCGGAGGGGCGCGGGGACGGCTCCCGGGCTCCCGCCCAGGCGCCGCCGCTGAGCGTGCCCAGCAGTCCGAGGGTGAGCGCGGCCGTGGCGAGACGGCCCCTGAGCAGGGGGTGGACGGCGGGGCGGTGGAACACGGGGGTCTCCAGCCTCGTCAAGTTAGGAAACTTTACTAACCGCGTCCGAAGGTAGGGCGGCGCATGGGCCGTGTCAATCACCGTTGCCCGTGGGCGAGTTGTTCAGGACGCCGAATGGCGCTCGAAGACGAGGTCCCGGGCCGTGCCCAGCGCGGTGGCCACCGCGCCCAGCAGCACCGCGTCCTCGCCCAGCGCGCTCGGCACGATCTTCGGCCGCAGCGGGGTGAGCGCGCGCAGGTTCTCCCGCACCGGGCGCAGCAGCAGATCCACGCTGTGCCCGACCCCGCCGCCCAGGACGACCAGGTCCGGATCGAGCACGGCCGCGGCGGCGGCCACCGTGTGCGCGATCCGCTCGCCCTCCAGCTCGACCGCCTTGGCGGCGGCGGGATCTCCCCGCCGGGCCGCGTCGAACACCGCCTTCGCGGTGAGCTGCTGCCCGCTCATGCCGAACATCCGGGCCGCCTCGACGACGGCCACCCCGGACACGGCGTCCTCCAGCGTCTCCGGCTTCTGCCGCCCCGGCCACGGCAGGAACCCGATCTCCCCGGCCCCGCCGTGCGCCCCCGTGAACAGCCGTCCCTCGCTGACCACGCCCATGCCCAGGCCGGTGCCGATCATGATGTACGCGAACAGCCGGCTGCCCGCGCCCACGCCGTACGTGTACTCGCCCAGCGCGGCGAGATTGGCGTCGTTGTGCACCTCCAGCGGGACGCCCAGTTCCTCGCGCATCCGGTCGAACAGCCCGGCCCGGCCCCACCCGGGCAGATGCATCGCGTACCGCACCCGCCGCCGCTGCTCGTCGTAGACACCCGGCGTGCCCACCACGGCGTGCACCACCGCGGCCGGCGCGACCTCGGAGTTCGCCACGACCTGGTGCGCGGTGGCGACCACCAGCTCGGCCATCGCGCCCGAGCTGCGGGCCCGGTTGCGGACGTCCGCGCGGGCCACCACCTCGCCGTCCAGATTGGCCACCGCGACCCGCAGCCAGCCGCGCCCGACGTCGATCCCGAGCGCGTAGCCGGCGGCCGGGTCGGGGGCGTAGAGCACGGCGGTCCGGCCGCGCTCGGGGGCCCGGGTGCCGACCTCGTGGACCAGTCCCGCCTGCGCGAGCGCGGCGAGCGCGCTGGAGACCGTCGGCTTCGACAGGCCGGTGTCGCGGGCCAGCTGGGCGCGCGAGGCGGGACCGGCGGCGCGCAGCCGGTCGAGCAGCAGCCGCTCGTTCGCGCTCCGCAGCCGCTGCCGGCTCCAGGGCTGTTCGTGCTGCTCTACGGCGTCGCTGGCGGGCATCGCACCATTCTCACTCATCGGGGACACCCTCTTGACGAGTCAAGTAAGGCTCCTTAACTTTATCGCCCAGTCAGCCACCGGATGCCGGCCCGCACGCCGCACCCCGCTTCCCTCGCGCCACGCACCCCTCCAGGAGCCCCCATGTCCGGTAGTCCGCCCCCAGAAGGCGGCTTCGTCCGTCGCGTCGGCCTCTTCCAGGCCACCGCCATCAACATGAGCCAGATGTGCGGCATCGGGCCGTTCGTCACGATCCCCCTGATGGTCGCCGCGTTCGGCGGCCCGCAGGCCGTCATCGGCTTCGTCGCGGGCGCGCTCCTCGCCCTCGCCGACGGACTCGTGTGGGCCGAACTGGGCGCCGCGATGCCCGGCTCCGGCGGCAGCTACGTCTATCTCCGCCAAGCCTTCCAGTACCGCACGGGCCGACTGATGCCGTTCCTGTTCGTCTGGACGGCGATGCTCTTCATCCCGCTGATCATGTCGACCGGCGTGGTCGGCTTCGTGCAGTACCTCGGCTACCTGGCACCGGACCTGGGCAAGACGTCCGGCGACCTCATCGGCCTCGGCGTGATCGCCCTGGTCGTCCTGCTCCTGTGGCGCGGCATCGAGAACATCGCCCGCATCACCGCCGTGATGTGGACCGTGATGATCGCCTCGGTGTTCCTGGTGATCCTGGCCGCCGCCACCCACTTCAGCGGCCACCTCGCCTTCACCTACCCCGCGCACGCCTTCGACCTGGGCAGCAACCACTTCTGGCTCGGCTTCGCGGGCGGCCTCACCATCGGCATCTACGACTACCTCGGCTACAACACCACCGCCTACATGGGCGCCGAGATCAAGGACCCCGGCCGCACCCTGCCGCGCTCCATCCTCTTCTCGATCGTCGGCATCATGGCGATCTACCTCATGCTCCAGATCGGCACGCTCGGGGTCATCGACTGGCACCGCATGACCAACCCGAACGACATCGCCTCCTCCTCCGTGGCCTCGGCGGTGCTGGAGAAGACCTGGGGCAAGGGCGCCGCCGACACGGTCACCGTCCTCATCCTGATCACCGCCTTCGCCTCCGTCTTCACCGGCCTGCTCGGCGGCTCCCGGGTGCCCTACGACGCGGCCCGCGAACGCGTCTTCTTCCGCCCCTACGCCAAGCTGCACCCCAAGCACCGCTTCCCGATGCTGGGCCTGGCCACCATGGGCGTGATCACCGCGATCGGCTTCCTGATCGGCCGCCACACCGACCTCGCGACCCTGATCCAACTCCTCACCACGGTCATGGTCATCGTCCAGGCGCTGGCCCAGATCATCGCCCTCACAGTTCTGCGCACACGCCAGCCGACGCTCCGCCGCCCCTACCGCATGTGGCTCTACCCCGTGCCGAGCATCGTCGCCTTCGTCGGCTGGTGCGTGATCTACGGCTACGCCGACAAGAACTCCCCGGGCCGCCACCCCATCGAGTGGTCCCTCGCCTGGCTCGCCCTGGGCTGTGTCGCCTTCGTCGGCTGGGCCCGCTTCGAGAAGGTCTGGCCGTTCGGCCCGAAGGAGATCACGGAGGAGTACCTCACGGAGGCGGTACCCGAACCCGCCGCGCCCTGACGGCCGTTGACGCGTCCCGTCGCGGGCGGCACCGCGCCCGCGACGCCGGAGGAGGTGACCGGCTCCCGTACGCTCCCCGGCGATACTCGTGCGGTCGAACGGATTCGGGGAGGCGGGCAGCGTGCGGGAGTCGGCGCTCGGCGGAGGCGCGGTCAACGAGGTCGTAAGGGTCGGGGCGACCGTACGCCGTACTCCCTCCGAACGGTCGCGGTACGTGGGCGAGTTGCTCGTACTGTTCGAGCGGCGGGGGTGGACCGGGGCGCCGCGCCTCCTCGGCAGGGACGAGCGGGGGCGGGAGGTGTTCCGGTACATCGAGGGCCGGGCGGCCGTCACCCCAGGCGAACGGTCCGCCGCCCGGAGCGACGACACCCTGATCCGGATGGCACAACTCCTGCGCGCCTGCCACGACTTGACCCACGGCACACCGCAGGCCGGCGATCAGGACGTCGTCTGCCACAACGACCTGGCCCCCAAGAACACCGTCTACGACACCGCGTGGCGCCCGCTGGCCTTCGTCGACTGGGATCTCGCCGCCCCGGGCGAGCGCGTCCACGACGTCGCCCACGTCTGCTGGCAGTACCTGGACCTCGGCCCGGGTGTCACCGATGTGCGCGAGGCGGCACGCCGGATCGCGCTGATCTGCGAGGCGTACGGCCTCGACGACACCGGTCGGCTCCTCGACACGGTCCTGTGGTGGCAGGACCGGTGCGCGCGAGGCATCGAGGCCGGTGCCGGGCGCGGCGAGCCGGCCATGGCCCGGCTGCGGGCGAGCGGCGCCGTGGACGAGATCCGGGCCGCGCGGGACTGGGTGGCCGCCCACCGCCGTGAGCTGGGCGTTCTCCTGACCTGAGAGGTACACGTGCCGAGCCGTCGATACGCCCGCCTTGACATGCAGGTAATTACCTGCATAACGTTGAGTGTGCGATCCGGAGACGACTCGGACATGGACGCGGTCTTCAAGGCGCTGGCCGACGAGACCCGCAGACGGCTGCTGGACCGGCTGCACGAGCACAACGGGCAGACGCTCGGCGAGCTGTGCGGAAGCATCGACATGACCCGCCAGTCGGTGACCCAGCATCTCGCCGTCCTGGAGGCCGCCAACCTGGTCGGCACGGTGCGGCGCGGCCGGGAGAAGCTGCACTACCTCAACCCCGTACCGCTGCACGAGATGCAGGAGCGCTGGATCGACAAGTTCGAGCGCCCGCGCCTGCGCGCGCTGGGCGCCCTGAAGCGACGAGCCGAGGAAGCCATGGCCGACAAACCGACTTTCGTCTACGTCACCTACATCGCGAGCACCCCCGAGAAGGTCTGGGACGCCCTCACCGACGCCGATCTGACCGCCGCCTACTGGGGCCACGGCAATGTGTCCGACTGGCGACAGGGCTCCCGCTGGGAGCATGTGCGCACCGACGGTTCCGGCATCGCCGACGTCGTCGGGACCGTGGTCGTGAGCGACCGCCCGAACCGCCTGGTCACCACGTGGACGGCACCGGAGGACGAGGGGCGGGAGGAGACGTACTCCCGCGTCACCTACGACATCCGGCGGCACGAGGACATCGTGCGCCTCACCGTCACCCACGAGGACCTCGCCGACGAGGGCGAACTCTCCGACGTGTCCGGCGGCTGGCCGGCCGTGCTGTCCAACCTCAAGTCCCTGCTCGAAACCGGCAGCCCCCTCCCGCAGTCGCCGTGGCTGGTGCCGGGCGACCACTGAAGGGGGCGTGGCTTCCTCTCCTGACCGGCTACGGTTTGGGAGTGCTGCGCGACGCCGTGGCGGCACACACGATGCCCATCAGCACGGCCAGACCGCCGATGATGACGTTGTTCAGGATGACGCCCTTGTCGGGGCTGCTGCCCACGATCCACGGCGAGACGATCATCCAGACACCCAGGGCGCTCATCGCCCAGCTGAGGCCGTACATGCGCTCGGGTGCCCTGGTGAACCCGAGGGCCAGCAGACCGATCGCGATGCCGACGATCAGGTTGTGCGGTACGAGCGCCGGCTGGCTCGTCGTGTAGTGGAGTATCCACGGGGACACGGCGCAGTACAGACCGAGCAGGAACACCGGTCCGTCCACGAGTGCCACATCGCGTCCGCCGAGCATGCGGGCGTAGCGCGCCTGCATTTCGGAGACATCAGGGTGGCTCGTTATGTCACCTCTGGTGTGCGAGACGTTGGCCATGACTCGTCTCCTTTGACTTGCTGGCCCGACCGCGTCTGGTGCGGTGTGCGGTAAAAGCCGCTTACTCCATTCTGCTCCTTATTCACCCTTTATGTGTAGTGGTCAGCCGGTTCGCCCTGGCGGAGACTGCGGCGCAGCTGGTGGAGCCCGCGACGGGCATGGCTCTTGACCGTGCCCAGCGGCCAGCCGGTGCGCCGCGCGATCTGGGTCTGGGTGAGGTCCTCGTAGTACGTCAGCCGCAGCACCCGCTGTTGGGGCGCCGGCAGCCGGGCCAGTTCACTCAGCACGAGGACCCGGTCGAGCGCGGCGTCGGGCCGGTGGGCGGCGGGATCGGCGACATGCAGGGCGGCCCCGGCGGCGGCCACGAGATGCAGCCGGCGGGTCCTGGCGGACAGCGCGTCGGCGATCGTGCGCCGCGTGATGCCGACGATCCAGCCGCCCATCGTGCCGCGCTCGGGACGGAACCCCAGCCGTCCGCGCCACACCCCGAGAAACACCTGCTGGGTCACGTCCTCGGCCTCCTTGACGTCCCCCAGCGAGCGCCAGGCCAGCGTGTGCACCAGCGCCGACCAGCGGTGGTACACGGCGGCCAGACACTCCTCGTCGCCCGCCGCCAGCCCCCTGGCCAGTTCCTCGTCGGTGCGCGGTCCGGCCACCGGGCCCGGACGGACGGCGCTGTGCTGCGGGCCCATGACGACGGCTCCTCACCTCGGACGGCGACCGCCCGCGCCGGGCGCTCGGCGCCACGGCGGTGGGGGACGTCTGCCGGGACATGCCCCGGTTCGTCCATCCTGGGAGCCGCGGATCAAGCCATCAACTCGCATCGATTCTGCGTCGTATAGTCACGGGATGAGCGAGTTGCCCGCCGACCGCGACACGGCGCACCGGTCCGCCGCCGAAGTCCCCCTGACCACAGGCGCGTTGGCCCGCAGACTGGGCGTGGCACCCACCACGCTGCGGTCCTGGGAGCGGCGCTACGGCATCGGACCCGCCGTGCGCGCCGAGGGACGGCACCGGCGCTGGACCGCACCCGACGTGGCACTGCTGGAGGAGATGTGCCGGCTGACCTCGGCGGGCGTACCACCGGCGGAGGCGGCCCACGCGGCGCGCGAGGCGGCCGGCGCGCGGTCGGAGCCCCCGGTCCGGGCCCCCGGCCGTTCGCGGGCGGCCGGCACCCTGCCCCTCGGCGATGTGCGCCAGGAGTGCCGGGGCCTGGCCCGCGCCGCCGTCCGGCTCGACTCACCGGCCGTCGAACGCCGGCTCGCCGACGCCGTCGACCGGTACGGCGTGGTCGTCGCCTGGCAGGAGGTGATGGCGCCGACCCTGCACGCGGTGGGGCGCAAGTGGGCCTCGTCCGGGGACCGTTACGTCGAGGTGGAGCACCTGCTGTCCTGGCAGGTCTCCACCGCCCTGCGTCGGCACGGTGGTGCCCGCGCCCGGCAGCCGGACGCCCCGCCCGTCGTCCTGGCCTGCGTACCCGGCGAACAGCACACCTTGCCGATCGAGGCGCTGAACGCGGCGCTCGGCGAACTCGCCCTGCCCACCCGGATGTTCGGCGCCGCCGTGCCCGCCGAGGCACTCACCGCGGCGGTGCGCAGACTGGGACCCGCGGCCGTCGTCCTGTGGGCACAGGCCCGCTCCACGGCGAGCCTCCCGCTGGCCCGGCACGTCGCCGACCTCCGCTGGGGGGTCAAGGGGGCCCGGCGACAGCCCTCGGTGGTACTGGCCGGCCCCGGCTGGTCCGGCACCTCGGCGCGGGGCGCGGTCCGGCCGACGACACTCACCGACGCCGTGGACCTGCTGTCGGCGGCCTACCGGGCCTCAGTCACCTGACCGCCCGCGCCGGAACCGCGCCAGCCCGTCGGACAGTTCGACGATCGGATCCGGATAGTCGCCGAGCGCGATCCGCTCAAGTCCCCTGAGCTTCCACGGCTCCTGCACCAACGGCCCCTCCACCTCGGCGAGTTCGGGCACCCAGCGGCGGACGTACACACCGTCCGGGTCGTGCCGCTTGGCCTGGGTGACGGGATTGAGCACGCGGTTGGGCCGCGAGTCGGTGCCGGTGCCCGCCATCCACTGCCAGTTGAGCTGGTTGTTTGCCACGTCCCCGTCGACCAGCAGATCGAGGAAGTGCCGGGCACCGACCCGCCAGTCCACGTACAGCGTCTTGGTGAGGAAGCTCGCCGTCAGCAGCCGTCCCCGGTTGTGCATCCAGCCCTCGTGGCGCAGCTGGCGCATCGCCGCGTCGATCAGCGGATAGCCGGTACGGCCCTCCTTCCAGGCCGCGATGTCCTCGCGGGCCGCGACCTCGGAACGCCAACGGTCGTGCTTCGTACGGTAGTCGGCGCTCGCCGCCACCGGCCGGGCCGCCAGGACCTGGCGGTGGAAGTCCCGCCAGGCGAGCTGCCGTACGAACGCCTCGGCGCCGGGCCCGGGCGACCGCCGGGCCCGGTGGACGAGTTCGACGGGGGAGAGGGTGCCGAAGTGCAGATGCGGGGAGAGGCGGGAAGTGGCGTCCCCGGCCAGGTCGTCGTGGATGTCCTCGTACCCGGCGATCCCGTCGCGCAGCCAGCGGCCCGAGACCTTCCGGGCCTCCGTCTCCCCGCCGCTCGCCAGGCCCGGGGAGAGATCCGCGACCCCGGCACGCGAGGGCAGTTCCTCTGAACCGACACCCTCGGGGACCCGCACGGTGCGCGGTGCGGCGAGCGGGGCGCGCAGGTGGACTCCGGACCACTGCCGGAAGTACGGCGTGAACACCGCGAAGTGGTCCGAGGAGGCGGGGGTCACCGCACCGGGGGCGACCGCCGTGGTCACCGTGTCGTGGACGTGCAGCCGCCGCCCCTCCGCCTCCAGCGCCCGCCGCAGCCGCTGCTCGCGCCGCTGCGCGTAGCCGCTGACGTCGCCCGCCATGTGCACCTCGTCCGCGTCGGTCTCGGCGGCCACTTTGCACACCTCGTCGACCACGTCACCGGAGCGCACCACCAGCCGGCCGCCCCGCTCGCGCAGACCCGCGTCGAGATCGCGCAGACAGTCGGCGAGGAACGCCAGCCGGTTGGGCGCGCCGAAACCGGCCTGCGCCACACCCCGGTCGCGCACGAACAGGGGCACCACCTGACGGGCCCCGTCGGCGGCCCGCAGCGCGGGATGGTCGTGCAGACGCAGGTCCGAGGTGAACAGGACGACCGAGACGTTCATGGTGCGCACTCCGGGAGAGGGGAAAAGGCGGCCGTGAGGTGCTTCCGGCCGGGCACCCCCGACGGATGCGGCCGTCCCCCGACCGGTGGACGCCCCTCCCCGGAGCGGTGCCGCGCATGTCACCGCCGATCGGGGGCAGACGCATGGTCACGGCGGTCCCCGCGGGGAGCCGAAGGACGATGCCGGAGGTGGCTGCGGACATGGTTGCGAAGGTGTTGGAGCGGTTTCCGGCGGGAGCCCCGCGCGGATCATGGCCCGCCGAGGAGTTCGCGGCCCGGCGCCGCGCCGAGGGACAGCCCGCCAAGGTCGTCATGGACCTGAAGTCCGACGCGTTCCTCGTGGTGGTCCCGGCGGGCGACGAGGACTGACGGCGCGTCGCACCGGCCTCAGGACCGGGCGTCGTACGGGCCTCAAGACCAGGAGTCGCACCGGCCTTGGGACCGGGCGCCGCCCAGCTCGCCCGCCCGGCGCACGAACGCCTCGTGCAGATCCCCGGCCGCCTGCGGCACCGACTCCGCGCGCCGGCGGCGCAGCACCAGCAGCACCCGGGCGGTGTCGCCCGCGATCGGCCGGTAGGTGATCGCACCGAGCCGCTCCAGCGGGTCCCCGACCACACTGAAGTCCGGCAGGACCGTCACCCCCAGCCCCTCCGCGACCATCAGCTTGCCCATCTCGGCGCCATCGGTCGAATACGCGAAGGCCGGGCCGCGCCCGTCGAGCAGCCGGTGCACGTAGCGGTGCATCACATAGCCGGACCGCATCCCGATCAGCGGCTCGGCGAGCAGGTCCTCCACCGTCACGGTCGGCCGGGCCGCCAGCGGGCTGTCCGGACGGACGCACACCACCGGCAGCCCGGACAGCAGCTCGGTGGACTCGAACTCGGCCGGCATGTCGTCACCGTCGAGGTGATTGACCAGCCCGAGGTCGAAACCGCCCTCCGCCAGCGCCCGGTGGATGTCCGTCTGCTGCGCGCCGACCACCTCGACCTGGGTGAGCGGATGCGAGGCGCGGAACTCCCGGACGACGGGCAGCAGCAGCGGCACGGTCGCCGCGTTCACCGTGCCCACCCGCACCATGCGACTGATCCGGTGCCGCTCGCCCGCCGCCGCCCGCAGCCGGTCCACCGCGTCCAGCACGTCGACGATCTTCGGCAGCAGCTCCCGCCCCGCCGCGCTCATCGTCGCGCCCGTTCTCTTCCGCTCCAGGAGATCGACCCCCAGTTCGCGTTCGAGATTGCGCACGGTCTCGCTCAACGCGGGCTGCGACAGGCGCAGTTCGTCGGCGGCCCGGCGCAGTGAGCCGAGCCGGGTCACGGCCGCGATGTATTCCAGCTGTTCGGTCCGCATGCCCGCAGAATGCGGCCGAATTCGCGGACCGTTCAAGGGTTTCCCTGTCACACCTTCGTGAAATTCAATGGTCCGCGATACGAGACCGGTCGGGTTTTCCTTGACGCTCCTCGCAATCGGCTGCCACGATCGAGGGCATGATGATGCGACTGGACCTCACGCGGCGACGCCACGTCGACCTCGCGCGCGTCTCCAGCGCCTCCTGTTGCACCGCGGCCTGATCCCCCACCTCTTCCGCCCGATCCGCCGCTCTCCCTCCGCTCCCGCCTGATATCCGTCGGAATTCGCTCCGGCCGGATTCGGCGTGCCCGGAAACATATTCCGCAACAGGAGTTCGCCATGCCCGCAGCGCCCGTGAAATTCGCCTACTGGGTCCCCAACGTCAGCGGGGGACTCGTCACCAGCAAGATCGAGCAACGCACCGACTGGAGCTACGAGTACAACCGCGAACTCGCCGTCCTCGCCGAGAACAACGGCTTCGAGTACGCGCTCAGCCAGGTCCGCTACATGGCCAGCTACGGCGCCGAGTACCAGCACGAGTCGACCAGCTTCAGCCTCGCCCTCCTCCTCGCCACCCAGCGGCTGAAGGTCATCGCCGCCGTCCACCCCGGCCTCTGGCACCCGGGCGTCCTCGCCAAACTCGGCGCCACCGCCGACCACTTGTCCAACGGCCGGTTCGCCGTCAACGTCGTCTCCGGCTGGTTCAAGGGCGAGTTCACCGCACTCGGCGAACCCTGGCTGGAGCACGACGAGCGCTACCGCCGCTCCGAGGAGTTCATCGAGGCGCTGCGCCGGATCTGGACCGAGGACCACACCGAACTCGCCGGGGACTTCTACCGGTTGCGCGACTTCTCGCTCAAGCCCAAGCCCCTCAACACCCCTGAACGCCCGCACCCCGAGATCTTCCAGGGCGGCAACTCCACCGCCGCCCGCGCGATGGCCGGCCGGGTCTCCGACTGGTACTTCTCCAACGGCAAGGACTTCGACGGCGTCACCGAACAGATCGCCGACGTCCGCCGCTCCGCCGCCCAAGTCGCCCGCACCGCGCCGAAGTTCGGCCTCAACGGCTTTCTCATCGCCCGCGACACCGAGGCCGAGGCCCGCGACACGCTCCGCGAGATCGTCGCCAAGGCCGACCGCGAGGCCGTCGAGGGCTTCGGCGCCGCGGTCAAGCAGGCCGGACAGTCCGCCGCCGACGGCAAGGGCATGTGGCAGGACTCCACGTTCGAGGACCTCGTGCAGTACAACGACGGCTTCCGTACGGGGCTCATCGGCACCCCCGAGCAGATCGCCGAACGCATCGTCGCCTACCGCAGGCTGGGCGTCGACCTTCTCCTGCTGGGCTTCCTGCACTACCACGAGGAGGTCGAGTACTTCGGCAAGCGGGTCCTGCCCCTCGTGCGCGAACTGGAGGCCCAACTCCCCGACACCGAGGCCGAGTCCGTCTCCCTGCCCGCCTGACCGCCCCGCAGCAGACCCGAAAGAGGACCCATGGCCACCGTCCTGTCCGTCTCCGGCAGCCCCTCCGTCTCCTCCCGCACCAACCGGCTCCTGCGCCACCTGGACCAGCGGCTGATCGCCCAGGGACACGAGGTGATCCCGCTCGACGTCCGCACCGTCCCCGCCGAGGCCCTGCTCGGCGCGGACTTCCGCCACCCGGCGATCGTCGAGGCGACCGAACTGTTCGCCCGCGCCGACGGCGTCGTCGTAGGCACCCCCGTCTACAAGGCCTCCTACTCCGGAGTCCTCAAGGCGCTGTTCGACCTGCTCCCGCAGTACGCGCTCACCGGCAAGACCGTGCTGCCGCTGGCCACCGGCGGGTCCACCGCACATGTCCTGGCCATCGACTACGCGCTCCGCCCGGTGCTCAACTCCATGGGTGCCGCGCACATAGTCCAGGGCTGGTTCACCCTCGACAAGGACATCACCGTCCACGACGACGGCTCGCTCACCGTCGCCCCGGCCACCTCCGAGGCCCTCACCCAGGTGGTGGACCAGTTCTCGGCGGCCCTCGGCCGCACCCCGCTGCTCGCGGCGGCGAGCTGACCGCCATGACCGCCCCCGAGCCCACCCGCGAGCCCGGCCCCGGGACCGCCCATGTGATCGCCGACGACGCCGAGGCCCTCGTCCTCGCCGCCGCGCTCGCCGACGAGTTCCGTGCCGGGGCCTGTGCCCGCGACGCCGAACGCAGGCTCCCGCGCGCCGAGTTGGACCGGCTCTCCGCGTCCGGGCTGCTCGCCGTCACCGTACCCGCCGAGTACGGCGGCGCCGACGTGAGCGCGCGGACCCTCGCCGAGATCTTCCGGCTGCTCGGCTCCGCGGACGGCAGTCTCGCCCAGATCCCGCAGAGCCACTTCGCCTACGTCAATGTGATCCGCCGTCAGGGGACCGAGGAGCAGCGGAAGTTCTTCTTCGCCGAACTGCTCGCGGGCCGCCGTTTCGGCAACGCCCAGTCGGAGGCCGGCACCAAGCACGTCCAGGACATCCGCACCCGGCTGACCCGCCGGCCGGACGGCTCGTACCTCCTGACCGGCGTCAAGCACTACTCCACCGGGGCCCTCTTCGCCGACTGGATCCCCGTCCTCGCCCGGACCGAGGACGACAACCTGCATGTCGCCTACGTCCCGAGCGACGCCGAGGGGGTCACGGTCGTCGACGACTGGGACGGAATGGGGCAGCGCACCACGGCCAGCGGCACGGTCCGGCTGGAGGCGGTCCCCGTCCCGGCGGACCGTGTCCTGCCGCACCACCTCACCTTCGAGGGCCCCCAACTCCACGGCGCCGTGGCCCAGTTGCTGCACGCGGCCATCGACGCCGGAATCGCCGGGGGAGCGCTCGCCGAAGCGGCCGAGTTCGTCCGCACGAAGAGCCGTCCGTGGTTCGAGAGCGGACGGGAGACCGCCGCCGAGGACCCGCTGCTGATCCAGCGCTTCGGTGAACTCGCCGTCCTGACCAGGGCGTCCGAGGCCCTGCTGATCCAGGCGGCCCGGACCGTGGACGCGGCACGCGCCGGCCTGACCGACGACTCGGCGGCCGAGGCCTCCATCGCGGTGGCGGCGGCCAAGGTGCACGCGGCGCAGACGGCCGTGGAGGTCGCGGGCGCCCTCTTCGAGGTGTCGGGCACCCGCTCGGCGCTCAACTCACTGAACCTGCACCGCCATTGGCGCGACGCCCGCACCCACACGCTGCACGACCCGGCGCGCTGGAAGATCCAGCACATCGGCAGATACGTGCTGGGCGGCACCAGGCCGCCCCGCCACGGCCTCCTCTGAACCGCCCTCGCCCCGCCTTTGACCCGCCTTCAGGACAGTCCGGATCGATCGGAGAACCCCACGTGTCCCTCACCTTCCACTGGTTCCTCCCCACCAACGGGGACAGCCGCCATGTCGTCGGCGGCGGTCACGGCACCCCCGCCACCGCCTCCGGACGGGACCGGCCGCCGACGGTCGCCTATCTGAGCCAGATCGCCCGCGCGGCCGAGGACCTGGGGTTCGTGGGCGCCCTCACGCCCACCGGCGCCTGGTGCGAGGACGCGTGGCTGACCACCGCGATGGTCAGCCAGCACACCGAGCGGCTGAAGTTCCTGGTCGCCTTCCGGCCCGGCTTCGTCTCCCCGACGCTCGCCGCCCAGATGGCGTCCACGTTCCAACGCCAGTCCGGCGGACGGCTGTTGCTCAACGTCGTCACCGGTGGCGAGAGCCACGAGCAGCGGGCCTACGGGGACTTCCTCGACAAGGACGACCGCTACCGCCGTACCGGCGAGTTCCTGGAGATCGTCCGGCAGTTGTGGGACGGCAAGACCGTCGACCTGGCCGGTGAGCACCTGCGGGTCGAGGACGCGAAACTGGCGCGGCTGCCGGAGCCGGTGCCCGAGGTCTATTTCGGGGGATCGTCGCCGATCGCGGGCGAGATCGCGGCCAAGTACGTGGACGTGTACCTCACTTGGGGCGAGCCGCCGGCCCAGGTCGCCGAGAAGATCGCCTGGATCAGGGGTCTGGCGGCGAAGCAGGGGCGGACGCTGCGCTTCGGTATCCGGCTGCATGTCATCACCCGTGACACCTCGGCGGAAGCCTGGGCCGAGGCGAACCGGCTGCTCGAAGGGTTCGACTCCGAGACCGTGAAGTCCGTGCAGGCCGGGCTCGCGCGCAGCGAGTCCGAGGGACAGCAGCGGATGCTGGCCCTGCACGGGGGCGGCCGGGACGGACTGGAGATCCACCCCAACCTGTGGGCCGGGATCGGCCTGGTCCGGGGCGGCGCGGGAACGGCCCTGGTCGGCAGCCACGAGGAGGTCGCCGAGCGGATCAAGGAGTACGCGGCGCTGGGGATCGAGGAGTTCGTGCTGTCGGGGTATCCGCACCTGGAGGAGGCGTACTGGTTCGGCGAGGGCGTGCTGCCGAGGTTGGCCGCGGAGGGAATCTGGCGGCACCCGGCCGGCGAGCGGAGGTCCGCGGGCGCACAGGTGCCGTTCGCGAGCTGAGCGATCCGCGGTCACGATCGGTGTCGCGTCGTGACGGGGGGCGAGCGGACTACGAGGCGGCCAGGGCCTGCAAGTGGGCCGCCCTCGACTCCGCGGTCTGGCCCTGGACCAGCAGGAACAGGGCCTCCCTCGCAAGGCGTTGGGCCCTGCTCGTCAAGGACAGGGATCGGCCGCCGCCGGCCACCACGGCCGCCGTCGTGGTCTTCATCAGCACCTCGTAGGCCTGTGTCCTGAGGGCCAGTCGTTCGGCCAAGTACGCGTGCGGTACGGGGTGTTCGGCCAGGGCGTAGGCCTGTGCGCGTACCTCGTCGAGGCGGGCGCGGAGCGGGTCGGCGGTGTCGTCGTCGAGCAGGGCGAGCGCCGCCGCCGCGACTCCGAACACCGCCGGTGACGCGTTCGTCGGCTTCGGGCGGTCGTCCTTCGCCCACCGCGCGTACGGCACCCGCAGGGCCACCGCCTCCTCGGGGAGCCACAGGCCCTTCAGCTCCAGCGACACCGTCCGGGACGCGGTGAGGGCCGCCAGCCGCATCGGGGCCGAGGCCCGCAGCCCCGCCTGCTCCCGTGCCTCCGTGAACGCGAACAGCGCCTCGTCCGCGTCCGTCACCCCCGCGAGCAGCATCACGTCGTTCAGGCCCCAGCCCGTGTACCAGGGCACAGTCCCCTCGAACCGCCAACCGGCGCGCTCCCGCGTCACCCGCACCGGCACGCGCGGATACGCCCGCAGATGCGCGTAGGCCACCCCGGACATCAGCTCGCCGCGCGAGAGCGGGCCCAACAGGCTCTCCCGCACCGGCAGTTCGCTCTTCGCCAGGGTCATCACGGGCGTGTGGTGCTGTGTCTGCACGAACCACGTGGAGCAGCACGCCCCGGCCAGGATCTCCGCCGTCTCCCGCGCCACCGCGCCGGGTGCCGCCGAGCCGCCGTAGGACACGGGGGCGCTCACGCCCAGGAGACCGGAGCTCTTGATCGCCTCGATGTGGCTCGCCGGGACGCCCTCCTGGTCGACCTGTTCGGCGTGCGGGGCGAGGAGGTCGTCGGCCAGCAGTCGGGCGCGGGTGAGGAGATCGTGGGAGGTCATGGGGGTGATTCTGCCGATCGGCGGGCCCGGTCACGCGCGACGCTCCGGCCCGTGTCGCGGGACACGGGCCGGAGCGGTGGGGACGGGGTGGGACGCGGGGGGTCAGTCCGCCGAGCGGACGGCGGGCATCGCGAGATCGACCGGGCCGGTGGCGCCGGGGCCGGTCTTGCACGAGTCGTGGCAGTCCTTGTCCAGGCTGCAGCACAGGGAGCAGATCGCGCCTTCGTGGAAGGGGCAGTTGGCGACGTCGGGGCGCTCGAAGGCCGTCGCGCAGACCGCGCAGGTCAGCTCCACGGCCGAGGGCAGCCCGTCGGGGCCGAGCAGCGGCTCCGCCAGGTCGTCGAGGCGGGCGATGTAGTACTTGCCCTTGGTGAGGACCGCGAACAGGGGCGAGAGGACCATCGCCAGGAACAGGGCGATGAAGGGCGAGTACGCCTTGCCGTAGTCGCCGAAGGCCTCGAAGTACGCGGCGATGGAGACGGCCGAGGCGATGAGCATCGAGCCGAAGCCGACCGGGTTGAAGTTGTACAGGTGGGCGCGCTTGAACTCGATGTACGAAGGGCTCAGCTTCAGGGGCTTGTTGATGACGAGGTCGGCGACGACTGCGCCGATCCAGGCGATGGCCACGTTGGAGTAGAAGCCGAGGACCGTGTTGAGGAAGCCGAAGACACCGCCCTCCATCAGGGCCAGCGCGATGCCGACGTTGAGGAAGATGTAGACCACGCGGCCCGGGTGACGGTGGGTCAGCCGCGAGAAGAAGTTCGACCAGGACAGCGAACCGGAGTACGCGTTCGTCGAGTTGATCTTTATCTGGGAGAGGATCACGAAGAACGTGGCCAGGCCGAGGGCGACCGGAGCGGCGAAGGTCTTGAAGCCGTGCACGTACTGCTGGATGGGCTCGTTGGCCTTGGCCAGGCCCACGCTGCCGGCGATGTAGAAGGCGAGGAAGGCTCCGCCGATCTGCTTCGCCGCGCCGAGGACGACCCAGCCGGGTCCGGCGGAGAGTACCGCGCCCCACCACTTCTTGGCGTTCTGCGGGGTCTTGTCGGGCATGAAGCGCAGATAGTCGACCTGCTCGCCGATCTGCGCGATCAGCGACAGGGCCACGCCGGCGCCCGCGCCGACGCCGAGCATGCTGATGCCGGAGCCGGTGGGGGAGTTGCCCGCGAAGTGGGTGAACTGCGAGAACTTGCCGGGCTCCTGGATCGCGATGGACACGAACGGCGCGACCATCAGCACGAGCCACACCGGCTGCGTCCACACCTGCATCTTGGAGAGCGCGGTCATGCCGTAGATCACCAGCGGCAGGATGATCAGCGAGCAGATCAAGTAGCCGACGGCCAGCGGGATGTGGAGGCCCAGGTCGAGTGCCTGGGCCATGATCGAGCCTTCGAGGGCGAAGAAGATGAAGGTGAAGCTGGCGTAGATGACCGACGTGAGGGTCGAGCCGAGGTAGCCGAAGCCCGCGCCCCGGGTCAACAGGTCCATGTCGATCGAGTACTTGGCCGAGTAGTACGAGATCGGGATGCCGGTGAGGAAGATCGTCACCGCCGCCGCCAGGATCGCCACCATGGCGCTGGAGAAGCCGTTCGAGATCGCGATCGAGCCGCCGATGGCGAAGTCGGCGAGGTACGCGATGCCGCCGAGCGCGGTGGTGGCCACCACGTACGGCGTCCAGCGCCGGAAGGACTTCGGCGCGTAGCGCAGCGAGTAGTCCTCCAGTGTGTCGTTCTGCGCCCAGTCGTTGTAGGTCCGCCCGGCGGCCGTTGCCGGCGCCTCTTTGTCGACGATCTCCGTCACGACACTTCCCTCTTCCACGGGTGTGGGTCATCTCCCGGACGGCCCGGGGGAGTTGGACGGAAGAGTCACGCCGAATTGTTTCCCGGCCGTTTCGCACGCTTTAAATGAGCGAGCTTTCAAAATTCTATTGGCGACGCGCGTAGATTTAATCAATGCTTCCTGTAGAAACTATTCCTGGAGGAAGGTAGTCTCGGTCCTGGCAGGTGGGGGAGGTCAGAGTTGGGCGACGATGTCGAAGTCGAAGGCGTCCGCCCGCGCCAGATACAGCCGTTGGCGGAGGTGATTGCCGTGCAGGCGCAGTACGCCTCTGGGGCCCTCGTACGAGACCGTGCCGCCCACCGCGCACATGGCGCCCACATCGAGCGACCGGGCCCGTTCGGCCAGTGCCGCCAGCAGTCGTACGCCTTCGAAGCACGACTCGCCGAGGCTGCCCACGACGGGTGCCTCCACGCCGAACCGGGCCGCGTAACGCCCGCTGAAATCAAGGCTTTCGGCGGTGGCCAGGGTCTCGAAGTAGCCGGCCGCCGCCCACAGTCCCTCGGTGGCCTCCGCGCCGGTGGCCAGCAGGATGTTCTCGTCCATGTGCGTGCTCAGCCGCAGACACCGCTGATGCAACCCGTGGGCGGCGAACGCCCTGTTGAAGCGCGCCGCGTCGTCCCCGACCAGCAGCATCAGCACGGCGTCCGCCTCGCACCGCTCGACCCGGCGCAGGACCGGCCCGAACTCGTAGGTGCCCAGCGGGACGAAGACCTCGTCGCGCACCCGGCCGCCGCACTCCCGGGCGTAGCGGCGCGCGGCCCGTGCGGTGACGCGCGGCCAGACGTAGTCGTTGCCGACCGTGCACCAGCGGCGCGCGCCCGTCTCCTCCGCCAACAGGCGCATGGCGGGCAGCAGTTGGGCCGCGTCGGTCTCACCGGTCAGGAACACGCCGGGGGTGCGCTCGCCGCCCTCGTACTGCGCGGTGTAGACGTACGGCACCCGGCCCGCGATACGCGGCACCAGTGCCTTGCGGACCGCCGAGGTGTGCCAGCCGACCACCGCGTCGACCGCGCGCATCGCCACCAGCACCTCGACCTCGGCGGCCACCTGCTCCGCCGGGGCGCCGCCGTCCACCACGATCAGCCGGACCTCGCGGCCCAACACCCCACCGACGGCGTTGAGTTCCTCCACGGCGAGCTGCGCGGCCAGTTCGCAGGACGGTCCGAAGACACCCGCGGGACCGCGCAGCGGCACCACCAGTGCCACGACCAGAGTCCTGACCGGGCCGCTGATCCGCCCGGGCGGCAGGGAACGCACCAGACCACCTCCGTGAGGGCATGAGGGCACGGAAACCGGTCCCGGCCCCGGCGCCCTCGCAGAGGCTCGTAATCTGAACCGCACAGTAGACCTACCGGAAGGACAGCGGCAATGTCGTCCGTACCGTCGCCGGGCCTCGCCCATCTGCTCGCCCACGCCGAGCGGCGCCTGGGCCGGCGCATGGCCGCCGTGCTGGCCGAGGAGAACTGCCCGGTCGAGCGGTGGCGGGTCTTGTCGATCATCGCGGACGGCAAGGGTCATCCGATGACCGAGATCGCCGAGCAGGTCCTGATGCCCGCGCCGAGCCTGACCAAGCTGGTGGACCGGATGGTCGCCGACAACCTCGTCCACCGCCGCCCCGACAGCGCCGACCGCCGCCGCGTCCTGCTCCACCTCACCGCCCGGGGCCGCGCCCTCCACCAGCGCGCCGCCCACCGCCTCCTGGCCGACCAGACCCGGCTGCTGGACGCGATCGACGACCACGGCGACCTCGTACGACTGCTCGCGCGGCTCACGGCGGTCCTCGACCAGGAGCCCGCCGGGGAGCCTGCCGAGGAACATGCCGAGGGGGCCGCCGAAGGGGCCGCGGACGGCGCCGCGGAGAAAATCCTGCCGGTTTCCTGAGGCGCGGTGTCGATCCGGGGACATCGCGTTCGTGTAGGAGGTGAGAGCTCCCCCTAGGGACTCCGACCACCCCCTGCGCCATGGAGGACACCATGCAGCACTACCTGCTCAGCGTGATCACGCCGACCGACGGACAGCCGCCCTCGGACGAGGAGATGGCGGAGATCAGGCGCAAGCTGGAGATCTTCCACGACGAACTCCAGGCCGCCGGTGCCTGGGTCTTCGCCGGGGGCCTGCACGGCCCGGAGACGGCCACCGTGCTGCGCCCCGAGGGCGGCGACGTCCTGATCACGGACGGCCCGTACGCCGAGGGCAAGGAGTACCTGGGCGGACTCTGCCTGATCAAGGCGGCCGATCTGGACGCGGCCCTGGAGTGGGGCAGGCGGGCGACCTGGGCCACCACCCTGCCCGTCGAGGTGCGCCCGTTCATGAACACGTCCGAGGACTGATGGCGTTCGACACCGATATCGAGGCCGTCTTCCGCACCGAGTACGGACGCGCGGTCTCCGTCCTGGTCCGTCTCCTCGGCGACATCGACCTCGCTGAGGAGGCGGTCCAGGACGCCTTCACCGCGGCCGTACGGAAATGGCCGGAGTCCGGAGTGCCGCCGAGCCCGGCCGGGTGGATCATCACGACCGCCCGCAACCGCGCGATCGACCGGCTGCGCCGGGAGTCCTCGCGGGAGGCCCGGCACACCGAGGCCGCCCTGCTGTACGCGTCCGACGCGCCTCCCGAGGAGGGACCCGTGCGCGACGACCGGCTCCGCCTGATCTTCACCTGCTGCCACCCGGCGCTCTCCCCCCAGGCGCAGGTCGCGCTCACCCTGCGCCTGCTCGGCGGGCTCACCACCGCCCGGATCGCCCACGCCTTCCTGGTCCCCGAACCGACGATGGCGCAGCGGCTCGTCCGCGCCAAGGCCAAGATCCGCGACGCCCGGATCCCCTACCGGGTGCCCCGCGACGCCGACCTTCCCGACCGGCTGGGAGGTGTCCTGGCCGTCGTCTACCTGATCTTCAACGAGGGCTACACCGGTTCGCCCGACCTGTGCGCCGAAGCCCTGCGCCTGGGCTGCCTGCTGTCCGAGCTGATGCCGGACGAGCCCGAGGTCACCGGGCTGCTTGCCCTGATGCTGCTGGTCGAGTCGCGCCGGGCCGCCCGGGAGGGCCCGCACGGCGAGCTGGTGCCGCTGCCCGAGCAGGACCGCGACCGGTGGGACCACGAGCTGATCGCCGACGGCCAGTCACTCGTCCGGCGGTGCCTGCGGCGCAACAACCCCGGGCCCTACCAGATCCAGGCCGCCATCAACGCCGTGCACAGCGACGCGCCGACCGCGGACGCCACGGACTGGAGCCAGATCCTCCAGCTCTACGACCGGCTCATGGCCCTCGCGCCGAGCCCGGTCGTCGCTCTCAACCGGGCCGTGGCCGTCGCCGAGGTCGACGGCGCCCGGCCGGCCCTCGACCTGGTGGACGCGCTGGACCTCGACGACTACCACGTGCTGCACGCGGTACGCGCCGATCTGCTGCGCCGCCTGGGCCGCCGCACGGAGGCCGTGGCGGCGTACGAGGCGGCCCTCGCCCGCACCGAGAGCGCGGCGGAGCGCGGTTACCTGGAACGCCGCCGCCGGGAACTCGTACGGATGTGACAGCGGTCACGCGCGGGGTGACCATGGCCCCACCGGAATATCTCCCGGTGCAAGAATGGTTGCTATATACACCTGACCGTAGAGAACCCCACGCACCAGCAGCGAGGCACCGTGAACGAGTCCAGCCCCGAGCAGCCCGCCGACATCGTCGCCCGGCTGCGCGCCACCTTCCGCACCGGCCGCACCAAGCCCGTCGAGTGGCGCACCGCGCAGCTGCACCGCCTCCGCGACCTGCTCACCGAGCACGGCGACGAGCTCGCCGCGGCCCTGCGCGCCGACCTCGGCAAGAGCGCCGCCGAGGCCCAGCGCACCGAGATCGGCTTCACGATCCGCGAGATCGACCACACCCTCGACCACCTCGACGCGTGGCTGCGCCCCGAATCCGCCCCCGTACCGGCCCACCTCGGCACCGACGCCACCGCCTGGACGCAGTACGACCCGCTCGGCGTCGTCCTCGTGATCGCCCCCTGGAACTACCCGGTGCAGCTCCTGCTGACCCCGGTCGTCGGCGCGCTGGCCTCGGGCGACGCGGTGGTCCTCAAGCCCAGCGAACTGGCCCCGGCCACCTCCGCCGCCCTCGCCCGGCTGGTGCCCGCCTACCTCGACACCGACGCGGTCGCCGTCGTCGAGGGCGGCATCCCCGAGACCACGGCCCTGCTCGCCGAGCGCTTCGACCACATCTTCTACACCGGGAACGGCACGGTCGGCCGCATCGTGCTGCGCGCCGCCGCCGAGCACTTGACCCCGGTCGCCCTCGAACTCGGCGGCAAGTCACCGGCGTTCGTCGACCGCGACGCCGATCTCGCCGTCGTCGCCGACCGGTTGGCCCGCGGCAAGTTCCTCAACGCCGGCCAGACCTGCGTCGCCCCCGACTATGTGCTGACCGACCCGGAGACCGCCGCCGCGCTCGAACCCCTGCTGGCGACCGCCGTCGAGAAGGTCTACGGCGCCGACCCGCAGACCTCCGGCGAGTACGGCCGGATCGTCAACGAACGCCACTTCGACCGGCTCGCCGGACTGCTCGACTCCGGCCGGGTGGTGGTCGGCGGGCGCAGCGACCGCGGCGACAAGTACATCGCGCCGACCGTCCTCGCCGACGTCGATCCCGGGGCGCCCGTCATGGCCGAGGAGATCTTCGGCCCGATCCTGCCGATCGTCACCGTCCCCGGCCTCGACGCGGCGATCGACTTCATCAACGACCGCGACAAGCCCCTGGCCCTCTACGTCTTCACCGACTCCGACGGCACCCGCGCCCGGATCGCCGCCGAGACCTCCTCCGGCGCCGTCGGCTACGGCCTCCCGCTCGCCCATCTCACCGTCTCCGACCTGCCGTTCGGCGGTGTCGGGGAGAGCGGCATGGGCAATTACCACGGCCGCTATTCCATCGAGACGTTCAGCCACCGCAAGGCCCTCCTGGAGAAGCCGCTCGCCTGACCGCCCGGCCCATCTATCACCTGTCGCTTATATAAGCGGCAGGTGATATTTTGCTGTCCATGCACGCTTTCGATGTGCTCGCGGACCCCGTGCGCCGCCGCATCCTGGAACTGCTCGCCGAGGGCGAGCAGCCCGCCGGGACGGTCGGCGACGCCGTCCGGCGCGAGTTCGGGATATCGCAGCCTGCGGTCTCCCAGCATCTGAAGGTGCTGCGGGAGAGCGGCTTCGCGACGGTTCGACCGGACGGCACCCGCCGTCTGTACGCCGTGAACTCCGAGCCGCTGCGGGACATCGACGCCTGGCTCGACCGGTTCCGCCGCTACTGGACCCCGCATCTGGACGCCCTGGCAACCGAGTTGGCCCGGGGCAGGCGTGAGCGCCGGCGTAGTGAGAACGGCGAGGACACCCCGAGGAGCACCCCATGATCGACGTGACCCACCAGATCGACTCCGTGAGCCGCCGCGTCGGCCGCCGCGACTTCCGGGCGGGCGAGGCCCGCGTGATCACCATCGGCCGGACCTACGACTCGCCGCCCGAGGACGTCTGGGACGCCTGTACCGATCCCGAGCGCATCCAGCGCTGGTTCCTGCCGGTCACCGGCGACCTGCGGGTCGGTGGCACCTACCAGTTGCAGGGCAATGCGGGCGGCACCGTCGAGCGCTGCGACCCGCCCCGCGGGTTCTTCGCGACCTGGGAGTTCGGCGGCGAAGTCAGCTGGATCGAGCTGCGGTTGACGCCCGAGGGCGACGGGACGCGCTTCGAGCTGGAGCACATCGCCCATGTCGACGACACCAAGTGGGCCGAGTTCGGACCCGGCGCGGTGGGCGTGGGCTGGGACTCGATCCTGCTGGGACTCGACGGCGACCTGTCCGGCGCGCGTCCCGTGAAGCCCGAGGACGCCATGGCCTGGCTGGCGTCCGAGGAGGGCCGCCGCTTCGTCACCCTGAGCAGCGAGGCCTGGTACGCGGCCAATGTCGACAGCGGCGAGGACGAGACGGTGGCCCGCGCGTCCGCCGACCGGACCACGGCCGCCTATACGGGAAGCGGGAGTTGACGGTCGCGGCGGCCGAAGCGCTGACCCGGGACCGATCACCGTTGTAGCGTGCGCGCTGGACGCCACGGGTGATCGGAGCCAGGGATGAGTGTCGGCGGCGAGACGGTGTTGGTGACCGGCGGGAGCGGATTCGTCGGCAGCCATCTGGTGCGGCAACTGCTGGAGCGCGGCTACCGGGTGCGCACCACCGTGCGGTCGCTGGGCAACGAGGCGAAGGTCGCGCCGCTGCGCGCCATGGAGAGCCGGTTCCCGGGCGCCCTTGAGCTGTTCGAGGCCGATCTGCTCGCGGCGGGCTCCTTCGACACGGCGATGCGGGGCTGCCGGGTCGTCTTCCACGTCGCCTCGCCGTTCCTGATGCCGGAGAGGATCAAGGACGGCCGCAAGGACGTCGTCGAACCCGCGCTCACCGGCACCCGGAACGTCCTCGCCGGCATCGAACGCACCCCCACCGTCGAGAAGTTGGTGTTCACCTCGACGGTCGGCGCGATCTTCGGGGACTACGCCGACGTACGGGAGATGAAGGACCAGATCCTCTCCGAGGACTACGTCAACACCACCAGCACGGTCGAGAACAACCCGTACCACTACGCCAAGACCGTGGCCGAACGCGCCGCCTGGGACGCGGCCCACGCGCAGGACCGCTGGCGCATGGTCAGCCTCAACCCCGGCCTGATCCTGGGGCCTTCACTGACCCCGGCCTCCGACTCCGGCAGCCTCTTCCTCCTCGACGAACTCTTCAAGGGCTACTTCTTCTACGGGGCACCCGACTTCAGCTTCACCGTCGCCGACGTGCGGGACGTGGCGAGCGCGCACATCGCGGCGGCCGAACGCCCCGACGCGCACGGCCGTTACATCGTCGCGGCGGCCCGGATGGCGTCCTTCCTCGACATGTCACGCGCCCTGCGGCAGCGCTTCCCGCGCGCGTACCGGCTGCCCCGGCACGGCCTCCCGCACTGGCCGGTGCGCATCCTGGGGCCCGCGTTCGGGCTCACCCAGGACTACATCCGCAAGCACCTCGGGATCAGGTTCACCGTGGACAACCGGCGCGGAGTGGAGGAACTGGGCATCCACTACCGGCCGTTGGAGGAGACCCTCGTCGACCACTACACGGCCTGGCGGGAGTTGCGCGGAGCGCGCCGACCGTGACCGGTCCCGCGCCGTTCATCCAGCCGACCGTGCTTCCCTCTTGACCGGTCGAGACCAAAGGCGCTTGGGTGTGGCCCGATCACCTTTCCGGTGTCATGACCCTGACCACGCGGCACTTCATCCGAAGGGCACCCATGCGAACCCCCCACGCCCTGCTCGCCGTCACCGCGGCACTCGCCACGACGCTTCTCGCGCCACCGGCCGGCGCCGCCGACGCCGTCCCGGCCCCCGGCACCTACTACGTCCAGAGCGCCACCACCGGGCTCAACGCGGCCGACAAGGGGGGAGCGGTGGAACAGCACAACCCCAAGGGCAACGAGGACCACCAGCAGTGGACCCTTCGGACCAGCGGATCCTCGTACGTCCTGGAGAGCACCGACACCGCGGGCAGCTGTCTGGGCCGCTCGGGCGCCCAGGCGAGAACCGTCGCCTGCACGAGCGCCGACGCCGCCTGGCAGGTCAACGCGACCGGCGGCGACCAGTACACGCTGCAAGTCCCGGGCGCGGCAAGCTACTTGACCGTGGCCGCCAAGCCCTCCGGAGCCAACTACCCGGCCCAGCTCGCCATCGGCTCCGCCGGCACTCTCGCCTCCTGGTACCTGACCCCGGTCACCTCGCCCACCGCACCGATCCCCGCCCAGGACCAACGCACCCTGGACCAGGTCACGTTCCTCACCGCGCACAACGCCTACGCCAACGGCGTCGACGGCGGCTTCGCCCCGCCCTTCGTGAACTTCTTCCCCAACCAGGCCCGCGGCATCAACCAGCAACTCTCCGACGGCGTACGGGGGTTCATGCTGGACATCCACCAGACCTCCGACGGCGCGATCCTCTGCCACGACAGCTGCACCCTGGTCAGCAGCCCGGTCGCCCTCAACGTCGACCTCCAGCGCATCGTGGACTTCCTCAAGGCGCACACCGACCAGTTCGTCACCGTCTTCCTTGAGGACTACGTCGCCCCGACCGTCCTGCGCGCCGAACTCGCCCGGGTCAACGGCCTGTACGACGTGCTGTACCGCCCCGACCGGACCGGCGTGAAGCAGAACGGCTGGCCGAAGCTGGCCGACCTGATCGCCGCCGACCAGCGCCTGCTGATCTTCACCGACCACAGCCGGGCCTCCGACCAGTCCGCCGGACTCACCCGGGACAGCTTCGGCGTCATGTACCAGCGCGAGTGGACCGTCGAGAACTACTGGTCCATGGGCTCCGGCGTCGGCTCCTCCGACTGGTCCTGCTACAGCCGCTGGTACGGCAGCGACCTCAACGTCCCGCTCACCCAGACCTATTCGGGGTTCCGCCCGCTGTTCGTCATGAACCACTTCCGGGACGCCGCCGTCGCCGGCACCGCGCAGACCGACAACACCAAGGTCCTCGACCGGGCCCAGCGGTTCTGCCAGCCGGCCGCCCGCAAGAAGCCCAACTTCCTCGCCGTGGACCGCTACGACCTCGGCAACCCCGCCGCGGCCGTCGCCGCCCTGAACACCTACACGTATCCGTAAAGTGCCGGTGGCCGCGCCGCGCGTGTGTGCGAAACTCCGCTGATGACCTCAGCGAAGATCACCGCCGCGGCGGCGGGCACCTGGAAACTCGGCGACCTGACCGTCAACCGCCTCGGCTTCGGCGCGATGCGGCTGACGGGCAGCGCCGCCTTCGACCTCGGCACGCCGAGCGACCGGGACCGCTCGATCGCCGTACTGCGCGAGGCGGTCGAACTCGGTGTCAACCACATCGACACGGCCGCCTTCTACTTCTCGTCGCTCCGGTCGGCCAACGAACTCATCAACACCGCGCTCGCCCCCTACCCGGACGACCTCGTGATCGCCACGAAGGTCGGCCCCTTCCGCACCTACTCGGGGGAGTGGGGCAACGCGGCACGCCCCGACGACCTGCGCGGCCATGTCGAGGAGAACCTGCGCCAGCTCGGGCGCGACCGGCTCGACGTGGTCCATCTGCGCCGGATGGGGCAGGACTCGATCGCCGAACACTTCGGCGCGCTCGCCGAACTCCAGGAGGAGGGCCTGATCCGCCACCTCGCGCTCTCCGACGTCGAGTCGCGGCACCTCGCCGAGGCGCAGCGGATCGCCCCGGTGGTGAGTGTGCAGAACCGGTTCGCACTCGACTCGTACCAGGCCGGGACCGAGGAGATGCTGCGGATCTGCGGCGAGCAGGGCATCGCGTTCGTGCCGTTCTTCGCCATCGCGGGCGCGGGCGGCGCGAGAAGCGCGACCACCGCCCACGACGACGAGGTCCTGGCCGTCGCGGAGGCGCACGGCACCAGCCCCGCCCAGATCCGCCTGGCGTGGACCCTGGCCCAGGGGCCGCACGTCCTCGCCATCCCCGGCACCGGCAACCCCGACCACCTCGCCGAGAACGTGGCGGCCGGCGCGATCCGCCTGACCGACGACGAACTGGACCGGCTCAACACACTGCACCGCAAGGCCGGTTGAGCCGGAACCGGAGCCGGAGCCCGAGCCGGGGCCCGTGCCTCGGGGCTCACACCAGCCAGGCGCCGTCCCGCATGAGATGGCGCTGCGGCAGCTCCCGCACCTCGTGCCACGCCTGGACCGCGAGCGGCCGTACCCGGAAGAAGGCGTAGGGCGCGCGCTCCTCGCGGGGATCCCAGCCGTACTTCGTGCCGAAGGCGTCGGCAGCGGCGGCCGGGACGTCCTCGGCGGTGAAGGCCGTGGCCTCGCCGTCGACGAGCACGACGTCCCGGGAGTCCGGGAGGGCCAGCCGGGTCCGCCGGCCGTCGCGCAGATTGCGGCCCGTGGGGTTCGTGGGCCGGGTGCACAGCCAGACGGCCAGCCCGTCCCACACGAACCACAGCGGGACCAGGCAAGGCAGTCCGCCGGCGTCCGCCGAGGCCACCCAGATGTCCGACTCCCGTTCCAGCCGCGCCAGTACGTCACGCCTGCGCTGCTCGGGGCCGCGCGGCGGCCCGGTGATCCTCATGGCCCGGGACGCTACCGGCGGTGCCCGCGCGGCGCCTCGGGCCGGGGTCGTAGGACCGCGGACCGAGGCGGCGGGGCGGCGGCCCCAGGAGATCGCTGCCGCCCGTCTCCCGCCCGGCGCGCGGGAATGGGTACAGGAGTGCGGTGACCGCACGGCGCCTTGACGACTACACTTCTGTAGACAGTCTGCCGCCGGACGGCGGACGAGGACGGGGTGAGGATCGTTCCCATGGCCGACGCGAAGGACGAACGCCGACCGGCGGGTGAGCTGGAGGCCACCGTCATGGCCGCCCTCTGGGCCGCAGGTGACCCGCAGACCCCGGGTGAGGTGCAGCTCAGCCTCGGCACGGGCCTGGCCCGCACCACCGTGACGACGATCCTGACCCGGCTGCACGACAAGGGTGTCGTCGACCGCCTGCGCTGGGGCCGCGGCTACGCCTACTTCCCGGTCCAGGACGCCCAGGGCCTCACCGCCCGCCGCATGCACACCGAACTCGACCGGGACGGCGACCGGGAGACGGTCCTCGCCCGCTTCGTGGCCCAGCTCAGCCCCGACGACGAGCGCGTGCTGCGCGACCTGCTCGAATCCGGTGAACAGTGAGGTCGGGCGAGCGAGCCCGGGAATCCGGTGAGCGATGACCGCCCTCCTGCTCCTCCCGCTCGTCCTGCCGTTCGCGCTGCGCCCCATGGCCCGGCGCGCCCTGGACCGGCTCGAACCCGGCACCGCGCTGTGGCTGCTCACCGGCTCCGCGCTGATCGCGGCCGGCTGCACCCTCGCCGCCCTCGGCGCGTTCGTCCTCACCGGCCTGCTCCGACTCCCGCCGTTCGCGGCCCTCGGCGAGCTGATCCACCCACTGCGCACCTCCTACGGCGCTCTCGTCCCGCCGGCGGCCGTGCTGTCCGCCGCCGCCCTCGCCGGATGCGCCGGGGCGCTGACCCGGTGGGCGCTGCGCCAGTCCCGCGGCTTCCGCGCCGCCCGCGCGCAGGCGGGACGCGGGCCCGTCGCGGGTGACCTGTGCGTGCTCGACTCCCCGCACCCGGACGCGTACGCCCTGCCCGGCCGACCGCACCGCATCGTCGTCACCACCGGGATGCTGCGCAGCCTCGACGCCGCCGAGCGCGAGGCGCTGTTCGCGCACGAGCGGGCGCACAACGCGGGCGGCCACCACTACTTCCTCGTCGCCGCCGAACTCGCCGCCCGCTGCCACCCCGCGCTCGGCCCGGTCCGTGACGCCATCCGGCTCGCCGCCGAGCGCGCGGCCGACGAGGCCGCCGCCACCGTCGTCGGCGACCGGCGCCTGATCGCCCGCGCCATCGCCCGCGCGGCCCTCGCCGGACAGCCGGCCCGCTCCCGGCGCCCCGACTTCGTCCCCGGCGCCACGACCGGCCCGGTCCCGCAGCGCGTCAAGGCCCTCCTCGCCGCCCCGCACGGCAGCCGCCGCACCGCCGCCTGCGGACTCGCCGCCCTGCTGATCGCCTGCGCGGCGCTCTCCTTCGCCGCCTCCGCCGCCTCGATGATCGACGTCCACCACCGGGTGGAGGTGGCGCAGGGCGAGGCGGCCCGGTGAGGGGCGGGTCCCGCGGGCGACTGGCGCGGGCCACGTTTTACGTATAACCTCGCCTGTCAACATCCCTCTGGACGGAACCGCGCGGAGAGCCCCCCGATGAGCCGTATCGCCCTGGTCACCCTCGTCGTCGACGACTACGACGAGGCGATCCGCTTCTACACCGAGGCCCTCGGCTTCCGTCTCGTCGAGGACGCGCCCCGCCCCGACGGCTCCCGCTGGGTCGTCGTCGCGCCGCCCGGCCCGGACGGTTTCGCGACCGGCCTGCTGCTCGCCCGCGCCAAGGGCGAGGAACAGCGCGGCCGGGTCGGTGACCAGACGGGCGGACGCGTGGGCTTCTTCCTGCACACCGACGACTTCGCCCGCGACCACGCCCGCATGCTGGCCGCCGGCGTGACCTTCCTGGAGGAGCCGCGCCACGAGCCGTACGGTTCCGTCGCCGTCTTCCAGGACCTGTACGGCAACCGCTGGGACCTGCTCCAGCCCGCCGCCTGACCTCCCGCAGCTCCCGTCCCGCCCGCTCACCGCACCACGACCGAGGAACGACCGCACATGTCATCTACGCGCATAGACGCCGACACCCTCAGCCGGCTCCCCAAGGCCGTGCTGCACGACCACCTCGACGGCGCCCTGCGCCCCGCCACCCTGGTGGAACTCGCGGAGACGGTCGGGCACACCCTGCCCACCACCGACCCCGACGAACTCGCCGCCTGGTACGTCGACGCCGCCGACTCCGGTGACCTGGTGCGCTACATCGCCACCTTCGAGCACACCCTCGCCGTGCTCCAGAACCGCGAGGGACTGCTGCGCGCGGCCGAGGAGTACGTCCTCGACCTCGCCGCCGACGGTGTCGTCTACGGAGAGGTGCGCTACGCCCCCGAGCTGAACACCGACGGCGGACTCGCGCTCGCCGAGGTCGTGGAGACCGTCCAGGAAGGGCTCGCGGCCGGTATGGCCAAGGCCGCCGCGGCCGGGACCCCGGTCCAGGTGCGGACGCTGCTGTGCGGGATGCGGATGTTCGACCGGGTCGCCGAGGCCGCGGACCTCGCGGTGGCCTTCCGGGACGCCGGTGTCGTCGGCTTCGACATCGCCGGTGCCGAGGACGGCTTCCCGCCCGCCGACCACCTCGCCGCCTTCGAGCACCTGCGGCGCGAGAGCGTCCCGTTCACCATCCACGCCGGTGAGGCGCACGGACTGCCCAGCATCCACCAGGCCCTCCAGGTGTGCGGCGCCCAGCGCATCGGGCACGGCGTCCGCATCACCGAGGACATCCCCGACCTCGCGACCGGCAAGCTCGGCCGCCTCGCGGGCTGGGTCCGCGACCGCCGGATCGCCCTGGAGATGTGCCCGACCTCCAACCTCCAGACGGGCGCGGCCACTTCGATCGCCGAGCACCCCATCACCGCCCTGAAGGACCTCGGTTTCCGCGTCACCCTGAACACCGACAACCGACTGGTGTCCGGTACGACGATGACGCGCGAGATGTCCCTCCTGGTCGAGGAGGCGGGCTGGAGCGTCGAGGACCTGCGCACGGTCACGGTCAACGCCCTCAAGAGCGCGTTCATCCCGTACGACGAGCGCAAGGCCCTCATCGAGGACGTCGTCCTGCCGGGCTACGCCGCCGCGCTCTGAAGCAGCCCCCGCACGTACTGCGCCTGTCCGACGTGCTCCAGGTCGTCGGACAGGACGCTGACCAGCCGCACGCCCAGACTGACCGGCGGGTCCCAGCTCTCGTCCACGATCCGCTCGTAGTCCTCCGGGACCAGCCCGCGCAGATACGTCAGGGTCTGCTCGTGGACGGCGTCGTAGTACCCGGTCAGCTGTCCGGCCGACTCGACGCGCACCTTGGCGACCTGCGCGGAGGTGTGGCCGTATCCGTGGTCCCGGGGCGGCAGATCTAGTCCGAAGCGCTTCTCCCAGCCCTGGGTCAGCCACACCTGGTCGAGGCCGCCGGCGTCGGCGACATGGTCGTCCTGGATGCGGGTGAGATGCCAGACCAGCCAGGCGATCGAGTTGGCGTCGGCGCCCACGCGCGCGTGCAGCTGGTCCGGGGTCAGGCCGTCGAGGGCGGCATGGACTTCTTCCTGGACGCGTCCGAACGCGTCAATGAGGATGTCGTTGGCATGCATACGACCACCATCGCGCATCGCCTTCGCTCATGCGGCCGGAGTCCCGGTTTCGAGCAGGGTCATCAGGGCGCGGGCCGCCGGACTGGTGGCCTGCGGGGGCGGGAGCAGGGCCACCGTCTCGTAGACCTCGTCGCCGGGCCCCTTCAGGGAGAGCGCGGTGAGCGCCTCGCGCTTGTGGCGGAAGTGCCTGGGGACGACGGCCACGCCCAGGTTCTCGTCGACCAGGTCGAGGAGGCTGTGCACGTCGTTGACCTCCAGTGCGACGGTCCGCCGTACGCCCGCCTCGGCGAAGGCGGCGTCCGTGGTGCGGCGCGAGGCCCAGTCCGGGTGGAAGTCGACGAAGACCTCACCGCCGAGGTCGTCCGGAGTGACCGCCGCGCCGATCCGGGCGAGCCGGTGGCTGGGATGGCACAGCACGGTCATCGGCTCGCTGGTCAGGGACACCGAGCGCAGCTGGTCGGTGTCCGCCTGGGTGCGGTAGGCGAAGGCCAGGTCGAGGCGCCCGGCCGCGACCTCCTCCGCGAGCGCCCCGGAACCCGCCTGCCGCAGCCGGATCTCCACATCCGGGTGCCTGCGCCGGAACGCGGCGAGCAGCCCGGCCACATGCACTCCGGCGATGCACTGCTCGGTGCCCAGCGAGAGCGTGCCGCGCAGCACGCCCTGCACCGCGGCCACCGCCTCGTGCGCCGACCGCACCTGTGCGAGGATGCGTTCCGCCTCGCCCAGCAGTGCCCGGCCCGCCTCCGTGAGCGTGACCCGGCGGGTGGTGCGCACGAACAGCGGGGTCTGCAACTCCCGCTCCAGGGCGCGGATCGACGCCGACAGCCCGGACTGGGACACCATCAGCCGCTCGGCCGCCCGGGTGAAGTGGTGGTCCTCGGCGACAGCGATGAAATGCTGAAGATGACGCAGCTCCATGATTGAGAAGCGTAACCGCTGAATTCCATCGGATTCTTCTGTTGGACCACTGCCCGCAGGTCGGACAGAGTGGACGACGGTTCTCTGGAACCCGTATCCCGTGTGCCAACCCCTCTGGAGTCGCGTTGTACACCGCACACCCCGACCGCTACGCGGACCTGCCCTACCGGCGCACCGGCCGCAGCGGTCTGAAGCTCCCCGCGATCTCGCTCGGCCTGTGGCACAACTTCGGGCCCGACCGCCCGGTCGACACCCAGCGCGCCATCCTGCGCCGCGCCTTCGACCTCGGCGTCACCCACTTCGACCTCGCCAACAACTACGGCCCGCCGCCCGGCGCCGCCGAGTCCGCCCTCGGCGAGGCGCTGAAGGCGGACTTCGGGTCGTACCGCGACGAGCTGGTCATCTCCACCAAGGCCGGCTATCTGATGTGGCCCGGCCCCTACGGCGAGTGGGGTTCCCGCAAGTACCTGCTGTCCTCGCTCGACCAGAGCCTGAACCGCATGGGCCTGGACTACGTCGACATCTTCTACTCGCACCGCCCCGACCCGGAGACTCCCCTGGAGGAGACGATGGGCGCCCTGCACTCCGCGGTCCAGCAGGGCAAGGCGCTCTACGTCGGCATCTCCAACTACTCGGCGGAGCAGACCCGGGAGGCCGCCCGCATCCTCGGCGAGCTGGGCACCCCGCTGCTCATCCACCAGCCGCGCTACTCGATGCTCGACCGGCGCCCCGAGGACGAGGGCCTGCTCGACGCCCTCGACGAACTCCAGGTCGGCTCCATCGTGTTCTCCCCGCTGGAGCAGGGGCTGCTCAGCTCCCGCTACCTCGACGGCATCCCGGAGGGTTCCCGGGCGGCGAGCGACAGCCCGTTCCTGAACTCGGACGCGGTCACCGAGGACCTGGTCGGCCAGCTCCGCGCCCTCGACGACATCGCCAAGGGACGCGGCCAGACCCTCGCCCAGCTCGCCCTGGCGTGGGTGCTGCGCGGCGGCCGGGTCACCTCGGCGCTGGTCGGTGCGAGCAGCGCGCAGCAGATCGAGGACAGCGTGGCGGCCACCCGCAACCTGGACTTCGACGCCGAGGAACTGGCCCGCATCGACGCGATCGTCAAGCGGTAGGCCGCTCGCCGGCCTCCCGGGGGCGTTGGGCCGGCTCCGGATCGGCGCGCCTCCACCCCTGGCGGGTGGAGGCGTGGGCGCGGGCCGCCGCGATGTTCCGCGCCACCTTCGCCGTACGGTCACCCGGTGGGCCCGCCGGGCACCCGGTCGAGGAAACCGAGCACGGAACGGATGCGGTCGTCCGCGTCCAGGGTGATGACGTCGAAGCCGGCGACGGGTGCCGAGCCGTCGGTCTCGCTCACCAGTTCCCAGGCGAACCGCGCGGTGTCGTGGTGGCCGTCGACGGCCCCGAGGGGGCGGAAGGCGAAGCCCGGGAACTGCGCGTGCGCCCCGGCGATCAGCGCCGCGATCTCCGTGTGGCCGGTGACTGTCGCCAACGGGTCGGTGTAAGTACCCTCGACGGACCAGGCGGCGGCCACCGCCTTCGCACGTGCCTCCGGCTCGCCCGCGTTCCAGGCCTCGAAGTAGCGGGCGACGGCGTTCTCGTGGCGATCGGTGTTCTCCGACATGGTGAATCAGCCTCCGGCGAGGTCGTTCGTACTGGTCAGGGCCCGGATCCCGCTGTGTGCCGACCCGGTGGTACCACCATGCCGAGGTCCGCGCGGAGGGTCGATTACCCCGCGGGTAATGGCGGCGGGAGAGCGCCGCGAAAGGGGTCCCGAAGCTTTTCGGCCAAAGAGGGCGGTGAATATGCCAACAGACTGGCTAAAAAGTCGTGGTGACAGTGTTTCAGGAGTGAACATACTCGTCTGCTAGAGCACTAATTCACGATGCGAATCCGCCATCGTGCGCACCACCTGAGCCACCCGAGCCGCCAGCCAGAGCCGCATGGAAAGCGAGGCCCGACCGGCATTCGAGACACGCGACGGGGGAGTGATCGTGCACGACGAATTCCTGTGCCATGTCACCGCGTACGGTACCTGCGGCGGACAGCGCGTCGGTGTGCCTTTGGGCACCTACCGCGCTCCCACACTGGCGCTCGCCCTGTGGTGGTTACGGGACCGCGCGGTGTGGATGGCCGACCGGCTCGACCCGCAGCCGGAGAACCCGCGCTTCCCCCGGGGCGCGCTGGTACCGGTCGCCGACACCGCGCCGGACGTGCCCAAGGCGTTACGCACCTGGGCACGTGACGTCGGGCATCAGGAGCAGGTCGCCTACGAGTTGGCGGCCGGCCGGCTGGTGCAGATCGCCATCAGCGACGAGACCACCGAGTACGAGCTGCTCGCCGAATCGGTGGACGCCCTCCGGATGCAACGGACCGTTCCCGCACTCGTCGTCCCTGTCGCCTGACCCGGCCGGGCGCTGGCCGGGCGCACAACGGAGCCAATCGGTAGAATTCTGGGCATGCCGGAGCGTCCGATGGCGCGGACCGCGCCCGAACTCCTCCTGGAGACCGAGTCGGGCTCCACGGTCATGATCCCGAGCCGCGACTACCACGTGGGCCGCGATCCGCTCAGCGACATCGTCATCGACGACGCCCGGGTCTCCTGGCACCACGCGGTCCTGCGGCCCGACGCCGACCACTGGACGCTGGAGGACGAACACAGCACGAACGGCACCTACGCCGACGGCCGCCGCGTCGACGCGTGGGACGTCGGCCCCGGCAGCGTGATCCGCTTCGGCAGCGCGGCCGACGGCCCGCGCGTCACCCTGGCCGGCCGCCCCGCCCCGGCCCCCGAACGCCCCTCGGCCGTGTCCATGCCCGCCCTCACCGGCACCTTCCGGCAGCCGACCACCGTACGACCGCTGCCCGCCCGCACGATCCGCATCGGCCGGGCCGCCGACAACGACCTCGTCGTCGACGACCTGATCGTCTCCCGCCGGCACGCCGAACTGCGCGCCCTCGCCGACGGGACGTACGAGATCGTCGACCTCGGCAGCCACAACGGCACCTACCTCAACGGCCAGCCCGTGCCCCGCGCCACCGTGGGCCCCGGTGACATCGTCGGCATCGGGCACTCCGCGTTCTGTCTGGTCGGCGACCAGTTGCAGGAGTACGTCGACACCGGCGAGGTCTCCCTCGACGTACAGGACCTCACGGTCGCCGTCGACCACGGCCGCAAGGTCCTCCTGGACCAGGTGTCGTTCCCCGTCGGGGAGAAATGCCTGCTCGCCGTCGTCGGCCCCAGCGGCGCCGGGAAGTCCACCCTGCTCAACGCGCTCACCGGCCAGCGCCCCGCCGACCGCGGCACCGTCCTCTACGACGGCCGCGACCTCTACCGCGACTACGCCGAACTGCGCCAGCGCATCGGCCTGGTCCCGCAGGACGACATCCTGCACGCCCAGCTCACCGTGCACAGCGCCCTGTCCTATGCGGCCGAACTGCGCTTCCCGCAGGACACGGCCAAGGCGGAACGGCAGGCCCGGGTCGAGGAGGTCGTCCGCGAACTCGGCCTCGGGCAGCGGGCCGAGCAGCCCGTGCACAGCCTCTCCGGCGGCCAGCGCAAGCGGGTCAGCGTGGCCCTGGAACTGCTGACCAAACCGTCACTGCTCTTCCTCGACGAACCCACCTCCGGCCTCGACCCCGGCATGGACCGCTCGGTGATGCACATGCTGCGCGGCCTCGCCGACGACGGCCGCACCGTCATCGTCGTCACCCACAGCGTCCTCAGCCTCGACGTCTGCGACCGCCTCCTGGTGCTCGCGCCCGGCGGCCGGATCGCCTACTACGGGCCGCCCGGCGACGCCCTCGCGTTCTTCGGCTTCGAGCACTGGCCGGAGGCCTTCGAGGCCTTCGAACGCGACCAGGACCGGGACTGGGCGGGGGAGTTCAGGCAATCCCCCTTCCACCGCCGGTACATCCGCGACTCCGCCGCCCAGCCGCACCTGCTCGGCTCCGGCCCGGTCGCCGTGGCCCCGCCGCCCCGGCCGCGCAGTCGCGGCGCCCAACTCGGCACGCTGGTACGGCGTTACGCCGCCGCGCTCGCCGCCGACCGGACCTTCCTCGTGATCATGGTGGCGCTGCCGTTCGTGATGGGCGCGATGGCCCGCGCGCTCGCCGGAAGCACCCTGACGCGCGAGACCGCGATGAACGCGCTGCTCATCCTCTGCGTCGGCGGCGTGCTGACCGGCGCGGCCAACGCCGTGCGGGAACTCGTCAAGGAACGCGCGATCTACCGCCGCGAGAGAGCCGTCGGCCTGTCCAGATCGGCCTACCTGCTCTCCAAGGTCGTCGTACTGGGCGCGATCACCGTGGCGCAGGCCGTGGTGCTCACCCTGGTCGGCCTCTTCGGCGTCGACCTCAACGCACCCCGTGGCAAAGGGGTGTTGATGCCACCGCTGATCGAGATCACCGTGGCCGTGGCCCTGTTGGCGTTCACCGCGATGATGCTCGGCCTGCTGGTCTCCGCGCTGGTGCGCAAGGAGGAGGTGACGATGCCGCTGCTCGTGCTGCTCGCCATCGTCCAAGTGGTTTTCTGCGGCGCCCTGTTGAAACTGCACGGCGTACCCGGCCTGGAACAGCTCTCCTGGCTCGTGCCCTCGCGCTGGGCGCTCGGCGGCATGGCCGGCACCATCGGACTGGCCCGCATCGTGCCGGGCGAACTGACCGGCGACCCGCTGTTCCGGCACTCGGCCGCGGCCTGGCTGCTCAACATGGGCATGCTGGTCGTCCTCTCGCTGCTCTTCGGCCTCCTGGTGTCCCGGCTGCTGCGCCGGCACGAACCCGCCGTGATGCGGAAATAGGGCGGCGCGATGACGACCACCCCCGGCTTCCGGCCCACGCATGTCGTCCCCGAGCACGGGATGCCCGCCTGGGAGGCCCCGGACCCCGCCCGCCCCACCGTGCCGCTCGACGCGCTGCTGCCCGTGCAGCTCCTCGAACGGCGCGGCGACTGGGTGCACGCCCTGTGCTCCAACGGCTGGTCCGCCTGGGTCGACGGCCGCCATCTCATCTCCGTCTCCCAGGACCCGCCCGCCGCCGGTGCCCCGCAGGCCGGCATCGCCGACCCGCGCCCGCTCCTCGCCCGCGCCGAACAGGCCCTCGCCCGCTACCGTGGCGCCGTGGAGGAACTCGCGGGCGGCGCCCTCGACGGCGCCTCCTTCGAGGCCCGCACCAAGGGCCTGCGGATCGGGGTGGTCGTCGACGGCGCCTCCGTCTGGCTCTACGACGCCGACCACGGACGCTGGGTCCACGCCGACGGCACCCGGCTCAGCACCTACGCCACCGACGAGGGCCCCCGCGCCGAACCGGCCGACCCCGGGCACGCCCCCACCCAGGTCGTGAGCCCCGATGGCCCGTGACGCGAGCCTCTTCTCCGGGCGCCCCTCCGAGCTGATCGGCAGGCGGATCGCCGGCTACCGCATCGAGGACGAGATCGGCCGCGGCGGCATGGCGGTCGTCTACCGCGCCCACGACCTGCGCCTGGACCGCACGGTCGCCCTCAAACTGCTCGCCCCGGAACTCGCCCGCAACGACACCTTCCGCAAACGCTTCACCCACGAGTCCCGGGTCGCCGCCGCGATCGACCACCCGCACATCGTGCCGGTCTTCGAGGCGGGCGAGACGGACGGCGTCCTGTACATCGCCATGCGCTACGTCTCCGGCAGCGACCTGCGCCATCTCCTGGACCGGGCGGGCCCGTTGGGGCTCTCCACGGCCGCGCGCATCGTCGGCCAGGTCGCGTCCGCGCTCGACGCGGCCCACGAACACGGGCTGGTCCACCGGGACGTCAAGCCCGGCAACATCCTCGTGGCCCGCGGCACCGACGACGACCATCCCGAGCACGTGTACCTGACCGACTTCGGTCTGACGAAGAAGTCCCTGTCGCTGACCGGGTTCACGACGGTCGGCCAGTTCGTCGGGACCCTCGACTACGTGGCCCCCGAGCAGATCTCGGGCCGGCCCGTCGACGGCCGCTGCGACGTGTACGGCCTCGCCTGCGTCGCCTACGACACCCTGGCGGGGCGCCCGCCGTTCCGGCGGGACGACGACATGGCCCTGCTGTGGGCGCACCAGTACGACGTACCGCCCGCGCTCACCGAGTGCCGGCCCGATCTGCCGGTGCACGTCGACGCCGTCTTCACGAAGGCACTGGCCAAGAGCCCGGACGACCGTTACGAGTCGTGCCTGGCGTTCGTGACGGACCTGCGGGGCGGGGCGTCGGGGCCCGGGGTGGCCGAGGCGGGCGCGGTGCCCTCGTGGGCGGAGCCGGTGTTCAGGGAACGCTGAACTCGTCGTCGGCTACGGGCCGGTTGAGGCTCTTCGCGCCCGGCGGCGGCGCGGGCCACAACTGCCGCCCCGCGCCTCTCAAAGGGCGCCGCGTGCTCCGTTCAACGGCACTCGCCGTGCCGACACCTTGCGCTGCGAGATCCGCCAGCCGGTCCCGGTGCGCACCACCGTGTCCTCGTACGTCACCGAACCGCACGAGCCGTCCGTCCGGATCCCCAGCCCCTTCGCTTGAGCCCGGACCCGGCCCTGCGCCGACTCCTGGACCACCACGTTCGTGACGTGATGGGCGACGGGGTTGCCCTCGCCCAACGCCAGGGACGCGCGCACGAGTTCGGGAAGGCCGACGATCGTGGCCTGACCGAAGTCGGTGAGGTCGTACTCGACGTCCGGGGTGAACACCTCGGCCAGTCGGTCGAGTTCGCCCTCGTCGACCAGATGGCCGTGCAGTGCAATCAACTCCGTTATCGCCAGGCGGTCTTCGAGTGTCAGCGCCATGTCGACCCTTTCCTCGGCTGCGCGCACACTCTCATGCCGGGCGTTGCGCCTGCCCGGGAATTTCGATCTCCCCGTGGCGGCGGACCGGCTTCGCCAGCAGGGCGCCCAGGAAGCCCGCGACCAGGCCCCACAGCGCGGCCAGCCCCACCGCCGACCACAGCCGGGGTTTCAGCAACAGATCCCCGGTGAGGCCGCCGCCGACGTCGCCGATGCCGAGGAGGGAGAGGCCGTAGTGGGCGGAGACGCGGCACAGGAGGCAGATCATCAGGACCGCGAGGGCGAAGGCGACGGCGAGGTGGACGGCGTGCTGCCAGGCGCGGACGCGGGCCGGTGAACGGGCGGCCATCAGGAACGCGGCGGACAGCAGCAGGACCGCGTTCACCGGCAGGAGCCACCACACCCGGCCGTCGTAGGCGGCGATGGAGTTCAGGTCGAGGGTGGAGATGTCCGGGGTGCGCAGGACCTCGTCCAGGAGGTGCGGCACGGGCAGGCCGAAGGGGCCGTGGACCCGGCCCTCCCAGGTGGCGCCCAGGCCGATCGTCAGGGTGAGCCAGACGAGGTTCGGCATGCCGAGCAGGATCAGCGCGAAGGTCTGGGTGACGTTCCCGCGTGTCGCCGCGGTGATGAGGGCGACGACGACGCCGAGCGCGACGTAGCCGAGGAGGAGGGCCACCACGGCGTACGCGGCCGGGCGGACGGACGCGTGGAAGCGCAGCAGGCGGGCGGGGAGGGGCGCGCCCGACGACACGAGGAGGGCCAGAACCAGGACCCCGGCCAGCCACAGCAGACCGAACAGCACCGTCCGCGGTACGTCCGCCTCGAAGCCGACCTCGGGCGAGGCGCCGATCAGGTCGCCGATGTCGCCGAGCGTGCCGCTGCCGAGGGAGACCGAGAACTTCTGGCGCGCGCCGAGGGCCAGTCCGATCAGGCCGAGCAGCCACAGTACGGCGATCCGCGCGGCCCAGCCCGCCAGCTCCGCGGCCGAGGCGACCGCGCGGTGCCGCAGCGGCCGGAGGAACGCGGCGGCGGTGGTCAGGGCGCCGGCCAGGGTCACCGAGAGGGGGAGGACGGTCAGGCCCGCCTTTGTGTCGGCCAGGGCGCCCGCGTTCCCGGAGAGCCTCACCGTGCCGCCGACGGCCGTCACCACGGTCGCCGTGACGACCCTGGGGAACGCGCCGTCCGGGAGATCCGTCGCGCCCGCCGCCCACAGGCCGAGCGCGGCGACCACGCCCATGCTGAGCAGCCCGGCCAGCACCGCGCTCAGGGCCTGGATCCAGCCGTGGCGGGCGACTGCCTGGTCAGAGCGGGTTTCGGGGGTCACGCCTGCCACGCTAAGCAGCGCCGGGGGAGCGCGCCCGCCGGGAGGTCCGTCCGCGTCGGCTTGCGGGCGGACCGGGACCGGAGCACACAATGGGTTCGTTGTGGACAAAGCGGTATCAAACGTCATCAGTGCCGCTGAGAACCGCGTCGGGAAGAAGAACTCGTGAGCGTCGAACCTCCGTCTTCAGGCCGCCCCACCGGACCGCCCTCCGGCCCGCTGTCGGGACCCTCCCAGCCCCCTTCGGGCCCACCCTCGCAGCCCTCGGGCGGCGGCGGTGCCGGGGCGCCGGAACCGCACCGCCCCTGGTGGAAGTCCGCGCCGCGCGTCGCGATCCTCACCGCGGTCGTGGTGGCCGCGGTGGTCCTGGGCCTCGTCTTCAGCCGCTCCGGCGGCAGCTCGACGAACACCGCGAGCAAGGGGGAGGTCTTCCTCCAGGCCGCGGCCAAGACCGGCCCCGACCCGTTCACGGAGTCCAGCGCCACCGAGAGCTCCGCCCCGCCCGCCTCCGCCTCACCCACCGCCTCGGAACCCGCGAACGCCGTGCGCGGTGTCGACGGCGGCGCCCCCGGTCTCTACGGCGGCACCCAGAACGTCGCCAGCTGTGACGTGGAGAAGCAGATCAAGGCGCTCCAGGCCGACCCGGCGAAGAACAAGGCGTTCGCGTCCGTCGTCGGCGTCCAGCCCGCCGGAGTCCCCGCCTATCTGCGCTCCCTCACCCCCGTACAGCTGCGCATGGACACCCGCGTCACCAACCACGGCTACCGCGACGGCGTCGCCACCGGCTACCAGGCCGTCCTCCAGGCCGGCACCGCCGTCCTCGTCGACAGCCACGGCGTGCCCCGCGTCCGCTGCGCCTGCGGCAACCCGCTCTCCCCGCCGGTCGCCCAGCAGACCACCCCGAAGCCGACCGGCGACACCTGGTCGTCGTACCGCCCGCAGAACGTCGTCGTGGTCACCCCCGCACCGCAGGTCATCAACATCTTCGTGATCTACGACCCGCACAACGGGCACTGGTTCGGCCGCCACCACGGCGACACGGGCCGCCACGACCACCGGACCCCGCCGCCGCTGAACCCGGCCAGCCCCTCGGTGACCGTGTCCCCGCCGACCTCGCCGTCCTCCACCTCCCCGTCGCCCTGCGCCTCCACGTCCCCCGGCACACCGGGCACGCCCGGTACGCCCGGTGCGTCCACGAGCCCGTGTCCGCCGACGTCGAGTTCCCCGTCCTCGTCCTCCTCGTCGCCGTCCGCTCCGTCCTCGTCGCCCGCGAGTCCGCAACCGCCGTCCTCCGAGCCGCCGTCGACCGAGACCTCGTCCTCCTCCTCGGCCTCGGCGCCCTCATCGGTCGTCTCCAGCGCCACGACGACGTCCGCGTCGGCCTCGGTGTCCGGCTTCAGCGCGCCGGTTTCCCCGGGGACGAGTTCACCGTCACTCTCCTAGGGGGACTGCCCGGCGTGGGGCTGGGTACGAGCACTGGTGCGACAGCAACAGTCCGGCGCCCGCCTTCGAGAGAGACACGCATGATCGACCACCGGGACGGGGTAGTGATACCGACTCGTTTCGACGTGCCCGTGGAACCGCTGCGGCGGGCGGCGCACTACACCGGGGAACCGGGCTGCATCTCCGCCGCCCGGCACTTCACCCACCAGTTCCTCGAACGGCTCAGAACCGAGTGGTGCGCCACCATCGACGACCGCTCCGAAAGCGAACTGCTGCTGGTGGTCAGCGAGTTGGTCACCAACGCGGACCGGCACAGCAACGGCCCGTACATCCTGGAACTGGAGGGTACGGACACCTCGGTGACGGTGTCCGTGTGCGACAGCAGCGTCGCCCTGCCCCGCCTCTTCGCCCGCGACCCCGAGCGGATCGGCCGGCACGGCCTGGAGATCGTGCACGCCCTGGCCGCCCGGGTGAGCGTGGAGCGCGTACCGGTCGGCAAGCAGGTCAGAGCCGTGGTGGAGCTGACCGGCTAGCTTCCGGTCCGGGTGGCCGTGATCAGCTCGTGCAGATACCGCTTGGTGATCCGGCCCCCGTGCCGGGTGTCCATCAGCTCCCGGAGACAGGCCAGCAGGCCCCGGCGCGCGGGCTCGTCCAGGGCGAGATGGTTCGAGTAGGTGAGCAGGACGTCCAGATACTCGTCCGTCGTGTACGTGAGCTCCCGCGCACCGCGCCACACCGTGACGTCCTCGAAGTGCGCGGAGCGTTCGAACTCCCCGGTGTCCGTGGCCGTCTCGTCCTCGGTGGGACTCCGGAAGCCGGGCCGGGTGCTCGGGTCCCAGCGTTCGTAGCAGCGTTGCGAGCGGTCGAAGAACTCCTGGGTGCCGCCCGCCACATGGTCGGTGGTGACGACCGCGAGCCGTCCGCCGGGACGCAGGACGGACGCCGTCCTCGCCAAGAAGCTGCGGGGGTCGAACCAGTGGTACGCCGTCGCGATCACCACCAGGTCGAAGGGTTCGTCGTCCGGCGGTTCCCACAGCTCGAAGTCCGCCACCCGCACGTCCACGCGCGGGAAGGCGCTCAGGTTGCGCCGCGCCACCGCCGCCAGTGCCGGCCCCAGTTCCACGGCGGTCAGCCGGCAGCCGAACTCGGCCAGCGGGACGGTGAGTTGGCCGGTCCCGGGGGCGATCTCCAGGACCCGGCTGTGCGGGCCGAGGTCCGCCACCCGGGCCAGTTCCGCGACGAGAGCGCGCGGATACCGGGGGCGGGCCCGGTCGTACCGCTCGGCCACTCCGTCGAACGTGTCGCGCAGCACTGTTCGCGCACCCTTCAGGTCGGCGATTTCCCCCAGGGCAGAATGCTGATCCCTTGCCCTGGCGTCCAGCGCTTTTAGTCTGAGGGGGTGAGCAACCAAGCGCCGAACCAAGCCCGCGTGATCCCGCTGCGCCCGCACACGTCGGCCCCGCGCACGTCGGCCCCGCGCACGTCGGCCCCGCACGCGCCTGCCCCGCACCGGCCGGAGCCGGCCCCTCCGGCGCCGAAGGAACCGCTGTGGCGCGACCTGGTCGGTGACGTCCTACGACGTGAACGCCGCGCGCAGGAACGCACGTTGAAGGATGTCGCCGACGCCGCCCGGATCTCCGTGCCGTATCTCTCGGAGGTGGAGCGGGGCCGCAAGGAGGCCTCCTCGGAGGTCCTCGCGGCCGCCGCCCACGCTCTCGGCCTCGACCTCGGCGACCTGCTGTCGCTGACCCGGAACGAGTTCACCCGGCACCGCGACAGGCGTCGGGGCAGGGCGGGTTCGCCGTACGACGGGCTGTGCCTGGTCGCCGCCTGACGGTGTCGGTCAGACCGCGGCGAGGCGTCGGCTGACCACCTCGTCGGCGAGGCCGTACGCCACGGCCTCCGGCGCGGTGAACACCTTGTCGCGGTCCATGTCGGCGCGCAGTGTCGCGATGTCGTGGTGCGTGTGCCGGGACAGCACCTCCTCCACCTGGGAGCGGATCCGCACCATCTCCTTCGCCTGGAGCGCCAGATCGGACACCATGCCGCGCTGCCCGCCGCTGGCCGGCTGGCCGAGCAGCACCCGCGCGTGCTCCAGCACGAACCGGCGTCCGGGGTCCCCGCCCGCGAGCAGCACGGCCGCCGTGGAGGCGGCCTGGCCGACGCAGAACGTCGAGATCGGGGCCTGGACGTACGTCATGGTGTCGTAGATCGCCATGAGCGAAGTGAACGAGCCGCCGGGGGAGTTGATGTAGATCGCGATCTCGCTCTCCGGGGACGCCGACTCCAGATGGAGGAGTTGCGCGATGACGACATTGGCGACCCCGTCGTCGATCTCGGTGCCGAGGAAGATGATCCGCTCGGACAGCAGCCGGCTGAACACGTCGTAGGAGCGCTCGCCCTGCGGGGTCCGCTCGACGACGTTCGGAATCGTGTACGTCCCCATGTCAGAGCCCCATCCGTCGCTTGGCGGCGGCCGGGCGCACGTCGGCCAGCGAGGCGACGACCCGGTCCACCATGCCGTACTCCTTGGCCTGTTCGGCCGTGAACCAGCGGTCGCGGTCGCCGTCGCGGGAGATGGTCTCCTCGCTCTGGCCGGTGTGCCGGGCGGTGAGGCGCTCGATGGTCCGCTTCGTGTGCTCCAGGTTCTCGGCCTGGATCTCGATGTCGGCGGTGGTGCCGCCGATGCCCGCCGACGGCTGGTGCATCATGACCCGCGCGTGGGGCAGGGCGTACCGCTTGCCGGGCGCCCCGACGGTCAGCAGGAACTGGCCCATGCTCGCCGCGAAGCCCATCGCCAGCGTCGAGACGTCGTTCGGGATCAGCTGCATCGTGTCGTAGATCGCCAGCCCCGAAGTGACCGAGCCGCCGGGGCTGTTGACGTACAGGCTGATGTCCGTGCGCGGGTCCTCGGCGGACAGCAGCAGGAGCTGGGCGCAGACGCGGTTCGCGGAGACCTCGTCGACCTGGGTGCCGAGGAGGACGATCCGCTGGGCGAGGAGCTGCGCGGCGAGGTGGTCGTCGAAGCGGGAGGGCGGGGTGTCGCCCTCCTCGCCTCGTGGCATGCGGGCGGGCGCGAAGCCGGCCGTGAGTGAGGACATCGGCACTCCTTGTCGGGGCTCTGTGGTGTCTCCACTGTCGACCGGCGGACGCTCGGACCGCGGGTTTCTAGGCTGGTGGCAGATTCGCCGTGGGCAGAGCGGACGGCCGCTGCCACCCTCCGCTCACCGCGTGCCCTGCTCGCGCAGCTGCCGGAAGAAGGCCCGTACGTCCTCGGCCAGCAGGTCCGGTTCCTCCATGGCGGCGAAGTGGCCGCCCCGGTCCAGCTCGGTCCAGCGGACGATGTTCTCGGTGCGCTCGGCCTTGTGGCGGAGCGGGATCTGGAGTTCGGCGGGGAACACGGCGAGCGCCGTGGGGGTGGTGGACACGAGGGTGGGCGCGGCGGCCCGGGCGCCGGTGGCGTGCGCCCGTTCGTAGTAGATCCGGGCGGCCGAACCGGCGGTCCCCGTCAGCCAGTACAGCATCACGCCGGTGAGCAGCCGGTCCCGGTCCACGGCCTCCTCGGGCAGTTCCCCGGAGTCGGTCCACTCCCTGAACTTCTCGACGATCCAAGCGAGTTGGCCGACCGGCGAGTCCGTGAGGGCGTAGGCCAGGGTCTGCGGGCGGGTGGCGTGCAGGACGGCGTACCCGGTGCCCTCGCGCGACCACGCGGTCCAGCGGTGCCAGGACTCCAGGGTCCTCGCCCGCTCCTCGGGGCCGAGCGCGTCCAGCTCCTCGGGGGTGGGCTCGGTGAGCGCCTGCGCGCCCGGCAGCAGGTTGAGATGGACACCGATGACCCGGTCGGGGTGGGCGCGGCCCAGCTCGCGGGAGATCGCCCCGCCCCAGTCGCCGCCCTGCGCGCCGAAGCGCTCGTAGCCGAGGCGCCGCATGAGTTCGGCCCAGGCGTCGGCGATACGGCCCGCCTCCCAGCCGGTGTCGGCCGGGGGCCCGGACAGGCCGAAGCCCGGGATGCTCGGCACGACCACGTGGAAGGCGTCGGCCGGGTCTCCGCCGTGGGCCGCCGGATCGGTCAACAGGCCGACGATGTCGACGAATTCGGCGATCGAGCCCGGCCAGCCGTGGGTGATGACCAGCGGGGTGGCGGCCGGTTCCGGGGAGCGGATGTGCGCGAAGTGGACGTTCGAGCCGTCGATCGTGGTGGTGAACTGCGGCCACGCGTTCAGCTCGCGCTCGGCCGCCCGCCAGTCGTACGCGTGCCGCCAGTACCGCACCAGCTCCCGCAGATAGTCCGCCGGCACGCCGTACGCCCACCCCGTGCCGGGCAGCTCGTCGGGCCAGCGGACGCGGTCGAGGCGGGCGTGCAGATCGTCGAGGTCGGCCTGCGGGATGTCGATGCGGTACGGGTGGACACTGTCTGCCTGCGGATATGCCATGGACGCCGAGCCTAGGCGTGGGCCGTGGACGGGTCACCTGGATTGTCGGGGCGCCGACCGATGAGTTTCGCGGCGCGGACAGGTCGATACAGATGACCGACGAGGGGCGATCGGCACGGACGACCGTGTCCGACGCCCCGGGAGCCCATGGAGGAACGCATGACCACCGACGGATTCACCACGTGTCTCTGGTTCGACGGCCAGGCCGAGGAAGCCGCCCATCTGTATGTGTCGATCTTCAAGAACTCCAGCATCGGCCGGGTCAGCCACTACGGCGAGGGCGCCCCGCAGCCGGCGGGCTCGGTGCTCACCGTCGAGTTCACGGCCTTCGGACAGAAGTTCGTCGCGCTGAACGGCGGCCCGATGTACAAGTTCACCGAGGCGGTCTCCTTCCAGATCCCCTGCGAGAACCAGGAGGACATCGACTACTACTGGGCCAAGCTCCTCGAAGGCGGCGGCGAGCCCGGCCCGTGCGGCTGGCTCAAGGACAGGTTCGGGCTGTCCTGGCAGGTCGTCCCCACCCGGCTGGTCGAGATGATCACCGACCCGGACCCCGCGAAGGTCGCCCGTGCGACGCAGTCCTTCATGGCGATGGGCAAGTTCGACCTCGCCGCGCTGGAGAAGGCCTTCGCGGGGGAGTGACCCGGTCACGGACAGGGCTACGCGGGTCGCGCCAGCGTCGCCACCTCGGCGGCGCTCAGCGCCCTGCCGTAGACCCGGAAGTCGTCGACCGCGCCCTTCAGGTACGGGTCGGCGTACTGCGACCGGCCGATGTACCCGGCGCGGACGTGGTTGCCGAAGCGGCGTGGCTCCACGGTGACGGCGGTGTTGCGGCCGGCTTCCGCGCCGTCGACGTACAGGACGGCGGTCCCGTCGCCGTAGGCCACCGCCACATGGGTCCAGCGGCCGGCGGGCAGCGGGTCGGCGTCGATGCGCTGCTCGGCGCCCGCCCCGCCCGCGGTGATCGCGTACCGCAGGGTGCCGTCGCCGCTGAGCGGGGTCAGGAACATGTTGGCGGTGACGCCGGTGCCGAGGTCGAAGATCCGGCTCCAGGTGCCGGGCCGGCCGTCCAGCCGGACCCAGGTGGCGAGCGAGTACGCCGACGCGCCCGCCAACAGGTCCTCGGCGAGGGCGACATGACCGTCCACGCCGTCCAGGGCGACCGCACCGCCGAGCAGGCCGTCCGCCGACCATGTGGCGCCACCGACCAGTTGGGCCGTACGGCCGTTGCCCGTCGCGTCGGCCGCCGTCGGGCCCGAGGTCTCGTCGAAGCGGTGCCAGGCGGCGAACTCCGGCGGCGGGGGCGGGGGTTGGCCGGTCAGCCAGTACACCGAGTAGTGCTGGTGGTGGACGCGGGCGATCGGCAGCAGCGTCACGTCCGTGTCGTCCGCGCGGGCGGTGAAGCGCAGCGGGTCGGACGACAACCGCCGTACGGAGTCGACGTCCAGGCGTGACAGCCAGGGCTCCGCCCGGTCGCCGAACGCCCCGGCCAGCACCACGGGACCGTGCAGCACGGCCTGCACATCGGGGTCGTCGGGGGTCGGCCGCAGGACCGTGCGCATCGGCAGGTTCAGCTCGACCCGGTCGCCGGCCCGCCAGGTCCGCTCCAGGCTGAGCCAGCTGCCCGGCTTCGGACGGTCCGGCAGCGTACGGCCGTTGAGGGCGGCGCGGGCGCCCGAGGCCCAGGACGGGACACGGACGCGGAGCCGGTGCGTGGACCGTCCGGCGATCACCGTCAGCGCGGTGGAGGCGCGGTCGGGGAAGCCGGTGGTCTGCCGCCAGGTGATGCCCCGCTCGCGCCAGCCGAGCTGGGAGGGCACGAACAGGTTGACCAGCAGGCCGTGTTCGTCGTGCGTGTAGATCGTGTCGGCGAACTTGGCGTGTGTCTCCATGCCGGTGCCGTGGTCGCAGGAGAAGTTGTCGTAGTCCGTGGAGTACACGTCCGGATCCGCGCCCATGAACGACGGCTGGCGCTTGAAGGAACCCGGCGCCAGACCGGTGTAGTAGATGTTGAAGCCGTGCTCGGAGTCCGGGTCCTGCTCGCCCAACAGCTGGTTGAACAGGGCCCGTTCGTAGAAGTCGAGCAGCTCCACCCGGTCCGGGGTGTGGAAGTGCAGCAGCCGGGTCAGCTTGAGCATGTTGTAGGTGTTGCAGTTCTCGCAGGTGCTGTCCGACAACTGCCCGGCGACGACATCCGGTTCGTGGAACGCCTCGCCGTTGCTGTTGCCGCCGATGACGTACGAGTGGTGGCCGGTGACGATCTCCCAGAAGTTCGCGGCGATCGTGCGGTACCGCTCGGGCAGTCCCTCCTCCCACAGCCGCAGCGCGCCGACCATCTTCGGGATCTGCGTGTTGGCGTGCAGCCCGGCGAGCCGGTCCTCGCCCAGGGCCAGCGGATCGAAGACCCGGGCGTGTGTGAAGCGTTCGGCGACATCGAGCCAGCCGGTGTCGCCGGTGAGGGCGTGCAGATCGGCGAGCACGTCGTTCATACCGCCGAACTCGGTCTCCAGCACCCGCTGCATCTGCTCGTACGACAGCCCCGAGGTCCGCGCGTCGACCCAACGGGCCTGCCGGAGCACCACATCGAGGGCCTGCTCGTTCCCGGTCAGCCGGTACTGCTCGACCAGGCCCGCCATGATCTTGTGGATCGTGTAGTACGGCGCCCACACCCCGGTCCCGGCCTCCAGCCGGTCGAAGAAGCTCTCCGGGAACGCGGACAGATAGCCGGTGCGGAAACCGGCGGCGGGCGAGGCCGCCTGGCACTTCGCCAGCTCGGCGACCAGCGTCCGGCCCTTGTCGCGCAGGACCGTGTCACCGGTGTTGGCGTACGCGAGCGCGAGTCCGGAGAGCAGATGCCCGGTGGAGTGGCCGCGCAGCTCCACGTCCGGGCCCTCCCAGCCGCCGCAGGGCCGGGCGCCGCTGGGCAGCCGGACGTTGGTGCGGAAGGTGTGCAGCAGCCGGTCGAGGTCGACGAAGCGCAGATAGGCCGAGTTGCGCCGCTGGTTGTCCCGGAACGGGCCCTCCAGCAGGGTCACGGCGGTGAGCGGGAAGGGCCGGACGGCGCCGGATCCGGCGCCGGCGTGATCCGTGCCGGCGTACGCCGCGGTGTCCGTCCCGGTGAGGGTGATCGCGGCCGAGGCGGCACCTGCGGCGGCGAGCAGCTGACGTCTGCCCAGGGGTGGGGTCATCACCTGTGTCCTTCGCATGTCGAGGAGGTGGGAGTCGGGGCGGCGGTGTCCCTCCACCGTCCCGACTCCGGTTCGAGATCCCGAAGGTCGTGCGACATGCTGTGCGCTGCACACGCTAGGCGCCCGCCGGGTGATGTCAACAGGGCGTGGTGGGGCGGCAGTTGACGAGTGAGGCCGCTCCCGGGGCGTCGCCGTCGGGCGGCGGCGTGTGCGTCCCGGCCGAGCCGCCCCCGGTGCGACGCCTCCCGGTAACCAGTGCGTTTCGGACGTTAATTTCCGCGCTCGAAGGGTTGGCGGGAATCCATCCTCTCGTTATCGTTCACGCACTTCACTCAATCGTTCCGCTGAACGAATAGCTGAACGAATAGCGACAAGGACGGTCGGTACATGTCCGACATCCACCACCCGGGCCGCCGGTCGGTGCTCACCGCGGGCCTCGCCTCGGCCGCGGCACTCGGCGGGTCCTGGCTGCTGACCGGCTGCGCCGGGGCGGCGGCGGCCCCCGTCCTGCCGGCCGCCGCCGCGAAGGGCGCCCCCGACCGCGGCGGCACGCTGCGCATCGCCCGGCCGCCCGCCTCCGACGCCGAGACCCTCGACCCGGCGAGCTCACTGTCCGCGTACGAATACCTGGGCGCCCTCTACAACCGGCTCGTCCGCGTGGACGCGCACGGCGAACTCGCCCCCGACCTCGCCGAGTCCTGGGAACCCGACGCCAAGGCCCGCACCTGGACCTTCCACCTCCGCGAGGGCGTCACCTTCCACGACGGCCGCGCCTTCACCTCGGCCGACGCCGCCTACACACTGCGCCACATCCTCGACAAGGCGACGGCGTCCCCGCAGGCCGCGGTCCTCGCCCCGCTCATCGACCCGGCGCGGCTGGGCACACCCGACGCCCACACCCTCGTCGTCCCGCTGAAGACCCCGAACGCCGAGTTCCCGAGCCTGCTCACGCACTACAACTGCTACGTCGTCCCGGACGGCAGCGCGAAGTCCATCGGCCGTACCGGCATCGGCACCGGACCCTTCAAGCTGGAGTCGTTCGCCCCGGCGGGCCCCGGCCGCGTCACCGCCTACCCGGACCACTGGGCGGGCCGCCCGGTCCTGGACGCCGTCGACTTCTACTCGGTCGCCGACATGTCGGCCCGCTCGAACGCCCTGCTGGCGGGCCAGGTCGACCTGCTCTCGCAGACCAACCTCGACTTCGCGACCGCCCGCGTGGTCGCCGCCTCCGACCGCGCCACCGTCGCCCGCGTGAAGAACGCCCAGTGGTATGTCCTGCCGATGCTCACCACCGAGAAGCCCTTCACCGACGTCCGCGTCCGCCGGGCGATGAAGCTCGCCTACGACCCCGAGCACGTCGTGAAGGTCGCCCTCCAGGGCGCGGGCGCGGCGGGCTGGGACAACCCGGTGCCGCCCGGCGACCCGGCGCACCTCGCCGCGCACCCCGAGCACGACCCCGAACAGGCGAGACACCTGCTCAAGCAGGCGGGTCACGAGGGCCTGGCGATGGACCTCTACACCTCCTCCTACGACCCGCTGTTCACACCGATGGCCCTCGCCTACCAGGACTCCGCGAAGCGGGCCGGCATCCGGATCAGGGTCAAGACGGCCGCCGCGGACTCCTACTACACCCAGATCTGGATGAAGAAGCCGCTGATGGCCACCTACTGGTTCACGGGCCGGCCCGTCGACCAGCTCTTCACCCAGATCTTCCGCAGCGGCTCCTCCTACAACGAGACCGCCTGGTCCGACAAGGACTTCGACACCGTCCTCGACCGCGCCCGCGCCGAGCTCGACGACACCAGACGGCGCGAACTCTACGGCGAGGCACAGACGTTGGTGATCGAGAGGGGCGGGGCGATGACCCCGATGTTCGCCGACCGGCTCGTCGGCGTCTCCCGCAAGGTACGCGGCTACGCCGAGCACGGCTTCGAGTTCGACTACCTCGGCATCGGCCTGAAGGGAGCCTGACCATGCTCTCCTTCATCGCCCGCCGCACCGCGGCGGCGGTCGGCACCCTCTTCCTCTCCTCCGTCCTCGTCTTCCTCGCCGTCCAGGCGCTGCCCGGCGACGTCGCCACCCAGATCCTCGGCAAGGACGCCACCCCGGACGCGGTCGCCGCCCTGCGCGAGAAGCTGCACCTCGACAGGCCCGCCTGGGAGCGGTACGCCGACTGGGTGGGCGGCGCCCTCCACGGCGACTTCGGCACCTCCCTCGTCACCGGCGGGGCCGTGGGCGGCGAGGTGACCACCCACCTCGCCAACTCCGCGCTGATCGCCCTCGTCACGGTCCTCTTCGCGGTCACCGGCTCGATCGTCCTCGGCATCCTCGCCGGCCTCCACCGCGACCGCTGGCCCGACCACCTGATCTCCACCGTCAGCCTGGTCGGCATGAGCGTCCCCGAGTTCGTCGTGGCGACCGTCCTCGTCCTGTGCTTCTCGGTCGCCCTCCCGTGGTTCCCGGCCGTCGTCCTCTACGGCCCCGACGCCACCGTCGGCCAACTCCTGCCCGCCGTATGGCTTCCCGCCCTCGCCCTCGCCGTGGTGATGGCCGCGTACATCGTCCGCATGGCCCGCACCTCGGTCATCGACGTGATGGCCACCGAGTACGTCACCACCGCCCGCCTCAAGGGCCTCTCCACCTGGCGCGTCGTCACCCGACACGCCCTGCCGAGCGCCCTGCTGCCCACCCTGCACGTCATCGCGCTCAACGTGGCGTGGCTGGTCGGCGGGGTCGCGGTGGTCGAGAACGTCTTCAACTACCCCGGCATCGGCAAGCTGATGCTCTCCTCCGTGCAGAACCGCGACCTGCCCACCATCCAGGCCATAGCCCTGCTCAGCGCGGTCGTCTACGTCGTCTGCAACCTCGCCGCCGACCTGGCCACCATGGCCCTCGACCCCCGGCTCCGCACCCGAGGGAGGACCCGATGACCACGCTCGCCCCCACCACCCCGGCCCCGGCCACGCGCGGCACCCGCGCCTGGCGCACCCTGCGCACCTCCCGCACGGCACTCGTCGGCCTCGCGATCGTCGCCGTACACGTCCTGATCGCCCTGCTCGCCCCCCTCCTCACCTCCTACGACCCGATCGCGAACGACGCCGGCCACGCCCTGCTCGGCTCCAGCTGGAACCACTGGGCCGGCACCGACCAGTACGGCCGAGACGTCCTCGCCCGCGTCCTGTACGGCGGCCGGTACGCCCTCGGCGTCTCCGTCGCCGCGACTCTCCTCACCGTCGCCCTCGGCACGGTCATCGGCTGCGCTGCGGCCCTGCGCGGCGGCTGGTTCGACGACGTACTGGGCCGGGTCCTGGACGCGGTCCTCGCCGTACCGTCGATCCTCGCCCTCCTCGTCGTCGTCACCGCCCTCGGCACCGGCCCGGCGGTCATCGTCCTCGCCGTCGCGATCGTCTACGTCCCGCAGGTCGTCCGCGTCGTGCGCGGCGCCGCCCTCGCGGTCGTCCCCGCCGACTACGTGACCGCGGCCCGCGCCCGCGGCGAGAGCACCTGGTCGATCCTGCGCCGGGAGATCCTGCCGAACATCACCGACGTGGTGTGCGTGGAGTTCGCGATGCGGGCCTCCTGGGTCGTCCTGCTGATCTCCTCGTTGTCCTTCCTCGGCTTCGGCGCCGACCCGCCCACTCCCGACTGGGGGCTGATGGTCGCCGAGAACCGCACCGCGATCACCGTCGTCCCGATGGCGAGCCTCGCTCCCATCGTCGCCCTGGCCACCCTCGTGGTCGGGCTCAACCTCGCGGCCGACGGCCTCTCCAAGGCCTGGGGCGTCGACCGGATCGGGGAGGGCTCCTGATGACCCCGATCGTTTCCGTCAACTCCCTTTCCGTGGCCTACCGTTCGGGCGGCCGGGACGTGCCCGTCGTGCACGAGGTGTCCCTGGAGGTCGCCGAGGGCCGGACGCACGCGCTCGTCGGCGAGTCCGGCAGCGGCAAGTCGACCGTCGCCGCGACCCTCCTCGGACATCTGCGCCACGGCTCCCGGATCACCGGAGGATCGGTCCACGTCTCCGGCGCCGACGTCTTCGCCCTGCCCGCACGGGAGTTGCGGCGACTGCGCGGCGACACGGTCGCGATGGTCGGCCAGAACGCCGGCCACGCCCTCACCCCCTCCATGCGCGTCGGACGCCAGATCGCGGAGGCCGGCGGCCAGGTGCCCGTCACCGAACTCCTCGAACAGGTACGGCTGCCGCGCCCCGCCGACCTCGCGCGCCGCTATCCGCACGAACTCTCCGGCGGCCAGCAGCAGCGCGTCGCCATCGCCATGGCCATCGCGGCCCGCCCCAAGGTCCTCGTCCTCGACGAGCCGACGACCGGCCTGGACGTCGTCACCCAGCGCGGCGTCCTCGACCTGATCACCGCCCTCAGCGACGAACTCGGCCTGGCCGCCGTCCTGGTGAGCCACGACCTCGGGGTCGTCGCGCACATGGCCGACGAGGTCACCGTCCTGCGCTCGGGCCGGGTGGTGGAACAGGCGCCCACACGGCAGCTCTTCACCCGGCCCCAGGACCCCTACACCCGCCGCCTGTTGGCGAGCGTGCCGCGCCTCGACGACGCCGGACTCGCGGTCGTCGGCGAGTCGGGGGAACGCGAGGTCAGGCCGAGGACCGAGGTGCCCGCCGACGCCCCCGTGGCCGTGTCCGCCCAGGACGTCACCGTCGACTACGGCGGCACCCGCGCCGTACACGGTGTCTCCTTCGAGGTCCGGCGCGGCGAAGTCCTCGCCCTCGTGGGCGAGTCGGGCAGCGGCAAGTCCACCCTCGCGTGGACCCTGGCCGGACTGCGCGCCCCCTCCGGCGGCACGATGCGCCACCAGGACGGCGACCTGGCCCGCCCCGCCCAGCGACGGCCGCTGTCACTGCGGCGCCGCGTGCAGCTGGTCTTCCAGAACGCGGACACCTCGCTCAACCCCCGCCGCTGCGTGGGCGACGCGGTCCGCCACCCGCTGCGGTTCTTCGGCACCGCGCCCGACCGAGCGACGGCGACCGAGCGGGCCCGCCGCCTCATCGCCGACGTACGGCTCGACCCGGACCTCGCGGACCGCCTGCCCGCGCAGCTCTCCGGCGGCCAGCGGCAACGCATCGGGATCGCGCGGGCGTTGGCCGGCGAGCCCGACGTCCTGATCGCCGACGAGATCACCACCGCCCTGGACGTGTCCGTCCAGGCGGACGTGCTCCGCCTCCTCGACGACCTCCGCCGCGAACGCGACCTCGCCTGCCTCTTCATCAGCCACGACCTGGCGGTCGTACGCGGTGTCGCGGACCGCGTCGTCGTCCTGCGCCACGGAGTCGTCGTCGAAGAGGGCCCGACCGAGGCCGTGTTCGCCGACCCCCGCCACCCCTACACCCGCCGGCTCATGGCCGCCGCCCTCGAACCCGACCCCGACGCACGGCCCTACGCCGACGACACCACCGACTGGGCCGACGCGACGGACGGCGACGACATCTGGACCGACCACGGCGACACCGGCCACCGCGTCCGGCGCTGGCGCCCCCTCAACGCCCCCGTGGCGGAAGGAGTTTCGTGAAGTACCGCGAGCAGTTCGAACGCCGGGTCGTCCGCGAGGACGTCTGGATCCCCACCCGGGACGGAAGGACCCGGCTGCACGCCCGCGTCTGGCGGCCCGCCGACGCTGGGGCCGACCCGGTACCCGCGCTGCTCGAATACCTCCCGTACCGCAAGAGCGACTGGACCGCGCCCCGCGACGCCCAGCGCCACCCCTGGTACGCCGGACACGGCTACGCCTCCGTCCGCGTCGACATCCGGGGGCACGGCGACAGCGAGGGGCTGCCCGGCGACGAGTACGACGCGCAGGAACTCGCCGACGGCGTCGACGTCGTCAACTGGCTTGCCGCGCAACCCTGGTGCACCGGCAAGGTCGGCATGTTCGGCATCTCCTGGGGCGGCTTCAACTCCCTCCAGATCGCCGCCCTCGCCCCCGAACCGCTCAAGGCGATCGTCACCGTCTGCTCCACCGACGACCGCTACGACAACGACGTCCACTACACGGGCGGCGCCGTCCTCGGCATCGACATGCTCGCCTGGGCCGGCACCATGCTCGCCTTCGCCGCCCGGCCGCCGGACCCGGAGAGCGTCGGCGCGGACCGCTGGCTGCCGATGTGGCGCGACCGACTCGACGCCCTCGAACCCTTCCTGCACACCTGGCTCGACCACCAGCAGCGCGACGACTACTGGAAGCACGGGAGTGTCTGCGAGGACTACACGGCGATCGACGCGGCCGTCCTCGCGGTCGGCGGCTGGAACGACCCCTACCGGGACACCGTCCTGCGCCTCGTGGAACACCTCCCGGGCGACCGCGTCCGGGGGATCGTCGGCCCCTGGTCGCACCAGTACCCCGACCGCGGTCTGCCGCCCGGCCCGGCCATCGGCTTCCTCCAGGAGACCCTGCGCTGGTGGGACCACCACCTCAAGGGCATCGACACGGGCGTCATGGACGAGCCCCTGCTGCGGGCCTGGATCACCGACCCGGTCCCGCCGGCGACGTCGTACGACGAGCTGCCCGGCCGTTGGGTGGGAGACACCGAGTTGCCCAGCGCGAAGGTGCGCTGGGACGCGCGCCCGCTCGGCGCGGGTGCCGAGCCCGTCCTCGTGCGGTCCCCGCAGCACACCGGGCTCGACGCCGGGCGCTTCTTCCCCTTCGGCAACGCGAGCGATCTGCCGCCGGACCAGCGCGAGGAGGACGGCCGCTCGGTCTGCTTCGACTCCGAACCGCTCGGCGAACGCGTCGAGATCCTCGGCCGACCGCGCGTGCGGCTCCGCCTCGACAGCGCCGTCCCACGTGCCCATGTCGTGGCCCGGCTGTGCGACGTCGCCCCCGACGGCTCGTCCACGCTCGTCACCCGCGGGGTGCTCAACCTGCTGAGCAGGCACGGCCGCGACCGGGCCGTCGAGTGGACACCCGGGACGTACGAGGACGTCGAGTTCGAGCTGACCGGCATCGGCTACGCGGTCCCGGCCGGGCATCGCATCAGGGTCGCCGTCTCCGACACCTACTGGCCGTGGGTGTGGCCGCACGCCGAGCGCGGCGAGCTGCGGATCGTACCGGCCCGGAGCGTCGTGGAACTGCCCCTGCGCGAACGCGGACCGGAGCCGCCGATCCGCTTCGAGGAGCCCGAGCAGGCGGTCCCGCTCGACGTGACCTACGACCGGCCCGCCGAGCCGACCCCGGAACGCCTGGTCACCCACGACGTGGCCAAGGGGGAGTGGACGCTGGAGGTCGACCCCAACTACGGGGGCTCACGGACGTATCCGGACGGACTGCGCTACGAGGAGGACGCGCGCGAGACGTACCGCGTCCGCAGCGACGACCCGCTGTCCGCGCACGCCGTGTCGCGCTGGCGGATCCGGCTGCGGCGCGGGGACGGGTGGGACGCTGAGATCATGGCGCGGACGGAGCTGCGCGCCACGCACGCGGACTTCGTCATGGACAGCCGCGTCGAAGCACGGGCGAACGGAGAGACAGTGGCCAAGCGCGCATGGCACCGCACCACCCCGAGGACCTCGGGATGACCGCCGCCAAGCAGCCCCAGCCGGCCGCGAAGTCCCCCCGCCGCGCGGTCGCCGCCGCCGACCGGACCCGGCAGCCCACCGAGGTGCGCCGCCGGCTCATCGTCGAGGCGGCCGTCCCGCTGATAGCCGAACGCGGCTACGCCTCGGTCGGCGTGCGGGACGTGGCCGCCGCCGCCGGAGTCTCGGTCGGCACCGTGACGTACCACTTCGGCAGTGTGCAGGAGATCCTCTCCGAGGCGATGGTCCTGCACATCGAGCGCTACTACGCCGAACTGCACGAGGCCGCCGAGCAGGCGACCAGCGGGGCCCAGGCGCTGCGGCTGCTGGTCGACGCGCTGTTCACCGAGGACACCGACCGGCACTGGCGCATGTGGTTCGACTACTGGAACGCGGGCGAGCAGGGCACCGACGAGGCCTTCAGCGGCGGCCAGGCCCGGCGGTACGAGAGCTGGCACCAGCAGATCCGCGCGCTGGCCGAACGGGGCGTCGCGGACGGGGAGTTCGACTCCGACGACCTCGACGGCTTCACGGTCCGCTTCGCCGCCCTCGCGGACGGTCTCGCTTTGCAACGGCTGCGCCAGGCACCCCCGTTGAGCACCGAGGACGCCCGCCGGCACCTCAACCGGCTGATCGAGAGGGAGTTGGGGCGCCGACCGTCCGGTTGACCTCCCCGGTGCCGCCCACCGCGTACCGCGCGCCTGCCGGGGGGCGCGCGGTACGCGGGGCGTCGGCCTCAGACCCGGTCGGCCGCGATCAGCAGGTACTGGAAGCTGCCGTTGCGGTAGGCGGTCAGGAAGGTCTCCTCGATCCCCGTGACCAGATGGTCGGCCTGGCTGCGCAGCGCCCAGTAGGGGATCGTGTCCTCGGTGAGGTCCTGGACGTGCACCGGCACCAGCCGGTTGCGGGCCATCGCCCGGAAGTACTCCGACCTGGGGTGGATGTCGCAGATGTAGTGGGCGTTGATGAGGGAGACCTCGCGCGAGGCCCGGCCGTAGGTGTCGTTGTAGCAGCCGGTGATCACCACATAGCGTCCGCCGCGGCGCAGCAGCCGGGCGTGCTCGGCGAACAGCAGGTCCAACTCGACGTACATCGTGGACTCGTTGTTCCACGACGCGGCGAACCCGCCGGTCGGGAAGCCGGTGTCGAGCATGTTGCGGTGGTGGTAGCGGACCTTGCCGTCGATGCCCCGGGCCCGCGCCTGCGCGTTGGCGAACTCGGCCTGCTTCGCGGAGATCGTGACCCCGTCGGCCCGGCAGCCGTGACGCAGATGCGCCACCACACTCCCGCCGCCGCGCCCGCAGCCGGCGTCGAAGACCCGGTCGTCCGGGGTGAGCCGGCCGAGGTGGGAGGCGAGCAGTTCGGCCTGCGCGTGCTCCAGGCGGTGCAGTTCGGCGGTGAGCCGCTCCCGGCGCCGCACGGGGTCGGGGTCCTCCAGTACGGATTCGTCGGCCCCGCCGATCCCGTAGTGGTGGTGGTACAGGTCGTCGATCTGGCCGAGGGCGAGGTTGACCGGGTTCTCTTCGGCGTTCCAGTAGTCCGCGACACGGTTCTGGTACGTGGACTGGGTCGGCACCGGTGCTGCGGTGGTGCCGGCGTCGGTGGTGGTCAACGGTGACTCCTAGCGTGGTGCGTCTGACGAGACGTCAGGGACCGGACTTTTACCAGTAGTTGGGCAGGTGGTAGCGGTGGGTGTTGGTCGCGTGCCACTCGTGGTTGCCGGACACCCAGGCGGCCAGGCCCTCGGTGTAGCGGGCGACGAGCGGCGAGGTGGCGGACAGGGCCGCGGACTCCTCGTCGAAGGCGTCCATGATCTCGTTGTGGATCCGGACCGACTTCAGATAGGCGGCCTTCAGCCCGCACCGCTCGGCGGCGGCGACGACCTGCGGGAGGTTGAGGTGCTCCGGGTCGCTGGCCAGCTCCTTGGTGAAGGAGTAGAGGTCGTTGACGATGGTGGTGGCGTTGCAGGCCAGCGCCGTGACCCGCTGGATCTCGGGGCGGGCGTAGAGCTGCTCGGGCAGTTCGTAGCCGTCGACCGCGTCCACGATCGACAGACAGGGCCGGAAGTTGTTGAACTGCCGCATCACCAGGTACTCCCAGACCCGCGGCTTGTACCGGATCTCCGCCCACGCCGCCTCGGCGAGATAGCCGAGGTGCAGCCGGGCGAGGTCGTGCACGATCCGGTCGGTCTGGCTGGGGGTGGCGAGGAGGGCGTAGTCCTGGATCGCGAAGTGGTACGAGCGCAGCGGACCGTCCGCCCGCATGCCCTGGCGCCACTCGGCCTCCAGCTCGGGGGTGCCGTGGTAGGGGTCCAGCGCCGACTGGGCCAGGATCAGCCGGCCGCCGAGGCCGCGGTGCGCGCCGCCCTTGCCCTCGTCCTCCTCGCAGTAGCAGCTGTCGACGATGTTCTCGGCGAGCAGCAGCTTGCCGGCGGCGGTCAGCCGTTCCAGGTCGACCGCCCCCGGATGCTGGAGCACCACGGCCCGGCCGAGCTGGAAACCGGCGAAGTCCCCGTCCCACGCGGCCGGGAACAGATCGAGGCCGCGCGCCCAGAGCTCCAGTCTGCGGTCGAGTTCGGCGGCCTTCTCCGGGTCGGCGGGTGCGGCCGGACGGTGGGTGAGACCGGGGATCGCGCCGGTGGGCCGGGCCCGCAGTGTGCCCGCCAGATCCGGCGGACCGGGCAGCGAGAGGGATGTGCTCATTCGTTTCTCCAGGCACTCACTCGGCGGTCCGGCCGAGCTGCACGTTCTCCAGGATTCCCGCCGCGTCGGGGACCAGGATGGCCATCGAGTAGTACGCGGTGACGAGGTAGCGGATGATCGCCGCCGGGTCGATGCCCATGAAGCGGACGTTCAGACCGGGCTGGTACTCCTCGGGGATGCCGGTCTGGAACAGCCCCACGACACCCTGGTCGGCCTCCCCGGTGCGCAGCGCGATGATGCTGCTGGTGTGCTGCGGGGAGACCGGGATCTTGCCGCACGGGAAGAACGGCACCCCGCGCCAGGCGGGGATCTCGTGCCCGTCGACGGTGACGGTGCCCGGCACCAGACCGCGCCTGTTGCACTGCCGGAAGAAGGCCGCGATGGCCTTCGGGTGGGCGAGGAACAGCTTGGTCTTGCGGCGCATGGCGAGCAGTTCGTCGAGGTCGTCCGGGGTCGGCGGACCGGTGAAGGTGCTGATGCGCTGGGTGTAGTCGACGCTGTGCAGCAGCCCGAACTCCCGGTTGTTGACCAGCTCCCACTCCTGCCGCTCGCGGATCTCCTCGATGGTGAGCCGCAGTTGCTGCTGGGTCTGGTCCATCGGGTCGTTGTAGAGGTCGGCGACCCTGGTGTGCACCCGCAGCACGGTCTGGGTCAGGGACAACTCGTACTCGCGCGGGGCGAGTTCGTAGTCCACGAAGCCGCCGGGCAGGGTCGGCTCGCCCACATGGCCGGCCTGCACCGGCACATCGGCCTCGCCCCTGCGGTTCATCGGCAGCCGCTGCCGTTCGGCGTACGCCGCGAGATGGGCGGCCAACGACGGTACGCGGTCGGTGAGTTCGGCCACGACGTCCCAGGGCAGGACGAGCAGCACGCCCGCGGTCTCGGCGCGCACGGAACTCAGCCACAGCGGGTCGGACTGCCCTATGGCCTCGTCCCCCATCTGGTCGCCGTCCGTGACGACGCCGAGGATCTCCTCGTCGTCGTAGGGGCCCGCGGCGTAGCGGGTGAAGCGGCCGTGGGCGACCAAGTAGGCCTCGGTGACGGGCTGTCCGGCCTCGAACAGGACCTGGCCCGCGCGTACCTCACGGACCCGGAACCGGGAGGCGATCTCCTTCAGGACCTCCGTGTCGGGGTATCCGCGCAGCACGGGCAGTTCGGTGAGCGTCTGGGGAATGACCTTGATGTCGTCGGCGCCGTTCTGCTCGAACCGCACCCGGCCGCGGCCGACGCTGAGCTGGAGCCGCCGGTTGACCCGGTAGGCGCCGCCCTTGACGTCCACCCACGGCAGCATCTTCAGCAGCCAGCGCGAGGTGATGGCCTGCATCTGCGGTTCGGACTTGGTGGTCGTGGCGAGCTGCCGGGCCGCGACGGTACTGAGGCTGGTGAGCGGTCCGTCGCCGGGCGGCTCGGGGACGGGGTCGTCGGTGGCGGGTCCGTTGACGCTTTCCGGTGTGGACACATTCCCTCCCGGGAGGTGAACGGGGGTGAAGCGCGTCGTCGGTTTACAAGCCAAACAGTCCTGCCCAGCACCGGTAACCGCGCGAAGGGGGCGGTTTCGCGACCCGGAGGTCGTAAACCCGCCGATCGGGTCGGGGACACCGGGGGTCCGTGCCCGTGCCCCGGCGTGCGGGGCGCGCGGGCGCGGCGACCGGCGATCCGGGCGTTCGGCGCGCGCCCCGCACGCCGGGTGACTAGCGTGAGAATCCGGACAACCCGACCAAGACACTCCGATCAAGACACCCCGACCAAGACACCTTGACCTACCGGAGAGGGCCGCAGTCATGGCTGTACAACCTGAGGGAACCCCCTGCTGGGCCGACGCGATGTTCGGCGACGTCGAGGGAGCCAAGCGTTTCTACGGCGACGTCCTGGGCTGGACCTTCGGCGAGTCGTCGTCGGAGTACGGCAACTACACGCAGGCCTACCTCGACGGAAGGGCCGTGGCGGCCGTCGTACCCCCGATGCCGGGCCAGGAGGGGCAGTCGCAGTGGTGCCTGTATCTCGCCTCGCCGGACGCGTCGGCCACCGCGGCGAAGATCCGGGAGAACGGCGGCGAGGTGCTGATGGAGCCGATGCGGGTCGGCGAGTTCGGCACGATGTGCCTCGCCCGTGAACCCAGCGGCGCCGTGTTCGGCGTGTGGCAGGGCGGCACGCACGAGGGCTTCGAGGCGTCGGGCGTGGCCGGGGCGTACGCCTGGGCCGAGGTCTTCACCCGGGAGCCCGCGCAGGCGGACGGATTCTTCCCGGCGGTCTTCCCGTACACGGCACAGCAGGTGAACGACACCGCGGTCGACTTCCGTGTCTACAACCTGGACGGGAACCCGGTGCTGGGCCGGATGCGGATGGGGGAGGAGTTCCCGCCCGAGATCCCGTCCTACGTCAACGTGTACTTCGCCGTGGCCGACTGCGACGACGCCGTGGCCAAGGCCACCAAGCTCGGCGGCATCCTCCGCTTCGGCCCCATGGACAGCCCCTTCGGCCGCTTCGCGGCGCTCAGCGACCCGCAGGGCGCCTCGTTCTCGGTGATCGACATGACCACGACCCAGGGCGACATGCCACAGATGACGGACGCCTGACCGGGCGGGGCATCCGTCGGGGGCCGACGGCCGGCCTCGGGGGAGCTGGCGGCCGGTGGCCCTCGACCCTGAAAGACAGCATCGGCAACCGCCGTTCGACGCACTCGGCGACTTCCGCTGCGGCCGGCCGGGGCAGTTCGGCGCCCGGGTGCCCGCCCTGTGCGCGGGCCTCGGCCTCCCGGCGGTGGCGGCGCTCAAGGCCCACCAGCCGGACGACCACGACAGCTGCCCCGGGTGCCCGCTCAGGCTCGCTCGCGCGGGCCCGGCGCGGCGCGGCGGTGGCCCGCGTCGGGCCGGTCCGGGGCGGCGCCGGGTGTCTGGTGCGGTCATGGCATGATCGGGCGCATGCGTGAACGAGTGGTAGCCGCCTGTGACGGGGCTTCGAAGGGGAATCCGGGGCCCGCGGCCTGGGCGTGGGTCGTGTCGGACGACGAGGAGAGCCCGGCCCGCTGGGAGGCGGGACCGCTCGGCAGGGCCACCAACAACGTCGCCGAACTCACCGCGCTGGAGCGCCTGCTGACCGCGACCGCACCGGACGTACCGCTGGAGATCCGGATGGACTCGCAGTACGCCATGAAGGCGGTCACCACCTGGCTGCCCGGCTGGAAGCGCAACGGATGGAAGACGTCCGGCGGCAAGCCGGTCGCCAATCAGGAACTGGTCGTTCGCATCGACGAACTGCTCGCGGGCCGCTCGGTCGAGTTCCGCTACGTCCCCGCCCACCAGGTCGACGGCGATCCGCTGAACGACTTCGCCGACCGAGCCGCGAGCCAGGCGGCCGTCGTCCAGGAGCCGGCGGGCAGCGAACTCGGCTCCCCGCAGCCGCCCCCCTCGCCCGACACCCCGAAGAAGTCCGCCCGGCCGGCCGGCGCCAAGTCGGCCCGAAAGAGCGCGAGTTCGACCTCCCGCACGATCAAGGCGAAGTTCCCCGGCCGCTGCCTGTGCGGACGTGGCTACGCGGCCGGCGAGCCGATCAGCAAGAACGCGCAGGGCTGGGGTCACCCGGAGTGCCGTACCGAATAGGCGGACCGGTCATAAGTGGACTAGACATTTGTGGTCGTCCGCTTTAACCGCCGGGCACCCACCGGCAATTCGGCATCGCAAAGGTCCCACTCAAAGGTCGGACGTAAAGGTCGGACTTAATGGTCCGGCCGGTCCGGCCGGTCTCGGCGGTTATGGCCGCGCCGAGACCGGCCGGGGTGACGACCTATTCAATTGTCATATGCCGCCGCGGGCTCATATCTCCAAACTCGCCTCAAGGCGCTTCAGGTTGTGCCGCGCCAGCGCCAGATTGCTGCGCTCCCGGTCCAGCGCCAGGTACAGGAAGAGCGAACCGTGCACGCTCGCCAGCGGTCGGATCAGGTGGTACTGCTGACCGAGAGTGATCAGGATGTCCTCGATCCGGTCGTCCAGGTTGATGGACTTCAGCGTGCGCTGCTTCGCCCGTACGACCTCGGTGTTGCCCGCCCCCGCGACCTCCAGGTCCAGATGCGGACCGCCGCCCAACGCCCCCAGCGTCATGCCGCTCTCGTAGTCGACAAGGGACACCCCCAGGGCCCCGTCGATAGTCATCGCTTCCTTGAGTGTCGCCTCAATGTTCACGTGGTGCCTCGTTTCCTTCACGAGCCGGCGAGACAGTGGGTCCCGCCACGAAAACGGTCTCAATGCGAACCGTGCGGGTATCAGACAACACCATCTTTGGTCAGAGTTGCGATAGTTGGCAAATAAAGTAGTCTGCTCGCCAGAGTGACTGAAGGGGGGTCCTTTGTCATCGCTCGACACCGCGCTGGGCCGCGCTCTGACCGTGCCCGGAATCAGCGGAGCCATGCTGCTCGATGCCGTCACCGGCCTCTCCTATGCGGAGTCCGGAGATGTGAGTGGCAGTCAGGATTCCTGCGAAATAGCGGAGATCGCCCGCACCCGCCTCAACCGGGCCGGTGTGGCGGGGGAGTTGGAGAACGTCATCGTGACCACCTCCACCCGGCATCTCGTGACGCTCCAGCTCCAGCGGCGGGGCGATCCCCTGCTGCTGTGCGCGACCGTCGACCGCGAACGCACCAACCTCACCTGGGCGCTGCGCGAACTGCACCAGCACGCCGACGAGTTGCTGGCATGACACAGCCCGGCACCGAGGAGCCGCTCGCCGACTCCCGCAACGTACCCGCGCTGCTGTCGGCCCTCCGGGACCAGGCGCGTTCCTGCACCGTGCGGGTCACCGGCACCCCGGGCGGCTCCATTCACGTGCGCGACGGGCTCGTGGTGGCCATGGAGACACCCGGCGCACCGGGCATCGAGGGCCTGCTGCTCAGATCGGGCCGGGTCGAGGAGGAGGCGTGGGCGGAGGTCCGGGCCTCCGACACCACCCACGAACACCTCGCCGCCGAACTCGTGGCGCGCGGACTCGTCGGCGCCGGCGAGCTCGAAGTGATCAGCCTGGGTGCCCTGTTCGACGCGGCCTTCGCGCTGTCCCTCGCCGTACCCGACGCCTGGGAGGTGACGAAACCCGTACCGGTGCTGCACCGCAACGCCGGTGTCACCCCCGAGCGACTCCTCGACGAGGTGGCCCGGCGGATCAACCTCCTCGCCGGAGAACCCGGTTCGGTCGCCGCCCTCGCCCGTACCCGCGTCCGGTCGGTGACCGCCGCGGGTCTCCCCGGGACCGTCGGCGGCCTCCCCGCCCGGCATCAGGCGGTCCTGGCCCACGCGGACGGTCGCGGCACCGCGCGGGACATCGCCTTCGCCCTCGGCCGCGGCCTCTTCGCCGTGATGGCCGATCTACGACATCTGCTGGACCGCGGTCTGGTCCGGCCGGACAAGCCCGTGGCGGACACCAGGCCGAGCACGGCGGCACGCGGGGCGCCCTCCGCGTCGCGGTCCACCGCGCCCGTCCCCGCGTCCGTCCCCGTACCGCTCCCGCGCCGCCGGCCCGGCCGCAATTCCGCGCCCGAGCCCCGGCCGCACGACTGAACCACCCGCTCCGACCCGCTCGTCCGCGCCGAGACGCCCCGCGGACGCGGCCGACCCGACGTGACCGGATCCCCGTCCGCCTCGTTGTCCCACCGCCTGCACGCAACAGGAAGAAGACGCCATGAGCGACCCCGTGACCGACCTCCTCATCGCCCTGCGGGACAACGTAATGGGAGTCACCGAATCCACCCTGGCCACCAGTGACGGACTCGTCGTGGCCAGCGACGCGAACAAGACCCACCCCGAGTCCATGGCCGCGCTCGCGGCGGCCGGACTCTCGCTCGGCCACCGGCTCGCCGACCACGGCGGCGCGGGACACCTGCGCGAGATCACCGCGCGGGGCAGCACCGGCCATGTCATCGTGACGGCCGTCGGGGACCGCGCGCTGCTCGCCGTGGTCGCCGACGACGGTCTCGACGAGGCGGCCTTCCGCCGCGAGATCCCGGCGCTCACCGCGGAACTCCGCCGCCATCTGGACAAGGACGTCTGATCCACCGGAACGTCTGAGCCGTCCCGGTTCACTCATCGGTCCTGTGCGGGGTGACGCGAAATCCGTGCCGCCCCATCCTGCTACTCTGCGGATCCACTTGACCACTTTGAGTAAAACCCAGGGGTGTGCGCGTGAAGGTCGCCTGTGTCGGAGGCGGGCCCGCCGGTCTGTATCTCTCGATCCTGCTGAAGCGGCAGGACCCGTCCCACGACATCACCGTCTACGAGCGCAACCCCGAGGGCTCGACCTACGGCTGGGGCGTCACGTACTGGAGCGGGTTGCTCGACCAGCTCCGGGAGTACGACCCCGAGTCCGCGCTGGCCGTCGACGAGCACTCGGTGCGCTGGAGCGACGGCGTCGCCCGCGTCCGTGACCTCACCACCACCCAGCCCGGCGACGAGGGCCACGGCATCGGCCGCCACCGCCTCCTCAAGATCCTCGCCGAACGGGCCAGAGCCCTCGGTGTCCGGCTGGAGTTCGAGTGCCCGGTCACGGCCGACGACCTCCCCGACGCCGATCTGATCGTGGCCGCCGACGGCGTCAACAGCGCGCTGCGCACCCGCCACGCCGACCACTTCGGCGCCGAACTCAAGCCCGGCCGCAACCAGTACATCTGGCTCGGCACCAGCAAGGTCTTCGGCTCCTTCACCTTCGCCTTCGTGGAGACCGACCACGGCTGGATCTGGTGCTACGGCTACGCGTTCGGCCCCGAGGGCAGCACCTGCGTGATCGAGTGCGCCCCCGAGACCTGGACCGGCCTCGGCCTCGACACCGCCGCCGAGGCCGACGGACTCGCCCTCCTGGAGAAGCTCTTCGCCGACCTCCTCGACGGCCACTCCCTGATCGGCCGCGCCTCGGCGGACGGCAGCGCCCAGTGGCTCACCTTCCGCACCCTCACCAACCGCACCTGGCACCGCGACAACCTCGTGCTCCTCGGCGACGCCGCCCACACCACCCACTACTCGATCGGCGCCGGCACCACCCTCGCCCTGGAGGACGCCATCGCCCTCGCCGACGCCCTGCGCGAGCACACCGAACTGCCGCAGGCCCTCGCCGCCTACGAACAGCGCCGTAAATCCGCGCTGTTGTCGATTCAGAGCGCGGCCCGCTACAGCGCCCAGTGGTACGAGAACCTCCAGCGGTACATCCATCTGCCCCCGCACCGCATGTTCGCCCTGCTCGGCCAGCGCCACTCGCCGCTGCTGCCGTACGTCCCGCCGCAGGTCTACTACGGCCTCGACAAGGCGGCCGGACGGCTGGAGGCGCTGCGCCGGTTCAAGCGCTGGCTCGGCCCCAGGGTGGCGCGCACGGTGCACGCGCGGGCGCTCGCGGCCCGCAAGTAGGGCCCCCGCGCTCCCGGAAGCATTGGGTGAATGGCTATTCACCGGATAGGGTGAATAGCCGTTCACCTTCTTTTACGTGTCCGCTGGAGTGCCCATGGGCCAGCCCGTCCCGATACCCGACCCGCCCGGCGGCACCGGGCGGACCCCCTTGCGGGACCGGCTCACCGTCCCGGTGCTGGCCTTCGGCGGGATCCTGATGGCGGTCATGCAGACCGTCGTCGTCCCCCTGCTGCCGTCCCTGCCCCGGCTGACCGGCTCCTCGGCGGGCGCCGTCTCCTGGATGGTCACCGCGACCCTGCTCTCCGGCGCCGTCCTCACCCCCGTGCTCGGCCGGGCCGGCGACATGTACGGCAAACGCCGGGTCCTGACCGGCGCCCTGAGCCTGATGACCGCCGGCTCCGTCATGTGCGCCCTGTCCTCCGACATCCGCGTGCTCATCACGGCCCGCGCCCTGCAAGGCGCCGCCGCCGCCGTCGTGCCCCTGTCGATCAGCATCCTGCGGGACGAACTGCCCCCGGAGCGCCGGGGCGGCGCGGTGGCGCTGATGAGTTCCACGGTCGGCATCGGGGCCGCGCTCGGACTGCCCCTCGCGGCCCTGATCGTCCAGTACGCCAACTGGCACGTCATGTTCTGGGCGACCAGCGCCCTCGGCGCGCTCGGCGTGGCGGGGATCTGGTGGGCGGTGCGCGAATCGCCCGTCCGCGAGCCCGGCCGCTTCGACGTGCTCGGCACACTCGGGCTGGCCGCGGGACTGGTCTGTCTCCTCCTCGGGGTCTCGCAGGGCGGCCAGTGGGGGTGGGCCAGTCCGCGGATCCTGGCCCTGTTCCTCGCCACGGTCGTCGTGTTCGGCCTGTGGTGGTGGCAGCAGCTGCGCACCGAACTCCCGCTGGTGGACCTGCGGTTGGTGTCCCGGCCCCGGGTGGGCCTGTCCCATGTCGCGGCGCTGCTGACCGGCTTCGCGTTCTACGCCAACTCCCTCGTCACCGCACAGCTGGTGCAGGCGCCCAAGGCCACCGGGTACGGCCTCGGACTGTCCATCGTCGAGACCGGCCTGTGCCTGCTGCCCGGCGGCGTCACCATGCTGCTGCTCTCACCCGTCTCGGCCCGCATCTCGGCGGCCCGCGGCCCGCGGGTCACGCTCGCAGTCGGAGCCGCGATCATCGCGCTCGGCTACGTGGTGCGCATCGCCGACAGCCACGACCTGTGGACGATCATCCTCGGCGCCACCGTCGTCGCCACCGGCACCACCTTCGCCTACTCGGCGCTGCCCACCCTCATCCTGCGCGCCGTCCCGGCCGGCCAGACCGCGTCCGCCAACGGCGTCAACGTCCTGATGCGCACCATCGGCCAGGCCGTGTCCAGCGCGGTCGTCGCCGCCGTGCTCGTGCATCACACCAGCCTGATCGGCGGACACCCGCTGCCCACCCTGCACGGCTACCTCATGGCCTTCGCCCTCGCCGGAGTGGTCGCCCTGATCGCCTGCGCGACGGCGCTCACCATCCCCGGCGACGCCGGGCCCGAACAGAAGCCGGGCACGGACGGCCGTACCAGGGGCGCGCGGGACGAAGCGCTGGAGGGAGCATGAGGGCCGTGAGCACCCCACCCACCGAGTCCCCGTCCCCTTCCTCGTCCCCGTCTCCGCCCGCGCGCCGGGACGCCGAGGCGACCAGGGCGGCCATCCTCAGGGCGGCCCGCTACCTCCTCGCCCGGAACGCCCACGCCGACATCACCCTCAAGGCCGTGGCCGAACGGGCCGGTGTCAGCGCCCCGTTGATCCTCAAGTACTTCGGCAACAAGGAAGCCCTCTTCGCCCGCGTGATGTCCTTCGAGGCGGACGCGGAGGCCCTGTTGGACGCCCCGCTCGACGCACTCGGCCGCCACATGGTCCGGCACGTCCTGGTCAGCCAGCGCGAGCGGGGCGCCGACCCGCTGCTGCGCATCGCGTTCGCGCCGCTCCAGGGCGACCACGGGGACATCCTGCGCGTCAACTTCCGCGCCCAGGTGGTCGACCGCCTCGCCGGACGCCTGCCCGGCCCGGACGCCGCCCTGCGCGCCGAACTGGCCGTCTCCACGATCCTCGGCCTCGGCGTGATGTACGGCATCGCCCGCGGCACCCGGCTCCGCGACACCCCGACCGAGACCGTCGTGGACCGCTACGGGCCCACCGTGCAGGCCCACTTGGACTCCTAGCCGAACAGCCGGTCCAGGAAGGCGTTCCCGAACACCCCGTGCGGGTCGAGCCGGTCGAAGGTCCCGGCCGCCTGCCCCCACACCGACTCCCCGAACGAACCAGGCACCGTCGTCCCCAGCACCTCCTGGTCGCTCCACGCGGCCTGTTCGGTGTAGCCCCAGCCCTTGGACCACTCGACGCGCGTGCCGTCGTACGAGCGGAACAGGAACTGCTCCACCTCGCGCAGGAACTCCTCCGCGTACGGTGTGCCGGGCAGCGTCAGGATGTCCAGCCAGACGGCCGTGTCCCACTCGGGGTGCTCGGCGCTCGGCCGCAGCGCGGACAGCAACGGGGCGCGGGCGCCGGTGAGTTCGCTGTCGGCGGGGTGGTCGAGGCCGGTGACCCGGATCTCGACGGTGCCGTTGACCGGGAACCGGCCGAGCGCGGCGTACGCGGCGAGCCGCTCCCGGTAGAACCCGGTGAACCCGTGCAGCACGCGCTGCACTTGGGCCCGGCTCGTGAGGACCGCGTAGCCGTTCGCGGTCTCCCGCAGGGTCGTCGGCCTGACGTAGAGCAGCGTGTTCTTCGACGGCCCCCAGATGTCCGCCGCCAGCGTCGCCGTCAACCCGACCGAGGCCACGCCGAGTTGGGCGCTGCCGAGCACCGGCGCCAGATACCACGCGCCGTCGGCCAGGATCCGCCCGACGAGATCCGCGACCAGGGTCGGCACGTTGTCGGAGAAGGGGTAGTTGTACGGCGACGAGACGTGCCGCGAGGCCGACGGCCTGGTCGGCGCGACGCTCCACACCTTCAGCCAGGGGAACTCGGTGAACGCGAACCAGATCGCCTCGGCCCGCCCCGCCTCGTCCAGGAAGCCCGCGAAGGTACGCCCGCCGGACCCCGGCGCCGCGAACAACTCCGTGGCCGGGATGTCCGTACGACTGACGCAGCGCAGGTTCGCGTTCGCGCCGACCCGCAGCACCACCTCGGTGACCAGCGCGCGCCCCAGGTGGGTGAGCAGTGCCGCGCAGTCCGCCTCGTCGCGGGAGTAGGTCCGCAGGACGTACGCCCCGGTGTCCGTGTCCCACACCACCGCCGTCAGCGACAGCACCAGATTGCTGAGCGACCCGAAGGTGTGCCCGGCCGTCCGCTCCTCGCCCTCGGCCGCCACGGCCGTGCCGTGCGCGTCGACGGCCAGCGCGCCGCCGAGCGTGAGATCGCCGGGCGCGGGCGCGGCGGTGAGACCGAGCCCGTGCCCCTCAAGGAAGGTGAGCAGCGCCTCCAGGGTGACACCGGTGCCCGCCCGGACGGCGGACGCCGAGTCCAGGGCGAGGCCGGTGAGGTGCGGGGCGGTGTCGACGAGCAGCACGGGCGCCTCGGACGTCGTACTGGACTCGATCGTCAGCGGCGACCAGCCGTGCGAGGAGCCGCGGGCGCGCACCCGCCGGCCGTGCTGCCAGGCCCAGTTGACGACGGACACCACCTGGTCGGCGTCGGCCGGCGCGCACGCCCACAGCCCGTCCGCGGTGATCTCCCCCACCCAGTTGCGGTACGCCGAGCGGTAGAGGTCCACCTCGGCGGGGAAGTCGGGCAGCTCGGCCGCGGCGAGCGACGGATCGGCCGACAGCAGGACGGGTACGGCGGCCAGCGCGGCGGCCGAGAGAAGGAAGCCCCGGCGGGACCAGGGAGCGGAACCGCCGTTCCCCGACTGGAGGTTGTTCGCCACATGATCGGTCACGCGCACACGTTAGGCGGGAGTTGACACGAGTAGGCAGCCTGTCGAAACGGTTCACCCGTGTGAGTGAAGGATTCACCGTCGACGACCCCGGAGGAGCCCGTTCCGCGCAGGCCGGTGCCGGATGACAGACTGACGCCATGGACGAACGTGTAATCGGCAGGTCAGGGCAGCAGGCATCCGTCGTCGGTCTCGGTACCTGGCAGCTGGGCGCCGACTGGGGAGACGTCGACGACAAGGAAGCCCTCGCCGTGCTGGAGGCGGCGGTGGAATCGGGGGTGACCTTCCTCGACACGGCCGACGTGTACGGCGACGGCCGCAGCGAGCAGACCATCGCCGCCTTCCTCGCCGGCCGGTCCGATCCGCGTGTCCTGGTCGCGACGAAGATGGGCCGCCGCGTCGACCAGATCCCCGAGAACTACGTCCTGGACAACTTCCGCGCGTGGAACGACCGTTCGCGCCGCAACCTCGGCGTCGACCGCATCGACCTGGTGCAGCTGCACTGCCCGCCCACGCCGGTCTACTCCTCGGACGAGGTGTTCGACGCCCTCGACACCCTCGTCGCCGAGGAGCGCGTCGCGCGCTACGGCGTCAGCGTCGAGACCTGCGAGGAAGCGCTCACGGCCATCGCCCGGCCGAACGTGACCAGCGTGCAGATCATCCTCAACGCGTTCCGCATGAAGCCCCTCCTCCAGGTGCTCCCGGCCGCCCAGGAGGCGGGCGTCGGCATCATCGCGCGCGTGCCCCTCGCCTCCGGCCTGCTGTCCGGGAAGTACACCAGCGACACGGTGTTCCCGGAGAACGACCACCGCACCTACAACCGCCACGGCGAGGCCTTCGACCAGGGCGAGACCTTCTCCGGCGTCGACTACGCGACGGGCGTCGAGGCCGCCGCCGAGTTCTCCGCGCTCGCCCCCGAGGGATACACACCGGCCCAGCTCGCCCTGCGCTGGATCATCGACCAGCCCGGTGTGACCACGGTCATTCCCGGCGCCCGCTCGCCCGAACAGGCCCGCGCCAACGCGGCGGCGGCCGGACTGCCCGCGCTGTCCGAGGCCACGCTCACCGCGATCCGCGACCTCTACGACCGCCGGATCAAGGACCAGGTGGAGGGCCGCTGGTAGCTCCGGCCGCCGTACGGACGGTCGTGGGGGGGGGGGGGGCCCCCCCCCCCCCCCCACCCCCCCCCCCCCCCCCCGGGGGGGGGGGCGCGGGGGGGGGGGCGCCCCCGCCCGCGGCCGGGGGGGGGGGGGGGGCCGCCCCCCCCCCCCCCACGACCGATGCCTACTCGGCCGGCGCGGTGGTCCTGCGCAGGGCGGTGAGGCAGCTGTCGATGGCCTGCTGGAGTTCCTCCAGCCGCTGGACCATGTCGTCCTCGTAGAAGTCCTGGGCGTCGTCGAAGGTCAGCTCCTCGAACGCCTTCGTGGCCTTCTGGAGGCTGCTGTAGAACTTCGTCCGCCGCTCCTGGACGCGCAGTTCGGGGTCCGCCTCCACCGTCTCGACGACCAGGTTCTTCATGGTGTCGTAGGCCTCGGTGGCCCACTCGCCCGTGTCCTCGCCCTCCTCCAGCTCGTCCAGCAGCGACAGGTGCCGCTCCGCCTCCTGGCGCACGTCGAGGGGCGCGTCCACGGTCTGTCCCGCCGGGGTCTTGATCTGGCCCGACTCGGCGATCTGGCGGACATAGCCGATCCGGTCCGCCGACCGGCTCTCCGTCGCGACGGCCTTCTTCAGGTCGTCGGTGCGGACCACGTCACGGGCCAACTCCGCCTGAAGTTCGGGGTCTTCACGCACCCGGTCGAGCAGCGCCTGCCGGGCCGCCCGCGCGGTGGACGGGTCGGCGAGGATCGCGGCGCGCAGCGCGGTCGGGTTCTCCGCGACCTCCAGCGCCTTGGTGGGCCGGATGCCCTCCGCCTCGGCGGCCTCCGAGATGGCGGTGCCGCGCTCGGAGGTGGCGGACGACCGGGACACGTAGTAGTTCAACCACACGTCGGCGTCCGGGAGTTCGACCTCCTGGCCGGGGGCCAGCTCCTCGAAGTGCGGGACGAGACCGTCGTCCGCGGCCCGGTCCCAGGCCTTGTAGTAGCGCAGCACGCGCTCGGGGGAGCAGCCGGCGAGTTCGGCGAACTCCTTCGCGGAGACCTTCGGCGTCTCGTCCGCGCTCTGCCCGCCGGGCCGTACGCTGCGCGCCACCTTCAGGCCGAAGGCCCAGCCGCCGGTGCGGGCGTAGGCTCCGAACTCGTGCGCGTCCCGGGCGACGAGGCCGGCGTCGTCGAGGGCGGTGAAGGACGTCTCGGCCTGGTCGATCACTACGGTCAAGGCGGACTCTCCTGGGCTTGAGATGAGGCATGGTGCGAACACGCAGCCTATATCCACCCATTGCCGCTGGTTTGAGTGCCCGGCCCTCGCGTCGCCGTCAGCCGGCCGACCGCCGGAAGGTCTTGAAGAAGGTCTGGAGCGCCTGACGGTTGGCCGCGTCGTTCCACTCGTCGGCGGGCGTCGTCCACCGTAGCGAGAAACTGCGCCCGCCGCCGATCAGGAAACCCCGCCCGAGCGTGCGCACCCGGTCGTCGCCGGTGCCGGAGAACCATTCCAGGTCGGCCGCCTTGTCGCCCTGGAACGTGGTGGCCCTGATGTCGCCGATCTGCTGGAAGCCCTCGGTCTGCTTCAGCCCCGGCAGGACGTCGTCCCGCCAGACGGCGACCGGGTCCGGACCCGCCTGAGTGCTGTACGTCACGGCCAGCGTGCGCGGGTCGCCCGAGGCGCCGAAGGTCACGCGGTAGGCGACGTCCGCCTCCCGCTGCGTGTCCACCACCTTCCAGCCCTTGGGCAGCGCGACGGAGAAGCCCTCCGGCGCCTTGAACACCCGGAACCCGGCGGGCAGCGCGGAGCCGGTCGGGGAGGGCGAGGCGGACGCGGTGACCGAGGGCGAGGCGGAGGCCGCCGGGGAGGTGGGCGATGTCGGCGAAGGCGTGGCGGAGGGGCTGTAGGCATGGCCGTCGACGTTCTCGCCGGGGGTGGTGGCCGAGGCGGAGGCGGACGGGAGGGGCGAGGAGGAGGTGGCCGACGAGTTCTCGGTGCCGGGGAGTTGGTGGGTGGCGGCGAGCACGGCGACCGTGACGGTGCCGACGGCCAGGGCGGTCCCGACCGCCATGCCACGACCGCTCCACGTGGTGCCCGCGCCGAGGAGGGTGTCGTAGGCCCGGCGCAGTCGTGGCAGCGGTACGGGTTCGCGGTCGGCGTACGGGTCCTCGTGCAGGATGCGGGTGAGGGCCTCGCGGGCCATCGGGCGGGTCATCCGCTCGCGGGAGTTCTTGCGCAGCAGTCCCTGGATGACCTGCGCGAGCGGTCCGGCGCGGGACGGGCCGCGCATCGGGAGCCGGTCCACGCCCTTGAGGGTCGCCTCGGGGCGGCCCCGGTCCCGGAACGGCGGGTGTCCCTCGACCAGCGTGTAGAGGATCGCGCCCAGCGCCCACAGGTCGGCGGCCGGTCCGATGCGCTCGTCCCGGGCCTGTTCGGGGGAGGCGTACGAGGGCGCGGTGAGGCGGGGGACCAGGGTCGCGCCGGCGAGTCCGAAGCCGGTCAGCACGACGGTGCCCTTGTCGCGGACGAACACCTGGCCGGGGCTGAGTTCGCCGTGCGTGATGCCCTCGTTGTGCGCCGCCTCCAGGATGTCGAGCAGTTCGAGGCCGATGCGGGCCGCCCGTACATAGTGGAACGTGCCCTGCTGGGCGAGGAGTTGGCCGAGCGGTGTGCCGTCGATCCAGTCGGTGACGGTCCACAGCGTGCCGGCCTCCTCGACGGCGTCCATGACCTGGGCGACCCGGGTGGGGGCGAGCAGCACCATGACCTCGGAGGTGCGCATGATGGCGGCGGTGGTCCGGCGGGCGGTCTCCTCGTCCAGCGCGGCGGGCAGCGCCACCTGGGTGAGCAGGCACGGGCGTTCGGCGGTCATGTCCTCGCCGTACCAGGTGACACGGTTCGTCTCGCGATGCGCGGCCTCCATGGGCCGGTATCTGCCGGCGACTGACTCGTGTACGGAGACATGTGTCTCGACCATGGCCATCCCTCGCTGAAACCCCTGGCTCTCACCTTTCCCAGAAGTACGGCGGTTGTGATGCCGTGGTTCAAAGGAATCCCAATTCCCCGGTCGTTCTTGCCTTTTATTCAATCGCGGCGGTCAGGTGTGCGAGGAAATGTCGACGCGAATATCCGCGCCCCGACCTGGCCGTAACCATCGGTAACGTACGACTTTCCCGCCGCCGACGCCCTGACCAGGCCGTCTTCCCCCGCCGGGGCAGGTCCGAGCGCCGGGGAACTTCCCACGGCAACCTGGCTGTTCCCGGAAGTTCAGATCGGTCGTCGGGCCGGGTGCGGGAACTGTTCGGCGGGCCGATCGAGAAGACCGCGAACGAACGCTCAAGGGACGTGACGAAGGGATTGCGGAGGAATCGGCACTCCGGCCGCCGACCCGGACGCCGGGCTCCGCTGTCAGTGCCGGGTGGGAGACTCCCCGGCATGATCGAACCGAACCCGAAAGCGGATCTTCTCCGGTACCTGCAAGAGGCGCGTGACGCCCTTGTGTGGAAGCTCGACGGACTCTCGGAGTACGACGTCCGCCGTCCGCTGACGCCCACGGGCACGAACCTGCTGGGGCTCGTCAAGCATGTCGCGAGCGTGGAACTGGGGTATCTCGGCGACACGTTCGGGCGGCCGTTCTTCGACGGGAAGCCGCCGTCCTGGTGGTACACCGAGGAGCCCGAGCCGAACGCGGACATGTGGGCCGCGGCGGACGAGTCGCGGGAACACGTCGTCGGGCTGTACCGCCGGGCGTGGGAGCACTCCGACCGCACGATCGCGGCGCTCCCGCTCGACACGGTCGGCCGTGTCCCGTGGTGGCCGGAGGAACGCCGGGAGGCGACGCTCCATCACATCGTGGTGCGCGTGATCTCCGACACCCAACGGCACGCCGGACACGCCGACATCCTGCGGGAGTCCCTCGACGGATCCGTCGGCTGTCTGCGGGGCAAGGACGACCTGCCGGCCGAGGACCAGGAATGGTGGGCGGGGTACCGCAGCCGACTGGAACGCGTGGCCCGGGAAGCCGGCGGCTGACTCGCGCGGTCGCCGGTCCGCCGCCCGGCGGAGCTGTCGGGCTCGCGCCGCGGCGGCGGTCGGTCGGTGGTGCGGGTCAGGCTTCGGCGGCTCCGAGCGCCGCGAGTTCACGGTCCACCGCGTCCTGGTGGGTGCGCGCGTCCTCGCGGGCCTTCTTCGGGCTCCAGCGGCCCGCCATCACGAACACGAAGGGCAGGAACAGGACTTGGCCGCCGACGCAGATCCACCACCAGGTGCGCCATTCCCCGGGACCGTTCTTCGCGGCCTGCTGAACCTTCGGCCCGTACTCCTTGAGCACCTTCAGCTGCGGCTGGGCCTTCTGCACGACGGCCAGGTCGGCGGCGCCCACCTCCTTGACCGCCTGGGCGGCCAGCGCGGGGGGCGTGGTGGCCGCCGTGTACTTGCCCAGTTCGGCGAAGAGCTGGGGATGCGCGTCGATGACGGCCAGCGCCGGGGCGGCCTGCTTCTGCGCCGCCGCGACCTCGGCGCCGTGTTCGACGAGCGGGGTGACGGAGGTGACGAGCACCGGGATGAACGCCGCCGACACGGCGACCACGATCCGTACCGTCCAGCCCCAGACCGCGAGGCCCGCGGCGGTCGCCGCCGGATTGCGCTTCTCCACGGTCTCGGTGAAGCTCGCCATCCAGGGGGCGTAGGCGACGCCGCTGAAGACGCCGATCGCGACGAACAGCCAGGCGAAGGTGTAGTAGCCGGTCGTCGCGTGGGTGGCCCGCGAGGCGAAGACCGCGGTCGCGACGACGGAGCCGATCCCGCCGACGATCATGAAGGGCTTGCGCACCAGCAGCCGGTCCGAGAGCAGGCCGGCCACGATCAGCGCGAGGGCGTTCGCGGCCCAGTACCAGTTCGCCAGGGCGTTGGTGCGCTGCTCGCTGTAGCCGAACGTGGTCGAGAAGTAGACGACGAAGTTGCCGACGGCCGCGTAGTAGAGGAGCAGGAAGACCGCGATGGCGAAGGCGGAGCCGAGGATGTCCAGGCGCAGCATCTGCCGCCACTCACCGCGCCGTACCGCCTCGGTGTCCAGCCCCTTGGCGCGTGCCTCGACCAGGGCCCGGTCCCGGAGGCTCACCATGATCTGGTCGCGCAGCCCGGGCGACAACTCGCGCAGGGCGAACAGGGCCACGACGAAGACGACCAGCCCGGCCGCCCCGGAGTAGCGCAGTTCGTCCTGCCAGGAGGCGGAGTCGAGCGTGCTGCTGGTGACCGAGGTGACGACCAGGCTGCCGATGACCGGGCCCATCGTCCAGTAGCCCATCGCGGTGGCGCGGCCGAGCTGCGGTGAGAAGTCCCGTATCAGCGCCGGGGTCGCGACCAGCACGATGCCCTCGATCACGCTGACGACGGCGAACAGCACCAGGTACGTCGTCTTGTCCGCCGCGTTGGGCAGTCCGAAGAAGACCAGGAGCGCGGCGACCAGCAGTCCGTAGACCACGAGGTTCGCCCGTCCCCAGCGGTCCGCGAGGCCGGCCACGAGGGAGGCGAAGGCCCCGAAGGCGTTCCCGATCACCGAGACCCACACGAAGTAGCGGTAGGTCATGTCGAAGTGCGTGATGATCGACGTCGCCACCGCGTACTGGATGTAGAGCATGTAGTAGAGCACGACGGTCGTGACCACCACGATCGCCAGGTACGACATGCGTCGCCCGGTGGCCGGATACGCGGCCAGATCACGGCGGTACAGCCCGGTGAGCGCGCCGCGGTCACCGGCGCCGGACGCGTCGGTACCAGGGTTACTCGTGTCAAGCGGTGCGGAAGCGGAAGACATACGACTCCCTCTGGAACTGCCGGGGACAGGGTGAGCGGCGGGAGGCTGGGGGCCCTTCCGTTCGGCGGAGCGTAGTACCGACTAGTCGGTATGGCTAGATGCGCGGCAAGCCTTCCCGCGCGGGGTCGCGAACGGCATCCCTCGCGCGGGAAGCCGGCCCCGTCCGTACCGCCGGCGGCAGGTCAGCGCAGCCCGAAGCGCTCCGACCAGTCCGCGATCTCCACGGCCGTGGAGTTGCCCCCGCACACCACGAGGCCGAGTCGCGCGCCGTGGCCGACCCGCTCCAGCACCTGCCGGGCGGCGGGCAGCAGACAGCCCGCGGCGGGCTCGGTCCACACCTTGCCGTGCTCGGCGAGGTCCAGACAGCCCCGTACGGCGTCCTGGTCGGACACGGTCAGCACCTCGGTGACCAGGGCCGACACATGGTCGTACGTCAGCCGCGAAACGGTCGGCGCGCTGAGCGTCGTCACGATCGAGAACGGCGTGACCGGCACCGGGCCGCCGGCCGCGAGCGCCGCGGACATCGCCTCGGCGCCCTCGGTCTCCACGCCCCAGACCCGGATCCCGGGCCGCCGCGCGTGCAGGGCGGCGGCGACCCCGGCGATCAGTCCACCGCCGCCGATGCTGACCAGGACGTCGGTGAGTTCACCGGCGTCGTCCGCGAACTCCAGGCCCACGGTGCCCTGGCCGGCGATCACCACCGGGTCGTCGAACGGGTGGACCAGGGTCAGCCCCTCGTCCCGCAACCGGTTCACCAGCGCGAACGCGCTCGGCATGTCCTCGGTCAGCCGCAGCGACGCGCCCGCCGCCTCCACCAGCGCGACCGACCGGGCCGGTGCCGAACGCGGCATCACCACCGTGGCCTTCACGTCCAGCGCCGCCGCCATCACGGCGAGCGCGATCCCGTGGTTGCCGCCGCTGACCGCCACCACCCCGGCCGCGAGCTCCTCCTCGCCGAGCGACAGCAGCTTCGCCGTGGCACCGCGCGCCTTGAAGGAACCCGTGCGCTGCAACAGCTCCAGCTTCGTCGTGACTGGGACACCGAGCAGCTCCGAGAGCCCGGGGCTCTCCACGGTCGGGGTGCGTACGACGTGGCCGGCGATCCGCTCGGCGGCGGCTTCGATCTCCGAGATGCCGATCAAGGCAGTCATCCTCCCGGCACGGGGCAAGGTGTTCCGTGCCGCCTCCGACCCTGACCCGGCGGGGACCCGCAGGTCAACTCGGTTCAGGGGCGGGTGGCGGACCGGGACCTCAGTGCTGCTGTGCCTTCTGCGGAGTCACCTCGCTGGGCCGTACGACGACGAATCCCTCGCCCTGGAGCATGAGTTGGACGGCCTCGCCCGAGCCGCCGCGCAGCATCGACCCGATGGACTGCGAACGGTGCAGCGAGGTCTGGAGATGGGCCGACCAGCCGACCACCGCGTCCGTGTCGACGAACACCGGGTACTGCGGCGAGACGGGTATGACCAGCGGGTTGCCCTCGCAGACCAGCCCCAGTTTGCCCTGCCCGCTGAAGACACTGTTGAACAGACCGCCGCCCGCGATGCCCGAGCCCTTCACGGTCTTGATCGAGTACGACAACGAGGCGTCGAAACACAGGACGTTGCGGCCGTTGACGGTGAACTCGTCGCCGGGGTCGATCTCGACCACGAAGCAGTTCTGCGCCTCGTGCGCGAACCACGCCTCGCCCTGCCCGCGCACGGCCATCAGCGGCAGGCCCTCACCGGTGACCGCGCGCTTGAGCATGCCGCCCACGCCCTGGCCCTTGCGCTCGAACTGGAGATTGCCGCGGTAGGCGATCATCGCCCCCTGGCGGGCGAGCATCTCGCCGTTGACCGCGTACCTGATGCACTTCGCGTTCTCTACCGTCATGCCCGGCGCGGTGGCCGGCTGCACCATGTGCTCACTGGAAAACAGATCACCCTTCATGCGGGCATCCTGGCCCGGAGGATCTCGTTCCGCCAAGATCGTGGAGGCGTCGACCCCGGCGGACGGTCAGGCGCCGAAGAGTTGCGTCCAGTACGTGCCCATCTGTCCGCCGCCCGCGAAGCCGACGCCGATGTGGGTGAAGTCCGGCTTGAGGATGTTGGCGCGATGGCCGGGGCTGTTCATCCAGCCCTCCACGACCTCGGCCGGGGAGCGCTGGCCGCAGGCGATGTTCTCGCCGATGGTGCGTCTGCGCGAGCCCGCGGCGGCGGCCCGGTCCCAGGGCTGGGAGCCGTCCGGGGAGGTGTGCGAGTAGAAGGCCCGGGCGACCATGTCCGTGCTGTGCGCCTGCGCGGCGGCGGCGAGCAGCGGGTCCACGGCGAGCGGTGGCAGTCCGGCCCTCGTCCGCTCCGCATTGGTCAACTCGACGACGCCGCGCGCCACTTGGGCCAGGCCGCCCTCGGTGAGCGGCTTCGCCCACAGCGCCGTCCAGTAGACGTCGCCGGAGCGGGGAGCGACCGCCTGGGCGAGACCCACGTGCGTGACGTCCCGTTCGAGCAGGGTGCGGCGGGTCTGCTCGGTGCGCAGGCAGTACTCGACGAACTCGGCGGGGGTGCGCGGACCGGAGACCAGGTGTTCGCCGACGGTGAGATAGGCGTATCCGGCGCGGATCACACGCTGGTACACGGAGGTGCCGTCGCGGCTGTCGGTGCTGAGCTGCCCTGCGGCGGCCATGTCGGAGACATGGGCCTGCGCGGCCGACACGAGCCGCGCGTCGAGCGCGACGGGTGGTGAACCGGCCCTGGCGCGGGCCGGGTTGACCAGGGCGAGGAAACCGGTGGGGTCGGGTGCCGGGGAGCCGGGTGTCGAGGCGTCGGGTGCCCAGGAGTTGGGGGAGCGACCGCCTCGTGCGGTGCCGACCGGGGCGGGGTCGGGTGCCGGGTCCTCGGTGATGTCCACGCCGAAGTCCCGTGCGATGCCCGCGAGTCCGTCCGCGTACCCCTGCCCCAGAGCGCGCAGTTTCCAGCCCGTGCCGCGCCGGTAGAGCTCGGCGAGGAGCAGCACGGTCTCCCGCTGCGGGCGGGCCGGGGTGAAGCGGGCGAGCGGACGGCTGCCCGCGTCCGTGACATGCAGGGTGGGTGCGGGCAGGCGGCCCAGCGGGGTGTCGGGGTCGGCGGGGCTGACGACGACGGTGACCCGGGCGGCACCGGCGCGCAGCCGGTCCGGGTCGACGGTCAGGGTGTCGCCCTGGAGGCGGGCTCCGGTCGCGGTGGGCTGGTTGTAGAACACGAAGTCCGCGTCACCGCCGACCTTCCCGCTCTCGTCGGTGATCAGCGCCGACACGTCGAACGGGCCGGGCACCCGCAGGGTCGTCGTACCGCCCGGCAGGGGCAGATTGCCGCCCGGCACCAGCTCGTTCATGGCACCGCCCTCGCTGTGCTCGTCCGGGAAGGTGCCCGGTGGGGGAGTCCGTCCTCCACTCAACGTCCCGTCACGGCAGGAGGGTTCCCGCGCGGCGGTTGCCGTGGCGCGGGAACCCTCCCGCCGTGCGCCCTCAGTCCCGGGCGATCCCCGGTGCGATGTCCTCGTAGGCCACCCGCCGTTCGGTGACGTAGGAGCCGCGGCCGGTGAGCGGAGAGCGCTGGATCGCTCTCGTGCGCTTGCCGCAGAACGCCGACTCCAGGGTGCCCGCCATCGTGTTCAGCACGGTGCCGTTGTTGGAGGTGTTGGCCAACGCGGTCAGGCTGCGGCGGCCGTCCTTCGAGGTGAAGGAGTAGGTGTAGAAACCCTGCACCGCGCCCGTGTGGCCGTACACGGAGACTCCGCACGACAGGTCGCGGCGGCGCAGCCCGAGGCCGTAGCGCGTCGTGCTGTTGACCGGGGTCCAGCGCTGCATCTGCGTGAGCGCGGCGCGGGAGGTGAGCCTGCCGGAGAGCAGGGCGGAGAAGAAGGTGTTGAGGTCGTGGGTGGTGGAGATGAGCGCGCCCGCGCTCTGCGCCCAGGACACCGTCTGGTCGGTCGCGTCGACCGGCTTCGCGCCCTTGCGGTCCTGGGTGAGGTAGCCGTGGGCGTGGCGGCCGGGGATCCGTGTGTCCGGGTGGACGTAGAAGGTGTCGCGCAGCTTGAGGGGTTTGATGATGCGCTCGCGGTAGGCGGTGCCCACGGAGTGGCCGGTCAGCTTCTCGATGAGCAGGCCGGCGACGACGAAGTTGGTGTTCGAGTACGCGTAGGCGGCGCCCGGCGCGTTGGTGCGCGGGTGCTTCAGGGACAGCCGCACCAACTGCCGGTAGGTGAAGACCTTGTCGCGTACGGCCTCGAAGCCGGAGACCGAGTCGGCGAACAGGGAGTTGGTGTAGTCGTACAGGCCGCTGCGGTGGCTCAGCAGGTGCCGGACGGTGATCCGCCGGTCGGGCAGCAGGCCGGGCAGGTAGTGGTCGACCGAGGCGTCCAGGTCGAGCTTGTGCGCGTCGACGAGCTGGAGCAGGACGACGGCGGAGAACGACTTGGTGACGCTGCCGATGCGGAAGCGGTCGGCGTCGCCGATGGACCGGCGGGTCGCGCGGTCGGCGACGCCCGCGGCGGCGGTGCGGACGGTGCCCCGGTCGTCGATGCGGGCGATCGCCCCGGGGGCGCCCTGCGCCGTCAGCGCGCGCAGCACGGCCCGCAGACCCGCCATGTCGGGGGCCGGGAGCGCGAGCGCCGTGCTGTGCGTGGTGTCCGGCCCGTGGGTCGCGGCGTGCGCCGGTGCCGACGTGAGCGTCAGCAGCGCGGCGGTCGACACCGTGGCCCTGCGCAGCGTTCTTGAGACCATCCGGTTCTCTCCCGTTCTCTGTGTGCGAGATCGGTCACAGTCGCGCGAGGCAACCTTCTCGCAGCCCGTCACATCTCCACAGGTGCCGCACAGTTGGTCACTCGCTGATCACTGGGCGACGCGGATTCGCAAAGTATTGCCATGAAAGCGACGAAAACCGTTGATTTCGGCTTTACATGCACATGACTGATCCATAAGGGTTTCGCCTTGGGGCCCGACCAGCCCCCCGGGTGCCGTCAACCGCGCCCGGTCTCAAGGCGGTTGGTGATCCCGGCCGTCTCGAAGCAAGGAGCCCTCACCCATGCGTGGACCCCACATACGCGTCCTGGCGGTCGCCGTCGCCGTGACGACGGCCGCCACGGGGCTGGCCGGAACGGCCTTCGCGGGACCGGCCACGGGGACGGACCGCGCGGTGGCCACCGACACCACCGCCGCGTCCGTCGTCACGGCCGCGCGCACCGCCGCCTTCGCGCACGCGGCGGCGACCGGTGTCGTCCAGGGCGACGAACTCCGCGCCAAGGACGTGCTGATCGACCCCGAGGGCGCACGCCACGTCCGGTTCATCCGCACGCATCAGGGCATGCCGGTACTCGGCGGCGATCTCGTCGTCCACCTCTCCCACCGGCTGGCCTACACCGGCGTCACCAGGGCGGCCGACCACAGCGTCGCACCCGCCACCACCCGCCCCGAACTGACGGCGGCGCAGGCCGAGGCCAAGGCCGCCGCCGTCGCGAAGGGCGACGCGGGCAGCGCCCGTCTCGTGGTCGACGCCCGCGACGGCCGGGCCGCCCTCGCCTACCAGGTCCCGGTCAGCGACAGCGCCACCGCCGAGGCCACCGGCACCCGCACCGTCGTCATCGACGCCGTCACCGGCCGGGTCCGGAGCAACACCCCGGACAGCGACGAGTTCCTCTCACCCGCGCTGCTCGACACCCTGCGCGAGCGCGGCCAGGCCCTGGACCCCGCCATCGGCGGCGCCGCGCGGGCCGGCGCGCTCACGGCGGCCGGCGCGGCCCGCGCGGCCCGCTACCCGGTCACCGCCACGGGCACCGGCACCTCCCTCTTCGTCGGCAAGGTGCCGCTGACCACCACCCGCACGGCGCGCACCAGTTACCTCCTCAAGGACCCGACCCGCTGGGGCACCGAGACCCGTGACGCCAAGGGGCAGGAACTGGAGAGCTTCGCGCGCGGCAAGGCCTTCACCAGCACCACCGACACGTGGGGCAACGGCACCGTCGCGCGCCGCGACAGCGCCGCCGTCGACGCCCAGTACGGCATCACCAAGACCCTCGACTTCTACAAGAAGACCTTCGGCCGCAAGGGCATAGCCAACGACGGCAAGGCCGCCCGCGGCATGGTCCACTTCGGCAAGAAGGTCGCCAACGCCTTCTGGGACTCGACCTGCGACTGCATGCTCTACGGCGACGGTGACGGCGACATGTTCAAGAAGCCGCTCGTCGTCCTCGACGTCACGGGCCACGAGCTGACCCACGGTGTCGTGGACGCCACCGCCGGGCTGGAGCCGACCCGCGTCGACGCGGACGGCAACCAGTACGGCGAGGCGGGCTCGCTGAACGAGTCCCTCGCCGACATCTTCGGCTCCAACGTCGAGTTCAGCGCCGACAACGCGAAGAACCCGCCGAACTACCTCATCGGCGAGAGGCTCGGCCTCGCCCAGAAGTTCCTGCGCCGCCTCGACCACCCCTCCCTCGACAAGCTCGAAGGCACCGTCGACTACTGGTCCCCGCAGAGCTACGACGCCGAGGTGCACGCCGGTTCCGGAGTCTCCTCGCACGCGTACTACCTGCTCGCCGAGGGCAGCGGACGCAAGACGATCGGCGGCTTCACCTACGACTCGCCCACCTACGACGGTTCCACGGTCACCGGCATCGGCCGCGCCAAGGCCACCGCGATCTTCTACCGCGCGCTGACCCGCTACATGGTGTCCACCACCGACTTCCACGACGCGCGCCTGGCGACGCTCAAGGCGGTGGCGGACCTCTACGGCGCGAACAGCACCGCGTACCAGACCGTCGACAAGGCCTGGGCCGCCGTGAACGTCACGGTCGCCAACACCCCCGCGGCCAGGCCCTGACGACGACCCGGTCCGGACGAATCCTGCTTCTTTTATTGACGGCGGAAAAGAACGCATCTAGGTTCCGGCCATGCGCTCGATCCCCCACGCCGAGTCGTTCCCGGCGCACACCCCGGCCGCCGCACAGGTCTTCACGACCGTGCTGTCGCACGGCCCCCTCACCCGGCTCGAAGTGGCCCGCCGGGCCGGGCTGTCGGCGGCGGCGGTGACCAAGGCCGTACGGCCGCTGATCGCGGCGGGGTATCTGGCGGAGGGTGCCGACGAGGACGCGCCCCCGGCACTGGGGCGGCCCGCGAACCTCGTCCGGGTCGACGGCGGACGCGCGCTGTTCGTCGGGGTCAAGGTGACCGGCGACGAGATCATCGGCGTCCTCACCGACCTGTGCTGCCGGATCCGGGTCGCCCGCCATGTGCCGCTCACCGGCCGCGACCCCGGGGCGGTGCTCACCTCGATCGGGGAGCTGGTGCTGGAACTCCGCGCCGAGGCAGCGGACTTGGGTGTCCAGGTGGCCGGCCTCGGCCTCGCGGTCTCCGGCGACGTGGACCGGGGCGAAGGGGTCGTCCGCTACTCGCCGTTCCTGGAGTGGCGCGACGTCCCGCTCGCCGGACCGGCCGCCCTGACGACGGGGCTGCCGGTCACCGTCGACAACGACGTGCGGGCGCTGACCGTCGCCGAGCAGTGGTTCGGCGCCGGCGCCGGTCTCACGGACTTCGCCGTGGTGACGGTCGGCGCGGGCATCGGCTGCGGCCTCGTCGTGCACGGCCGGGTCGTCGCCGGCACCCACGGCGTCGCGGGCGAGATCGGCCATGTCGTCGTCGATCCCGCCGGTCCCCGCTGCCACTGCGGCAACCGCGGCTGCGTCGAGGCGATCGCCGGGGAGGCCGCGATCGTCGCCCGCGTCCGGGAGGTGACGGGTGTTCCGATCGCGGGCGCCTCGGAAGCCGTGGCCCTCGCCCACCGGGGCGACACCGGAGCCCGCGAGGTCTACGCCCGGGCCGGGGAGGCCATCGGCCGGGGCATCGCGACCGTGGTCAACCTGCTCGGCCCCGAACGCGTGATCATCTCCGGCGAAGGGCTCGCCGCCTACGACCTGTTCGCCGAGCAGATCCGCGACTCCTTCGCCGAGGCCGCCTTCGGCTCCGCCGCCCGCTGCGACGTACGCATCCGCCCGCTGCCCTTCGACGAGTGGGCGCGCGGTGCCGCCGCCACCGCGATCCAGTCCTTCATCCGAGCCGCCGACTAGCCCACGCGATCCCCCTCCGACCCGCACGAGGAGCCCGACGATGTACTCCCTCACGCCCGTTCGCGCCCTGAGAGCCATGGTGGTCCTGGCCCTCACCGCCGGCTTCGCCACCCACCTCCCCACCGCGCACGCGGACCCCGCGCCGCCCCTCGCGGCCAAGCCCTATATGGGCTGGTCGAGTTGGAGCATGCAGTCGTCCAAGTACCCCGGCCTCAACCCGGACGGCGACTACAGCTACCTCACCGAGGCGAACATCGACAAGCAGACGGACGCGCTCGCCGCCAAGCTGAAGAAGTACGGCTACGACCACGTCAACATCGACGCCGGCTGGTGGATGGACAAGACCTGGAAGTCCGGCTTCGACCCGTACGGACGCCAGCGGCCCGACCCGGTCCGCTTCCCGAGCGGCATGAAGGCGGTCGCCGACCGCATCCACTCCAAGGGCCTCAAGGCCGGCATCTACCTGCCCGCCGGCCTGGAGAAGGGGGCCTACGGCGACGGGAAGACGCCCGTCTGGAACGCGGACGGCTGCACCACCGCCGACATCGTCTACAGCGACCTGCGCACCACCAACGGCTGGGACAGCGCCTACAAGATCGACTTCTCGCGGCCCTGCGCCCAGAAGTACATAGACTCGCAGGCCCAGTTGATCGCCGGCTGGGGCTACGACTTCCTCAAACTGGACGGAGTCGGCCCCGGCTCCGGAAAGAGCGGCGACCAGTACGACAACGTTGCCGACGTGGCCGCCTGGCACAAGGCCATCACCGCCACCGGACGCCCCATCCACCTGGAAATCTCCTGGTCCCTCGACTACGGGCACGCCGCCGACTGGAAGAAGTACTCCAACGGCTGGCGCATCGACACCGACGTCGAGTGCTACTGCAACACCCTCGTCAGCTGGGAGAACTCGGTCGACGACCGCTGGGACGACGCCCCGGCCTGGACCGGCCAGGCGGGCCCCGGCGGCTGGAACGACCTCGACTCCCTCGACGTCGGCAACGGCGCGATGGACGGCCTGACCAAGGCGGAACGCCAGAGCTACGCCACCCTCTGGGCCATCGCCAAGTCCCCGCTGTTCACCGGCGACGACCTCACCCGCCTCGACGACTACGGCCTCTCCCTCCTCACCAACCGTGAGGTCATCGCCGTCGACCAGAGCGCCGCGCCGCCCGCCCGTCCCGTCACCCCGTCCGACGCCCAGCAGGTGTGGGCCGCCAAGAACCCCGACGGCACCTACACCGTCGCCCTGTTCAACCTCGCGAGCGCGCCCGCCGCCGTCTCGGCGAACTGGACCACCCTCGGCTTCACCGGCAAGGCCGACGTCCGCGACCTCTGGAACCACGAGGACCTCGGCTCCCACACCGGCAAGGTGACGCAGGCCCTGCCCGCCCACGGCTCCCGCCTGTTCACCGTCACCCCGCACGGCACCGCGGTCACCTGGACCGCCCACGAGGCCGAGGCCACCACCAACACGCTCGGCGGCAACGCCTCCGTCGCGGACTGCGCGGCCTGCTCGGGAGCCCACAAGGTCGGCAACCTCTACCTCGGCGGCAAGCTCACCGTCAACGACGTCGTCGCCGCGAAGCCCGGCACCTACCAGGTGAGGATCGCCTACGTCAGCGGCGACTCCCGCTCGGTCGCGATCTCCGCCAACGGCAACGGCGCCACCAGCCACAAGTTCCCCTCCACCGGCGACTGGGGGACCGTCGCCTCGGTCAGCGTGCCGGTGACCCTGAAGGCGGGCGCCAACACCATCACCTTCGACAGTGGATCGGGCTACGCGCCGGACATCGACCGGATCGACGTGCCCAACTCCCCCTCCTGAGCCGACCTTCACGGAGACCCCCATGCCCAGCGCACCGTCCGACCTGCCCAGACGCGACGTCCTCGCCCTCGCCGCGGCCACCGGCGCCCTCGCCGGCCTGCCCGCCTTCACCGCCTCGGCGGCACCGGAGCGCCCCACCAACGCCCCTGCCGCCAGCGGCACTTCACGCACCACCCTGTGGTGGCAGGCCCCCGCCGACGACAACTCGATGATCGAACAGGGCCTCCCCGTCGGCAACGGCCGCCTCGGCGCCCTCGCCGGTAACGACCCCGGCCACGAGGTCCTGCTCGTCACCGACGCCACCATGTGGACCGGCGACCGCAACGACACCCTCGACGCGGACGGCCAATTCCCCTACGGCCGAGCCGACTTCGGCTCCCTCACCCTGCTGGCCCGGCTCACCGTCGACATCCCCGACCACGACCTCGGCGCGGTCTCCGGCTACCGCCGCACCCTCGACCTCGCGCAGGGCGTGGTGACCACCTCGTACGTCCGCTCCGGAGTGACCTACCGGCGGCAGCTGTTCGCCAGCCGCCCCGACGACGTGATCGTCCTGTACTTCACCCAGAGCGGCGGCGGACGCTACACCGGCACCGTCGACCTGGCGGGCACGCACGGCGAACCGGCCGCGGACGCCCGCTCGTTCGGCGCCACCCTGGCCAACGGACTGCGCTACGGCGCCGCCGTCACCGCCCGCGGCACCGGCGGCAGCGTCACCGTGAACGGCTCGCGGGTGGCGTTCTCCGGCTGCCAGGACGTCACCGTCGTACTGAGCGGCGGCACCAACTACGCGGCCGACGCCAACACCCACTACCGCGACCCCTCCCTCGACCCGCGGAAGCTGGCCCGCGCCAAGGTCGCCGCAGCCGTCGAGCACCCGGCGGCCACCCTGCTGCACACCCATGTCGCCGACCACAGCGCGCTGTTCGGACAGCTGGGCATCTCGCTCGGCACCTCGTCCGCCGAGCAGCGCGCCCTCGACACCTGGGAGCGGCTCCAGGCCCGCGCCCGCGACGGCGTGCCCGACCCCGAACTCGAAGCCGCCTACCTCCAGTTCGGCCGGTATCTGATGATCGCCGGTTCCCGGGGGAGCCTGCCGATGGGCCTCCAGGGGAACTGGCTCGACGGCAACGACCCCGACTGGATGGGCGACTACCACACCGACATCAACATCCAGATGAACTACTGGATGGCCGACCGCGCCGGACTCTCCCGGTGCTTCGACGCGTTCACCGACTACTGCGTCGCCCAGCTCCCCGACTGGACCGACGTCACCCGCAGGCTCTTCAACGACCCCCGCAACCGTTACCGCAACTCCAGCGGGAAGAACGCCGGTTGGACCGTCGCCATCTCCACCAACCCCTACGGCGGCGGAGGGTGGTGGTGGCACCCGGCCGGAAACGCCTGGCTGAGCAACACCCTCTGGGAGCACTACGAGTTCACGGGCTCACGCGCCCACCTCGCGAAGATCTACCCGCTGCTCAAGGGCGCCGTCGAGTTCTGGGAGGCGCGCCTGCTCACCACGACCCTGCCCGGCACCTCGAAGGAGGTACTGGTCGCCGACAGCGACTGGTCGCCCGAACAGGGCCCGCTGGACGCGAAGGGCATCACCTACGCCCAGGAACTGATCTGGGCGCTGTTCGGCAACTACTGCGTCGCGGCGGCCGAGTTGAAGAAGGACACCGGATACGCGGACACGATCGCGGGACTCCGCAAGAAGCTGTACCTCCCCGTGGTCAGCCCCAAGACGGGCTGGCTGGAGGAGTGGATGTCCCCGGACAACCTCGGCGAGACCACCCACCGCCATCTCTCCCCGCTCATCGGGCTCTTCCCCGGCGACCGCATCCGCCCCGACGGCTCCATCCCGAAGGACATCGTCGACGGTGCCACCGCGCTGCTCACCGCGCGGGGCACGGAGAGCTTCGGGTGGGCCAACGCCTGGCGAAGCCTGTGCTGGTCGCGACTCAAGAACGCCGACAAGGCCTACCAGTTGATCGTGAACAACCTCCGCCCGTCCGTCGACGGCAGCAACGGCACCGCCGCCAACCTCTTCGACATCTACCAGGTCGGCGCGGGCCACGGCATCTTCCAGATCGACGCCAACTTCGGCACCCCCGCCGCGATGATCGAGATGCTTCTCTACTCCCGCCCGGGCCACCTGGAACTCCTCCCGGCCCTGCCCGACGCGTGGGCCGCGTCCGGGTCCGTCACCGGTGTCGGCGCCCGCGGCGGCTTCGTCGTGGACCTCCGCTGGAAGAACGGGAAGCCGACCGAGGTGACGATCCGCAGTGTCCACGGCCGCACCACGACCGTGGCCTTCGGCACCACCACCCGGACGGTCCGGCTGACACCCGGAGCGTCCGTCACACTGCGGGACCTCGCCCGATGACGGCCGGACGGGCACGACTGCGCCGTACAGCGGCTCTCCTCCTGCTCGCCGCCGCCTTCCAGACCGGCCCCGCGCACGCACAGTCCCGGGCCGCTACCCAGGTGAAGTCCCTGGACGATCCGAAGGCCGTCGTCACCTGGGGGGCCAGTGCCGACCGCCTCGGTGACGGAGTCGCCGACCGCAGCTACCGCCTGATCGTGCACACCAGTGTCGCGGGCAGCGGGACGCGGGTCCGGCTCTCCAACGCCTTCGGCGACCGGCCGTTGACCTTCGACAGCGTCTACGCGGGCGTGCGGCAGGCGGGCGCCGCGCTGGTGCCCGGCTCCAACCGCCGGCTCACCTTCGACGGCGCGCGCTCGGTGACCGTCCCGGCGGGCGAGGTCGCCTACAGCGACCCGCTCCCCGGCCGGCTGCCCGCCGCGACCGACCTCGTGGTCAGCATCCACACCCCGGACGCGGCGGGCCCGGCGACCGGACACGGCATGGCCATGCAGACGTCCTACGCCACCCAGGGCGACCACACCGGCGAGGAGGGCGCCGGCTCCTGGACCGACACCACCGGCTCCTGGTACTACCTCGACTCCGTCTCCGTCCGCCCGGGCGCGGGCATCGGCGCCGTGGTCGCGCTCGGCGACTCCATCACGGACGGCTGGGCCTCCACCACGGACCAGAACCGGCGCTGGCCCGACTACCTGGCCCGGCGGCTTCAGAGCGCCCGCACGACCGTCAAGGGAGTGGCCGACGAAGGGATCTCCGGCAACAAGGTCCTCGCGGACGGCGCCGGACAGAGCGCGCTCAACCGGCTCCAGCGTGATGTGCTGTCCCAGCCCGGGGTCCGCACGGTGTTCCTGTTCGAGGGCGTCAACGACCTCAAGGCCCACTCCGGCGTCACCGCCCAGGACCTGATCGCCGGCTACCGGGAGATCATCGACCGGGCGCACGCGGCCGGGAAGTGTGTGGTCGGATCCACGATCGGACCGTTCAAGGGCTGGCCCGAATGGGACCCGGCGGCCGAGGCGGTACGCCAGGAGGTCAACCAGTTCATCAGGACCAGCGGGGAACCGGACGCGGTCACCGACTTCGACCACATCCTCCGCAGCCCCTACGACCAGGAGAGGATGCTCCCCTTCTTCGACGGCGGCGACCACATCCACCCCAACGACAAGGGGATGGCGGCCATGGCCGACGCCGTCGACCTCAAGAGCCTCGACTGCGCGAGGTGAGACTCAGCCGGACGCCGTCGCCTCCGGGGTGATCAGACCCTGCCGGTAGGCGACGGCCACCGCCTCCGTACGGCTCGCGGCGCCCAGCTTCGCGAGGATGTTGGAGACATGGACGCTCGCCGTCTTGCCGGTGATGAACAGCTCCTCGCCGATCTGGCGGTTGCTGCGGCCCAGCGCGAGCAGCCGCAGCACGTCCTGCTCGCGGGCCGTCAGCGGCGAGGGGCGCTCCCCGCCGTCCGCCGCCGGGTCACCGAGGCGGCCACGGCGGACGAGCGCGTCCAGGCGAGCGAGCAGCGGCGCGGCACCGAGCCGGGCGGCCGTCTCCCGTGCCGCGGCTGCCTGCGCGGTGGCCTCCTCGCGCCGGTCGGCCGCCAACAGGGCTTCGGCGAAACGGAGTCGGCAGCGCGCCCGCTCGTAGACATCGCCGTAGTCGAACGCGGCCACCGTCCTCTCCCAGGCCACCGCGTCCGGTCCCGTGGCCGCCCGGGTCCACTCCGCCTCGGCGCGCGCGAGCCATGCCTTGCCCTCCGGTCCCTGGATCCCGCGGCCGTCGCCCTCCTTCGCTACGGCCCGCGCCAGCTCGACGAGTTCCCTCGCGACGTCCGTCCAGTGGCGCACCCCCGCCGCGTCGCCCGCGAGCCGCAGTGCGGCGGCCCGGTCGGCGACCGGGGCGAGGGCGAGGGCGGCGAGCCGGACCGTGACGTCGGGGCGGCGGCCCGAGTCGTCGGTGAGCGCCGCGACCGCCGTACGCATCGCCTCAAGGGCCGCCTCCGCGTCGTCCCGCAGGCCGCCCGCGTCGGTCAGCGCGATACCCGCCACCATCGCGGCCATCCAGTCGAACGGCCCCTCCAGCAGGGCACGCGCCCGGTCGGCGGCCCGCAGGTCGCCGCGCGCCAACGCCACGTACAGCGCGGGCCCCATGGTGAACCCGCCCGCCCGCGGCAGCAGTTGCCCGTCGGCGGTGGCGGCCTTCTCGCACTCGTCCCAGCGGCCCAGCGTGTACAGCACCAGCAGCCGGAGATAGCGCATCTCCAGCGGATACGGCGAGGACAGCAGCCCGGCGCGCCGGGCCCGGTCCAGCCCCTCGGTGAGCCAGGGCAGGGACTCCTCCAGGTGCCCGGACTCGAAGCTGCCGATGGCCAGATGGAACAGGGCGCGCATCTCCACGGGCGCGTGCCCGGCCTGCCGGGCCAGCTCGCGGGCCCGCGCGAGCCGTTCGCGGCCCTCCCGGGTGCGCCGGCCGCCCTTTTCGAGGGTGGCCAGCGAGATCAGCAGATCGGCCCGGGCGTCGACCAGTTCGAGTTCCTCGGCGGTGCGCAGGGCCTGGCGGGCGATCCGCAGCGCGATCTCGTCCTCGCCGACCTGGCGTGCCGTCAGCACATGGGTGGCCGCCGCCCACACCCAGGTCCGCGAGGGCGGTTCGGCGGGGATCATCGCGAGGGCCTCGCTGCTGTAGGCGAACGCGGCGCTCAGGCTGTCGACGTCCATGAGATTGCCGGCCAGGGTGTAGCGGACCCGGGCGGCCAGCTCGGAGTCGGTGTCCTGGCCGATCCCGGCGAGCGCGGACCGGGTGAGGGAGACCGCGCGATGCGCGTCCCCGGCGTGCGCCGCCGCGGCCGAGGCGCGCAGGGTGAGGGTCACGCTGTCGACGCCCTCGCCGGTAGGCCGGGCCGCCGGGTCGACCGACCGCCACAGGTCGAGGGCGGTTTCGAGGTGCCGTAGCTCCTCGGCGGGCGCGCCCACCCGCTGGGCGTGGTCGGCGGCCTCCAGGGAGGCGGCCAGGGCCTCGGCCAGGTCGTGGCTCTCGCGGTAGTGGTGGGCGCGCTCGGCCGCGCTCTCGGCGGGATGCCCGCGCCCGGCGAGGAGGCGGGCGAACGAGCCGTGCAGCCGCGAGCGCTCACCGGGCAGCAGATCCGCGTAGACCGCCTCGCGGGCCAGGGCGTGCCGGAAGGAGTACGTGTCGCCGCGGCCGGGCACCAGGAGCTGCCGCTCGACCGCCTCCCGCAGCGCCGACTCCAGCTCGTCCTCCGGGAGTCGGACCGCGTCCCGCAGCAGGTCGTACTCGACGCGGCGCCCGGCGACGGCGGCGGTGCGCAGCACCTGCTGGGCGGTGTCGGAGAGTTGCTCGAAGCGGATCAGCAGGACGTCGGCCAGACCGCTCGGCACCCCGCCCGCCTCCATGTCGGTGGCGGCGAGCAACTCCTCGGCGTAGAAGGCGTTTCCCTCGGCGCGCTCGACGATCCGGCGGACCGTGCCGTCCGGCACCGGGCCGGTGCGCAGCGCGCGCACCAGCCGGGCGACCTCCGCGTCCCCCATGGGCCGCAGCTCCAGCCGCTCCACGGCGGGCAGCCGCACCAGCTCGGCGAGCAGGGGCCGTAGCGGATGTCTGCGGTGGAGGTCGTCCGCGCGGTACGACGCCAGGACCGCGAGGCGGTGGGTGGGCGCGCCGCCCGCCGGGCGCTGGAGGATGCCCCGGCTGAGCAGGAAGCGGAGCAGGTCGCGGGAGGACTGGTCGGCCCAGTGCAGGTCCTCCAGGACCAGGAGCAGGGGAGCGATGTCGGAGAGGTCGGCGAGGAGTCCGGCGATGCCCTCGAAGAGACGCAGCCGGCCGCCCGCGTCCCGGGCCGCGTCCGTGCCCGCGCCGAGCAGCCGGTCGACCGCCGGATGCGCGGCCAGGGCGGCGGCGAAGCGTTCGTCGGCGGCGAGGACCCCGAGGATCTCGGTGAACGGCAGATACGGCAGACCCACGTCACCGAGGTCGACGCAGTGCCCGGTGAGGACGGTCATGCCGGCGTCGGCCGCCCGACCGGCGATCTCGTCCAGGATCCGGGTCTTGCCGACGCCCGCGTCCCCGGCGATCAGCACCGCCCCGGCCGTGCCCGCGCGGGCACGCTCCAGCACACCGGCGAGGCGGGCGACCTCCTCGTCCCGGCCGATGAGCGGCGCTGCTGCTACGGATTGCGACACGTCCCCATCCTGGCACGCGCCACCGACAACGGACCTGGCCACCGGGCGGGAGGCGGCTCCCGCCCGGCGGACCGGCTCAGCGCAGTGTCTCGGCCCAGTTCGCCGGCACGCGCCCCGCGGGACCCGGCACCGACTGGTCCGCCGGGTGGCTCACCGGGGCGGCGAGTTCGGGACCGGAGTCGTAGAGCTCGGAGGTGGCGAAGTTCCAGAACCAGTCCTCGCGCGGCTCGTAGCTCTGGATGAACGGGTGGCCCGTGGACTGATAGTGGGCCGTGGCGTGCTTGGCGGGGGAGTCGTCGCAACAGCCCACGTGACCGCACTGCGCGCACCGCCGGAGGTGGAACCACCAGCCCTGGTCCGCCTCGCACTCGACGCAGCCCGCGCCGCTCGGCGGCACGCTGGCGTCGATTCCGGTGATGTCGTTCATGCGGACTCCTCGGGCGTCTCGTTGTCCGTGGCGGTGAGGGGAAGCAGGACCTGGAAGCGGGTGTCGCCCGGCTGCGACTCCACCTGGAGCGTGCCGTGGTGCTTGTTGACGACGATCCGCCAGGAGATGTCCAGCCCCAGGCCCGTACCCTCGCCCACCGGCTTGGTGGTGAAGAACGGATCGAAGATACGGCTGCGGATCTCCGCCGGGACACCGGGTCCCGTGTCCCGGAACTCCACCATGAGCTGATCGCGCACCAGCGCGGTCCGTACCGTCAACGTGCCGTCCCCGCCCGCCTCGTTCATGGCGGAGACCGCGTTGTCGATCAGGTTCGTCCACACCTGGTTGAGCTCGGCCGGATAGGCCGGGACCTTCGGGAGCGTACGGTCGTACTCCTTGACGACCTTGATCCGGTCGCCGAACTTCCCCGCGAGCATCAGCAGCGTGGAGTCGAGGAGTTCGTGCACGTCGGCGACCTGGTAGGGCGCGCGGTCCAGCTGCGAGTACTGCTTGGCGGCGCCGACGAGGTTGGAGATGCGGGTCGTGGAGTCCTCGATCTCCGTCATCAACAGCTCTGTCTCGACGGTGTAGTTGAGCCAGCCGATGGCGCCCGGCAGGATCTCCTCGTCCACGGCCGCCGCGACCTGGTCGAGCCACTCGACGTCGAGACCGGCCTGCACGAACGTCGGCGCCACCTGCCAGGACTCCGTCACGCCGTGGTCGTCGAGCCAGTCGGTGAGCTGGTCCTCGCGGTCCGAGGCCTCCAGCGGGCTCAACGTCTGTGCCTTGGCGACCCGTTCGGCCGTCCGCTCCTGGATGTCGATCAGGTTGGCGAGGTCCTCGCGCGAGTACGGACCCGAGGAGATGACGCGGAGCTTGTGCCGCATCTTCGCCACCCGCTCGCGCAGGGTGGAGGTGGCCCGGACGGCCGCCGCGGCCGGGTTGTTGAGTTCGTGCGTGAGTCCGGCCGACAACGACCCCAGCGCCAGCAGCCGTTCACGCTGGCTGATCGCCAACTGGCTGCTCTTCTGGCCGAAGAAGAGCCCCTCCAGCAGATGCACCGCCATCGGGAACCACTCGCTCATGATCGCCGCGAAGGTCTCGGCGGGCAGCACGAAGAACCGCGTCGGCTCCGTCACCCGCATCGAGTTGAGGTACACCTGCTGCACCCGGTCCCCGATGTAGGCCTGCATCGCGCCCGTGTAGACACCGCGTTGCGAGGTCCGCGCGACCTCCACGTCGTCGCCGCCGACCCGGCGCGAGAGCACGACGGTGCCCTCGATCATCACGTAGAAGCAGGTGGCGGGATCACCTTCGGTGTAGACCGGCCCGGCCTCGAACTGCTCCACCTGCCCGTCGCAGCACAGCCTGCCCAGCTGCTCCGGAGTCAGCTTCTCGAACAGGAACAGGCTGCCGATCTCCTGCGGGCTGCACGGCAGCACCTTGCCGCTCATGACTGCTCCCTCATGACTGCTCCAGGTAGCGGTGGACGAGCATCACGGCCATGGCTCCCTCTCCGACGGCGGACGCGACGCGCTTCGCGGACTCGGCGCGCGCGTCGCCCGCCACGAACACGCCGGGAATGTTGGTCTCCAGGTGGTACGGCGAGCGGTCCAACTCCCAGCCGGCTGGCGGCTTCCCGTCCGCGGTGAGGTCGGGCCCGGCCAGGATGAACCCGCGCTCGTCGCGCAGCACCGCGCCGTCCAGCCAGTCGGTCAGCGGGGCCGCGCCGATGAACACGAACATCCACTGCGCGTCGACGAGTTCGGTGGCCCCGCTCTCCGTGTCGCGCAGGGTGAGCTGCTCCAGATGGTCCGAGCCGTGCGCGGCGTCCACGACGGTCCCGGTCCGCACGGAGATGTTCTCCGCCTCGTTGATCTGCTGGATCAGGTAGTACGACATCGACGCGGCCAGCGAGGACCCGCGCACCAGCAGCGTCACCGACTTGGCGCCCCGGGCCAGGTACATCGCCGCCTGGCCCGCCGAGTTGGCGCCGCCGACGATGTACACGTCGTGCCCCTGGCAGGAGGCGGCCTCGGTCAGCGCCGAGCCGTAGTAGACCCCGCAGCCCGTCAGATCGGGCGTGCCGGGCGCCTCGAGTTGCCGGTAGGACACACCGGTCGCGAGGATCACGGCGTGCGCGGCGACCGCCGAGCCGTCCGCGAAACGCACCACCCGAGCCGACCCGTTGGCCTCAAGTCCCGTGACCTCGCGGGCCGTCAGGATCTCCGCGCCGAACTTGGCGGCCTGCCGCCGTGCCCGCTCGGTCAGTTGGGCCCCGGACACCCCGTCCGGGAAGCCGAGGTAGTTCTCGATCCGTGAACTCTGCCCGGCCTGCCCACCGGTGGCCGACCGCTCCACGAGCACCGTCCGCAGCCCCTCCGAGGCCCCGTACACGGCAGCGCCGAGCCCGGCGGGTCCGCCGCCGATGACGACGAGGTCGTAGAAGTCGGCCGTGGGCGTGGTCGCGAGCCCCACCTCCGCGGCCAGCTCGGGCGCCTCCGGCTCGACCAGCACCGACCCGTCGGCGGTGATGACGAGCGGCAGCCGCTGCCCGTCCTCCCCGGCCGCGGACAGCAGCCGCACCCCCTCCGGGCTGTCCGCCGAGAACCAGCGGTACGGCACCTGGTTGCGGGCCAGGAACTCCCGCACGTCCGAGGAGCGCGCCGACCAGCGGTGCCCGACCACCTTCGTGGCGGGCACCGGCCGGTAGTCGCTGTTGCGCCACGCCTCCAGGAGGTCGTCGAGGACCGGGTACAGCTTCTCCTCGGGCGGGTCCCAGGGCTTGAGCAGATAGTGGTCGAGGTCCACGACGTTGATCGCGTCGATCGCAGCGTCCGTGTCCGCGTACGCGGTCAGCAGCACCCGCCGCGCGCCGGGATACACGTCGAGGGCCTGCTCCAGGAACTCGATGCCGTTCATCTGCGGCATGCGGTAGTCCGCCAGGATCACGGCCACGAGATCCCCGCGCAGCTTCAGCTCACGCAGCGCGTCGAGCGCGGACTCACCGGACTCCGCCCGCACGACGCGGTACGACTCGCCGTAGCGCCGCCGCAGGTCACGGGCGACGGCACGGGAAACTCCCGGATCGTCGTCCACGGTCAGAATGACGGTCCGCGCGGATTCGGCGGCCTGTGCCATACGTCTCCCACCCCGAGTGGTCGGCTTCACGGCACGGCGGCGCCGTTGTCACCGCGCCGGCTCCCCACCATCGTATGGTCGATCGCCCCGGTGCGCTCCGCTACGCCCGAGACAGCGTGCTCAGCGGCGTGCGGAAGGACGAGGGAAGGTGGTGAAGACTGATCCCGACACAGCGACGGCACCACAGGGAGGCCACGGAATGACACGCCCGATCACGGCAGGGGTCGACGGATCGGCGGAGAGCCTCGCCGCACTCGCCTGGGCGGGCCGGGAGGCCGTACGGCGGGGGCTGGCGCTGCGCGTGGCACATGTGTGGCGGTACGAGGAGCACCACGCCCTCGACCCGGCCGGCACGGGCGGCCGGGAGACCCAGGACCGCTGGGTGCGGGACGCGGCGGCCGAGGCCGCCCGCACGCTCGCCGCACGCCACCCCGGCCTGGACGTCACCGCCGACGTCCTGGAGGGCGACCCCGTCGACACGCTGACCGCCGCCGCTGCCGGGTCCGAACTCCTGGTGCTCGGCTCGCGCGGCCACGGTCCCCTCGTCGGCTTCCTGCTCGGGTCCGTCGGACAGCAGGTGATCGCCGACGCCGTACGGCCCGTCGTGCTCGTGCGCGCCGGGGACGAGGCGTCGGGGGAGGCCGCCGGGCGGGAGGTCGTGGTGGGCCAGCAGGGTGACGCCGAGGACAGCGCGGCGGCATTCGGTTTCGCCTTCGCGACGGCTGCGGCACGCGGCGCCACCGTGCGGGCCGTACGGGCGTGGACGCTGCCGCCCGTGTTCGCCTACAGCCCGGGCTCGCTGAAGCTCCTCGACGAGGCCGGCGGCCCGGAGCCGTACGAGAAGAAGGCCCTCGCCGAGGCGCTGGAGCCGTGGCGCGAGCGCTTCCCCGATGTGCCGGTCGTCGAGCACATCGAGATGGGCAGCGCGGGGCAGGTGCTGCTGTCGGTCGCCGGTCGGGCGCAGTTGATGGTCGTGGGGCGGCGCGCCCACCGGACGGCGGTGGGCGCGCGGATCGGTTCGGTCGCGCACGGGGTGCTGCACCACGCGGGCTGCCCGGTGGCCGTGGTGCCGCCTCAGGAGACTTCCTGACTGTCCCTGGGGCCTGGGCCCTGGATGTCGCCGCCGTGCTCCTCCGCGGCGCACCGCCCGCTCAGGTCGTGAACGCGTCGCGGAAGCGTTCCAGGGCGCGCTCGCTGTCCTCGTCCGACGCCCAGGCCTCCATCGCGACCGTGCCGTCGTAGCCGATGGCGGTGAGGGTGCGGGCGATCGTCGGGTAGTTGATCTCGCCGGTGCCGGGTTCCTGGCGGCCGGGTACGTCCGCGACCTGGATCTCGCCGATCAGGCCCGACCGGTGTGCCTTGCGGACGAGTTCGACGAGGTTCCCCTCGCCGATCTGCGCGTGGTACAGGTCGAGGTTCATCCGCAGGCCGGGGCGGTCCACCGCCTCGACCAGGGCCAGGGTGTCGGCGGCCGTCGCGAACGGGACGCCCGGGTGGTCGACGGCGGAGTTGAGGTTCTCCAGCGTGAAGGTGACCCCCGCGCTCTCGCCCAGTTCGGCGAGCCGGGTCAGGGTGCGGTGGGCGGCGATCCACATCGGGCCCGTGGGTCCACCGCGTACCGGAACCACCGGCAGGCCTTCGGAGTTCAGGCCGGTGCCGTGCAGATTCAGCCGGGGGCAGCCGAGTTGATCGGCGGCCTTCACCGATTCCTCGGCGGTGCGCAGGAGTTCGGCGGCGCCCGCCTCGTCGGTGAGGCTGCCCCGGATGTAGCCCGTCATCGACGAGAACTCGGCCGGGGTGCGCGTGAGCGCGTCCAGGTCGTGCCGGGTCCAGTCCCAGATCTCGACCTGGAAACCCGCTTCGTGGATGCGCCGGGCCCGCTCGTGGATCGGCAGGTCCCGGAAGACCATCTCGGCACAGACCGCCAACGTGTACATGATCGCTTGCCCTTCCAGCTGCCGTCTAGAACGTTCTAGATGGCAGTAGTACGCCACTGCCGGATGCCGGTGTCAAGGCTTCGGCCGGGCTGCTTCTAGAACGTTGCAGAACCCTGCCGAGCAGCTAGGATCCCGGCAGGCGACGACCCCGTCCGCACCCCTCGACCGGAAGGACTTCCGTGCCGGCCACTCCCGAGGTCCCCGACGGCAGGCGGCCCACCCTGGCGCATGTCGCGGCCCGCGCGGGAGTCTCCGTCGCGCTGGTGTCGATCGTGATGCGCGGGGCCTACGGCGCGAGCGCCGCCTCCCGGGAGCGGGTGCTCAAGGCGGCCGAGGAGATCGGCTACCGGCCCGACACCCGGGCCAGGGTGCTGCGCAGCAACCGCTCACGTCTGCTCGGCGTGCAGTTCGGGCTCCGCCATCCCTTCCACAGCGACCTGGTGGAGGGCATCTACGCCGCCGCCGAACCCGCCGGCTATCAGGTCGCCCTCAGCGCGGTGGCGCCCACGCGCGGCGAGCGGCAGGCCGTCGAGGCGCTGCTCGCCGACCGCTGCGAGGCCCTGGTGCTGCTCGGCCCCGAGGTCCCGGCCGCCCGTCTCGCGCAGCTCGCCACCCAGGTCCCGGTGGTCTCGGTGGCCCGGCGGCTGCGGCCCGCCCCGCCGGCCGTGGACGTCGTCCGCACCGCCGACGACGCGGGCGCCCGCCAGGCCGTCGAGCACCTGGTGGCGCTCGGCCACCGCGCCATCGCCCATATCGGCGGCGGCCGGGCGCCGGGCGCCGCCGACCGCCGCCGCGGCTACCGCACCGCGATGCGCCGCCACGGCCTCGACGCGCACCTCCGGGTCCTGGACGCCGGGCCCACCGAGGACGACGGCGCGCGGGCCGCCAGAACCCTCCTCGCGGAGCACGCCCGGCCCACCGCGGTCCTCGCCTTCAACGACCGCTGCGCCACGGGCGTCCTCGACACGTTCCTGCGGGCCGGGGTCTCCGTCCCCGGCGAGGTCTCCGTGGTCGGCTTCGACGACACCAGCCTGTCGCGGCTCGCCCACATCGACCTCACCACCGTCGCGCAGGACGTCCCGCGCCTGGCGGAACTCGCCGTGGGCCGTGCCATCGCCCGCCTGGACGGCGTGGCCGTACCGGACGGCGAACAGGTCGTCGCACCGCGGCTCGTGGTCCGGGGCACCACGGCTGCGCCCGGTGCGGTGTGAACCGGAGTCACTCCGGCGCGGTCGGCTCCAGGGTCTCGCGGGCCTTCGGCAGGATGTTGGTGATGTAGTCCCGCACCACCGTGTCCAGATCGATGTCGTGCTGCGCCCGCTCGGCCAGATACCACCGGTGTTCGAGCAGCTCGTGGTAGATCTCGGCCGAGTCCATCGAGCCGCGCAGTTCCAGCGGTATTGCCCGCACGGTCGGCCGGAAGACGTCGCGCACCCACCGGTGGGCGAGCACCTCGGGCCGGGCGGCAAGGGGGTCGCCGGGCGCGTAGTCGTCCTGGGTGGCCATCCAGCTCTCCAGGTCGTTGAGCAGCCGTCGTGCCTGGTTCTCCTCGGCGTCCAGGCCGGTCAGGCGCAGCAGTTGGCGCTGGTGGTGCCCCGCGTCGACGACCTTGGGCACGAAGGTGACCGTGTCGCCGTTCGAGGAGTGCTCGATCTGCATCTCGGCCACGTCGAAGCCCAGTTCGTTCAGGCGCCGGATGCGGCGCTCGATGAAGTGGTACTTGCCCGCCGGGTACACCGAGACGCGGGTCAGCTCCTCCCACAGCCGCTGGTAGCGGGCGCAGATCTCCATGCCGAACTCGATCGGGTCGACGGAGGGGTGCAGCGCCCCGGACGCCTCCAGGTCGAGCAGTTCCCCGCTGATGTTCACGCGGGCGAGATCGAGGTCGTACTCCCGCTGCCCGTCGCTGAGTCGCGGGTGCAGGTCGCCGGTCTCCGCGTCCACGAGATACGCGGCGTAGGCGCCCGCGTCCCGCCGGAACAGCGTGTTGGACAGCGAGCAGTCGCCCCACGCGAACCCGGCCAGATGCAGCCGCACCAGCAGCACGGCCAGCGCGTCCATCAGCCGGTGCATGGTGGCCGGCCGCAGCGTCGTCTCGAACATCGAGCGGTACGGCATCGAGCCGCCCAGGTGCCGGGTGATCAGCACCGGTTCCAGCGGCTCGCCGGCCGGGTCGGCGCGTCCGGTGACGACGGCGAGGGGGTCGACGGCCGGGATGCCCAGCCGGTCCAGGTCGCGCAGCAGCTCGTACTCGCGCAGCGCCGGGCGTTCCGCCAGCTCCTTGACGGCGATGACCTCGCTGCCGGCGCGGGCGTAGCGCACGACGTGCCGGGAGATGCCGCGCGGCAGCGGCACCAGGTATTCCTCGGGCCAGTCCTCCAGCGGAACGTCCCAGGGCAGTTCCAGCAGGAGCACCGGATGCTCGGGGTTGGTCGCGTTGATCTGCAGTGCCATGAGGCGACCCTAGAGCGTGTGTTCGCGGGCGCGTCGGGTCGCCTCACGGATCGGACCGGTGTGCACGGGGCCGTGGCCCGGCAGCAGGGTGTCGGCGTCGAGCGCCTCGATGACGTCCAGCGAGGCGATGGCGTGGTCGCGCTCGTGGTGGAACATGCCGGGCAGCAGCTGCGGGCCCTTGATCCGCGAGGTGGGATGGCCGCTGACCAGGGCGTCCCCGGAGATCACGATCCCGCTGTCCGGGAGATGGAACACGCAGTGCCCGCTCGTGTGGCCGGGGGTGTGCACGGGGACGGGCCGGCCGGGCAGGTCGAGCGGACGATCCCCGGCCCCGAACGGCTCGGCCGCGGCGACCGGGTGCTGCTCCAGGCCCCCCGAGCGGATCGTGTGCACCGCCCACGGCAGGACGCCGGGACGCCAGGCGTTCCTGAGCACGTCGCCCACGGTCACCTGTTGCAGGAACTCCCGGCGGGCGTGCGGGACTTCGGCCTCGTGCGCGTAGACGGGCGTGCCGTGGGCGCGGTGCAGGAACGCGGCCGAGCCGAGGTGGTCGTTGTGCGCGTGGGTGAGGAGCACCGCCACGACCGCCTTCGCCGAACTCCCCACCTGCTCAAGGGAGTCGAGCACGAGCGCGCGGTCCCCGGGGTACCCGGTGTCCACCAGTGTGGCCGCCCCGCCGTCCGTGAGGATCACCCAGTTGGTGTTGCTGCCGTGCACGAGATAGGTGGCGTCGGCGACTTGGCGTACTTCTGCGCGCATGATCGTTCCTCGCGTGGGGGTGCTGCCCGGGTCCGGCCAGTCGTTCGGGAACCAGCCAACCAGACGCGTACGGTGCCACGCGCACGGGGGGAAGCCGCCTCCGACACCGTCCGTCGGAGGCGGCCCCCGCGCGCGCGTCCGAAACGGCCGCCTCTCCGTCTCAGCGCACGCCGTGCGGGCGGAACTGCACACTGATGCGCGGTCCCGCGGCCCGGCTCGTCTTGGGGACGCAGTGCTCCCAGGTCCGCTGACAGGAGCCGCCCATCACGATCAGATCGCCGTGCCCCAGCGCGTGCCGCACCGACGGGCCGCCGCGCAGCGGACGCAGCAGCAGGTCGCGGGGCGCGCCCACGGAGAGGATCGCCACCATCGTGTCGACGCGGGCGCCCCGCCCGATCCGGTCGCCGTGCCAGGCGACACTGTCCCGGCCGTCGCGGTAGTAGCACAGCCCGGACGTGGTGAAGGGCTCGCCCAACTCCCTCGCGTAGTGGGCCGAGAGCGCGTCCCGCGCCGCCGCCAGCACCGGGTGCGGCAGCGTGTCGTCCACGTCGTAGAAGGCCAGCAGCCGGGGTACGGCCACGACCTGGTCGTACATCTGACGCCGTTCGGCGCGCCACGGGACCCTGGTGGCCAGCTCCTCGAACAGGGCGTCGGCGCCGCTCAGCCACCCGGGCAGTACGTCGAGCCAGGCGCCGGGACCCAGCGCGGTGCGGCGGATCCCGTGGAGGGGGCCGAGGCGGAGCCGGTCGGTCTGGTCGAAGAGGGAGCCCTGGAGGTGGTGGTGCGCGGTCATGATGCCAGCGTACCCCTGTATTCGAATATGTGTTCCCATGCGGGCCGTTCCCGTCCGGACTCGGCTCTTTCGATACGTCGGTGTATCGGATACATTCGCGTATCGAACATCGGGACGCGGAGGTCCGGGCATGGTGGCGGAGGCGACGGCCAAACGCGTGACCAGGCGCCGGGTGCGCACGCGCGCCAATCTGCTGGAGGCCGCGTTCTCCGTGTTCGCGGCGAAGGGCTTCGGCCGGGTCTCCATCGAGGAGGTCTGCGAGGCCGCCGGCTACAGCCGGGGCGCCTTCTACTCGAACTTCGACAGCCTGGACGGGCTGTTCTTCGCCCTGTATCAGGAGCGCGCCGACCTGATCGCCGAACAGGTGGCCGGCGCGCTCGCCCTCGACGGCCCCGACCTCGACGTCCCCGCCGCCGTGGACCGTGTCACCGAGGTGCTGCTCCTCGACCTGGACTGGCTCCTGGTCAAGACCGACTTCCTGGTGCACGCGGCCCGCGACACCGCCGTCGCGCAGACCCTGCTCGGCCACCGGGCCCGGCTGCGCGGAGCCATCGCGCACCGCCTCGGCCGCGCCCGGGGACGCGCCGAACTCCCCGCCGTGCTGGGCGACCTGGACGCGGCGGCGTACGCCGTGGTCGCCGCGTACGACGGCGTCACCACCCAACTCCTGCTGGACAAGGACGTCGAGCACGCCCGCGTCTGGCTCAAGCAACTCCTCACCGCGCTGCTGACCGACGGCAGCCGCGCCCCCGAATGAGAAAGGCAACGGTCGCCATGGATGCGGACGTCATCGTCGTCGGAGCCGGACTGGCCGGTCTGGTCGCGGCCCACGAGCTGACCAGCCGGGGGCGCCGGGTCGCGCTCGTCGACCAGGAGAACGCCGCCAACCTCGGCGGCCAGGCGTTCTGGTCCTTCGGCGGACTGTTCCTCGTCGACTCCCCGGAACAGCGCCGCCTCGGCATCAAGGACTCCTTCGACCTGGCCTGGAGCGACTGGCAGGGCAGCGCAGGCTTCGACCGCGTCGACGACGAGGACTCGTGGGCGGTGCGCTGGGCGCGCGCCTACGTCGAGTTCGCGGCCGGGGAGAAGCACGCCTGGCTGGACAGCCACGGCATCAAGCTGCTGCCCACCGTCGGCTGGGCCGAACGCGGCGACCTGCGCGCCCACGGCCACGGCAACTCCGTCCCGCGCTTCCACGTCACCTGGGGCACCGGCACCGGAGTCGTCGAACCCTTCGTGAACCACGCCAGGCAGGCCGCCCGCGACGGACTGCTCACCTTCTACCACCGCCACCAGGTGGACGAGCTGGTCGTCGCGGAGGGCGAGGCGCGCGGCGTGCGCGGCACGGTCCTCGCCGCGGACGATTCCCCGCGCGGAGTCTCCTCCAGCCGCGAGGCGATCGGCGCGTTCGAACTCACCGCCCAGGCGGTCGTCGTCACCACCGGCGGCATCGGCGCCAACCACGACATCGTCCGCCGCTACTGGCCCGAACGCCTCGGCACCCCGCCCGCCGAGATGGTCACCGGCGTCCCCGCGTACGTCGACGGCCGGATGCTGGACATCAGCGCCGAGGCGGGCGTACGCCTGGTCAACCGCGACCGCATGTGGCACTACACCGAGGGCCTCCAGAACTGGAACCCGGTCTGGCCCGGCCACGGCATCCGCATCCTGCCCGGCCCGTCCTCCCTCTGGTTCGACGCCCTCGGCCGCCGCCTGCCCGACCCGTGCCTGCCGGGCTACGACACCCTCAACACCCTCAAGTACCTGCGGACGACGGCGGATCTGGCGGAGCACGACCACTCCTGGTTCATCCTCACCCAGAAGATCATCGAGAAGGAGTTCGCGCTCTCGGGCTCCGAGCAGAACCCCGACATCACCGCCAAGGACAAGAAGGCGGTCCTGCGCGACCGGCTGCTCGGCAAGGGCGCCCCCGGCCCGGTGGACGCCTTCCTGCGCAAGGGCGCGGACTTCGTGACCGCCGGAAACCTGGAGCAACTGGTCGAGAAGATGAACCAGTTGACCGACAAGCCGCTCCTCGACGCGGCCGTGCTGCGCCGCCAGATCGAGGCCCGCGACCTCCAGCTGACCAACCCGTACAGCAAGGACGCGCAGATCCAGGGCATCCGCAACGCCCGCCGCTACATCGGCGACCGACTCGGCCGCGTCGCCACCCCGCACCGCGTCCTCGACCCGGCCGCCGGCCCCCTCATCGGCGTCAAACTCCACGTCCTGACCCGCAAGACCCTCGGCGGCATCCAGACCGACCTGGACTCCCGCGCCCTGGCCGCCGACGGGAAGCCGATCGGCGGACTCTACGCGGCGGGCGAGGTGGCCGGCTTCGGCGGCGGTGGCGTGCACGGCTACAACGCCCTCGAAGGCACCTTCCTCGGCGGCTGCCTCTTCTCCGGGCGGGCGGCCGGCCGCGCGGCGGCGAAGCAGACGGCCTGACCGGATGCCCGGGTCCGCCTCCTCAGCCGTCGAGGAGGCGGACCAGCACCGCCGCGTGACTCTCCTGCGGCGACTTGACCGCCGTCAGCAGCGTCACCGGGCCTTTCCTGGCCAAGTCCCGCAATGCATCGAGGAGTCGGGCCGCCTCGGGCTCGGCGAGCTCCGCCTCGTAGCGCCCGGCGAACTCCTCGTAGGAGCCCTCGCCCGCGTGGTACCAGCGCCGCAGTTCGGCGGTCGGGGTGAGGGCCTTGGGCCACTCGTCGACGCGGGCCGCGTCCTTGGACAGACCGCGCGGCCACAGCCGGTCGACAAGCACGCGGACGCCGTCCTCCGGCTCGACGGGATCGTAGACACGGCGCACGCGGACGGTCACGGGCGGGCTCCCTCGGGTGGCGGTGGTGCGGCGAGCCTACGTCCGGGGACCGGACCGGCACGGGGGCGACGCGGCGTAACTTGACCCGAACATGAGGGATTCGGAGGGAGTGGTCGGCCTAGTCTCTGAGACGAATGATCACCCCCCTCACTCTGTAGGAGCGCATGTGACGCACCCTCGGCAGCAGTCCACAAGACGCACCGCCGTCCTCCGCCGCAGCGCCGTCGTGGCCACCGTCCCCGTCGCCGTCGCGGCCCTGCTCGCCGCCGCCGCGCCGGCCGGAGCCACCACGACCGGCTCGTCCGGAGTCGGCGACCCGTACTTCCCGCTCTCCGGCAACGGCGGCTACCACGTCGCCCACTACGGCCTGACGCTCCGCTACGACCCGGCCGGCCGCCACCTCGAAGGCCGGGCGGTCCTCACCGCCCGCGCCACCGAGAAACTCACCCGCTTCGACCTCGACTTCAAGGGCCTGACGATCACCGGCCTGACGGTCGACCACGTCAAGGCCGGATTCCGCCGCGACGGCCAGGAACTCGTCGTCACCCCGCGCAGGGCCCTGCGCAAGGGACAGCAGTTCCGGATCACCGTCACCTACAAGGGCGTCCCCAAGCAGGTCACCGACCCCGACGGCTCGGCGGACGGCTGGATCGCCACCGACGACGGCGCCTTCGTCGCGGGCGAGCCACAGGGCGCGATGACCTGGTTCCCGGCGAACAGCCACCCCAAGGACAAGTCGTCGTACGACTTCACCATCACCGTCCCGCAGGGGCGCACCGCGGTCGCCAACGGCGTTCTCCTGGGGCAGCGGACCGCCCACGGGAAGACCACGTTCCGCTGGCACGCGCCCGAGCCGATGGCCGCCTACCTCGCCACCGCGACGGTCGGGAAGTTCAAGGTCCAGCAGTACACCACTCGCGACGGGATCAAGGTGTACAACGCCGTCGACCCCCGCGAGGCCACCGCCGCCGCGCCCGTGCTGAAGAAGCTGCCCTCCGTCCTGGAGTGGGAGAGCAAGCTGTTCGGCCCCTACCCGTTCCGCTCGGCCGGGTCGATCGTCGACCACGCCCCGGACGTCGGCTACGCCCTGGAGACCCAGGGACGGCCGATCTACGACTCGGCGCCGGACCTCAGCACCCTCGTGCACGAGAACGCCCACCAGTGGTTCGGGGACTCCGTCTCCCTCACCACCTGGAAGGACATCTGGCTCAACGAGGGCTTCGCCACGTACACGGAATGGCTCTACAGCGAGCAGCACGGCGGCAAGACCGCCCAGCAGACCTTCGACGCGCTGTACGCCCGCAAGGCGACCGACGACCTGTGGGCGTTCCCGCCCGGCGACCCCGGCAGCGGCGCCAACATCTTCGGCACCCCGGTCTACGCGCGCGGGGCGATGGCCCTGCACGAACTGCGCCGGGCCGTCGGCGACAAGGCCTTCTTCGCGATCCTGCGCGCCTGGGCCGGTGCACACCGCCACGGGCACGGCACGACCGCGCAGTTCGTCAGCCTTGCGGAGCGGACGTCGGGGAAGAAGCTGGACGTCCTGTTCCACACCTGGCTCTACACGAAGGGCAAGCCGGCCAAGCCGTAGGAGCTGACGAGTTCCTCATAAGTGTCGGTCATCGTCGACTCATGATCACTCGTATGTCCCCCGTCGCACTCGTCGCCGTGTCCCTGCTCCTCACGGGATGCGGCGGCGGTGCGGTGGCGGCGACGGACCACCCCTCCGCCGCCGGCCCCGCTCCCGCCGCGCCCGGGGCCTCGCCCTCGTCGGCGATGTCCGCCGAGGCCGCACCCCGCCGACTCCCCGGCGTGGGGCCCAAGACGCTCGCCCGGATACCGGCCGGCACCGAACAGCTCGTGCTCGTCACCGGCCGGGGCGCGAACTCCCCCCGCTCCACCCTCACCCTGTACGAACGCACCGACGACGGCTGGCAGCGGACCGTCAGCTGGGCCGCGCACAACGCCCTCAGGGGCTGGTCCGACCACCACATGGCGGGCGATCTGCGCTCCCCGATCGGCGTCTACTCCCTCACCGACGCGGGCGGACTCCTCAAGGACCCCGGCACCAGGCTGCCCTACGACCAGGGCAGGGGCTTCGTGTCGCCCGGCACCGGCTTCGAGGGCGAACCGCTGGCCGGGTCCTTCGACTACGTGATCGCCATCGACTACAACCGGCGGCCCGGCACCTCCCCGCTCGACTGGACCCGCCCCCTCGGCGCCTCGCGCGGCGGCGGCATCTGGATCCACGTCGACCACGGCGGCCCCACCCACGGCTGCGTCAGCATCGCCGAGGACCACATGAAGGAACTGCTGCGCACCCTCGACCCGGCCCGGCACCCCGTCGTCGTCATGGGCGACGCCGCGTCCCTCGCACGCTGACCGCCTAGGATCCGCCCAATGTGCGCACATGTGCTGGTCGCCGAGGACGACGAGATGCAGGCCGAGCTGATCCGGCGCTCCCTGCTGACCGAAGGCCACACGGCGACCGTGGTCCACGACGGTGCCGCCGCCATCGCCGCGGCCCGCACACTCCGCCCGGACCTCGTGGTGCTCGACCTCATGCTGCCCGTGATCGACGGCTTCGGGGTGTGCCGGGTGCTGCGCGGGGCGGACGACATCCCCGTCCTGATGCTGACCGCCCGCTCCACTGAGGACGACGTCCTGCTCGGCCTGGAACTCGGCGCCGACGACTACATGACCAAGCCCTACAGCCCGCGCGAACTGATGGCCCGCATCCGCACCGTCCTGCGCCGCAGCGGCCGGGCCGCCGAGGGCAGACCGGAGGACACCGTCGTACGGGCCGCCGGTCTCCGCGTCGATCCCGCGCGGCACGAGGTGCACTGCGACGGAACACCGGTGGACTGCACACCGGCCGAGTTCGAGATCCTGCTCGCCATGACCTCCGAGCCCGAACGGGTCTTCTCCCGGCGGCAGTTGCTTCAGTGCACCCGGGGCCTGGACCGGGCGTCCACCGAACGGGCCGTCGACGTCCACATCATGAACCTGCGCCGGAAGATAGAGGCCGACCCGCGCCGACCCGTCCGGCTGCTGACCGTGTTCGGGGTCGGCTACAAACTGAGCGGCGGCCGGGCATGAGGCCCCGGATACCGCTGCGCAAGCGGCTGCTGGTCCGGCTGCTCGTCGCCACCGTGCTGATCGCGCTCTGCTCGGTCGGCGCGACGGCCTGGCTGGCGGTGGAGACCACCACCCGGGCCATCCAGGAGGAACAGGGCCAGGACCTCGCCGACGACATGCGCATCCTCGCGCGGCTCAGCGGATACGCGGCGACCCACCCCGACTGGAACGGCGTCGCACCCACCGTCCGCGCCCTGTCGAAGAAGATGGGCCGCCGCATCGCCCTCACCACCTCCGACCGCACCCTCATCGCCGACTCCGCTGCGCACGGCACCTCACTGCCGCCCCGCGCCGCCGCGAGCGTCGACCCGCTGCACACCGACACGTACACCGAGGCCGGCGCGCAGCTCAGCGGACTCGACCCCCGGGTGGTGGGCCCCTACCGGCTGACGGCCGACGAGAGCGCGCTCCTCAAGGAGATCGCCACGCAGCAGCAGCGCTGCCTCTCCCGGCTCGGCCTGGAGTCGACCGTCGTGACGACGCCGAGCGGCCGGCCCGCTCTCGTCGAGCCGAGCGGCACCGCCTCCTCCGAGTACGCCGCCGAGAAGTGCGGCAACGGCAAGCTCCAGAGCCTGACCGGCACAGAGCGGAACGCCCTCCAGGACCTCACCGCGCGGGTGCACGCCTGTCTCGCGAAGGACGGGCTCACCGCCGACGACTCGCTGTTCTTCGCCGTCGACACCACCCAGCAGAGCCTGGCCTCCCGCTACATCCCCGGCCCCTACTACAAGCGGGGCCCCGCCACCGCGGTGCAGACGGGCGAGACCTGCACCGGCGACGCGCTCCGCGCCCAACTCGACCCCTACGTGGCACCCGTCGCCGAACTCTTCCTGGGCGGCGGCGACACCACCGCGCCCCGCTTCGACGTCTCCCCGGCCAACAAGGCCAAGGTCGTCGGCGCGGCGGCGGCCGTACTGGCGCTCACGGTCCTGGTGACGGCGGTCGTCGCCACCCGCCTCGTCCGCCCTCTGCGCGCCCTGACCGAAGCCGCCCAGCAGCCGCCGGAACTGCACGTCCGGGTGCCGGTGCGGACCCGGGACGAGACCGGCATCCTCGCCGAGGCCTTCAACGACCTCGCCGACCGCCGCGAACGCATGGAGGCCCAGCGCAAGGCCATGGTCAGCGACATCGCCCATGAACTGCGCAGCCCGCTCACCAACATCCGGGGCTGGCTGGAGGTCACCCGCGACGGCTTCGTCGAGGCCGACCCGGCGCTCCTGGGCTCCCTGCACGAGGAGGCGATGGTCCTCCAACGCGTCATCGACGACCTCCAGGACCTCGCGGCGGCGGACGCCGGAACGCTGCGGCTGCACCGCGAACCCGTGCGCGTCGAGGACCTCTTCGACCAGGTCGCCGCCGCCTACCGGGTCACCGCCGACACGGCCGGGGTCGTCCTGCTCACCAAGGCGGACGGCACCCTCTGGCTGGACGCGGACCCGGTGCGCATGCGCCAGGTGCTCGGCAACCTCGTGTCCAACGCGCTGCGCCACACACCGGTCGACGGCTCGGTGACCCTCACCGCGTGGCGCGAGGGCGACCGGGCCGTCCTGACCGTCACCGACACCGGCACGGGCATCGCGCCCGAGGACCTGCCGCACGTCTTCGAGCGGTTCTGGCGCGCCGACCAGTCCCGCAGCCGCCGCACCGGGGGCAGCGGCCTCGGCCTGTCCATCGTCCGGGACCTGGCCGCCGCCCACAGCGGCACGGTCGAGGCGGCGAGCACCCCCGGCACCGGCTCCACGTTCACCCTGCGGCTGCCCGACTCGCCCGCGCCGGACGCCGGTTGAGCGGACTCACTGCTCCCGCAGCCCCCAGGGCGAGCCGTACGCCGTCAGCAGGTCCAGGAACGGGCCGGCCGGGAACGCCTCCGGGCCCAGCACACCCGAGCCGCTCCACGCGCCCGTGGCCAGCAGCTCCAGCGCGACCACCGGGTTGATCGCGGTCTGCCACACCACGGCCTGCGCGCCGTACTCCGCCATCGACCACTCGTTGTCGACCACGTGGTACAGGTACACCTCGCGCGGCGCCCCGTCCTTCGTGCCCCGCACCCACGTGCCCGCACAGGTCTTGCCGCGCATCCGGTCGCCCAGCGTCGCGGGGTCGGGCAGACAGGCGGCGACGACATCCCTCGGCGAGACGGCGACCGGCCCCGAAGCGCTCGGCACGGTGACCGGCTCGGTGCGGTCCAGGCCGAGCAGATGGAGGGTCTTCAGCGTCTCGATGAACTCGTTGCCCAGCCCGTACTTGAAGGTGACCCGCCGCGCGTCCACCCAGCGCGGGACCAGCAGCACCTCCTCGTGCTCCACGTTCACGCACTCCACCGGGCCGATGCCCTCGGGAAAGTCGAACACCTCGGGCTCGCTGAACGGCGCCGTGGTGAACCAGCCGCGCCCGGCCTCGTAGACGACCGGCGGGTTCAGGCACTCCTCGATCGTGGTCCAGATGGAGAAGGACGGCGCGAAGTCGTAGCCGTCGACGGTGAGGTCGGCGCCGTCGCGGATGCCGATCTCCTCGATCTCGTCGAAGAGTTCGTCGGCGGCGTACCGCGCGAACACGTCCGAGAGCCCCGGCTCCACACCCATCCCGACGAGCGCCAGCGCACCCGCCTTCTCCCACTCGGCCGCGTCCTCGAACTGCGCGTCCCCCAGCTTGACCCCGCACTCCTCGTAGGGCCGGTCGGGGTGCGGCCGGGACAGCGACATCGCCATGTCGAGGTAGTTCGCCCCGGCGGCCCGCGCCGCCCGGAACAGGGGGAGGACGAAGCGCGGGTCGGTCGCGTTCAGCAGCACGTCGCACCCGTGCGACCGCAGCGCCGCCGCGACGGCCTCCTCGTCGTTCGCGTCCAGCCGCTCGGCGCGGAACCGGTCGCCCCGCTCCCCGAGCGCGGCGACGGCCGCCTCGGCACGGGACAGGTCGTAGTCGGCGACCACCATCGCGTCGAAGAACGGCCGCCGGGCCGCGATCCGCGTGATCGCGCCGCCCACACCACCGGCCCCCACGAGCAGTACACGCATGGCAAGAACTCCTTCAGTGCCGATATCCCACCTGTCTCACCGGTGATACAACGCCCGCCGTCCGGATAAGGTCAATGGCGTTGGCATAAGGGTGTGCGAGGAGGCGGCGATGCCGAAACCGGTGGTGCCCGAGGAGAAGAGGCGTCGGCGCCGGCCCACCAAGAGCGGCACGGTCCTCTCGGAGCGGCTGATCGTGGAGACGGCCCTGCGCATGCTGCGCGAGCACGGCAGCGCGGGCCTGACCGCCCGCCGCCTCGGCCTCGCCCTGGACGCCGACCCCAGCACCCTCTACCGCTACTTCCGGGGCATGGACGAGCTGACCCTCGCCATCGGCGACGCCCTCGTCGGACAGGCGCTGCGCGGCTGGGCGGCCACGGGGGAGTGGCGGGCCGACCTGCGCGCGATCGGCCTGCGCATCCACGCCGCCTACGTCGCCCACCCGCAGGCCGCCCAGCTCACGGCGAGCCGCGTCACCGGCCGCGCCAACGAACTCGCCGCCGACGAGGCCCTGCTCGACGTCCTGCGCACGGCCGGCCTCCCGCTGGCGGACACCGTGCGGATCTACCACGCGTTCATCGACCAGACCCTGGCCTTCGCCGCCCTCGACGCCGCGTCCCTGGCGCTGCCGAGCGCGGCCCTGCGCGCCGACGAGGCGATGTGGCGCTCCACCTACGCCCGCCTGCCCCGCACCACCCACCCGCGGATCGCCGAGGCGGCCCCGCTGCTGGCGACCCGCATGGTCGACAGCGCGTATCCGACGGCCCTGGAGATGCTGCTGGACAGCGTCGCCCTCCAGTTGGCTAGCCGCGCAGCGCCGCCGTCGCCGTCTCCATGACCGCGCGGGCCACGGCGGCCAGCGCGGGGGAGTCCAGTTTCCACTGCTGCCAGTACAGCGGTACGTCGACGGGACGCTCCGGCGCGAGGTTCACCAGCCGCCCGGCGTCCAGCAGCGGCCCGGCCTGCATCTCCGGGACCATGCCCCAGCCCAGCCCGGCGGCGACGGACTGGACGAAGCCCTCCGAGGTCGGCACGCGATGCCGTACCGCGCCCGCGCCGCCCGCCCCGTGCCGCAGCCGTCGTACGAAGGTGTCCTGGAAGTCGTCCAGCCGGTCGAAGGTCACCACCGGGGCCTCGGGGAGAGCGTCCCGCAGTGGGCCCGTGAGCCAGGTCCTGGCGAACTCCGGGCTCGCGACCGGGAGATAGCGCATCCGCCCCAGCGCCCGCACCGAGCAGCCGGGCACCGCGTCCGGTGCCGAGGTCACCGCCGCCATGACCAGGCCCTCGCGCAGCAGGGCCGCCGTGTGGTCCTCGTCCTCGCGGCGGAGTTCGAAGCAGACGTGGAGCTCGCGCGGGACGCGGGGGAGCGCGGCCAGGAACCAGGTGGCGAGGGAGTCCGCGTTGACCGCGACCGACACCCGGGTCGGCTCCCCGGCCCCGCTCATCCCGAGTTCGGCGCGCGCGTCCCGCTCCAGCCGGGCCAACTGCCGGGCGAACCGCACGACCACCTCGCCGGACTCGGTGGTCCGTACCGGTTTGGTGCGCAGCAGCAGGACCCGGCCCGTGCGCTGCTCCAGGGCCTTGACCCGCTGGCTGACCGCCGAGGGCGTCACATGCAGGGCGGTGGCCGCCGCGTCGAACGTGCCCTCGTCGACCACCGCGAGCAGCGTCCGCACCTGATCGAGGGGCAGCTCCGAGACCATCACGAGCGCTAATGTTACGTAAGAATCTTTAGCTGTACTCCTGATGCCGGGCTCTCTAGCGTCGAGGGCGTGACCAACGCCCTCTCAGCGGCTGCCGCCGGCTTCGGCACCGGCCTCTCGCTCATCGTCGCCATCGGCGCCCAGAACGCCTTCGTCCTGCGCCAGGGCATCCGCCGCGACGCCGTCCTCGCCGTCGTCGGCATCTGCGCCCTGTCCGACGCCCTCCTCATCGCGCTGGGCGTCGGCGGGGTCGGCGCGGTCGTGGTCGCCTGGCCGGGCGCGCTCAGGACGGTCGGCCTGATCGGCGGCACCTTCCTCCTCGGGTACGGCGTCCTCGCCGCCCGCCGGATGTTCCGGCCCGCCGCCCTGCGCGCCGAGGGCGAGGGGACCGGCTCGCGCCGCCGGGCCGTCCTCACCTGCCTGGCGATGACCTGGCTCAACCCGCACGTGTACCTCGACACCGTCTTCCTCCTCGGCTCGATCGCCGCCGACCGCGGCCCGCTGCGCTGGACCTTCGGCCTCGGCGCCGTGTGCGCCAGCGTGTGCTGGTTCACCGCGCTCGGCTTCGGCGCCCGGCTGCTCAGGCGGTTCCTTGCCAGGCCCGCGGCCTGGCGGGTCCTGGACGGCTTGGTCGCCGCCACGATGATCGGCCTCGGCGCGACGCTCGTCGCCGGAGCGTGAGACGGGCGGATACCGCGCCCGCGGCCGGTGCTGCGATAGTGAACCCGGTCGACTAGATGTAGCGAGCAACCAGGAAGCCAGTGGACACCAGCGAGAGCACCGACAGCGGCACCGCACCCGAGGACGCGAAGGACACGGAACCCGCCGCGCCACCCCGGCGCGGCTGGCGCCGCTGGGCGATGGACACCCGCCCGCTGCGCATCCCCGCCTACCGCCGCCTGTGGTCCTCCACCATCGTCACGGCCGTCGGCAGCCAGCTCACCGCCGTCGCCGTACCCAAGCAGATCTACGACATCACCGGCTCCTCCGCCTGGGTCGGCGCCGCCAGCATGGCCGGCCTGCTGCCCCTCATCGTGTTCGCGCTGTGGGGCGGCGCCATCGCCGACACCATGGACCGCCGCAAACTGCTCCTGATCACCAACAGCGGCATCGCCCTCACCTCGGTGCTGTTCTGGCTCCAGGCCGTCACCGGCCTCGAATCGGTGGCCGCGCTGATGCTGCTGCTCGCGATGCAGCAGGCCTTCTGGGGCCTCAACGCGCCCGCCCGCAACGCCTCCATCGCCCGCCTGGTCCCGGCCGAGCAGCTGGCCGCCGCCAACGCGCTGGGCTCGACCGTGATGCAGACCGGACAGGTCGTCGGACCGCTCCTCGCGGGCGCCCTCATCCCGGTCGTCGGCCTGCCCGAGCTGTACCTCATCGACGCGCTGGCCCTGTGCGTCACGCTCTGGGCGGTCGTCCGGCTGCCCTCGCTGCCACCCCTGGAGTCCGCGACCCCACGGCGGGCGGGCTGGCGCGAGGTCGTCGCCGGGTTCCGCTACATCTCGCTGCACAAGGTGCTGCTGCTGTCCTTCCTCGCCGACATCGTCGCGATGGTCTTCGGCATGCCCCGCGCCCTGTTCCCGCAGCTCGCCGCCCAGACCTACGCGCCCTACGGCGAGGGCCTCGCGCTCGGCACGCTGTTCGCGGCGATCCCCGTCGGCGCGGTGGTCGGCGGACTGTTCTCCGGCACGTTCTCGCGGGCGCGGCGGCACGGCTGGATGGTGATCGGCGCGGTCGTCGCCTGGGGCGTGGCCATCACCGGGTTCGGACTGAGCCGCAACCTGTGGGTCGGCGTGGTGTTCCTGGCCGCCGCCGGGGTCGCCGACATGGTCTCCATGGTGTTCCGCGGGGCGATCCTGCTGTCCGCCGCGACCGACGAGATGCGCGGCCGGATGCAGGGCGTGTTCACCGTCGTGGTGGCGGGCGGGCCGCGCCTGGCCGACGTGCTGCACGGCACGGCGGGCTCGGCCTTCGGCGCGCGCACGGCCGTCGCGGGCGGCGGGATCCTGGTGGTGGTCATCATGCTGATGCTGGCCTTCGCGGTCCCGGCGCTGCGCCGCTACCGCGTCTGAGACCGCGCTCAGACATGCCCGTGGAGCGTGTAGTGCTCCATGAGCTTGCCCCGGGTCAGCTCCAGCCGGTGCGCCAGGATCTCCGCGACGATCCGCACCAGGGACAGCCCGAGCAGCGGATCCTCCACGCACAGGGCGAGCACCGCCGCCGCGTCGAACTCGTAGGCCCGCACGGCGCTGAACGCCTCCGCGCCGAAGTCCCACCGATACGGCGGGAACAGCCACGACCAGCCCAGCAGGTCGCCCGCCCCGAGACTGCCCACGGTCACGCGCTGCTGGGCGGTGACCCGCTGGTCGAGCGAGACCGCGCCGGAGCGGATCACCCAGAAGCGGTCGGCCGTGCCGCCGGCCTCGAAGATTCTGGAGTCCTCGGCGAACGACACCTCCTGCGCGAGCTCCATCAGCCGTTCGCGTTGGGCCTGGGGCAGGGCGGTCAGCAGTTTTATCGCTTTGGTCATGGCTCGGGACTCCTCGCCGACAGCGGTTCCGGAATTCTCCCTACCCCATTTGAGCCGCTGTCGACGTCCCGGGCACCTCGGGGGACGGAAAATCCGGGCATGAAAAAGCCCTGGCTGGACGGGGGAGACCAGCCAGGGCCGTTAAGCGGTGGCAGCGGAGGACGGTACGGTCGACTCCGTGACCACGTATGAATGAACCGTAAACCATCAGCGGGCATTTCGTACCCCGCTGAACCGGTCGCGTGACCGGTTTCACTTCGTGGGCGCCGGAACCGGCACACCGAGCGGGCGCGCCAGGCCCACCACGGCCTCGTCCAGCCGCTGGAGATGCCGCAGCACGCGGTCGGTGACCCGGCCGTAGCGCGGGGTCCCGGGCGTGCCGGGCCGCAGCAGGGACGCGATGCTCGGCCCGGTCTCGATCTCGCCCGCCGCGTCCCCGTCCGCGACCTGCGCGCCGATCACCCCGATGTTGTGCACGATCCGGCGCCCCGCCTCCCGCAGCCGGGGATCGGCCGCGATCGACGGATGCGTCGGCAGCAGCTCCGCCGTCGCCGCCAGATACCGCGCGTGATAGGCGCAGGTCTCCAGCAGCGCGACGACGAACCGCGCGGTGTCCCGGCGGGCCCGCAGCGGTGTGATCGGATGCGTCAGCGGCTGCGTGGAGGCGCTCAGATCGGCCAGCGCCTGGTCCAAGTCCCTTGCCTTGTCGAGGAGTTCGGCCTGAGCGCCACCGCTGAGCTGCTCGACGGAGGCCTCGGTGACCTCCGTGAGCCGCGCCAGCACCGTCCCGAGCAGGTCGTTCGTACGGCGGTCCGTGTGCACCGGCAGCACCAGCGCCGCCGCGACCACCCCGCAGGCCGCGCCCAGCGCCGTCTCCTCCACCCGCAGCACCAGCACCGACGCGCTGTAGGTGTGCAGCAGCGTGTAGAGCAGGCCCAGCATCGCGGTGACGAAGAAGGACATCAGGGTGTACGACAGCGGTGCCGTGTAGAACATCGCGAAGATGCACAGCAGCACCAGGGCGAACGCCGTCCAGGTGTGATGCCCGACCACCCCCGCCAGACCGATACCGGCCACCACCCCGAGGACCGTGCCGAGCAGCCGCCGGTAGCCCTTGACCAGGATCTCGCCCGTGGAGGAGGTGTTGAGGAACACGATCCAGCAGGTCAGCACCGCCCAGTACCAGCGCTGGCCGGACAGGAACTCGCCGCCGACGATCGCCAGCGACGACCCCACCGCCACCTGCACGGCGGCCCGTGTCGTCGGCCGCCGCAGCCCGGTGCGCTCCGCGCTCTCCCGCTCGGCCTCCTCGCTGCCCGCGATGGCGACGTCCTCCGCGTCCAGCTCCTCGCGCGAACGGGCCGTCGCGGGTGTGTCCTCGGACTCGTCCTGCGGCCCGTCCACGGCGATCCGCAGCCCCAGCACCGCCCGCCCGGCCTCGCCGATGCCCCGGAACACGTCCTGCACGGCGTCGGAGGCCGGCGGCAGGTTCTCCTCCTCGCGATAGCCCAGCAGCCGGTTGCGCACCTGGGCCAGCCCGGTGCCCGAGTCCGTGCCCACGGGCCGCAGCACCAGCAGGCGCAGCGCCTCCAGCTCGTGGCGCAGTGTGTCGGTCGTCCGGTCCCGCACCGCCAGCCGGTCGGCCGACGGGACGGGCGCGCCCGGCAGATGCAGGGTCAGGGTGTGTCCCCGCTCGGCGCTGCGCGCGGTCAGCAGCAGGAGCCCCAGCCGCTCGGCCGCGATCTCCGCGTCCGCGATCCGCCGCTGCACCAGCCGCGCCACCGCCTCGTCCGAGGTCCCGTCCTCCAGCCGCCCCTGGATCAGCAGCGCCGTCTCGTGCAGCCGCGCGGTCCCCTCCCGCACGTCGTCGAGGGCCTTCTCCATGTCGTCGGGACCGGCCTCCAGCAACGCCAGCTGCGCGGTGACCAGTTGGGCGAACCGACCCCGGAACGCCCGCCGCAGCCGGTCCAGCGTCCCCGAGGGCGTCTCCGGCACCAGCGCGAACCGGACCAGCGCGCTGCACGCGAAGGCGACGCCGATCACGCCGTAGAGCTGGGGCAGGGTGGAGACGGTCGCGCCGACGAACAGTGACAGGAAGTAGATCTGGAAGCCGATCAGCCCGAGCGCGGTGCCCCGGTCGCCGAAGCGGCGGCTGTAGACCGCGCCGAAGATCAGCAGGACGAAGAAGACGTCACCGGCGACCACCCGCGAGTTCAGCAGCGCGCTCAGCGACACCGAGGCCAGCGCCACCGGCACCCCGAGCGCGAGCGTCACCGCCTGCTGGACCCGCTGCTTCTCGCGGATCGCGAACGTGGAGACCATCGCCGACATCGCCCCGGCCACCAGATGCGGCACGGTGGCGCCCAGCAGGGAGAGCACGGCCAGCGTGAGCGCGATGGAGGCGACCGTCCGCAGCCCGGCCGTCAGCCTCAGCAGCCCGGGGTCGGACGCCGCGACCCGATACCGCACCCGCGCCCACGCCGTCCGTCCCGCTGTCCTCACGCCGTCGTACTCTCCCCAGGTTCACACCAAGATCCGTACCGTCGATGCTACGGCTCCCGGGGCCCGGACCCCTCGACCCGGTCCCGCACCTGCTCCGGCGAGAGGTACGAGTCGGTGTACTCGAAGTCCTTCAGGGTGGCCGGTTTGCGGGCCTGGAAGCCGGTGCGCACGAAGTCGTCGCCGGCCAGCGCGTTCAGTGTCCAGTTCGTCGCCACCCGGACCTTGGCGACGTTGGTGCGCAGCGCCGACCAGTGGTAGCCGCGGGCCACGACCTGGGCGGGCAGTCCGCGCAGTTCGATGCCGAGCGGCTTGGACACCGCGTCCTTGCCGCCGAGGTCCACGACGAGACCGAGGTCCTTGTGGACGTACGGCTTCAGCGGCTGGTTGCGCAGGGTCGCGATGACGTTGTCCGCGACGACCTTGCCCTGGCGCATCGCGTGCTGCGCGGTCGGCGGGCAGATCGCGCCGTCCCCGCCCTTGGCCTCGTCCGGCACCGCGCCGGAGTCGCCGAGCGCGAACACCCCGTCGTGCCCGGGGAGGTTCATGTCGGCGGTGACCGCGAGCCGCCCGCGAATCGTTTCCGCACCGAGCGTGGCGATCAGCGGACTGGCGACCACACCGGCCGTCCAGATCAGCGTCCGGGTCGGCACCACCCGCCCGTCCGTGAAGGTGACCTCCTCCGGCCCGGCCTTGGCGATGGAGACGCCCAGGGAGATGTCGATGCCGCGCCGGGTGAGGATCTCCTGCGCGCTCCTGCCGAGCTTGTCGCCCAGCTCGGGCATCAGCTTCGGCGCGATGTCGATGAGGTGCCACTTGATCAGCCCCGGGTCGATCCGGGGGTAGCGCTTGACGGCGGCATGCGTCAGCTTCTGGAGACAGGCGGCGGTCTCGGTACCGGCGTACCCGCCGCCCACCACCACGAACTGGAGCCGCGAGGCCTTCTCCGCCGGGTCGTCGCTGGCGTCCGCGAGGTCGAGCTGCGTGATCACGTGGTCGCGGATGTAGGCGGCCTCGGCGAGGGTCTTCATCCCGAAGGCGTGATCGGTCAGCCCGGGGATGTCGAAGGTGCGCGTGATGCTGCCGGGGGAGAGCACGATGTAGTCGTAGGGCTCGTTGACGATCTCGTCGTTGATCGTGCGGATCACACAGACCTTGGCCTTGATGTCCACACCGATCGCGCCGCCGGGGATGATCCGGGTGCGGTACTTGCTGCTGCGGCGCAGCGAGACGGCGATCGACTGCGGGGTCAGGACGCCGGAGGCGACCTGGGGCAGCAGGGGGAGATAGAGCTGGTAGGAGAACGGCGTCACGAGGGCGACGTCCGCCTCCTGCGGCGAGAGTTTCCGTTCCAGGCGGCGCACGCACTCCACTCCTGCGAAGCCTGCGCCAACCACCAGGATCCTCGGTCGTGTCACGGTGTTCATCCCTTCTGCGGCTCCAGGCGGTCTGCCTCGACGCCGTACGCCTGCCCCTGGATCGCTGCTTCGCACACCACCATCGATCCCACCGTGCCCGGGGCGGTTCCGCCAGTTGAGCGCGGCGGGCAGACGTACACGCGGAGCACCAGCATGCCCCGTCGGCGCCGGGCGTACGCCCCGGGCGCGTGAACAAATGGCGTACGCGAACCGGCCTCGCCCCGCCCCTGGACGATCGGCACCGACCGTAGAGTGCTCGCCATGTCGCACACCCCGCCCGACCCGGGCTCCGGCTTCCGCACCCAGAACATCGACCCCACCGGCGTGCCCCGGCTGGTGGCGGCGCTCGACATACAGGAGGCCAATCCCGGCGTACGACGACTGCGGGCCTGGGCGCACGAGGCACTCGCCCCGAGTCCCGGTGAGCGTGCCCTCGACATCGGGTCCGGTACCGGCTCGACGACCCGTGAACTCGCCGCAGCCGTAGGGGACACCGGGTCTGCGCTCGGCGTCGAGCCCAACCCCGGGCTGCGCACGATCGCCCAGGAGCGTGCCGCCGAGGCCGGCAGCCCGGCCCGTTTCACGGACGGCGACGCGCTGTCCCTGCCCGTGCCGGACGCCTCCGTGGACCTCGTCTGGTGCGAACGGGTGCTCCAGCACCTCAAGGAGCCGGACGAGGCCGTCGCCGAGATGGCCCGCGTACTGCGCCCCGGCGGACGCGTGGCCCTCCTCGACACCGACTGGGCGACCACGATCCTGCACCCCGGCGACCCGGAGATCATGGCCGCGCTCACCTCGGGCGCCCTCACCGGCGCGGCCAACCCCTACGCCGGACGCCGGCTCGTCGGCCAGCTCAGCGCGGCCGGGTTCGTCGTCGACGACCGGGGCTCGCAGGCGCTCCTCCAGGACCACCGCTCGGTCGTCTGGCCGCTGGTCCGCATGCTCGGCGAGTCCGCCGTCCGCCGCGGCGCCCTCACCGAGGCCCAGCGCGACCGCGCCTACACCGACCTGACCGAGGCCGCCGAACAAGGGGCCCTGCACATGTCGGTGACGATGTTCGCGGTCGTGGCCCACCGCCCGGAGTGATGCCTCTGTCCCGGTGACCTCACCGGAACACGTTGTCCGCGTCCTCCCACCCCGTGACCTGCTCGTCCACCGTCGGCAGCCGCGGGGCACGGGCACGCGCCTGGTACATCGCGTCGATCTCGAAGGCGTAGTGGCGCACGATCGCGTCCCTGCGCAGCTTCATCGACGGCGTCAGCAGCCCGCCCGCGACGTCGAACGGCTGCGGGAGCACCCGGAACACCCGGATCGACTCGGCGCGCCCCACCGGGCTGTTGGCGGCTGCCACGGCCCGGGTGATCTCCTCCCGCAGCGCGTTCTCCTCACGCGCCTCCCGGCCCCGCGCGTCGCTCTGCATCGCGAGACCGGCCTGCCAGTGCGCCACGAACTCCGGGTCCAGGGTCAGCAGCGCCCCCACGCAGGGACGGTCGTCGCCGACCACCACCGCCTGATGGATCAGGGGATGCATGCGCAGCCGGTTCTCCAGCGCGGCCGGTGCCACGCTCTTGCCGCTGCTGGTGATGATGATGTCCTTCTTGCGGCCGGTGATCGTCAGATACCCCTCGGTGTCCAGCCGTCCGATGTCCCCGGTCGCCAGCCAGCCCGCGTGCATCGTCGAGCGGGTCGCCCGCTCGTCGTTGATGTAGCCCTGGAACACCGAAGGGCCGTGCACCAGGATCTCGCCGTCCTCCGCCACCCGGATCTCGGTGCCCGGCAGCGCCTGCCCCACGGTGCCGATCTTCTCCCGGCCCGCCGGCTGCATGGTGATCCCGCCGGCGGTCTCCGTGAGCCCGTAGCCGTCGTGCACCATGATGCCGATCCCCGCGTAGAACAAGGACAGTTCACGGTTGAGCGGGGAACCGCCCGACGTGGCGCCGACCACCCGGCCGCCCAGCCCCGCGCGCAGCTTGCGGTACACCGTCCGCTCGAACACGGCGTGCTGGAGCCGCAGATCGAGCCCGGGGCCCGAGCCCCGGCCGAGTCTCAGCCGCTCCTCGGCCGCCGCGAACTCCCGCGCGGTCGCCGCGGCCCGCTCGAACAGCGCGCCGCGGCCCAGCTGTTGGGCCGTCCGCAGCATGTTCTTGTAGATCTTCTCGAAGACCGACGGCACGGCGTAGAGATAGGTGGGCCGGAACGAGCGCAGCCCCGACACCAGCGCGGCCTCGGTCATCTCCGGCTCGTGCGCCATCAGCCAGCCGCCGCGCGTGCACAGGCCCTGGATCATCAGGCCGTACACATGGGAGAAGGGCAGGAAGGCCAGGACCGCGGGCTGTTGTCCCGCGGGCGCCGCCGTGTTCGGCCAGCCCGCGAGCAGCGTGTCACAGGGGCTGGCCAGGCTGCGGTGGCTCAGCGCGCAGCCCATCGGGCGGCCCGAGGTGCCCGAGGTGTAGGCGACGACCGCCGTCGAGTCCGGCATCACGATCCGGCGCAGCGAGTCCACCGTGGTCTGCGGGATGTACGTGCCCCGCTCGACGAGTTGGGGCAGCGCCCCGGAGTCCAGCTGCCAGACGTGCCGCAGCAGGGGCAGCGCGGCACACACCGTGCCGACCGTCATGATGCCCTGTTCGTCCTCCACGACCACGGCCACGCAGTTGGCGTCCCGCAGGATCCACTCGACCTGCTCGCGCGAGGACGTCGGATGCACCGGCACCACCTCGGCGCCGACCGCCCACAGGGCGTGGCTGAGCACCGTCCACTCGTACCGGGTACGGGCCATGATCGCGACCCGGCTGCCCGGCGCGATCCCGGAGGCGATCAACCCCTTCGCCACGTCGACGACCTCGTCCCGCAGCTCGACCGCCGTCACCTCTTCCCAGACCGTGGCGGAGGGGTCGGGACGGCGGGCGACCAGCGGAAGGGTGGGATTGACGGCCGCCGTCTCGAAGAGGCTGTCGGCGAGACCGCCGGTGAGGGTGGTCAGGGCGGGAGTGGGGGGTGGAGCGACGGCGAAGTCGCGCATGCGCTGCTCCTGGGTTGTACGGGGCGTGACTCTGCCGATCATTACTGTTATCGACGGTGCTCGAATGTAGCCCAGGTGTGAGCGATTGGTGAGGGGAACAGGGAAGTGACCCTGGGGAGTTTGCCGGTCGGGTGGAACCGACCCGACAAAGCGGGGTGTACGAGGTCGTGAGCACGGTCACCCAGGTGTCAGCCACACCGTCGCCAGGGGCGGGAGGGTGAGCCGGATGTGACCGTCCTCCGGTTTGACCGGGTCGGGGTCGGTGACGTCGCTGCCGCCGTAGGCGACGGAGTCGGTGTTGAGTGCCTGGCGCCACGCCGTGATGTCCTCGGGGACGCCGAGGCCGTAGTCGTGGCGCACGACGGGGGAGAAGTTGCTGACACAGAGCAGCGGCACGCCCTCGGCGTCGAAGCGCAGGAAGGCGAGGACGTTGTCCTCGGCCGCGTCGCCCAGCACCCAGCGGAACCCGGCGGGCCGGGTGTCGAGCTGCCAGAGGGCGGGCGTCGTGCGGTAGACGGTGTTGAGGTCGCGGACCAGGCGCTGGACCCCACGGTGGTCGGGCTCGGCGCCGTAGCCCGGGTCGAGGAGCCACCAGTCGGGGCCATGCGCTTCGGACCACTCGGCGCCCTGGGCGAACTCCTGGCCCATGAAGAGGAGTTGCTTGCCGGGATGGGCCCACATGAACCCCAGATACGCCCGGTGGTCCGCACGCCGCTGCCACCAGTCGCCGGGCATCTTCGACACCAATGACCGCTTGCCGTGCACCACTTCGTCGTGCGAGATGGGCAGGACGTAGTTCTCGCTGTACGCGTACACCATCGAGAAGGTCATCTCGTGGTGATGGAACCTGCGGTGCACAGGCTCGTGCGCCATGTAACCGAGCGAGTCGTGCATCCAGCCCATGTTCCACTTGAAGCCGAAGCCGAGTCCGCCGGTGTCGGTGGGACGCGTGACGCCGTCCCAGGCCGTGGACTCCTCCGCGATCGTCACGACACCGGGCACCCGCCGGTACACGGTCGCGTTCATCTCCCGGAGGAAGGCGACCGCGTCCAGATCCTCGCGCCCGCCATGGACGTTCGGCGTCCACTGGCCCGAGTCGCGCGAGTAGTCGAGGTAGAGCATGGAGGCGACGGCGTCCACGCGCAGCCCGTCGATGTGGAACTCCTCGCACCAGTAGACGGCGTTCGCCACCAGGAAGTTGCGCACCTCGGTCCGCCCGAGGTCGAACTCGTACGTCCCCCAGTCCGGATGCTCGGCCCGCCGCGCGTCCCCCGGCTCGTACAGCGGCTCCCCGTCGAACCGGGCCAACGCCCAGTCGTCCTTGGGGAAGTGGGCCGGCACCCAGTCCATGATCACGCCGATGCCGGCCTGATGGAGCGCGTCCACGAGGAACCTGAAGTCGTCGGGGGTGCCCAGGCGGGCGGTCGGGGCGTAGAAGCCGGTGACCTGGTAGCCCCAGGAGCCGCCGAAGGGATGCTCGGTCACCGGCATGAACTCGACGTGGGTGAAGCCCAGGTCGTTGACGTACGCGGGCAGTTCGACCGCCAGCTGTCGATACGTCAGGCCCGGTCGCCAGGAGGCGAGATGGACCTCGTAGACGGAGAACGGCGCTTCGTGGACGGGGACTTCGGTGCGGCGGGCCAGCCACTCGGCGTCGTCCCAGTTGTAGTGGGAGGCCGTCACGATGGACGCCGTGGCGGGCGGCACCTCCGTGCGGCGGGCCATCGGGTCCGCCTTGAGGAAGCGGTCACCGCGCCGCGAGGTGATCTCGAACTTGTAGCGCGCGCCCTCGCCCACCCCCGGCAGGAACAGCTCCCACACCCCCGACGAGCCGAGCGACCGCATGGGGAACGCCGTCCCGTCCCAGGAGCCGAAGTCCCCGGCGACACGCACCCCTTGGGCGTTCGGCGCCCACACGGAGAAACGGCTGCCGGTCACTCCCTCGTGGGTCATCGGCTCCGCGCCGAGCGCCTTCCACAGCTCCTCGTGCCGCCCCTCCCGGATCAGGTGCAGATCGAGGTCCCCGAGCGCGGGCAGGAAGCGGTACGGGTCGTGCACCTCGTGCTCGCCGCCGTCCGCGTACGACACCAGCAGCGTGTACGCCGGGACCGCGTCGAGCGGCAGTACGCCGGAGAAGAGGCCGCCCCCTTCCGAGGCGAGCGGGTTGCGCATCCCGTCGATCACGACACTCACGGCCCGGGCGTACGGCCGTAGCGCCCGGAAGGCGATCCCGCCCGCGACCGGGCGCGCGCCGAGCAGCGCGTGCGGGTCGTGGTGGGCCCCCGACAGCAGACGCTCGCGGTCGGCCGGGTCCAGGTGCGGGGCCACGGCGGGGCCGCCCGCCTCCGAAGGTGAAGTGTCGCGCAGGGCCACGGAGTTCAGCCTCCTCGGACGGCGAGTCGCTCGATCGCCGCCATGGGTACGGGAAGCCAGTCCGGGCGGTGCCTGGCCTCGTAGAGCACTTCGTAGACCGCGCGGTCCGTCTCGTAGGCGCGCAGCAGGGCGTGCTCGGTGCGGGGGTCCCAGCCGGACCGGGCCGCGTAGCCCGCACAGTAGGCGTCCCGGCAGCGGCGCGCCCACTCGGGGCGCCACGGACGGCGCTGCCTGGCCGCGTAGTCGAAGGACCGCAGCATCCCGGCGATGTCCCGCACGGGTGACTGCGCGCTGCGCCGTTCGGCCAGCGGTCGGGACGGCTCGCCCTCGAAGTCGATGACGAACCAGTCGCGGCCCGCCCGCAGCACCTGCCCGAGATGCAGATCGCCGTGGACGCGCTGGACGGGCGGGCCTGCGGCACCCCCGGCCAGCGAGTCGAACGCGGTCCGCAGCCCCGGCACGAACGGCCGCAGCGCGGGAACGGAGTGCGCGGCGGCCTCCAGACGCCCGGTCATCGCGGCGGCGCCACGGTCGTCTCCGCCACCGGCGTCGGTCGGAAAGGCCGCGGCCAGCGCGAGATGGACATCGGCCGTGGCCTGCCCCAACTCATAGGCCTCGGTGGTGAATTCGCCCCCGGCGGCGAGCGCCCGCAGCGCCAGCGCCCAGCCGTCCGAGGCGTCCGGAAGGAACGGCTGGAGCACCCCGAGCGTCGCGGCCCCCGGCTCGGCCGTCCGGAACCACGCCACCGGTGCCGGCACCCGGGTGCAGCCCTGTGCGGCCAGGGCTTCCGGCAGTTCCAGGTCCGGGTTGACGCCGGGCTGGATCCGCCGGAACACCTTGAGGATGAACCGATCGCCGTACACCAGCGAGGAGTTCGACTGCTCGGCGTCCAGCAGCCGGGGCACGAGTCCGGCGGGCACCGGCACCTTCGGGTCCGCCTCGAAGCGCAGGGGACCGGCCGCACCGGGGTGCCGGAGCCGCTCCAGCAGCAGTCCGGCCGACCGGGGGTCCTGCAAGGCGTCGTACACCGTGAGCCCGGCCAACGGGCCTTCGCGGACACGGCCGATGACGGCCCGGGGCGGGCGTGGCGAGACGTGTTGCCCTACGCCCAGCAGGAGTTGGTAGCAGTCGCCGGGCGGGGGAGTGCCGCCCGGCGCGGGCAGCGGGGTGTGGGACGCGCGCACCAGCAGATGGAGACAGCCCGGGAACAGCTCCGTCGTGGACAGCACGTCGAGGTCGGCCGCCGGCCGGTCCTTGCCCGCGAACCAGCGCTGCCCGGGCAGCCATGCGCGCAGCAGCCCGGCGAGCGTGGCCGGAGCCCGGTCGACCTCGGGGCCGCCCGGTCGGAGGGGTGCGGTCTTCGACATGGTGACGCGTCCTTTCGCGGGCCCATCCTCAAAGTCGTCGGCCGGTGCGGGGAGCGGCTCGCGGGAGCCGGAACCAGTAGAAGCCGTGCCCCGCGAGCGTCAGCAGATATGGCAGTTCACCGATCGCCGGGAAGCGCACCCCGCCGATCAGCTCCACGGGATGCCGTCCCGCGAACTCCCGCAGATCGAGCATCGTGGGCTGCGCGAACCGCGAGAAGTTGTGCACACACAAAACGAGGTCGTCCTCGTACTCGCGCAGGAACGCGATCACCGCCGCGTTCGTCGACTGGAGTTCGGTGTAGGTGCCGAGGCCGAAGGCGGGGTTCTGCTTGCGGATCTCGATCATGCGGCGGGTCCAGTGCAGCAGCGAGGAGGGCGACGACATCGACGCCTCGACGTTGGTGACCTGGTAGCCGTAGACGGGGTCCATGATCGTCGGCAAGAAGAGGCGCCCCGGATCGCAGGAGGAGAAGCCTGCGTTGCGGTCGGGGGTCCACTGCATCGGTGTGCGCACGGCGTCGCGGTCGCCGAGCCAGATGTTGTCGCCCATGCCGATCTCGTCGCCGTAGTAGAGGATCGGCGAGCCGGGCAGCGACAGGAGCAGGGCGGTGAACAGCTCGATCTGGTTGCGGTCGTTGTCCAGCAGGGTCGCGAGGCGCCGGCGGATGCCGATGTTGGCGCGCATGCGGGGGTCCTTGGCGTACTCGGCCCACATGTAGTCGCGTTCCTCGTCGGTGACCATCTCCAGGGTCAGTTCGTCGTGGTTGCGCAAGAAGATGCCCCACTGGCAACCGGAGGGAATCGCGGGGGTCTTGGCGAGGATCTCCGAGACGGGATACCTGGACTCCCGCCGGACGGCCATGAAGATCCTCGGCATGACGGGGAAGTGGAACGCCATGTGGCATTCGTCGCCGCCGCTCCGGTAGTCGCCGAAGTAGTCGACGACGTCCTCGGGCCACTGGTTCGCCTCGGCCAGCAGCACCGTGTCCGGATACATCGCGTCGATCTCGCGGCGGACGCGCTTGAGGAAGTCGTGACTGGCGGGCAGGTTCTCGCAGTTGGTGCCCTCGGCCGCGTAGAGATAGGGGACGGCGTCAAGGCGGAAGCCGTCGATACCGAGGTCCAGCCAGAAGCGGAGGGCGGCCAGGATCTCTTCCTGGACGGCGGGGTTCTCGTAGTTGAGGTCCGGTTGGTGGGAGAAGAAGCGGTGCCAGTAGTACTGCTTGCGGACGGGGTCGAAGGTCCAGTTGGAGGCTTCGGTGTCGACGAAGATGATGCGGGCGTCGGGGTACTGCTTGTCGTCGTCGGCCCACATGTAGTAGTCGCCGTAGGGGCCTTCGGGGTCTTTTCTGGACTCCTGGAACCACGGGTGCTGGTCGCTGGTGTGGTTCATGACGAAGTCGATGATGACCCGCATGCCGCGCTGGTGGGCGGAGTCGACGAAGTCCACGAAGTCGGCGAGGTCGCCGAATTCGGGGAGGACGGCGGTGTAGTCGGAGACGTCGTAACCGCCGTCGCGCAGGGGGGACTTGAAGAAGGGCGGGAGCCAGAGGCAGTCGATGCCGAGCCACTGGAGGTAGTCGAGTTTGGCGGTGATGCCCTTGAGGTCACCGATGCCGTCGCCGTTGCTGTCCTGGAAGGAGCGGACCAGGACCTCGTAGAAGACGGCGCGTTTGAACCACTCGGGGTCCCGGTCCTTGGCGGGAGTGTCCTCGAAGGTGTCGTGGACCGGTTCGTTGACAGTCATGAAGCTTGTGACCCTCCGCTCTGTGTGGACTGCCGGACGTGGAACACGTGCGCGGGAGCCCGGCCGGGTTCCAGACGCACATAGTTGGTCCTGCCCCACTGATAGGACTCACCCGTCAGTTCGTCGTGCACCCACATGGATTCGTGTGATTCCAGGCCGAGTTGCGGCATGTCCAACGAGACCGTGGCCTCCTGGGTGTGGTGCGGGTCGAGGTTGACGACCACCAGCACCGTGTCCATGCCCGTCGTCTTGCTGTAGGCGATCAGCGAGTCGTTGTCCGTCCGGTGGAAGCGGAGATTCCTGAGCCGGCGCAGCGACGGGTGCCGACGCCGGATCGCGTTGAGCGATGCGATGAGGGGAGCGATGCCATGCCCCTCGCGCTCGGCCGATTCCCAGTCGCGCGGCCGGAGTTGGTACTTCTCGGAGTCCAGATACTCCTCGCTACCGGGCCGTAGCGGAGTGTCCTCGCACAACTCATACCCGCTGTAGATCCCCCAGGTCGGGGAGAGGGTCGCGGCGAGGACCGCGCGGAGTTCGAAGGCGGGCCGGCCGCCGTGCT